>NZ_JACHMU010000001.1:1200000-2400000 GCF_014205075.1 Microbacterium ginsengiterrae | reverse complement strand
CAGATCAGCTCCGAGCGCGAGGCGACCGGCGCTGAGCCGACCATCGCCGCGCAGACCGAGGTCGTCGACAAGCTCAAGGCCGGTCTGAACGGCATGAAGGAGAAGCTCGGAGAACTCAAGGCCAAGCGCAGCGAGCTGCTCGCACGCGCCAAGGTCGCCGAGGCGCAGACGAAGGTGCAGGATGCCGTCTCCTCGATCAACGTGCTCGACCCGACGAGTGAGCTCGGTCGCTTCGAGGACAAGGTCCGCCGCCAGGAGGCACTCGCCCAGGGCAAGGTGGAACTGGCCGCCTCCAGCCTCGACGCGCAGTTCGAGAGCCTCGAGGATCTCGGAGAGCTCACCGAGGTCGAGGCGCGTCTGGCCGAGCTGAAGGCCGGCGGCCGCTCGCAGGCGCAGTCGCAGCTCGAGTCCTGAGACATCGATGAAGGTGGGGGGTGAACCCTGATGGCCGAGTTCCTCGTGGTCCCGCAGTGGCAGGGTTCTCCCTCCGCCAGAGCGATGCTTCTCGTCGATGGCGCATCGGCGATCGCCGGCGACCTTCCCCGCCGTGCCACCACGGTCCTCGACATCCCGCTCGAGGCCGGCGAGTCGCTGGGGACCGGCGTCCATCGCCTGAGCTCCGTTCAGCGCATCCGCACGATGATCGCGGACGCGATGGCGCCGGACACGCTGCTGATCGGCGGGGACTGCAGCATCACCGTCGCCGCTCTCGACACCCTCGAGCGCGACGACCTCGCACTGGTGTGGTTCGACGCTCATCCTGACCTGCACACCGATGCGTCCTCGCCATCCGGGGCGTTCTCCGGCATGGCGCTGCGCGCGATCCTCGGTGAGGGAGAGCCGCAGCTCGCCCTCACCCCAGGGCTCTCCCCGGAGCGCGTGATCTCGGTCGGCGCGCGCGTCATCGACGCCGGCGAGGAGGAGCCCCTCGCGCGGTTGGGACGACTGGACGTCCGTGACCTCGACGATCCGGGGGCACTCGCGGCCGCAGTGGCCCGGACCGGCGCATCCCGCGTCTGGATCCACATCGACGTCGACGTGCTCGACCCGGCGGAGATGGCCGGTGTCTCATCGGCGGCACCGTTCGGGGCGAGTCCGGCGGCGGTGGTCGCCGCGATCCGCGCCGTGCGCGATGTGATGCCGCTCGCCGGTGCGACCATCGCCGGGTTCGCCCCACGCTCTCCCGCGGATGCCGTGGACGACCTCGGCGCGATCCTCCGTCTGGTGGGTGCTGTCGCATGACCGACGACTGGCGACCGGCGGCCGACGCCGCCCTCGCGCGCGGACGCCGGTGCGACCGCCGCATCCCCTCATTCCTTCTGCGATCCCCCATCAGCCGCCTCGGCTACGCGTGGGGCACGGCCGTGGGCTGGGTGTGGGGTGCGCTGTGGAGTACCGGCCCGGTGGAGCGGCGTGCAGGACTGTGGGTCTTCCGCGGCATGCCGTCGTGGGCCTACCGGCGCGGCGGCGTCTGCGTCGGCGGATGCTATCTGACCGGCGACGCCGCGCCGAGCACCGCTGTCCTCCGCCACGAGGCCGTGCACAAGACGCAGTGGCTGCGATACGGATTCCTCATGCCGGTGCTCTACCTGTTCGCCGGGCAGGACCCGCTACGGAATCGGTTCGAGATCGAGGCCGGTCTCGAGGACGGCAACTACGTCAGTTCTCGGAGGACAGCAGGCCGAAGCGCTCGGGAACGCTGATCGCGGCCTCGGGCACCCGAAGATCCGTCTTGAGGTGCTCGACGATGTCCGCAGTACCCAGGTAGCCGCCCAGCAGAGTGATGTGCGTCGGCATCTCGTCGTCGCACAGCATCTCGTCGGCCCAGGCGCAGGTGGCGCGGGCCAGTGCCGTTCCGGGCGCGCACGGGCGCCCGCTCCCCGGTGCCCCGGAGCGCGACGATCGCGCGAGCCAGGTGACGGTCATCCGCGCGGGTGCCTCGATGACGCCGATGTCGCGGGCGTCCGGCACTTCGATGAACACGCGGCCCGAGGCACACAGCGGAAGCGTCGCCAGGAACGTCTCGAGTTCGAGCAGCGAGGTCTCGTCGGCGGTCACCAGGTGATGCGAGCGTCGACGCGCTTCGCGTCGCCTGGCTCGTCCGCCGCGCACTTCGGTGGAGGTGGTCATGATGCTGCCAGCATATCACCTATGAAGGGTTGCCTTACCTATCTCGAACGCCCGCTGCTCGGCGGCGCAGGCTCACCGTTCGACGAGTGCGGACCGCAACGAGAGGAGTTCGGCGTCCGCCATCCCCTGCGCACGGAGGTAGTCCGCCGCCGACCCCCACCGGCTGTCGACCTCGTCCAGCAGGCCGCGCATGACCCCTGCCGGCGAGAGCGTCGCAAGTGCCACCGCGTTCTCGGCGTGCGGATGCTGGGCACGAAGGAACGCGGTGATACGGCGATTGCGTTCGGCGGGAAGCTGCGACGCTGTCAGCGCGTAATCGTCGACGACGGCCTCGCGTTCCGCGCCCACGGCCGACAGCGTCAGCGCCACGGTGAGACCGGTGCGGTCCTTGCCGACGGTGCAGTGCACGAGCGTCCGCTCCTCACGCGCGATCACGCGGATCGCGTCGGCGAGTCGTTCTCCGCTCTTCTCGAGCAGGCTTCGGTACATCTCATCCAGGCTGAGGTCGTCGTCGAAGAACGAGGCGACGGAGCCGAGGAACAGCGGGAGATTCGTGGTGGGGACCGACGCCACCGCCGATGGCGCCTCGGCGACCTCCTGCCCGTCGCGCAGGTCGACGATGTGGGCGACGCGGCGTTCGATCTCGGACACCCCGGCAGCCGTGGCCGCCACGAGACTCCCGGAGCGCAGCAGCGCCCCTTCCCGGATGCGTCCGCCGGCGACCGGCATCCCGCCGACGTCTCGGGCGTTGAAGACACCGGGGAGATCGAGGACCGTCACGCCGATGCCTCCGCTCGGCGGGGAGGCACCGGATAGCGTCCGGCGATCACGATGCGGTTGAACGCGTTGATCGACACGCAGGCCCAGCTGAGTGCGGCGTACTCCTTCTCGGTGAACACGCTGCCGACGCGGTCGTACACCTCATCGGAGATCCCCTCCTCGTGGATGAAGGTGAACGCCTCTGCGAGCTCGAGCGCGGCCCGCTCCCGATCCGAGAACACCCCGCTCTCGCGCCAGGTCGCGATCTGCATGAGGGTGTCGATGTCGAGTCCTGCCGTGACCGCACGATCGAGATGGACGCGCGTGCAGTAGGCGCATCCGTTGAGCTGAGAGCAGTGGATCATGACGATCTCCTTGAGGCGATCGTCGATGCCGTTCTCGCGGCAGATCCTGCCGACGGAGCGGGAGAACTCGTCCAGAGCCTGGTACGCCGCCGGCTCGGTCTTCGACAGATGCACACGCGTCTCGCTCATGGTCCCCAGCTTAGGCTCAGACCGTCCGGGTACCGTTGGCCGGGATGGCGAGCTCTCAGCGCATATCAAGTCTGGACGGGGTCCGCGGCTCGGCCGCGCTGATCGTGCTCGTCTACCACTGCAGCCTCATCGCGATGCCGCACCTCGACGGCGGGCTCGCGACCTGGCTCACGCAGAGCCCTGGGAAAGTGGTGTTCGCCGGCACGGAGGCGGTGCTCGTCTTCTTCGTGCTCTCCGGACTGGTGGTCACTCTCCCGGTCCTGCGGGACGGGTTCCGTTGGCTCCGCTACTACCCCACTCGGCTCTTGCGGCTCTACCTCCCGGTCTGGGGCTCCGTCGTGTTCGCCGCCATCCTCATCGCGCTGGTGCCGCGCGACCCGTCGACGATGCCCGACGACTCGTGGATGCAGAAGGCGCAGGCCACAGGCGTGACCCCGTCGTCCTTCCTGCAGGAGTCCTTCCTCCTGTTGCGCAGCTATGACATCAACAACGTGCTGTGGTCGCTGCGATGGGAGCTCATCTTCTCGCTCGCGCTTCCGTTGTTCGTGGGGGTCGCGGTCCTGCTGCGCCGTCACGCGATCGTCGCAGCGATCGTCGCGTGCCTGCTCACGGTCGCAGGGCGCGTGATCGACGTACCCGCACTCGTGTACCTGCCGGTGTTCATGCTCGGGGCTCTCATGGCCGTGCGCATCGATGATCTGCTGGCCTGGGCGCGCCGCCGCCGCCACGCGGCTTTCTGGCCGAGCGTGACCGTCCTCGCCCTGACCCTGCTGATCGCGAGCTGGCTCGCGCGGCCGATCGCCGCGCCTGGGAGCATCGCGGGTCGGGTCTGCTGGGGGCTGGCCGGCGTCGGTGCCGCCCTCATCATCGTCGCAGCGATGGGCTGGCCGGCCTTTCGAGGCGCACTCGAGGGCCGCACACCGCAGTGGCTCGGCCGCGTCTCCTACAGCCTCTACCTCGTCCACGTCCCGATACTGGCGACCCTGACCTATCTGTGGGGCAGCGCGAACTGGCCGTGGGTGATGGCGGTCGGCATACCGGCGAGCCTGATCATGGCGGAGCTGTTCCACCGGTTCGTCGAAGCGCCGGCGCACCGGCTCGCGAAGGCCGCCGGCGCATCGTCGACGCGGCTGCTGTCACGCGTCTGAGTCGTCGTACCCGCCGCTGAGCCTGACCGCACGGCGCTTGGCGCGCCCGGCCACCCGGCGTATCCGCCGCGCCACGGACGCTCCGGGATCGCCCGCGTGCTTGCGCTCGTAGGCCCGCTCCATCTCGCGTGCCCACGCGCGGGTGACGGAGGCGTCTCCGAAGCGCTCCGCCGTCGCCCGCGCACGGCGCCGCATGGACTCGACGGCACGTTCTGGCAGCCGCTGGAGAGCGACGACGCGCTGCGCGAGTGCGTCGATGTCACCGGGTGGCACGAGGAAGCCGTTCCTGCCGTCATCGATCACGTCGGCCGGGCCGTAGGCGATGTCGTATGCGATCGGGATGCACCCTGCCGCCATGCCCTCGACGAGGGCGAGAGGCAGCCCCTCGGCCTTCGAGGTCAACAGCATGAAGTCCGCTGTCGCGAAGGTCGACCGCGCACCGACGTCATGGCCGCGCAGCGACACGCGGTCGGATGCATCGAGGGATCCGATCGTCTTCTCCAGCAGCGGCCGGCGCTCCCCCTCGCCGAACACGTCCAGCGTCACGTCCACTTCGCGCGAAGCCCTGGCGATCGCCTTGATCGCGTGGGACACGCGCTTGCGGGCGATGAGCGAGGAGAGCATGACCCCGCGCCCGCGCCGGCGCGTCTGGGCGGTGGCGCTCGACTCAGCCGCGTGATCGAACCCGTTCGGGATGACAGCCAGGTGAGGGAAGGGTCCGAGATCTCGCACGAGATCCTCGCGCTGCGCCTTGGTGAGCAGGACGACGGAATCGAAGTGCGCCAGGTTCTCCAGCACGCTCCGGCGGGATGCGCTGAGGGCTGACCCGTCCGCCGAACGATGCGAGCCGTGCAGGACGTGCATGGTGACGACGTTGCGGCGCCGGTAGGTGCGCGCGAAACGGGCCGCCGTCTTGGAGTCGACGATGAGGAAGCTCTCCTGGCCGCCGATGATCTCATCCAGCCAGTGGCGATAGACGCCCCAGACGCTGCCCCAACTGCGCACCGGCACACCGGCGCTGTCGTAGAGCACGACACTCCGGGTTCCGCCTTCGGCATCACGCCGGTCGCTGACGAGGAGGCTCCCGTCAGGGCGCAGGCGATCGACCGACCGCGCCTGCCCGTCCTCATCGCGCAGTTCCCTCAGCAGGACGACACCGTCACGCCCTGATTCCTGCACGTTCGGGCCCGGAGCGATCGGGTCATGCTCGTGCGACGGCGGACCGTCGTCGCGTCCGTTGATCTCCACCGCACGGAACCAGTCCCAGATGTTGATGATCCGCATGCCGTCGATGACCTCGCCATCGGCACGAAGGCGCTGTTCGAGCTCCGGGGTGTCGATGCGATCATCGAGCGTGAGGATGTCCACCGGGCGACCGGCCTGCTCGACGAATGCGCGGGAGCGGTGCAGCAGCGCTCCGGTCATCCCTCCGAAGGAGTCGGGAATGCTCCAGCTCAGCACGAACTGAGCGCCGGGGCGGAAGTGCGTGGAGAGAAGAGAGGACCGCATCCGCCTGAGGCTAACAACCTCGACTGGGAGGCATCCTCAGCACCGCGAAATCATATCGCACAGGCGTATGCGCACTTTCTGAGCTGTCTGCACAGTCAGAACGCGTGATAATTTGTCGAATTGCTCTCGGGTTTCGCGCCAGCCTCGGGATGAGAGCAGAATATGGGCGTGACCGACAACGGCGAGTTCCACTACCTCCCCCTGCAGGCAGAGAAGCTGAGCGTGCCCGTTCCGCGTGTCGAACGTGTGACCCTCACGCTCGCCGACGGCCGCGAACTCAGCGCGCTCCGTTACGGAGAGGGCGATCCGGAAGTCACCCTCCTGCACGGCGCCGGACTCAATGCGCACACCTGGGACACCACAGCCCTCCTGCTCGGACGGCCCGTCCTCGCGATCGATCTCGCCGGACACGGCGACTCCAGCTGGCGAACGGACGCCGACTACTCCGGCCGCACCCTCGCACCGGACGTCGCTCAGGCGTTGAGGGAATGGACGAACCGCCCGCAGATCCTCGTCGGTCAGTCCCTCGGCGGTCTGACGGCGGCAGCGGTTGCCGCCGCCCACCCCGAGCTCGTCGACGAGCTCATCATCGTCGACATCACACCGGGAATCGACACCTCGGCCGGCCCCTCCGCCCTTCGGGCGTTCTACGAGGGCCCCACCGACTTCGCCACCCGCGATGAGCTCGTCGAGCGCGCGATGTCCCTCGGATTCGGAGGGAGCCGCCCGGAGACCGAGCGCGGCGTGTTCCTGAACACCCGCGTCCGCCCGGACGGCCGGATCGAGTGGAAGCATCACTTCGCACACCTCGCCGCCGCAGTCCTCGACAGCGACGCCGCGCACGAGGCGACGAGCCGTTCAGGACTGCACGCCGGCGGCTGGGACGACCTGGCGGCGGTCACCGCCCCGCTCACCCTCGTGAGGGCGACCCGAGGCTTCGTCAGCGCAGCGGATGCCGACGAGCTCCAGCGCCGCGTACCGGCGGCACACGTCGTCGCCCTCGATGCCACGCACAACGTCCAGGAGACCGCCCCCGCCGCGCTCGCTGAGCTCATCTCCGCGGCGGACCTCCCCGTCTGACCCCCCTGCCGCCTCAGGCACCGTCCGAACCGGCACACAGCAGCTGCCGCCCCGAGAGGATCCCGCACCACATGACACGCCGCACCACACGCCTCACCGTGATCGCCGCGCTCGCGGCGAGCGCCGTGATCCTGAGCGCTTGCACGAGCTCATCCCCGGAACCGTCCGAGACCACCGTCGGCGAACCCGACCCGAATGCGACACTCACCGTCGGTCTCGTCCTCGAGCCGACGAACCTCGACATCCGTCAGACCAGCGGCGCCGCGCTCGAACAGATCCTCGTCGACAACGTGTACGAGGGCCTCGTCACCCGTGCGCAGGACAACACCGTCGAACCACGGCTGGCGACGGAGTTCGACGTCTCGGACGACGGCCTCACCTACACCTTCACCCTCAACGAGGGCGTCACCTTCCATGACGGGTCGGAGATGACCTCCGCCGACGTCGTCGACTCCTACGAGGCGGTGCGCACCGACGAGTCCCTCCAGGGGCATGCGGATTTCGCGGCCGTCGAATCGATCGAGGCGCCCGACGCGGAGACCGTCGTGATCACGCTGTCCGAGCCGAACCAGAACTTCCTGTTCGCGCTGACCGGTCCGGCAGGACTCGTCTTCCGCAGCGGAGACAGCACGGATCTGAAGACGGCGGAGAACGGCACCGGACCGTTCACTCTGCAGAAGTGGAGCAAGGGCAGCACGATCACCTTCAGTCGCTTCGACGACTATTGGGGCGATCTCGCTGGCGTGGCAGAAGTCGTGTTCGAGTACATCCCCGACTTCACCGCCGGGGTGAACGCCGCCCTGGACGGCAGCCTCGACGTGCTCACCGCCGTCGATCCGAACCTCGCTCCCCAGCTGGAGGACTCCGGCGAGTTCACACTGACCAGGGGTCGTACGACGGACAAGGCGACGCTGGCGTTCAACAACGCCTCCGCCCCTCTCGACGACGTCCGGGTCCGCGAGGCGCTGCGGCTCGGCATCGACCACGAGGGCCTCATCGAAGCCGTCGGCGCCGGTCAGGCGCTCTACGGGCCCATCCCTGAGCTCGACCCCGGGTACGAGGACCTCGCTGAGCTCGCCCCGTACGACCCGGAGCGCGCGAAGGAGCTGCTCGCCGAAGCCGGGCAGGAGGATCTCGATCTCACCCTCACGATCCCGAACTTCTACGGCACGACGGTGTCGCAGGTGCTCGTGTCGGACTTCAACGCGATCGGCGTGACCCTCGAGGTCGACACCGTCGAGTTCTCGACCTGGCTCGAGGACGTCTACACGAACAAGGATTACGACCTGAGCTTCGTCCTGCACGTCGAGCCGCGCGACTTCGGTAATTTCGCCAACCCGGACTACTACTTCGGCTACGACAACCCCGAGGTGCAGGCCCTGTACGCGCAGGCGCTCGCGGAGATCGATCCTGATGCATCAGCCGAACTGCTGGCGCAGGCCGCGCGCCTCGTCTCCGAGGACCACGCCGCGGACTGGCTCTACACGGGTGAGACGATCACGGCCGTTCGCCCGACGGTCTCCGGATTCCCGGAGGACTCCATCAACTCGCGCATCGATCTCGCAGGCGTCACCGTCTCGTCCGATTGATCGCCGTTGATCCGCTACACGCTCACACGAGGAGTCCTGCTGATCGCGGGGCTCCTCGTGTCGAGCGTGCTCATCTTCCTCACTCTTCGAGTCTTCCCAGGTGACGTCGCCCAGCTCATCGCCGGCACGCAGGCCTCCCCCGCCACCGTCGCCGCGCTGCGCGAATCGTTGGGGCTCGATCGGCCGCTGCACGTGCAGTACGGCGAGTGGATCGGCGGCGTGCTGACCGGCGACCTCGGCACGTCGCAGCTCAGCGGCGCGTCCGTCGGCGCAGAGATCGCGGAGAAGGCGCAGGTCACGGTGCCGCTGGGGATCATGTCCCTGGTGATCGCCCTCCTCATCGCCGTTCCGTTCGGCATCCTCTCCGCGCTCCTGCGCGGCCGCGCGGGGGGCACCGCGCTCAGTGTCACCGCACAGGCCCTCGCCGCCGTTCCGGTCATCTGGGCGGGCATGATGCTGATCGTCGTGTTCGCGGTCTGGCTCGGGTGGCTGCCCGCACAGGGGTTCCCCCGCGCCGGCTGGGACCAGCCGGGGCAGGCGCTGCGCGCCCTCGTGCTGCCGGCCCTGACCATCGGCATCGTGGAGGGCGCCATGCTCCTGCGGTTCGTCCGCAGCGCCACCCTGCAGGCCCGTGGACAGGATTTCGTTCGCACCGCCGCCGCGAAGGGGCTCAGCCGCAACCGCGCGCTGATCCAGCACGGCATCCCCGCCGTCGGCCTGTCCATCGTCACCGTGCTCGGACTCCAGGTCGCGGGGATCGTGGTCGGCTCCGTCATCATCGAACAGCTCTTCACGCTCCCCGGCATCGGACGGATGCTCGTCGCCGACGTCGGCACGCGCGACCTCGTCAAGGTGCAGAGCGAGCTGCTCGTCCTCACCGGCCTCGTCCTGGTGATCGGCTTCCTCGTCGATCTCATCCATCACTTCGTCGACCCGCGACAGAGGGAGGCCTGATGCCGCGCTGGCTGCATCGTCTGTGGGGCGGCGCGACGGGACGCTTCGGACTCATCGCCGTCGCGGCCATCGCCCTGATCGCGCTGGTCGCGCTCGTGTGGACGCCGTTCAACCCGCTCAGCACGAACGTCCGCGATCGGTGGGCGGCTCCAGGGTGGCCCCATCTGCTCGGGACGGACGGTACGGGGCGCGACATCCTCAGCCTCATCATGGCCGGCGCACGCACCACGGTCTTCGTCAGCGTCGGCGCCGGCATCGTGGCGACCCTGGTGGGAATCGCGCTCGCGGCCCTGGGAGCCCTGACGTTCCGCTGGATGCGCGAGACCGTCGCGGTGCTCGTCGACATCCTCATCGCCTTCCCCGTCCTCATCATCGCCATGATGATCTCCTCCGTGTGGGGCGGATCGCTGTGGGTGGTCGTCTGGTCCGTCGGCATCGGCTTCGGGGTGAACATCGCACGCGTCACTCGTCCGGAGCTGCGCCGTGTGCAGCAGAGCGACTTCGTGCTCGCCGGGCGCGCGGCAGGCCTCACCCCCGCGCAGAACCTCCTGCGGCACCTGCTGCCGAACGCCGCACCGGTGTTCATCGTGCAGTTGTCCTGGTCGATGGCCGTCGCCGTCCTCGCCGAGGCCGGTCTGTCGTACCTCGGATTCGGCGCCTCCGTCACGGAGCCGTCGTGGGGTCTGTTGCTCTCGGACCTGCAGCGGTACATCGGCATCCACCCGCTTTCGGTGATCTGGCCGGGACTCGCCATCACGATCACGGTGCTCGCCCTGAACCTGCTGGGCGACGCGCTGCGCGAAGCGACCGACCCGACCCTGCAGCATCGATCCGCGGCGACGCACACGCCGGCGGTGGTCGCATGAGCCTCGTCGTGAAGGATCTCGTCGTCGAGATCGACGGCCGCCGCGTCGTCGACGGCATCTCCTTCGAGGTGCCGGACGGAGGCCGCCTCGGTCTGATCGGCGAATCGGGATCGGGCAAATCCCTCACCGCGCTCGCCGTGCTCGGGCTCCTCCCCGACGGCGCGTCGGCCACCGGCAGCATCCGCTGGGACGACACGGAGCTGATCGGGATGCCGGACCGGGAGCTCGCCCGCTTCCGCGGCGACGACATCGGCATCGTCTTCCAGGAGCCGAGGACGGCGTTGAACCCGATCCGCACCGTCGGCCGTCAGATCGCAGAGTCCATCCGCATCCACACCGGCGTCGGCGCGCGTGAAGCGCGCAGGCGCGCTGTCGAGGAGGCCGCTCGCGTACGCCTGCCCGACCCGGAGACGATCGTGGACAAGTACCCCCACCAACTCTCCGGCGGTCAGCGCCAGCGCGTCGCGATCGCGATGGCGCTCGCCTGCCGGCCACGGCTGCTCATCGCCGACGAGCCCACGACCGCGCTCGATGTGACCATCCAGGCGGAGATCCTCACCCTGCTGCTGTCCCTGACGGAAGAACAGGGGATGTCGTTGATGTTCATCACGCACGACCTCGCCGTGCTCGCCCAGGTCGCCACGCACGGCGTCGTGCTCGAGAACGGATCGGTGGTCGAGTCGGCGCCGGTGCAGACCCTGCTGCGAGCGCCGGCGTCGCCGATCACCCAGGGGCTGCTCCGCGACGCCACCGCGACCCTGTGGCGGCCGGACGGCGGTGACGCATGAGTCTCATCGAGGCGCGTGGACTCGGCCGCGACTTCCCCGTACCGAGGCGCACGATGTTCGAGCGCGCGCGAACCCAGACGGCGCTGCAGCCGACGGACCTCGACATCGACGCGGGTGAATCGATCGGGATCATCGGGGAATCCGGTTCCGGCAAGTCGACGCTCATCCGCCTGCTCCTCGGCCTCGACCGTCCGACCTCCGGCTCGGTGCGCATCGATGGGCGCGACGTGGACCCGACGGCGTCCGCACGGTCACTGCACTGGCTGCGCCGCGCGACCGGTCTCGTTTTCCAGGACCCCTACGCATCTCTCGATCCCCGCATGAGTGCGGGCCAGATCATCGCCGAGCCGCTGCGGGCGCTGGGGATCGACGGCGATCGGCGGGCACGCGTGCGCGAGGTGCTCGCCCAGGTCGGACTCGATCCCGAGATGGCCGACCGCTACCCGCACGAGTTCTCCGGAGGCCAGCGCCAGCGCGTCGCCATCGCGCGGGCGATCGTGCACCGCCCGCGCATCCTCGTCGGCGACGAGCCCCTCTCCGCACTCGATGTCACCGTGCGCGCGCAGATCCTCGGTGTCCTGACGGACCTCCTCGAGACGGAGGATCTCACCCTCGTCCTCGTCTCGCACGACATCGGCGTCGTCCAGAACCTCTGCGACACCGTGGCGGTCATGAAGGACGGTGCGATCGTCGAGCGCGGCAGCACCAAGGATGTGCTGCTGCGACCGCAGCAGGACTACACGCGGCGTCTGCTCGCGGCGATTCCCGTCATCCCCGCCGGCGACGCCGACGCACCGGCGTGAGGGAACGCTGCAGGTAGACCGTTCCGAGCGAACGGCCGAACTTGAATCCGACCCTGCCCATCCGCCCGACCTCCACGAACCCGTTGCGCTCGTGCAGACGGATGGAGGCCTCCGCCCCGCTGTCGCTGATCACCGCGACGATCTCGCGAAGACCGATCTGCTCGCACGCGGCGATCAGCGCCTGGAGGAGGGCGGTGCCGAGTCCCTTGCCACCGGCACCGGGCCCGAGATAGATCGAGTTCTCGACCGTGTAGCGGTAGGCGGACTTGCTCGCCCACGGCTGCACCAGGGCGTAACCGATCACCTGTCCTGTCGGGGTGACCGCCACGAGGAACGGCAGCTTGAGTCGCGTCAGCAGATCGAACTTCTCGCGCCAGTAGCGGTGCGTCGACGGCTTCTCGTCGAACGTCACCACGGAGTTGGCGACGTAGTGGTTGTAGATGCCGCGCACATCGGGGAGATCCCCGGCCCTGGCCGCGCGGATCTCGAAGGCGAACCGATCGGGCTCCGGGGCTGGTGCCTGCAGGTGGCGCGGCAGTCGTCGACGCTGGTCTCCGGGTTCGAACTGCACGTGCTCAGCTTATAGTTCACCCGAGACGCGCCAGTCGACGGGCGCGGCCCCCTGCTCCTCGAGCAACGCGTTGGCCCTGGAGAAGGGACGCGAGCCGAAGAACCCGCGGCGCGCGGAGAGCGGAGACGGATGCGCGGAGGCGATCACCGGGGTGTCCCCCAGCATCGGCTCGGCCCTCGCGGCATCCTTCCCCCACAAGATCGCGACCAGCGGCGCATCGCGCGCCGCGAGCGTTCGGATGGCGAGCTCGGTGACCTCTTCCCACCCCCAGCCGCGATGCGACGCAGGAGCGCCGGGCCGCACCGTGAGCACTCTGTTGAGGAGCATCACGCCCTGGTCGCTCCAGGCGGTGAGGTCGCCGTGGGGTGCCGGCGGGATGCCGAGATCACTCTGCCGTTCGGCGTAGATGTTCGACAGGCTCCTCGGAAGCGGGCGCACGGCGGCGTCGACGGCGAAGGACAGCCCGATCGGATGCCCGGGCGTCGGGTACGGATCCTGCCCCGTGATCAGCACACGGACCTCGTCGAGCGGGCGCTGGAACGCGCGCAGCACCTGGGTGCCGCTGGGCAGGTAGCCCGCCCCTTCCGCCTGCTCCTCGCGCAACCGATCTCCCAGCCGGCGGATCGTCTCAGCAGCCGGAGCGAGGGCCTGCGCCCAGCCATGATCGATCAGGCCGTCCTCGGCGAGCTGCGCCAGGGACCGTCCCTCCACGCGCGTCAGTCCTCGTGCTCGGGTCGCACCCGCAGTGCGCCGCGCGCGAGCAGGTGCTGCGCCGACTGCGCGACGGGGCGCATCGTGATGAGGTCGAGGTTTACGTGACCGGGCGTGTTCAGCGCGTAGCCGATCACGTCGGCGACATCCGCGGCGGTCAGGGGGTCGTCCACCCCGGCGTAGACGGCCTCGGCCGCTGCCTTGTCGCCGCCGAGCCGGTTCAGCGTGAATTCCTCGGTGTGCACCATGCCGGGCGCGACCTCGACGACGCGGATCGGCTCACCGTTGAGCTCCTGCCGCAGAGCCTTGACGAGCATCGACTCCGCCGCCTTCGCCGCGTTGTACCCGCCACCGCCGGGGTAGGCGGTCTGCGCCGCCGTCGAGGTGACGAAGACCGTGTCGGCGTGCCCGTCGACCGCAGCGGCCCTGCGCAGCAATGGGAGGAACCCGGCGACCAGGCGCTGGGTCGCCAGGACGTTGACGTCGTACATCCACTGCCAGTCGTCGATGCGGCCGTCCTCGACCCGGTCGGTGCCGCGTGCACCGCCGGCGACCTGCACGAGCGCGTGCACGGGGCCCGCGGCCCCGATCTCGCCGATGAGTGCGGTGACGGCATCGCCGTCGGTGAGGTCGCAGGAGATCGCCGATGCGCCGGTCTCCTCAGCCAGAGCCTGGAGCCGCTCAGCGCGCCGTGCGACGGCCACCACGTCCCATCCGCGATCGCGGAGGTCGCGCACCGTCGCCTCGCCGATACCCGAGCTCGCCCCTGTCACCACTGCACGTCGTGTCACCATGCCTCCACCGTACGGCCTTCCGCGTGATCAGGCCGGTCATGGATGTTACGTAACATTTCCGCGTCGTTGTCGGCACCTGCACGCTTCCGTAGTGTCTGTGTCACGGCATCCGCCACACCGACTTCGACTCCGCCCGAGGAGGCCCACAATGTCCGCACCTGAGACCTGGCGTTTCGAGACCAAGCAGATCCACTCCGGCGCTGCGCCCGACCCGGTGACCAAGGCCCGCGCCACGCCGATCTACCAGACCACCTCCTACGTGTTCGACAACGCCGACCACGCGGCGAACCTGTTCGCCCTCGCCGAGTTCGGCAACATCTACACCCGCATCCAGAACCCCACGCAGGATGTCCTCGAACAGCGCCTCGCCGCGCTCGAGGGTGGCACGGGAGCACTGGTGCTCTCCAGCGGCCAGGCCGCGTCGACCTTCGCCGTGCTGAACATCGCACAGGCGGGCGACCACATCGTCTCGTCGAGCTCGATCTACGGCGGCACTTACAACCTGTTCAAGTACACCCTGGCCAAGCTCGGCGTCGAGGTGACCTTCGTCGAGAACCAGGACGACATCGAGGAGTGGCGCGCAGCCGTCCGTCCCAACACGAAGCTGTTCTTCGGCGAGACGATCGGCAACCCGAAGATCAACGTCCTCGACATCCGCAACGTCGCAGACGTCGCGCACGAGAACGGCATCCCGCTCATCGTCGACAACACGATCGCGACGCCGTACCTGATCCGTCCGTTCGAGCACGGTGCGGACATCGTCGTGCACTCGGTCACGAAGTTCCTCGGCGGACACGGCACGACCATCGGCGGCGCGATCGTCGACGGCGGACGGTTCGCATGGACGGAGAACGCCGCGAAGTTCCCCGAGCTCACCGAGCCCGACCCCTCCTACCACGGCGCGGTCTATACGACGGCGGTGGGTGACGCGCTCGCCTACATCATCAAGGCCAGGGTGCAGCTGCTGCGCGACCTCGGTTCGGCGATCGCCCCGCAGAGCGCGTGGAACCTCATCCAGGGCATCGAGACGCTGTCGCTGCGCATCGAGCGCCACGTGCAGAACGCGCAGGAGATCGCCGAGTGGCTCGAGAACCACGCCGACGTCGCGAGCGTCAACTACTCGGGCCTGCCCTCGTCGCCGTGGTACGCCAAGGCCAACGAGTACGCCCCCAAGGGCGTCGGTGCCGTGCTGTCCTTCGAGCTCAAGGGCGGTGTCGAAGCCGGTCGTGAGTTCGTCAACAGCCTCTCGCTGTTCAGCCACCTCGCCAACATCGGTGACGTCCGCTCGCTCGTGATCCACCCGGCATCGACGACCCACTCGCAGCTCACCCCGGAGCAGCAGCTCACCTCCGGTGTCACGCCGGGACTCGTCCGACTCTCGGTCGGTCTGGAGAACATCGACGACCTCAAAGCGGACCTCGAGGGCGCTCTGGCGGCCGCTCGCCGCGTCTCGGAGGCCGCTCGGGCCTGAGCCTCGACGCGCAGAGAAGCACGAATCTCGCAGGGATCCTCGGAATCTCTGCGAGATTCGTGCTTTTCTGCGTGCGCGGCGTCGTCATGCGGCCGTAACGTGCGCCTGCGCCGCCGCGCCGACAGGCGAGAATGGATGCCATGGACTGGCAGAGCACCTCGGAGGACACCGTGCCGTCGGCGCGCGTGACGGAGGACGATGCCCGTCTGCTGCGCGCTCGACCCCCCGTCACCGGAGCGTGGCGCGACGGCGACCCGGCCGGAGAGCGCCGCTTCGCGGCTTTCGGCGCCTTCCGCACTGAAAGCGGACAGGAGCTGCCGAGCATCCGGATCGCGTACGAGACGTGGGGCGAGCTGAACGACGCCCGCGACAACGCCGTCCTCGTGCTGCACGCGCTCACCGGCGACAGTCACGTGCGCGGCGATGCGGGTCCCGGCCATCCGACGGCCGGATGGTGGGAGGACGTCGTCGGGCCGGGAGCCGCGCTCGACACCGATCGCTGGTTCGTCATCGCCCCGAACATGCTCGGCGGATGCCAGGGCTCCACCGGCCCCGCCAGCATCGCTCCCGACGGCTACGAGTGGGCGTCCCGGTTCCCGTACCTCACGGTGCGCGACCAGGTCGCCGCGCAGGTGCAGCTCGCCGACGCCCTCGGCATCCAGCGGTGGGCCGCCGTCGTCGGCGGTTCCATGGGCGGCATGCACGCCCTGGAGTGGGCCATCGCCCATCCCGCCCGCGTCGAGCGTCTCGCGGTGCTGTCGGCGCCTCCCGTGAACACCGCCGACCAGATCGCCCTGAACTCCGTGCAGCTCGAGGCCATCCGCATCGACCCCCGCTTCCAGGGCGGCGAGTACTACGACCAGAGCGTCGGCGAAGGCCCCCACCGCGGTCTCGCGCTCGCGCGCCGCATGGCGCTGCTGAACTACCGCAGTCCGATCGAGCTCAACCAGCGCTTCCAGCGGTCCTGGCAGTCCGACGTCTCGCCCCTCGGTCGGGGCGGGCGCTTCGCCGTCGAGTCCTATCTCGACTTCCACGGCAACAAGTTCACGCGCCGGTTCGACGCGAACAGCTACCTGACCCTCGTCGAGGCGATGAACTCCCACGACGTCGGTCGGGGGCGCGGCGGGGTCGAGAGCGCCCTTCGCGAGGTGACCGCCACGACGCTCGTGCTGGGCATCGACACCGACAGGCTGTTCCCCGTCGACGGGCAGCATCGGATCGCGCGCAGCATCCCGCACACGATCGACGGGAACGAAGCGGTCGTGATCGCGAGCGACTTCGGCCACGACGGATTCCTCATCGAGACGGATGCGGTGAACCTGCACCTGCGGCGGCTTCTCAGCGCGTGACGGGATCCCGGCGGTAGGTCCACGGCAGGGAGGCGGTCTCGAGTCGGTGGTGTCCCGCTCCGCCCTCGGGATGCGCGGCATCCCCGCCCCAGGCGAACACGCCGTCGCCGATGAGGTGCGTGGCGTACAGGTCGGGCACGGGCGTCGCCGCCACGGCGTGCGCGAAGGATTCATGCGGTACGAGTGCGTCGAGGGTCACCCACGTCGGCGGGAAGAGCAGCATCTCGCCCTTCGCGTGCCCGGCGAGGGCGGCGGACGGCGAGAGCCAGACCGCGTCCAGAACTTCATCGGCGGCCGGCCGGAGCGTGTCGTCCTCCGTCTCGGCGAGGAAGAACCACGTGCGCACGCGCTTGGGCGCCTCGATCGGAGGCACCCAGCACGAGATCGTGTGCAGACCCGCCGGACGCAGGCCGACCTCCTCCGCGCACTCCCTGGCGGCCGCTCTGGCCGCCGTGTCGTGCTCGGATTCCCCCTCGACGACGTCGATCTCTTCGACCACACCGCCGGGGAACACCCAGGCGCCGGGGAACGATCCCCGATCGGGTCTGCGGATCAGCAGGGTCTCGAGTCCCGAGTCCCTCGCCCGAAGCAGGACGATGGTTCCTCCGACGAGCATCGTCTGATCCATGGACCCACCCTAGGCCACGCCGACGCGCTCGTTTCCGGGGTGGCCCGCTCGGTCTCCCTCCGCGCCCCCGCGGTCGGCGCGGAGGGCGACTGCGGTGATGCCGAGGCCGATGACGGCGAGGATCGCGCCCACCCACGCCGGAGCGGTGAACCCCCAGCCGAGCGCGATCACCGCGCCGCCGAGGAATGCACCGAGACTGTTGCCGATGTTGAGGGCGGAGTGGTTCATCGCCGCCGCGATCGACTGGTTGTCGCCCGCGACGTCCATGAGACGCGTCTGGATGGCGGGGCTCAGCACCGAGGAGACGAGTCCGACCGCGAACGCGAGCGCCCCGAGCAGCACGATCTGGAAGGACAGCAGGGCGAGCAGAGCGAGGACGGCGGCGAGCCCCGTCATGCCGATCAGCATGGTGAGGCGCAGATCGCGGTCGGCCAGGTAGCCGCCGAGCAGATTGCCGACGGTCATGCCGACGCCGACGGCGATGAGGACGAGGGGAACAGCCCACGCCGGGGCCCCTGCGACATCGGTGACCAACGGCGCCACGTAGCTGTACACGGCGAAGAATCCGCCGAATCCGATGGCGCCGATCCCGAGCGTGAGCCAGACCTGACCGATGCGGAACACGCCGAGCTCGGAGCGCAGGGTCCGCCCCGGCTCCCCCGGGTGCGCAGGGACGAACAGCGCGATGCTGGCCGCGGCGACCGCGAACACGATCGCGACGATGAGGAACGCGACCCGCCACCCCCACTGCTGCCCGAGGAACGTCCCGACGGGGACGCCGACGACGTTCGCGATCGTGAGCCCGGTGAGGATGAAGGCGACGCCCTGGGCCCGTCTTCCCGGCCCGAGCACGTCTGCGGCCACGAGCGCTCCGATGCCGAAGTACGCACCGTGCGGGAGGCCGGCGAGGAACCGGGACATGCCGACGAGCTCGAACGTCGGCATGAGCACGGTGAGCGCGTTGAACACGGTGAGCGCGATCGCGAGGCCGATCATGACGCGATGACGCGGGAAGCGCGCCACGAGACCCGCGATCGTCGGCGCACCGATGACGACGCCCAGCGCATACAGCGAGATGAGGATGCCGGTCTGACCGATCGCCTCTTCGGGAGACGCCGACCACAGGGAGGGCAGCAGGTCTCTGGCGATGTCAGGAAGCAGCCCCATGATGACGAACTCGGTCATGCCGATGCCGAAGGAGCCGATGGCGAGGGAGAGGAGCGCCATCATCGCCGCACCCCTCGATCCTGTCGAGGAGTGATTCACCTGTTCATGCTACTGGGAGTCCGCGCCCTCGATCGCCGCTTCGAGGCGCTCGATCTTCGCGTCGAGTTCGCCGCTGTACCCGGGCCGGATGTCCGCCTTGATCATGAGCGAGACGCGCGACCCGAACGGCATCACCGCTTCGGTGGCCCGCTTGACCACTCCCATCACGGTGTCCCAGTCCGGGCCTTCGAGCTCGGTGAACATGCTGGTCGTCCGGTGCGGGAGCCCGGATTCGCGCACGACCTTGACGGCTGCGGCGACGGCGTCGTGGACGGAGCCGTCTGGGTTGTCTGCGGCAGCGCCGCTGGGCGCGACGGAGAAGGCGATGAGCATGGTCTACCTCATTTTCTCTTCGATGATCGGACGGCGGGGACGCGAAGCAGCGCTCGGACGGCGAGAACGAGCAGGACGATCAGGAGAGCGTTGCGCGCGGTGAGCACGAGCACGGGGAGGAGCTCCGCGCGCAGCAGTGCGTCGTAGGTGAGCGGATAGACCAGGCACGTGAGCCCGCACAGGGCGAGCACGACGGCGGCAGGGGCGCCGGATCTCGTGCGGTCGAACAGGATCCACAGGACGACCGGAGCGATGAGCCAGGTCTGGAACTGGGGCGATCCGACCTTGTTGGTCACGATCAGCACGACGACGATCGCCATCGCCAGGGGTGGGAGCAGCCGCGGGAACGATGCGCCGCGCACGGCCTTGACGGCGCCGAGGACGACGACGGCGAGACCGGCGACGGCCATCAGCGGCGTCAGGACGGCGGCGAGCAGATCGACGCCGGGCGCATCGATCTGGAAGGTGAGGATCTCGAAGCTGTACTCGACTGTCGCCGCGCCGGCTGCTGCCATCCACATGAACGGTGTCGCGGCGACCGCTTCGATCTGCAGCCCACGGCCCGTCTGCTCGGTCACGAATCCGAACAGGTGCTCGCCGGCGCCGAGCACGGAGAGCAGGAGGATGACCACGCCGCTCACGCCGAGGAAGGCCAGGAGGATGCGTCCCCGCGTCCGTGCGGCGGTCACGGCGGCGACGATGAGCGCGCCGGGCCAGATCTTGATCCAGGCGGCGACCGCGAGCACGACCGCTGCCGTGGCCGGGCGCTTGACGAGCCAGCACCCGCCGATCACCGCCAGCGGCACCGTCACCGCGTCGATGCGGTACATCCCGATGGGCCCGAGCAGCAGGAGCGCTGCCGTCCAGAACCAGCCGGCGGAGCGGCGCGCCGCCGTCCCCGTCCGTCCGACGAGGACGCCGAAGCCGACGGCGTCGAGCGCGGTGACGAGGATCGCCCATCCGATCAGATACGCCCCGGCCGACCCGACCACTCCGGTCAGGGGCCAGGCGACGATCTGGGTGAGCAGCATGGGGATGATCGCCGGTTGCGGGTACACCCATGACTCGGTGACGCCGACGATCGCCTCGCCGGCGAGGGCCGCCTGGGACCACGGCTGATAGACGAGGGTGACGTCGCCCATGGGCTGTGCCGGGTAGACCCACCCGAGCCAGGCGACGAGCACGTGCACGGCGAGGAACGCGGCCCACAGGCCGACGACGCGAGCCTTCACGACAGCAGGTCTTCGATCGCGGCCGGGATCGACTCGGCGACGTCGAGGGCGACGATGGGGTGTCCGGTCCTGCCTCCCGTGGCGCCGGCGGCCCGTGCCGCCGCGTATCCGTGCAGCCAGGCGGCAGCGGCTGCCGTGTCCGCCGGGCGGGCCTCACGGTTGCCTGCGGCGAGCGCGCCCAGCATCCCGGCCAGCACGTCCCCTGCCCCCGCGGTCGCGAGCCACCCAGGGGCAGCGGACACCGCGACGACGTCGCCGTCAGGGGCGGCGACGATGCTCGTCGCCCCCTTGAGCAGGACCGTCG
Source organism: Microbacterium ginsengiterrae (assembly GCF_014205075.1). Classification (NCBI taxonomy): domain Bacteria; kingdom Bacillati; phylum Actinomycetota; class Actinomycetes; order Micrococcales; family Microbacteriaceae; genus Microbacterium; species Microbacterium ginsengiterrae. Next base: position 2,379,221 of record NZ_JACHMU010000001.1, on the reverse strand, counting down.
CGCCGAGCGCCGCCGCGACCTCGGCGGCGTCGTCCGCGCGGTCGCCCGTGCCGTCGGGGTCGAGGTCCAGTCCTGCTCGCAGACGCGCGAACTCTCCCGCGTGCGGCGTGACCACGAGCGGCGCTGAGGCGGTGCGTGCGAGATCGAGCGCCCCGGCGTCGACGATGACGGGAGCCGTGCCGGCGAGGATCTCGCGGAGCGCGCGCTCCTCCTCCCACGGGCGGTGCACAGGATTCGTTCCGGAACCGATCACCCACGCGTCGACGCGGGTGCTGCCGACGTCGAGGGCGGCGACGGTCTCCGGGCGGCGTGCGATCACGGCGTCCGCGGCGCGCCCCTCACCGACGAAGCGGACGAACCCCGCACCGGTGCGCCACGCGGCCTCGACGCCGAGCACGGCGGCACCGGGGTACGCGCTGGACCCGGTGCGGAGCGCGACCACTCCCCTGGAGTACTTGTCGTCCTCAGCGGTCGGGACCCGGAGCAGCGCGATCGTGTCGGAGCGGGACCACTCGCGGGCGTCGATCATGGGATCAACGCTAGCGCGCCCCGGTCCGCTCAGCGGTACTACGGTCGAAGAGTGAGTCATCTGTTCTCCTCCCTCCGCATCCGCTCCGTCACCTTCCCGAACCGCCTCTGGGTCTCCCCCATGTGCATGTACAGCGCCGTGGACGGCATCGTGCAGGACTGGCACCGCACGCATCTGACGCAGTTCGCCGACGGGGGTGCCGGGCTCATCGTCGCCGAGGCGACAGCCGTGGTCCCCGAAGGACGCATCACACCCCGCGACGCCGGCATCTGGAGCGATGAGCAGCGCGACGCCTGGGCGCCGATCGTGCAGGCCGTGCACGATCGCGGCGGACTCGCCGGCATCCAGCTCGCTCACGCGGGTCGGAAGGCGTCGACCTGGTGGCCGTGGGCCGCGCAGCGGGGTTCCGTTCCCGAGTCCGACGGCGGCTGGCAGACGGTGGCCCCGTCGGCCGTCGCATTCGACGGCTTCGCCGAGCCGCTCGGCGTGGATGCCGCGGGCATCGAGCGGATCGTGGACGGCTTCGCCTCTGCCGCGCGTCGCGCGATCGATGCGGGCTTCGACGTCCTCGAGCTGCACGGCGCGCACGGTTACCTGCTGCACCAGTTCCTCTCTCCGCTGTCGAACCGGCGAACGGACGAGTACGGCGGTTCGCTGGAGAACCGCACGCGTCTGCTGCTCCGGATCATCGATGTCGTCCGGGCCATCGCCGGCGACGAGATGCCGCTGTTCGTGCGGATCTCTGCCACCGATCACGCCGACGGCGGATTCACCGCGACCGAGGCCGCCACCGTCGGCGAGTGGGCGATCGGGCACGGCGCCGATTTCATCGACGTCTCCAGCGGCGGCCTGGTCGCGCACCAGCAGATCGACGTGCACCCCGGGTATCAGGTGCCGCTCGCGGAGACCGTCCGTCGAGGTGGACGCATCCCGGTGAGCGCGGTCGGGCTCATCACCGCGGCGGCCCAGGCCGAACAGGTGATCGCCGACGGCGCGGCCGACGCCGTGTTCGCCGGCCGGGAGTGGCTGCGCGATCCGCACTTCGGCCTTCGCGCCGCGCACGAGCTCGGCGTGGAGGTGGCCTGGCCGCCGCAGTACGAGCGCGCTCGCTGGCGCTGATCTGCGGCGACCGAGCGCCTACCGTCCGTGCACGCGGCGCGTGGCGTCCTGCACCTCGCCGACGAGCTCTTCGAGGATGTCCTCCAGGAACAGCACGGCCGTGGTCTCGCCTCGTCCGTCGCGCACCCTCGCCAGGTGGCGCCCGGCGCGCCGCATGAGCGCGAGGGCGTCCTCGAGGTCGGTGTCCTCCTGGACCGGCACCATGTGGTGGATGCGCTTGGCGGGGATCGGCACGACGGTCTTGGCCGCCGCGTCCTCACCCTCCGCCGCACGCAAGATGTCCTTGAGGTGGACGTAGCCCGCCGGGGCACCATCGTCGTCGACGATCACGTACCGCGAGAATCCGTAGCGGGCGACGGCGCGTTCGATGTCGTCCGGAGTCGTCGACTGCGGCAGCGTCACCAGGTCGCCGAGCGCGACCGCCACGTCGCGCGCCTTCTTGTCGGTGAACTCGACAGCCTTGGCCACGGCGCCGGAGGTGTCCGCCAGCACACCCTCCCTGCGGGACTGGTCGACGATCGTCGCCACCTCGTCGATCGTGAACGTGGACGCCGCCTCGTTCTTCGGCTCGACGCGGAACAGCCGGAGCACACTGTTGGCGGCGGCGTTGAGCACCCAGATCACCGGGTGGAACACCTTCGACACCCACACGAGCGGCGGGGCGAGGATCAGCACGGCGCGGTCAGGGACCGAGAACGCGAGGTTCTTCGGCACCATCTCGCCGAACACGACGTGCAGGTACGACACCAGGACGAGCGCGACGACGAATCCGGTGATGTCGACGACCGCGTCTGGCCAGCCGAGAGCGTGCATCGGAACGCCGAGCAGGTGGTGGATGGCGGGTTCGGAGACGTTGAGGATCAGCAGCGAGCAGATCGTGATGCCCAGCTGCGAGGTCGCGAGCATGAGCGTCGCGTGCTCCATCGCGAACAGCGCGGTCTTCGCCGCACGGGAGCCCTGCTCCGCGCGTGGTTCGATCTGCGAACGCCGAGCGGAGATGACGGCGAACTCGGCACCGACGAAGAACGCGTTCGCGACCAGCAGGATCACGAGCCAGACGATTCCCATCCAGTCGTTCATCGGGTCACCTCCTCGGTCGGAGCATCCACCGGGGACGGGGTGTACCTCACCCGATCGATGCGTCGGCCGTCCATGCGGACGACCTGCAGCGCACCGGAGTCGAGTGTGACCTCGTCACCGGTGGTCGGCACCCGCTCGAGGACGCTCATGATGTAGCCGCCGACGGTGTCGTAGACGTCCCCCTCCGGGACGAGGACCCCCGCGCGGCTGCGCAGCTCGTCGGGTCGCAGCTCGCCGGGGAAGGTGATGGATCCCTTGCCGCGCACGATGCCCGCCCTGCTGCGGTCGTGCTCGTCCGAGACCTCCCCGACGATCTCCTCCACGAGGTCCTCCAGGGTGACGATGCCGGCGGTGCCGCCGTACTCGTCCACGACGATCGCGAGCTGATAGCCCTTGGCGCGCAGCTCGGAGATCAGCACGTCCAGGTGGACCGTCTCCGGGACGCGCAGCGCGTCGGTGGCCAGGGCCCCGGCCGGAACCTCGGCACGACGCTCGCGCGGCACCGACACGGCAGCCTTCAGGTGCACGACGCCCGTGATGTCGTCGAGGTCCTCCCCGAAGACGGGGAAGCGGCTGTGGCCGGTGCGGCGGGCGAGCTGGATGACGTCCTCGGCGGAGTCGCCGGCGGCGATGGCGTGCATGCTCGGCCGCGGCGTCATCACGTCGTCCGCCGACAGACGGGAGAAGGTCAGTGTGCGATCGAGGAGGGAGGCCGTGTCCGCCTCGAGGACGCCGGCGCTGGCGGAGCGGCGGACGAGGGAGGAGAGCTCCTCGGCCGTTCTGGCGCCGGAGAGCTCCTCCTTGGGCTCGATCCCCACGGAGCGCAGCACCCCGTTGGCACTGCCGTTGAGCAGCAGGACGGCGGGGCGGAACACGGTCGTGAACGCCACCTGGAAGGGCACGACGAACTTGGCCGTCGCGCGGGGCAGCGCCAGTGCGAAGTTCTTGGGGACGAGCTCGCCGAGGATCATCGACAGCACCGTCGCGACGACCATCGCCACGACGGTGGCGATCGGACGCACCGCGCCCTCTGCGAGCCCCCACGAGGTCAGCACGGGGCTCAGCAGGTTCGACAGCGCCGGCTCCATCGTGTAACCGGTCAGCAGCGTCGTCAGCGTGATGCCGAGCTGCGCGGAGGACAGATGCGTCGAGGTGTGCTTCAGCGCGCCGATCGTCAGCGACAACCGGGTCTCGCCTCGCGCCTGGCGGGCTTCGAGTTCAGCGCGGTCCAGGTTGACGAGCGCGAACTCGCTGGCGACGAACAACCCCGTCCCCACCGTGAGCAGGAGCCCCACGCCCAACATGACGTAATCCATCAGACGCTCCCCTCCTCGGAGTGGAAGCGCGGGCGGTGGGGCGATGTACTACAACTGGGAGGGTCGTCCATGGTGGATAGATTCTAGCGAATCGTGCGGGGCGAGGTCCTTGTTTTCGCTGAGAGTGCCGTCAGGTCACCAGCTCACGGGCAGGGCCTTGCCCTCTTCATACCCCGCAGCCGACTGGCGGCCGACGAGGGCCCGCTCGTGGAACTGCGCGACAGTGGCGGCACCGGCGTACGTGAAGGACGAGCGCACTCCCGAAGTGATCATGTCGAGCAGATCCTCGAGCCCAGGGCGCAGCGGATCGAGGTAGATCTTCGAGGACGAGATGCCCTCCGCGAACAGCTCCTTGCGCGCGCGTTCGTACGCGTCCAGTCGCCCGAAGCGCGCCTGCACGGCCTTGGTCGACGCCATGCCCCAGGATTCCTTGAAGACGCGACCGTCCGGATCCGTGTGCAGTTCTCCCGGTGCCTCCACCGTGCCGGCGAACCAGGACCCGATCATGACCGAGGCGGCACCGGCGGCGAGGGCGAGCGCCACATCACGGGGGTAGCGGACGCCCCCATCGGCCCACACGTGCGCTCCGGCGGCGCTCGCCGCCTCCGCGGTCTCCAGCACCGCCGAGAACTGCGGTCGCCCGACAGCGGTCATCATCCGGGTCGTGCACATGGCCCCGGGCCCGACGCCGACCTTGAGGATGGAGGCTCCGGCGTCGACGAGATCGGTCACACCGTCCGCCGTGACGATGTTGCCCGCCACGAGCGGGATGCCGAGGTCCAGGGCGGCGACCGCGGCGAGCGCACGGAGCATCCCCTCCTGATGTCCGTGGGCGGTGTCGATCACCAGGACGTCGACACCGGCGGCGGCGAGAGCAGTGGCCTTCGCCGCGACGTCTCCGTTGATGCCGATCGCCGCGCCGACCGCCAGTCGGCCATCGGTGTCGACAGCGGGGCGGTAGAGCGTGGAACGGAGGGCACTGCGCGCGCTCAGCGTCCCGACGAGATGCCCGTGGTCGACCACGGTGACCAGGTCCGCGCCCGTCTCGGTGATGACGTCGAACGCGGCGCGGGCGTCGGAGACGTCCTCTGCGTCGAGCGCCGGGGTGCCGGAGTGGACGAGGTCGCCCAGCTGCGCGTCGGGCAGCGCCCGCGCCAGCCGCGTCGCCGGGAGGACGCCGAGGATGTCGGACACCTCGATCCGGCCGCTCCCGCTCGCCACGACGAAACCGTGTCCGGCGACCGGAGGGATGAGGCGGAGCGCGTCGGCGACGGTGGCCGACGGCGAGAGCACCAGTGGGGTGTCCCAGGACACCGGCTGCGCCTTGACCGCGCGGATGGCGGCGTCGAGCTCCTGAAGCGGCATGTCCTGCGGGAGGATGCCCAGTCCACCGCGCCGGGCGAGGACGGCCGCCAGCCGCGGACCGGTGACCGAGTTCATGTTCGCGGCGACGAGAGGGATGGTCGCCCCTGTGCCGTCCTGGGGCGAGAGATCGACCTCGAGACGACTCGAGATGCCGGACCGACGCGGCACCAGGAAGACGTCGGAGTAGGTGAGATCCACGTCAGGCTGCTCGCTGAGGAACTTCATGGTCCAACGGTATCTTTTCGCGCCGTGATTCGGGCGGGTCCAGTCGCCTGCGGAGGTCGTGGAACAGGTTAGGCTAGATGTCAGTATGCGCGGACCCGGGGATTCCCGAACTCGCGTGCGAACACAGCTTCAGCGATGAAAGAGGGCGATAACGAGTGGCCAACCAGGTAGCCGGCGTCGGGGGTTCGGACGACGGGGATTTCGGAGCCAATTCGTGGCTCGTCGAGGAGCTGTACGAACAGTTCAAGACCGACCGCAATTCCGTCGACAAGGAGTGGTGGCCGATCCTCGAGAAGTACACGCCGGATGCCGGTACCTCTGCTCCCGCCTCCCCCACGGCGAGCAGTGCGGGTAACGCGCACCCCGTCACGGCACCCGTCCCGGTGATCGGCACGCAGCCGGTGGCCAGGACGACGGCGAAGCCGGCCAAGCAGGCACCCATCCCCGCACAGGCGCCCAAGCCGACGCCGAAGGACTCCAACGCCGAGAGCGAAGCGGCCGACGAGGACAAGGTCACCCCGCTGCGCGGCATGACGAAGACCCTCGCGGCGAACATGGACCAGTCCCTCTCGGTCCCCACCGCCACGAGCGTCCGGACGATCCCCGCGAAGCTCCTGATCGACAACCGCATCGTCATCAACAACCACATGTCGCGCTCGCGCGGCGGCAAGGTGAGCTTCACGCACCTCATCGGCTGGGCCCTGATCCAGACGCTGAAGGAGTTCCCCAGCCAGAACGTCTTCTACGCCGAGATCGACGGCAAGCCCTCCGTGGTGGCCCCGGCGCATGTGAACTTCGGCATCGCGATCGATCTGCCCAAGCCGGACGGCACGCGCGCGCTGATGGTCCCGAGCATCAAGCGGGCCGACACGCTGTCGTTCACGGAGTACCTCTCCGCATACGAGGACCTCGTCACACGTGCACGAGGGAACAAGCTGACGGCGGCCGACTTCGCCGGCACCACGGTGTCGCTGACGAACCCCGGCGGCATCGGCACCGTGCACTCCGTGCCCCGTCTGATGAAGGGCCAGGGCGCCATCATCGGCGCCGGCGCTCTCGAGTACCCGGCGGAGTTCCAGGGCGCGAGCCCGAAGACGCTCGCCGAACTCGGCATCGGGAAGACCATCACCCTCACCAGCACCTACGACCACCGTGTCATCCAGGGCGCCGGCTCCGGCGAGTTCCTCAAGAAGGTCCACGAGCTGCTCATCGGTCAGCGCGGCTTCTACGACGAGGTCTTCGCCGCCCTCCGCATCCCGTACGCGCCCATCCGCTGGAACCCGGACATCGCCGTCGACCTCGCAGAGCGCGTCGACAAGCAGTCCAGGGTTCAGGAGCTCATCAACTCGTACCGCGTCCGCGGTCACCTGATGGCCGACATCGACCCGCTGGAGTACGTCCAGCGCTCGCACCCCGACCTCGAGATCGAGAGCCACGGCCTGACCTTCTGGGATCTCGACCGCGAGTTCGTCACCGGCGGGTTCGGCGGCAAGCGGGTCATGAAGCTGCGCGACATCCTCGGTGTGCTGCGCGACTCGTACTGCCGCACGCTCGGTATCGAGTACATGCACATCCAGGACCCCGAGCAGCGCCGCTGGTTCCAGGAGAAGCTCGAGGTCAAGTACCAGAAGCCGGGGCACGACGAGCAACTGCGCGTCCTCCGCAAGCTCAACGAGGCCGAGGCCTTCGAGACCTTCCTGCAGACGAAGTTCGTCGGGCAGAAGCGCTTCTCGCTCGAGGGCGGCGAGTCCCTCATCCCGCTGCTGGACGAGATCCTGCAGGGCGCCGCGACGAGCGGACTCGACGGAGCCGCCATCGGCATGGCCCACCGCGGTCGCCTCAACGTGCTCACCAACATCGCCGGCAAGACCTACGGACAGGTGTTCCGCGAGTTCGAGGGCACCCAGATGCCCGGCAACGAGCGCGGCTCCGGTGACGTCAAGTACCACCTCGGCACCGAGGGCACCTTCGTCGCCGACGACGGCTCCGAGCTGCCGGTGTACCTCGCGGCGAACCCCTCGCACCTGGAGACGGTCGACGGAGTGCTCGAGGGCATCGTCCGCGCGAAGCAGGACCGCAAGCCCATCGGCACCTTCTCCTGGCTGCCGATCCTCGTCCACGGTGACGCCGCCTTCGCCGGCCAGGGCGTCGTGGTGGAGACCATGCAGATGTCCCAGCTGCGGGGATACCGCACCGGTGGTACGGTCCACGTCGTCGTCAACAACCAGGTGGGCTTCACGACCACCCCGACCGACGCCCGCACCTCCGTGTACGCCACGGACGTCGCGAAGACCATCCAGGCGCCGGTGTTCCACGTGAACGGCGATGACCCCGAGTCGGTGATCCACGTCGCCCAGCTCGCGTTCGAGTACCGCGAGCGGTTCCACCGCGACGTCGTCATCGATCTCGTCTGCTACCGCCGCCGTGGCCACAACGAGGGCGACGACCCCTCGATGACCCAGCCACTGATGACGGACCTCATCCAGGCGAAGCGCTCGGTGCGCAAGCTCTACACCGAGGCGCTCGTCGGCCGCGGCGACATCACCGAAGAGGAGTACGAGCAGGCGAAGGACGACTTCCAGAGCCGGCTCGAGGTCGCGTTCGCCGAGACGCATGCGGCCGAGACGGGTGCGACGCCGATCGCCCCTGACCTCTCGCCGGTCGATGAGATCGTCGGCGAGCCGGACGTCACCGGAGTCTCCTCCGAGGTCATCGCCCTCATCGGCGAGGCGTTCGCGAACAAGCCGGAGGGCTTCTCGGTCCACCCGAAGATCCAGCAGCTGCTGGACAAGCGCGTGGAGATGACCCGCAACGGCGGAATCGACTGGGGCTTCGGCGAGCTGCTCGCCTTCGGTTCTCTGCTCGCAGAGGGCACGACGGTGCGTCTGGCTGGACAGGACTCCCGCCGCGGGACGTTCGTGCAGCGGCACGCCGTGATGCACGACCGGACCAACGGCCAGGAGTGGCTGCCGCTGTCGAACCTCTCCGAGAAGCAGGGCCGGTTCTTCGTCTACGACTCGCTGCTGAGCGAGTACGCCGCGATGGGGTACGAGTACGGCTATTCCGTGGAGGCGCCGGAGGCACTCGTGCTCTGGGAGGCGCAGTTCGGCGACTTCGCGAACACCGCGCAGGCCGTCATCGACGAGTACGTCTCGTCCGCCGAGCAGAAGTGGGGACAGCAGTCGGGTGTGACGCTCCTGCTCCCCCACGGCTACGAGGGTCAGGGACCGGACCACTCCTCGGCACGCATCGAGCGTTTCCTGCAGCTGTGCGCGCAGGACAACATGATCGTCGCGCGCCCGTCGACGCCGGCGTCGTACTTCCACCTGCTGCGCCGTCAGGCATACGCACGCCCCCGCAAGCCCCTCATCGTCTTCACGCCGAAGGCCATGCTGCGCCTGCGCGGTGCGACCAGCAGCGTCGAGGACTTCACCCAGGGCAAGTTCGAGCCGATCGTGGATGACAACCGCGGCCTGGACCGCGATGCGGTCACCCGCGTCCTCATCCACTCGGGCAAGATCCACTGGGATCTGCGCAACGAGCTCGACAAGAACCCGAACCCGCAGATCGCCCTCGTGCGTCTCGAGCAGCTCTACCCGACGCCGATGGACTCCCTGAAGAAGATCGCGGCGTCGTACCCGAACGCCGAGCTGTTCTGGGTCCAGGACGAGCCGGAGAACCAGGGCGCGTGGCCGTTCCTCGCACTGGAGTTCGACAAGGTCCGCGACCGGGGCGTCACCGTCATCGCCCGTGCGGCATCCGCGTCGCCCGCGACCGGTTCGTCGAAGGTGCACGCGGCCCAGCAGGCGGACCTGCTGAGCCGCGCTCTGACGCTGTCCTGATCGACAGCGGCGCCCGTCCTCAGTACCAGATGCCGAGGGCGGGCGCCGACGTCGCCCGGAAGGCGTCATCGATGGATGCCGCCACCTCAGCGCTGGCGTCCAGTCGCCCTGCCGCACGCAGCTGTGCCGCGCTGACTCCCCCGACGTAGAGCGCAGAGAGCGTGCTGACGTCGAGGGCTGCATCCGCCGTCTCCGTCTGCGAAGGCGTGACCGATGCTCGGCCGTCCGGCACCGTGATCCGCCACGTCCCGTCGGCGAAGCCGAGGGTGTCCTCGACCCGGAGCACGACGTCCAGCGGCGCGCGGTACGTCCGTCCGCCGAACGCGGCGGGGACGTCGAGGATGCGCAGCCAGCCGTGGTCGTGCACGACGACCTCGACACCCCGACGATCCGTGACGAGCCACGGCAGCGGATCGTCGATCGGTCGAAGGTCGGCGGTCACCTTGTCGACGAGATCGTGCTGCAGTGCGAAGCCCCACAGCGCCGTCAGGGCGTCCTGGGTCACGGTCGTCAGCAGGGAGATGTTCATTGCGGAGCGGAAGGCGCCTGGGACGTCCTCGAGGGTGTAGACCATGACCCCGCGCACCTTGCCGTGCTCGTCGAGGTAGCGCACTCCGCGCACCTTCGCCGCCGAAGGGTTACCGGCGGCCACCGCCGCCATCCGTCCCCATCGGAGGTCCCAGCCGGCGACCTGACCGGCGCGCTGGGTGCGCTCGACCTCGTGCACAGCGGCCAGGGAGGTCTTCAGCGCTTCCTTCTCGACGTACTCGATGCGCCCCGCGGGTGCCGTCGCGGCCCATCCCGCGCGTCGTGTGTCGATGGTCATGCGGGCGACGGGCACCGCAGGGGCGAAACCGTAACGGCCGTAGATGGTCGCCTCCGAGGCGGTGAGCCCGGCGACGGGGACGCCGGCGGATGCCGCCGCACGCAGCTCGCCCTCGAGCAGCGCTCGTGCGACACCTCGACGGCGGTGCGTACCCGAGACGGTCACGGAACTGATGGCCCACATGTCCACCTCGCCCCCGGGGACCGTCAGCGGCGTGACCCAGGAGTTCACCGTGGCCACCGGCAGGGCGCCGCGGGCGGCATCGGCGGGGAAGACCCCGATGTTGCGACGCTCGGCGATGCCGGCGCGGTCCACCGCCAGCACGTCGTCTGCCGGCTCCGCGTCGAGGAACCCTCTGGCGTCGGCGCGGATGAACGCGTTCGCGTCGTCCTCGGACGAGGTGTCGACGAGTCGGTAGGTGAGGCCTTGGCGTTCCAGCGCCTCGGCGGAGACGGAATCGACGGGGATCTGCGTTGCGTCGGTCATCGTCCCAGCCTATGGGAGGACCGGACGCCGGTTCAGTGGGCGGCGGCCTGAGCGGCGCGGAGCTTGGCGAGCACCTGGTCGCGGAGCTCCTCCGGTGCGCTCTCCTTGCATGCGCGCGCCACGACCTCGGTCAAGGTGCTGGCGACGAGCGCCTCACCCTGGCAGGACGGGCAGTTCTCCAGGTGTTCGCGGATCGCAGCGTGCTCGGTCTTGCACACCTCGTTGCGCAGGTATTCCTCCAGGTCCTGACGGGCCTTGTCGCAACCGCAATCGGTCATTTCGTGCTCCTCGTGCCGGCCGCGGCGATTCCTCGCTCCGCGGCATAATCTGCCAGCAGCTCCCGCAGCATCCGTCTGCCACGGTGCAGACGGCTCATCACGGTGCCGATGGGGGTCTTCATGATGTCGGCGATCTCCTGGTAGGCGAAACCCTCGACATCGGCGAGGTACACCGCCAACCGGAAGTCCTCCGGAAGTTCCTGCAGCGCATCCTTGACGACGGATGCCGGCATGCGGTCGATCGCCTCGGCCTCCGCCGAACGGCTGTGGGTGGCGGTGGTCGATTCCGCACCGCCCATCTGCCAGTCCTCGAGCTCGTCGATCGTGCCCTGGAAGGGCTCGCGCTGCTTCTTGCGGTAGATGTTGATGTAGGTGTTGGTCAGGATGCGGTACAGCCAGGCCTTGAGGTTCGTCCCCTGGGTGAACGACGACCAGGACGCGAACGCCTTCACGAAGGTCTCCTGGACGAGGTCGGCGGCGTCGGCCGGATTGCGCGTCATGCGCATGGCGGCGGCGTACAGCTGATCCATGAAGGGGATCGCCTGTTCCTCGAACTCGCGCTGCGCGAGGCCTTCGACATCTTCGGGGGTCGTGTCATCCATCACCGGCCAGTCTAGGCCGACAAGGTCGTCGATCCGGCGCTCCAGCGTCGCGATCATCCTCTGTCCTCCTCAGCGTTGTCCAGGCCATTCACTAAGGTTGGAACCGATGAGCGACACGACGTATTCCCCTTCTCCCGCCGGGGGCGCATACACGGCCCCCGTGGCCGAGCGCGCCGTGCGCGCCTCGGTGACGATCCCCGGCTCGAAGTCCCTCACCAATCGCGAGCTCATGATCGCCGCGATCGCTGATGGACCGGGTCGACTGATCGCACCGCTGCACTCCGACGACTCCCGCCGCATGGTCGAGGCGCTGCGCGCGCTGGGCACCGGCATCGAAGAGGTCGACGGCGCCGGCGAGTTCGGCCCGGATCTCGTCGTCACCCCCGCCGCTCTGCGCGGCGACACGACCATCGACTGCGGTCAGGCGGGCACCGTCATGCGCTTCATCGCCCCGCTGGCCGGCCTCGCCGCCGCCGACGTGCATCTGACGGCGCACGAGAGCGCCCTGCACCGGCCGATGGGCGCCATGATCACGGCGCTGCGCGACCTCGGCGTCGACATCGACGACGAGGGCACGTGGTCGCTGCCGTTCACGATCCGCGGTCACGGCCGCATCCGAGGCGGGCGGATCGAGATCGATGCCTCGGCATCGAGTCAGTTCGTGTCCGGGCTGCTCCTGGCCGCTCCGCGGTTCGACGTGGGGCTGCACCTCGTGCACACCGGCGAGCATCTGCCGAGCCTTCCGCACATCGACATGACCATCGAGTCGCTGAGCCGGCGCGGCATCCGCATCGAGCGGCCGGCACCCGGCGAGTGGCTGGTCGAGAGCGGCGTGCCACGGGCCAAGGAGATCGCGATCGAACCCGATCTCTCCAACGCCGCCCCGTTCCTCGCTGCGGCGATGATCACCGGCGGCGAGGTGTCCGTGACCGGATGGCCGCTGCACTCCACCCAACCCGGTGCGCTCCTTCCGGAGATCCTGCAGGCGATGGGCGCCCACGTGGGCCGGCACAGCGGCATCATGACGGCGCGCGCCGGAGACGGCATCCGTGGCCTCGAGCTCGACCTGTCCGCCGCCAGTGAGCTCACCCCGACCATCGTCGGGCTCGCGGCCTTCGCCGACGGGCCGACGACCATCCGCGGTATCGGACACATCCGCATGCACGAGACCGATCGCATCGCCGCGCTGATCGGCAACCTCACCGCGCTCGGCGGAGAGGTCGAAGAGCTGTCCGACGGGTTGCGCGTCATCCCCCGACCGCTGCACGGCGGCGACTGGAAGGCGCATCACGATCACCGGATCGCGACGACGGGTGCGCTGATCGGGTTGCGTGTCCCCGATGTGCAGGTCGACGACATCGGCACGACCGCGAAGACGCTGCCGGAGTTCACGCTGCTGTGGGAGCGGATGCTGGCCGCACCGGAGGGCGCGTCCGCGTGAGCTGGCTGGATCCGGACGACGACCTCGACGACCAGTACGAGGACTTCGACGAGAGCAGCATCCGCGAGCGACCGAACCCGAAGGCGAACCGACCGCGCACCAAGCGCCGCCCCGCCCACGAGGACGCCGAGATCGGCCTGGTGCTCGGGGTCGATCGCGGCCGCTACACCGTGATGATGGACGAGGGAACGGCCGACGAGCGGATCATCACGACCACGCGCGCCCGTGAGCTGCGTCGCACCCCCATCGTCACCGGTGACCGTGCGCGCGTCGTCGGCGACACCTCTGGCACGGAGGGCACACTGGCCCGCATCGTCGGTATCGTCGAGCGCACCTCCCTGCTGCGGCGAAGCGCCGATGACACGGATCAGGTCGAGCGGGTGATCGTCGCCAACGCCGATCAGATGCTCATCGTCGTCGCGGCCGCCGATCCGGAACCCCGCCCTCGGCTGGTCGATCGCTACCTCGTGGCCGCCCTCGATGCCGGCATCCGCCCTCTTCTCGTGGTCACCAAGACCGACCTCGCCGTTCCGGCACCCTTCCTCTCGCATTTCGACGGTCTGGACCTGCGGGTGTTCACCAGCGCTCGCGGTGAGATGCCCGTCGACGAGATCGGCGCCGACCTCATCGGCCACTCCACGGTCTTCGTCGGGCACTCCGGCGTCGGCAAGTCGACCCTCGTCAACGCGCTCGTGCCGACGGCCGATCGCGCCACAGGTCACGTCAACCAGGTCACGGGGCGCGGTCGCCACACCTCCTCGTCCACCGTGTCGCTCCGTTATGAGAACGCCGACGGCGCCGGCTGGGTCATCGACACCCCCGGCGTGCGATCGTTCGGGCTCGGCCACGTCGACCCCGCGCACATCCTCGGCGCGTTCACGGAGCTCGCCGAGATCGCAGAGGCGTGTCCGCGTGGCTGCACACATCTGGCCGATGCGCCCGACTGCGCGTTGATCGAGGCGGCGGAGCACGGCGAGCTCAACCCGGCAGAGCTGGCGCGCCTCGACTCGCTCCAGCGCCTGCTGCAGACATTCGCCGACAAGGCCGAGAAGCACGCGGACAAGTAGGCTGGGGATCGTGACTCAGCGCTTGGAACCCGGAACGCCCGCTCCCGACTTCTCCCTGCTCGACCAGGACGGCGACACCGTCGCCCTGAAGGATCTGCGCGGCCAGAAGACGATCCTGTACTTCTACCCCGCCGCGATGACGCCGGGCTGCACCACGCAGGCATGCGACTTCCGTGACAGCATCGCGTCGCTGCAGGGTGCGGGCTACCGCGTCGTCGGAGTGTCTCGGGACGAGCCGGCGAAGCTCGCCGAGTTCCGCGACCGCGACGGTCTCACCTTCCCGCTGCTGAGCGACCCCGATCACGCCGTGCACACGGCCTACGGGGTGTGGGGCGAGAAGATGAACTACGGCAAGGTGGTCGAGGGCGTGATCCGGTCGACGTTCGTGCTCGACGAGGACGGCACGATCACCCAGGCGCTCTACAACGTCAAGGCGACGGGACACGTCGCCCGGTTGCGGAAGACGCTCGGGATCGACGCCTGACCGCAGGGCCACGGGTCCGCACGGCGAGCAGAGCGCAGGCGACGACGGCCAGACCGCCCACCAGCGTCAGTATCGTGATCTCCTCCCGGAGAAGCAATGCGGCCCATCCGATGCTCAGCACCGGTTGGACGAGCTGCACCTGACTGATCTGGGCGATCGGTCCGAGCGCGAGGCCGCGGTACCACGCCACGAAGCCGAGGAACATGCTCACGACGCCCAGGTAGGCGAAGCTGAGCCATTCCACGGCGGTCCCCTTCGGCGGCTGCGCGAGGATGGCGCCGACGGACAGTGCCGCCATCAGGGGCGCGGCGATCACGAGAGCCCAAGAGATGGTCTGCCATGCCCCGAGGTCTCTCGAGACCACACCGCCCTCGGCATAGGCCAGCGCGCAGACGAGCACTGCCCCGAAGAGCAGACCGTCGGCAGGCTGCAGCGCACCGACGCCGCCCGCCGACACGGCGGCGAACGCCACCGCCGCCACCGCACCGGCTGCTGCCGCCCACCAGAAGGCCGCGGACGGACGCGCCCCCGTGCGCACCACAGACACCACCGCGGTCGCGGCAGGGAGAAGCGCGATCACGACCGCTCCGTGAGCGGCGGGTGTCTGCGTGAGGGCGAACGACGTCAGCAACGGAAAGCCGACCACCGCACCGATCGCCACGATCGCGATACTGCCCCACTGACGACCCCGCGGGCGCGGCGATCGGGCGATCATCAATGCCGCACCGGCGACGAGCGCCGCGATCACGGCGCGTGCGCTGCCGACGAACAGCGGTGACAGGTTCCCCGCCCCGACGGCGACCCGCGTGAGGGGAACCGTGAGGGAGAAGGCGAGGACGCCGAGGAGACCCCACGTGACCCCTCGGAGGGGCGGGAGTACCGCTGTGTCGTGGCCGGCGATAGCGCTACTGTTGAGCTTCATGAGTCACAGTAGCAGTCGTCGCATCCGGGACGATCTGGAGGCCTGGATCGCGTCGGCGTCGCCGGGCGCACGGCTGCCCTCCACGCGCGAGCTCACCGCGCGCCACAGTGCGAGCCCGGTGACTGTCCAGGCCGCGCTGCGAGAGCTCGTGGCCCAGGGCGTCATCGAGATGAGACCCGGCGTCGGAGCCTTCGTCAGCGCGACGCCGCACATCCGTCCGCGCGACTTCTCCTGGCAGACCGGGGCGCTCGGGGCATCCGGGCAGCTCTCGGCGGAGACGTCGACCGCCATGCGCACCGTACACCCCGACACGATCCGCCTGCACTCGGGCTACCCCGAGCGCGACCTGCTCCCGGAGCGCCTTCTGCGTTCAGCGCTCGCGAGAGCCGGACGCAGCGATGCCGCATTGGAGCGGACCGACCCCGCAGGGTCCCCGGGGTTGCGCGCCTGGTTCGCATCGGAGCTCGCGACGCAGACTCCGGCGCGCTTCGCCGCCCCTTCTCCTCAGGACGTGATCATCCTCCCCGGCAGCCAGCTCGGCCTCGGAGCGATCTTCCGCAGCACCGTGGGACCGAACAGGACTGTCCTCATCGAGTCCCCCACGTACTGGGGCGCCATCCTCGCCGCCCGTCAGGTCGGGGTGACACTGGTCCCCGTCCCCTCCGGCCCTGACGGACCGGACCTCGACGCGCTACGGAGGGCATTCGCCGAAACGAGTGCGCGCGGTTTCTACGCGCAGCCGAACTTCGCCAACCCGACAGGTGCGCAGTGGAGCGCCTCGACCGGGCGCGACGTCCTCGAGATCGTCCGTGGCAACCGCGCGTTCCTCATCGAGGACGACTGGGCGCACGACTTCGCGATCACGACCGCGTCCTCACCGCTCGCTGCGCAGGACGACGGCGGACACGTCGTGTACCTCCGCTCGCTGACGAAGAGCGTCTCGCCAGCGATCCGAGTGGCCGCCGTGATCGCACGCGGTCCCGTGCGGCACCGGCTCATGGCCGAACTCCAGGCGCAGTCGATGTACGTCAGCGGTGTGCTGCAGGCGGCCGCCCTCGACGTCCTCACGCAACCGGGATGGGAGACGCATCGACGCGCCGTGCGCAGACAGCTGCGAGCCCGGCGGGATCTCCTCGCCGACGCCATCCGCGCCCACGTGCCGGAGGCGACCATCACCTCGATTCCGCCCGGCGGTCTCAACCTCTGGGTGCGGATGCCGGATGACACCGACATCGACCGACTCGTGCAGGACGCGGAGACGAGAGGGCTTGCGATCGCCGGCGGCGGCGAATGGTTCCCGGGCGAGGCCACCGGGCGCTACCTCCGACTCAACTTCGCCGGCCCCGACCCGGCCGCCTACGAGCGCGCGGCGATCCTTCTCGCCGATGCGCTGGCTGAGCAGGGGTCACGATGATCGCGCGGGCGTCCACGCCGCCGGTTTTCCGTGCGGCCGCCGTCAGGCCTGCATCACTCGGCGCCGCGTCCCCGGGGGTCGCGGCGTGCGCTCGCGATGAGCAGCACGAGGCCCGCCAGCGCCGGCACCCCGACGCCCAGCGCGAACGCCCACACCACGGGTTGCACGGTCAGCGAGGCCAGCGCCAGGGCCAGCGCGAGCACCTGGAGGACGACCCCGCCGGAGCGCGCCCAGGTGTGCCCTCGCGCCGTGCCCGCGGCGAATGCGAAGAGGGCGACGACCCCGATGAGAGTGAGCACGGTGAGGGCGATCGCAGTGGGCAGCGAAGCCGCCTCGCCCGCCAGGAGTCCGACGAGATCGATGACGACGAAGACCATGAGCGCCGCGCCTTCGAGAGCGAGCACCGCCGCAGCAGTCAGGGCGAGAGCGGATGAACGCACAGAGTCTCCTGAATATGGGATCTGGAGGCAGAAAATCCTTGATTTCCCGCCTTGGCTGTAACACAATGTTAACAGTCATGTGCTCCCACAGCGGCGTGGGGCGAGCATCCGCTCGCACTACTGATTGGCGTCGAAACCCCCGACATCGTCGCTCGTACTCGAGTCTTCGCACAGCGAACACTCATTGATCATCCACACCGAGGAGCCCCCATGGATTGGCGCGACAAAGCCGCCTGCCTGACCGTCGACCCCGAACTGTTCTTCCCTGTCGGGAACACGGGACCCGCCGTCGATCAGATCGAGAAGGCCAAGACCGTCTGCGCCACCTGCACGGTGACCGAGATCTGCCTGCAGTACGCCCTCGAGACCAGCCAGGACTCCGGAGTCTGGGGCGGTCTTTCCGAAGACGAGCGCCGCGCGCTCAAGCGCCGCGCCGCACGTGCACGCCGCGCCTCCTGACACTGCGGCGCGGCACCCGCTCGGATGCCGCGCCGCCATTGTGACCTGAGCCTCAGCTGTTGAGCCAGCGCAGGGGGACGTCGATGGCCACTTCCGTGCCCTCCCCCTCGCTCCCGTGCCACTCGATGCTGCCGCCGAGCTCGCCCTGGATCAGGGTGCGGATGATCTGCGTACCCAACCCCTGACCGACACGGCCCTCCGGGAGCCCGTGTCCGGAGTCGCGCACGGAGACATGCAGGTTGTCGTCCGTACGCGTGGCGTCGATCGTGACGGTGCCCTCCTTGCCCGCGAGCCCATGCTCGACGGCGTTGGTGACGACCTCGGTCAATGCGAGGGCGAGAGGCGTGGCGTACTCGCTGGGCAGAACGCCGAACCGACCGGTCGACTGTGTGCGCGCCCTGGTGTTGGGCGCGGATGCGACCTCTGCGACGAGCTTGAGGACGCGGTGGAACACCTCATCGAAGTCGACCTTCTGCGTGAGCCCCTGCGCCAGGGTGTCGTGCACGACGGCGATCGCGTCCACGCGGCGCATGGCCTGTGTCAGAGCATCCCGCGCCTCGTCCGAGTGGGTACGGCGCGCCTGGATGCGCAGCAGCGAGGCGACGGTCTGGAGATTGTTCTTCACCCGATGGTGGATCTCGCGGATCGTCGCGTCCTTCGTGATGAGCTCCTGCTCCTGATGACGCAGCTCGGTGACGTCGCGGCACAGGATGATCGCGCCGATGCGGGTGCCGTGATCCTTCAGCGGGATGGCGCGCAGCGACACCGTCACGCCTCGCGCTTCGATGTCGGTGCGCCACGGCGCCCTGCCCGTCACGACGACCGGCAGTGACTCGTCGACCTGCCGCGTGGCGGGGAGGATCCGCGTGGTCACCTCGGCGAGGGACTCCCCCTCCAGTTCGTCGTCGAATCCCATCCGGTTGAACGCCGAGAGCGCGTTCGGGCTGGCGAACGTGCTGATGCCGTCGACGTCGATGCGGATCAGTCCGTCGGAGGCGCGCGGTGCCCCGCGGCGCGGCGACGTCGGCGCCGTCAGATCGGGGAACTCCCCCGACGAGACCATGCGGAACAGGTCGTTCGCGCACTCGTCGAACGTGATCTGCTGGCGGGACGGCGTCCGCGCCTCACCGAGGTTCGTGTGCCGGGTCAGCACCCCGATCACCGGGGTGGCGCGACCGCCCTCCGACCGGACGATCGGCACGGCGCGCACGCGCGTCGGCGTCTCCTCGAACCAGTCGGGGGACGAGGAATCGACGATCTCACCGGACTCGAAGGCCCCCTGCACCTGTGTGCGCCATTGCGGGCGGACCCGCTCGCCGACGATGTCGCGGTAGAAAAGCGTCGCGGCGCCGCTGGGGCGCGCGTGAGCGACGGCGATGAACGATCCGTCGTCGGTCGCGACCCACAGGACGATGTCCGCAGAGGAGAGGTCGGCCAGCAGCTGACCGTCGCTGGCGAGTCGATGGAGCCATTCGACGTCTTCGTCGTTCAGGCGGCCCTGGGCGTGGACGAGATCACTGAGGGTTGACACTCTTCAAGACTAGTCAGCCGCGAGACCATCACAGCACCGCGAACGACGTCGCGCGCCATCGCCGATCAAGCCCTTCCAGGCGAACCGCCACGGCCCTCGTACGCCCAGGACCCGCGACGACGACGACCGCCTCGACGACCCCGTCCGCCGGCATCGACTCGCGGATGGAGAGCACCTCGAACACCGGACGGACCGGCGCCGTGCCGCGCGCACTGCGGGCGCGGGCGGAGAGATTGGCACGCGCGCCGAGCTTGCGGAAGGCCTCCTCGCTGAACCAGCGCGCCAACTGGTCGAGTTCGCGCACGCCGGCGAAGACTTCGAGCACTCCCTGGGTGAGACTTCGCAGCAATGGAGCGGGATCCGGAAGCTCGGAGGCGGGCGTCGGCTGCGGTGCGAAATACTCGTGAAGCGTCATCATCGTCACTCTCGGTCTGCGAAGACGGCCAGTAGACCACGACGGCGGGCGCGCGCGTCGGGTGTCCGGCAGAAGATGTGGATAACCCGTATCGAGCCCGCAGCGCTCCCGTACGCTCTGTCCTGTGCACTGGGATCGCCTTTTCGAGGACCTCGAAGGTCAGCTCGCCGCGGAGTGGGAGGCGGAGCGCGCCGCCCTCGATGCCGAGTCGGAGCGGCTGCGCATCTCACGTCTGCCGCTGCTGACGCGACTCCGTCTCCTTCAGCGCGATGACGCACCGATCGCGATCCGTCTCGCGGGTGGCGAACGTCATGCGGGTCGCCTGCGTGCCGTCGGCGCCGACTGGTTGGCCCTCGAGATGCCCGAGTCCTCCCAGGCCCTGATCACGCCGGTCGCGGCGCTCACCGGCGTCGAGACCCACCACGGTGCCCTGCTGGACACCCTGGCCGATGTCCCCCTGCCGGCAGACGGCGTGCGGGATCGGATGTCGATCGGTTTCCTGCTGCGCGACTTCGCCCGTCGACGGCTCGCGCTGCGCGTCGCCCTGACCGACGGCGAGCGGATGCACGGCACGGTCGACAGAGCCGGCGAGGACCATTTCGACCTCGCGCTGCACGACGCAGGAGAGGCACGACGCGCCGCCGCCGTTCAGGCGTTCCGCATGGTGCCCCTGAACGCACTGTTGTGGGTCCGAACCGCGAGCGGGGTGCTCTAGGAACGCTGGGGGCCCCACACCTCGGGAAAGCTCGCCGCATCGGCCTGACGCCACAGGGCCATCCGCCGCGCCTCCTCCGTCTGCTCGTCGAGGTAATCCCCGATGCTCGTCTCCTCCACCCGCCAGCGCGCCGGCGAGCCGAGCTGCGCGCCGCGCAGACGACCGGCCGTGACCAGCGCGATGACCTCGTCGACCTCGATGCCGAGCAACTCGGCCACCTGCGCGGGCGCGAGGAAGCGAGGGGCAGGTGCGGACGAATCGGGCATGCACCCATTGTGGCCTGCACCGCGTCCACGCCCTCGCGCCGCCACCGGCCTGTGGAAAACTTCCGACCCGCCTCGGGCGATTCTGTGACGATGTCCTGCATGACGACCCACTCGCGTGCCGGACGAGCGTTCTGGGGCGACATCCGCTTCCTCATCGGCATCGTCCTCGTGGTCCTGTCCATCCTCAGCGTCTGGCTCATCGTCTCCTCCGCCCGCGACACGACCCCGGTGCTGCAGGTCGAGCGCACGATCCCGCAGGGTGAGGCACTGGCCTCCGGCGACTTCCGTGTGGTCGAGGTGAGCCTGGGGGCCGCGGTCGACGGCTACCTCGCCCCGCAGGACCTGCAGCCGGGCATGATCGCCGTCCGAACGCTCGAGGCCGGCGAACTGCTCCCCGCGGTCGCGACAGCCGACGCGCGCACCGGCCGGACGACGAACATCGTCGTCGACAGCAGCGTCGGCATCCCTGCGAGCGTCGAGGTGGGCACGCCGGTGGAGCTGTGGCACTCGCCGACCGACGAGGACGGCGAGTTCGATGCTCCGCGCATCCTCGCGGCGGACGTCGTCGTCGCGTCGATACCCGAGTCCGACGGGATGCTGTCCACCCGCAGTGCGGCGGTCGAGCTGGTCATCGACCGCGCGGATGTCGCCGACGTGCTCGCCGCGATCAACAGCGGTGCCGCCCTGTCCATCGTCCCGCGGGGATCCGGCTCATGACATCCGCGATCGTCGCACTCCCGGAGCCACGAGCCACCGAGATCGCCGCAGAGCTCGCTCGCACCGGCATCCTGATCGTCGCCGTCTCCTCCCCCGGAGCCGTCCCTGTGGCGCAGTTGGCGGACGCGGACGCGATCCTCCTCCCGGCGACCCGCGCCGCGCTGACAGCCGACCTGGTCGCCGCGTGCGACAGATCCGGCGTCCGGATCGTGACCGTGGGAAGAGGCGAGTCCCGGCTGCTCAGCAGGTACGGGCTCCCTGAGGCGCTCGGCGAGGATGCCGACGTCTGGCGCATCGCGGAGGCGCTGTCCGCAGAGACGCCACGGGTCGCGCGCCGTCCAGCCCCGCCGCGACGGCGGATCATCGCCGTGTGGGGACCGCACGGCGCTCCCGGTCGCTCCACGGTCGCCGTCCAACTCGCGCTCGAGCTCGCGCGCGGCGGGCGACGGTGCGCCCTGATCGACGCGGACACGGTGGCGCCGTCCCTCGCACTGCTGCTCGGCCTCGACGATGAGGCGCCCGGTATCGCCGCCGCGTGCCGCCGCGCGGAGCTGGGCGCGCTCGATGCCGCTGAACTGCACCGGATCTCCACACCGATGGAGACCAGCGCGGGGACGATCGACGTGCTCGCCGGCCTCAACCGCCCTTCCCGGTGGCCGGAGCTGTCGGCTGCGCGACTGGCGGCGACCCTCGGCGTGTGCCGCGACTGGGCGGACGAGACCGTCGTCGACGTGTCTGCGGCTTTCGACTCCTACGAGGAGGTCACGGACGATCTCGCCGGGCCACGACGTCACGCGGCGACGACGACCGTCCTCCGGGAGGCGGATGTCGTCGTCGCGGTGACGGCGGCCGACCCGCTGTCGATCTCACGGTTCCTCCGTGATCACGCGGAACTGCGCGCGCTCATCGGTCCGACCGCGCGTATCGTGGTCGTCGCAAACCAGGTCCGCACCGGCCCGCTCGGGGTGGACGCACGGGGGCAGATCCGTCGCGCACTCGAGAGGTTCGGCGACATCACGGATGTCGCCTTCCTCCCGTTCGACCAACGAGCCGCCGATGCCGCGCTGCTGCACGCGAGGCCGATGGCGGACGTGACGCCGCGCTCCGGACTCGTCGCGGGCGTCAGGCACCTCGCCGAGCGCGTCGCGCCGCCGGGGCGGACGGAGGTCACTGACGGTAGTCGGCGAGGAAGTTCCCCAGTCGTTCGATGGCGTCGCCGAGCACCCGCGGTTCCGGCAGGGTGACGACGCGGAAGTGATCAGGGGTCGGCCAGTTGAACCCGGTGCCCTGGACGAGCAGGATGCGCTCGGCGATCAGCAGGTCGTACACGAACTTCTCATCGTCGTGGATCTCGTGCACCTCGGGGTCGAGGCGGGGGAACGCGTACAGCGCCCCCTGCGGCTTGACGCACGACACCCCAGGGATCGACTCGAGTCCCTGCCAGGCGATGTCGCGCTGCTCGTGGAGACGCCCGGAGGGGGCGATGAGAGCGTCGATCGACTGGATGCCGCCGAGAGCGGCCTGCACCGCGTGCTGCGCGGGGACGTTCGGGCACAGGCGCGTGGAGGCGAGCAGCGTGATGCCCTCCAGGAAGCCCTTGGCGTGCTGCTGCGGCCCCGTGATGACGACCCAGCCGGATCGGTACCCGGCGACACGATACGTCTTGGAGAGGCCGTTGAACGTCAGGCACAGCAGATCGGGCGCGAGAGTCGCCGTCGGGATGTGCACGGCGTCGTCGAAGAGGATGCGGTCGTAGATCTCGTCGGAGAGGATGAGCAACTCGTTCTCGCGCGCGATCTGCACGAGCCCCTGCAACACCTCCCTGGAGTAGACGGCACCGGTGGGGTTGTTCGGGTTGATGATGACGATCGCCTTGGTGCGCGGGGTCACCTTGGAGCGGATGTCCTCGAGGTCCGGCTGCCAGCCATTGGCCTCGTCGCAGACGTAGTGCACGGGTGTGCCGTCGGCGAGGCTCGTCATCGCGGTCCACAGCGGATAGTCGGGCGCGGGGATCAACACCTCGTCGCCCTCGTCCAGCAGCGCCTGCATCGTCATCGTGATGAGTTCGGACACGCCGTTGCCGAGGAAGACGTCGTCCGGTCCGAACGGGGGGAAGTCCTCGATCTGCTCGTAGCGGCTCACGATGGCGCGCCGGGCCGAGATGATCCCCTTGCTGTCGCTGTAGCCGTGCGCCGTCGGCATCGCGGCCAGCATGTCGTGGATGATCTGGTGCGGGGCCTCGAAGCCGAAGATCGCCGGGTTCCCCGTGTTCAGCTTGAGGACGTTGTGCCCTTCCGCCTCCAACCGCGCCGCCTCGACGAGAGCTTTACCGCGGATCTCGTAGAGAACGTTCTTGAGCTTCGACGACTGGTCGAACTGGCGCGTGTGGGTCATTGAGAAAGCCTACCGGCTTGCGCCGGCAGGCTCTCTCGTCGTGTCACTTCTTCTTCTTGCCCGCGGCCCTGCGCCGCTCGCGGTTCTGCGGAGTCGCAGCCGCAGCGTCGGTGCGCTGGCCGAAGGCTCCGCGTGCCCCCTGCTGCGGGGCCGGTGCCTCCTCGGTCGCCGCCGCGGCCTCCGCCGCCTTGCGGATCCGGTCCGTGGCAGCCTGCTGGACCTGTCCGCGGTCGTTGCGGACCTCGACGTCGCCGGCGTCGTTGGGCGCCGAGTACTCCAGACGCTGCTCGCCGCCGCCGGAGACGAGCCCCTTGGCCTCGACCTGCGGGGTTTCGGCGTCGCCGGCGCTGCGCACCTCGACCTCGAGGTTGTAGAGGTAGCCGACCGACTCCTCCTTGATCTGCCCCATCATCGACTGGAACATCGCGTAGCCCTCGCGCTGGTACTCGATGAGCGGGTCGCGCTGCGCCATGGCACGCAGGCCGATGCCGTCCTTGAGGTAGTCCATCTCGTAGAGGTGGTCGCGCCAGCGGCGGTCGAGCACCTGCAGGACGACGCGACGCTCGAGCTCGCGTGTGGCGGCCTCGCCGAGCGATGCCTCGCGCTTCTCGTACGCGATCTTCGCGTCGGAGAGCAGTTCGCGCGTCAGGACGTCCGCGGTGATGCCGCCCTTGCGTCCGCCGGCCTCGGCGACGACCTCGTCGATGGTCACGCTGACGGGGTACAGCGTCTTCAGCTCGGTCCAGAGGGCGTCGAAGTCCCAGCTCTCGGTGTGGCCGGAGCTCGTGTGGTCGGCGACGACACCGGTGATCGCATCCTCGATGAAGTGCTGCACACGGTCGGCGATGTCATCGCCCTGGAGGATGTGGCGCCGGTCCGCATAGATCGCCTCGCGCTGGCGGTTGAGGACGTCGTCGTACTTCAGGACGTTCTTGCGCATCTCGGCGTTGCGCGACTCGACCTGCGACTGCGCACTGCGGATGGCGCGGGAGACGAGCCCCGACTCGATCGGGACGTCGTCGGGGAAGTTCGTGCGGGCGAGGATCGCCTCGGCGGCTCCGGACTGGAACAGCCGCATGAGGTCGTCGGTGAGGCTGAGGTAGAACCGGCTCTCGCCGGGGTCGCCCTGACGGCCGGATCGACCGCGCAGCTGATTGTCGATACGCCGCGATTCGTGACGCTCGGTCCCGAGGACGTACAGACCACCGGCTTCGGTGACCTTCGCGCTCTCCTCCGCCACGACGGCCTTCATGGCCTCGTACGCCTCATCCCAGGCGGCCTCGTACTCCTCGGGCGTCTCGGCAGGATCCAGTCCCTTGGACTTGAGCTCCTGAACGGCGAGGAACTCGGCGTTTCCACCGAGCATGATGTCGGTGCCTCGGCCGGCCATGTTGGTCGCGACCGTCACAGCGCCGAGGCGACCGGCGCGGGCGACGATCTCCGCCTCCCGCGCGTGGTTCTTGGCGTTGAGGACCTCGTGCTTGATGCCCTTCTTCGCCAGCAGACGCGACAGGTACTCGCTCTTCTCGACACTGACGGTGCCGACGAGCACCGGCTGACCGGTCTCGTGGCGCTCGGCGATGTCCTCGACGACCTGCGCGAACTTCGCCGTCTCGTTCTTGTAGACGAGATCGGGGTTGTCCTTGCGGATCATCGGCCGGTTCGTCGGGATCTGGACGACGCCGAGCTTGTAGGTGGACATGAACTCGGCCGCCTCTGTCTCGGCGGTTCCGGTCATGCCGGAGAGCTTGTCATAGAGGCGGAAGTAGTTCTGCAGCGTCACCGTCGCCAGGGTCTGGTTCTCCGCCTTGACCGGGACGCCCTCCTTGGCCTCGATGGCCTGGTGGATGCCCTCGTTGTATCGACGACCGACGAGGATTCGACCGGTGTGCTCGTCGACGATCATGACCTCGTCGTTCATCACGACGTAGTCGGTGTTCTTCTTGAACAGCGCGAGCGCCTTGATGGAGTTGTTGAGGAAGGAGATCAGCGGCGTGTTCGCCGACTCGTAGAGGTTGTCGATGCCGAGGTAGTCCTCGACCTTCTCGATACCAGGCTCGAGAACACCGATGGTGCGCTTCTTCTCGTCGACCTCGTAGTCCACCCCCGCCTCGAGGGTGCGCGCGATCTTCGCGAACTCCGTGAACCAGCGGTTCGCCTCGCCGGAGGAAGGGCCGGAGATGATCAGCGGGGTGCGTGCCTCGTCGATGAGGATCGAGTCCACCTCGTCGACGACGGCGAAGAAGTGTTCGCGCTGGACGAGGTCCTCCTTGCGCCAGGCCATGTTGTCGCGGAGGTAGTCGAATCCGAACTCGTTGTTCGTGCCGTAGGTGATGTCTGCGGCGTACTGCTCGCGGCGCACGGCCGGAGTCTGGCCCGACACGATGATGCCCGTCGTCATGCCCAGCGCGCGGTAGACGCGGCCCATGAGCTCGGCCTGGTACGACGCCAGGAAGTCGTTCACCGTGATGACGTGGACGCCCTTGCCCGCGATGGCGTTGAGGTAGGCGGGGAAGGTGGCCACGAGGGTCTTGCCCTCACCGGTCTTCATCTCGGCGATGTTGCCCATGTGCAGGGCGGCGCCACCCATCAGCTGCACGTCGTAGGCCCGCATGCCGAGCGTGCGCTTGGCGGCCTCGCGCACCGCGGCGAACGCCTCCGGCATGAGCTGGTCCAGCGTCTCGCCTTTGTCGAACCGCGCACGCAGCTCCGCGGTCTCGCCCGCGAGTTCGTCGTCGGTGAGTTTCGCGAAGTCCTCCTCGAGCGCGTTCACGGCCTTCACGACCTGGTTCAGGCGGCGGAGGATGCGGCCCTCGCCTGCGCGCAGCAGCTTCTCAAGAGGATTCGCCACGTAAGTCATCTCCCTTTGGATGGGTGGTCCGCACCATCGGGTCGCGGACATACCTGCCCATGTTACAAGCCCGTGATCTGTGCACGCTCCGTGACGGGAATGCCTTCCCCGCGCGTCGCGGGGCACTCGTATGTATATACTCCGAAAGCAATATCGGGATCGACCCGACGATGCCGACATGAGGGGATCCGATGTCCGTCCGCCACAGCCTGCTCGCGATCCTCGACCAGGGGTCCTGTTACGGGTACCAGCTGCGTGCCGAGTTCGACCGGCGCACCGGCTGCATCCGCCCGCTCAACGTCGGACAGATCTACAACACGCTGGAACGATTGGAGCGCGACGGACTCGTGACCCGCGGCGACGCGGACGCGCAGGGGCACGTCTATTGGCAGATCACGGACGCCGGCTCGCTCGAGGTCGCCCGCTGGCTTCGGTCTCCGGTGGCCCACGGGCTCGTGCCCCGCGACGAGACGGCCATCAAGTTGGCGGTGGCCGCGACCCTGCCAGGGGCGGATGCGACCGCCGCGATCCGCACGCAGCGCGCCGCAGCCCTTGCACACCTGCAGGAGCTGCGACAGGCGACCTTCCCCGGCGGCGACGGGGACAGCCCCGAGGGACTCGCCTGGGCGCTGATCATGGACTCGATGATCCTCTCCGCCGAGGCGGAGGTGCACTGGTTGGAGCGCGCGGCGCAGCGCCTCGCCGCGCATCCCCAGCACACGGTGGGGATCGGTCTCGCGACGGAGCGTCCACGCCGAGGACGCCCGGCGAAGTCCGCCTGATGCACAGCCGACGCAGCACGTACGGAAAGTAGGATCGAGCCATGGCCGGATTCTGGGGTAAGCGCAAACGAGAGCAAGAGGCAGCGCAGGCAGCACAGGACGCCGATCTCGCCCGCAGGGCGGAGCAGGCCCTCGTCGCAGCGGATGAGCGGATCCGCACCGCGGCGGACGAACTCGCCTTCGCCGAAGCCGAACTCGGTTCCTCGATGACGCGTGATCTCAAGGCGGCTCTCGACTCGGTCAGGACACACCTTCGCGAGGCGTTCCAGCTGCATCAGCTCAACCACGATGAGATCCCGGACACGGATGAGGAACTGCGCACGCGCAACGCCCGCATCGTGCAGTTGTGCGACTGGGCGGAGGACCTTCTCGACGAGAAGACCGGAGCGCTCGCCGATTCGATCGCCCGTGTGCGTCAGGCTCCTCAGATCATCGCCAAGGTGCGCCGGGATGCCGAGGATCTCACTGCCCGCGTCCCCCACACGCGCGCCACCATCGAACGGCTGTCGTCGCGGTACTCCGATTCGGCGATGCATCAGATCTCCGCCTCCGCCGACGAGGCCGAGCAGCTGATCGCGTTCGCCACGCACGGCGCCGACGTGTCGGAGCGGCGCCGGGCTGCTCGCCAGACCGAGGAGGCGAACCTCGCCCTCGAGACCGCCACGGAGGCGACACGTCGCGCCGGCGCGCTCATGGACGCGGTCGAGGACTTCGAGATCGAAGCTCTGCGGGCGGAGTCGACGCTCGCGGAGGTCGTCGCGGACTCCCGCGCGGACATCATCGCCGCCCGTACCGCTCCGCGCACCGCGGCGGTGACCGCAGCCGTCGCCGAGCTGGAGAAGGCGCTGGACGCGCTCTCCCCGGCCGGGACGCGCAACGATCCGTTCGCGGAGCTCACCCAGCTGCGGTCGGCGAACGCGGCCCTCGACGAGGCGATCGCCGCCGCGCACTACCGCGCCCAGAATCCGCTTCCGAGCGTCGCGCATGTGCAACATGCCCTCGACGACGCGGATCGTCAGCTCGGTGTCGCGCGCGGTCTCATCTCGGGCCACCGCGGCTGGATCGGCGCGGACGCGAGGACTCGGTTCGCTGAGGCCGAGCGCCTGCGCATCGACATCCCCGCGTTGATCGCCCCGGAGGAGACCAGGGAGCAGGCCATGGCCGCGGCCCGCCGCGTCGGTCAGCTCGCCGCAGAGGCGCTGCAGCTCGCGCAGCGCGACATCGACTCCTCCCGCCCGCAGCAGCAGGGATGGGGCGGCGACGGATGGGGCGGCGGACGGCGCGGCGGCGGTGGCGACATCATGGGCGGCATCATGGGCGGCCTCGTCATCGGCAGCATCCTCGACGGCATCTTCGACTGACGGGCGGCGCCCGCATACGAGAAGGCCCGGCACCTGAGGGGTGCCGGGCCTTCTTCATGCCTGTCAGGAGGCCAAGGACTCCTCCTCCTCCGGCGCGGCCTGGGTGGTCAGCGAGATCACACCGTAGTCCCAACCCTTGCGGCGGTACACGACGCTCGGGTGGTCGGTGCGGGCATCGACGAACAGGAAGAAGTCATGGCCGACGAGCTCCATGCGATCGACCGCCTCCTCGACGGTCATCCACTCCGGGTCGAAGTTCTTCGTGCGGATGACGACCGGCGAATAGTCCTCTTCGTCTTCGGACGACTGGATCGGCACGGCGCCGGTCGCCACGGCCTGCAGGACGTCGGCCGACGCGGGCTGCACGTCGATCCCCTCGAGCGAGCCGCTGCCCTTCTCGAAGCGCGCCCCCCTCGGGTGCTGCCGTCCGTCGACGCGCTTCTCCTTGGCGCGGCGGAGCTGCTCGGCCATCTTGTCGACAGCCAGATCCAGCGCGACGAACTTGTCGCCGTCCACGGCCTCGGCGCGTACGACCGGCCCCTTGCCGACCAGCGTCAGCTCGACGGTCTCATCCGGCACGCGGCCTCCGCGGTACGCGCGATGCGTCACCTTCACGTCCAACCGCTGGGCCTTCGCCGCAAGCTGCTGCACTCGGGCGATCTTCTCCTCGACGACGGTTCGGAAGCGATCGGTGATCCCCACCCCGACGCCAACGATGCTCGTTTCCATTGCTGCCTCCTTGTCCCGGTCCTCCCGGCCAAGGGCGGACCGTGGTCGCCTTGTGTCCACCTACCGTAGCCCGCGCCCAGGACAATGTCACGACTCAATCACGACGCGTCCGCGATGCGCGCGGCTCGTCGCGGCGTCGCCGCCAGAGTCAGGGCACCCCTCACCCGCCACCCAGCCTCTGTCAGCGCTCTGGCCCCCTCGTCCAGCGTGGCTCCGGTGGTCACGACGTCGTCGAAGAGCACGACATCTCTGGCCACCCGGGCGTGTCGCGCGCGCATGCTGCCCGCGACGTTGACGCGCCGGCGATCGAGGTCGAGTCCTCTCTGATCGGCGGTGCGTCTCGTGTGGTGGAGCAGTCGCACGGGGCGAAGCCCCGCGCGGTGCAGCAGAAGGTCCGGTACCCGGTAGCCGCGCCGTCGGAACGCGCCGCGCGTGGTCGGCATCGGGACGGTCAGCGCTCCGGAGAGGTCGACGGCGTCGCGTTCGATCACCGTGGCGAGGCTCGCCCCGAGTGGCCGCGCAAGCAGTGTGTCTCCGTTCTCCTTCAGGCGTCGGATGCAGCGGGCGGCCACGCCGTCGAACGGGAGGGCGGCGATCACCGGCATCCCGTTCGGAGTCGTCGTGTGCACTACCGGCGCCCTGAGCGCGTCTGCGCACCGCTCGCACAGCAGCGTCCCCGGTACGTCGCAACCAGGACAGCGGGCGGTGAGCAGGAACGCGGAGATCTCGTCGAGGATCGCCCGCCAACTCGCCATGCCGATGATCCTCGTCGACGGCGCGCCCGTGATGCCATGACCCCCGCGATAGGCGGAGGACATCATCCGGTGCAGAAGGAGTCCGCACCGGATGTGGAGATCACTGTCCCGCGTGCGTGCCGAGGACGAGCACCCCCGAGACGCCCATCTGCCACGTCGTCCCCCGCTGGGCGAAGAGCACCCCGTCGCCGTCGAGGATGCGCACAGCGGCCGGAGTGCGCCCGCCGGACACGGCGGTGGCCCCGGCCGGCGCCGCGGCCACCGCGCCCGGACCGCCGACGTCCTGGGAGCGGACGATGCGCGAGCCGTCCGCATCCACAAGGATCACCAGTTCGTCCTCGCCGACCCACGACATGCCCAGCGCCGTCCCCCCGACCTGCGCGACGGGATAGACCGGACCGATCTCCGTCGGCACCTGGTCCTGGTCGCGGATGATCGCGGCGAGCACGAGCCAGCGCTGACCTCCGACGGTCACGACAGCCGCGATCCTGACGCCGTCCGGTGCCACGCGGAGCTCGGAGATCGACGAGGCCTCAGGGAACGCGCCGGAGAGCTCGATCGCCGTCACATCCGGTTGCCACGCCGTGAGTGCCTGCGGAGACCCCTGTGGCACCGTCCAGGTGAAGCCGTAGGGATCCATCGAGGGCGTGATGAGACCGGGCCTGCTGTCGAGTTGATCCACCCGGCCACCGGCGACCGTGTAGACGTGACCGTCGTCCAGCTGCAGAGCGGCGCGTGCATCGTCCTCGGAGACGTCGACGGCGCGCACGGCGGGTGCGATCTTCACGATCTCGGGGGTGATCCCCGCATAGGGCTCGATCTCCTCGCCGACGAATGCGCCGAATTCCGTCTCGGTGAGCAGCACGGGGCTGGATTCCGTCCGCCCCGTCTCGATGGCGGCGCGCTCCGCGTCGAGGTCGCGCCCGTTGACGGTCAGACGGACCTCGGCGACCCCCGCAGGGCGCAGCGTGGCCTCCAGCTGCGTGCGCATCCGCGCCAGTTGCGTCGTGTCGAGCGCGGTCGCCGCTGCCGTGAGCTCCACCGTGGCGACCTTGTCAGGGCTGATGGGGACGGCATCCAGTGCGAGGGTCACGTCGCCGGGGAAGGCGCTGCGCACCCCCGGCGAGAGCCACTCGCTCGGCTCCCCGTTCAGCAGAGCCTGCGTGAGGATGGTGGCGATGGTCTGGCGGCGCGGATACCAGCGCAGATCGGGCACGAGGTGCGTCCAGGTCGGATCGAAGTACTGCAGCGCGTAGCGCCGGTACACCTGAGTGAACGACTCCGCGTCCAGGATGATGCCGTTGTCGGCGGCGGTGATCCGCCACTCGCCCTCGTCGTTGCGCGCGACCTCGAAGGCCGCGACGGATGCCTCACCGGTGAGCTCGGTGTACGCGCCGTTGTCGTTCACCCTGGCGACCTGATCGAGGACCACGCGCACGTCACCGGTCTGCGCCGCGTCCTCCTCGCCGTCGAGGTCGGCGGAGAACTCCCGCTCCCCCGCGCCGGCGTCGATGGAGACGCCGGCCGTGGGGCGCCAGATGGCGGCGAGCTCGGGGCTGAGGAACTCGCGGGCGATCGCCCAGCCGTTGTCCGGCGTGAGAGCGGCGTCGAGGAACCCTTCGACGATCTGCTCTGGGCTCGCCCCCTCCAGCGGACGGGCGGCGATCTGGCTGATGTCGGGGTCGGTGTCAGCGCCGTCGAGGGCGAGACCGGCGTTGGCCTCGCCGGAGGTCGGCAGGCTCGTGCAGGCCGTGAGTACGGCGAGCAGGGCCGCCAGCGCGACGGCGGATGCCGATCGGAGTCTGCGATTCATGACCGGTCCTCCGGTTCCGCGTCGAAGTACATCTCGCGCAGCTCTGTCAGGTGGATCGGCTGCGTGACGTCGGTGAGGGACTCCTGCGGCTCGAGCGGCACGGGCGACGGCCCCTCGATCCCGCCTGGTCTGCGCGGGATCGTGAGCACGAAGTTCGTGCCCACCGCCAGCTCCGACCAGACCGCGAGCGTCCCACCGTGCAGCTTGGCGTCGCCGAGAGCGATGGACAGCCCGAGTCCCGTCCCGCCGATCGTGCGCTGCCGTGACGGGTCCGCTCGCCAGAACCGGTCGAACACCCGCTCCGCGTCGGCCGGGGTCATCCCCAGACCGAAGTCGCGGACGCCGACGGCGACGGCGTGCTGATTACTGTCTGTGGTCACGACGATCGGTCGCCCCTCGCCGTGCTCGATGGCGTTGCCGACGAGATTGCGCAGGACGCGACGGACGCGTCGTGGATCCATGTCGACGGGCGAGTACCCGCCCGGTGCCACCAGCCGCAGTTCCGAGCCGCGCTCCTGCGCGAGGGGGCGCATCTGCTCGATGACGTCCTCGGCGAGTTCGGCGAGGCTGGTCGCCTCCAGCTCGAGCAGGACCGAGCCGGCGTCGTACCTGCTGATCTCCAGCAGATCCCCCAGAAGGGTCTCGAACCGCTGGACCTGCGTGTGCAGCAGTTCGGTGGTCCGGTTGGTCGTCGTGTCGAACTGGTCGCGCTGATCATTGAGCATGTCGGCGGCCAGGCGGATGGTCGTCAGCGGCGTGCGCAGCTCGTGCGAGACGTCGGAGACGAACCGCTGCTGCACGAGCGACAACTCGCCGAGCTCCTTGATCTGCGACTCGATGCTGTCGGCCATCGCGTTGAACGACTCGGCCAGCGTGGCCAGCTCGTCCTCACCGTGCACCGGCAGCCGCACGTCGAGATCACCGGCCGCGAGGCGCGCGCTCGTCTCGGCGGCCTCGATGATCGGCTTGGACACCAGTCGCAGCACGATCCACGAGATGCCGGCGATGATCGCGATGAGCACGAGACCGGCCGCCCACAGCGTGCTCTGCACGAACTGGAGGGTCTGCTGCGAATCGGCGAGGTCGTAGGCGATGTAGACCTCGAACGCTCCGACGCCCGGCAGGAACAGCTGCTGTCCGACCGCGATCCCCGGTGCGGTCGATCCGTCCGGCATCGGGATGGCGATGGACTGCCAGGACTGCCGGTCGGGGAACGACACCACCCGCTCACGCAGCCCGCTGCTGATCACGTCACCGCTGAGGTCCGTCGTGCGGAATCCCTGCACGCCGCTGCCGACCGGGGTGTCGTCGATCGGGAAGGCGATGACGCGTGAGGACGACGACGCCCTCGGGATCGTCTCCTGCACGTCTCGCCAGAGTGCACGCAGCCCGGACGGGTCGTCGGTGACCTCTGCGGAGTCGACCCTCGTCTGGGCCTCCGCCACCGCACGAAGCGCATCGGCGAGCACTTCGTCACGGCGGGACTCGAACAGGTTGTTCTGGATCACCAGCGCCATGATGACGCTGGTGATGAAGATCGCGAACGACGTCAGCAGGAGCGTGATCGTGATGGTGCGGAAGCGCAGCGACCGGCGCCAGAGGCCCCCGACCGCATCCGGCCAGCCCCGAGGGTCGCGCCACAGCACGACCGTCGTCGGTGTCGCGCTCGTCGCGATCAACTCGGTCTCCTAGCCGACGCTCCCGGCCCGGTATCCGACGCCGCGGACCGTCATGACGATCTTGGGCGCGTCCGGGTCGAGTTCGACCTTCGCCCGCAGCCGCTGCACGTGCACGTTGACCAGCCGCGTATCTGCCTTGTAGTGATAACCCCACACCTGTTCGAGAAGCATCTCGCGCGAGAAGACCTGCTGGGGCTTGGATGCCAGTGCGACGAGGAGCTGGAACTCCAGAGGCGTCAGTGGGATCGGCGTCGATCCGCGCCGCACTTCGTGCGCGTCGACGTCGACGACGAGGTCACCGATCCGCAGGATCTCGCTCGTCGCCGGTGTCGCAGGGCGCAGACGCGTCCGGATGCGCGCGACGAGCTCCTTCGGGTTGAACGGCTTGACCATGTAGTCGTCGGCGCCCACCTCGAGCCCGCGCACGACATCGGCGGTGTCGCTGCGCGCCGTGAGCATGATGATGGGGATCCCGGACTCCGCCCTGATACGGGTGCAGATCTCGATGCCGTCCATGCCGGGCAGCATCAGGTCGAGGAGCACGAGATCGGGGCGCTGCGTCCGCCACTGCTCGACGGCCTTCGCGCCGTCGGCGCAGAAGACGGGCTCGAAGCCCTCCGTACGCAGCACGATCCCGATCATCTCGGCGAGCGCGGTGTCGTCGTCGACCACGAGGATCCGTGAGGTCATCTGATCCCAGCCCCATCTTTCTGCCAGCGCGCCGCCGTACGGATGCAGGCTGGACGCAATCTTTCTCAGCGTACTTCATGACAACGTTTCGATCACGGTATCGCCCCGCCCTGATCCCCGCCGTGCCGCACGGGATATGACACGATGGTTCTTCACGCGCGGAGGGAGTCCGATGAGCGCACCGTATCCGATGAGCGCGCAGCACTGGACGCCTGCGGTCAGGTCAGGGCTCGTGCCGTTGCATCCGCTCACCTTCGGCGCCCTGCTCGGCAGGCCGTTCGCCGCACTGCGGCACAACCCGAAGGTGCTGTTCGGGTTCGCCATCGTGCTCCAGCTTCTCGTGGCCCTCGTCACGCTGCTCGTGGTGGGCGGCGTCGCGATCGCCTCGTTCCTCCGACTGGAGTCCTTGTCGCCGAGCAGCCCGGACTTCGCTCCGGTGATGTGGGGCACGATAGCGATCAACGTCCTCGTCGGGCTCGCGATGGGTCTGTTGAGCCTGGCGTTCACCGCGGTCATGCAGGGCGTGGTCGCCGCCGACATCGGGTACGCCGCCCTCGGCGAGAAGGCAGGACTGCGGCGACTGTGGGAGCGGATGCGTCCCGCGTTCTGGAGACTCCTGGGGTGGAGTCTGCTGCAGTCCGTCGCAGCCGTGGTCCTCATCGCCGCGGTCGGAGGACTCATCTTCCTCGGCGTCATGACCGGCATCGACGGTTCGGCCGCAGGCGCCGGCATCGCCATCATGTTCGGGGTCCTGTTGATCCTCGCCGCCATTCCGCTGTGGGTGTGGCTGAGCACGAAGCTCCTGCTGGTCCCGTCGATCCTCGTCCTCGAAGGCGCACGGCTGCGCCCCGCACTCGTGCGCTCCTGGCGCCTGACGCGCGGGCGCTTCTGGAACACGTTCGGGGTGATGTTCCTCATCGGGGCGATCATGAGCACCGCCGTCGGGGTCGTCAGCATGCCGCTGTCGCTCCTGGGCTCCCTGTTCGCGCCCGTGATCGCGCCGACCGGCCCGAACGACGCCTCTGAAGTGGTCACGATGCTCATCGTCACCGTCGCACCGCAGCTGCTCGTGTACGTGCTCCAGGCCGTCGCCGTGGTCGTCCAGTGCGCCGCTGCCGCCTTCATCTACCTCGACTGCCGCATGCGCTACGAGGGACTCGACCACACGCTGATCGCGTACCGGGAGCGCCTCGACCTCGGCATCGCCGCTGACGAGCAGGGCGACCCGTTCGCCGTCGACCCCTCCACAGCGGTCAGCAGCGCCCCACCACCCCGGCCCACCCCCACGTACGCCTCGGCGCCGGTCGGCTGGGGACCGTACCCGCCCGATCCGGCAGCGCAGAGCGCGTTCCCCGCCGCCCCGTACCAGCCGCAGCCGCAGCAGCAGGCGTATCCGGGGTCGCCACCCCAGCAGCGGCCCGGCACGTCCGCGCCCGGTCCTCAAGGGCCACCCCCACCGCCGCCGGGGTACGGCGGGGCATGATCGGTCTGGCCGCCGATCCGTACGCTCCCGACGGCGATGAGGCGCGTCGGTGGGCCGAGCAGGAGCTGCAGAACCCGCGCTACGCGGACGCGAAGCCCACGTGGTTCGACCATCTGGCGGAGGACGTCGCCGAATTCATCATCGGACTGTTCTCCCCGGATGCGGGAGAGCGTGCCGGGAGCACGGCGCTGGTGATCGTGACCGTCGTGATCGTCGCGGCGCTCATCACCGTGCTCATCCTCTGGGGCCGCCCACGGCCGTCCCGCCGACGTCCGCGACGGGACTCCGATCTGCTCGGCGAGCGCGATGACCGCTCCGCCGCGCAACTGCGAGCGGAGGCGGAGCGCCGCGCTCGCGACGGTGACTGGGACACCGCGATCGTGCTCCGATTCCGGGCCATGGCTCGAGCACTGCTCGAGCGCGACATCATCGACCCGGCGCCGGGGGCCACCGCACAGGCCATCGCCCGCGAGGCGGCGGAGACGCTCACCGCGCACCACGCAGAACTCGCCGCAGCCGCCGGCGCCTTCGACCGGGTGCGCTACCTGCGCCATCCGGCCTCCGAGAGCACCTACCGCGAGCTGGTGGCCACGGACGACCTCATCTCTTCCGCACGACCGGCGGTGCCCGCATGAGCGGCACCGCCGTGCACGAGAAGGGCCGGGTGCGCTCGGCGCTCGGCTGGGTGGCGATCGCCGCCGCGGTGGCCGCCTTCGTGGCGATCATCGCGACGCTGAGTTTCGGCGCTCCGAGCCCGCGCGGAGGGCTGGATCCCGACAGCGCGAGCGAGGCCGGCTCCCTCGCGCTGGCGGAGTTGCTGCGCGACCAGGGTGTGGAGATCGTCGTCGCCCGCACGAGAGCGGACGCCGCCGGCGCGTTGGACGATGGTTCGACGCTCGTCATGGCCGACCCCTTCCCGCTCTCGGATGCCGCGGTCGACGAGTTGATCGCGCCCGCAGACCGTCTCGTCCTCCTGTCCAGCTCGTCGCGACTGCTCCGTCTGCTCGACATCGGCGAGAACGCCGCCCCGCCGGCGGCCGACGCACTCGAGGCACGGTGCGACGTGCCGGAGTTCGCCAAGGTCGGGACGATCCGGCCCGACCGGTTCTTCCTCCCCGCGGAGGGCGTCATCGGATGCTTCACGGCCGACGGCGCCGCCGGAGTGCTCGTCGACGGGGGTGGCGCCGGCCGCGTCACCCTGGTGGAGGGCAGCGCACTGCTGAGCAACGAGCACCTGGCGGAGGACGGCAACGCCGCCCTCGGCCTCGCGCTCCTCGGGCAGAGCGATCGCATCGTCTGGTACGTGCCGTCGTTCGCGGACTCCGACATCGAGGCCCAGACGCCGGACACCCTCGCGGCGATGACACCGCCATGGGTGACGCCCGCGATCGTGCTGCTCCTGCTGGCGGGCGTCGTCGCGGGAATCTCCCGCGGGCAGCGGTTCGGCCCGTTGGTGACGGAGACCCTGCCGGTCACGGTGCGAGCATCCGAGACCATGCACGGACGCGCACGTCTCACGGCCAAGGCGGGCGACAGCGCACACGCGGCGTCCGCGCTGCGCGATGGGGCGCTGCGGCGACTGGCCGCCCGACTCGGGCTGACCGCACGGTCCACGCCCGAAGAGATCGCCGACGCGGCATCCGACCGCCTTCGGATCCCCCGCGGCTCCCTGCACGAGCTCCTCGCCGGCCCCCTGCCCCCGCACGACTCCGACCTCGTCGACACCGCGCGTCGACTCGCAGAACTCGAGGCGGCGGTCGACACCGCCGTGCACGTGGAAAGGAACACACCGTGACAGACACCCCTTCGTCCACCGTGAACACACAGGCGCACGACGAGGCGCAGCTGCGCGCGGCCATGCACCGCGTGCGCACCGAGGTCGACAAGGCGGTCGTCGGGCAGGCCGGCATCGTCACCGGCCTCCTGGTGTGCCTGCTCTCGCGAGGGCACGTCCTTCTGGAAGGCGTGCCGGGAGTCGCGAAGACCCTCGTCGTCCGCTCCTTCGCACGTGCGTTGGGCCTGGACACCAAGCGGGTCCAGTTCACCCCCGACCTCATGCCCGGCGACGTCACGGGATCACTCGTCTACGACGCGCGCACCGGCGAGTTCGAGTTCCGTCAGGGGCCGGTGTTCACCAACATCCTGCTCGCGGATGAGATCAACCGGACGCCGCCGAAGACCCAGGCGGCGCTCCTCGAGGCCATGGAGGAGCGCCAGGTCTCGGCCGACGGCACGAGCAGGGACCTGCCGGATCCCTTCCTCGTCGCGGCGACGCAGAACCCGATCGAGCACGAGGGCACCTACTCGCTGCCGGAGGCGCAGTTGGACAGGTTCCTCATGAAGCTCGTCGTGGGGATGCCGGAGCGCGACGCCGAGGTGACGGTGCTGCGACTGCACGCCGGCGGCTTCTCGCCCCGCGCGCTCACCGGCGTCCGACCAGCCGTCACGGAGGACGAGATCCGCGCCGCGCAGGACGCCGCCGCACGCGTGGAGGTCACCGATGAGGTCCTCGGCTACGTCGTCGATCTCGCCAGGGCCACCCGCGACTCGGCGTCGGTGATGCTGGGGGCGAGCCCCCGTGCTTCGACGGCGTTGCTCGCGGCGGCGAAGGCATGGGCATGGTTGAACGGGTCCTCGGCGGTCACTCCTGATCACGTGCAGACGATGCTCGTGCCGGTGTGGCGCCACCGTCTGCAGCTGCGCCCGGACGCCGAGATGGAGGGTGTGTCGGCGGACGCCGTCCTCGCGTCGGTGATCCAGCAGACCCGGGTGCCGATCTAAGTGTTCGTCTCCGCCCGCCTCGCCGTGCTCGTGGGAGTCGGCGTCCTTCCCGTCGTCGCTCTCGCCGCGGCGGGTGTTCCGGCGTGGGCCGTCACCGGAGGGTGGATCGGCCTCTGCGTCGTCCTCCTCGCGGTCGATGTGTGCCTGGCTGCGAGTGCGCGCTCCGTCACCGTCACGAGGAGCACCCCGCCGCGTGCGCGCATCGACGAGCCGACGCAGGCGAGTGTCGCGCTGCACAACCACGGGCGGCGGACTCTGCACGCGCTCATCCGCGACGCCTGGCAGCCCACGGCCGGCGCGACGCCGGGGCGCCTGAGGACCAGCGTGCCGGCAGGGGAACGTCGACGACTCACCGTGCCTCTGCTCCCCCGCAGGCGAGGAGAGCTGCGCAGCGCATTCGTCTTCATCCGATCGCGGGGCCCTCTGGGTCTGGGCGGGAGGCAGGCGCGTCACGACGTGCCCGCCTCGATCAGGGTGCTGCCGGCCTTCGCATCGCGCAGGCACCTCCCCTCGCGGCTCGCACGGCTGAGGGAACTCGACGGCAACACCAGCATCCAGGTACGAGGGCAGGGCACCGAGTTCGACTCGCTCCGCGAGTACGTGCGGGGCGACGACGTGCGCTCGATCGACTGGCGGGCCACAGCGAGGGCCGGCACCACCATGCTGCGGACGTGGCGTCCTGAGCGCGACCGCCACGTGGTGATCCTCATCGACACCGGTCGCACCGCGGCCGCACGCGTCGGCGACGGGACACGCCTCGACGCCGCGCTGGAGGCCGCGCTGCTGCTCGCCGCGCTGGCCTCGAGAGCCGGAGACCACGTGCATCTGGTGATGTACGACCGGGTGGTCCGCGGCCGTGTCACCGGCGTCGACGGCCCTGGCCTGCTGCAGGCCCTGACCGACGCCATGGCACCCGTCCACGCGCGCCTCCTCGACACCGACTGGGCGGGAGCGTTCGCCGCCGTCCGCTCGCTCACCACTCGACCGTCTCTCATCGTCGTGCTGACCGCGCAGGATGCCGCCGAGTCCGCACGCGGCTTCCTCGGCGCCTTCCCGACCGCATCACGGGCGACGTCCGTGCTGGTCGGCTCTGTCACGGACGCGTCGATCGGACACCTCGCCACCCGGCGCGACTCGCGCGAGGAGATCTACCTCGCCGCGGCCGCAGAGCGCACGCTGCGGGATGCGGAGAACGTCGCCGACGCCATCCGCCGCGCGGGCGGCGAGGCGATCGCCGCGGACCCGGAGGAGCTGCCGCCGAGGATCGCGGATCGCTACCTCGAGCTCAAGGCGGCGGGGCGCCTCTGATGCCTTCTTCTGAGTGATTCCT
The DNA here is from genome assembly GCF_014205075.1 of Microbacterium ginsengiterrae. Lineage (NCBI taxonomy): Bacteria > Bacillati > Actinomycetota > Actinomycetes > Micrococcales > Microbacteriaceae > Microbacterium > Microbacterium ginsengiterrae. Next base: position 2,339,034 of record NZ_JACHMU010000001.1, on the reverse strand, counting down.
TTTTGTGAATCATTCAGAACAAGCTAGGATAGAGGCATGTCGACACCCACCACTCTCGAGGCCCCTGAGCGCCTGCGCGCCGCCGGGCTCAGGGTGACGGTGCAGCGTGTCGCCGTGCTCGATGCGCTGCGAGCGCACCCGCATGCCTCGGCCGAGGCCGTGCACTCCTCGATCCGCACGACACTCGGCGGCGTGGCACTGCCCACCGTCCACGGCATCCTCGGCGACCTCACCGGCGCAGGAGTCGTCCGGCGCGTGAGCCTGCCCGACGCCGGCAGCGCCCTCTACGAGGTGCAGGACGAGTTCGACAACCATCACCACCTGCAGTGCGTCGAGTGCGGTCGCGTCGAAGACGTCGCCTGCGCCGTCGGCGAAGCACCCTGCCTTCATCCGTCCCACGATCATGGGATGCGGATCCTCGAAGCCTCAGTGACCTACCGAGCCATCTGCTCCGATTGCGAAAGGAACAAGTGAATGACTGACAAGACTTTCACGACCACCCAGACCGGCACGCCGGTCGCGAGCGACGCCCACTCGCTGACCGCGGGAGGTCCGGACGGCACCACTGCCCTCCACGACCGTTACCTGGTCGAGAAGCTCGCCTCCTTCAACCGTGAGCGGGTGCCGGAGCGCAACCCGCACGCCAAGGGCGGCGGCGCGTTCGGCGAGTTCGTCGTCACCGAGGACGTCTCGCAGTACACGCGTGCGGCGGTGTTCCAGCCCGGCGCCACCAGCGAGACGCTCATCCGCTTCTCGTCCGTCGCCGGCGAGCAGGGTTCGCCCGACACCTGGCGCGACGTGCGCGGCTTCTCGCTGCGCTTCTACACGACCGAGGGCAACCTCGACATCGTCGGCAACAACACCCCGACGTTCTTCCTCCGCGACGGCATGAAGTTCCCGGACTTCATCCACTCGCAGAAGCGTCTGCTCGGCTCCGGCCTGCGCGACGCCGACATGCAGTGGGACTTCTGGACCCTGTCCCCCGAGTCCGCCCACCAGGTGACCTACCTCATGGGCGACCGCGGCATCTCCCGCAGCTGGCGCCACGTGAACGGCTACGGCTCGCACACCTACCAGTGGGTCAACGCGGCGGGTGAGCGCTTCTGGGTGAAGTACCACTTCCTCTCCCAGCAGGGCGTCGTGCCGATGTTCGCCGACGAGGCGGAGCGCATCGCCGGACAGGATGCCGACTACTACCGTCGCGACCTGTACGAGGCGATCGAGCGCGGCGAGTTCCCCTCCTGGGACGTGTACGTGCAGGTCATGCCGTACGAGGAGGCCAAGACCTACCGCTTCAACCCCTTCGACCTCACCAAGACGTGGTCGAAGAAGGACTACCCGCGCATCAAGGTCGGAACGTTCACGCTGAACCGCAACCCGCAGAACTTCTTCGCCGAGATCGAGCAGGCCGCGTTCTCCCCGGGGAACCAGGTCCCCGGCACGGGCATCTCGCCCGACAAGATGCTCATGGCCCGCGTGTTCTCCTACCCCGACGCGCAGCGCTACCGCATCGGCACGAACTACAACCAGCTGCCGGTCAACCAGCCGCACGCCGCCACCGTGAGCAACTACATGCACGAGGGCAACATGCAGTACCACTTCAACACGGCGGAGCACCGGGTCTACACCCCGAACTCCTACGGCGCAGCCGGCGGCCCAGAGGCCGACCCGGCACGCGGCGTCGAGGCGAGCTGGGAGTCCGACGGTGCGCTCATCCGCAGCGCGGCGACCCTGCACTCCGAGGACGACGACTTCGGTCAGGCCCGCACGCTGATCAATGAGGTGTTCTCCGCCGAGGAGCGCCAGCGCTTCATCGAGACGCTCGTCGGTCAGTACAACGGACTGACCGTGCCCGCCATTCAGGAGCGCTTCTTCTGGTACTGGGGCCAGGTCGACCAGCAGGTCGCGGACGAGGTCCGTGCACTGGCCGGTCTTCCCATCGCCCAGGCGGAGCCCGTCGGCATCGGCGAGTGACGCACTGAGCTCAGGGATCATCTCCCGCGTGGGGTCGGATGCTTCGGCATCCGACCCCACTATCATGTGCGGTGAATTCGATCGCTTCGGATCGAACCGACGAGAGGGAATCCCATGAGCGAAACGCTCGCCGAAGCCGCGTCTCCGATCCCGTCCTCCGGGGCCAAACTCACCGCCGAGGCCCTCGGCACGTTCCTGCTGGTGCTCGGCGGCGTCGGCACCGCACTGTTCGCCTCGAACCACTTCACTGACCCGGGCTCCGGATCGGCCGTCTACGTCGCCGTCGCCTTCGCCTTCGGCCTCACGGTCGTTGTCGGCGCATACGCCTTCGGGCCCGTCTCCGGCGGGCACTTCAACCCGGCCGTCACGCTGGGCGTCGCCGCCGCAGGACGCCTGCCGTGGCGGGACGTGCCCGGCTACATCATCGCCCAGATCGTCGGCGGCCTGATCGCCAGCACGATCCTCGTCCTCATCGGCCTGTTCGGACCCGACGGCTGGCTCACCGGCGCCCAGGATGCCGGCTTCGCGAGCAACGGCTGGGGCGAGCACTCCCCCGCCGGTTTCGGCATGTGGGCCGCGATCATCGTCGAGATCGTGCTGACGGCCGTCTTCCTGTTCGTCATCCTCGGCACGACACACAAACTGCGTCCCACCCCGTTCGCGGGACTCGCGATCGGACTGACGCTGACCCTCATCCACCTCATCAGCATCCCCGTCGACAACACCTCCGTGAACCCGGCGCGATCCATCGCGGCCGCCGTCTACGGCGGAACGGGCGCGCTGTCGCAGCTGTGGGTGTTCATCGTGTTCCCGATCGTCGGCGCGATGATCGCCGGCCTCGCCTACAAGACGATGCTCGACGGCACGAAGAACGCCTGAGCGCTCCTGATCAGCCCGCGGTGAGCTGCGGGGTGCCCGCCTCGTATTCGAGGAGGTCCCCGCGCTCACCGCGTTCGTATGCGCGGCGCCCGACGAGGAGCATGTAGACGAGGAAGACCGCCAGTGCGGCCGCGCCGATCCCGATCTTGACCGGCCAGGGCAGCGACCATCCCGTGACGAATCCCTCGACGAGCCCCGACAGGAACAGTGCGAACACGAGTCCGATCGCGACCGTCGCCAGTGCCCTCCCCTCCTGCGCGAGCGCTGCGGGGCGGGTACGTGGCCCAGGGGCGACCCAGGCCCAGAAGAGGTGGAGTCCCCCGGCCGCCGCGACGAAGATGCTCGTCATCTCGAGAAGTCCGTGCGGGAGGATGTACAGCACCATGACGTCGAGGCGATCGTAGGCAGCCATGACCCCCGCGGACACACCGAGACCGAACGCGTTCTGGACGATCACGTAGATCGGCCAGATGCCGGTGATGCCGAACAGCACGCATTGGGCGGCGATCCAGGCGTTGTTGGTCCAGACCATTCCGGCGAAGACGGCAGCGGGGTTCTCCGTGTAGTAATCGGTGAAGCTCTCCTCCGCATACTGCTCGAGGAAGTCGGCCGCGCCCAGCGTCGCGACGAGGGCAGGATCGGAGGCGAGCCAGGCACCGACGCCGACCGTGATCGCGACGAAGACCGCAGCGATGACGAGCGTGGTCCAGCGCAGACGGTACAGCGCCGCCGGGAGCTGATCGACGAAGAAGCGTCGCGCCTGCGTGAGGATGCTCTCGGGAGCGCCAGTCAGACGCAGGCGAGCCCTGGAGAGGACGGAGGACACATATGCGCTCTGCGGAGAATCACCGACCGAGGTCTTGAGCTCGGCCAGGTCCGCCGATGCGGCCCGGTACCGGAGGATGAGCTCGTCGACACCCTGGCCATCCAGCCGGGACCTGCTCAACTCGTCGAGTCGGTCCCACTCCGCACGGCGCGCATCGGCGAGGGCATCGGCATCCACCTGATTTACTGTACTCATCATGTCCACGCCGATCGACAGCACCGACGAGGTCCTCTCCGGCGAGGCCGTCGCGATCGACGTGCAACCGCTGGGATTCTTCATGCGGGCGCTGGGCGCGCTCATCGACATGGCCATCGGGTGGGGGCTCCTGCTGCTCTTCCTCTGGCTGCGGACGTGGCTGCTGTTCATCGGCGTGATCGACGACTCGGTGGACGGCATCCTCAACATCACGGCTCTCGTGGTCTGTTTCGTCGCCGTTCCTGTCGTCGTCGAACTGGCGCTGCGCGGGCGGAGCGTCGGAAAGCTCGCTGTCGGGGGCCGGATCGTCCGTGTCGACGGCGGCGCGGCGGGTTTCCGGCACGCCTTCATCCGCGCGCTAGTCGGCGTGTTGGAGGTCTACATGACCTTCGGCGCCGTCGCGATCCTCGCCGGCGCCTTCACTGCGCGTTCGCAGCGCCTCGGTGACCTGATCGCGGGGACTTACAGTCAGCGCGTCCGGACGCCGAAGCTGATCCCGCTGACTCCCGTGATGCCGACTGCACTGTCGGGATGGGCGGAGATCGCTGATGTCGCACGCATGCCCGATCGGCTCGCACGGCGCATCTCGCAGTTCCTGCAGCACGCGGAGCGGATGTCACCGCAGGCGAGGGCACGAGTGGCGCGCGACCTCGTGACGGAGGCGTCCACGTACATCTCGCCGCAGCCGGTGGCGCACCCCGAGCAACTTCTCATCGCGATCACGGTGTTGCGGCGAGAGCGCGAACGGCGCGCCCTTGCGATCGCCGACGCGAAGGCCGAGCGTCTCACCGGCCGACGGGTCGGGGTCTGACTCAGGCGCGGAGCGCCTCGTGCCGCACGACGATCCAACCGGTGGGAACGGAGAGTCGGTCGGCGTGCTGCGCGCACAGGTCGTGCGCGTGCGGGTGATCGGTTCCGCCGAGCGGGCCGAGTGCTGCCATCTGATCGCCGTAGTCGAACGTGAGCGTCGCCACAGCTTCGCGAGCGCAGGTCACCTTCGAGCAGAGTCGTCCGTCCATCTCTGCCAGCGTATGGCGCGGCGCCGGCGACGCCGGGATGCCGCGCGGAGCACTTAGACTTTCGTCATGCCCCGCCGCCGCACCTCCGCCGCTCCTCGCCGGGGTGCGCGTCACGGCCGTCACGGGCGTCTCGGACGCAGCGAGGTGGTCCGCCCTCCCCTGCCCCCGTTGGACGGGCGCATCGACCGTTTCGACGCGACGATCGGTTCCGCCGTCGAGTTCCTCCGCAGTACCTGGCCGGAGCTGCAGGAGGTGCGCTTCGAGATCGGGGGTCTGCCGGCGACGCCGGATGAGGAGGGCATCCCGCGCTGGCGCATCGACCGCGACCAGCGGCGCATCGTCCTGTTCCGCATACCGATCGAGCGCCTGCTCCCACCGGGCCACGACGACGGCGTCCATCGCCGCATCGCGATCGAGAGTGCGGTCTTCCGCGCCGCCGCGGAGTACGTCGGCCGCGATCCGTGGGAGTTCGGCCCCGGTCAGGGATAGACGACGATGGGCTCGCGCGCCGCGGGCCCCGGCCACACCGGCCACCCTGCAACGGCGTCGGTGCCGGACAGCATGACGGCGACGCGCACGGGGGCATCCGATCGGATGGCATATGCGGTGTCGGCGCTCACCTTGACGACGGCGTCCTCACCGGCGGGCACATCGATCTCCCGCTGATCACCACCGGATGCCGTCTCGATGGTCACGACTGCGTCCTCGTCGCCGGCATTCACGATGTGGAGTCGGGGACCGGGCCCTGCCGGCACGGCGGCGAGCACCTCGCCTCGGATGTCGGGGGCGGAGGTCATCCAGGCGAAGTCACTTCCGGCACCCGGCCTCGTGGTCTGGCGGATCGCCCCGACCAGGGATGCGTCGGATTCGACCTCGACGCTGTAGACGCCGGGTTCGAGGCCGGAGAGGCTGATCTCCGTCGGGGTGGCGGCTTCGAGTTCGACGTCCGTCTCCCAGACGGTCTCCCCCGCCGCCCTGGCCGAGACGCGCACCTGTGCCGCCTGCTCGGTGGCCATCAGCCGCAGGACGGTGAGGGCGGTGTCCTCACTCGTGTCCGCGACCTGCACTCCTGCGAAGCCGATCCGGTCGCTGGGCGCACCGGTGGTGTCCTGCAGGTCGATCCCGGAGGGGTCGAGGGTGCGGATCAGAGAGGACTGGAGTACGGCCCGCACGGGTGCTCCGGCTGCGGTGACGCGGACGACAGGCGCTTGCGTGCCCGCGGCGACGGACGGGAGCGGAACGGACTGCTGGGTGCCGGCGGGGACGAGGACCGTGCTCGCGGTCTGCTCGATCCCGAAGACGGTGAGCGTGACAGTCGCCGTCACATCGCCCGGATTGGAGAGGAGGATCAGGTCGCTCGTGCCGGTCTCGACGGTCCCGCCGACGAGCCAGGACTCCGTCCGCGCTTCCCGACAGGCGGACGCCGCGAGCCCCGACAGGTCGTCGGCGGCGATCGAAACGGTCTCCGCGGCGGCGACGAGGGCGGATTCGCCCTGCTCCGCGCTGCCGACGAAGCGCTGCGGTCCGCCGCTGCCGCCGAGCTCCGGCGCCTCCAGGGAGGTGTCCTCACGCGGCCCTGAGCTCTCGACGGTGAGAGATGGGCTGCCGGCGGAGAACTGCTGCGTGGCATCCTGCGAATTGCGGCCGACGGCGCGGAAGTCCCCGGTGCAGACCAGTGTCGTGTCTGCGGCGGCGGGCACGACGGACTGCTGGGCCGGCGTGTTGGTGAGCCCCGGCCACGGCAACGCGACGGCCGCGACGACGCCGGCGACGCAGCCGACGGCGATCACGACGCCGGCGAGCAGCCGGGCTCCGGTGGCGACGACGCGGATCGCGCGGTTCTGGATCATCGCTCCTCCTCCGGGGCGTCGTCTTCGGGCTTCCTGTCCACGCGCTTCTCGCCGTCCCTGCGCGTTTCCACGTCTCCGGCGCCATCCGCCGCGTCGTCGTCCGTGGCGTCCCGCTCCGTAGCGTCGGCGTCCGTCGGCGGCGCGGACTCTCCGTCGGCGACGCGGTCCTGGTCGGCGACGACGGAGACCTGCGCGCTCTCGGCGTAGGACCGATCGTCGAGCGGGGTCTCCCCCTGGATCGGCTTCTTGGGCGCGTCGATCACCGGATCCTCGTCCACCAGATCCCCGGTGAGGTCGTCGCGTCGTCGGGGTAGGACGATGGGCTCCTCCGGCGACCGCCCGACGATGCGCGACTGGGCACGGGCCGCGCGGCGCGATGCCCTGGTCGGGATGGCGAGCAGGAACGCCGCAAGGAGCACGGCGATCTGGATCGCGGTGACCGTACTGCTCGTGCCCGCTTCGCCCGCGCTGAGCCCCGTGCGCGCGGCCGGCGCGGTCTCGAGGCGCCACAGGACGCCCTTGTCGGTCTCGCCGACCTTGACGAACCCGGAGCGCTGGTCCAGTGCCGTGATCGCTTCCACGCGGAACGCGCGAGCGGCGTCGGACTCGGCGCCGTCGACCTGGTCGAGCAGGACGAACAGGATGCCGTGACCGCCGAGTTCGCCCGCGGCGTCGAAGGACCGCGGCGAGAGCAGATCCACAGCGAACCCGCTCATGTCGAGTCCCTGTGGCCGAGTGGCCGTGTTCATGATCGTGGACTGCGCACCGAGCGTGGCGCTCGATCCCCATACGACGTCGACGGCCAGGCCTCCGTCGTTCTGCGGAGTGAGCACGAGAGTCGCGATGTCGCGGTCGCCCCGCGCCTCTGCGGCGACATAGGCGGGAAGAGTGCTCTCCGGTCCGTTGGTGAGGACGGTGCGACCGGTGTGCAGCGCCGTGAGCGCGGGGACGGCACAGGCGAGCAGGGCGAGCCCTGCCACCGTGACGGCGGCCACCCGGAGCCGTGGCATCGTGATCGCGGTGTCGAGCGTGACGAGAGCCGCGCCGACGAGTCCGGCCCATGCGAGGCTCAGCCCGGTGCCTGGCCAGATCTCCACCGGCATCCCCTGTGAGAACGTGACGATCACCCCGACGGACAGGAACGACGTGACGAGACCGGTCATCGTGACCACGAGCAGCGCGATGCCGGCGCCCCAACGAGGTGCGACGGCGGCGGCGAGTGCCAGCAGGGCGAGAGGTGCGATCAGCAGCGGTGCGAAGGCGGCCACGGCGGGGTCGATGACATCCATCCACCCCGCGAGGTCCGGCGTCGGGAACCCGGAGGCGAGCAGGAGCCTGCCTGCGCTGTCGGCGGCGACCTGAGGACCGGCCCATGCGAAGCCGGGGTCGGCGAAGACCGCCCAGATGTTGCCGCGCTGCGCCTGCCACAGGGCCAGCGGCGCGAACAGCGCCGCGGTCGGGACGAGCATCCACAGCAGTCGGACAGCGCCGTGGAACCAGGCCCGCGACAGCACGATGATGATGGCCATCACCCAGAGCAGTGCGAGCGCCGGCGCGAGGGACGGAGCGCACGCGACGGTCGCGGCGAGGACGATGGATGCCGCGCCGGCAGCGCCCCACGACCGGTGGGCGACGACGGCGGTGTGGAACAGCCAGGGCAGGAGCAGATGCAGCAGCACTGCCGAGGGACGGCCCTCGACCAGCGCGGTGAGGAAGGTCGGTGCGAGCGCCCAGGCCACTCCGCCGAAGATCCGCATTCCCGCGCGGTCGGTGATCCTCGTGGCGGCGAACCAGCCGCCGAGCACCGCGAGAGGCAGCGCCAGGAGCCACAGGAGCACGATCGCGAAGGACGGTGCGCCCGCCCACAGCGTGCCGATGACGGCGACGACCCCGGCGAACGGGTCGGCGGGTCCGACGAGGTTGATGCCGACGTCGCGCTGACCCCATGCCGCGTCCTGCCAGAGCCCGGCGACGGTGTCGCGCAGCGGCAGCAGTGCACCCCCGCCGACGGCGGGCCATGCGAGCAGGGTCGTGAAGGACGCGACGCTGACGGCGAGCGCCCCGAGCACCGCCCATGCGCCCCCGCCGGAGAAGAAGTTGAGTTCGCTGACGGCGCCGCCCTCACTGCCGTGGCCGTCATCGAGGCGTCGACGCAGTTCTCCGCGCGTGACGCGCAGCGGTGCGATGCTCGCCCATGAGGCGTTGCGGAAGGAGCGGATGCGCCGCCGTGATCTCGCCACGGCGCCGAACCGGATCATCTCGGTGAACGCTGCACCCCACTCTGGGAGCACGGATGCCGGTCGTTTCGCGATCAGATGGACGATCGTCCGCCACAGGGCCAGCGGCAACAGCGACAGCCAGTGCAACGGGACGACGGCAGCCGGCGCGTAGGCGAGACGCCGATGCAGCTGAGCCAGACGCGTCGCGTATGCACGCTGCCCGATGCGCTGCGGGAGAGCGGCCGCGCCGTCCGGGCTCACCGAGACGCGGGCCGTCGGCGCGAGCGCGACACGGCCCCCGCCGAGGCGGGCACGCACACCGAGGTCGAGGCCCTCGTCTGCACCCGCGAGGGCCGGGTCCGGCATGAGGTGCTCGCGTGCGGCGCCACGGATGAGCATGCCGCGGATGTCGGCGCCCAGCGCATCGTCACGGCCGTCGTGCTGGTTCTGGTCGAGCTCACCCGCGGCGAGCTCGACCGACCTCCCGAGTCGCGTCATCGTCACGCCGAGGCTCACGAGTTCGCGGTCGTTGTCGACGTCGACGAGCTTCGGGGCCGCGATGACGGCGGAAGGGGAACGTTCCAGGGCACCGGCCAGGCGGGCAAGAGCGCGCGGATGGGGAGCGGTGTCGTGGGCGAGGAGCCAGACGGCTGAGCCGGCGGGAACCCGTGGCTGGGCGATCTCGACGGCCTCGGCGTACGATGTGCCGCCACGGGTCTGGATGATGCTCTCGACGACGCGCCCGATCGCGTCGCTCTCCCGCGCCGCGGTTCCGTCGCCGCAGACGATCAGTGTGACGGCATCCGGCCTGCGGGTCTGCAGGGTCAGGGCGTCGAGCGTGCGCAGCAGCTGTGCGTGAGCGGAGGCACCGGGGCGCGCGACGATGATGGCATGAACTCGGGTTGGCATGGCCTCGTCAGCCTATGCGCTGGGTCACGGTGCCGCCGTCAGGGCGCGCGGTGTCGCGGGCGAAAGGTCAGCCGGCCTGGCGCTTGAGCTTGCGCCGCTCGCGTTCGCTGAGCCCGCCCCAGATGCCGAATCGCTCGTCGTTCGACAGGGCGTATTCGAGGCACTCGCCACGGACGTCGCATGATGAGCAGATGCGCTTGGCGTCGCGGGTGGACCCGCCCTTCTCGGGGAAGAACGCCTCCGGGTCCGTCTGTGAGCACAGCGCGTCGGTCTGCCAGGAGAGCGCCGTGTCGTCCTCGCGCTCGGGGCGCCTGACCCCGGGAACCCCGAGATTGACCGGATCGACAAACCAGTTCTCGGGAACGTCGGAACGGTAACCCGTCATATCGTTCTCCTTGCCCTATTACTGCCCCCCGCTGGGCCATGCTCCACTAATTACACCTGTGTCATTCGCTCCGGTCAAGTCGCGGATCGTAAACCCTCAACGGCGTCTTTAAGGTTCACGGCGTGTCGTCGGCGTGTCGCCCCGAAACCCGCGTGGGCATGCGGATGTCGGCCGGTCGCCCCGGATGCCGTCGGTCGGAGAATCGGGTCGTCAGGCACCCGGCTGCGCGAGGAAGACCTCACCCGTCCCGGAGAGCACGAGTGCCGTCTCGTCCGCGGTCGCGAACACGGCCTCACCCACCGGCACGGTGACCGCGACGCCGTCTGCGCCCTCGACGTCCACGCGCCCCGCCGTCACGAGTGCCATCGCGGGGCCGGAGACGTCGAGCGGCAGCCGACCGCCCTCGAGCGCGACGCGTCGCAGCGAGAAGTCCGGCACATCCACCGGATAGGCCGTCACGGGGCCGTCCGCCGCCGGGCGCAGTACCGGCACGACACCCGGCGTGGTGTCGAGGACGGACAGGAGCTCGGGGACGTCGATGTGCTTGGGGGTGAGACCGCCGCGCAGCACGTTGTCACTCGCGGCCATGATCTCGACGCCGAGGCCGGACACGTACGCGTGCAGCAGACCGGCGCGCAGGAAGATCCCCTCGCCGCGACGGAGCACGATGAAGTTCATCAGGAGGGCGACGACGACCCCCGGATCGCCCTGGTTCCGCGAGGCGATCGAGCGGACGGCGGCGATCTCCTCGGCGAACTCCTCGGACGACGCGGCGTCGACCGCACGGATGATGTCGTCGACCTCGCGCTGAGCGGATCCGGAGAGCAGCCAGGCGACGGCGTCGCGCAGCACGTCCCCATCGCCGGACAGGCGTGTGCGCAGTGCGACGACGCCGTCGGAGTCCCCGAGGCCCTCGAGGAGGCGGAGCGTGTCGGCGACCGGCCGCAGCCCGCCCAGCGCCTCGAAGCGCTCGCTCAGGGCGACGATGAGCTCGGGCTTGTGGTTGTCGTCGCGGTAGTTGCGGGTCGGATCGTCGACGGCGAGATGCGACTCCCGGGCCCACCCTTCGCGAGCCTGCGCGACCGTGGGGTGCACCTGGATCGACAGCGGGTCGGCGGCGGCGAGCAGCTTGAGAAGGTAGGGCAGCGTCCCCCCGGTGACGGCATCGAGGGTCGTCCCGTCCGCGACGTCCGCAGGGTCGCCGGGGTGGTCGCCGAACCACACCTCGGCCTCCGGCGCACCACTGGGCTCGCGCCCTTCGAGCTCGGCCAGCAGAGACGTGGAGCCCCATGCGTAGTCGCGGGGCACATTCGAGAGGGGCAGCAGCATGCAGCCAGCGTACCGACCCGCCGCGGCACGGCGGCGTCACGGTCACCGCGCGGTAGCCTGAGTCCGATGGCGCAGTACACGAAGCACCCGGTGGTGTCCCCGCCCGCAGCGCCCGAGCGCGAGTCGACGGGGCGGTTGCTGCTGCGCGGGTACGCGACGCTCGCCCTGTTCGTCGTCTTCGCGCACACGGCCGTGTACAACCTCGCCGGCCCGGTCGGCGCGGGGATCGTCCTGCTCGTCCTGCTGCTGGTCACCTGCGCCATCGGCATCCCGATGGTCGCCCGCAGTCGTCCTCAGCCGTTCGCCTGGCGTCGCCTGCCGTGGGCGGCCCTGGGATACGTGGCTCTGGCGCTGCTCTCCGTCGCCTGGTCGCAGTGGCGGTTGCCCACGATCATCACCTGGGTGCTGCTCGCCTCGATCACCGTCGCCGCCCTCCTGATCGCGCACGCGCTGAGCTGGCAGGAGATCATCCGGTCGCTGAGCGCGGCGTTCAAGTGGATCATCGGGCTCTCGCTCGCGCTCGAGCTTCTCGTCGCCGTCGTGCTTCGGCACCCTCTGCTGCCGAACTTCCTGCCCGTTCCGGAGGAGGGAGCGGACCCGCACTGGTACTGGGTGCGCGACAACCTCATCGACGGCGGTCGCATCCAGGGCATCGTCGGCAACTCCAACGTGCTCGCCATCATCTGCCTCTTCGCGATCATCACCTTCGGGGTGCGGATCGCCCTCCGTGCGCGATGGCGCGTCACCCATGCGCTGTGGACCGTCCTCGCCGCCTATCTGATGTTCCGCGCGGCGTCGGCCACGGCGTACCTGTGCGCTCTGGCAGCAGGCGTCGTCCTGCTCGTCGCACTGCTCATCCGACGCGCCCACACCCCCACCGGGCGCACTCGTGTGTATGCGACCTGCGGTGGGATCGTCGCGATCGCCGTCGCCGCGCTGGTGATCTTCCGCGAGCCGCTCTTCACCGCCCTCGGACGCGGTGCCGACCTCACAGGGCGGACCGACCTCATCTGGGCGAAGGTGCTCGAGCGCGCCGGCGATCACCCGATCCTCGGCAACGGGTTCTCCAGTCCGTGGGTCCCCACCGACCCTGCTTTCGACGGCTGGATCGTCGACCACGGGATCACGGTCTTCCACGCGCACAACATGTGGCTCGACGTGCTGATGCAGCTGGGTGTCGTCGGGCTCGTCCTCATGGCGGCGGCGTACCTCGGCCTGCTGTGGCGTTCGTGGTTCTTCGCCGCTGATCGCCCGCGCTGGGACCTCCGCGCCGACCGCCCCTACTCCCCCGCGACCCTGCTGCCGGTGCTGTTCACCGTCGTGCTGCTCGTGCAGGGGCTGGCGGAGTCGACGCCCATCATGCTGTGGGGCTGGATGATGCTCGTGCTGTTCTCGTTCAAGATCAAGGCGGTACCGCTGATCGGCGTCGGACTCAGCGAGCAAGCCCGTGTGACCGAGCGCGGCCGCGAGGCACGGCGCATCCCGTGATGTCCCCGCAGGCCACCCTCGGCTGGTTGCTCGGCTCGGTCGAGATGGCGCGCGCCTACACCCTGACGGCGCTCGGGGCGACGTTCGGATCGTTCGCGATCGAGCGGATGACCTCGTCGGTGACGTTCGCGACGATCATGCTGGTCCTCGGCGTTCTCGGCGTCGCCATCCTCGTCGTGCGGCGCGAGGAGCTCTCCGTGCTGCGCATCGCACCCACGTCGCTGATCATGTTCCTCGCGCTCGCGCTCATCAGCGTGTTCTGGACGACGGATCGGTCGGGGACGATCGCCGGGTGGATGTGGCTGCTCGGCTTCGCACTCGTCGCGATCACGATCGGGCACATCCGCGACACGCTGCAGACGGTCAGGGCCATCGGCGACACGCTGCGTGTGCTGCTCGGGCTCTCCCTCGGCGTCGAGATCCTCTCCGGCATCCTTCTCGACGTCCCGATCGCGTTCCTCGGCGTCGAGGGCAACCTCGCACTCGGGGGGCCCATCCAGGGGCTGTTCGGCACGCGCAACATGCTCGGGTTCATCGCGGTCATCGCGCTGATCACCTTCACGATCGAGTGGCGTTCGCAGTCCCTCGCCGCTGCGATCGCGGTGCCCTCCATCGCCGTTGCCGCGTTCCTCGCCCTGCTCTCGGCGTCGCCGACCGTCCTGGTGCTCGCCGTGGTGGTGGGCGCCGCGACGGGCGCACTGACGGTCGTGAGGCATACGCCGGCACGCCATCGTGCGCTCGTGCAATGGGTGCTCGGCGGGCTGGTCACCCTGGCACTGGGGCTCGCGTTCGGCTTCCGCCACCGGATCATCGCCTGGATGGGCGCAGGGTCGGACTTCTCGACGCGGGCGGACCTGTGGAACACGATCCTCGACTTCGTCGCGATCAAGCCGTTCCAGGGATGGGGGTGGTTCGGCCAGTGGGGGCGCGGGGAGTTCCCGTTCACCTACATCAACTACCTGCTCAGCGACCGCCACGAGACCGCGCTGAACGCGTTCTTCGACGTGCTCCTGCAGCTGGGCATCGCCGGCTTCCTGCTCTTCGCGCTCCTGGGCGGCGTCGCGCTCGTGCGCTCATGGCTGGTCGCCAGCGTCCGCCGCTCGGTCGTCTTCGCCTGGACGCCACTGATCCTCGTCACCCTCGCGGTCGACTCGATGTTCGAGAGCTTCACCCTCACCGGCCCCGGCTGGTTCATGCTCGTCCTGTGCGCACTGCGCGCCGGTCAGTCCCGGTCATGGCGCGAGAGCATCGACGCCGCGAACACCGGTGCGATACCGACGCTGCGACCGCAGGAGTAACCAGGAATCCCTCAGGACGGCGGGTAGGCTGTGAGTGCTCGCTGATTCCCGGACGACGCACGCCTCATCTCGTCCGGACGTACACTTCGGAGATCCCACACGTGGCCCACGTCCTTCAGAACGTCGTCTTCCCCCTCGATCGCGACCCTGACCTTCTTCCGCTGTACGCCGACCCGGAGACGTGGTCGCTGATCGGCGACAAGCCGGTGCGCGTCTCCAATCGCGCGCAACTCGGCAACATTCTCGACCGCCACAGGGCACGGATCACGGCAGGGCGCCGTGTCTCCCTCGGCACGTACTTCAACGCGTTCCCTGCGTCATATTGGCAGCACTGGACCGGGGTTCGCCAAGTGCGGCTCACGGTCCGTACGACCGGACCGGCGACCATCCTCGTGTATCGGTCGAACGGATCGGGCGTACGCCAGCGCGTCGACACGCGGGAAGTGAGCGGCGAGTCAGTGACGGATTTCGACCTCGCGCTGACGCAGTACAGCGACGGCGGGTGGATCTGGTTCGACATGGTCGCCGAGGACGAATCCGCGGTCCTGGAGCGCGCCGAGTGGACGACTGAGCAGGCTCCCGAGCGCACCGGCAAGGCGTCGCTGGGCATCACGACGTACAACAAGCCCGACTACTGCGTGGAGACGCTGCAGGCACTTGCCGCGGCACCGGATGCGCTCGAACTCGTCGACCGGATCTTCCTCGTCGATCAGGGCACCCAGCTGGTCGCGGCCCAGGAGGGCTATGACGAGGTTGCACAGGCGCTGGGTGAGACGCTTCAGATCATCCGCCAGCCGAATCTCGGCGGCTCAGGCGGATTCGCCAGGGCGATGCACGAGACTCTGCAGCGACCGGACAACGATTTCGTCCAACTGCTCGACGACGACGTGCGCCTGGAGCCGGAGTCGCTGCGACGCTCCATCGTGTTCGGGCAGTACGCGACGACTCCCATGCTCGTCGGCGGACACATGTTCGATCTGCTCGACCGGCCCAAGTTGCACGGCTGGGCCGAGGTCGTCGACGAGGCTCCCTTCATGTGGCGCAACCTCTATCAGGAGGAGATGCCGCACGACTTCGGCTCATCGAATCTGCGTCAGTCCAGCCTGCTGCATATGCGGATGGACGCCGACTACAACGGCTGGTGGATGTGCCTGATCCCGCTGGACGCGATCAGGAAGGTCGGGCTCGCACTGCCGGCATTCATCAAGTGGGACGATGCGGAATTCTGCCTTCGAGCGCGTGAAGCCGGCTTCCCGACGGTGTCCCTTCCCGGCGTGGCCCTGTGGCACGTCTCCTGGGTGAACAAAGACGACACCATCGATTGGCAGGCGTACTTCCACGCCAGGAACCGGATCGTCGCTGGACTCCTGCATTCCAATATGCCTCGTGGCGGACACCTCATCAGGCACAGCAGGCGCGTCGACCTCAAGCACCTCATGATGATGCAGTATTACCCTGTGGCGCTGCGCGCACGCGCACTTCAGGACGTCTTGTCCGGTCCCGCCCACATGCGCCGGAACCTCGCAACGGCGATGCCCGCCGCTCGCGCCCTCGCCGCGGAATACCCTGAGACGGTCGTGCACCGAGATCCCTCCACGGTGCTGCACTCGCGCCGCGGCCGCCAGGTCTACAAGCAGATGTCGCGGAACAGCCTGGACAACCCCTCCGGTCTCCGGCTCCGCTGGTTCACGGTGTCCACGCTCATCGCGCACTGGCTCCACCAGCCGAACCCGGAGAACGTCGCACGGCCCGAGGTCGAGTTCGGCAAGGAGGACGCGCATTGGTGGCGTCTGCCGGCCTTCGACAGCGCCCTCGTCAGCACCGCGGACGGCTCGGGGAAG
Source organism: Microbacterium ginsengiterrae (assembly GCF_014205075.1). Lineage (NCBI taxonomy): Bacteria > Bacillati > Actinomycetota > Actinomycetes > Micrococcales > Microbacteriaceae > Microbacterium > Microbacterium ginsengiterrae. Next base: position 2,322,822 of record NZ_JACHMU010000001.1, on the reverse strand, counting down.
AACATCTACACCCGCGACCGCCGGAAGTATCGCCGGATGCTGCGGGAGAGCTTCCGCCTGCATGCGCAGTTGCGCCGCCGTTGGCCCGAGCTGCAGAAGCGATACCGTCAGGCGCTCCCTGAGCTCGTCTCCCCGGAGTCCTGGCACAGCATCTTCGAGGAGAAGGCATGACCACGTCGTTCGACCCTGCTTCAGCGACGATCGTCATCGTCACCTACAACCGATCGCACCTCCTCGCGGGTCTTCTGAAGAGCATCACGGCCATGGAACCGAAGCCCGGCCACGTGGTGATCATTGACAACGCATCCGCCGATGACACGACCGATGTCGTCGAATCGTTCAGGGACGGCATCGGCACCGAGATCGTGTACCGCAGGCTCGACAGCAACACCGGTGGCTCCGGCGGTTTCAGCGAAGGCATGCGGACGGCCTACGAGCTCGGCAGCGAGTGGATCTGGCTCATGGACGACGACGTCGAGGTCCTCCCCGACGGCCTGGCGAAGATGGGCAAGTGGGCGCCGCGGTTCAAGAGCATCCAGGGCCGGCGCTACGACTACGACGGCAGCGAGTTCTACTGGCAGTACCGGATCGCCGATCGCATGGGCATCCCGATCCCCTTCGCGCCGGCGGGCTTCGACGACTCCGGTTTCAAGGAGATGAACAGCGGATGCTTCGAGGGGATGTTCATCCACCGATCGATCGTCACCCAGGTCGGTCTCCCGGACCCGCGGTTCTTCATCTACTGGGACGACCAGATGTACGGATGGCTCGCCTCGCGTCTGACCACGGCGGTGATCGTGAACGAGTTCGTCCTCCGACGCACGCGTGAGATCAAGCAGTGGGACATGGGCGTGCGCCACATGAACGCCTCCAGTAACGCGTACCGCTACTACATCATGCGCAACCGGGCGTTCATCAAGAACTACTACCGGGTGCACGGCGTCTACAACCCTGTCCTGTTCGGGCTCGGGACCACCGCGACGTTCTTCAAGGAACTGATCCGCCTCGTCTTCGTCGAGCGCACGGTCCGGGGCACCAGCAACCTGTTCCGCGGGCTCCGCGACGGCGGTCGGATCGGCCGCGACCGCACCTGGCGCCCGATGCCTTCGTTGGAGAACTGATGAGTGACGAGCAGCAGCCCAGGGCCGAATGGGTCTTCCACGAGCAGAAGAAGCCCCGGAGCGGGCGGGTATGGCTGATCGTGGGGATCGCGGTGGCCGTCCTCGTGGTCGCGGGAGTGGCGATGGCGTTCGCCCTCTCGGGCGGCGGCGCGCCCGTCCAGGAGCCCACGTCCTCTCCGACGCCGACGTCGAGCCCGACGACCACTGCATCGCCGACACCGACGCCGACGTCCACCCCGACGCCGACGCCGACGTCGGCGCACCCGGATCCCGAGCCGACGATGGAGCCGGAGACGAGCCCTCCGCCCGTCGCCGAGCCCGACCTCGAAACGTTCACCGAGCGGGTGCAACCGCGCCTCGATGACGCGACGCGCGGCCTGGATCTTGCCGCGGCCAATCCCGAGGTGGGAGCCCAGATCGTGGACTCGCTCCAGCAGGACGCGGCCAATCTCGCCGAGGCGGCGACGCCGAAGGCGATCGCCGGCGACTGGGCCTCTGCGGTGTCCCGTTATGCCGCAGAGCTCAAGACGCTGCGATCGGCGTACGATGCCGGCGCTGATCCGCAGGGGCCGCTGAAGGCCTCGCGGGATGCGCTGAGCGCGCTTCGCTCCATCGCAGGGCTCTAACGGCCCGAGTGGTCGGCGTTGTACCGGTCGAGGACCTCGCCGATGCCCGCGTCGAGCACGAGCGCCCCCTTGTCGAGGTATAAGCCTCGCGTGCAGAAACGACGGAGGTCACGTTCGTTGTGGCTGACGAAGAAGAGCGTGCGACCCTCCGCGAGCAACTCGTCGATGCGCCGGTAGCACTTGTCGCGGAAAGCCTTGTCCCCGACGGCGAGCACCTCGTCGACGAGGAGGATGGGCTCGTTGAGCTGGGAGACGACGGAGAACGCCAGACGCACCTTCATGCCGTTCGAGAGATGCTTGTAGGGCGTCTCCTGGAAGTCCTGCAGTTCCGCGAAGGCGATCATGTCCTCATAGCGGCGCGCGATCTCCTGCTTCGGCATCCCGTGCAGGCCGGCGGTGAGACGGACGTTCTCCCGGACGGTGAGGTCTCCGACGAAACCGCCGGTGAGCTCGATCAGGGGCGCCACTCCCCCGTTGACCGTCACCGAGCCCTCGTCCGGCAGCAGCACGCCCGCGACCAGACGCAGCAGTGTGGACTTGCCCTGCCCGTTGCGTCCGACCACGCCGATCGACTCGCCGGGACGGACGGTGAACGAGACGTCGCGCAGCGCCCAGAACTCCCCCGGCCTGCTGCGGCGCGAGGCGTCAGCGAAGAGGTCTTTGAAGCTGCGACGCCCTCGCCTGTTCCGTCGGAACTGGACACCGAGATCTCGCACATCGATCGCAGCCGACATCACAACTCCTTCAGCACGGATCGCTCGAGTGAGTGGAACACCCACCACCCGAGCGCGAAGATCAGCAGACTCATCGCGGCGCCGATGAGAACGGTGTTCTGGTGCCACTGATCAGGGAAGAACGCCATGCGGTACAGGGTGAAGATCCCTGCGAGAGGGTTGAAGGATCCGATCGTCTCGAACGGGCCGGGCAGGTTCGACACACTGTAGATGATCGGCGTCGCATAGAAGAGGGCGCGCAGGATCAGACCTGTCGTACGCTCCAGATCGGCGTACAGTGCGCACAGAGGCGCGACCAGCATCCCGAGGCCGACGAGCAGGATGACCTGGAGCAGTACGGCCACGGGGAACCAGAGGATGCCCCAGCCAAACTGCGTCCCGGGTGAGAAGATCGCGAACAGTGCGAGGACCGGGAGGGAGAAGAGGAACTCCATCCCCTTGCTCAAGACAATGCGGTTCACCCAGATCGTCCTGGGGATGTTCGTCGACCGCACCAGTCGCGAATCCTTCTTGAACGCCTTCGTGAAGTCCGAGACCGACGAGTTGAACCACACCCACGGCAGCAGCGCGCTGATGAGGAAGACGATGTACGGATCCTCGCCGACGTCCCGCTGGAAGACCTGCGTGAATACGAACCAGTAGATGCCGCTCATCACCAGGGGGTCCAGCACCGACCAGAGGTAGCCGAGGAAGCTCGTGGCGTAGCGGACCTTGAGGTCGCGGGCCGACAGCAGCCACAGCGAATGCAGATACCGCCGGGGCGTTCCCGGCGCCCCGACAGCGGCGTGACTCACGGTTCCGAGTCTAGGAGAGGGTGTTGTTCCACATCGACAGCGCCGAGCCGATGGCCATGTGCATGTCGAGGTACTGGTAGGTGCCGAGGCGACCACCGAAGTGGACATCCCTCTCCCCCTTCTGCAGCTCGCGATAGGCCAGCAGGCCCTCGCGGTCCGCGGGGGTGTTCACGGGGTAGTACGGCTCATCGCTCTTCTCGGCGAACCGGGAGAACTCGCGCATGATGACGGTCTTGTCCGTCGGATAGAGGTCCTTGCGCTCAGGGTGGAAGTGCTTGAACTCGTGGATGCGCGTGAACGGGACATCCATGTCGGGGTAGTTCATGACGGGCGTGCCCTGGAAGTCACCGACGTTCAGGACCTCCTGCTCGAAGTCGAGCGTGCGCCAACTGAGCGCCCCCTCCGCGTAGTCGAAGTATCGGTCGACGGGGCCGGTGTAGACGATCGGCACCTGTCCGACGAGTGCGGCACGGTTCAGCGGCTGGGCCTCGTCGAAGAAGTCGACGTCGAGTTTGACCTCGATCTTCGGGTGGTCCGCCATCCGCTCGAGCCAGGCGGTGTAGCCGTCGGTGGGGAGCCCCTCCCACGTGTCGTTGAAGTAGCGGTTGTCGTAGTTGTAACGCACGGGGAGACGGCTGATGATGTCGCCGGAGAGCTTGTGCGGATCGGTCTGCCACTGCTTTGCGGTGTAGTCCCGGAAGAACGCCTCGAAGAGTGGCCGGCCGACCAGGGCGATGCCCTTCTCCTCGAAGTTCTGCGCCGTCTTGACGTCGAACTCCCCCGCCTGTTCCCGGATGAGTGCGCGTGCCTCATCGGGCGAGTACGCCGCCTGGAAGAACTGGTTGATGGTACCGAGGTTCACGGGCATCGGGTACACGACGTCGTTGTGGTTCGTGTACACGCGGTGGACGTAGTTCGTGAAGGTCGTGAAGCGGTTGACGTACTCCCAGACCGTCGCGTTCGACGTGTGGAACAGGTGCGCGCCGTAGCGGTGCACCTCGATACCGGTCTCCGGCTCGGCTTCACTGTAGGCGTTGCCGCCGATGTGCGAGCGGCGCTCGATGACGGTGACTTTGCGGCCGGCTTCCGCGGCACGCTCCGCGATGGTGAGCCCGAAGAAACCGGAGCCGACGACGAGGAGATCCATCAGGCGGCCGTCCCCACGACGATGCGCGGTGTACCGGCCCAAAGCGCGGCGTCGGACGCATTGCGCCCGTCGACGAGCAGCTTGACGCCCGGGATGTGCGCCGGGGAGAGGACCTTGTAGTCGGCGTGGTCGGTCTGCAGGATGGCGAGGTCCGCGGCGTCACCGAGCGCGTACGGTTCGAACCCGAGACCGCGCAGCTCCTCGTCGGTGTACAAGGGGTCGTGCACGACCACCTCTGCCCCGCGGTCCTTCAGCGCCGTCACGGTCGGGAACACGCCGGAGAACGCAGTCTCCTTCACCCCGCCGCGGTAGGCGGCACCGAGCACGACGGCCTTCTGCCCGGTGAGGTCGCCGAGGATTCCCGCCGCCTGCGCCACCAGACGCTCCGGCATCGACGCGTTGAGCTGTCGAGCGACCCGCACGATGTCCGCATCCGGGTCCGTGGACAGGTACAGACGCGGGTACACGGGGATGCAGTGACCGCCGACGGCGATCCCCGGACGGTGGATGTGACTGTAGGGCTGCGAGTTGCACGCCTCGATCACCTTGTACACGTCGATGCCGTGCGAAGCCGCGAACAGACCGAACTGGTTAGCCAACCCGATGTTCACATCTCGGTACGTCGTCTCGGCGAGCTTCGCCATCTCCGACGCCTCGGTGGAGCCGAGATCCCAGACCCCGTTGGGCTGGGCGAGGTCCGGACGCTCGTCGAACTGGAGCACCGCCTCGTAGAACTCGCGCGCGCGGCGGTTGCCCTCCTCCGAGAGCGCACCGATCAGCTTCGGGTACTTGCGCAGATCGGCGAACACACGACCGGTCAGCACCCGCTCCGGAGAGTAGGCGAGGAAGAAGTCCTTCCCCTCCTTCAGCCCGGAGCCCTCCTCGAGCATGGGCTTCCACCTGTTCCGCGTCGTGCCGACGGGGAGGGTGGTCTCGTAGGAGACGAGCGTGCCGGGAGTGAGATGCTCGGCCAGCGAGCGCGTCGCGGCGTCCATGTACTTGAAGTCCGGCTCCCAGGTCTCGTCGTCGACGAACACGGGGGCGACGAGCACGACAGCATCGGCGCCAGGGATCGCCTCGGCGTACTCGGTGGTCGCGCGCAGTCGACCGGCAGGGACGAGCTCGCTGAGCCTCTCCTGAAGATGCGCTTCACCCGGGAACGGCTCACGCGCGTCATTGATGGTGTCGACCGCCTTCTGGTTGACATCGACGCCGATCACATCGTGACCGGAGGAGGCGAACTGGACGGCGAGGGGAAGCCCGATCTTTCCGAGGGCCACGACGGCGATACGCATTGTTCCAGTCTAAGCCGTCGCTCGGCGGGCAGAGATCTGGGCCGCGGCTCAGCCGGAAGAGACGGAACGTACGACAAGCACGGCCACGATGGCGACGACCGTGGTCGCCAGTGCGATCGTCGCTCGAACTGCGGCCGGCAGGTATCGCGAGGACCCGACCTTGATCAGAGCCGCCGCTGCCGCGTAGCGCGGCTGTGCCTGACGGTGAAGGACGAATCGCAACCGCGCGGGCAGAAGAGAGTCGCGATGTGAGGGATTGGCAGCGATCTCATCCCACCCCACTATCACCTCACGCCGCGGAGCATCGCGCAACAGTTCCTCGATCATCGCGCCGTGCGCCCGAGATACAAGCCAGCGGCTGCGTGGAGCGTACGCCAAGATCATCTGGATGCTGCGCCGAAGACCTGCCATGTCCTCGTTCGTGAGCGCACGCCCACCATCGCGCTTGCGAATCGAATCCATGACGTTGCGTCGCAGCAGTTTCGTTCCCAAAGCGGTGCGGTACGACGGGCGCAGCGAGTTGATGAAGGTGCCCGACAGCATCCAGCGGATCGAGCCATGCTCTTCGTCTATCGGTTTGGCTGCCCACGTCACGCGCGCCGGCGCATCGGCGTGTTCGACGTAAGCTCCCAGGCCAGTCGACGGTACGACGCGCCCGAGGGCCCACAGACGTGTGACGAACGGCAGGTCACCGCCGTTCCCGGCGCCCTCGAGCAGTCGCAGATCGAAGCGCTCCACCGCGTCGCGTCGGATGAGGCCGAGCGGAGCGCTTCGATAGGAAAGCCGATCCTTCGCGAAGTCGAGGGCTCCGAACTTCCAGACCCGTTTAGCCGGAGACCGCACCAGTCCGCGATTCGCTCCGCGGACGACCTTGGCGATCACAGCGTCGGCATGGCGAGCCTCCGCACACGCACGCCACTCTCTGATCGACGTCGGGTCGAGCTCGTCATCGGACCCCATGATGCCGACGTAGTCCGCTGTGGACGACCGCATCCCGTAGTTGAACGGACCAGAGGGACTTCTGATTCCGTCGTCGAGCTGTTCCACCCGGACACGTCCAGGGTTCTCGTCGATCAGATCCGCCAGCGCCAGACGCACATCCTCGACAGGAAGATTGTGAGCCACGATGAAGGCGCGGATCGTCGGGTCCGCGTCCTGAATCACGGACCGGACTGCACGCGATACGTTTCGGCGCAGGTCATGGACGGCGATGATCATGTCGACGGTGGGCACGGTCAACGAACAGCCCTTTCATAGACAGCCAGATAGTTCGCGCGGAAGCTCTCTTCCGAGAACGCGGTCAGAAGCTCTTCCCCATGTGCGCGCACGGCACTGCGGTCGATCGTCTCGGCTGCCATGATGCCGTCGGCGATTGCTTGCGCGTCTCGGTCGACCACGACTCCATGACCACCGCGAAGGAAGTCCACATGAGCACCTACCCCGCTGGTGACGACGGGCACGCCCGCGGCGAGGGCCTCCACGGTGACCAACGAAAAAGTCTCCCGCTCTGTGGGGAGTACGAACACGTCTGCCTCGGCCATCGCGCGTGCCACCCCGTCACTGTCCACCCGCCCAGGCACCGAGATCGGCAGCTCTGCGGAAGCAGCCCTGAGTGCCTCGAACTCAAGGCCGTCTCCCAGCCAGGTGAGGTGAGCGTCCACCCCTCGTTCGAGAAGTATTCGGAGCGCATCGACTGCGATGCGCCAGCCTTTGGATGGGATCACGTTCGACGCCCCGAGAAGACGCAACGGTCCAGTGCGAGCTACGAGGGTGGCCTGCGCTGGCCTGTCCACGATGTTGCCGACCACGTCGACCGGTTTGCGCCGGACGCGGCGCACCAAGTCCGCGAGATATTCACTCACCGCAACGAGTTCGTCTGGTCCGGAGAACGTACGATCGATCGCCCAGCGATCCACAGCAGTGCGACCGCCCTGAGCGATGACAGCGAGCTGAGACCAGTGCTCAGTGTGGACCCATGGCACCTTCGGGCGCCGCAACACGAATGGTGTGATCGCGGGAGCTGCCATCGTGTGAACGAGGTCGAACCCGCGGAGGCGGCGCGGCACTTCACGCATAGCAGCGACTTTGCCGGCTCGTGTACGCACGTCGATCGGCAGCCGCTCCACAGGGATTCCCGCATACGCGAATTCCCTCACGCCGTCGTCGAGATCGTCACCGACGAGATGTATGATCGCGACATCGTGGTCTTTGGACAGGGCCACGGCATCACGCGCGATGAACGAACCGGCGCCTGTGTTGAGCGCCGTAGGAAACCAAGTGGTGATTACACAGACGCGCACGCGTTCACTCTACCATCGCTCATTTCTGGCGCCCCACGCAGGGCTGCCTCATACGAGTCCGGCGAGCCGAGCCTGTTCGGCGAACTCTGGTGCCGCCGCAACCACTTCTTCGAAGCTCCCTCTCGCCGCGATCCGCCCGCCCTGGAAGAAGCAGATGAGGTCGGCGTTGCGGATGGTCGCAAGTCGGTGAGCAACTGTGATGACGGTGACGGATCCGCGCAATCCGCTGATCGCTGTGGTCACCGCATCCTCGGTCTGCGTGTCGAGGGCGGATGTTGCCTCATCCATCACCAGGACAACCGGGTCCGTATAGAGTGCCCGAGCGATGCCCAACCGCTGGCGCTGTCCGCCGGAGAGCGCCAGACCCCGCTCCCCCACGCGCGCGTCCAGCCCGCCCGCCCGCCCGTCGACGACAGACGCCAGCTGAGCGCGCGCGACAGCTCGCCGGGCTGCGTCCCTGTCGTAGTCGTCACTCCAGGTGAGTGCGACGTTCTGCCCGATCGTGCCGTCGAACAGCGCGACTTCTTGCGGCACGAAGCCCACTCTCGAACGCCAGGTGCCAAGAACGGCCGACAGATCTGTCTCGTCGACCCGGATAGCGCCTTCAGTGGGCGTGAGAAGTCCGAGAATCACATCGACCATGGTCGACTTTCCCGCGCCGGATTCTCCCACGAATGCCACGTGGGTACCGAACGGGATCGTCAGATTCACATGATCGAGCGCGGCATGCTGCGCACCGGGGTACCGGAACGAGACGTCGACCAGCTCCAGCTGGCGCGCATCCTCGTCGAGCCGCCCGTGACTGATGTGCTCCGCCGCAGCCGCGTAGCCCTCCGCATCCTTGATGTCTCTGATGACCGCGCGAGCGTGAGGCAGCGTCGAGGCAGTCGATGTCATCACCGCTTGGAACTGCAACATGGACGGAACCATGCGAAGACTTGCGATGCCGAACAGGGCGATCGCGCTGAAAGCGCCGGTCGCTCCGCCGAAGACGTATCCCGCACCACCCACGATGAGGAACCCCAGAATCATTGCAGAGTCCAACACGAATTTCGGTACTGCACCGAGAAAAGCGATCGTGGCTCGTGCTCGTACCGCTACGGCACGATTCTCATTGACGTGGTCAGCCACCTCCTGTGCCTTATCACGCAGCGTGATCTCTTTGAGCGCCTGGACCATCTCGGTCATCAAGGTGGCGGTGCGGAATGAGAAATCGCGGTTCCGGCGACCATTCACGACGGCCCGGCGAGAAACAGCCAGATACAGAATCACCGCGACGATGCCGAGGTATACCACCGTGACGACAGCGATTCCGGGTTGCGCGACGAAGAGGACAACGAGCACGGCGATGAAGGTGACGACCTGAGAAGGGAGCGACGCGACAGGAAGGATCAGCCCGGAGGTGGTGTTCGCGATTCCGACATCGGCCATCCGCACGAGCTCCGCCGAATTGCGTTTGAGCCTTTCGAGCCAGGGCGCCCGGATGTACGCCGAAAACAGGCGGTCTCCGATGATCAGTTCGAACTGTGCCATCCGTCGCGTGACATACCACTGTTGAAGCAAGGCAATGACGGATTTCACGATGAGAAGTGAGCACGCCGCCACGAGCACCCAGACGACCTGATCCGCGTCGACGGTTCCGATCAACGGAAGCGTGACGGCTGTGCCCGCAGCGATGGGAGCCAACACGATCGCGAGCAGACCGAGCGCCACGACGTCGAGGAGAGCCAGCGCCGACGAGGATATCGAGTAGCGGATGAGGAACGTTCGTGCGTCTCTGGGAAGGAGCTCGAGCAGCTGGCGAAGCGCATTCCAGAGCGGACGCATCAGACCTCCCTGCCTGCAAGGGAGACGATCGAGTTTGTGCGCGCGGCGTTGAGCGCCGCTTCGACGACCTCCAGGGTCCGCTGCCCCTGCGCCATGGTCACGACGTCTGTTTCCTCCCCGAGCACAGCGTCGCGGAAGGCCTCGTGCTCCACGCGAAGCGGTTCACGCTTGGCGAAGGCGTAACGGGTGACATCCCCCTCGGAGACTCCGCGGAACGAAGAAACAGAGTCCCATTGGATGGGAACCGTGCCGTTGGCGTAGAACGTGAGGTCGCCCGTGCTGGTGTCCGCGACGAACGCGCCCTTCTCGCCCGTGACGACAGTCACACGCTCCTTCATAGGACTGAGCCAGTTGACGATGTTGTTCACGATCACCCCGGACTTGGTGCGTCCGGTGATCGTGATCATGTCCTCGTATTCACGGCCGCTCTTGTACGCAGTCTGCGCGAAAACGAGATCGTAGTCCGACTGGACGACCCAAGCGGTGAGATCGACGTCATGGGACGCGAGGTCCTTGGCGACACCGACATCTGCGATTCGAGCCGGGAAGGGACCTTGCCGTCGCGTGGTCACCTGATACACCGCTCCCAGCTCCCCCGCTTCGATCCGGCGCCGAAGCTCTTGAAGCGCGGGGTTGAAGCGTTCGATATGCCCGACAGCGCCGACCAGCTTCGCTTCGGCGAAGGCGTCGACCATACGACGGCCCGCATCGAGGGTGTGCGCGATCGGTTTCTCAACGAGGGTGTGCACTCCGGCTGCGGCCAGCTTCAGGGCGGCTTCCTCATGGAATCGCGTCGGCACCGCCACAATGGCGATGTCGATGTCCGCCGCGATCAGCGCATCGATATCCGGAAGGACCCCCAGCCCACCTGCGACGCCGTGCGGGTCCCCTCCTGGATCCGCGATAGCGACGAGCTCGACACCGTCGAGCTCGCGCAGCACTCTCGCGTGATGCCGCCCCATCATGCCGACGCCGAGGAGGCCCGCTCTCAGAGTCATCAGGCGCCCGCTCCAGCGACGGTGTTGACCGCATGAACGATTCGATCCAGGTCGCCCTGGCTCAGCGACGGGTGGACGGGAAGAGAAACGACCTCCGCGGCCGCCTGTTCGGTCACCGGGAGTTCCAGGCCGGGCGCATATCGCCTCAGCGACGGCAAACGATGGTTCGGTATCGGGTAGTACACGCCCGCTCCGACGTTGTGCTCGTCCTTGAGGGCGGCCACGAATCCATCTCTGTCTTCAGGCACGCGGACCGTGTACTGGTGATAGACGTGATTTGCGCCCTGCGCCACTGGCGGAGTCGCGACACCGCGAAGGTTCTTGTCGAGGAAATCCGCGTTCATCTGGCGAGTTCGCGTCCAGGCGTCGACTTTTGTCAGCTGCACGCGCCCGATCGCTGCGTGAATGTCGGTCATACGCGCGTTGAAGCCGACGATCTCGTTCTCGTACTGGCGTTCCATGCCCTGATTGCGTAGGAGACGCGCCCGGCGGGCGATGTCCTCGTCGGCGCCGACGATCATGCCGCCTTCACCGCTGGTCATGTTCTTCGTCGGATAGAGACTGAACATCGCGAACGCGCCGAAGGAGCCGACAGGGTGTCCATCCAGGGATGCTCCGTGAGCTTGCGCAGCATCCTCGTACACGTCGATTCCACGCTCTTGAGCGAGAGCCACGAGTTCCTTCATCGGGGCCGGATGCCCGTACAGGTGCACCGGCATCACGCCCTTCGTCTTCGAAGTGATCGCCGCAGCGACCGCGTCCGGATCGAGGCAGAAGGTACGCGGTTCGATGTCCGCGAAAACGGGGGTCGCGCCCGTCAACGCCACCGAGTTCGCCGTAGCCGCAAAGGTGAACGAAGGAACGATCACTTCGTCCCCGGGACCCACTCCCGCAGCCAGCAGGCCCAGATGCAGACCGGCCGTCCCGGAGTTCACCGCCACTGATGGACGACCTGGCACGAAGTGTTCCGAGAACTCCTGTTCGAAGCTCGCAACCTCCGCTCCCTGCGCGATCATCCCGGACAGCAGCACGCGGTCGACCGCCTCTCGCTCTTCTGCTCCGATGATGGGTTTCGCCGGGGGAATGAACGCGTTCACAGCGACTCCTTGGTCAGTTCTTCGTCGGTCTCGACATAGCGCGCTCCGGTCTGAGGACACACCCACACACCATCAGGTGCGCCGGGAACCAGCGGCACGCCGTGCTCCCCCACCCAGCCAATCCGCCGAGCCGGAACCCCGGCGACGAGCGCATGAGCCGGAACATCCTTCACAACGACGGCCCCAGCAGCGACCGTCGCCCATGCGCCGATCGTCACGGGCGCGACACACGTCGCGCGCGCCCCGACCGATGCACCGCGTTCGATGGTCACCCCGACGGGCTGCCAGTCTGCGGCGCTCTTCAGCGAACCATCCTCGTTGATGGCCCTGGGATAGACATCGTTGGTCAATACGACTGCAGGACCGATGAAGACACCATCGCCGAGTCTGGCGGGCTCGTAGACGAGGGCATAGTTCTGCACCTTGCAGTTGTCGCCCATGACGACGCCCGTTCCGATATAGGCGCCCCTCCCGATAATGCAGTTCTCCCCTATCTGAGCGTCCTCACGCACCTGCGCGAGGTGCCAGATGGAACTGCCCTTGCCGATGGCCGCTGTCGGAGCGACATCCGCGGATTCGGTTATCCGCACCGGGGAGTCATTCACGTGCTCGACCTTTCAAGAGAGGGTTGCTCATGGAACTGATCCAGCCTACCCGCTGGGGAACGACTGACTCTCAGCGCATGCCGGGAAGCACTGAAGCGCGAAGCCCCCGAGTGATCTTCTCCACGACCTCAGCCGACCGGACCGCCACTGAACGGGCCGAGACGTTTCTCTGAGCCCACTCGACCAGGCGACCATCGGGCTGCGTGCTGCTACGGGGCAAGAGGCGCATGATCGCGTCCGCGTAGTCCTCAGCAGTGAACGAAGCGGCTTCACCGAGGTTGTCCTGCTCGATGACGTTCCGCAAGGCGGTCGGTCCGGCGTAGGCCACTGGCGTCCCGACGGCGAGCGCGGCATACAACTTGGTGGGCACCGCAAAGTCGTAGCCGGCCCCGGGTTTGAGCGTTGCGAGAGCCACGCGCGCCGAACGAACCCAGCGCGCCGCCTCAGCCGCGGGAACGGGAGCCATGAAACGGATACGATGTGACAGCCCGAGCTCCCTTGCGAGAGCGATCATGTCCTCTTTCTCAGCACCCTGGCCGATGAACGCGGCCGTGATGTCTTCGTCGCGTCTCATCACCAGCGCCAGTGCTTCGATAGCCAGACGCGCCCCATGCCATTCGCTCATTGTGCCGACGTAGACGACGTCAGCACTTTCGGCGACGGTTGCGCCCTCTGCAGAGAACAGATCAGTGTCCACGCCGTGCCCGACCACCGCGGACGCCGCTCTTGGCGCCATGGATTCGATTCGATTCGCGACGCCCTGGGAGACCACGAGGTTGCCGGATGCCCCGGCAAGTACGCGCTTCTCGACCCAGCGCACCGCGGCGACCACCCACTTTGCGGCACCGGTCATGCTTGCCGCATCCGACCAGATATCTGCTGCGTAGTAGATGTACGGCCTTCGAAGCAACCAGCACGCGACGAGCATGATCATGCCTGTCGTAGGCGGCGGTTCTACGATGTAGGCATCCGGCCTCTTCGCAAAGAGCACCCGGAAGAACAACGGCAGGTCGTAACTGAGGTACTGCGCGTAGCCTCGGACATATCCCGCCCTGTCACGGAGCACAGGCCAGCGATACACCGTTTCCGTTGGCTCCTCCCGCAACGGTATCGAGCGCGGTGGTGTCGTCGTCAACACTGTCACCTCGTGCCCACGACGGAGCAACTCATCCACGAGCGCCTGCAGACGCATCGACCCCGCAGATGGCTCGGGCGTATAAATGCGGGAGACGACCGTCAACCGGAGCGCCCTGTCGGCACGCGAGCGTCGATCGTTACTCATGTCGTTCAGGACCCATGTTGCTTTGCCCATCCGGATCGGAGCCTCGTTGCCGCGCGATCTCAGATTCCAGCACTCGCACCCGCTGCTCCGAGAATGCGACCTGTTCGCTGAGATCCCGCATCCGAGATTCGATGCGTGTGAGTTCTGCGCCCGACTGGAGGCTGACGAGGAAGAGTAGCCCGATCGCGACGAAGAAACTGAGGTTGACGGGCACGGCAACCCCGAGGAGCGCGGCCGACGCCGTCAGAACCTGGGGAAAGACCGCCACCACGAGCGCGAGCAGACCTCCGAAGAACCACCACACCGCATGCCGCTCCCGCAGCGTGCCTTTGCGCATCAACTCGATGATGGCTACCAGAACCAGCAACGCGGCCACGATCCCGAAGGCATAGGTGACGCCATTCATGATGTGCCTCCGAGTGTCGCTCGCGGGCGGATCATCGCCAGGGCGAGCGCCATGCAGGCTCGACCGAGGTGTATGGCTGCTCGAAACGGACGTTGCGAAGGCCGCCCTGCTTGACGAGTACGCATCTCGACCGGTCGCTGAGTGATCTTCAGACCCGCGCGCGCTGCAATCACCAGCGCCTCTACAGTGTCGCCCAGGTACTCCGCTGGGAACTCGGCCGCGAACAACTTGACAGCTCGCGGGCCTGCGGCCTTGAATCCGCTGGTCACATCAGTGAGAGTCGTTCCGGCGATTCGACTCAATGTCCATGCAAGGAACGACATCGCCCACCGCCGAGGTCCGACGACCGCATAATCACCGACCCCTGCGAACCGTGACCCGACCACGAGGTCTGCTTCCGCGAGGCCCTCGATGAGCGAAGGGATGTCCGAAGGGTCATGCTGGCCGTCTGCATCCACCTGGACCACGACTTCGTAGTCATGCGCCCGTGCGTAGCGAAATCCCGCACGCATGGCGCCTCCGACTCCGAGGTTATACGGCAGCGTCAATACGATCGCCCCCGCCTGACGCGCGCGATCGCCGGTGGCATCCTCCGACCCGTCGTCGACGACCACGCAGGCGGCTCCCGGCATGACTCGGCGGACGTCCTCTACAACGTCCGCGACGGATTCTTGCTCATTCAGCGCCGGGACGACGACGAGAACTGATCGATCTACCGGGCGCATCACGGTCAAGGATACCTTGCGCCCGCCGTGGTCACCCATCGCATGCGGTGATCCGCCACAACGATGCCTCGCCCACGCGATCGATCAAGGCGAAACCATCTCTGCCGACGAAATCGGTCATCCCCGGCATCACCCACCTCCCAGATCGATTCTCTCCGGGGCCGAAGTCGAGGACATACTCCGGCTCGCCATATTGAGCCAGCGCTTCACACACCGCAGGATCAGCTGCGGCCTCATTCAGATCAGATGCGATCGTTTGCCACGCGGCGTCGCTCGGGGGAGCCCAGTTTCGAGGGAACACGTCAACTCCACTGAAGAAGTAGCCGAAGCCGGCCCCCGTGCTCGGATTCGCGATCACCCGAGATCCCGGTTCGACAAGATCCCCCAATGTCTCAAGCAGACGGCGTTCGTCCGGGTTGAGATAAGCGCGGGCCGACGCCTCGTACCGAGAGACCTCTTCGTACGTGCCAGCAGTGATCGACGGCAGCGGTACAGGACGTAGCAGACCGACGAGCAGCACGCCGATCGCGAGCACCCCGAGCCCGATTGACATGCGCACCCGGTCGGCCGAGACGTCACGGCGGAATGGGATCCTCCGCATCATCGCGTCCACGCCGACCGCAGCGAGTGGCACCACTGCGATCGGAGCCAGCGCAGCGAGTCGATAAGGATCCGCGTACCACGGGCCCAGCACGATGTCTCGAACCTTTTCGTTTCCCACAGCGGCCACAAGCCAGTAGAGGCCTGCCAGACCCAGCCAGGAAACAGCCATCCACCAGAGGGATCGGCGACGGAACGCCACGACGAGACCGACGAGCATTAGGACGCTGATTCCGATCTGTGGCGGAATCAGGACCTGACCATTCACGACGACATCGAGCAGGGCCTCCTCGCGGCTGCGGAAGAACGGCCAGTGGGACCCACTGGTGTTCCCGGCGAGCAACACCCACGCCAACGCCAGCAGAAGCCAACCGACCAGGACAAAGACAGCCCTGTACCACAGCTGTCGCCGAGACCCTGGGCTCATCGCTTCACGAAGTGTCAGCCACACCGCACAGATCGCTGCCCATGGCAGCAGAGCCGCAGGCTGGGAGAGCGCTAAGGCTCCGACGATGACTCCCAGGACGAGGACCCATCGCAGCAATGATCGCCAGTCGTACGAGATCCCGGCCCTTTCGGCGAATACGAGAACCAGCGCGATACTCGCTGGTATCAACGCGGTCGACAGCGCGTTCGGGAAGAGCACCCCCCACTGGACCATGAGCAAGGGAAAATTTTGCATCGCGCCGGCAAGTACTGCAGCGTACGCGCCGACGGCAGCAGACCCACTCGCTATCACCGCCAACCAGCTGACGCCTAGCACCCAGACCAGACCGATCATCAGCGTGAGCACATTGGCCGCGACCGTGATACTCGCCCCGGTCATCGTGACGATCAAGGAGACGAGCGCGTGCCAAGCCGCCGGATAGAAGCCGGGGCTGCCTACCACAGCGCTCACGTGCAAAGATGACGCGTTAGCCGTTTCGAGAATGAACCTCACGGCATTCATGTGGAACACAGCGTCGTTCGTCTGCGAGATGGCATCCACCTCGCCGATGTAAGTGACGAGCCGCCAAGCCGTGAACACCGCTCCGAATGTGACCGCACCCATGAGCGCCCGCCGGCGCCAACCTTCGACCTCAGGTGATGGCTCGAGCTTGATGAGGCGGCCCGCGCCCCACGCGATCCCGAGCATGATCAACATCGCGACGAGCCAGGATACCGGGGACCAAGGTATCCGCAAGAAACCGAACAGTAACGCTGATACCGACGTCGCGAAGACCGTATAGACGGGCGCTGCCGCCAGACGCGCCAGCCCCCGAAGGCCAACGCACGTGAGAGCTATCATCCCGGGGATGAACAGCATCCCCACCGACGCGAGCACGACCAGCGATTGGCCCAACCACCCCGCGGTCACGACGCCGACGGTCCCAACGAATCGTGCTGGTGCAAAGCACTTTTCCTATTCTTCTGAGGGCAGTTCTCCACGGCGTGAATGGTCACGCGTCGCCACGAGGGGCGAACACTGCGTCGACCAGTCGCCGGGCCGCATGCCCATCCTCGAGTTCCATGAAAGTCGACACGAAGCGCTCGCGTGCGCGGTCGAATTCTGCAGCAACCTCACCCGCTTGCCGTATCCCGTCGACGAGATCCTCCACGCGGCGGATATGAGGTCCTGGAGAAGTATCCGAATACGAGACGAAACCCGTGCGACCTTCAAAATATCGCTCGAGATCGGGGACGAAATAGAACACAGGCTTCCCAGTGAGCGCGTAGTCGAAGCGCAGGGAGGAGTAATCCAGTACACCGACATCCGAAGCAAGGATGAGGTGATTTATGTCCGGGTAGTCGGTGACGTTTATGAACGCCTCCGAGCGCTTCGTCCCTGACCGCGCATTGAACGGATGCCCGCGCATCAGCAGGACGTAGTCCGGCCCTAGCCGGCGGATGAGGTCCTCGGGGTCGAACAGGTCGACGAGCTTCGCCGTCATGTCATCCGCTGAGAGATAGTCCCTGAAGGTCGGAGCATAGAGAATGGCCTTCTTGTTCGGCGGAATCCCTAGCCGGCGACGCGTGTCTGACCGAACCGCGGCGGCATTCTCGTCGAGCAGCGCATCGTTCCGCGGGTACCCGATCTCAAGGACCGTCGTGGATGGCGCTGCATCTTCCCGATAGAACTCCTCCAGGATTGGCGTCGCGTAACGGGCTGGAGAGACCAGGAAATCCCACTCCTCCGCCCGGCGGAAGAACGACTCTTGTCGCTCCGGGGTGAATCCCAAGTGCCGCCACCAACGCCGACCGTTCAGCTTGAACGGGTAACCGTGGAAGGTCTCGATCAGCACCTGTCCCGCCGGCTTCTCGTACCAGTAGGGCTGATGCACGTTGAGCATCACGTAGTCCGCTGTCCCGAAGGCTTCGTAATACTCGCGGCTTTCCTCGATCACCGGACGCGCGCCCTGCGGTACATGGATCGACAGATCCTTCACCGCCCATATCAGCTCCAGATCGCTGCCGCGCCGCTGCAACTCCCTGTGCACGGCCAACGCCGAGTCGTTCGCAGCCTCCCCATAAAGGTTGCGAAACAGCACAGATCGATGGCCGCGTGGACGAAGCGTCATGGCCCAATCCCTGAGGCGCCACCGATCGCCGCCGCCCCGTTCGTCATCGCGCAGCGGGGGTTGGATGTCCAAGTGGAGATGCCCGCGCTTGGAACGTCCGATGACGGCCCGCAGCAGCGGATGGTCGAGCTCCAACGGCAGGGACGAAGCGACATCTCCGCTCACGTAGAACGACAGGTTGCCGCCGCGGTCGCTCATTCCTTGCAGGTGGTAGCGGCCGGAAGGAACGGCCGAAGGGCCCAGCCCCCACAGATCCTGCTGCAAGGGAAGCACGACTCGAGTGGTGACACCGTCCTTGTCGATCTGGGAAGTGACGGAGGAAGATCCAACGCGTGCGGTGACCGACGCCAACCGGGCAGAGGTCTGCTCATCTCGATACTCCAGCTGCAATGAGTCATCTTCGATCTTGACGCCAGTGATCAGCGCTGCATCCGCAAGGTCCACGATCATCGCGCCGCCGCCCTGCTCATTCGACCGATGGAGGTACGGCGTGATGTAGGCGCGCGCGGGGTTGCTGCTCTTCAAGGGCTCATACAGCGCAACGTCGTACGCGTCGCCTCGTTGATCTTCAGCCTTCAACAGATACTCGTGTGCGCCCCCACCGGCAACGCCTCTGAGCCGAGGGAGTCTGACCTCTGCTTCGAAGCTCCCGTTGCCCAGATCGGTCAAGCGAGTGCGCGATCGCTTCAGGGCGAAGCGATCGTCCCTGCGCACGAGGAAAACATGAGTGACCGGTGCCGCACTCTGCAGACGCAAAGTGGCAGCATCGCCATCGGCGCGACAGTCGACAAGTTCGACATCCGCCCGACGGGCGACGATTTTCGCGGACTTCCCGTCGCTTTCTACCGCCACGCTCACGTTCCGTCCCCCCGTAAAGGCGCGACCGTACTTGGTGAGTCCGTCAACAATTAGTTCACCCTGCCGGACGAGCTCTCCGCAGCTCATCTCGAACTCGACGGAGTAGCTTCCGAGCGAGGTGAGCATCTCCCTGGGCAGGCTCAGAGTCACCGCGCATCCAGACATATCGGCGTACCGGCGAGTGTGCCCGTAGGCGTACTTGGCGCTCTTATGGCGCCTCAATTCGGGCTCGACACGTTCTCCGCTAGGCGCGATGATGTGGCAGGTGAGCGTCGTATCCTCGCTGTCCATACGCAGATGGTTGATGTACACCAGCGCATCGATCGACACGGCACGCTCGGAGACATCCACGTCGCGGACGACGGCAGTGAGCGCCGTCTCTTGTGGGCCGTACCGCAGGGTCCAATCCGGGAAGCTCTCCCGGACATCCGTTGACAACGGCAGGTCAGCGATCAGCTCATGCCCCTGGACGGTTCCTGCGAAGTGATCGCGCTCCCACCCGCCCTCGGAGAGGAACTGCAGTGCCTCGTCGCGACGGTCCCGGAGGCACAGTTCCACCAACACCTTGATACGGACCTCGACCAGATCCCAGGTTTCGGGTTCGGCTACGTCGGCGAGGGTTTTCAGAAGCATGCGAAACTGCGACCAAGCCGTCTCATCCATTTGACGGATGTTGGGCAGGAACTCTCGCAGGTTGTTGTTCAGGATCTGTTGCACGCGGACTCGCCTGGCGTCCGGGTGTCCACTCTCCAGCAATGCCGCGAGAGAGTGCTGCACGGCTACGGCATGGTCTGCGATGTTGCGTGGTGACGTGATCTGCTGGGTGATGGACGACTGGTCGCCACGGATCCGCCAGTTGATACTCACGCGGGAGAGCACATCGAAACTGCGCGCCGCCGCGTAAGCAGCCATGGACACGGCCTGGTCTTCATAGAGCAGACCCACGGGGAAAACGAAGTCGTTCTCCTCCCAGAACGAGCGCTTGTAGACTTTGCTCCACGCGACTGCGTTGACCATGATGTCCGGGAACTCGCGCAGGGTGAGCCCGAGGCGGGTGGTACGGTGCGCGTCACGGATCCAGGCAGCAGCGGGTGAGAATGACCCGTTCTTCTCACGCCGGTAGGGCGATACGGAGAAATCCGACCCCGAAGCACGCAGGGCCTCTATCGCCTCTCGGTACGTGTGACGATCGACGAAGTCGTCGCTGTCCAAGAATGCGAGATACTCACCGCGCGCATGGCGCGCACCCGTGTTGCGCGCGGAACTGAGACCGCCGTTGGCCTGTCGCACAATGTGGATCCGAGGATCGCGCTTCGCGTACTCGCGCGCCACCTCATAACTGCGGTCGGGAGAGCCGTCATCGACGACGATGACCTGAATGTTCGCATAATCCTGGATCAGCAGCGACTGCAGACAATCCCCGATGTAACGCTCCACACCGTACATCGGCACAACGATGCTGAGCATGCCAGGAATTGTGTTCTTCGAGGACTTCAATCGAAGACGACCCGTGATGCCGACGATGCGCTTCTGCACCGCCCGCGCCTTCTCCCGCGCCGGCAAGAGGGACGGTTGCCCCAACAGGTCCAGGAATACCGTTCGGACCGACATCACTTTCCTCTCTTCATGACTCGCCGCACCATCCGCGCCCCTCTTCTCAGAAGAGAGCGCTCTGGGATGACCGCAAACCGCCGCGTCGACCAACGGTGAAGCTCCTGCACAGCGAGGGAGAGCTCCTCCACCGACCCCTTGAGTTCTGCGAGCTCCCGGTCTTTCTTGCGAGCTTCTTTGATCGCCGAATCCAGCTCGGCTGAGAGAGTCCTTCGATAGGAATCGTCCGAGTGCGGCGCGAATGGAGGGATATAGATTGCTTCGCGCGGAAGCCGACCCGATTCGGTCCCCCTCCAAAGCCAGTTCAGACGGCGGACGATTGCTTCGTTGTCGCCCGAGAGAAGGCTCCGAACTCCCTGGCCAAAGTCGACACCATCCGCCGTCGCATCGGTTCCCGCATTCGTCGCCCCGGCCGCATGGACATGTCGGATGTCGTTGGCGTCGAGGAACCGAACGTATCTGGCGAAGTTCTCAGCCTGTGCGTCGTGGAACGGGCCGAAATCCGCGTTGTCATAGAGCGCCTCGGCACGGATCTCGTCTGCCCGATCAGGCATCGATCGCGTCGGTATCCGGTGGTACTCGGCCAACTCACGCGTTCGTGAGTCATGCGAGATGACCACAGCAGGGGTCCCTGCTGCAAGCGCGGCAATGTTCCCGTGGATGCGATTGCCGAATGAGAAATCCATCGTCGACAGAAACTGCTGCCACGGCTGGGGGTCCAAGAAGAATACGAGGCGATCCTCTCGGTACAGAGGGTGATCAATCCCGGACGGGAATGCGGTCGCCACTCGACCCCGCATCGGCTGCCCCCACATGAGCAGCGCGAGTTCTCGATACTCCTGCTGGACATATGTGATATTCGGAAATCGTTCCGAGTGTTCTTGGAACACCTCCCCTATGACTTCGAGGCTGGGAACGGCATTGAAGGAGATTCTCGACTCGCGTGTGAGGCGCTCGGCCTTTTTCTCGACTCGGTACTCCGCGCTCTCGGTAAGGGAGGGGCATCCGATGATCTCCACGTGATCGTCGCCGAATCCCAGGCGGGCAAGGAACTCACGTGTGAAATCGCCCCTCACCCCGATCTTCGCGGAGCGATCGAGCACCGCGCTGACGAATCGGGTTACTGGCTCCTTCAACGTCGAGGGCAGGTCACTGACCTCCGTGCCGTTGCCGTTGGACAATTGCGCCCCGACGCCGACGACTGCGACCGGTATGTCCAGTCGCTCGATTACTGAACTCAGTTTGTTGAGCGCGGGAAGAAACTCCGGACGAAACGCGTTGGCCAACGGGATGACGAAGTTATCGAATTCGTCATTGATTCGCGTTACGTGATCGTCGTCCACGCCGGCGCGCTCAGTGGTGAAGGAATCCGGAACCAACTCGGCCCCGGGAACACTCAAGGTCCGGAAGACGGCGTTGGAAAAGAGCAGATTCCCCGAGTTAGCGCCGAAGACACCGTTAACCCCACGTTGAAACGCCGCTTCCGGGCCCAGCACCTGAGCCGGGTGCTTTCCTGCTCGTATCAGTGTCTTCACGGATTCCTCTCCGACCTCCGCTCGCACGCGCACGCGCGCGCTCATTCCGGGGATCAATCTCGACACATCAGTCTAGGTTGTCTCTGTTGACGAACCTGCGAGCACGTACGGGCTACTACGCGCGTAGATAGAATGGCTCCCGGCCTGCGCGTTCTGTGCGACCGCTGCTAACTCTCGCCGCTTGCGAGACATCCCGATGTGGAGACCCCTATACCAGCCATGAGGCCGATCATGCTCACGAGACGCGGTATTCGGTACTCTCCTGCGTCTGCCGGCCGCGTGGTGGATGTCCGCTTGGACGGGCAGCGGGTCTGGTCGTGCGCTATTCCCGAGGGGGGCCGCTTCCTCCCCTGGCCCTCTGCGCTCCAGGAACGACTACGCGGCAGAGCGGTTGGGGAGATCGTTGACGCCGTCACCGCGAAAGCGCTGTGGCGAGGTGCCGTGAGATGGCCTGGCACAGGCCCCATGAGTCTGACGGACGCGGAAGGCCACGGGCTTCGTATCGATAAGTGGGGAAGGCTGACCCGATCGTTCGAGTACGGAACGGACATCCGGCCCCATGTCGCCGCACTCGCAGCCTCTGTGATCGAGATTCTTCACGAGCAGGACTACGACGCATTCATTGTTGGCGGGACGCTTCTGGGTGCTGTCCGAGACGGAGAGATATTGCCGCATGACGACGACGCCGACGTGGCGTACCTGAGTCGCCATTCGCATCCCTCCGACCTGATACTCGAGAGCCATCGACTCCAGGGGTCGCTCCAAGACCGCGGGTTTAGGGTTCTTCGGCACAGTTGGTCTCATCTGCAGGTTCTCGCCGATGATTCCGGCGGCTATTACGTCGACATCTTCACCGCGTTCTACAAGTCCGGCCACTTTCACGAACCGATTCACGTCCGCGAAGCGGGTATGGAGGCTGCGATCCTCCCGCTCACGACTCAAGAAGTCCATGGCATCCGTCTTCCTGCCCCACGACAACCGGAAGCATGGCTGGCAGCCTGCTACGGACCATCGTGGCGGACCCCGGACCCATCGTTCACCTTCGAGACTCCGCCGGCGACGCAGCGCCGCTTCCACGCTTGGTTCGGGGCGTTCTATTCGAGTATCAACCTCTGGAAGACGCGATACGCAGCGGGGGGCAGCGCGCACGAGAGTGAAACGATCAGGACTCATGTCATCGCCGCCGGCGACAACGTCATCGATCTTGGATCAGGTGACGGCGAGGACCTCGCCTTCTATCGAAGCGCGGGGCTGCGTGCCGCGGGTGCAGAGTCGATCTCTGCGGCGCGATCGGTTCGTGACGGCGAAGCTCAAGTCAACCTGGTGGAGTACCTTCCCAGCTTCGCCTTCATGCGCCGAGCTCTGCACGAATCGACAGGTTCCTGCGTCGTGGCTGCGAATCACTTGCTCGCCTGCCTCGATGAGCGCGGCCGATCGGAGCTGCTGCACTTGCTGAGCTTCGCTCTGCGACAGGGGGCAAAAGTCATCACCGCCGACTATGAGGAGCTCGGACGGTATCAACCGGATTCGCCACGCACATGGCACCTGGACTGGACTACACGCACGGCGGAAGCGACGAAGGCTGGTCTGCGGTGCGTTCCGCTTGAGCGCGCGCGGTTTCGGGACGAGGACGGCGTTCGACGTACAGTCGCCGTCGTCGAATATCACCTTGAGGAGATGTAACGATGGGCCGGCTTAGTACTTTGGGCAGCGATCTCCTGCTTGAGATTCGACGGCGGCGCGCACAACGCCGTCTGCATGCGCGCACGGTGTTGGATCTCGCGTCGACCGTGGCCTCGCTCCAGCAACGCTTGAGCGAACTGGAATCCGACTTGGACGAGGTACGGGCGGACAGCCGGCGCGTTGCCGAACTCCGTATTCAAGTCGAGGATGCGTTGGCGGCCTCGACCAAGTCCCCGCTCGAATAGGCGCCGAGGTCGCCGGATAGACTACAGGG
This sequence comes from Microbacterium ginsengiterrae, assembly GCF_014205075.1. Lineage (NCBI taxonomy): Bacteria > Bacillati > Actinomycetota > Actinomycetes > Micrococcales > Microbacteriaceae > Microbacterium > Microbacterium ginsengiterrae. Next base: position 2,298,746 of record NZ_JACHMU010000001.1, on the reverse strand, counting down.
ATGACCTCCCGTACTGTGGCTGTGCTCCTTGCTGGTGGAATCGGCGTCCGGGTGGGACTCGGAATCCCGAAGCAACTGATCAAGATCGCAGGAAAAGCGATCGTCGAGCACACGCTCGAGGTCGTCAACGCCAGTCCTCTGATTGACGAGATCATCATCGTGATGAACGCGGGCGCGATCGATCAACTCACTCCCCTTCTCGACCCGGGACGCTTTCCGAAGCTCAGCAAGATCATTCCCGGGGGCGATACTCGGAACGACTCCACGCAGGCTGCCCTGGCGGCGATCGATGAATCGCCGGACACCAAGGTGCTCTTTCACGATGCCGTCCGCCCATTCGTCAACGAGCGAATCCTTCGCGATTGTGTGGAAGCACTCGAGACTTACGACGCAGTCGACACCGCGATTCCCTCCGCGGACACGATCATCCAAGTGGATCAGTCGAACCATATCTCCGGCATTCCTGACCGCTCGACGCTTCGACGTGGTCAGACTCCGCAGGCATTCCGTGCCGGGACGATTCGACGAGCGTACGAGATCGCAAACAAGGACCCGAACTTTCACGCCACGGATGACTGTGGTGTCGTGTTCGCGTACCTGCCGGATACCCCAATCTTCGTGATCGACGGTACCGCCGAGAACATGAAGGTCACCGAGCCCATCGATGTCCATATCGCGGACAAGATCTTCCAGATGCAGTCGGACAGCCTTGCCGATACCGCCACTCTGCCCGATCTCGAGGGCAAGGTCGTCGTCGTGCTCGGAGGGAGTTACGGAATCGGCGAGAGCATCGTCGATCTCGCCCGCACCGCGGGCGCTTCCGTGCATCAGTTCAGCCGGTCCACAACCGGCACCGATGTCCGGTCACGGAGCGATGTGAAGAAGGCCTTCAAGGCGGTGCACGAGCAGGAAGGGCGTATCGACGTGGTGGTCGTCACCGCAGGCGTCCTCCAAGTCGGGCCCCTCGCGCAGACGAAGAGCAAGACCATCAGGCGTGGCATCGAGGTGAACTTTCTTGCCCCGTTGATCGTCGCGCGGACGGCTTACAAGTACTTGGCGAAGAGCGGTGGGCAGCTGCTGCTGTTCACCTCGAGTTCCTACACCAGAGGCCGTGCGAACTACGGAATCTACTCGGCGAGCAAAGCGGCGGTCGTGAATCTGACGCAGTCCCTTTCGGAGGAGTGGGCCGAGGACGGCGTACGTGTCAACTGCATCAGTCCACAGCGAACCCATACTCCGATGCGCACGCAGGCGTTCGGCGAGGAGCCACTGCACACGCTCCTCGACCCACGAGATGTGGCGGCTGTGAGCCTTCAGGTCATCTCCGGTGAGATGACCGGACAGGTCATCTCGGTGCGAGTCGAGGACAAGCGCTGACGGCGGACCCCAGGCTCACTTCTTGTTCAGCACTTCGATGGCCTCTTCTATGGGGCCATCGAAGATCTTCTTTCCCTTCTTGATGACGATGCCCCGCTGGCAGAGGTCTCTGACCATGTTCACACTATGGCTGACCACCAGCATCGTCACCCCCTGGGCAGTGAGATCCTTGATCTTTGCCGAGCACTTGGCGCGGAAGGGCGCATCGCCAACAGAGAGCACCTCATCCACGAGCAGGACGTCGAGTTCCACATGGATCGCCACTGAGAAAGCGAGGCGCATGAACATTCCCGAGGAATAGTGCTTGACCTCCTGGTCGATGAATTCGCCGATCTCCGAGAATTCGACGATCTCGTCGAACCGCGCGTCTATCTCGTGCTTCTCCATGCCGAGGATTGCCGCATTCAGATAGACATTCTCACGGCCAGTGAGGTCGGGATGGAAGCCCGCGCCCACCTCGATGAGGCCAGCCACGCGCCCACGCGTGTACACCGCTCCGCTGTCCGGCTCGAGCACTCCCGAGATCAGCTTCAGCGTGGTCGACTTACCCGACCCGTTCATCCCCATGACCGCGACAGACTCGCCCTCGCCGATCTGAAAGCTGAGATCATTGAGCGCAGTGAACCGGTCCGCCCGTACCTTTTTCCCTCGAATGAAGCCGACGAAAGCTTCTTTGAAGGAGTGCGTATTGCGCTTGAGGAAGCTCTTCGACACGTGGTCGACGATGATGCTCGGCGAGTGCGTAGTACGGAGAATGGTTTTCGACATCACAGGTCCTGGGCGAAAGAGCGTTCGAGGTTGCGGAACACGAGTTGACCGACGATGAGCATACTTACGCAGATGATGCCGGCCACGAGCAATGCTGTGCCGAAGCCCGGTATGATCCCCAATCCGCTATCAGCAGTGGTGGATGCCCAGAATCCCTGATGGAACAATTCGACCGCGACGGTCAACGGGTTCCATGAGTAGAGGGTGAAGATCCAGGGATGATTCTCGAGCTGCGTGTAGACCATCGCCCACGTGTACAGGACGGGAGAGGTCCAGGTTGAGAACATCTTGATCAACTCGACGAAGTTCTGGGCGTCCCGGAATCGTGCGTTCAGGGCGCTGAAGAAGAGACCCAACCCCAGAGCGAAGGCCACGATCAGGATCAGTCCAAGTATTGCTCCACCGATGCCGGCCACTGTCGGTGTCCACCCGATGAGGAGGCACACCACGATAAGAATCGCGAGTTGCGGCAGGAAGTGGACGAACGCGACGATGATCGCTGCCACAGGAAAGAGCTCGCGTGGAAGATAGATCTTCTTCACGAGCGCACGATTGTCGACGATTGATGTCGTGGCATTACCGAACGCCTCGTTGAAAAGGTTGACGGCCACAACGCCCGAGAACAGATAGATCGGGAAGTTCTCGATGTCTCGATGAAAATTGAGAATAATCCCCATCACGAAGTAATAGATGAGGAATTGGGATGCTGGCTTTACATAGGACCACACCCATCCGAGAACAGAGTTACGGTAGCGGGTCGCAGTCCCTTTGCGCACGAGCAGGCGGAGAAGGTACCGACGCCTGAATACGTCGAGGACGCCTTTGCCTCGGCCTGGGACATCGTACGCACCGAGATCTATGGGCGTGCCAAAGGTCAAATCACTACGTCCTTCTCGTTTCGGACACGACACGAAACGTACGTGTTCCACCGTCCAGATTATATCCGACGCAACATCCAGGTTCCCCGGAGGCCCCCGGCTGAGGGCCGCGGGGGCATCAACCGATGGGGCTCATCGAGCTCCAACCCGTCCCGACCTGAGACCGGGCACCCCAGCCACCGCGCCCGTTGGAAGGGTACAGGTAGAGGACTCCCTTAGGCCCGACCGCCAGCACGTCGTTCTTGCCGTCGCCGTTGAAATCTCCGGGGCTGAAGATGACGGGGTAGCCGAACCAACCCGTTCCGATTTGCTTGCGGGTGCCCCACCCGCCGTATCCGGTCATCGGATACAGGCGCAGAGTTCCGTCCGAGAACCGGGCGACGACGTCGCCGATCCCATCACCATTGAAATCACCCATGTAGAAGACGCTCTGGAGGCCTGTCCATCCAGACCCGATCTTCTGGCCCTTGGTATTGAGCCAGCCTCCCTTACCGTCCCCGCGATACAGGTACATCATTCCATCGGGAGTGATCCCGATCACATCGAGGCGCCGGTCGCCGTCGAAGTCCATTCCGCCGAAGACGTGCGTGAAGGACACCCACCCCTTGCCGATTTGAGTGGCTTTTCCGCTGGAACCGGAGTACATCAGGAACCGGCCTGAGGAGTCGATACGTCCGAAATCGCGACTACCTGAGCGGTCGAAGTCGCCCAGCGGAACGATCTTGTCCTTCTTGGACCATCCAGTACCGAGCTTCGTCCGCCCTGTCCACCCGCCTCGGCCATCGCCCCCGTAGATGTATGCGACGCCATCGGATGCCACCGCGACGATGTCCGTGCCTCCCGCTCCGTCGAGGTTGCCCACTCCTGCGGGGAACGCCGGGAGTGGCTTGACGGAATACCCCGCTGCACTCTTCGTGACCAGTGTCTGCCATTTGTTTCCTACAGCACCGGCGGCTTCAAGCTTTCCGCCCTTCGAACCCTTGTAGAGCAGGAGGTCACCGTCCGCGGCATGCGCCATGATGTCCGCGTGCCCGTCCCCGGTGAAGTCCCCCGGGCTGAATATGCTCGTCATGCCTGCCCAGCGGGTGCCGATCTGCACCGTTGTGCCCCACCCACTTCTTCCGTTCCCGGGGAAGAGCTTGATGTCGCCATTGGAGTCTCGCGCCACAAGGTCGGGCTTGCCGTCACCATCGAAGTCGATCCCGCTGATGATCTGATCGACCTTGTTCCAGCCGGTCCCGACCGAACTAGCTGCTGCGAACCCTCCCAACGCGTTGCCCGCGCGGAGATAGAGGTTCCCCTTCGCATCGACCGTGAAGATGTCTTCGACACCGTCGCCGTTGAAATCGCCTGCCGGAAGGACAGCGGTGACCCCGGACCAGTCGCCGGCGAGCGCCGATGGCTTACCGACAGAGGTCTTCGCCCCGCCGTACAGGACCTTCGGCTTACCATCGGCGCCGACCACGATGAAGTCCCTGCGCCCATCACCGCTGAGGTCGCCGACACTGAACGCGCCGGTGAGGTTCCCCAGGCCGGAAGCAAGGGTCACGGTCTTGCCCCACACGCTCTTCGAGTACGGGTATGCGAGCAGGCTGCCCTTCGCGTCCGCCGCGATGACGTACGACGTCGAGTTGATGTCCGTCAGCACGGGTGCAGGCACCGACGGCGCGGTCGGGGCGGCCTGTGTCGATCCGAACCAGTCCGTGAAGTAGTTGTAGAAGTTGCGGTTGCCGTAACTGGAGCAGCTGTCGCCCTCGCCGTACCCGGCCTTCATGGCCGCCGCGTTCGGCTGGTAGGGCGTGTAGTAGTAGAGCGCCGAGGTCGCCTTGTTGGCGATGTGTACGTTGCCGCGGCCGCAGTTCGCGTTCGGGTGGTAGAGGATCCCCCACGTCTTACCCGGGGCGTACCAGGTGAACCAGCGCCCCTCCATGTACATCTGCATCTGCCGGCCTGCGCCGTAGATCTGGTGGAAGAACCCGACGAACGCCGGATCGCACGGTGCGGTGTCCGGGCATCCCTGACCGAGTGCCTTGTCGTACCGCCACGCGCTCGGCCACACATGGTTGACGAGCCCCTGCTCCTTCTGGAGCATGACGATCAGCACCTGCGGATTGATGTTGCACGCCTGGGAGACCTTGTAGATGATCCGCGCAGCGCTCTCGTTCGCCGCTCCCTTGTAACCGCTGCAGTATGAATCCGCCGGCATGCTCACCGAGGTGATCTTGAAGTCCTTCAGACAGACGTACGGCTTGCCGTTCTCGTCTTTTCCGACGACGCACTTGGAGACCTTCGAATTGAAGAAGGACTGGATCTGCGCCTCGGTCATGGTGTTCTTGTTCGTGAACACGGCGTCACTGATGATGTTGCCCGCGTTGAAACCGACGAGCGTCGACTTGGCGATTCCGGACTGCGCCGGGTCTCCGGACGACTTCGCGTAGGCGCTCGAGGTGTGCACCGATGCGGACGCCGCCGTCACCTCAAGGGGTGCGACCGTACCGACGACCACCGCTGTGACCGCGACGATCACCGCCAGGAATCGAGCCATTCTGCGCACACTTCGGGTGTGTGGGACACGTCGATACATGTGACTAGTGTGACGGAAGTCGCGTAATGATGCCACTGTGACCCATGAATTCGCACAAGAACGCGGCGTGTCGTGTCGATTCGCGGCAGGCGCCCAGGGTCGGTCTCTCGGCTCAGAGGTCGGCGTGCAGCAACCAGATGCGTTCCGCCGCACTCGCCCAGGAGAACGCCTTCGCCCTGTCACCGGCGAGCACCCTCGCGCGCTTCTCCCCCGCGCCGACCGCATCCACGAGGGCATCGGAGATCTCATCCGGCTCCACCACGGCGCCGCCCTCCGCGATCACGTCCCGGTGCACCCCACTGTCCACGGCGACGATCGGCGTCCGCATGGCCATGGCTTCCATTGCACGCCACGGCCATGCCGCCAGCGCGCTCGTCGCGACGAAGGCTGACGACGCCATCAGTACGGCAGCGCGATCCGATGTATCGAGCGCGCCACGGATGTGTGCGCGACGCTCGGGAAGTCCGGCTGCGGCCGCCAGGTCGGCGAGTACGGGCTCCGAGCCCTCTGCGGCGTCGAGGACGACCGCGTCGATGTCCGCAGCCGCGGCAGCGCGGAAACCGTGTTCGAGATCGGCGGGGGTCCCGGCGAGCACGACGTACCGCTCCGGGAGGGACAGCGCCGCACGTCGGCGCCCTGAATCGGTCGGCGGAGCGAACCCCTCCGGCGGCGCACCCGCGACGACACGGACACGGTCGCCGAGCTTGGCGTACTCGCCGATCCGCTCCGCCATCGCATGCGTGGGTACCACCACGGCGTCGGCGTGCCTCGCAGCGCGCCGCAGCATGCCACGCTGCCACGCGACGTTCGTCTTGGACATGCTCTGCGGCGCCTCCCAGGCACGGAGATCCCAGACGGTCACGGAGACCTGGTCGTGATCATGCACCCGATCGTGCCTGACGAGGGGCGCCATCAGGGACGGAGCATGGATGAGTCCTCCCCCGACGCCCGGCGCGATCCCCACCTGCCAGGAGGCGGCGATCTCGCGACGGCCCAGACCGAGCCGGCGAACGGAGTCGATCCCCGGGATGTCGACGTCGCCACCTGCCGGGATGATCGCATCGACCGAGCAGCCGCTGGGGGCGGTGGCGAGGAGCCCGGCGGTGAGATCACGCGCAGCCCGCGCCTGGTCGGCGTCGACGACGGTCGTGATCTGGTCGAGAACGACGCGCAGCCGAACACTCATGACCCCAGCGTATCCGCGCCGACGAGGTTTTCCCGCGGCGCGCGCCGTTGCGTGCTTGAATGCACTCATGAGTGACGGGCGGCTGCCGGCGCGACGGCGCTGGGTGGGCGGAGTGATCGGGCTCCTGGTGGTCGCCGCCCTGCTCGCCACGGCGTGGGTGGTCATACGTGCGCTCGGGTCGGCCAGCGAGCTGCAGAGCGTCAGGAGCTCCACCGCGCAGCTGCGATCGGCACTCGCCGACGGCGAGCTCGACCGGGCCGAACGCATCGCTCCGCGCATCGCCGCGCACGCCGCACTGGCCCGCGACCTCACTTCGGACCCCGTATGGCGCGCGTTCGAGTTCGTCCCGTGGCTCGGCGCGAACATGACGGCGATGCGAGAGGTGGCGGAGGTCACGGACGCCGCTGCGGACGCCGCCGCGGGGCCGATCGTCCTGATCGCGGACAGCGTCGATCCGGCCACACTCGGGTTCACCGGCTCCCGCATCGACCTCGCGCCCCTTCCCGATGTCCATGCGGCACTCGAGGGGGCCTCCATCGCCCTGCACGCGGCGCAGACGGCATCCATGCGTATCGACGTCGATGCGGCCCTGCCTCCGGTCGCCGACGCCGTGCGGGAGGCGCAGGTACTGATCCGCGACGTCGCGACGACCGTCGGTGCCCTGCACGGCGCTGCCGGCTTGCTGCCGGGCATGCTGGGCGGGGAAGAACCGAGGAACTACCTGATCGCACTGCAGAACAACGCAGAGGCCCGCTCCCACGGCGGCGCGATCGTCGCGTTCACTCTTGTCCGTGCGGACAACGGCGTCCTCGCCAACCCCCGGACCGTGAGCGCACAGGATCTCACCGTCCTCGACTCTCCCCCTCTTCCCCTGGACGATGCGACGACCACGCTGTTCGGAGATTCGCCCGGGCGCAGCGTGCGCGACGCGACGAGCATCCCCGATTTCCCCTCCGCGGCCGAGATCGTGGCGCAGCACTGGCAGCAGCAGTACGGCGATGTCGTGGACGGTGTCGTCGCACTCGACCTCGTCGCCGCGGAGCATCTCGTCGGAGCGATCGGTTCACTGTCGTTCGGCGAGCACACCGCGGATGCCGACACGCTCGTGACTCGACTCGCATCCGAGGTGTCGGTGACGAACCCCCAACCCGTCGGGCGCGACGCGGCGCTCGCACAGGCCGGCGGATCCCTTGTGTCGGCTCTCCTCGTGGGAGAGGACCCGGCCGCCGTGCTCGCTGCCGTGGCCACAGCATCCACGGATGATCGGATCAGGGTGTGGAGCGCCCACGAGGAGGAGCAGAAGCAACTCGAGACATCCGGACTGAGCGGGAGGATGCCATCGGACGGTGAGCGTGGCACGCATGTGAGCGTGTTGGTCAACGACGCGTCCGGCGGCGTGGCCCTTGATGCCCATGCGCACGCCTCGATCAGCACGGCCGTCGGAGCGTGCCGCGGCGAGCCGACGACACAGGTCCGTGTGACCTGGTCGAACGATGTCCCCGCCGACCTCGCCGCCACTGCCCCGGCCTCCGACGACCTCGCGGCGGGGCAGACCCGCACGCTCATCTCGATCGTCGGCCCTGAGGGAGCCTCCGTCTCTGGTGGAGACGTCGCCGCCGAGCTCGGCGTGCGTCCCGTCGCGCAGTATGAGCTCGTCCTGTCACCGGGCGAGTCGAGCTCCGTCACCGCCTCGTTCACGGGCACCGGCGCCGGCGATCGCCGGACGCAGCTGCATCACACTCCCCTGCTCGATGCCCCGGACGTGGCGATGGCCGACCTCGAGTGCGGGTGAGACCCGCTCAGGGTGCCGGCGTGGGCGGGTGCAGCGTCTGCTGCGCCAGCTCGCGCACGAATGCGTAGTCCGGCGTGAACTCGTCCACCCCGTTCTCCGGCACCAGCTCGATGGTGGTGACCGGCTGCTCTTTCGCCTTCAGCATCAGATCGAAGAACTCGCTGAGCTTGTCCCTCGGCAGATCGGTGTCGACGAGCACGGTACCGGCCGCGGCGATGTCGTTGAAGCGCGAGAGGATGTTCTGCGGCGTGAACTGATCGAGGATCGCGAGCTGCAGCTCGCGCTGGCGCTCCATCCGGTCCCAGTCGCTCGTGGTGTACCGCGACCTCGCGTACCACTGTGCCGTGTCGCCGTCCATGTGCTGCGCACCGGGTTCGATCCACCCGATGGCCCACTCGTTGACGTCGGTTCCCGTCCAGCCCTCTGGCGGGCCGCCCTTCGGCAACCGCTCGGTGACCTCGATGTCGACGCCGCCGAGCGCGTCGATCATCGCCGCGAACCCGTTCATGTCGATGAAGACGTAGTACGGGATCTCGATCCCGAGAATGCCCTCTGCGGCGTCCTTGGTCGCCTCGATTCCGGGGGCGGATCCCTGCGCCGCCGCGTCGGGGTAGAGCTCTGCGCCCTCGTCATCGCGGCACACCTCCGCCGCATAGCGCACATGGTTCATCCACGGGTTCCACCCGCACGTCGGTGAGGAATGCCCTTCGAACGCGTTCGGGTACAGCGCCTGCATCGGACTTCCGTCGCTGAACGGCGCGGACGGCAGCTCACGCGGAATGCCGAAGATCGTCACGGCACCGGATTCGGCATTCACCGACACGACCGAGATGCTGTCGAACCGCATGGAATCGCGTCCGTCACCGCTGTCGGCACCGAGAAGCAGGATGTTGTAGTACCCGTCGCTCGGGGGAAGACTCGGGCCGCTCTGCCCGAAGATGTCGTTGATCGCCCCGCGACTGGAACCGGCGATGCTCGCGGCGTATCCGGCCCCGCCGCTGAGGAGTCCGACGATAACGAGGGCGACCACGGGAATGGCGATCCTCGACGTCGGCGGCACCTTCACCAGGCGCACGATGCGCAGCGTGTCGAAGGTCAGCACGAGCCACAGCAATGCGTACCCGATGAACAGCACCTGCAGCGCGGTGAGGGCGAACCAGTTGGATCCGACGGTGATCAGAGCGGAACGGAAGAACAGCGCGGACACGACCGCCAGGACCACGAGGAACCAGCCCAGCAGCGTCGCCCCGAGTCCGAATCGGCCGAGTCGTCGATTGCGGCCGGAGAGGATCTGCGCCGAGCCGGGAACCAGCACGTTCATGGCGACCAGCCACCATCCGCGACGGCCCATGAACGCCGGGTCGGCGACATCCGGATTGCGCAGCGGCCGGGTCTCCACCAGCGATCGGCCCGCGCTCGACGTCGCACGCGGCGCGGCGAGGGTCACAGCGAGTCCTTCAGCCGTTCGTTCTTCGTGGCGACCTGCGCCTCGAGCGTGGCGGCGTACGCCTCGAGCCGGTCGGCCATCGTCGCGTCCGAGGCGCCGAGGATCCGGGCGGCGAGGATGCCAGCGTTGCGCGCGCCGCCGATCGACACCGTCGCGACAGGGATGCCGGCGGGCATCTGCACGATGGAGAGCAGTGAGTCCATGCCGTCGAGATAGGCCAGCGGCACGGGAACGCCGATGACGGGCAGCGGCGTCATCGACGCCAGCATCCCCGGCAGGTGCGCGGCTCCGCCTGCGCCGGCGATGATCACCCGGATGCCGCGACCACGCGCCTCGCGCGCATACTGCATGAGCTTGTCGGGGGTGCGGTGGGCCGAGACGACCTCGACCTCGTGAGCGACGCCGAAGTCCGTGAGCGCCTGCGACGCATCGCTCATCACTCGCCAGTCGGAGTCGGAACCCATCACGACGCCGACGACGGGCGCGCTGGAGGAATGCAGAGGCTCAGTCACCCGTCAAGGGTACGGGCAGAACCCCGCAGTTCTGCTGAACGGCACGCTTGGAGTCACGCCGCTCACGGCTTCATCGGCGTCACGCGAAATGGGCGGCCGCCGCGCGGGCGGTGTAGACGACATCGTCGAGGTCGTCGCCGGCGGCATTGACGTGGCCCACCTTGCGGCCGGGGCGCGCGTCCTTTCCGTAGGTGTGGATCTTCGCGTCCGGGTGCTCCGACATCGCCGCCTCGAAACGGCTCTCGAACGTCCCCTCCGTGGGGCCGCCGAGGATGTTCACCATCGCCGCCCACGGCGCACGCGGCGCGGTCTCCCCCAGCGGAAGGTCCGCGACGGCGCGCAGGTGCTGCTCGAACTGCCCCGTGACCGCTCCGTCCTGGCTCCAGTGCCCGCTGTTGTGCGGGCGCATGGCGAGCTCGTTCACGAGGATGCGATCGTCATCCGTCTCGAACAGCTCGACGGCCAGCATTCCGGTCACCCCGAGCCCTTCGGCGATCCGTCTTCCGATGTCCTCCGCCATCCGCGCGAGACGTTCCCCCGCCCCGGGAGCCGGGGCGAAGACCTCGGCGCACACGCCGTCGCGCTGCACGGTCTCCACGACGGGATACGCGGCGGTCTGGCCGCTGGGGCGCCGTGCGACCTGCTGGGCGAGTTCGCGGCGGAACGAGACGAGCTCCTCCACGAGCAGGCCGTCGCCGCCGGAGAGCTGGGCGAACCAGTCCGCCGCATCGCCCGCAGCCGACACCACACGCACGCCCTTGCCGTCATATCCCCCGCGGGGCGTCTTCACGACCGCACGGCCGCCGTGGTCATCGAGGAACACCTGCAGCTCGTCGGCATCCGCGACGCGAGCCCAATCCGGCTGCGGGACGCCGAGTTCCGCCAGGCGTGCACGCATCACGAGCTTGTCCTGCGCGTACTGCAGCGCATCGGGGCCGGGGTGGACAGCCACCCCGTCGGCGACGAGTGCACGCAGGACGTCCTGCGGGACGTGCTCATGGTCGAAGGTGATGACGTCGACATCCGCGGCGAACGCGCGCACGGTCTCGAGGTCCCGGTAGTCCCCCACTGCCGTCGCAGCAAGCTTCGCCGACATCCCATCGGTCTCCGCCAGCACTCGCAGATCGAGGCCGAGCTCGACCGCGGGCGCGATCATCATCCGGGCCAGCTGTCCTCCGCCGATCACGCCAACGCGCAACGCCATGTGGTTCTCCTGTTCGTCGGCATCCATTCTCGCGCACGACGGGTGTCGCTTCGACTCGCTTCGCTCGCTCAGCGCGTTTCGTCTCGCTTCGCTCGCTCAACGACCCGCGGGAGGGAACACGGTCACCGCGTTTCGTCTCGCTTCGCTCGCTCAACGACCCGCAGGAGGGAGCACGGTCGACGACCCGCGGGAGGGAGCGGGGTCAGCGACCCGCGGGAGGGAGCGGGGTCAGCGACCCGCGGGAGGAGCGCGGCGGGTCAGACGACCGGGTCGGTGTCGCCGGTCGACTGCGCGTCGCGATGCGCGAGGATCTGGTTGACCTCGATCTGGTCGGCGAGCGTCTCGTGCACCAGAGTGACATTCGGGACGTTGATGAGATGCATCGGTGCATCCATGCCGTTGGTCAGCGTGATGGTGCCGGCGCCCCTCATACGCTGCAGCACGCCTCGCCGGACGCCGATCGTGTAGCCGCGGACGTGCGACATCTCGCGCCGTCTGCGTGCACCGAGCCCGTGCCGGACGATCACCCGCCGCGTGGTGACCGTGTACGTGCGCGACAGCCACAGGATGTACGGGATCACGACGCCCAGAAGGATGAGCAGTCCGGCCACGGACAGCAGCATCCAGTTCTCGTAGCCGTCCGGGAGGTTGTCGTAGAGATACGCCGTCCCGCCGCACACGGCCATGAACAGCGCCGCCGACCACACGAGCCCCGGCGCCTGACTGCGGAACCGCGCGATGAGGCGCTCTTCGGCAGGCGCGCCCGGCGGGGGCATCATGGGCCGTCCGCCGAGGGTCACGGGCTGTGTCATGGCTCCATTGTGCCCAAAGCCGCCGACAACTCCTGCGCACGGACGGCGTGTCCGAACGCGAGATCTCAGGCCAGACGCGCGTGGACCACGTCACCGGCGGCGATGACGTGCTCCGCATCGCCGTCCGCGACGCACAGCCGCCCGTCGGGCTCGAGTCGCCGGGCGACCCCGTGCAGCGTGGAACCGTCCGGCAACGAGACCTCCACGTCCCGCCCCAGCGTCGCACAGCGCGCCGAGACCGCAGCGTGCACACCGCTCCGGTCGGCGTCCCCCCAGGTGACAAGAGCCGACAGCAGACCGTCCAGGCGGCGCAGGAAGTCGGCCACGAGGCGGTCCTCGTCCGCGACGGCCCCGACGGCGGCGAAGGAGGTCGCGGTGGGGACGGGCAGTTGCGCCGGGGTCATGGCGGTGTTCACCCCGACGCCGATCACGACGGCGGATCCGGTGGCCTCGGCGAGGATGCCGGAGATCTTGCGTCCGTCGACGAGAACGTCGTTGGGCCACTTCACGGCGACGTCATGACCGGGCAGCTGCACGGTGACGGCATCCGCCATTGCGAGCCCCGCGACGAGAGGGATCCACCCCATCGCCGTCGGATCCGACGGCAGGGAGCGCAACAGCGCCGAGACAGCGATGGCCGACCCGGCCGGGGCCTCCCACGTCCGATCCAACCGACCCCGCCCAGCGGTCTGATTGTCGGTGACCACCGCCGACAGGTGCGGCCAGGCGGCGGCATCCGCCGACAGGACGCGAAGGGCCGCGTTCGTCGACGCCGATTCGTCGAGGACCTCGAGCCGGGACGCGACGGCCTGCGCCTGCGAGAACTCCATGCCCGTCAGTCTACGAAGCCTGGCACCCGCAGTCAGTGGCCGCTGTCAGATCTCGTCGTCCTTGCCCTCTTCGTCGTCATCGTCCTCATCCGTGACGACCGCGCCGATCTCACGCTGCCGCCACTCGTCCCACTCGCCCATGAGGCGCTCGATCGCGGCGTGGAACTTCGCCGTCGCGACGCCGGGCGTGGTGTCTCCGAAGTAGTGCTGGACCCACATCCGGAGCTTCGCGACCGCAGCCTCATCGGCACGGACCCGGTCGATCTCGTCGACGATGTCCGACGCCGCGTCCGCGGTGAGCCATTCGCAGTCCGACAGATACCCGCCCGTGTCGACGGAGGCGCGCTCGTCCACCGGCCGAGTGATCATGAGCGGCTTGCCCGCGGCGAGTCGGTCGTAGACCATCGCGGAGATGTCGACGATCGCGACGTCGGAGGCCGCCAGCTGCCAACCGAGCTCCGGTCCGTCGTCGAACACGTGTCGGGCCGCAGGGTCTGCGGTGTTCGCCTGCGCGATCGCCGCGACGATGCGCCGGTGCGCCGCCCCGTAGGCGTCGTCGATGACACCGCTGCGCGGATGCGGTCGATAGATCACGCGATGACGCCCTGTCGCCAGCAGCGCACCGACGAGGGCTTCCCCGTGCGTGGCGATCGAGCCGTAGTGCGCGCTGGGCCGGTCGCCCTCCCAGGTGGGGGCGTACAGGACCGTGATGCGCTCGTCCGGCGTGTACGGCAGGGTGCCGGAGTAGTGGTCGGCCTGCGGGCGGCCGATCTCGATCGTCCTGGCGTCGACGTCGTAGTCCCACAGCGTCCTGCTGAGGCGATCCCGCGCCGCCTGACCGGCGACGAAGGCGTAGTCGTACGCCTTGTACTGGTTGGTGGTCATGTACATCTTGTCGGACTCGCCGTGGTTGATGAAGACATGCCAGCGACGCCCGTAACGGAACATCTGGAAGTTCCGGGTGTTCTGGTTCACGTACAGCACGATGCGGATGTCCTGCGATGCGGTGAAGCGCTCGAGGTCCTTGACGGTGGGGACGAATGCCACGGGCGGTGCGTCTTCTTCCAGCAGCTTCTCCGCGCCGACCGCGTTGCGCGCCAGCACGACGACGGGCCACAGCTTCTGGAGCTCGGCGAGCGGCCGGTACCACTGCCGCATCTGGTACATGTTCACCGAACCGTCGGCGAAGTAGACGGCGATCTTGTAGTGGTTCTCCGGGTGGGGCGGCATGACCGCCAGCCGGCGGCGGACGCGCTGGACCGCCTTGCGCGAGCGCAGGGCCTTGCCCAGCAGCCGGTAGGCCTTCTTGAGATCGCTGACACCACTCACCTCTCAAGAGTACGCATGGTCGCTCAGCGCGTCATGACATGATCGACGAGTGGAAGAGCACGATTCGGCAACACCCGCGACCGGAGTGTCGTTCATCATGCCCGTGCTCAACGAGCGCGCGTATCTCGAGCACGCAGTGGACTCCGTCCTCGCCCAGGAGCTCGAAGGACCGAGCGAGCTCATCCTCGCCCTCGGGCCATCGACGGACGGCACGACCGAGCTCGCCCAACGTCTGGCGGAACAGGACGACCGCATCCGTCTCGTCGACAACCCCGCCGCGCACATCCCCGTCGGCCTCAACGCCGCCATCCGCGCCAGTCGCCACCCGGTGATCGTGCGGGTCGACGCGCACTCCGAACTCGCGCCCGGGTATGCCCAGCGTGCCCTCGCCACCCTTCGACGCACCGGCGCCGCCAATGTCGGTGGTGTGATGCGCGCCGACGGCCGCACACCGTTCCAGAAGGCCGTGGCCCGCGCGTACAACTCGCCGATCGGTCTCGGCGGCGGCGCATACCACGGCACCACGCACGAGGGTGAAGCGGAGTCGGCGTACCTCGGCGTCATCCGCCGAGAGGTCCTCGACGAGGTGGGGATGTTCGACGAGACGATCCGCCGCGGGGAGGACTGGGAGCTGAACCTCCGCATCCGTCAGGCGGGGCACACCGTGTGGCTGGACCCGAAGCTCTCGGTCACCTACTGGCCGAGGGAGAGCTGGTGGCGGCTGGCGCGGCAGTTCAAGGCGACCGGCGCGTGGCGCGGGGAGTTGGTGCGACGGTACGGCCGCAGCAACGGACTGCGCTTCTTCGCTCCGCCCGCACTCCTGCTCGATGTCGTGCTCGCCGTCATCGTCGGCGCGCTGCAGCTCTCGCGGGTCCTGGGCGGCGTCGCGTCGCTCGTGGCATCCGTCGTCTACCTGCCGTTGATCGCGTACAGCCTTCTCGTCGGTGCCATGGCGCTCAAGCCGGGCGGTGGGCGCACCCCCCGAGAACGCGTCTGGACGCTCGCCGTCCTGCCGACGATGCACCTCGCGTGGGGTTTCGGGTTCATCGGGGGCGTCCTGCGCGGGGCCCGCGACACCGTCGACGCATCACGCCTCGGCACACAGAACACGCCACTGCCGTAGCGGCGTCCTCCGTCACCGTGCGTCGAGGTATCCGAGGTCGAGGATCCGTGAGACCACTCGCTCGGCGGCACGACCGTCGTCGAGACGGTTGAACTGCGCCCGCCACGCCGCGTAGCGCGGCGCGAACCGACCGGTCACCGATTCGTCGCGCAGCGCGGCGACGAGCTCATCCTGCGACGTCACGAGCGGACCGGGGGCCCGTGCGGCCAGATCGAAGTAGAACCCGCGCAGCTGCCCCCGATAGTGCTCCATGTCGGGGACGAGGAAGAACATCGGCTTCCCTGTGACGCTGAAGTCGAACATGACCGAGGAGTAGTCGGTGATGAGCGCGTCGGCGATGAGCAGCAGACGGGCGGTCTCGGGGAACCCGGTGACGTCGATCACCCGTGCCCCGCCGTGATCCTTGCCCTGGCGCAGCGTTCGCGAATGGCCGCGGACGAGCACGACGGCATCCGCGTCCTCGGCGAGGCGCTGCGGATCGACGAAGTCGACCATCTCGGCGCGGTCGTCGCGCCAGGTCGGCGCGTAGAGGAGTACGCGCTCGTCTTCTCCGATGCCGAGCGCCTCACGCGTGGCGGCGCCATCGCCCGTGACGAGCATGTCGTTGCGGGGGTACCCGTCCGTCCAGATCGGCTTCCCGAAGAACGCGTACGCCTTCTTGAGGATGCGCTCCGAGTAGAGGTTCTGCGCCAGCAGCACATCCCAGCGCCGCGACTCCTTGACGATGGCGGCCATCCGCCGCGGATCGAACCCCGGACGGTGCAGAGCGAGTCTCTTCAGCGGAGTGCCGTGCCACGTCTGCAGCACCTTCTGGCCGCTCCTGCGCACGAATCTCCGGCGCAGCCAGTCATTCACGACCAGCAGTCGTGCAGCGCCACGCGCACGCCACCACTGCGGGCTGCCCTCCACGACCGCGACCGCGCCCTCCGGCACCGGCACGGACAGATCGATCACGCTCCAGTACCGGGTGACTCCGGGCGCGCGACGCGCGATCTCGCGGTCGATCGCCCGGGGGTTGCACCCGGCGATCTGCCCGTAGAAGCTCTCGAAGAAGACGGCGTTCTCGTCTCCCCCCTGCTCCGAGACGTAGCGGCTCTCCAGCGCGGCCTGCCCGTCGTCGGATGCGTCCTCGTCCGACAAGGGCGGCGCGATCACGACGTGCGAGCCTCGGAGGGAGATCCGCAGCCGGGCCAGCAGATGCGACGGCAGGTCGAGCGCCGACAGGTCCTCGCCATCGACGTGCAGCACGTATTCGCCGGAGGGCAACGGCAACTCCGCACCGCCCCATCGCGCCGCGCGGAGGACGAACGTCGCCTTCCACGTCTTCCCCCCACCGGTGATCCTGCCCGTGACCCGCGCGCGCGGACCTTCGAGCACGGCCGAGGCCGGCCGCGGTCCGGCACCGGAAACGATCAGCTTCTCGGCCTGCTCGTCGATGTGGGCAGTGGTCATCGTGCTCCTCTCGGCGCGGGGATCCCCCGCGCACGTATGGCTTCGTACACACGGCGCGTGTTCCCGCCGTCACGGTACGCGTGCATCTGCGCACTCAGCGCGTGAGATCGGGCGGCCTTCTCCGCGAATGCCCGGTGGTCGGTCAGTACTCCGTCGATCTCGTCCAGCAGTGCGTCCCAGTCGCTGACCGCGCCGCCGGCGGCGACGTCCTCGAGGCGGCCGTAGAAGCCGCGGGAGTGCGCGTACTCCTCCGCATCGGGCGCGAGGTACAGCACCGGCATGGCGAGGAGTCCGGCGTCGTACGCCATGGACGAGTAATCCGTGACGAGGACGTCGATGCCGGGCAGCGCCGGGGTCACGTCATTCAGCACCGACGAGCCGAGCATCCGTACCCGCGCGCTGGGCAGCGGCGACCGGTAGGCACCGGCGCCGAGCGGATGCGAGCGGACGAAGAGCACGGCGTCGCGGCGCTCGAGCATCGCGATGATCCGCACCCACTCATGGGCGGTCGGCACTGCGGGGTCGTCCTCCCCGTCGCGCCAGGTGGGTGCGTACAGGATCGTGCGCGCACCGGGCGGAAGCGGGCCCGTCGCTTCTTCCAGGAGCGCCGACGCGTTCTCCCTGCGCTGTTCGGCCGTGCCGGCGGAGAGCACATCGACGCGCGGCTCACCCGTCACCACGACGCGCTGCTCTCCGAGAGCGAAGGCGGACTCCAGTCGGCCCCGCGCCCGATCGGATGCCGCCGGCATCAACCGGATGCGCTGCGCCGTCGCGCGGTAGAGGACTTCGACGATCCGACGGAGCATCCCCGCACCCGGCACGTTCGGGACTTGCGTGGTGGCCGGGGAGTCGAGCCCGATGCGTTTGAGCGGGATGCCGTGCCAGAGCTGGACGAGGAAGGATCCGGCCACGGCGTATCGGTTCACATCGCCCTGGCCGTGCGTGACGACGATCACCTCGGCACGTGCCGTCTCCCACCAGCCGCGCCACGAGTCCCGGCGAATCGTCGGGATGCCGGCGGATGCGGCGTCGGCGGCCGCACGGTCCGTCGAGACGAGCCACAGCGCGTCGTGCCCTTCCGCCGTGGCCACGCGCCACAGCGCGAGTGCCCCGTCGCCGATCCCGACCGCGCTGCCGAACACCCAGCGGCGCCCACGGGGGACGAGGAGGGTTCCTGTGCGCCCGGCGGCATACAGCGGGATGCGCAGCAGCTTCGCCGCGTTCCCGGAGCCGAAAGAGAAGGACGCCACCCCGCGAGCCTATCGCGGGGTGGCGTCCTGGACTGCGACGTCGCTCAGAGGTCGAGCTCGCCGAGGGTCACATCCGTCTCGTACGACTTTCCGTCGCGCACATAGGTGACCGTGGCCTCACTGCCGGCGGCGACGGCACGGACCTGCGCGGTGAGGTCGGTCGCCCCCGTGATGGGGAGCCCGTTGAACTGCGTCACGATGTCTCCGCCGCGCAGGCCGGCATCGGCGGCCGCACCTCCGCGGGAGGTCTCGACGATCGCGGCCCCGGCGACGGAGGCCGACTCGAGCGACGCGGCATCCTGCACCGTGGCGCCCAGCAGACCGTGGGTCGCCTCGCCCGTCTCGATGATCTCCTCGGACACGCGCTTGGCGATGTTCGACGGGATCGAGAACCCCACGCCGATGGATCCGGATTCCTCGGCGGATCCGGCCGTGGCGATGGCGACGTTGATCCCGATGAGGCGCCCCTCGCTGTCGACGAGTGCTCCTCCGGAGTTCCCGGGGTTGATCGCGGCATCCGTCTGGATCACGGAGATCGAGATGGACTGGTTCGCGCCGCGCTGCTGTGTGCCGGGGAGGTCGAACTGGAACGGGCTGCCACCCTGGTTCTCCGGGGCGTCCTCCGGCGCGTCCTCGGCCGCCGAGTCGGGCAGCGCGGAGGAGGCGATCTGGATGCTGCGGTTCAGCGCGCTCACGACCCCCGTCGTGACGGAGTTCGACAACCCGAGCGGAGCCCCCACCGCGACGGCGGTCGAGCCGACGTTGAGCTCGGACGAGTCGGCGAACTCGATGGGCTTGAGGTCCTCCGCACCGTCGAGCTTGATCACCGCGAGGTCGTAGATGGGGTCGGTGCCGACGATCTCCGCGTCGTAGAGCCGACCATCGGATGTCGTCACGCGGATCGTCGGGTTGGCCTCTGCTCCGCCGAGGGTCACCACGTGCGTGTTCGTGAGCACGTAGCCGTCGTCACTGAGGACCACACCGGAGCCGCTGCCGGATCCGCTGGCGCCGGCGGCCTGGATCGTGACGACAGAAGGCAGGACCTCGGTGGCGATCGCGGTCGTCTCGTTGACCGAGCCGGGGTTGTTCACGCTGATGGCGCCCGGTCCGGAGGCCGAGGAGCCCACCGACGGCGCCCACAGCGTGTTGCCGAGGTAGCTCGTCCCGAGACCCGCAGCACCGCCGACCAGCGAGGCGGCGACGATGAGGGCGGCCACCTTGCCCGCGCCGAACGGCTTCTTCTCCTTCGGCGCCGTGGCGACGGGCGTCACGGGGGCGCCGGTCTCGCCATCGCGGATGGTGTACTCGCCGTACGGCGGGACAGGCAGCGTCTGCGCGTTCGGATCCGCCTGCGCCCCGACCCCGAAGGCCGCGCCTGCGTTCATCACGGGCTGGTGGGGCGGCGGGAACCCCTGTCCGGCCGAGCCTGCGGGCGGTGCGGAGGGGTGCACCGGCGACGTGAACGCGCTCGGCATGTCGTGACCGGCACCCGCGACATGCGGGGTCGGCTGCTCCGGGGTCCCGGGCTGCTCAGGGGTGTGGTTGTCGTTCATGTCTGCTCCTTCATCGACGCCATCTCAGAGTGCGCTCCGTAGCTGTGCATTCCGTATGGGCCGGGTGAGTGCTCCCTATGGCCTTAGCCTGGTTTGCATGAGTGCTATTCCCGGCGCCTGGAGGCGCACAGCGGCCGGAGCAGGGCTGCTCTCCGCCGACGGCGTCGTCGCGCCCACCATCTTCGCAGAGATGTCGGCGGCAGCAGTGCGGACCGGCGCGATCAATCTCGGCCAAGGCTTCCCCGACGAGGACGGCCCGATCGAGGTGCTCGAGGCGGCCCGCGAGGCGATCTCGCGAGGCGTGAATCAGTACCCGCCTGGGCGGGGCGACCCGGACCTGCTCGCGGCGATCAGTGAGCATCAGCTCCGGTTCTACGGCCTGGACGTGTCGCCGGACTCGGAGGTCCTCGTCACAGCGGGTGCCACGGAGGCGCTCACAGCCACCCTTCTCGCGCTGATCGACTCCCCGGACGACGAGGTCGTCGTGTTCGAGCCGTATTACGACTCCTATGCCGCCGCGGTGGCTCTCGCCGGCGCGAGGCTGCGGACCGTTCCGCTCCGCCGACCGGACTTCCAGCCGGATCTCGACGAACTCGCAGCGGCCGTCACCGACCGGACGCGCATCATCCTCGTCAACGACCCGCACAACCCCACCGGCGTCGTCTTCGCTCCCGAGGTGCAGGCCGAGATCGTCCGTCTGGCGCATGCCCACGACGCCGTCATCGTCACCGACGAGGTCTACGAGCACCTCACCTTCACCGGGCCGCATGTACCGCTGGCGACCCTCCCCGGCGCCGCGGAGCGCACCCTGACGATCTCCTCCGGCGGCAAGACGTTCAACACGACCGGATGGAAGATCGGCTGGGTGCACGGACCGGCCGAGCTCATCACCGCGGTGCTCACGGTGAAGCAGTACCTCACGTACGTCAACGGTTCGGCCTTCCAGCCCGCGATCGCCGCGGGGCTGCGCCTGCCGGACGCCTTCTTCACGGATGCCGCGGCCGCTCTCGAGCGCAAGCACGCGATCCTCGCCGACGGCCTTCGCTCGGCCGGCTTCGACGTGTGTCCCCCTCAGGGGGGATACTTCACGGTCGCCGACGCCTCATCTCTCGGCGGAGCGGATGCCGCGGCCTTCTCGCGCGCTCTGCCGGAGCGCGCCGGAGTCGTCGCGATCCCGCTCAGCGCGTTCGTCAGCCCCGATCATCAGGCCGACTACGCCGGGCTGGTGAGGTTCGCGGCCTGCAAGCGCGTCGACGTGCTCGAGGAGGCGGCTCGGCGACTGTCCGCCGCCACCTGGTGAGCGGAGGGACGTTCAGCGCGGAATGACGCGGTAGCGGCGCGACCGCAGGACGGGGTTCACCGCACGGACCTCGGCGACGGCATCCGCGCTGACCTCCGCCACCGCGATCCCCTCCCCTGTGCCGACTCCGGCCCGCACGACCCCCTGCGGGTCGACGATCTGTGAGTGCCCGACACCGACGGGCGTCGGGTGGTCGGCGGCGACGACGTACACGGTGTTCTCGATCGCGCGGGCCGCGAGCAGCGTCGTCCAGTGATGCTCCTTGAGCGGACCGCGTACCCACTCGGCGGGGACGACGATGACATCGGCCCCCGCGTCGACCAGCGTGCGGGCGACCTCGGGGAACCGGAGGTCGTAACAGGTCATCATCGCCACCCGCAGCCCGTCGATCTCCAGCGTCTGCGGCGCCCCGATGGCCCCCGGCTCGATCCAGTCGGACTCGGTCTGACCGAACGCGTCATAGAGATGCTGTTTGCGGTACACGGCGCGCAGGCCGTCGGCGTCCACCGCGACGAGCGCGTTGCGCACGCGATCCCCTGCCTCCTCCACGAGGCCCGCGATGATCGTGACGTCGTGGGCGGCTGCCATCGCCTGGAGCGCACGGACGAAGTCGCCCTCCACCGTCTCCGCGTTCTCCCGCAACGTCGCATCCATCGGATCGACGAAGTAGCTGGCGTACTCCGGGAAGACCACCAACCGTGCACCCCTGGCCGCGGCGTCCGCCGTGAACTCGGCGATGCGGGCGCGATTGTCTGCGCGCGAAGCGGTCGGGCGGAACTGGCACACGGCGACGATCGAGGACATGTCCCCATCCTCGCACCACCGCATCCGCCCCGATGTGACGAGACGCAGAACCCGTGCTAGGCTATAACTCGTGCCGCGGGGTGGAGCAGTTCGGTAGCTCGCCGGGCTCATAACCCGGAGGTCGTAGGTTCAAATCCTGCCCCCGCAACCAATGCGACACAAGAAAGGCCCGGAATCCTCACGGATTCCGGGCCTTTCGCTTACCCGGTGAGGAACGCCCGGCGACGGGCTTGATCGTCGTCGCGGCCGCATCCACGGCAGACACGGAGATGGCGGGTCCGCTCACGCGAACCCGCCATCTCTGCGACAGCCACCGGCAGGGCCGGCGCATCGGTCAGTTGCCGGAGGAGCCCTCCAGCTCGAGCAGCTCGTTGACCGCATCGGTCAGTCGCTCGTCGGCCTCGGCGAAGGCGGCGAGGTCGCCGTCCTTGAGCGCCGCGTCGCGGTCGGTCATCGCCTGCTTGGCAGCCTGCAGAGCCGACTGGTAGGCGTCCGTCTCGACGCCGGTGCCCTCATCGGTCCCGCCCTCCTCCGGAGGCGTCGTACCGTCGTCCGGCTCGGTGGGCTCGACCTCGTCGTCACCGCCGGTGGCACCGGAGTCACCGCCGAAGATCGAATCGAGTGCCTCGGTGAGCGTGTCCTCGAAGGCGATGCTGTCACCGAAGGTCACGAGCACCTTCTGCAGCAGCGGCAGCTGGGTGCCCTCGGACGACTGCACGTACACCGGCTGCACGTAGAGCAGACCGCCGCCGACGGGGAGGGTGAGCAGGTTTCCGTACTTCACCTGCGACTCACCCTGCTGCAACAGGTTCAGCTGCTGCACGACGGCCGGGTCGGAGTTGAACGTGTTCTGCACCTGGCCGGGGCCGGGGACAGTGGTGTCCGCATCGATCTCGAGCAGTCGGAGCTGGCCGTATCCCTCGGCCTTCTCCCCCGCCGTGGAGCCCGCATCCGAGTCGACCGCGAGGTACCCCATCAGCACGTTCCGGCTCGTCGTCCCCTGTGCGGACGCGGGGATGAAGGTCGAGAACATCGAGAACCGCGGCGAATCCTGACCCGGCATCTGCATCGACAGGTAGTACGGCGGCTGCAGCTGGTTGTCGTTGCGCGGGTCGTCCGGCGTCTGCCAGCGGTTGTCCTGCTGGGCGAAGGATCCGGCGGTGTCCACGTGGTAGACGCCGAGGATCTCGCGCTGCACCTTGAACAGGTCGGTCGGGTACCGCACGTGGCTCATGAGATCGGCGGACATGTCGCTGATCGGCTTGAGCGTCGACGGGTAGACGTTCTGCCAGGCCTCGAGGATGGGGTCCTCGTCGTCCCAGGCGTAGAGCGTGACGGAGCCGTCGTACGCGTCGACTGTCGCCTTGACCGAGTTGCGGATGTAGTTGATGTCGTCGATCGCGAAGTTCGGCGTCGCGATGTTGGAGTCGGCGATTGCGTCGGACAGGCTCACACTCGTCGAGTACGGGTACGTCGAGCTGGTGGTGTAGCCGTCGACCACCCAGACCATGCGGCCGTCGACGACGGTCGGGTACGGGTCGCTGTCGAGCTCGAGGTACGGCGCGGCCTTCTGGACGCGCTGCTTCGGGTCGCGGTCGTAGAGGATCTGCGAGTCGGAGTTCACCAGGTCGGAGAACAGGATCTCCGCCTCCTGGAACTTCAGCGCGTACAGCAGCTTGTTGAACGCGTTTCCGACGCTCGGTCCGCCGTCACCGTCGAAAGTGGTCTTCGTCTCGCTCGCGCCGTCCTCACCGCGCGGGTAGTCGATCTCGACGGGCGCCGTGCCCTCGGGAGCGCCGACGATCGAGTACAGCGGCGAGCCCTCGCCGAAGTAGACGCGCGGCTCGAACTTCTCGCTCTCGGTGAGGAAGCCGGAAGAGGGGATGCCGCGCTCGAGGAAGACGGGCTCGCCCTCGCTCGTGCGCTGGTTTCCTGCCGCGACCACGAGGCCGTATCCATGCGTGTAGACGGCGGTGCGGTTGTTCCAGTTGTTGCTGTCGCCGAGGCGGTTGACGTCGAGCTCACGGACCGCGACGACGGTGTCCTGCATCTGGCCGTCGATCTCGTAGCGGTCGACGTCGAGCGTGTTCTGGAACTGGTAGTAACCACGGAACTGCTCGAGCTGCTGCACGGTCGGGCTGATGATGCTCGGGTCGAGGATGCGGATGGATGCCGTCGTCTCGGCGTCGTCGCGCAGCTGACCGGCCTCGGCATCCGTCTCGGCCTTGAACGGCGTGACCTCGAGGTCCGCGATGCCGTACGCCTCCTTGGTGCCGTCGATGTTGCGCTGGTAGTACTCGGCCTGGAAGCTGTTCTGGTTCGGGCGCACCTGGAAGGTCGTGACCACCCAGGGGTAGCCGACGCCGACGACGAGCGATGCCACGATCAGGAGAGCGGTCGCCGCCAGGGGCAGACGCCAGCGGCCGATGATCGCGGTCACGAAGAACAGGATGGCCACGAGCGCGGCGAGGATCGCGAGGATCGCAAGACCGGGGATCGTCGCGTTCGCGGCGGTGTAGGCCGCACCCGTGATGCGGTCCTCCTCGGTCACGAGCGTCTTGTAGCGGTCGAGCCAGAGGCTCGCGGCCTGCACGAGCAGGTAGAGACCGGCGAGCACGGCGAGCTGGATGCGTGCAGGCTTGGAGATCCGCAGCTCACCCTGGCCGATGCGCACCGACCCGTACAGGTACGACACGAGGGCGGTGACGATGAGGCTGAGCAGGAGCACGGCGGAGATGAACGCGAGCAGGATCGAGTAGAACGGCATCGCAAACAGGTAGAAACCGGTGTCCATGCCGAACTCCGGGTCGGTGACGCCGGTCGGACCGCCGTTGAACCACAGCCACACCGTCTCCCAGTTGCCTGCGGAGGCGAAGCCGGCGAAGATGCCGAAGAAGATCGGCATGCCCCACATGGCGAGTCGGCGCAGGGGCTCGATGACCTCCTGGTAGCGGTCGAGCTGGGAGCTCAGACGCACGTACACCGGGCGCAGGCGGTAGGCCAGCTGGATCACGACGAACAGCGGCACCGCCATCCCGAGGAAACCGATCACGAACATCACGGTCGCGGCGATCCACTGGGTGGTCAGCACCCTGGCGAATCCGAGCTGATCGAACCAGAGGAAGTCCGTGTAGAGCGATGAGAAGACGAAGAAGGCCGCGACCAGCGCGGCGATGATCACCAGCGAGATCGTGACGATTCGTCGGGAGGTCCGGGGCGTGGCCGGTGTCGGCGCTGAGGTCGTGGTCACCTGACCATCCTATGCACGCCAGCTATGTACGGGCCGCGAGGAGGCCCGGTCCGACGACGATGCCGCCCGGGCTCAGGCCGCGCTGTCCGCCGCGCAGGTGGGCAGTGCCGCGACGTCGCCGCGGTCGGCGATCACCTCGAGCGCGTCGAGCGAGTCCTCAAGGGTCGAGGTGCTGATCACGGTCAACCCGTCGGGGACGTGACCGACGACCTCACCGCAGTTGGCCTCCGGTGCGAGGAAGTAGTCCGCACCGGCATCCCGCGCCCCGTACAGCTTCTGACGGATGCCGCCGATCGGGCCGACTGCGCCGGTGGCGTCGATCGTGCCGGTGCCGGCGATGTCGTTCCCACCGGTGAGCTCCCCCGGCGTCAGCTCGTCGATGATGCCCAGCGCGAACATCATCCCCGCGCTCGGTCCGCCGACGTTGTCGAGCTGGATGTGCACGTCGAAGGGGAAGTCGTAATCCGTCGCCAGCGTGATGCCGATGAGCCAGGTGTCGGAGCCGGACTCGTCCTTGACCGGCGTGATCTCGATCTCCTCGACCTCACCGTCCTTGCGCACGCTCAGCGTCACGGGGTCCCCCTCGGAGTCCTGGATCGCGGCGCGGAGGGCGGATGCGCTGGTCACGGCGACGCCGTCGATCTCCTCGACCACGTCCCCTTCCTCGAGCAGCCCCTCCGCCGGCGAGCCCTCGAGCGCCGCGACGACCTCGACGGCCGCGCCGGTGTCGTACCCGAGCTGGTGCAGAGCCGCAGCGGTCGCCTCGTGCTGCGAATCGACCATGAGGACCGCATTGCGCTCGTCGCGCTCCTCGGTCGTCACACCCTCGGGGAACACCGACTCGATCGGGACGACCGCGCGCGACGCGTCCGTCCACGCGAGGGCGAGTTCGAACCAGGACGGCGTGCGTTCACGGTTTCCGACGACCTGCACGGTCGTGAGGTTGAGACTCCCCGCGGTGTCGTACGTCTCGGCGCCGTCGATCTCGATCAGCGGCACCTCCTCCCCGTCGGCGCTCGCTGCGGTACCGAGGGTGTCGTACACGGGACCCGGACGCTGAATGACGTACGGGGTGGGCAGGAACGTCAGCACGACCAGCGCGATGAGCGCGATGATGAGAGCCCAGACCCCGAGCCCGATACGGGCAGGTCCGATTCGTGTCACGTTGCTCCTCCGTCGTTCGCGACCGGCGTACAGCGATCTGCTCGCGTCGGGGGTGCGTGCAGAAACCTGCAACTAGCGTAGATGGCACCGGCTAGCGACCTGCTGAGAGGCGACCGACATGGCAGACAATGATCCGAACCCGGAAGACTTCCAGGAGTTCCTGCGCAGGATGATGTCCGGCGCGGGCGGAGGTGATTTCGACCTCAGCGCGCTGCAGAACGCGTTCGGCGGGGCGGAGGGCATCCAGCTCGACCCCGCGATGATGGCCGCGTTCTCCCAACAGCTGCAGAACGCCTTCACGGGTGACCCGTGGCAGAACACCCTGCGCCAGGCGCTGCACATCGCGAACCGCGAGGGGCAGAGCATCACCGACGGCTCTCGGCACTCCCTCGTCGACGCGTTCGCCCTCGCGAACCTCTGGCTCGGCGAGGCGACGACCATCTCCGAACTCACCGAGAGTCCGCGCGCGATGACGCGCGGCGAATGGGTCGAGGCCACGCTGCCCGTGTGGAAGGAGATCGCCGACCCCGTCTCGACGAGCATCGCCGATGCGCTCATGAGCGCGCTGGACTCCCAGGTGCCCGACGACATGCGCGGCGCGATCCAGGGAGCGGGAACGCTCATGCGTGGGCTCGGCTCCTCCGTCTTCGCCGCCCAGTTCGGGCAGGTGCTCGGCAACCTGTCGCTCGAGGTCGTCTCCGGTGGCGATGTAGGGATCCCCGTGCTCCCCGCGGGCACGGCGGCCGTCATCCCGCAGAACATCACCGCCTTCGGCGAAGGTCTCGAGATCCCAGAGGACCAGATCACCCTGTACCTCGCCACACGCGAGCTCGCGTACGCGCGGCTGTACCGGCACGCGAAGTGGCTGCATCTGCAGGTCATGTCGCAGATCACCGACTTCGCACGCGGCGTGACCGTCGACGTCGACGCCCTCGAGGACGTCGCCAGCAGACTGGACCCCTCGAATCCCGAGGAGCTGCGGGCCGCGATCGAGGGTGGCGCGCTGCTCCCCGCGCAGACCGAGGCGCAGCGCGAGGCCCTCGGCCGCCTGGAGAACATCGTGGCGACGATCGACGGCTGGGTGGACGTCGTGACGGGCGAGGCGACCTCGCGTCTGCCCGACGGTGCCCGCCTCACGGAGGCGGCGCGTCGCCGTCGCGCGGTCGGCGGGCCGGCCGAGGACGCCCTCGGTGCCCTCGTCGGCCTGAAGCTGCGCCCACGGCGGATGCGCGAGGCCGCCGAGATGTGGCGCAGGGTGACGGATGCCGTCGGTGCGGCGGCGCGCGACTCCCTGTGGGATTACCCCGATCTGCTCCCCACCGCGGAGGACATCGACGACCCCACCGCGCTCATCGCACGGCTGCAGGCCCATGCGCGCGGGGAAGAGCCGGTGGCGGATGAGTTCGACGAGGCCCTCGCTCGTCTCCTGGACGGCGACGACTTCTCCGGCGGCGGACCCGCTGATGGATCCTCCGACGGGTCCTCGGGCGACGACGCGTCGCAGACGCCGGACGGCGCCCCCGGCGACGACGGCGACACGGGAGAAGGCGACACGGGCGAAGGCGAGAAGCCGGTCTGATCTGCGGGAGTGGGCGACGGTTCAGTCGCCGCCCACTCCCGGTCTCCCTTGCGGAGTTGTCCACGGATCGTCCGCTGGTCCCCCATCGCCGCGCTCCGGTGCGCAGAATCGGGGTCATGCCTCCCCCGACGCCGACCGTTCTGACCCGCATCGATCCGGCGTACCCCGTGCTGTGGCGAGACGCCGACACGGTGCAGTTCGGTCTCGACGGTAGGCTGCGGCTGCCGCTGACGGCGCCATGGGCTGAGCCGCTGCTGCAGGCGATGCGGTCCGGATTCCGCCGTGCGTCATTCGATGTCGTCGCGCACGGCGTCGGTGCCCCTCGTGAGGCCGCGAGGGCGTTGCTGCAGGCTCTCGAGCCCGTGCTCATCACCGACCCACCCCCGCCGGCACCGATCTGGCTGGAGAACGTCGGGCTGGACGACTCCCGGGTGCAGGCGCGCATGGAGATCGCGCTCCGCGACGAGGGCGTGGTCACGGCCGCTCGCGGCGCCGAGGGGTCGGTGGGGATCGTGCTCGTCCGCGGCGCGGCGTCCGCGCATCAGCTTGCGCGTTACATGCACGACGACCTCATCCACCTCCCCGTCGCGTTCGAACCCGGCGACACCGTGGTCGGTCCTCTGATCGTGCCCGGCCGCACGCCGTGTCTGTCCTGTCGTGACGCGCACGAACGCGAGCGCGACGCGGCGTGGCCCTCGATGCACGCGCAATTGATCGGCGCGGACGCCGGGCGCATCACCACCGCGAGGACCGCCGAGATGGCCGGCGTCGTGGCGGCACTGCTCACCGAGGCAGCACAGGGCGCGCAGACCCGATGGGTGCGGATCAGCCCCGACGGTCGACGCGCGTGGCGCGCGGCGACCTTTCACGAAGAATGCCGGTGCCGCGAGCAGTCGTTCCGATCTCCTCGAGGAATCGCGACGGTCGACGCTCTCCCCGGCCCGCCGAACGGGACCATGAGATCTCCAGGGTTCGCGCGGCCCGCGTGATGCCGACGTATGCCAGGCGCCGCTCCTCGTCGATCGCGTCGAAGCCCGTCGCGTACGAGATCGGCAGTGCCCCCTCCGCGCAGCCGGCGAGCAGCACGTGCGGCCACTCCAGGCCCTTCGCCGCGTGCAACGTGGAAAGGGTCACCATCTGCATGGTCGGTTCGTGCTGATCCTTCGCGCGCGCCATCAACGCCTCGCTGAAGGACCGCAGGGTCGTGCCGTCGGGTGCCTCCTCCGCCAGCCGGAGCAGCGCACGCCGCGCCTCCCAGCCGTCGCGCTGGGCGCCACCCGCCGCCGGCGCCTCATCCGTGAGTCCCATCTCCCTCAGCACGCGTCGGACGTTCGGGAGGAACCCGCGCTCGGTCGGCGCCACCGATGCGCCGCGCAGCGCGAGGATCGCCTGCCGCACCTCTGGCATGTCGAAGAACCGGGTACCGCCGAGCACACTGGACGCGATCCCCGCCTGTGCGAGCGCCTGCTGGATGACGGCGGACTGCGCGTGCGCGCGGTAGAGCACCGCGATCTCAGACGGGGCGGCGCCGGAGGCGATGCGGGCGGCGATGGATGCGGCGATGCCGGCCGCCTCCTCCGTCTCGGAGTCGTAGGCCGTCACTGTCGGCACGTCGGCCGTCGGCGCCTCTCGTGCTGCGACGAGTTCGAGGGCCCCTGGCCGCCCCTTCATGAGGGCATTGGCAGCCTCGAGGATCGGTGGCAGCGAACGGTAATTGGTCTCCAGCTTGACGATCGTCGCATCCGGGTACCGGCGTCCGAACTCCAGCAGGTGGCGCTGGTCTGCCCCGGCGAAGGAGTAGATGGTCTGGCTCGCGTCCCCGACCACGCACAGGTCGCGGCGGTCGCCGAGCCACATCTCCAGCAGCCGGTTCTGCAGCGGCGAGACGTCCTGGAACTCGTCCACCGTGAAGTGCCGGTACTGCTCATGGACGGATGCCGCCACGCGCGGCTCCGCCTCCAGCATCCCGGCGCACGCGAGCAGGACGTCCTCGAAGTCGAGCTGGCGCCGGTCGTCCTTCAGGGTCTCGTACGCACGCTGCAGGTCGGCCAGTTGCTCCGTGCCGATCCTTCCGACCGACTTGCCGAGCGCGGCGTGCTGCTCGATCGACAGCATCGACACCTTGCGCCATTCGATCTCCGACGCGACGTCGCGCAGCGTCGCGGTGTCGGGTCGCAGCCGGAGCTGCTCGGCCGCCTGCCCGAGCAGCCGCACCTTGTTGTCGATGATCTTCGGTGCAGGAGAGCCGGCGAGCGTCGGCCAGAAGAAGTTCAGTTGCGCGAGCGCCGCCGCGTGGAAGGTGCGCGCCGCGACGCCCTCGACGCCCAGCGCCCGCAGCCGTCCTCGCAGCTCCCCCGCCGCCTTCGCGGTGAACGTGAGCGCCATCACGCGCGACGGCGTGTAGGCGCCGGTGTCGACGCCGTGCGCGATCCGATGCGTGATGACCCTCGTCTTGCCCGTGCCGGCACCGGCGAGGACGGCGACGGGGCCGCGCAGCACGGATGCCGCTTCCCTCTGCCGTTCGTCGAGCGCGTCGAGCGCGCTCACGACCTGCCGCTCTCGGCCGAGGGGACGCGCTCATCGCACCACTGCCGGATGAGCTCCCTGGCGATGGACGACGGCCCCGGCAGCCCGACGGGACCGTCGCCCGCCAGCGCCGAGCGGATCTCGTCGCGCGTGAACCAGCGGACGTCGATGATCTCCTCGCCGTCGGGGCGCGCGCGTCGCTGGTCGGATGCCGTCGCCCGGAAGCCGATCATCAGCGAACGAGGGTACGGCCATGGCTGCGACGAGATGTAGCGGACGTCGTCGAGGAGAACGCCCGCCTCCTCCTCGATCTCACGGTGCACGGTGGTCTCCAGCGATTCCCCTGCCTCGACGAAACCGGCGAAGCAGGAGTACATCCGTCCGCGCCAGTTCGCGTTCGCGCCGAGGAGCAACCGTTCTCCGTCTGGGCTCTCGACGGCGACGATGACCGCGGGGTCGGTGCGCGGGAAGAGGTCCCTCGCGCACGTGTCGCAGTGACGTGACCATCCGCCCTGGCGAACACGGGTCTCGGCGCCGCAGGTCGGACAGAAGCGGGCCTCGCGCAGCCAGGATGCGAGAGCGACCGAGGTGACCAGCAGATCGGTGTCCTCGGCATCCAGCATCCCGCCGGTGTCACGCACGCCCAGCCAGCTCTCCGCCGGCGCCGCGTCGATCGAGTCGGTCTCGGCGCCGAGGACGGCCAGCAGCAGGGCGGTGCCGTCACGACGACGGCCGAGCAGACCCCAGTCGGCGCCCTCTCCCACCTCGGATGGGGCGACGGTGACAAGAGCACCGTCGGCGACCCTGGCACGCCCCTCGCGGACGACGACGACCCGCGCGTCCGAGGACGCGCGCAGGGCGTCGAGGATGCTCTCATCGTCGCGGAGATGTGCCGCCCGATCGAATGGAGCGCGCTGGACGGTCATCGACTCCCTCTCTCAAGGCGTGGCGTAGGCGGAACCGCGCCTGACCAGACCTACTCTGGGGATCATGGCACGGTCTCCCTTTACTCTAGCGGCGGCGGTCACAGCCGCACTGCCCGGGGCGGAGGTCGTGGGCGCACGATCCCTCACCGCCGACGGCGACGGACGTTTCGACTCCGCCGTCGCCACGCTCGCCGACGGTCGCGAACTCGCCATCCGCGTGGGCGACGACGACGAGACGTCGCGTGAACTCGCCGCCGAGGCGCTCGCCCTGCGCGCGATGACCGCCGGCGCCCGCGCGATGCTCCCCTTCCGCGTTCCGGAGTACGTCGGCGAGACGCGAATCGCGGACGGCAGGGCTCTCGTGGCCGAACTGCTCCCCGGGTTCCAGATCGAGGCGGGCGACGTGCCGCAGGGGCGAGGAGCGGCGACCTCGATGGGCGCCACGATCGCAGCCGTGCACTCGCTCCCCGCCTCCGTCGTCCGCAGCGCAGGACTCACCGCGCGCTCCGCGGAGGAGGTCCGCTCCGAGATCCGACAGCTCGTCGATCGCGCCGCCTCCACCGGGCGCGTGCCGGCTCGTCTCACCGTGCGCTGGCGCGAGGCCGTGGAGGACGACGACCTGTGGCGCTTCGAGTCCGCCGTCACCCTCGGCGGGGTCAAGTCCACCTCCTTCCTGTTCGACGATGACCCCGAACGCGGTCCGTTCGTGACCGGGCTCCTCGACTGGCACGGTCTGTCGCTCGGAGACCCGGCCGTCGACCTCGCCTGGCTGTCCTCCGCCCCCGACGCCGCCGCCGACGTGCACGCGGCGTACGCCGAGGCCTCCGACCGCTCCCCCGACTCGGCCCTCGCCGTGCGCGCGAGGATGGTGGCGGAGCTCGAGTTCGCGCGCTGGCTCGTGCACGGGGATCTGCTGCGTCGCAGCGACATCGTCGATGACGCCGCGACGCTGCTGGAATCGCTCGCTCAGGGACTGCGTGAGAACGACCTCTCCGTGATCGCCGCTCGTGGTGAGGGCGTCGATTCCGCGCTCGACGCCCTGGACAGCGTGCCCGCGACGACGGCCGCCGGCACGGCCATCTCGATGGAGACGGACGCATTTAACCCCGCCGATCTCATGCCCGAAGAGGTCGAGGATGCGTATGTCGGGGAACCCACCCAGGATCTCTCCGACGTGACCGGAGCGTGGGACGACGGCGCGCACGATGCCACGCACTCCGGCGAGCGCGCCGCATCGGCTCACGCGACGCCGACCGCAGAGCGTCCTGACCGGCCGGCGTACGACGACTCATCCGACGAGGGCGACCCTGCGGACGAGGCTCAGCGCGCGGCGCGTGCGGCGCTCCAGCGCTGGACCAACTCCTCCTCGGAGTAGACCCGTTCGCCGCGGATGACGAGATCGTCCGCCACGTAGTAGAGGGCGACGTCGATCTCCTCCAGTGGGACGCCGAAGCGACGGTGATAGGCGAGCCGGTAGAGCGCCAGCTGCAGCATCCGCTCCTCCTGCTCGGCCGGCGTGCGCGGCGCACGCCCCGTCTTCCAGTCCACGATCTCGATGCGCCCGCCGCGATCCTCGCGACGGTACACGGCATCCAACTTGCAGATCACGATGTGCTGGTCGCCGCCGGATGACTCCGCCGGACCGAGGACGAAGTCGATCTCGATCTCGACGGCGATGGGGCGAAGCTGCGCCCATTCGCTGCGCTCGAAGATCTCACGCAGCGCGTGCAG
This sequence comes from Microbacterium ginsengiterrae, assembly GCF_014205075.1. Lineage (NCBI taxonomy): Bacteria > Bacillati > Actinomycetota > Actinomycetes > Micrococcales > Microbacteriaceae > Microbacterium > Microbacterium ginsengiterrae. The sequence goes on along the minus strand of NZ_JACHMU010000001.1, from coordinate 2,265,369 downwards.
GTCGGCCTCGTCCTCTGCGGAGACGCCGCCCTGCTCCGGTCGGTCCTCGTCGCTGTCCCACAGGGCCGCGTCGGCGCTGGGGCCGGCTCCGACCAGACCGGAGCGATGCTCGACCCACGCGTGGAACAGGGTGCCGAGTCGGGTCTGCCGATAGGGGCGCTCCGGCATGGGCCGCTCCAGCTCACGGACGGCGCCGGCGAAGTCCGTGACGTAGTCCTTGAACCGGGAAGCGGGGACGCGTGTGGGTGCGTCGAACGAGGCACCGCGCTGCCGTTCCGCGCGCTCGGCGAGCAGCGCCGCGAGCTGAGCCGACGGTTCCGCCGGAGCGCGCGTCAACGCCGCTCGCACCTCGGCGGCGGCGGTCTCGACCGTTCCGCGTCGAGAGCCCAGCGGGTCGAGAGGCCACACCGCGGTCTTCCCCTCCCCCTCATAGGGGTTCGCTTCGGCGTCCACCTCTCCGATCGGCTCGATGCCGAGGACGTCGCACGCCTCGAGGAGGAACGGGCCGGGCTGGCGCGGCTTCTTCTGCCCTGCCCAGTGCGAGCCGGTGAGAAGGAGGTCGGAACGGGCCCTCGTCACAGCGACGTACGCCAGACGCCGTTCCTCCTGCTGCTGATAGTCGCGGTAGGCGTTCTTGAAGACCGTGATGACCCCGGGGTCGGTCTTGCTCTTGCTCGTCAGCGAGGCGATCCCCGCCTTGAGCCGACGGGCCGGATCCGGCTCGTCCTCGGTCGGCGGCATCCAGGAGAACACCGGCAGTGCATCGCTGTCACCGCGCAGTGCGAACGGCAGCACCCCGAAGCCGAACCAGCCGGATGTGTCGGTCGGCCTCGAGGGCAGCTCACCCTCGACCATGCGCACCACGGCCACGGCATCCCACTCGAGTCCCTTGGATCCATGGATGGTGAGCAGCTGCACGACGCCGGGCTCCGGCGGCTCAGGGCGCGGCATCAGTTCGTCCGTGCTCTCCGCCTTGTCGAGCCACGCGAGCAGGCTGCCGATCGTGCCGCGCTCGTCGGCGGCGAGGAAGGTGCGCACCTCGTCGGCGAAGGCACGCAGCTGCGTGGTGGCGATGCGTGCGGGGCCGCGTGTCTCGTTCGCCGCCAACTCGATGTCCAGGCGCAGCTCCGATTCGATGAGCCGGATGAGCTCGGGGATCGGCTGCCCTGCCGCACGCCTCAGGCGCTCGAACATCTCGCCGGCGGATCGGATCCGCGCGCGGCCGTCAGGGGTGATCTTCTCGAGGAGCCGGTAGTCGTCGCGGAGGCCGCGGACGACGTCGACCGCATCCACGATCGACACCGCCTCATCGGCTCCCCTCGAGGCGCGGATGCGGGCGCGCAGCTCCTCGGGAAGCGGCAGCAGGCCGCTGTCGCGGCGCGACAGCTCGCCCGCGAGCTCGTACAGCGCACCCATGTCGGCGACACCGACGCCGAAACGCGGCCCGACCAGCAGACGGATCAGCGCCGATCCGGCGTTGGGGTCGTGGATCACCCGCAGGGTCGCGACGACGTCCACGACCTCCGGTGTGGCGAGCAGGCCTCCGAGCCCGAGGATGCGGTGCGGGATGCCGCGGGCGGCCAGTGCCTCGGCGAACGTCTGCATGTGCCGCTTCGAGCGGAACAGGATCGCCCCGGTGTGCGGTTTCGACTCGTCGGTGTGCGCGGCACGACGCGCCGCGAACCACTCGGCGACCTCGTCGGCCTCGTCATGGAGCGTCATCGGGTACCGCACGGTCACCGCCCCGCGCCCCGCACCGGGTCGCGCCTCGAGAGGGGGGACATCGAGGCCGGGGCGTTGCAGCGGCTCGAGGACGCGGTTGGCGATGTCGAGGATCGCGGAGTCGTTGCGCCAACTCGTCATGAGGCTGTACGTGTGCGAGGGATTCTCCTGCGCGAACGTGCGCGCGAACGCGTAGAGGTTGTCGGCACTAGCACCTCGCCAGCCGTAGATCGACTGATGCGGGTCGCCGACGGCCATGACGGCGCGGTCGCGGAACACCGCGGAGAGGAACCGGGTCTGGATCACCGACGTGTCCTGATACTCGTCCAGGAGGACGACCCTGTGCTGCTCGACGAGGTCCGCGCGCACATCCGGCGACGATTCGATGATGTCGAACGCTCCGCTGACCTGGTCGGCGAAGTCGAGCACTCCGCGCCGGAGCTTCTCCGCCATGTACTCGCGGGCGAGGTCGGCGAGCGTCGGCAGCGCCAACAGGTTGTCCGCTGCCTTGGCGACGTCCGGGTTGCTGCGATAGGGCTCGAACGCCGCGGCGTGCTCCGCTGCGATCCGCTCGGCACGCGCGAGGTCGGCGCGGTGGTCGAGCGCCTCGCCGGCGAGCCGCTGCACCGCGTCGACGACCGTGGCGACCGAGAGGTCGATGTCCTCGAGCTGCGGCAGGTCGGCGCGCAGCACCACCTCGCGTGCCAGCATCCATGAGGCCGCCTGGCTGAGCATCGCCACATCGGGGTCGCGCCCGATCCGTGCTGCATGCTCGCGGACGATCGAATCCGCGAAGGCGTTGTACGTCGACACGCGCGGTCGGATCAGCATGTCCTCCGCCGTGCGCTGCGCGGCACCGGAGGCGCCGGTGCCGTACCGTTCGGCGAGACCGTCGAGGACCTGGGCGCGCACGCGGCGGCGCTGCGACGCGTCGGCGGCGTCCACGGCGGCGAGTGCCCCCGAGGCGACGATCTCCGGGACGTGCGGCAGAAGGCCGCGCCGGCCGAACTCGTCGATGACCGCGAGACGCGCGCCGATCCGCTCGGCCAGTTCACCGGCCGCCTTGCGGGTGAACGTCAGCCCGAGGATCTCGTCGGGACGCACGTGACCGTTCGCCACGAGCCACACCACTCGCCCCGACATCGTCTCGGTCTTCCCACTGCCGGCTCCCGCGACGACGAGAGCCGGAGTCGGCGGGGCCTCGATCACCCGCTGCTGCGCAGCCGTGGGCGGCGGCTGCCCGAGAGCCGCCGCGACATCCAGAGCGGACAGCTGCGGTCCGCCCGTCGGCCAGGCCGTCACGCGCTGACCGCCGGAACGGTGTGGATACGGCAGGGCTGCACGCGCCACTGCACGTCGGCACAGTGCGCCTCGACGTGAGCGGTGAAGGAACCGGACGACATGCCACGCGCCGCCTCGGCGAGACGGCCGAGGAACCGTGCGCGCGCCTCGCCGGCGAGCGTGTGCTGGTGGGCGACCCGGTATGGGCTGGCAGACAGGGTCTTCGACACGACGAGCAGCCGGGCGCCGGCGAGCGCATCCGGCGACGCGCCCTCGACGAGCCCGCGCTCGACGGCGATCTGATACGCGGCGAGCTGCGCGTGCTCCTCGACCTTCGCGTCGGACTCCGGCTCGTACTTGCCGGTCTTCAGATCGACCACGACCACGCGCTCCCCCTCGCCCGCCGCCGTCATCGGCGCCGCACCGCGCCCGCGCGCGGCCGCATGCTCGCCTGCACCGACCGGGTACGCCTCGACGCGGTCGATGAACCCGTGCACGACGGCACGTCCCGGCCCGTCCGCGGCGTCTCCGACGTACACCTGCGGCCCCGCCTCGGTGATCTCGCCGAGCACGTCGACGGCGAAACGGAACTCCACCTCGCTGGCCAGCACGCGCCCGCCGTCCGCGGCGACCTCCCGCAGATAGGTGTGAAGGCGCTCGACGTAGACGTCGGCGCGTCGACGCTCCTTGCGGCTGATCCACTCGGTCTCGAAATCGAGCTCGTCCCAGTGCTCCGCGACGATCTCGCGCATCCTCTCGAGCGCACCGTCCGGGACCTTCTCCATCGCCTCGTGGATGATCGTCCCGATGCCGGCGGACGGCGGCAGCACCGTGTCACCGCCGAGCGCCGAGATCGCCCAGTGCAGCTCGCACTCCTCGAAGGTCTCCATGCGCGACGGCGAGACCCGTGCCCCCTCCCGCGTGAGGTCGCGCAGCGGAGCGTCCGTCGATGGCGCCGCCACCCCGTACCACTCGGCCGGGTCCGCGCCCGGTACGCCCTCACGGGCGAGGACCGCGAGTTGTCCGGCGGCCACTTCCCTGGCGGCTGGGTCCTGCGTCGAGGTGAGCACACGGCGGTGCCGGGCGACGAGTCCGCGCAGCGTCAGCGGGTGCTCGGCGGCCGGATGATCGGATGCCGGGGGCGGCTCAGGGAGGAATGCGAAGAAAGGACTGGGGCCGGAGTCGTCGTCGTCGACGGCGGTCACGAGGATCCGCGACCGGGCGCGGGAGACCGCTCGCACGAAGAGTCGGAGTTCGTCGTGCAGCGCGTCACGGCGTCGGTCGAGGACGCCGGGGTTCGCCGCGGGCACACCCGTGCGGGCAGCGGTCACGGCATCCGCGAGACGCCAGGTCTCCAGCAGCCCCCCGCGGAGCCGGGTGTTGGGCCACACGCCGTCCTGGACGCCGGCGACGACGACCGCCTCGAACTGGGCCCCGAGCGCGGTCGCCGGAGTGAGCAGTGTCACAAGGCCCGGCCGATCCGGCGTGGACAGCGAGTCCTCCGGGACCTCGCTGCCGAGGATGTCGCGGACGAACGTGTCCGGTCTCTCCTGCGGTGTGCGCTCGACGAACCGCTTGGCCGCGTCGAACAGCGCGACCAGCGCATCGAGCGCTCGGGCGATCTCCCCGCCACCCGGCTGTGCGGCAGCCGCCCGCCAGTGGTCCGCGAGCCGCGAGCCGTCGAGCGCCCGCGCCCTGTCCCAGATGCGCCACAGCAGGTCATGGATCGTCTCGCCGGCCGCGGCGCCCGCCGACGTCTCGGCGAGCGTCGTGGCGAACCGTGCGGCGACCCTCGCCTCCGGCGCGTCGATGAACGTGAAGTGCGTGGGAAAGGCCATCGCCTGCCGCAGCAGCTCCGACGCCGGCGTCGACCCGCCGTCGGCGAGCTCGAGATGCCGCAGCCGCGCGCGCAGACGGCGGAGGCCGACGGCATCCAACCCGCCGAACGGCGAACGCAGCGCATCGATGAGGTCTTCCGGGGTGCGTTCCTCCGGCGGCAGCAGCGCGATGCGCACGATCCCGACGATGTCGCGCACGACACCCTCGCTACCAAGGGGCCGCTGGACACCCGCCGCCCTGGTGGGGACCTCTCTGGCCGCGAGCTCGGTCTCGAGCCTCGTCACCTGTCTGGTGTCGTGCGCGATGACGGCCATCTCGCTCCATGCGATGCCGTGGGTCAGGTGCCAGTCCCGCAGCGTGCCGGCGATGCGATCGGCCTCTTCGTACGGAGACGCCGCAAGGAACGTCCGCACGGCGGGGTCCGGGACCTGCGGTGCCGGTCCGGGGGGTCGGCGATGTTCGACGCGTCCTGCCACGCCGATCGCCTGGGTCACGGTGCGCGTGAGATCCGTGAGGGCCTGCGTCTGCCGATGGGCGGTGTCGAGCACGAACACATCCGCGAGCACACCGGACAGCTCGTGGAACAGTTGAGGGCTCGCGCCGCGGAAGGCACCGGACGAGATGTCGGGGTCGCCGAAGGCCATGACGGCGATACCCCGCTCGCGCAGCGCCCGCACGAGCGTGATGCCGCCGCGGGTGAGCTCCTGCGCGTCGTCGATCAGTACGACGCGCAGAGCCGCGAGCGGTCCGAGGGTGGCGGCATCCGCCTCACGCATGATCGCCGCAGCCTCGCTGAGCAGGTCGGCGGTGTCGCGGTAAGCCGTGCGCATGCCGGCGAGGACGGAACGGTACTCCTCCATGAACGTGCCCGCAGCGGCCCACACGGGGCGGTCCGAGCGCTGGAGCTCCTCGGGGAGCACCCCGAGCTCGGTGCACTCGGCGAGGAACGCGCGCAGTTCGGAGCGGAAGCCCTTGGATGCCCGGATGCTCGCCGACAGCGACGCCGGCCAGCGGCTCAGCATGCCGTTCTCCTCATCGTCGGCGTCTCCTGCCAGCAGGTCGGCGACGATGCGGTCCTGGTCGGCACCCGTGAGCAGCGCCGGAGGCTCCTCCCCCGCGTGCACCATGGCGCCGCGCACGATCTGGAACGCGAACGACCCCAACGAGCGGGCGAGCGGCCCCGGAGTGGCCTGGCCGATGCGCACACCGATGCGATCGCGCAGACTGGTGGCCGCCTGCCGGCTCGGCGTGAGGACGAGCACCGCCTCAGGCGGCAGCGCGTGCGGGCCGAGAAGGGCGACCACGCGATCGGTGAGCGCTGACGTCTTGCCCGTTCCCGGCGCGCCGATCACGACCCCGGATGCCGTGACGGGGGCCTCGACGACCGCTCGCTGCCCGGCATCCTGTGTCATGACATCAACGGTATCGGCCGCCGCCGACACCACCGACCGCCGCGGTGGCGGCCACCGGTTTGTGCGCCCACGGCGAAACCGCTGCGCGCGCCCGATCCGCGCCGTCGCGCCCGGGGTAGAGTCGTCTCAGTCCCCGATTCTTCAAGGAGCACGCGTGGAAATCCGCATCGGCATCATCAACACCGGCCGCGAGCTGAACTTCGAGACCTCCACCGCAGCGGAGGAGATCCGCGGGCAGGTGGCATCCGCCCTCGAGCAGAACGCCGCACAGGTGAGCTTCACCGATGTGAAGGGCAACACCTACATCGTCCCGACCGCGAACCTCGCCTACATCGAGCTGGGCACCGAGGAGTCGCGCCGCGTCGGTTTCGTCGCCTGATCCGGGATGTACATCCTTCTGGCGTTGATCGCCGCGTGCGCGATCGGGATCGGCGTCCACTTCCTCATCCCCGACCGTGAGTTGCGCGGTGTCGCCGTCGTGCCGGCCGTGGCGACGGCAGCATCCGCCGCGATCTACACGATCATGCAGTGGGCCGGGGTCGCGGAGAGCAGCGTGTGGCTCTGGCTGGCGAGCATCGTCGGCGCCGTCGCGATCGCCGCGGTGACCGGTGTCGTCGTGACGCGCCGTCGCCGGGCCTCCGACGCCGCTGAGCGCGCTGCCCTCGGCATCTGACCGCTGTCTGCCGCGCGAGACATCACTGCGCGCGTGACACATCACGTCGCGGGTGGTGTCTCACGCCGCAGGTGATGTCTCGTCGACGGAGGCGCCGCTATGCGGCGAGGCCCATGGCGTCCATGCGGCGCGCATGCGCCCCCATGAGCTCGGTGTAGACAGGCTCGACGCGCTTCTCGTCCGCAGCGAGGCGCTCCGTGCGAAGAGCCTGGCGCGCCACGAGCAGCGTGTCGCCGACCATGCGCCGCGCCCACATCGACAGCAGCGAACGCCATTCGCCGTCGCTCTCGATGGTGCGCCGCAGGATCGAGACGATCTCGTCCGTGTCGTCGTCCTCGCGGAGGATCGTCGCCACCCGCGCCCCTGTCTCGCCGTAGCTGGAGGCGAGGGCGAGATAGAAGTCGTCCAGCATCCCCGCCGTGATGTAGACCGCCAGCAGGGTCTCGCGAGGCCGCACACCGATCGTCTTGCGGCGGAAGGCGTCGAGCGGCTCCTGGAACGGTCGCATGATCTCCGTGGGGTCGTCGCCCTGCGCGCGGATGATCTCCACGATGCCGCGGTGCTTGCTGAGGGCGGCCCCGGCGGCCCGCGCCAGCGCCTCCTTCTCATCGAGCTCCGGCGTCGCCCGGATCAGCCGCGTGAGTGTCTCGAAGTATCCGAGCTGCAGGTAGGCCGCCTGGCCGAGGAAGCGACCGAGATCCGGCGCCAGCTCGGCGAAATCGACCCTGGTCGCGTCGCCCATGTCGCCGCGACTGCGCAGCATCAACGTGCGCTTGGGCTTGTCTCGCTGCCAGAACCACTTCACCACGGGATCAGACTACCCGCGGGGCGGCTCCCGCGTCGGAGGGCGGCTCGGGTAGTCTGGACAGGTCCTGCCGTCGGAGCAGGGCGCCGCGCCTGTGGCACAAGAGACGGCGTGGATCCGTTTTCGTGGCGGCCTCCTCGTGCGAGGCTGCCGGACAGGCAAAGACAAAAGTGACCTCTTTCGCTGATCTCGACATCGATCAGGACATCATCGACGCGCTCGCTTCGAAGGGCATCGTCGACGCGTTCCCCATCCAGGAGCAGACCATCCCGCTCGGCCTTCCCGGCCAGGACATCATCGGCCAGGCCAAGACCGGTACCGGCAAGACGTTCGGCTTCGGCATCCCCGTCGTCCAGCGCCTCGGCAAGGACCCGGAACCCGGCGTCAAGGCGCTCATCGTCGTTCCGACCCGTGAGCTGGCCGTGCAGGTGTACGAGGACATCGACCTGCTCACCAGCAACCGCTCCACCAGCGTCGTCGCCATCTACGGCGGCAAGGCCTATGAGGGGCAGATCGACCAGCTCAAGGCCGGCGCGCAGATCGTCGTCGGCACGCCGGGCCGCCTCATCGACCTCGCAGGTCAGCGCCTGCTCGACCTCTCCCACGCGACCGAGGTCGTGCTGGACGAGGCGGACAAGATGCTCGACCTCGGATTCCTCGCCGACATCGAGAAGATCTTCCAGAAGGTTCCCGCCGTCCGTCACACGCAGCTGTTCTCGGCGACCATGCCCGGCCCGATCGTCGCGCTGGCCCGTCGGTTCATGTCGAACCCGATCCACATCCGCGCCAACGACCCCGACGAGGGCCTCACGCAGGCGAACATCAAGCACCTCGTCTACCGTGCCCACTCGCTCGACAAGGACGAGGTCATCGCGCGCATCCTCCAGGCGGAGGGCCGCGGCAAGACCGTGATCTTCACCCGCACCAAGCGTGCAGCGCAGCGCCTCGTCGACGAGCTGAGCGACCGCGGCTTCAACGTCGGCGGCGTGCACGGCGACATGGGCCAGGAGCAGCGTGAGCGGTCGATGGCCGCCTTCAAGGCCGGCAAGCGCGACGTCCTCGTCGCCACGGACGTCGCCGCGCGCGGCATCGACGTCGACGACGTCACCCACGTCATCAACCACACGATCCCCGATGAGGACAAGACGTACCTGCACCGGGCAGGACGAACCGGTCGCGCCGGCAAGACCGGCATCGCCGTGACCTTCGTCGACTGGGAGGACCTGCACAAGTGGGCCCTCATCAACCGGGCGCTCGAGTTCGGCCAGCCCGAGCCCGTCGAGACGTACTCCTCAAGCCCGCACCTGTACACCGACCTCAACATCCCCGAGGGCACCAAGGGACGACTGACGACGGCGCCGAAGGCTGAGAAGCCGGCGTCCGAGCGTCGCCAGCGTCAGCCCCAGAAGGCCGCAGAGGTCGCCGCGGAGGGCACGGACGAGGGCACCACCCGCCGTCGCCGTCGCCGCCGCCGCAGCTCCCAGGGCGAGAAGGTCGGATCGACGTTCACCGAGGACGGCGGCTCGTCGCCCTCGACCGCCACCGGCACGACCCCGACCGTCGACCGCGACGCCGAGGGTGCAGGCACCCACGACGGAGACGCGACGCGCGAGCACCGCGACGGAAAGCCCGCGCCGCAGCGTCGCCGCCGTCGTCGTCGCTCCGGTGGTGCGGCGCCGACCGGCGCCTGATCTTCACCGCCGCGCCGCGCTCAGGCGTGGCGCGGCGGTGTCCCTGTCGCCCTGGCGATGATGCGCGCCACCATCTCGGTGGACGTCGTGTTCTCGCCGGGGCGATTCGGCTTTCCCGCCCCGTGATAGTCGCTGGATCCGGTGACGATGAGGTCGTGGGCGTCGGCGAGGCGATGGAGCATCTTCTTGCCCTGCTCGGTGTTCTCCCGGTGATCGATCTCGAACCCGCCGAGACCTGCCGCGATGAGCTCCTCGATGAACGCCACCGGCATCATCCGGTCGCGTCCCGCCGTCACGGGGTGCGCGATGATCGCCACTCCCCCCGCCCCGGTGATGAGCTGAACGGCCGTGAGCGGATCGGGAGCGTAGTGCGGCTCGTAGTACCCCTCGCGGGGGTGCAGGATGCCGTCGAACGCCTCGGCGCGGTCGCCGACGATGCCACGCGCCACGAGCGCGTCGGCGATGTGCGGGCGCCCGACCGTCGCATCCGTCGTCGTCTGGGCGAGCACGTCGGCCCAGGACAGGTCGTAGTCGCGGCCGATGTTGCGGACGATGCGCTCCGCCCGGCCCACCCGGTCCTCGCGGATCCGGTCGGTCTCGGCGCGCAGCGCGGCATCCTCGGGGTCGAACAGGTAGCCCAGCACGTGGACGCTGCGCCAGTGGTGCTTCGCGGACAGCTCCATGCCGGGGAGGAACGTCATGCCGAGGGATGCGGCGGCCTCCCCCGCCTCACCCCATCCGGTGGTGCGGTCGTGGTCGGTCAGCGCAAGCGTGCGGATGCCGTGCGCGTGCGCCTGCCGGACGACCTCAGCCGGGCTCTCGGTCCCGTCGGAGTGGTTCGAATGCATGTGCAGGTCGGCGGGGCCCGCGAAGTTCTGCACATCGGTCATGTTTCGAGACTAGCGCCGCGATCTCGCGAGGGCGCGGCGGCGTCGCGGCAGGTGATTCACAGCGTGCGCCCCTAGGCTCATAGCGATGTTTCGACTGTTCGGGGTCCTCCTCACCGTGCTCTTCGCGATCGCGTCGGCGATCGTCGTGTGGCCGCAGTTCTTCCAGCTCGAGCAGACCTTCCCGTTCGCGCAACTGGTCGCCGTGCGCGGGGTGGTGCTCGCCGCGTTCCTCGCGATCGCGCTGCTGTCGCTGCTGCTTCTTCTTGCCCGACCGCTGCGCGGCTTCGCGGCATCCATCCTCATCGTGGCGCTGCTCGGCGCCGCGGCGACCGGAGCGATCGGCGTGATGCGCGGGTTCGGCTCGGGGGCACTGCCCGCTCCCACGGACTCGAGCGTGCGGGTGCTCACCTGGAACACAGCAGGCGAAGCCGTCTCCGCAGAGACCATCGCCGACGCCATCCTCGCCAATGAGGTCGACGTGGTGACCCTCCCGGAGACGGCGGAGTCCGTCGGCGAGCGCATCGCGGTCATGCTGCGCGATCAGGGGCATCCGATGTGGGTGCACCACGTGCAGTTCGGCAACGTCGAGAACGGCCCGCAGGCGTGGGAGACGACCATCCTCATCTCCCCCGACCTCGGCGACTACTCCGTGATCGCCTCGTCCGAGGACGGCTCCAGCAACACCAGCTCGGTGCCCAGTGCCGTGGTCATGCCGGTGAACGGGTCGGGCCCCACCATCGTCGCGGTGCACGCCGTGGCTCCGCGCGTCGAGGCGATGGACCGCTGGCAGTCCGATCTCAACTGGATCGCCGACCAGTGCCCGGCCGACGGCGACTTCATCCTCGCCGGTGACTTCAACGCGACGCTCGACCACATGGCCGCTCTCGGTCTCGGCGGCGGCGACATGGGCTACTGCCTCGACGCGGCATCCCGAACGGGCACCGGGCTCACCGGCACCTGGCCGGCGGAGTATCCGGAGCTCCTCGGCGCACCGATCGACCACATCATGGCGAGTGGGAACTGGAACCCCACCGGCTCGCTGGTGTTGGACGCCGCCGGGTCCGACCACCGCGCGCTCGTCGTGCAGCTCGAGCCCGCCGGCTGAGCAGCCGCCGCCCTGCCGCCGCCCTGCCGCTGCCGCTGCCGCTGCTGCTGCTGCTGCTGCGGGCATAACTCCGGAGAATCCGGCCGAACAGGCACCACTGCGCCCGAGAATCCGCGGAACGCGCGAGAAACTCCGGAGTTGTGACCGGAGTCGCGGACGGCGGAACCCCTCAGAGGCGATCAGTCGGCGCGCGCGCCGCTGCCCTGCCGTCTCCGCATCCGCCGCACGAGAGCGAGCACGGCGCGCCAGCCGATGAGGAAGGCCGCGAGCGTGAGTGCGGTGACGATGACGAACGGCAGCGCCGTGCCCTGCCCGCTGATCCAGCGCAGCAGCAGCCCGAGGACGACGGTGACCGCCCAGACGAACACGCCCGGCAGCACGCGGTCGGCCTGCGTCCGCCGCCACAGCAGGACGGCGTGGGCGATCAGGGTGGCCAGCAGGAACGGCCAGGCGGTGTTCGCGAGCCCCGGCAGATCGCCGAGGATGCCCTCGGCATGCGAGAGGCGCCCGATGACGCAGAACACCGCCACCAGCACGAGATCGATGAGGATCACCACATTCCCCAGCCTACGCAGGAGTGAGAGACTGGATGGATGAGCACCGCAGACAACGAGACGATCGAAGAAGCCCCCGTCACGAACCGCAAGCAGCCGTTCCCCCGCGGATTCCTCGACACGATCTCGACCGGATGGGCCGAGCGCCCCGAGTCGCTGCCCGCCGCGCGCCCCCAGGCGGCTTACGCCGCCGCCCGTCGTGCCGCGGTCTCCGCCGCCTTCCCCGGCAAGCGGCTGGTGATCGAGGCGGGGTCGCTCAAGCAGCGCAGCAACGACACGGACTACCCGTTCCGTGCGCACTCGGCGTTCGCCCACCTCACCGGCTGGGCCGCCGACAGCGAGCCGGACTCCGTGCTCGTGTTCGAGCCGACCGACGGCGGCCACGATGTGACCCTGCACTTCCGGGAGCGCGCGGACCGCACCACCACCGAGTTCTACGCCGACGCCACGGTCGGCGAGTTCTGGATCGGCCCGCGTCCTTCGCTGGCCGGAGTCGCCGCGGACCTCGACGTCGCCACCGACCATCTCGCCGCCTTCACCGCGTCCGACGATGACGTGACGCTCGCCGATCCCGACCTCGCACGTTTCGTGTCGGAGCTGCGTCTGGTCAAGGACGAGTACGAGATCGCCGAGATGCGCCGCGCCGTCGAGATCACCGCGCGCGGGTTCGACGACATCATCCGCGCCCTGCCGGAGGCGGCGCAGCACGCACGCGGAGAGCGCGTGGTCGAGGGTGTCTTCCACCGGAGGGCGCGCGAGGACGGCAACGGCGAGGGATACGACACGATCTCCGCGTCCGGCCCGCATGCCTGCTACCTGCACTGGACGCGCAACGACGGCGCGGTGATCCCCGGCGATCTCATCCTCGTCGACGCGGGTGTCGAGGCCGACAGCCTGTACACCGCGGACATCACCCGCACGCTGCCGGTGAACGGCACGTTCACCGAGGTGCAGCGACGCGTGTACGACACCGTCCTCGAGGCGGCGGATGCGGCGTTCGCTGCGGCCAGGCCCGGTGTGCGGTTCCGTGAGGTGCACGAGGCCGCCATGGCCGTGATCGCGAAGCGCACCGCCGAATGGGGTCTGCTTCCCGTGAGCGCCGATGAGGCCCTGGATGCCGATGCCGGTGGGCAGCACCGCCGGTACATGGTCCACGGCACCTCCCACCACCTCGGCATCGATGTGCACGACTGCGCACAGGCGCGTCGCGAGATGTACTACGACGGCGTGCTGGAGCCCGGCATGGTGTTCACGATCGAGCCCGGGCTCTACTTCCAGATCGACGACCTGACCGTCCCGGAGGAGCTCCGAGGGATCGGTGTGCGCATCGAGGACGACATCCTCATGACCGAGGACGGCCCGGTGAACCTCTCCGCCGACATCCCCCGCACTGCCGACGAGGTCGAGGCGTGGATCGCCCGCGGACCTCAGGTGTGAGCAGGCCGACGAGCCTCGTGCGCCGGCTGTTCTGGACCGGCTTCGCCGCGTACTCCGCCGCCGCGGCGTGGGCGGAGTACGTGCACTGGCGATCGAGCTGGAGCTCGCTGGGAACCTCGCAGTCGCCGGCACCGGCGGGGGCGACCGAGGCCGTCCTGGTTCTCGGCTACGGCAACCGCGGCGAACGGGCGAACTACGTCAACCGCTATCGCGTCCGCGCCGGAATCCGCTCGTTGGACCGGGCCGCCGACAGCACCCTCGTGATGTGCGGCGGGACGGTGGAGGGTGACACCCCTGAGGCCGTCATCATGGAGCGGTATGCGCGCGAGGAGCTCGATTACACCGGGCGGATCGTACTCGAGCCGGACAGCCGGTCGACGTGGGAGAACATCGAGAACGCGATCGATCTCATCGAGGACGCCGAGGTGATCAAGATCGTCTCGAACTCACCGCACGCCGAGGTCGCACGGGAGTACCTGTGGCAGCAGCGGCCCGACCTCGCCGAGCGCCTGGTGCGTGCCGACGAGCACCGGTTCGGGGAGATCGTGCCGATGAAGATCGGCGCAGCGCTGCGCCTGCTGCTGTTCCGCTGGCAGCACCGCTGAGTCCGAGCTTCGGGCGGCCCTGGCCCCTCAGCGCGATGCGGTGAAGGCGTCAACGATGGGGGCAAGTGACGCGCCGACCTCGTCGGCCGGGCGCTTGGCGCCCTTGACCTCGAAGGAGTGCCCGCCGCCCTCGACCCACTCGATGCGGGCATCCTGGCAGGTCGCGACGACCTCCTCGAGTTGTGAGACGGGCTGCACGAACGGGTCGGCGGTCCCCTCGACGAACAGTTGCGGTGCGGCGATCGCCGGCAGGTGCGCCGCACGGAGCTTCTCGGGCGAACCGGGGGGATGCAGCGGGTAACCGAGGTAGATCAGTCCGTCCACCTCGAGCCCTTCGGCCACGGCCATCGATGCCATGCGGCCGCCGTAGGACTTCCCCGCGGCCCACACCGGGCCCGCGGGTTCTCGTCCGCGGACATGGGCGACGGCGGCATGCCACGTCGCGATCGCGTGCGCTGCCGGCCCCGGCATCCGCCTCCCCTGCTCGCGGTAGGGGAAGTTGAACCGCAGCGTCGAGAATCCGACGGTGTTCAGCGCCTCGGTGAAGCCGACCAGGAAGGGGTGTTCCATCCCCGCACCTGCGCCGTGCGCGACGATCACCGCGCCGCGCCCGTCACCGGGTGTCCACGCCGTGGTGACCTCGACTGCTCCTCGCGGGAGTGCGACCGTGAGGGTCATGCGCGCACGAACGGGATCGCGAACGGCACCCGCATCACTCGACCGCCGTACGACCGGACCGTCCCGACGACCACGATGACGATGTGCGTGAGCGCCAGCACCACCGTCAGTCCGAACGGAACAGCGGCGGAGAGGAGGCCGCTTGCGTCGTCACCGGGCACCGCCCAGATGTTCCGGAAGAAGTACGCCAGGAACAGTGCCCACGAAAGGCAGAAGTACGTCAGGCCCCAGTTCGCCGCATGACGGCCATTCTCCTTCGCGAGGGCCCCGCGCTTGGCGGACGCACCGTACGACAACGCCATGGCTGCACCGGCGATCGTGCCGTTGAGGAACGGCACGGGCACGAGGACGAAGAACCCGAGCGCCCAGGAGAGCGTGCCGGTGGGGGGCGTCGCGGACGACCCGTATGGCGGCTGAGGACTCTGCGCGGCCCGGCCCTGCATCGGGTGCGGCGCCGGGTGCGGCGGCAGTGCGTGTCCCCCGCGCGTCTCCGCTCCGCCCGAGAGACGGGGCGGCAGAGCGTGCGTCCCGACTGCCGGATGCTGCGCGTAGGCCTGCGGTGCGGCGGTGTACGGCGTCTGCGTGCTCATGGTGTCTCCTCGGCGCGCGTCAGGCTGAGTACGGTCAGGGACGCGTGTCGTCGTCGCGCGGTTCCGCCTCGGCGGCGTCTGCGTCGCCTGCGTCCTCGGCCGGTGCCGTCGGCGCGTCCTGCCCCACCCGCTCGCCGTACTGGGGGCCCGGTGCGGCGGGGCGCGGCGGGATCATGTGACCCGCAGGGGTCTGCGCTGCCGGGTCGGTCCCCGGAGCGATCCGCTCGCCGTAGCGCGGCGGTTCGGTGAGGTCGGCCGGAGGGCGCACGACCTTGGTGCGCGCCGAGACGCCCAGTGCGTCGCGGGCCTTGGCCAAGGATGCGGCCATGACGGTGACGTCGTAGTGGTCGGCGGCCAGTTGCGTGACGCTGGCGAAGTCACGGCGGCGGCGGACGATCGCGTACGTCACGAGGCTGAGGATCATGCCGAGCGCGACGCCGATGAACACGAAACCGACGAAGAGCTGGATGGGTGCGTCGGGGTTCCCGATGACGAGGATCGCCGAGAGGAGCAGCCCGATGAGCACGCCGTTGATCGCTCCGGAACGGGCCGCCGCCGCATAGCCGAGGCGCCCGGTGACCCGCTCGATCGTGCGCACGCCCTGGCCGACGATCGCGATGTCGCGGGCGGGGACCTCGGCGGAGATCAGCGTCGAGACCGCCTTCTGCGCGGCCTCGTAATCACGGACCGTCGTGACGGTCTCACCGACGGGCGCGCCCGTGGCCGGACGGTTCAACATGCTCATGCCTCCATTGTTCCATGCGGGCCCGCCCGCAGCCCGAGACGGCGGCCCCGCGGACTACGCTGGGAGCGTGAGCACACAACGGGTATTCGTCGCGCGCCTGGCAGGTTGCGCCGTCTTCGATCCCGTCGGCGACCGGCTCGGCAAGGTCCGGGATGTCGTCGTCGTGTATCGAAGTACGGCCTCGCCCCGCGTGATCGGTCTCGTGGTGGAGATCCCCGGCCGCCGCCATGTGTTCATGTCGATCGGCCGTGTGACCTCGATCCGCGCCGGCCAGGTGCTCACGACCGGGCTCATCAACGTGCGCCGCTTCCAGCCCCGCCCCGGCGAGGTCCGCGTCCTCTCGGAGCTGCTCGGCCGCAGGGTCGAGCTCGCCGACGGGAGCGGCAGTGCGGTCATCGAGGACGTCGCGATCGAGCCGAACCGGCTGGGCGACTGGGACGTCAGTCAGCTCTTCCTCCGCAAGCCCAAGACGAGCGCCTCGCCCTTCGCGAAGGGTCCGACGACGTTCGCCGTGTGGAACGAGGTCGTCGAGAAGCGCGCGCCCGGTGAATCGCAATCCGCCGAGCAGCTCGTCGCGTCGTACTCGGAGTTGCACGCCGCCGACCTGGCGACGACACTCCTGGACCTTCCCCAGCAGCGCCTGATCGAGGTCGCGGAGGAGCTCTCCGACGACCGGCTCGCCGACGCGCTCGAGGAGATGCCGGAGGAGGATCAGGTCCACATCCTCGACGGCCTCGGCGACGAACGCGCCGCCGACATCCTCGACCACATGGAGCCGGACGACGCAGCCGACCTCCTCGCCCAGTTGCCGAAGAAGCGACTCGAACAGCTCCTTGACCTCATGGAGCCGGAGGAGGCGGAGGACGTCCGCACGCTGCTCAGCTACGCCCCCGACACCGCCGGTGGTCTCATGACGACCGAGCCGATCATCCTGTCCGCCGACGCGACCGTGGCAGAGGCGCTCGCGCTGATCCGTCGGCACGAGATGCATCCGGCCCTCGCCGCCGCGGTCTTCGTCACCCTGCCGCCCTTCGAGACCCCGACCGGTCGCCTCCTCGGCGTGGTGCATTTCCAGCGGATGCTGCGCTACCCGCCGCACGAGCGCCTCGGCGCGATCGTGGACGAGACGATGGAGCCGATCTCGGTATCGGCATCCGCCGCAGAGACCGCCCGTCTGCTCGCCAGCTACGACCTCGTGTCGCTCCCCGTTGTCGACGCGGCCGGGCGCCTGGTCGGAGTGGTGAGCATCGACGACGTCCTCGACTACCTGCTGCCCGACGACTGGCGCACCCATGACGCCGACGACTCCCTCACCCAGGGAGGTGCACGATGATGGCCCGCAACGACCGCTCAGGCCTGGATGCTCCGCTCGGACGCGGAACGACGCGCCCTCGGACGCCGCAGTCCCGCGATCGGTTCGGCCGCTTCACCGAGTGGGTGGCGCGCGCCATGGGAACGCCCATCTTCCTGGCGCTTCTCACCCTGTTCTGCGCGCTGTGGATGTTCTACACGGTGCTCGCCGAGGCGAACGGCTGGTGGCGCTTCGACTCCGCAGCGCTCGGCTTCACCGCGCTGACCCTCATCCTCTCCCTCCAGGCGTCCTACGCCGCCCCGCTCATCCTGCTCGCACAGAACCGGCAGGACGACCGGGACCGGGTGCAGATCGAGCAGGATCGTCAGCGCGCCGAGCGCAACCTCGCCGACACCGAGTACCTGGCGAGGGAGATCGTCGCACTGCGCATGTCCCTGGAGGAGCGCAATGCCCAGGCGGTGACGCGTGACGTGCTGCGGCAGGAGCTGCGGGCCCTGCTGGCCGACCTGGACGACGACCAGGACGGGGACGCCACGGATACCCGGACGGGGCCGATCCCGACCCGGCCGCGCCTCCCACGACCGTGAGCCTCGTCGATCGCGTCCGCCAGGCCGTCGCCTCGGTGACGGACCCTGAGCTGCGCCGCCCGATCGGCGAGCTCGACATGGTGCGCGAGATCTCCGTCGACGGCGGCGCGGCATCAGTGGGGATCGCGCTGACGATCGTCGGATGCCCCGCAGCCAACCGGATCGAGAGCGACGTGCGCCGCGCCGCGGCATCCGTGGCGGGCATCGATGACGTCTCCGTCGATGTCGGGGTGATGACGCCGGCCGAGCGCCGCGCGCTCACCGAGAAGCTGCGGGACGGACGCCCGGCACGGCAGATGCCGTTCGGTCCCGACTCGCTCACCAGGGTGATCCTCGTCTCCAGCGGCAAGGGCGGAGTGGGCAAGTCGACGCTCACGGCGAATCTCGCCGTCTCCCTCGCGTCGCGGGGACTGGCGGTCGGACTCGTCGACGCCGATGTGCACGGGTTCTCGATCCCGGGGCTGCTCGGCATCCCCGCAGGAACGCAGCCCACACGGATCGACGACCTCATGCTGCCGCCGGTCGCACACGGAGTGAAGACGATCTCGATCGGGATGTTCCTGCGCGACAGTGAGGCGGTCGTCGCCTGGCGCGGGCCGATGCTGCACAGGACCGTCCAGCAGTTCCTCACGGATGTGTTCTTCGGGGACCTCGACGTCCTCCTCATCGACATGCCTCCCGGCACCGGGGACATCGCGATCTCGATCGGTCAGATCCTTCCGCACGCCGAGGTGATCGTGGTGACCACGCCGCAGTCCGCGGCATCCGACGTCGCCATCCGCAGTGGACTGGTCGCCCGCCAGACCGGCCAGCGGGTCATCGGCGTCGTCGAGAACATGGCGGCGTTCACTCTCCCCGACGGCACGACCATGGACCTGTTCGGTTCCGGCGGAGGGACCGAGGTCGCCGCCGCGCTCTCGCAGGCGAACGACGAGGTCCCGCTTCTGGCATCCGTTCCGCTGAGTCCCGCGCTGCGTGCGGGCGGGGACGCCGGCATCCCGGTCGTGGTCGGACAACCAGACGACTCCGCCGCTCGCGCCATCACCACCCTGGCGGACCGCCTCGTCGGGCGCGGACGCGGACTCTCCGGCAGACCATTGCCGATGTCCGTCGCGCGTCATGACGCGAACGAGTCGTGAAAGACTCGACCGGTGGCCCCTGAACCTTCCTCCCGCCCCGTCACCGTCGACGCGGAGATGATCCGCCTCGTCTCGTGGGATGTCCTCATCTACACGCTCACGCGACCCCTGGCGGTGATCGCGTACACGACCCTTGTCGCGGCGTTCGCCGTCAACGTGGTCGTCCTCACCCTGATCGGTACGGCCGACGAGGAACGCAGCAGCACGCTGACGATCACGATGCTCGCCATCGCCGCACTCGCGGTCGCGTCCGTCGTCTTCACGCGCGCATCCGTCCGACGGGCGATCAGCACAGCGATGCCGGCGGGGACCTCGATGCGCGTGGAAGTGGGCGAGAAGTCGGTGAAGCTCGTCTCCACCCGCGGCGTCTCCGACATGGCGTACTCGACGTTCCGGTCCGTGCGCGTCGGCAAGCACGCCGCCGTCCTGCAGCTGGTCGGCTCGTCCGCCGTCACGGCGATCCCCCGCGCGTTGCTCAGCGACGCCGATGTCGCCGTGCTGAAGGCGAAGATCTGACCGGGCTCAGGTCGCCTCGAGGTCGAACGGCGGCGGGGAGTCGCGGGTGAACTCCGGCCGCAGCCGAGGCGGACGCCTCGACGGGCCGTCGGTCGGCACCGTCGGCACGTCGGCGGGTGTCTGAGCGGCCTTCGTGGCGGTGGCGGTGGTCGTCGCGGCGGCGACGTCCTCCAGAAGGGCATCTCTGATGATCCGCCGCGGGTCGTACTGACGGGGATCGAGCTTGCGCCAGTCGACGTCATCGATCTCCGGACCGAGCTCGTCGCGCATCCTCGTCTTGGTGTCGCGAAGGTACTCGCCGGCCTTGCGCACGAACCGCGCGAAGCTCTCGGCCGCCTTCGGCAGACGCTCCGGACCGATGATGATCGCAGCGATCACTCCGATGAGAAGCAGCTTCTCGAAGGTCAGGCCGAAATCCATGTACACAGGCTACCCGCCGCGCCTGCGAGCGATGACCGTGACAGCGCAATACCCTGGAGACGGCAGGTCGAGGAGAAGACATGAGCGAGAACGACGCGAACGCACGGTACATCCGCGAGGCGGTCATCGAACCGACGGCGATCGCGCGTGCACGCACGCACGCACGCGAGCTGGGGGTGTCCTCGGTGAGCGCCGCGGTGGGGGCGCAACTCGCGGTGCTCGCCGCGACGACCGCAGCGCGGTCGATCGTCGAGATCGGCACGGGAACCGGCGTCTCCGGCCTGTGGATGCTGCGCGGAGCCCCGCAGGCGGTGCTCACCTCGATCGACAACGAGCCGGAGCACCTCGCCGCCGCTCGGCGCAGCTTCGCCGAGGCGAAGGTGCCCTCCACGCGTGCACGTTTCATCACCGGACGCGCAGCGGACGTGCTCCCCCGCATGAACGAGAGCGCCTACGACATCGTGCTCGTGGATGCCGACCCGGAGAACGTGATCGAGTACGTCGAGCACGGCCTCCGTCTGGTGCGCACCGGCGGCGTCGTCGCCGTGCCCCGTGTCCTCGCCGGCGGCAAGGCGGCTGATCCCGTCCAGCGGGATGACGTGACCCGCGCCTACCGGTCGCTGATCCAAGAGACGCAGGAGTCGCCGGCCGTGCTCGCCGCGATCTCCACTGCGGGCGAGGGGCTCCTGCAGCTCGTCAGCGTCCGCACCGACTGAGCGGACCGCGCACGACGAGGACGGTTGCGGCCTCCGGAGACGACGAAGGGCGGCGGATCCGAGGATCCACCGCCCGTGATGTCGGAGCGTCAGCTCACGACGCCGGAAAGCACGTCGTGCAGTTCCTTCGCCTCTTCATCGTTGACTGAGACGACGAGACGACCGCCGCCTTCGAGCGGAACCCGCACGATGATGAGTCGTCCCTCCTTCACGGCCTCCATCGGCCCGTCTCCGGTCCTCGGCTTCATCGCTGCCATCGTGGCTCCCTTTCCCTCGGTGGTATGCATCAAGTTTATCGGTAGACTTCCGCCCCGGTCGCCGCCAGGCCACACGGCCTCGTCGCCGGTCACGGCACCTGCCAGAAGCTGCTCCCCTGGGCGTACATCTGGTCGATCCACATCCACTGCCCCGCCACGCACACCAGCAGGACGGCGAGGCGGTACCACCGGGACCGCGGCACGGCGAGCGCACCGGTCAGCGGCGCCAGCGGAAGCAGGAGCCGGAACGTGCTCGACTGGGGGAAGAACACCGCCAGCAGGTACAGCAGGTAGCTCGCACTCCACAACCGCAGGTCGGCACCGAGGCGCCGCACGGGAGCCGCGAACAGTGCCGCCGCAGCCGCGAGCACGAGGAGGCCGAGGGCGACGGGCCCCCACGAGGGCGGCATCCCCCAGTGCCCGAACCAGAACTGCGACGCCTGCACCCACCCCTCGAACGGGATGAACGGCCCGTCCGCGACGCCCCAGTTCCGACGCCAGGCGAGTTCCGTCGCGAGATACGCACCGGGATCGCCCGTGACGATCCCGGCGATGACCTGCCATGAGAGACCGGTCGCGGCCGCGAGGAGTCCGAGCGCGACGATGTGGACGATCTCGCGGCCGGGCAGCGGATCCCGGCACCGTCCGGCCCAGCGCATGATCCCGTACAGAGCGAGGTACAGAGAGAAGGCGAGCACTCCGGGCCGCGTGAAGGCCATCACGGGGATGAGGAGGTACAGCCAGCCGTATCGGCGGCGCGCGACGAGATCGAGCGCGACCAGCAGGAGCAGGAGGAACAGCGTCTCCGCGTACCCCACCTGGAACAGTGCGGCCAGCGGACCCCAGGCGAAGAAGACCACGGCCCACATCGCCGCCGATGTCCCGATGCGCCCCCGCAGCAGCCGGTGGAGCGCCACGCAGGCGAGGTATCCGGCGGCCAGCGAGATCAGCAGCGCCCCGCCACCCCACGAGCCGAACGGGAGTCCGACGATCTGCGCGGCGTACGCGTAGACCGGCATGAACGCCCAGGCGTTCTCGGCGACGGCCCCCGACGGTGTCAGCGGCAGGACAGACGGATACCCCTCCCACGCGACCAGCCAGTACCACTGGGCGTCCCAACCGACCACGAAGCTCCCAATGGTCGCATCCGCGCCGAACCGGGAACCCGGCCCCGACCGCTCGGCGGCGAGCAGGAGGAACACCGTGGTGACCACCCGGGCGCTGAGATAGACGAAGGCGATCCGCACGAGCAGCGGAGTGCGCGCCAGGTGGCGCGCCGCGCGGATCACTGCGCGGTGAGCCACGCCCGCAGACCCTGCTCGACGGCCTCGATCTGCGCGAGCGGGACGCGCTCCTCATCGTGGTGTGCGAGGTGGGGGTCACCGGGTCCGTAGTTCACCGCGGGGATGCCGAGAGCACTGAACCGCGCGACATCCGTCCAGCCGTACTTGGGCCGCGGGACGGCGCCCACCGCGGCGACGAACTGTTGCGCGATCGGGGCATCGAGCCCGGGGCGCGCCCCGTCTGCGGCATCGGTGATCTCGACGTCGAAGCCCTCGAGGACACCGCGCAGATGCGTCTCGGCGGCCGCTGCATCCTTGTTGGGAGCGAAGCGGTAGTTGACCTCGACCTCGCACAGATCCGGGATGACGTTGCCGGCGACCCCACCGGAGATGCGCACAGCGCTCATGCTCTCGCGGTACGCGAGCCCCTCCACGTGCACCTCTTTGGCGCGGTACTCGGCGAGGCGGCGGAGGATCGGTGCGGCCGCGTGGATCGCGTTCTCGCCGATCCACGCCCGCGCGCTGTGCGCGCGTACGCCATGGGTGCGGACGATCGCACGCAGGGTGCCGTTGCAGCCGCCCTCCACCTGACCGTCCGACGGCTCTCCGAGGATCGCGAAGTCCGCGGCGAAGAGATCGGGGCGATCGATCGAGAGCAGGCGGAGGCCGTTGAGGGATGCCGCGACCTCCTCGTTGTCGTACCACATCCAGGTGATGTCCACCGCTGGGCCGACGAGTTCGACCGCGAGCTTGAGCTGCACGGCCACACCGCCCTTCATGTCGACGGTGCCTCGTCCCCACAGGTGCGCGACGCCGTCGATGTCGACGAATCTGGTCGGGACGTTGTCGTTGATCGGGACGGTGTCGATGTGGCCGGCGATGACGACGCGCTGCGCCCTGCCGAGGTTCGTCCTGGCGACGACCGTGTTCCCGTGCCGGATGACCTCGAGATGCGGGAGCGGGGCGACGACGGCTTCGATCGCATCGGCGAGCGCGTTCTCGTCACCGGAGACACTCGGAATGTCGCAGATCGCACGGGTGAGTTCCACGGCGGACACGGTCGGATCGAGCAGCATGCGTCCAGCCTATGACCTCGCACTCGCCACTGCCCCTTGTGATGTCTCACGGCGTCGGACGGCACGCAGGATTCGATAGCGTTGAGGCATGAACAACGCGCGCACGGTGTCCGGTGTCGGCCTCACGACGATCGCGAGCGACGGAACCGTGCTCGACGCGTGGTACCCGCGCGTGTTCGACGGCCCGATCCCCGAGGGCGAGACCACGGATTCCCTGTCGGATCTCACCGGCGGCGACGACCGCCGCAACGTGACGATCAAGGCGATCAGCCTGCAGATCGACCTCGACGAGGCACCGGCCTCGACCGCGGACGCCTACCTCCGTCTGCACGCGCTCTCGCACCTGATCGTGCGGCCGAACGCGCTGAATCTCGACGGCATCTTCGGCCACCTCCCCAACGTCGCGTGGACCAACGCCGGCCCGATGCACCCGGATGACGCGGCGCGGCTGCAGCCGCACCTGCGCCGGCACGGCATCCAGGTGCAGGGCCTGGACAAGTTCCCCCGTCTCACCGACTACGTCCAGCCCGCCGGTGTCCGCATCGCGGATGCTGCGCGCGTGCGCCTCGGGGCGCACCTCTCCCCCGGCACCACGGTGATGCATGAGGGCTTCGTCAACTTCAACGCCGGCACCCTCGGTGCCTCGATGGTCGAAGGTCGCATCTCCCAGGGCGTCGTGGTGGGCGCCGGCAGCGACATCGGCGGTGGCGCCTCGATCATGGGCACGCTCTCGGGCGGCGGGACGGTGCGGGTCTCGATCGGCGAGCGCACGCTGCTCGGCGCGAACTCCGGCCTCGGCATCGCCCTGGGCGACGACTGCATCCTCGAGGCCGGTGTCTACATCACAGCGGGATCGAAGGTCGTCCTCGTCGACGGCCCCCGCACCGCAGACGGCGGCCGGCCCGTCGTGAAGGCGGCGGAGCTGAGCGGAGCGGACGGTCTGCTCTTCTGGCGGAACTCCGTCACCGGGGCGATCGAGGCGAAGCAGCGCGCGGGCGTCGGCGTGACGCTGAACGAGGCGCTGCACGCCTGATCCACCGGAGAACGCGCCGCCCGCCCCACGCTCAGGGTCGGCGTGTGGTGCTCTGCTAGGCTTGCAGGGTTGCCCGACATCGGGCCACTGCGTCGTCGACACGGGGTCCTCACGGACCGAAGCGAGCAGGACTGCTCCTCCACCAGTTGGCGTTTCGAACGGCGAACCTCTGCGCACTTCCTGTGCGCGGTCGCCCACCCCCTAGCCGCGCGTGAACTGTCACGCGCTCACGGAGTATCTCAATGCCCAGTTTCCTTGATCTCGGCGTGCCCGCACGCCTCGCCGACGTGCTCGCCGCGGACGGCAAGACCGAAGCCTTCGCCATCCAGCGCGACACGCTTCCCGACTCCCTCGCCGGCCGCGACCTCCTCGGCCGCGGCCGCACCGGCAGCGGCAAGACCATCGCCTTCGCCCTTCCGCTGGTCGCTCGGCTGAGCGCCTCGCAGAAGCGCACCCGTGCACAGCACCCCCGTGGCCTCGTCCTCGCCCCCACGCGTGAACTGGCCACGCAGATCGCCGCCACCGTCGCCCCGCTCGCCGAGGCCGCAGGGCTCCGCGTCACCACGATCTTCGGCGGTGTCAGCCAGCGCCCGCAGGAGCAGGCGCTGCGCAGCGGCGTCGACATCGTCGTGGCCTGCCCCGGTCGCCTGGAAGACCTCATGAAGCAGAAGCTCGTCTCCCTCGACTCCGTCGAGGTGGCCGTGCTCGACGAGGCCGATCACATGGCCGACCTCGGGTTCCTCCCCG
This sequence comes from Microbacterium ginsengiterrae, assembly GCF_014205075.1. NCBI lineage: Bacteria > Bacillati > Actinomycetota > Actinomycetes > Micrococcales > Microbacteriaceae > Microbacterium > Microbacterium ginsengiterrae. Next base: position 2,240,256 of record NZ_JACHMU010000001.1, on the reverse strand, counting down.
GCGTCACCCGGATCCTCGCCGCCACCCCGACCGGTGGCCAGCGGCTGCTGTTCAGCGCCACGCTCGACCGCGGCATCGACTCGCTCGCCAAGCGCTTCCTCTCCAATCCGGTCAGCCACGAGGTCGACGAAGCCAGCGTCCCCGTCGGCGAGATGACCCACCGGGTTCTGGTGACCACGTCGACCGAGCACAAGACGGTGCTCGTCCGTGAGCTCGCCTCCGGCACCGGTCGCCGCATCCTGTTCACCAGGACGAAGCACCAGGCGAAGAAGCTCGCCAAGCAGCTCACCGCCGCCGGCATCCCGGCGGTGGACCTGCACGGCAACCTGTCGCAGAACGCCCGTGAGCGCAACCTCAGCGCGTTCTCCGCGGACCCGGCGGACGGCGGCGTCCGCGTGCTGGTGGCGACCGATGTCGCCGCGCGCGGAGTACACGTCGACAACGTCGACCTCGTCGTCCACGTCGACCCGCCGATGGAGCACAAGGCCTATCTCCACCGCTCCGGTCGCACCGCTCGCGCCGGTGCCGCAGGCACGGTCGTCACCGTCGTGCTCCCCGAACAGCGTCGCGATGTGAAGGACCTGCTCCGCAAGGCGCAGATCTCCGCAGAGCTCGAGGCCGTCAACGCGGGAATCGTCGACGAACTCGTCGGAGAGCGCGCAGCACACGTCAAGCCGGTACCGGTGCAGGCGCAGCAGCAGCAGCGCCAGCAGCCGAAGAAGCCGCGCCAGCCGCAGCAGGGCGGCACGCCCGCTGCAGGCTCCCCCGCCCGCCGTCGCCGTCGCCCGCAGGGCCATGGCGGCCAGGGCCAGAGCGCGCAGGGCCAGCCCGCCGCGCAGGGTCAGCGCTCCGGCGGTCAGCAGCGCACTGGCCTGCAGGTCGGACAGCGCGTCGACACCCGGCGCCCGCGTCGCGCGCAGGGCGGCGGCTCCAACGCTCGCTGATCACCGCCCTTCGGGCCTCTGATCGCACGAGAAAGCCCCGGATGTCCTCTCGGACGTCCGGGGCTTTCCCGTGGTCTCAGCGCGTCGGGAACGAGCGCTCGGCAGCGCCCGTGTACAGCTGCTGCGGGCGACCGATCTTGGTCTGCTTGTCGAGGTTGAGCTCGCGCCACTGGGCGAGCCAGCCGGGAAGCCGGCCGATCGCGAACAGCACCGTGAACATACGCGTGGGGAAGCCCATCGCCTTGTAGATGACGCCGGTGTAGAAGTCGACGTTCGGGTACAGGCGACGCTCCTTGAAGTAGTCGTCCGCGAGAGCGATCTCCTCGAGCTCCTTGGCGAGGTCGAGGAGCGGATCCGTGACGCCGAGCTCGCGCAGCACCTCGTCGGCCGCCTCCTTGACGAGCTTGGCACGGGGGTCGTAGTTCTTGTAGACCCGGTGGCCGAAGCCCATGAGCTTGACGCCCTCTTCCTTGTTCTTGACGCGCTCGACGAAGCGCTGAACGCCCTGACCGGAGTCGCGAATCTCGGCGAGCATGCTGAGCACCGCCTCGTTGGCACCGCCGTGCAGCGGCCCGGAGAGCGCCTGGATGCCGGCGGAGATCGACGCGAACTGATTGGCACCGGTCGACCCCACCAGCCGCACGGTGGAGGTCGATGCGTTCTGCTCGTGGTCCTCGTGGAGGATGAGCAGGAGCTCCAGCGCCTTGGACATGACCGGGTTGATCTCGTACTGCTCGGAGTTGACCCCGAAGTTCAGCTTGAGGAAGTTGTCGACGAAGCTCAGCGAGTTGTCCGGGTAGAGGAAGGCCTGTCCGACGCTCTTCTTGTGCGCGTACGCGGCGATGACCGGGAGCTTGGCGAGCATGCGAACCATGTTCAGTTCGACGTGCTCCGGGTTGTTCGGGTCCGTCTGGCCCTCGTAGTAGGTCGAGAGGGCGGCGACGGCCGAGGACAGCACCGACATCGGGTGCGCGGTGTGCGGCAGGGCCGAGAAGAAGTGCTTGAGGTCCTCGTGGAGGAGCGTGTGACGGCGCACGCGCTCGTCGAAGTCCGCGAGCTCAGCCGGGGTGGGGAGCTCACCGTAGATGAGCAGCCACGCCACTTCGAGGTAGGTGCAGTTCTTCGCGATCTGCTCGATCGGGTACCCGCGATAGCGGAGGATTCCCTGATCACCGTCGATGAAGGTGATCTCCGACTTCGTCGACGCCGTGTTGACGAAGCCGTAGTCCAGGCCGGTGTAGCCCGTCTGCTTGGTCAGTGTCGAGAAGTCGATGCTGTCCGCGCCGGCAGTGCTGCGCAGAATCGGGAAGTCGGCCGTGGTCTCGCCGATCGTGAGAGTGGCCTTGGCCTGCTGGTCTCCCGCTGCACTCACGCGGACCTCCTAGTACGTGTATGCGACCATGTCGGTCTTGTTTCGTCGAGGGGCGATGCACGGCGCCGAGCGCCTGGTCGGGTCCCGACCGAATCGCCTCTACAGCCTAGTCGCCCGATGAGCCAACTGTGACATCCGCCAAGAGGGGCCGGAAGATCGCCGTGGGATCCTACAGAGCCACGCGCACCAGCCGCCGGGCACCCTCTTCGATCCGCTCCGTCGGCGCCGTGAGGGAGAGACGGACGTGACGAGCGGAGTCCGTCCCGTAGAAAGGGCCGGGCCCGGCGAGGATGCCGAGGTCGGCGAGCCGCGCCATCGACTCCCACGCGTCACGGTCCTCGGTCGCCCAGAGGTACAGGCCAGCCTCAGAGCCGTCGATGCGGAAGCCCGCCGTCTGCAGGGCGGGCAGCAGGAGATCCCGCCTGACCCGGTACAGCTCCTTCTGCGCGGCGACGTGCTCATCGTCGCCCAGCGCGACGACCATCGCCTGCTGGACGGGCGACGGCATCATGAGGCCGAGGTGCTTGCGCGCCCGCAGCAGGTCGGCGATCACCTCGGCGTCCCCCGCGACGAAGGCGGCCCGATAGCCGGCGAGGTTGGACTGCTTGCTGAGCGAATAGACGCTGAGCAGGTTGCGCCGCGACCCGTCGGTCACCCGCGGATCGAGGACCGAGGGGATGGTCTCCTCCGCCCACGGCCCGTCCCAGCCGAGTTCGGCGTAGCACTCGTCGCTCGCGAGCACCGCTCCGAGCTCTCGCGCGCGACGCACGGCGAGCGTGAGCTCCTCCGCGCTCCACGTGCGGCCGTCGGGGTTCCCAGGACTGTTGATCCAGATGAGCTTCGCCCCATCGGGCCAGGAAGCCGGGTCGTCCGCCGCGACGGGGGTGGCACCGGCGATGCGCGCGCCGACCTCGTACGTCGGGTAGGCGACACGGGGATGGACGACGATGTCGCCCTCACCGAGGCCGAGCAGCGTCGGAAGCAGTGCGACGAGCTCCTTGGAGCCGACCGTCGGCATCACTTCGTCGACCGACAGTCCAGGCACTCCGCGTCGACGCGCGTACCAACCCACGATCGCCTCACGCAGCGCGGGCGTCCCGATGTTCTGCGGATACGCGTGCGCGTCGGTGGCCGCGGAGAGCGCTGTGCGGATCACCTCGGGGGTGGGATCGACCGGCGATCCGATCGAGAGATCCACCAGTCCCTGCGGGTGCGCTGCCGCGCGCTCGCGGAACGGGACGACGGCATCCCACGGGTAGTCGGCGAGATCCCTGACCCCCACGACGCCTACTCTCCCTGAGGCGGGAGGGCGGCGATGATGGGGTGGTCGTGCTTGATGACGCCGACCTTCGCCGCACCGCCGGGCGAACCGATCTCGTCGAAGAACTCGACGTTCGCCTTGTAGTAGTCCTGCCACTCGTCGGGCAGGTCGTCCTCGTAGTAGATCGCCTCGACGGGGCACACCGGCTCGCAGGCGCCGCAGTCGACGCATTCGTCGGGGTGGATGTACAGCGATCGCTCGCCCTCATAGATGCAGTCAACGGGGCACTCGTCGATGCAGGCTCGATCCTTGACATCGACGCACGGAAGGGCGATCACATACGTCACCCCTCCAGTCTACGTCGCGTCGCCCCTGTCCGGTTCGCTCTGAGCGACCGAGGCCGTCGCGGCGGGGGTGCCGCGCGGCGTGCGACGCAGATTCGGCCAGGCGATCACGAGCAGAGCGATCGCCGAGATCAGGTAGATCCACACCTGACCGATCGGCGTGTTCGGCACGATCACCGACCCTCCCGCCCCGGGCCCGGAGATGATCAGCAGAATCCCGATCATCCCGATCGCGGTCGCCACCGTGGCCCCCCGGTCGTGCGTCAGAGACCGCACGGCGACGAGCAGGGCTGCGCATGCGATGGCACCGACGAGCAGGCCGACGGGCACCGGGCCCCACATGAGGCTGTGCGCGATCGTCCCCGCAGCACCGTAGACGACGCCGACCAGAGCGGCGGCGATCCAGGACAGGGTACGAGTCAACCAGGAGGGCACGGTGCGATCTTACGCGTGCCGACAGGGCGCCGACGCGTCAGGCCGCCCACCCCAGGTACCTCAGGAGCGCGGCGACCGCTGCCGCCGCGACCACCACGACGAGGAAGGACTGCCGCAGGCGGAGAAGCCCCGCCGCCACGAGCACCGCGGGGATCCGGGCGTCCACGACGACTGCCTGTCCGTCCCCGAGCGTCTGCACCGCCACGAGAGCGGCGAGGAGCGCCACGGTCAGGAGATCCGAGATGCGCGCGGGACGCGGCGCCTCGAGCAGGTGGGAGGGGATGAGATATCCGAACGCCTTCAGCGCCACACAGATGCACGCCGCCAGCAGCACGGCGCTCCAGACGCTCATGTTCGCGCCCCCTGACCGGTGCCGGACTCGCCGTGGCGCGCGCCGCCGTTCCTCCGCGCGAACCAGTTGAACCAGCCGACGACCACCGCGACGGTCGCGGCGATCAGCACCGGCAGCCCCGGCATGATGAACGGGGTCAGGCATGCGGCGATCACAGCGGCGGCCACGCCGACGGCGATCGCCTGCCGTTCCTTGAGGCGCGGCCACAGCAGGGCGAGGAAGGCGGCGGCCGCGGCGGCGTCCAGCCCCCACGCGCGCGGATCGCCGAGCACATCGCCCAGCAGCGCCCCGAGGAGGGTGGCGATGTTCCACCCGACGAAGACGCCGAGACCGGTCACCCAGAACCCGAGCCGGCGCAGCGGTGTCGTCGGCTGCGAGATCGCCACCGCGGTCGATTCATCGATCGTGACCTGCGCTGCGACCGCACGACGGAGTACCCCCCGGCCGATGATCGGCGACATCCGCATGCCGTAGGCGAGATTGCGCACACCGAGGAGGGCCGCAGAGGCGACGGCCGCGGGGAGGGCGCCGACTCCCCCGGCGCCGAAGACGCCGACGAAGGCGAACTGCGAGCCGCCGGTGAACATGAGAAGGCTCAGCACGGAGGTCTGCCAGACGTCGAGTCCTGAGGCCACCGACAGTGCGCCGAAGGAGATCCCGTAGGCGCCGGTGGCGATCGCGACGCCGAGGCCCTCGCGCCACACCTCGCGGCGCGCATGCGCGTCGTCGGGGGCGACCTCCGCCCGTTGTGTTGAACCCATGATGATCATTCTGACGCGCCGCACTCCCCCACCACGAACACGGCTTCGGTCACCGACGACGAAGCCCCGCCCTCCGGATGATCCGGGGAGCGGGGCTTCGTGGCGGCTGTGACGCTTACGCGTTGGCGTCCTGGCGCTTCATCCGCGAGGCCTCACGACCGCGGATCGTCTGGTCGAGGATCACCTTGCGGATGCGAACGGCCTCGGGCGTGACCTCGACGCATTCGTCGTCACGGGCGAACTCGAGGCTCTCCTCCAGCGTCAGCTGGCGCGGCGGCGTCATCGACTCGAAGGAGTCGGAGCTCGCGGCACGCATGTTCGTGAGCTTCTTCTCCTTGGTGATGTTCACGTCCATGTCGTCGGCGCGCGAGTTCTCGCCGATGACCATGCCCTCGTAGACCTCCTGCGTCGGCTGCACGAAGAACGACATGCGCTCCTGGAGGGCGATCATGGCGAACGGGGTGACGACACCCTGACGGTCGGCGACGATCGAGCCGTTCTGGCGCGTGACGATCTGGCCGGCCCAGGGCTCGTAGCCGTGCGAGATCGCGTTCGCGATGCCGGTGCCGCGGGTCGTGGTGAGGAACTCGCTGCGGAACCCGATGAGTCCGCGCGAGGGGACGATGAACTCCATGCGCACCCAGCCGGTGCCGTGGTTGGTCATGTTGTCCATGCGACCCTTGCGGTTCGCCAGCAGCTGCGTGATCGCGCCGAGGTGCTCCTCCGGCGTGTCGATCGTGAGGTGCTCGAACGGCTCGTAGACCTTGCCGTCGATCTTCTTCGTGACCACCTGCGGCTTGCCGACGGTGAGCTCGAAGCCCTCGCGGCGCATGTTCTCGACGAGGATGGCGAGCGCGAGCTCACCGCGACCCTGGACCTCCCACGCGTCGGGGCGTCCGATGTCGACGACCTTGAGCGAGACGTTGCCGATGAGCTCCTTGTCGAGACGGTCCTTGACCATCCGAGCGGTGAGCTTGTGGCCCTTGACCTTGCCCATCAGCGGCGAGGTGTTGGTGCCGATCGTCATCGAGATGGCCGGGTCGTCGACGGTGATCGCCGGCAGCGGACGCACATCCTCGGGGTCGGCAATCGTCTCGCCGATGGTGATGTTCTCGAAGCCGGCGATGGCGACGATGTCGCCGGGACCGGCGGACTCGGCCGGGTAGCGCTCGAGTGCACGGGTCTTCAGCAGCTCCGTGATGCGGGCGTTGCTCGTGGTGCCGTCCGAGCGCACCCAGGCGACCGTCTGGCCTTTCTTGAGCGTGCCGTTGAAGACGCGCAGCAGCGCGAGACGGCCGAGGAACGGGCTGGAGTCGAGGTTCGTGACCCAGGCCTGCAGCGGCGCCTCGTCGTCGTAGGAGGGGGCGGGAACGTGCTCGAGGATCGCCTCGAAGAGCGGCTCGAGGTCGTCGTTGTCGGGGAGGCTCCCGTTGTCGGGGCGGTTGCGGCTGGCAGCACCCGCGCGACCGGAGGCGTAGACGACCGGGACGTCGAGCAGTGCGTCGACGTCGAGATCGGGGACGTCGTCGACGAGGTCGCCTGCGAGACCGAGGAGCAGGTCCTGGGCTTCCTCCTCGACCTCGACGATGCGGGCGTCGGGACGGTCGGTCTTGTTGACCAGGAGGATGACGGGGAGCTTCGCCTCGAGCGCCTTGCGCAGCACGAAGCGCGTCTGCGGCAGCGGACCCTCGGAGGCGTCGACGAGCAGGACGACGCCGTCGACCATGGACAGGCCGCGCTCGACCTCGCCACCGAAGTCGGCGTGGCCGGGGGTGTCGATCACGTTGATCGTGATCTCGCGTCCACCGGCGTGCTCACCCTTGTAGGTGATCGCGGTGTTCTTCGCGAGGATCGTGATGCCCTTCTCGCGCTCGAGGTCGTTCGAGTCCATCGCACGTTCATCGACGTGGGCGTGTTCGCCGAAGGAGCCCGTCTGACGGAGCATGGCGTCGACGAGAGTGGTCTTGCCGTGGTCGACGTGCGCGACGATAGCGACATTGCGGAGGTCAGAGCGGAGGGCGTGCGCCATGCAGGTTTCCTAAAAGGGGTGTGGGATGCGCCGGGATGCCGACGGTACAGGATATCGCACGCTCACTGATCGGGCGCTGACCGCGCTCCCAGGGGCTCCCGTAGCATCGGTCTGTGCGCCACTCAGCATCCACCGTCACCCCGCCGTCGTCCCGGTCGCGGATCCGGTGGGAGATCGCGATCGTGCTCGCACTCGGACTCGGCGAATCGGCCGTCTACTCCATCGTCCAGCTCGCCTACCGCCTCACCGACACCACGCCCCTGGCGGACCAGACCACCACGCTGAACCCCTCCCGCAGCGACCGCGAGATCTTCGACCTCATCTACCAGCTGCTGGGGATCGGGTTCGCTGTCGTGCCGGTCGTGCTCGTCTGCTTCCTGCTCTGGCAGAACACCCGCCCGCACCTGGGGTCGCTGGGTCTTGACGGCACCCGCGTCGGCGCGGACATCGGCCGCGGCATCCTGCTCGTGCTCGTCATCGGCATCCCCGGTCTCGCCCTCTACGCGGCCGGGCGCGCGTGGGGGCTCTTCGTCGCCGTCGACCCCGGCGGACTCGATGCGCACTGGTGGACCGTGCCCGTGCTGCTCCTCTCGGCCGCCAGGGCGTCGGTCATGGAGGAGTTCGTCGTCCTCGGCTACCTGTTCCACCGGCTGAGGCAACTGGGCTGGGGCATCTGGCCGATCATCATCGCGACATCGGTGCTGCGGGCGAGCTATCACCTGTACCAGGGCCCCGGTGCGTTCATCGGCAATCTCGGAATGGGGCTGCTGTTCGGCTGGCTGTTCGCCAGGACGGGGCGTCTGCTGCCCTTCCTCGTGGCGCACTTCCTCATCGACGCCACCGCCTTCGTTGGTTATCCGTGGGCCGCCGCGACGTTCCCCTGGCTGTTCGGCTTCCCCGGGTGACGGGTGCGGGACCCATCACGATTCTGTTTCATCTCCTCCTGCCGATCCTGAACAGGACGGGGGCCGAACTAATCTGACGTCATCACGTACCGGAGCTTGTCAGGCGCCCACCCATGCGCGCCGCGACCCGGTCCGATCAGGAGGAAGAACAAGTGAAACGATCACGGATCGCTCTCGGCTTCGCCACGCTCGTGGCCGCGGGCTCTCTCGTCCTCGCCGGTTGCGCCGGCGGCGGCGACAACGCCGGCAACGGTGACAGCGGTGAGGGCGCAGCGAGCGGAATCATCACGGCGAACAACACCGAGCCCCAGAAGGGCCTCATCCCCGCCGACACCTCCGAGGTCGGCGGCGGCAAGGTCGTCGACCTGCTCTGGGAGGGCCTGGTCTACTACGATGCCGACGGGCAGACGCAGATGGGCGTCGCCGAGTCGATCGAGTCGGACGACAGCACCACCTGGACCGTCAAGCTCCGTGAGGACGCGGTCTTCAGCGACGGCACCCCTGTGCAGGCGCACAACTTCGTCGACGCGTGGAACTATGCAGCGAACATCGACAACGCGCTGGACAACCAGTACTTCTTCGGCGACATCGAGGGCTTCAGCGAGTCCGAGCCCGTCGAGGAGATGTCGGGTCTGAAGGTCGTGGACGACTACACGTTCACGGTCACCGCCACCCCGGACTTCCCCGACCGCCTCGGCTACTCGGCCTACTACCCGCTCCCCGACGTCGCGTTCGAGGACATGGAGGCGTTCGGCCAGAACCCGATCGGCAACGGTCTGTACATGCTCGACGGCGACGGCGCGTGGAAGCACGACGAGTCGATCAGCCTCGTGAAGAACGACTCCTACGTCGGCCCGCGTGAGGCGAAGAACGACGGCGTGTTCTTCAAGATCTACGCGTCGCTGGATGCCGCCTACAGCGACCTGCAGGGCGGCAACCTCGACGTCCTCGACCAGATCTCCGACACCGCGTTCTCGGTGTTCGAGTCCGATCTCGGCGACCGTGCGATCAACCAGGCCGGCGCGCTGATCACGACCCTCGCGATCTCCACCAACCTGCCGCACTTCGGCATGGACGAAGAGGGCAAGCTGCGTCGTCAGGCGCTGTCCCTCGCCGTCGACCGCGAAGAGATCATCGACGCGATCTTCGAGGGGACCAACATCCCCGCGAAGGACTTCACCTCGCCCGTCGTCGACGGGTACACCGAGGACCTCGCCGGCGGCGACGTGCTCGAGTTCGACCCGGAGCGCGCCGCGGACCTGTGGGCCCAGGCCGACGCCATCTCGCCGTTCGAGGGCACCATCGAGGTCGCCACGAACAGCGACGGCCCGCACCAGGTGTGGATCGAGGCTGTCGCCAACCAGTGGAAGAACAACCTCGGTGTCGACTCCGCACCGAAGCTGTACCCGACCTTCGCGGCGTTCCTCGACGACCGTGAGGCCGACGTCGTGGGCGGACCGTTCCGCGCCGGCTGGCAGGCGGACTACCCGGGTGCGTACAACTTCCTGCAGCCGCTGTACTTCACCAACGCGAGCTCGAACCACGGCTTCTACTCGAACCCGGAGTTCGACGCGCTGCTGAATGAGGCGGTGTCGACGTCCGACCACGACGAGTCGATCGCGAAGCTGCACGAGGCGCAGGAGATCCTCCTCGCCGACCTGCCCTCGATCCCACTGTGGTACCAGGGCACGACCGGTGGCTTCAGCGAAGACGTCGACGGCGTCCAGTTCGGCTGGAACTCCGTCCCGATCTTCAACGAGATCACCAAGAAGTAAGCTGTGCAGACGAGGCCCCGGGGACGCCCGGGGCCTCGTCTGGCTGTCACCTCTGCGTCATGCGCAGTATCTAGGAGCAACTCCACACCATGAACTTCCGGTCCGCGCGGACTCCGGCGGCGCGAAGGGGCGCTCGCACATGCTGAGATACGTCCTCCGTCGCCTGCTGCAGGTGATCCCCGTCCTCCTCGGTACGACCCTCCTCATCTACTGGATGGTCTTCGCCATGCCGGGCGACCCCGTGGCCGCACTGTTCGGCGACAAGCAGCCCAGCGAGGCCCTGCTCGAGCGCGTGCGCGCGCAGTACAACCTCGACAAGCCCTTCATCGTGCAGTACCTGCTGTACCTGAAGGGGATCTTCGTCGGCGACTTCGGCATCAGCTTCTCCGGCGAGCCGGTCGCGCAGATCCTCGCCCGCACGTTCCCCGTGACGCTGAAGCTCGCCGTCATGGCGATCGCGATGGAACTCGTGCTCGCGGTGATCATCGGGCTGTTCTCCGGCCTGCGCAAGGGCAAGCTGTTCGACAACATCAACCTCATCATCGGCCTGCTGTTCCTCAGCGTGCCGATCTTCGTCGTCGCGTTCATCGCCCAATTCGGGCTCGGGGTGAAACTCGGCTGGTTCTCACCGACCGTCGGATCGGGAGCCCCGATGAAGGACCTGCTCCTTCCGGCCATCGTGCTCGCGGTGAGCCTCTACGCCACGAGCATGCGTCTGACCCGTGCATCCGTCATCGACACGCTCAACCAGGACTTCGTGCGCACCGCCTACGCGAAGGGCCTCTCCCGCGGCCGCGTGATCCCGGTGCACGTGCTGCGCAACTCCCTCATCCCCACCATCACCAACACCGCGACCGACTTCGGCACGCTGATGGTGGGTGCGACCGTCACGGAGGGGATCTTCAACGTCCCCGGCGTCGGCAATGTGCTCTTCAACGCCATCCTGAAGGGCGAGAACGCCACGGTCGTCTCCTTCGTCACCGTGATGGTGCTGATCTACCTCGGTGTGAACCTGGTCATCGACCTGCTCTACGCCGTGCTCGACCCGAGGATCCGCTATGCCTGATTCGCCCACTCCCTCATCCCCCGGCATCGGCGAGCCGCTGCCCACTCACTTCGTCGCCGCGGTGGACGAGACGCCGGCCGTCGTCGATGCGGTCCGCGTCCGCGAGAAGAAGTCGAACCTGTGGATCGACGCGTGGCGCGACATGCGCGTGCGACCCATGTTCTGGATCTCGGTGGTGATCATCCTCGTCGTGGTCCTCGTGTCGCTCTTCCCCGGGCTGTTCACGCAGGTGGACCCGCGCGCGTGCACGCTCGCGAATTCGAACGGCGCACCGTCCGCGGGGCACCCGCTCGGATTCAACCGCCAGGGATGCGATGTCTACTCGCGCATCATCTACGGCGCGTCGACGTCGGTGTCCGTCGGTCTGCTCGTGATCGCCATCACCTTCGTCGTCGGCACGCTCATGGGATCGCTCGCGGGCTTCTTCGGCGGATTCCTCGACACCGTGCTCTCGCGTGCCGGTGACATCTTCTTCTCGATCCCCTACATCCTGGCCGCCGTCGTCGTCATGAGCGTGCTCGCCGATTATCGCAATCCCCTCGTCATCGCCTTCGCGATCGGCGGGTTCTCCTGGCCGATCACGGCGAGGATCGTGCGAAGCGAGGTCCTGCGCGTCAAGAACGCCGACTTCGTGATGGCAGCGGGGTCCCTCGGGCTCTCGCGCGGTGCCACCCTCGTGCGCCACGTCCTCCCGAACGCCCTCGCCCCGGCGATCGTCGTCACGACGCTCTCCCTCGCGAGTGCCATCGTCGCCGAGGCGACGCTGTCCTTCCTCGGGGTCGGACTGCCCCCGGGGCAGTACATCAGCTGGGGCAACGACATCAGCGCCGCGCAGCTCTCCCTGCGCACGGACCCGATGCCGCTGATCTGGCCGTCACTCGCCCTCTCCATCACGGTGCTGGGCTTCATCCTGCTCGGGGAGACCGTCCGCGACGCCCTCGACCCGAAGGCGAGGGCACGTCGATGAACACGCTCCGATCCGAACGCACCCCCATCGAGCCGCCGCTGCTCAGCGTCCGAGGCCTGCGCGTCGGCTTCAAGGTCGATCGCCGCATCAACGAGGTCGTCCACGGCGTCGACTTCGACGTCCACCCCGGAGAGACCGTCGCGATCGTCGGGGAATCCGGTTCCGGCAAGTCGACAACGGTCCACGCCCTCATCGACCTGCTCCCCGGGACCGGGAAGGTCACCGGCGGGTCGATCATGTGGAACGGCAAGGAGCTCGTCGGCGCGAACCGTCGCACGATGGAATCGCTCCGCGGCCGAGAGATCGGCCTGGTCCCTCAGGACCCGATGTCGAACCTCAACCCCGTCTGGTCGGTCGGCTTCCAGGTCGAGGAGGCCATCCGCGCCAACGGTCTCGCCCAGGGCCGTGCTGAGGTCCACCGCCGCGCGGTCGCCGTGCTCGAGCAGGCCGGCCTGAAGGACGCCGAGACGCGGATGAAGCAGTACCCGCATCAGTTCTCCGGCGGCATGAAGCAGCGCGCCCTCATCGGCATCGGTCTGTCGGCCGATCCGCAGCTGCTGATCGCCGACGAGCCGACCTCCGCGCTCGACGTGACCGTGCAGCGCGTGGTGCTGGACCACCTCGAATCGCGCACGCGCGAGCTCGGCACCGCGGTGGTCTTCGTCACGCACGACCTCGGACTCGCGGCGGAGCGGGCTCAGAAGCTCATCGTCATGTACCGCGGCAACATCGTCGAGGCGGGTCCGAGCCGCGAGATCCTGGCGAATCCGCAGCATCCGTACACGAAGCGCCTTGTCTCGGCCGCCCCGAGCCTCGCCTCCCGTCGCCTGGGGAGCAAACCCGAGCTGCCGCCGGCCCCCGCGGAGTCGTTCGATCTGGCCGCGATCGCGGAGCCGGACGCGAAGCCCGTCGTGACCGCGCAGCCCATGATCGAGGTCGAGAACCTCACCAAGATGTACAAGCTGCGCACCGGCAACTTCGGATCCAAGGACTTCGTGGCCGTCTCTGATGCGACCTTCCAGATCCATCGCGGTGAGACCATGGCGCTGGTGGGCGAGTCGGGCTCCGGCAAATCGACCATCGCGAAGATGGTGCTGCAGATCGAGAAGCCGACGTCCGGGACCATCCGGATCGAGGGCAACGACACCGCCGCGCTCTCCGGTGCGCAGCTGTTCGATCTGCGCAGCAGACTGCAGCCGGTGTTCCAGGATCCGTACGGGTCGCTGGATCCGCTCATGAGCATCGGGAACTCGATCGCCGAGCCGTTGAACGTGCACGGTGTCGGTGACCGTTCGACGCGGCGGCAGCGAGTGCTCGAGCTGCTCGACCAGGTCGCCCTCCCCCGCGCCCTGGCGACGCGGTACCCGAACGAGCTCTCCGGCGGACAGCGGCAGCGTGTCGCCGTGGCCAGGGGCCTGGCGCTGAACCCCGACATCCTCGTCCTCGACGAGGCCGTGTCGGCCCTCGACGTGCTCGTCCAGGCGCAGATCCTCGACCTGCTGGCATCCCTCCAGCGCGAGATGGACCTGACCTACCTGTTCATCACACACGACCTCGCCGTGGTGCGGCTCATCGCCGACCGGGTGTGCGTCATGGAGGCGGGCCGGATCGTCGAGCAGGCCTCGGTCGACGAGGTGTTCGACAACCCGCAGCAGCCCTACACGCAGCGTCTGCTCGACGCGATCCCCGGACGGGACATCGAACTGGGCGTGTGATCTGTCGGGCGGGGACGGCGCGATGCGCGTCCCCGCCCGACAGATCAGGCGAACGCCTCCACCGGCGGGCACGCGCAGACGAGGTTGCGGTCTCCGTACGCCTGGTCGATCCGGCGCACCGGCGGCCAGTACTTCGTCGACACGAGCGACCGCACCGGGTAGGCGGCGTCCTCACGGGTGTAGGCGTGGTCCCACTCCCCCGCGATGAGCGACACCGCGGTGTGCGGTGCATTGACCAGCGGATTGTCGTCGGCGGGCCACCGGCCGGCGGCGACATCGTCGGCCTCCTGCGCGATCATGATCATCGCCTCGACGAAACGGTCGATCTCGCCGAGGTCCTCCGACTCCGTCGGCTCGACCATCAGCGTGCCGGGAACCGGGAACGACATCGTCGGCGCGTGGAAGCCGTAGTCGATGAGTCGCTTGGCGACGTCGTCGACCGTGATGCCTGTGCTCTCCTTGAGTGGACGCAGGTCGAGGATGCACTCGTGCGCGACGCGTCCGTTCTCGCCGGTGTACAGCACGGGGAAGTGCTCGCCGAGCCGGGCCGCGATGTAGTTCGCCGACAGGACGGCGGCCGCTGTCGCGTCGCGCAGGCCCTCGGCGCCCATCATGCGCACGTACGACCAGGAGATCGGAAGGATGCCCGCGGAGCCGTACGGGGCCGCGGAGACGACGCCGCCCGAGAACGTGTACCCGCCGGCGTGGGCGTCGCGCTGCGCGAGCGGGTGCGACGGCAGATGAGCGGCGAGATGCTCCTTGGCCGCCACCGGGCCGACGCCCGGCCCGCCTCCGCCGTGCGGGATCGCGAACGTCTTGTGCAGGTTCAGATGCGACACGTCACCGCCGAGGTCGCCGAACCGCGCGTACCCGAGCAGCGCGTTGAGGTTCGCGCCATCGACGTAGACCTGTCCACCTGCGGCGTGCACGGCGGAGGTGATCTCGACGACGTCCTGCTCGTACACGCCGTGCGTCGACGGGTACGTGATCATGAGCGCGGCGATCTCGTCGGCGTGCGCGGCGATCTTGGCCCGCAGGTCGTCGAGGTCGACGTTGCCGAGGTCGTCGCAGGCGACGACGACGACCTTCATCCCGGCGAGGACGGCGGATGCCGCGTTGGTGCCGTGCGCGGACGACGGGATGAGGCACACCGTGCGCCCCTCATCGCCGTTCGCACGGTGGTAGCCGCGGATCGCGAGCAGTCCGGCCAGTTCGCCCTGCGAGCCGGCGTTCGGCTGCAGTGAGACGGCGTCGTATCCGGTGACCTCGGCGAGCCAACCCTCGAGCTGGTCGATCATCTCGAGGTAGCCCGCGACATCGGACTCGGGAGCGAACGGGTGGATCTGCGCGAACTCCGGCCAGGTGATGGCGGCCATCTCAGTGGCGGCGTTCAGCTTCATCGTGCACGAGCCCAGCGGGATCATGCCGCGATCGAGCGCGTAGTCCCGGTCGGCGAGGCCCTTGAGGTATCGCATCATGGCGGTCTCGCTGCGATGCACGTGGAAGACCGGGTGCGTGAGGAACTCGTCCGAGCGGCGAAGCTCCTGGGGCAGGGCGTCGGCGTCGGCTCGCTCCGCCGGCTTCGTCTCGTCTCCGGCTCGCTCGACGCCCCGTGCGCCGAAGGCAGAGGTCTTGCCGCCGAAGAGGGCGGCGACGGCGTTCAGATCGGCGTCCGTGGTCGTCTCGTCGACCGAGATGCTGACGGTGCGGTCATCGACCAGGCGCAGCAGGATGCCGGACTCGTCGTGCGCACGGGCGACGATGTCGGCAGCATCCGCTGCACGCACCTCGAGGGTGTCGAAGAATGCGTCGTTCGTGACGACGGCGCCCGCCTCGCGCATCCACGCGGCGAGCGTCGCGGCCTTGCCCGCGACGGACTGCGCGATCTCCCGCAGCCCGTCCGGACCGTGGTAGACCGCGTACATCGACGCCATGACGGCGAGGAGCACCTGCGCGGTGCAGATGTTCGAGGTCGCCTTCTCACGGCGGATGTGCTGCTCGCGCGTCTGGAGCGAGAGGCGGTACGCCGGCTTGCCGTCCGCGTCGACCGACACACCGACGAGGCGTCCGGGGAGCTGACGCTCGAGTCCTGCCCTGACGGCCATGTAGCCGGCGTGCGGGCCACCGAAGGCCATCGGCACGCCGAACCGCTGCGTGGTGCCGACGGCGACATCGGCGCCGAGGGAGCCCGGCGAGGCGATGAGGGTCAGCGCGAGGAGATCGGCCGCGACGACCGCGAGGCCACCGGCGACGTGCGCCGCATCGATGACGGCGCTCGGATCCCACACCAGCCCGGAGGCGGCGGGGTACTGCACGAAGACACCGAACAGCTCGTCGGGGAGCGTCTCACCTGCAGCCAGGTCACGCTCGACGAGCTCGATCCCCAGTGCGGCGGCCCTCGTCTCCAGCAGAGCCTTGGTCTGCGGGAAGGCACCGGCGTCGACGACGAAGACGTCGGACTTCGTCTTCGATGCGCGTCGGGCGAGCAGCATCCCCTCCGCGACGGCCGTCGACTCGTCGAGCATCGACGCGTTCGCGGTGGAGAGACCGGTGAGGTCGGCGACCATCGTCTGGAAGTTGATGAGCGCCTCCAGGCGCCCCTGCGAGATCTCCGGCTGATACGGGGTGTAGGCGGTGTACCAGGACGGGTTCTCCAGGACGTTGCGCTGGATCACGCTCGGAGTGATCGTGCCGTAGTACCCGAGGCCGATCATCGAGGTGTTGACGGTGTTGCGTGCGGCGAAGCCGCGCAGCTCGGAGAGCGCCTCGGCCTCCGAGGCCGCGCGGGGAATGCGCGAGTCGCCGTCGGATGCAGACGTGAAGATGGCGGCGGGGACGGCCTGACGCATGAGCGCCTCGACGGGCGCCTCGTCATCGGCGATGCCGAGCTCCTCGAGCATCCTGCGCTGCGCCTGGGCGGTCGTCCCGATGTGACGATCGGCGAAAGAGGTCACGAGGCGGATCAACCCTCCGTCAGCGCGACGTAGGCGTCGCGGTCGAGCAGGCCGTCGGCCGCACCGTCGGCGATCGACACCTTGATGAGCCAGCCGCCCTCGAACGGCTCGGCGTTCACGAGCGACGGGTCGTCGACGACGGCGTCGTTGATCTCGGTCACGGTCCCGGCGAGGGGTGCGTAGAGTTCGCCGACGGACTTCGTCGACTCGATCTCGCCGACCACGGAGCCGGCGGCGATCTCGGTACCGACAGCGGGGAGCTCGACGAAGACGACGTCCCCGAGCTTGTCCGCCGCGTAGTCGGTGACGCCGATGGTGGCGACGCCGTCGGCGACGGAGAGCCACTCGTGCTCGTCCGTGTACTTGAGTGCGGTGAGATCGGTCATTTCTTCCTCCGGTAGAAAGGCAGGGCGGTCACGGTGGCGGGAATCCTCGTCCCCCGCACATCCAGGTGGACAGTGGTGCCCGCATCCGCGAACGCGGGGTCGATGTAGGCCATCGCGATGGGGTGGCCGAGTGTCGGGCTGAGGGCGCCGCTGGTGATCTCACCGACGGCGGTGCCGTCCTCTGCGACGACGGCGTAGCCGGCGCGTCCCGCGCGCCGTCCTTCCGCCGTCAGCCCCACGAGCACGCGCGCGCCCTCGGCGGGCGCCACAGCGTCCTTGCCGACGAACGACTCCTTGTCGGATGCCACGACGCGGCCGAGACCGGCCTGTGCCGGCGTGATCTCGCGGGACAGTTCGTTGCCGTAGAGCGGCATGCCCGCCTCGAGTCGGAGGGTGTCGCGTGCCGCGAGCCCCGCGGGGACCAGGCCGTGCGGTTGACCCGCCGACAGCAGATCGTCCCAGAGCGCCGCGGCGTCCGCCGCGCGGACGAGCAGTTCGAAGCCGTCCTCGCCGGTGTATCCGGTCCGCGCGAGCAGCAGCGGCTCGCCGTGATAGCTGGCGCTCGCCCACGCGTAGTACCGCTGCTCCGACCAGGGAGCACTGAGTCCGGTGATGTCCTCCGTCGCCGCGAGGATCTCCTGCGCTGCGGGTCCCTGCACGGCGAGGAGGGCGTAGTCGTCCGAGACGTCCTCGACGTCCACTCCCCGATCGCCGAGGAACCCGGCGAAGCTGCGCTCCCCATCGGCCGAGCGGAGGGACGTCTCCCGTTCGATGCGCGACGGGAAGTCCCGCACCCTCTTGGCCAATGCCGAGTCCACGAAGCCGCGGTTGCCCGCGTTCGAGATGATGAGGAACCGCTCATCCGCGAGGCGGTAGACGATCACGTCGTCGATGATCCCGCCGCCCTCGGTCAGCAGCAGGGAGTACTTCGCCTTTCCGACCGGCATCACCGAGAGGCGACCGGCGAGGGCGAAGTCGAGGAACTCGGCGGCGAAGTCACCCGTGACGAGGAACTCCGCCATGTGGGAGATGTCGAAGAGCCCAGCGGCGGAGCGCACGGCGTGGTGCTCGGCGAGGTCGGAGGTGTAGCGCACCGGCATCTGCCACCCGCCGAAATCCGTGAAGGACGCGCCAAGCGACTCATGTCGCTCGCGCAGCGGGGTGTAGCGGGCCTCGGTCATGGAGTTCTCCCGTGTCGATCGGAAGGATGCCGTACGGAATGCACGGTATCCGAGAACTCCCCCTCTGTCATGGGCCTGAGAGTTTCGCCCCTCGGGGGCTTTCACCGTCGGCGGATTCGAGAATCGCTTTTCAGAGCGGCCGGACATGCGCGGTATGGGTACCTGAGAGATTGGCGGGGAGGCTTGCTCCTTCGGTGCCCGATCGTGTGCTTCGGGCTCTCCCGCGCAGGTCATGCGGCCTGTGTTCACTTAGCGCTCCCAGCATACCCTCGGCCCTCATCTAGGCTCGACCGTGTGATCACACCCGGCAGCTCCGACGCGATCCGCGTCGCCGTCTCGGCCGTCATCTTCTCGCTGCGAAGCGGCGCGAACGGCGACCGGCTGATGCTCCCCCTCGTCCGGAGGACGCGCGACCCGTATCTCGACGCCTGGGCACTCCCCGGCGGATGGCTCGACCCCGCGGAGGACCTGGATGCCGCCGCGTCCCGCACGCTCGCCGAGACCACGGCGCTCACCCCGAGCTACCTCGAGCAGCTGTACACGTTCGGCGACGTCGATCGCTCGCCCACGCGCGTGGTCTCGATCATCTACTGGGCACTGCTGCGCTCGGATCTCGTGGATGCGCAGCGTTCGGCTGCCGGAGCCCCGGAGAACGTCGAGTGGTTCGACGTCGACGATCTTCCACCGCTCGCCTTCGACCATCGCCGGATCGCCGAATACGCCCTGTGGCGGCTGCGCAACAAGGTCGGCTACAGCTGGATCGGAGCGGGCCTGCTGCCGGACGAGTTCACCCTGACCGAACTGCGCGAGGTCTACGA
Organism: Microbacterium ginsengiterrae; assembly: GCF_014205075.1. Lineage (NCBI taxonomy): Bacteria > Bacillati > Actinomycetota > Actinomycetes > Micrococcales > Microbacteriaceae > Microbacterium > Microbacterium ginsengiterrae. Next base: position 2,220,991 of record NZ_JACHMU010000001.1, on the reverse strand, counting down.
GACGGTGCTCGGACGGCGCCTCGACCCCTCGAACTTCCGTCGGCTCCTCGAGGGATCGGACGAACTCGTCCCGACGGAGTCGTTCCGCACCGGCAAGCACCGTCCCGCTCGCCTGTTCCGGCTCGCGGAGAAGGCCTGATCGGCCGCTCCCGAGAGACGGATTGCACTTAGGGTCAGATCGACATAATCTGGACGCGCACACATAGTGTCGAAATGACCAGAAGGCGGCGCTCCGATGCCCACGTCACCCGTCCGCACCATCGATCCCTCCGTCGATCACCTCATCCGCTCGATCACCTCGACAGCGGATGCCACATGCACCACAGACCTTGCGGCATCCCCGTGGACGTTCGACGCGCTCCCCGGCTACGGCCCGGGATCGTCGATGGGCGACGTCATCCCGACCGGAGCCCCGCGGCAGGGCGAGCTGCCCGCCGAATACCGCACGGCGGACGAGCACGACCTCGATGAGCGGATCCGCGCCGCCAGACGGACTCTCGGCGACCGCGTCGTCGTGCTCGGGCACTTCTATCAGCGCGAGGAGGTCGTGCGTCACGCCGACTACGTCGGCGACTCCTTCCAGCTCGCCGGTGCCGCTCTCGAACGACCCGATGCCGAGGCGATCGTGTTCTGCGGCGTGCACTTCATGGCGGAGACCGCTGATCTGCTGTCGGCGCCGGACCAGGCGGTCATCCTGCCCAACCTCGCCGCCGGATGCTCGATGGCGGACATGGCAGACATCGATCAGGTCGAGGACTGCTGGGATCAGCTCGCCGACGTCCTCGGCCCCCTCGACGTCATCGATGAGAGCGGTCGCGTCCCCGTGATCCCGGTGACCTACATGAATTCGTCCGCCGCGATCAAGGGCTTCGTCGGGCGGCACGGCGGCATCGTCTGCACCTCCTCGAACGCGCAGACGGTGCTGGAGTGGGCGTTCGAGCGCGGGCAGCGCGTGCTCTTCTTCCCCGATCAGCATCTGGGTCGCAACACCGCGAAGGCGATGGGCGTGCCACTGGAGCGGATGCCGATGTGGAACCCTCGGCGCCCGCTGGGCGGGTCGACCGAAACGGACCTGATCGACTCTCGGGTCATCCTGTGGCACGGCTTCTGCTCGGTGCACCGCCGGTTCACGGTGGCGCAGATCGACCAGGCCAGGGCCGAGCACCCCGGAGTGCGAGTGATCGTGCATCCGGAGTGCCCGATGGAGGTCGTCGACGCAGCCGACGAGGCGGGTTCGACCGACTACATCCGCCGCGCGATCGCCTCCGCTACAAGGCCGACCACGTTCGCGATCGGCACCGAGATCAACCTCGTCCGGCGCCTCGCCGCGCAGTTCCCCCAGCACGAGATCTTCTGCCTCGACCCCGTCGTCTGCCCGTGCTCGACCATGTACCGCATCCACCCCGGCTACCTCGCCTGGGTGCTCGAGGAACTCGTCGCCGGCCGCACGCCCAACCGCATCCGCGTGGAGAGCGCCGTCGCCGACCCGGCGCGCGTGGCCCTCGAGCGGATGCTGGCAGCGAAGCCGCGCGCATGAACATCGTCGTGGTCGGCTCCGGCGTCGCCGGGCTCACCGCGGCGCTGCATGCGGCAGAGGCCGGGCATCGCACCACGCTCGTGACCAAGGATGCGCTCGGCGGCGGATGCACGGCGCTCGCACAGGGCGGAGTGGCCGGCGTCTACGGGCGTGACGATTCCCCCGCTGTGCACGCCGCCGACACCGTCACAGCCGGTGCAGGGCTGTCGGACCGCCGTGCCGTGGACGTCCTCGTCGGCGACGGCCCTGCCCGCATCGCCGAGCTGATCGCGCGGGGGGTGTCGTTCGACCGCGCAGCGGACGGCACGCTGCTGCGCGGTCGCGAGGCCGCGCACACGCACCCACGGATCGCGCACGCCGGCGGTGACGCGACGGGCGCGGCGATCTCGCTGGCGCTGGTGTCTCAGGTGCACGCGTCCGAAATCGACGTCGTCGAGCACGCGCTGCTGGTCGACCTGCTCGTGGACGATGGCACCGTGTGCGGCGTGCGGCTCATCGATCGGAGCGGTCCGCTCGAGATCCACGCGGATGCCGTCATCCTCGCCACCGGAGGCGCCGGCCGACTGTACGCGCACACGACGAACCCGGTCGGCGCCACGGGCGACGGCATCGCCGCGGCCATCCGCGCAGGAGCCGACGTCGCAGACCTCGAGTTCGTGCAGTTCCACCCGACGGTCCTCACCACCGGCGACGCGTTCCTCATCTCCGAAGCCGTCCGAGGCGAAGGCGCGGCCCTCATCGACGACGACGGGCGACGTTTCGTGTTCGATGCGCACCCCGACGGAGAACTGGCGCCGCGGGACGTCGTCGCGCGCGCGGTGGCAGCACGAGCCGCCTCTCAGGGCGCTCCGGTGCGTCTGGACGCCACGATGATCGGGGCGGGACGGCTCGCCGCGCGCTTCCCCACGATCGATGCGATCACGCGCGAGCGCGGTCTCGACTGGTCCCGCGAGCCGATCCCGGTGACACCGGCCGCGCACTACCTCATGGGCGGGGTCAGCACCGATCTCGACGGTCGGACCTCGCTGCCGGGGCTCTTCGCCGCCGGAGAGGTCGCGCGCACGGGGGTGCACGGCGCCAACCGCCTCGCGTCGAACTCGCTTCTGGAGGCGGCCGTGTTCGGCGCCCGCGCGGCCGCGGCGGCCGGTGACGGCCCGCGCGCGACGCACCCCGCGGCACCGGGACGCCGCTCTCCCGCCCCGGCGGCCCGGCCGGATCCCCTCGTGCCGGACGACCAGTGGCGCGACGACCTCGACCAGGTGTCCCTCCCGCAGCTCATGTGGGACCGTGTCGGCCTCCTGCGCACCCCGGAGGGCCTCGCGGAGGCGCAGGCGGCGATCGCCCGGCGACGCGCGGCGAGCGCCACCCCGCTCACCCGGTCGCAGCAGGAGGAGGCGAACCTGCTCGTCGTCGCCGAGGCGACCGTAGCCGCCGCCCTCGCACGCACCGTCTCGGTCGGCGCGCACCACATCTCCCGCCACCCCGCACTGATCGGAGCCTGATGCTCTCCCCCGCCACCATCTCGCGCGTCGTCGGAGCCGCTCTGGACGAGGATGCTCCTTGGGGAGACCTCACCAGCACGACCCTGCTCCCGGCGGATGCCGCCGCCACCGCCGACCTCACGGCGCGCGAACCCGGAACCTTCAGCGGCGGAGCGGTCTTCTCCGCCGCCTTCACGCTGACTGACCCCGATGTGGTCGTCGACGTCCACGTCGGTGACGGCGACGAGTTCGCGCCGGGCGACGTGCTGGCGACCGTCGCGGGCTCCGCGCAAAGCATCCTCACCGCCGAACGCGTCGCGCTGAACTTCACGCAGCGGATGAGCGGGATCGCGACCCTGACGTCCCGCTACGTCGCGGCCGTGTCCGGCACCGGCGCACGCATCGTCGACACGCGCAAGACGACACCGGGCCTTCGCGCCTTCGAGCGGCACGCCGTCGCATCCGGCGGAGGTCGCAACCACCGCTTCTCCCTCTCGGATGCCGTGATGGCGAAGGACAACCACCTCGCCGTGCTGCAGGCATCAGTCCTCGACCTCGCAACCGCACTGCGCGACGCACTCTCGGCGCTCCCGCACACCGCGCACGTCGTCATCGAGGTCGACCGTCTGGATCAGATCGAGGCCGTGCTCGCGGGGGGTGCGCACACGGTGCTCCTGGACAACTTCTCCATCGACGACCTCCGCACCGCCGTGGCGCTGATCGGCGACCGCGCCACGGTCGAGGCATCCGGCGGCGTCACCCTCGACACCGTGCGCGCCATCGCCGCGACCGGGGTCGATGTCATCTCCGTCGGCGCACTGACGCATTCCGCACGCGCCCTCGACCTCGGGTTGGACGTGCGGATCGGCTGATGCTGTACCTGGACCACGCCGCCACCTCGCCGGTCCGGCAGGAAGTGCTCGAGGCGATGAGGCCGTATCTCACCGGAGCGTTCGGCAACCCGTCGAGCAGGCACACGGTCGCCGAGGAGGCGGCGCGCGCCCTGGAGGATGCCCGCTCGAGGGTCGCCAGGGCACTCGGGGCGCGCCGGGGCGACGTGGTCTTCACCGCCGGCGGGACGGAGGCGAACAACCTCGCCGTCAAGGGCATCCTCCTCGGCGCTCTCGCGCGCGGTAGGACCCACGTCATCACCACGCCGATCGAACACGAGTCGATCCTCGCGTCGGTCGCGTACCTCGAGCGGTTCCACGGCGCGACCTCGACGATGCTGCCGGTCGACCAGCACGGCCGTGTGATGGCCGGTGCTCTCGCCAAGGCTCTGCGCGAGGACACCGCCCTCGTCTCGATCGGTCATGCGAACAATGAGATCGGCACCGTTCAGGACATCCCCTCTCTCGTCGCTGCAGCGAGAGCGGCCGGTGCCCCAGTGCACCTCGACGCGGTGCAGTCCGCCGGCTGGCTGCCGCTGCACGACCTCGGTGTCGATGCCGTCTCGGTCGCCGGTCACAAGGTGGGCGCACCGAAGGGCATCGGCGCACTGGCGGTGCGCGGGCGGATCCCGCTCGAACCGGTGCTGCACGGCGGGGGCCAGGAGCGCGGCCGACGGTCCGGCACCGAGAATGTCGCCGGCGCCGTCGCCCTGGCCACGGCGCTCGACCTCGCCGACGCGGAGCGAGCCGAACGCGCCGCACGTGTCGGCGCATTGACGGACCGGTTCATCTCTGGCGTCCTCGCCGCCGTCCCGCGCGCGGCGCTCACCGGACACCCGCTGCACCGGCTGCCGGGGACCGCCGGTTTCACCTTCGCGGGCACGAGCGGAGAGGCCGTGCTGCTCGAGCTCGAGCGCCGCGGCGTCGTCTCCTCGAGCGGATCCGCCTGCGCGGCGGGCAGCGACGAGCCCTCTCACGTCCTGGTGGCCTGCGGCGTCGACCCCGTCGTCGCCCAGACCTCCGTGCGATTCACGTTCGGGCGCACACCGCTGCCGGACGACGCCCCCGAACATCTCGTCGCGCTCGTCGCCGAGGCGGTCGCGGCCGTGACCGGATGACGCGCTGCCCCCCGCTCAGCGCGTCTCTCCGCCGCCGCCTGCGACCCTAGACTCGTGTCGTGCCCGCTCCGATCGTCACGCTCATCGTTCCCGGTCGCGACATCGCGGCCTTCGCTCCGGCGGCGATCGCGTCACTGCGTGCGCAGACCGAACCACGATGGCGCGCGATCCTCATCGACGACGGATCGTCCGATGACACCGGTGAGGTGTTCGCGCATGCCGCCAACGCCGACACCAGGTTCTCGCTCGTGCGCCATGAGATCCCACGCGGCCTCGGTGCCGCCCGCAACGTCGGCATCGATCTCGTCGACACGCCCTTCCTCGGTTTCCTGGATGCCGACGACGAACTCACCCCTGCCGCCGTCGCCCGCCTCACGGGCACGTTGACGAGGACCGGCAGCGACTTCGTCGCCGGGGCCTACGTGCGCTCGCGACTGCGGGGTGGCACGTACGTGCCGGGGCGGGTGCAGCCGTGGACGGCGGCGGCCACGGACCCCGAGCGCCTCGGCACGGACATCTTCGCGCACCCCGCCGCATCGGCGAACATCGTCGCCTGGTCGAAGGTCAGCCGCACGGAGTTCTGGTCCGGCCTCCGCTTCCCCGAGGGCGTCGCCTACGAGGACCAGGTCGTCGCGCAGCGCATGTACACCGGCGCCGCGGCATTCGATGTCATCCCGGATGTGGTCGTGCACTGGCGGCTGAGGGCGGACGGCTCCTCCATCACCCAGAGCAAGGGGCGGCTTGCGGTCCTCCGCGACTACCTGACCGCGCTGCGCGGCGGCATCCGCGTTCTGCACGACGCCGGTGCGACGGCCGCCGTGGCCGCGCGGCTGTCCCTCATCCTGACGATGGATCTCCCCCCTCTTGAGGCACTCGCGGCGACGCATCCCGACCCGGCGTACGGGGCGGAACTGTCGGTGTTCGTCGACGAGCTGCGCGCCCTTCCCGAGTTCGCCGACGCCCGCCCCGACCCGTCACTCACCGCCGCGCTGGCGTGGTGACGCCCGCACGCCCCCGACGAACGGAACACCATGAACTCCTCGCTCGACGCCCTCTTCTCGCTCACCGGACGCACGGCGGTCGTCACCGGCGGGAGTTCGGGGATCGGACGCGGGATCGCGACGGCACTCGCCCGCGCCGGCGCATCCGTCGTGATCGTCGCGCGGGGTCGTGAGCGCATCGACGAGACCGTGACCGCGCTGACCGACGCCGGACTGCGTGCCGCCGGCATCGTCGGCGACCTCTCGACGCGCGACGGCATCCGTGCCGCCGCCGAGGCCGCGACCACTCCGTTCGGCGAGCCGGACATCCTCGTCAACTCCGCAGGCATCAACATCCGCCCACCGTTCGCCGAGATCACCGAAGCGGACTGGGACGCCACCATGACGGTGAACGCGCTCGCCCCCTTCCTGCTCGGCCAGCGGTACGCGACGGGGATGGCCGCGCGAGGATACGGGCGACTCATCCACATCAGCTCTCAGCAGGCGCACCGCGCATTCGTCGGCAGCGGGGTGTACGGCGCGTCCAAGGGCGCAGTGGAATCCCTCATGCGATCGGAGGCCGAGGCGTGGGGGCGGCACGGGGTGACGAGCAACACACTCGTCCCCGGTTTCGTGCTCACGCCACTCAACGCACGCCTGCAGGATGACCCGGCCACCGTCGCCGCGCTCGCCGAGCGGACGATGATCGGCCGCAACGGCATCCCGGAGGACTTCGCGGCCGCGGCGATCTTCCTCGCCGGCCCGGGGTCGGGCTACGTCACCGGCCACTCGCTGTTCGTCGACGGCGGCATGTCCGCACACTGACGCGAGTCGGCGCCGGGCTCATCCTTCGGCCGGATACACCCGCTGGTCGCTCGCCGGTCCGTCGAGCAGCGGGACCGAGGCGGTGAGGGTGGCCACGGCATCCTGTGCGACCGAGTCAGCGGGAGCGCAGTCGGCGCGGCGATCCGCGAACGCCACCGGCGCATCCCCCGCGGCCTCCTCGATCTGCGCCTCCGTGTCGAGGATCTGCGAGGCGGCGACCTGCTGCGCGGCGAGCTCGGCGTACAGACCGCCCTGCGCGAGGAGTTCGGCGTGGGTGCCCGACTCGATGATCTGCCCGGCGTCGAGCACGTGGATGACGTCCGCCCCCATCACCGTTGAGAGGCGATGCGCGATGGACAGCACGGTGCGCCCCTTGGCCGCCTCGTCCAGAGCCTCCTGCACCACGCGTTCCGAGACGGTGTCCAGCGCGCTCGTGGCCTCGTCGAGGAGGAGGACCGGCGGATCCTTCAGCAGTACGCGGGCGATCGCGATGCGCTGCTTCTCCCCACCGGAGAGCCGGTAACCGCGCTCACCCACGATGGTGTCGTACCCCTGCTCGAAGCCGTCGATGATGTGGTGGATGTTGGCCGCGCGACAGGCCGCGACGAGCTCCTCGTCGGTGGCCTCTGGCTTCGCGTAGAGGAGGTTCTCGCGGATCGTCGCGTGGAACAGGTAGGTCTCCTGCGACACGATCCCCACGTCGTCGATGATCGATTCCTGGGTCAGCGTGCGCACGTCCGATCCGGCGTAGAGCACGGCCCCGCCGTGCGCCTCGTACAGGCGCGGCGCGAGATACAGCACCGTCGTCTTGCCGGCACCGGAAGGACCGACGAAAGCCACGTGCTGTCCTGGCTCGGCGGTGAACGACACCCCGCGCAGGGTCGGTCGGGTGTCGGGTGCCGCGTCGGGGTAGCGGAAGACGACATCCCGGAACTCGATGCGCCCGCGGGGACCGGGTGCCTCGGCGACCGTGATGGCGTCAGGGGCGTCCTCGATCTCGGGGACGAGGTCGAGGTACTCGAAGATGCGCGCGAACAGCGCCGAGGACGTCTGCAGGTCGAGCGAGACGCGCATCAGGCCCATCAGCGGCTGGAGGAGACGGGCCTGGACCGTGGTGAAGGCGACGACGGTGCCGGCGGTGATCGCGCCCTCACCTCCGGCGATGAGGTACCCGGCGACGAGGTAGATGACCGCGGGGACGGATGCCATGAGCACCTGCACGACGGCGAAGAACCCCTGGCCGCTCATCGCCCTTCGGACCTGCAGGGCGACCTGATTGCGGTTCTCCGCCTGGTAGCGCTCCGATTCCGTCCGCTGCCTGTTGAACGCCTTCGACAGCAGCATGCCCGACACGCTCAGCGTCTCCTGCGTGATGGCCGTCAGCTCCGACAGGGACTCCTGCGTCTCCCCTGCGATACGGGCCCTGACCTGGCCGACCTTCCGCTGCACGAGGACGAGGAACGGCATGAGGAAGACCGCGATGAGCGTCAGTCGCCAGTCGATCAGGATCATCGCCACGAGAGACGCGATGACCGTGACGACATTCCCGAGGATGCTCGTGACCGTGTTCGTGAGGACACCGGACACGCCGCCGACATCGTTCTGCAGTCGCGACTGGATGACGCCGGTCTTCGTGCGGGTGAAGAAGCCGAGCTCCATCGCCTGCAGATGCTCGAACAGCCGCACCCGCAGGTCACCGGTGACGCTGTTGCCCACGGTGGAGGTGAACCACGTCTGCGCGACGCCGAGACCGGCGGAGAGGAGGAAGAGTCCGATCATCGCCAGGACGAGGCGGATCAGCAGACCGAGATCGGGGCCTGCACCGTCGACGGGGAACAGCGCGTCGTCGAACACGCGCTGCACGATCAGCGGCGGGATGACGGCGATACCCGCACCGATGATGACGAGGATGCCGGTGACGATGATGCGGCCGAGATAGGGACGGAACAGGGCGACCACCCGCCGGCCGAGACCGGCGATCTTCGGAGCCTGTGCGTTGAGCTTCTTCTGCGCGGCTTCGTCGACTCCACGGAACCCGCCGCCGCCACCGCGTCCGCCGCCCATTGCTCCCATAGTCATGCGCTCACTCTATTGCGCGAAGAAAATCTCACCGAAGGGGAATGGGATGTCGCCGGACGGGGTTATCCTGAAACGTCGTGCACGAGCGGATATCGGATCTGTCGATTCCAGCTCAGGCCTTCCGCCACCCCGATTCCACTGAGGAGACGCTTTGGCCACCACATCCACCGGCTCGGTTCCCACCGTGAAGGCGCCGATGGTCGCGCCGTCGGACATGCGCGTCATCTGGCTCCTGCTGGTCGCGGCGTTCGTCGCGATCCTCAACGAGACGACCATGGGCATCGCGATCCCCCATCTGAACACCGATCTCGGCATCCCGCCGGAACTCGGTCAATGGCTGACCAGCGCCTTCATGCTCACGATGGCGATCGTGATCCCCACGACGGGCTTCATCCTGCAGCGGTTCACGACGCGGCAGGTCTTCATCGCGGCGATGAGCGCCTTCTCGGTCGGTACGCTCGTCTGCCTGATCGCCCCCGGATTCGCCGTGCTGCTGCTGGGTCGCGTCATCCAGGCCGGCGGCACGGGCATCATGATGCCCCTGCTGATGACGACCATCATGAACGTCGTCCCTGCGCAGTCGCGCGGACGCATGATGGGCCGCGTCGGACTCGTCATCTCGCTCGCCCCCGCCATCGGCCCGACCCTCGCGGGTGCCGTGCTCGAGACCATGAGCTGGCGCGCCCTGTTCGCGATCGTGCTTCCCATCGCGCTTGTGTCGCTCGGAATGGGCATCAAGTGGATGACGAACCTCGGCGAGACGAGGGACGTCCCCATCGACGTGCTGTCGATCGTGCTGTCCGCCATCGGCTTCGGCGGTGTCGTCTACGGACTGAGCCAGTTCGGTGGCGAAGGCGAGTCGGGTGGGGCCACCACCGGTGTGATCGCTCTCGTCGTCGGCGCCGTCGGCCTCGCACTGTTCGTCTGGCGTCAGCTCGTGCTGCAGCGCGGCGACCGCGCCCTCCTGGACCTGCGGGTGTTCCGCACCTCGAACTACACGATCTCGGTCATCGTCATGGCGATCGTCGCTATGGCGATGTTCGGCACCCTCACGCTCCTGCCGCAGTACCTGCAGAACGTCGCCGGTCTGAACGCCCTGCAGGCGGGCCTCATCCTCCTGCCCGGCTCGGTGCTCATGGGTCTGCTCGGCCCGGTGATGGGGCGGGTCTACGACGCCCGTGGCACGCGCGTGCTGCTCATCCCCGGGACGTTGATGATCAGCGCCGCCCTGTTCTTCTACGCGACCGTCGGCGAGACGACGGCGTGGTGGCTGCTCGTCATCTCGCAGACGTTCATGTCGGTGGGTCTTGCGATGTCGTTCACCCCGCTGTTCTCGTCATCGCTGGGTTCGCTGCGCCGCCACCTGTACTCGCACGGCTCTGCGGCGCTGAACACGATCCAGCAGGTCGGCGGTGCCGCCGGGGTGGCGCTGCTGATCGTCGTGTACTCGTCGGTCCTTCACGCCGGAGAGCAGCAGGGTCTCGAGACCGCAGCGGCCGGGGCACCGGGCGCTCGTCTCGCCTTCCTCATCGCGGCGCTCATCTCGCTCGGCGCGGTGGCACTGAGCCCGTTCGTGCGCAAGCCCGCGGACGACGTGGACGCACAGTTCGCCGGAGGCCACTGACCTCTGGCGATGGGGTCACTCGCTCGGCAGGGCGCAGTGACCGCCGCAGCAGTTGCCGGCGTTCGCGTCGCCGAGGAGGTTGAGGCCGGCGGGAGCGGCCGGCGGCTGCACGTCCTGCGTGACATCAGGTGTCTGCGAAGCGGTCATGCAACCATGCTACGCCCGTATTGTGTGAGGGCGCGTCAAGGGGGTTGGACACGGCGTCCTGACCGTCTCAGACTCGTGCCATGGTGCGCGATGACCCACAGGAGGAGCCGCTCGGCGAGGAGAGCCGTGCCGGCGACGGCCGCGACGAGACGGAGAACGAGCGCGCCGACCGCAACTGGGAGGAGCTCATCCAGGAGCTCCGTGTCATGCAGACCGGTACGCAGGTGCTGTCGGGCTTCCTGTTGGCGGTCGCGTTCCAACCGCGCTTCACGGAACTTGATGCACTGCAGGTGGGTCTGTATCTCACGCTCGTCGGCCTCGCCGCCCTCGCGACGGTCCTCGCCCTCACCCCGGTCGGCATGCACCGTTCCCTGTTCGCGCAGGGACGCAAGCCGGAGCTGGTGCGCGTGGCGTCGCGGATCGTCAAGGCGAACCTCGTCGTCGTCGGCGCACTCAGCGTCGGGGTCACAGCGCTCATCGTCGACTTCACCCTGCAGCGCTGGCTCGCGGTCATCGTGCTGATCTTCGGAACCCTCGTCGTCATCGGACTCTGGGTCGCCCTGCCGTTGCGTGTCGCGCACGCCACCCGCCGGTGACGGGCGGGCATGCCGTGTCGCGCATACGGTCTGACATACGGTGAGACGATGCTGCGTCAGATCATCGCCCGCGCGTTCTGGACGGTGAGCCGTTGGCGGCTCTCCAGCGAACCGGCCCCCGACCGCCCGAGTGTCCTCATCGGGGCACCGCACACGTCGAACTGGGACTTCGTGCTCATGCTCGGCATCGCCTGGCGACTGGGGATCGACGTCCGCTGGCTCGGCAAGTCGAGCCTGTTCTCCGGCTGGCGCGGCCCTCTCATGCGGCGCCTCGGCGGCATCCCGGTCGACCGGACGGATCCCAGCCGCGTCGTCGCCGATGTCGTCGCACGGATCCGAGACGGTGAGGTGTTCGGTCTGGTCGTCACCCCCGACGGCACGCGCGGCAGCAACGCCTACTGGAAGTCCGGGTTCTACCGCATCGCACGCGAGGCGCAGATGCCGGTCACCCTGGGGTTCGTCGACCGCACGACGATGACAACAGGTCTCGGTCCGACTTTCGAGCTCACCGGTGACGTTGGGGCCGACATGGATCGCATCCGGGAGTTCTACGCGGACAAGTCCGGCCTGCGTCCCGCGCTGCGGTGTGAACCGCGTCTTCGCGAAGAGAATGCCACGGACTCCTCGTCGTGATGCAACCCCCTGGACAGGGATCGCTGCCCTCGCGAGACTCGTTCGCATGAGCGCTTCCCCTTCCCCGCAGATCACTGTCCGTCGGATCACTCGAGAGGACGCCGGTGAGGTCCTCACGGTGCAGCGGGCTGCATTCGTGTCGGAAGCACTGATCTACGGAAGCGTCGACATGCCTCCGCTGACGCAGACGCTCGAACAATTGGAGACCGAGATCGCGGAGAACGACGGGTGGGTCGCTCATGCCGGTACCCGGCTCGTCGGCGCGTTGCGCGCGATTCAGGACGGCGAGCTGCTGCTGATCGGTCGCATCGCCATCGCCCCGGACATGCAGGGAGAGGGGATCGGGCGTGCGCTGCTCGAAGCGGCGGAGCAGGGCAGCACCGCGGCGGAGGCCGAACTGTTCTCCGGCAGCTTGAGCGAGGCGAACATCCGCCTCTACGAGCGGTGCGGGTACGTCGAGAGCCAGCGGGTGCCCCAGGATGACGGCACCGAGCAGGTCTTCCTCCGCAAGGATCTCAGAGCGTCTCGGCACTGAGCCGCATCACGCGGCCGCTGTCTCCCGCTGCGCACCGGTGACGCGGGAGTCGAGGAGCCGCACGTACGCCACGAGCACGCCCGCGACCAATGCCCCCGCTCCCCCGGCGGCCATGTCGCCGATGGTGTCGTCGTACTCGACGAAGATGTTGTCGCTGATGAACGTGAATCCCAGCCACTCGATCATCTCCCACAGGGCGCTGAGCGCGAGCCCGAGGGCGGTCGTGATGACGATCCCCACCGCGGCGCCATGGTGTGGTGTTCCCGGCAGCGGCAGGATGCCGAGCCGCGCGAGCAGGAGGTAGGCGACTCCGGCCAACACCCCGGTCGCCACGAAGTGCACGATGATGTCCCAGCCGACGACCGTCCGATAGATGTCGAAGACGTTGCTCCAGGCGGCGACGAGGACGGTGATGCAGTACACGACATCGGCAGAGCCGCGCAGCCCGACGAACCGCGGGGCGACCAGCGCCGGGGTGGCGAGAGCGAGGATGCCGGCATCGGTCGGTGAGTACATCACGAGCGCGACGACGACGCTGAGGAAGCCGATGAGGCGCAGCGCGTCGGCCGCCCATTCCGCGGTGGTCCGCGGCGGAGTCAGGAAGGTGTCGATCATGCGGATCCCCCGGTCGTCGTCAGTATGCGTCCCTCAGCGCGTGAACGCAGATGTCGCCACCGACGCGGGGGGAAGTCGTCCGGCCAGTGGATGACGACGGTGCGGAACCCGCGCCGGACACGTCTGCGGAACGAGCGGAGATCGGAGAACGGGCGCATCGAGATGCCCATGGGTTCGCCGAGGAGGGTCCCCAACCGGTGTTCTCTGCCGAGGTGGTAGGCGAGGTCGAGATCGTCGTGGAGCTCGGAATCGTCATAGTGCACGTGTGCACGGACCGCCGTCCAGGCGTCGCGCCGCATCGCCAGATTCGATCCGAACAGCGGACGGTGTCCGAGAGCGGGAGATGTGAGTGTGGCGTACGCACCGAGGTAGAGACCGGCGGCCCAGCGCCGGCATCCGACCGGCCCGTCGATGAAGCGGGCGTTACCGGTGAACGCGCTGATCTCAGGCTGCGTGCGGAAAGCGGCGAAGACCTCCTCCACCCACGTGGCGGGAGGAATGCAGTCGGCGTCGAGGCGCAGGATCAGGTCCGCTTGTGCGGCGTCGTATCCCGTCGCCGCCGCGGCAGGGATCCCGGGCTGTGCGCAGGGAATGACGCGCGCGCCGAAGGCTGCGGCGACCTCGGCGGAGTCGTCGCTGGAGTTGTTGTCGACGACGATGATCTCATCGGCGGCGACCGTCTGCGATCGCAGTGCAAACAGGCAACGCTCCAGCAGCCGCGCATCGTCCTTGACGGGGATGACGATGGCCGCGGTGAGCCGAGGCCCCGGCGCTTGCGGTACAGAGTCGTCCCCCGACCTCCGTGGCTGCCGAGGGCGGACACGGTGGCCGGGGGACGCAGAGTCTGTCACCTCGCGACGTCTCCTCGCCAGGCGCCGGTCTCGGACCCACGACGCTCGATGAACTCCTTGAAGTTCTGCAGGTCCTTCTTCACGGCGTGCGATCCCGCGCCGAGGACGGATCCGGCCTTCTCCACGAAGCCCTCCGGCTCCCAGTCGATCTGCACCGTGACGCGAGAGGTCGCGTCGTCGAGCTTGTGGAAGGTCACGGCACCGGCGTGATCCGCCTCGCCACCGGTGCTCGTCCATGCCACCCGCTCCTCGGGGTGCTGCTCGGTGATGACGGCGTCGAACTCGCGCTCCGCGCCTCCGATGTTCACCTTCCAGTGAGTCGTGGTGTCGTCGATCTGCGTCAGCGACACCACCTCGTCCAGGAATTCGGGGAAGCTCTCGAACTGCGTCCACTGGTTGTACGCGACGTGTACGGGTACTTCGACGTCGACGGTCTCAACGATCTGCGCCATGATGGCTCCTCCTCGTGTCGGTTTCTGGTCTGCATCCAGTCAGCCCGATCGGCGGGCTGAGCGACAAGGGGTTGACACGGTTGTGCCGCACTGTGCTACCTCCGGAGATGGGAGATCCCTCACAATCCTGCCACGAACTTGATCGACGTCGCCGGGTGAGGAATCGTAGCCCGGACATGTTCTGACCGGAGCATGTCCGCGAACGGAAGGAGAGCGTTGTGCTCACCCTGACCGAGAATGCAGATGCCGTCGTCACCACGATCGTCGGCCAGCAGGATGCCAGTGCAGACGCAGGTCTGCGCATCCAGACCGCGGAGGGACAGGGCCCCAACGGCGAAGCACGTTTCGCCGTGCACGTCGTCCCCTCCCCCGAGCCCGCAGACGTCGTCGTGGAGGGCGCCGCCAGCCGGGTGTTCCTTGAGGACGGCGCCGCCGATGCCCTGTCGGACAAGGTGCTCGACGCCGGTGTCGACGAGCAGGGCGCCGTGAGCTTCACGATCCTGCCACAGCCGGCCTGAGAGCGATCGATCGAAAGGGTGGGGTGCTCCGGCATCCCACCCTTTTCCGTGTCATCCGTCAAGCCCCTTCATCCGCGGGCGGGGCTGAGCCATCGTGGGATGACACCCGCTTCCGCAGACGCGGCAGAGCACGCAGAGAAGAACGGAGAACACCATGGCAGAACTCGATGGCAAGAAGGTCGCATTCCTGCTCACTGATGGATTCGAGGACAGCGAGCTGACGAGCCCGTGGGGTGCGGTGACGGATGCCGGGGCACAGGCCCAGCTCGTCTCCCCCGCCGGTGTCAAGGTCACGGGTAAGAACGGGCACGAGCAGCGCGTCGACCTCGCGGTCGGCTCCGCGGACCCCGACGCGTTCGACGCGCTGGTGCTGCCCGGCGGAGTCGTGAACGCCGACAACCTGCGCATGGACGCGGACTCCGTCGCGTTCGCGAAGGCGTTCTTCCAGGCGCACAAGCCCGTTTCGGTCATCTGCCACGGCGCGTGGATCCTCATCGAGGCCGACGTCGTGCGCGACCGCAAGATCACCAGCTACCCGAGCCTTCGCACCGATCTCCGCAACGCCGGTGCGACGTGGGTCGACGAGGAGGTCGTGGTCGACGACGGTTTCGTCTCCAGCCGCACTCCTGACGACCTGCCGGCGTTCAACGCCAAGACCGTCGAGGAGATCGCTGAGGGTGCCCACGCCGGTCAACACGCCTGATGACCGTATACCGCATCGATGGTGAAGAGGTCGGCGGCATCGCCGACCTCTTCACCGCGTTCAATCGCGAGTTCATGCGCGATGAGGACTGGCAGATGGGCGAGAGCCTCGATGCGCTCGACGACGTCCTCCATCGTCTTGAGAGCGAGACCCGTGGCGGCGATCCGGCGGTCGTCATCTGGGAGGCGCACAGGCACAGCAGGGAGGCCCTCGGATACGAGGAGACCCAGCGCTGGCTGCTCCGCAAGCTCGCCCACCCGTCCGCCTACGACGAGGCGCGCATCATGTCCGAATTGGATGATCTGCGCTCAGGGACCGGCCGGACCTACTTCCATCGTGTCATCGCCGTCTTCGCCGACCACCCACTGGTCGATCTGCAGTTGCACTGAGCCTGCCTGCAAGACTCAGTCCCAGTCGAGGTATTCCTCGATGATCACGGCCGTCTCGATCGGATGGGTCACCGGGAAGAAGTGATCGGCACCGACGAGGCTCTTCACACTCGCCCGCTCGGGGGCGGTCGCCTGCAGCCGTTCGCCGTTCACCGGTGGTGTGACGGTGTCCTCCGAGCCCTGGACGATGAGCACCGGGATCGCCGGAGCGAGCGGCGTCTCGTCGTGCTCGGCACCGAGCAGGAGCAGTCCGTTCACGCGGTCGGTGTGCGCCGCGGCGAACGCACGTGCCACGGTGCCGCCGAAGCCGTGGCCCCCGATCCAGGTGTCGGTGAGGCCGAGGTGATCGATCACGGCCCGTACGTCATCGATGTGCGTGTCGGCACCCGATCCATCGGATGTCAGGCCGATGCGGATGACGTGAAAACCCGACTCCTCGGCGAGGTAGTGCGCGACGACGCCGAGACCGTCGCCCTCGAGCTCTCGATCCGTCACGAGCACGAGAGACACCGGCCCCTCGCCCTCCACGACGTACGGCACGGCACGGCTGTCCGCTTCGAAGATGCTCTGCTGCGTCACTGGGTACCCCTGTCTGCGTTGCCGATGGCCGGCCACCGGCGCGGACCGCACCGGACCTGCGCCGAGCCGAGTTCCGATTTTACATCGACGCCCGCCCCCGCCCGCAGGCGCTCATTCCGCGACACACCGGTTCACGCAGCGACGGGGACCTCGCTCGCCTCGGCCTGCGTGGTGACCGACGGCCTGGCGTTCCGGGGCAGGAGCGGCGCGACGAACCAGAGCACGAGCCCCACGGCCACCCACGCGAGCAGGATCATCGCCGCCCCGGCTCCCCCTGCGCCGTCGAAGTAGGCGACCGAACGCACGAGGGTGCCGGCGGATCCCGGCGGAAGCAGCTGACCGATCAGCGCGACACCGCCGGGGAGCCACTGCGCCCCCGTGCCGATCCCTGCGAACGGGTTGCCGACGAACATCATCACCATCGCCGCGGCGGTGAAGCCCTTGGCTCCGAAGCACTCGTTGAGCGCCGCAAGAGGAAGTGCCAGCGCCGCGATTCCGAGGGCGACGCTCAGGGCGACGGGAAGGACGGCGCCGGTGAAGCTGCCGAACACGTACTTGAGCACGACGGCGACGACGAGGCCACCGATCACGCTGAATCCGGTCAGGCCGGCGAAGATCCATCCGCGGCGCCCCGGAAGGAGACTGCGGAACGCCACCGCCGGGACGATCCCTCCGAACACCAGCGGGAAGGCGAGACCGCCGATACCCACGCCCGTCGGGTCGGTGTCCGGCAGGGGAACGACGTCGACCACCTCGAGGACTGCGCCGATTCCGGCGGCCACCGACGCGCCCGCGGTGCTGACGGCGCCGGCGATCGCCGTCGATCCCGCCCCGGCGACGTACACGGTCACCGCCGATTCGGTGAGATCGAACCCGCCGACGACCTCGCGCTCCCGGATCGCCTGCTCGAGGTCCGCGACATCGTCGTAGCCCTCGGGAACGAACGCGCCCGGCGAGTCCTCCTCCAGGAGCTGTGCCGCCGACTGCACCTGATCGGGGGTCCCGACGAGGCCGATGTGAAGGTCGCGCGGTCCTGCCATGAGCGACGGCGAGATGAAGAGCATCAGCAGGGCGACGAGGATGACGGAGAGAGCGACGGTGAGCCCGAGCCAGGTGAGGGCGGGCTTCGCTCCGGATGCGGTGCGGGTCATGGATCCTTCTCAGCAAGCGGAGGCATTTCCTCCGCTTTACCGGATGATATTCCTCCGGTTTAGGGTGGAAGTCAAATCGAGGAGGCCCACATGAGATCCGACGCCGCGCGTCGACGGCAGTCGATCATCACGAGCGCCCGCCACCTGTTCGCCGAGCGCGGTGGAGACGTCCCGCTGGAGACGGTGGCTGCCGAGAGCGGCGTCGGTATCGCGACGCTGTATCGCAACTTCTCCTCACGCGACCACCTCGTCCGCGCCGTGATCGACGACATCGTCCAGCAGATCCTCGATGTGGTCGCCGAGGCCGATGCCGCGGCCGCGACAGACCCCACGAGCGCATGGACGGGCCTGATCGACCGCCTCATGAGGACAGAGCTCGGCGCACTCACCGACGGCCTCGGAGTCGGCACGTCCACTCCCACTGATCCCGGGTCGACCGGATCAGCCCTCGCGGCCATCCAGCAACCGGCCCTCGACGCGCTCGACGGGCTGTTGACCCGCCTGCAGAGCGGTCGGGTCATCCGTGACGACATCACGGCGCTCGGCACCGTGGCCGCGATCGCGACCATCACTCGCCCGCAGGTGGCGACGATCCGCGCCGCCGCTCCCGAGGTCCCCGCCCAGCTCGCAGCGGCCTATCTCGAGTGGAGTCTGCGCACCTGAGCGCAGCGGACCTGCAGCGATGGGCTCCGCCGGCTGCGGCAGACTGAGAGCATGGACGATCTGCGCGATCTGCGCGTGCTCCCCGGCCCCGGCGCTCCGCGCGGCCTGCGGGTGCCGGCCGCAGAACTCACCGAGCAGTTCTCCCGTGCCTCCGGTCCCGGCGGGCAGGGAGTGAACACCACAGATTCTCGCGTGCAGCTCAGCCTCGACCTCGGCACCACCACAGCACTCGACGAGATCCAGCGCGAGCGCATCATTCGGCGACTCGGTGCGCGACTGGTCGGCACGGTTCTCACCATCACCGCATCCGAGCATCGTTCGCAGCGCCAGAACCGACTCGCGGCGAAGGAGCGGATGGCCGAGCTGCTGCGCGCGGCTGTCGCTCCGACGGCCACGCGCCGCCAGACCCGCCCTACGAAGGGGTCTCAGCGACGGAGGCTGGAGGGCAAGCGTCGCCGTTCGGACACGAAGGCGGGCCGCAGGCGGCCGGATGCATCGGGGTGAGGGCTCGCTCGCACGAATGGCGGCGTCCTGCTACGGTCGCTCACACGACGCAGAGGGAGGTGCCATGATGCCACGCTCGACGGCTCACGACGCCCTCGCTCCCGCTGCACAGGCCGCACGCTGGTGGGTCGACGGCCCGATCTTCTCCACGGATCGTCGCGGCGAGCGCATCACATCGCTGGCACCGGGAGCCCGGCCAGGGGCGCTCGGGACGGGCACCGTCTTACGCGCGATCGCGGTGTTCGCCTTTTGGGCGATCTTCGGCTTCTTCGCTCTGAGTCGGGTGGCCGTGCCGTTCCCCGTTCCATGGGTGGAGGAGATGTCGCAGCAGTGGTGGTGGTACGTCATCGTCGGGGTCGGGGCGCTGAT
The DNA here is from genome assembly GCF_014205075.1 of Microbacterium ginsengiterrae. Lineage (NCBI taxonomy): Bacteria > Bacillati > Actinomycetota > Actinomycetes > Micrococcales > Microbacteriaceae > Microbacterium > Microbacterium ginsengiterrae. The sequence continues at coordinate 2,201,752 of NZ_JACHMU010000001.1, read as the reverse complement.
GCTCGCAGTGTTGGGCACCTTCGGGTTGTACTCGACGGTCCTCGCGCGTTTCGGTCAGCACCGCGTGGCGGCGCTCGTCGTCGGCTTCCCGGCGACTCTGGGCGTATCAGTCGCGCTTCTCGCGCACCTGCGCATCTTCGCGGTGTATCTGAGCGATCCTCCGTCGGGTGTGCCTGCCTGGCAGCTGCCCGATCCCGAGGTCACGATGATCTTCGCCGCGGTCGCCGTCGTGGTCGCAGTGGCTCTGCTGCTCGCGATCCCGTTCGTCGGCGCCGCTGCCCGTCGGGCGCAGCGGCGCATCGCACACATGCGGGAGACCGGCACCCGCACCACGGGGACGCTGAAGCAGAGGATCTTCACGCACACACAGATCGGCACGCTCAGCCAGTTCGAGACCGTCGTCGAGGTGGAACTGCCCGAGGGGCCGGTGCGGGTGAAGGCGCACATGAGCACCGCGCCCGGCCGGGTTCCGCTCGTCGGCGAACCTCTGGCCGTGTTCTTCGCGCGGCGCACCGTCCGGGGCCGCGTGCGCACCGACTGTCTCATCGAACCGGATGACGCCCGACCGCTGAGGTTCGAATCGGACTCCTCGCAGTTCACCGTGGCCTCGGACGGCGGTGGCGGCGGCTGACCCGGCTCGTCCGAACTCGCGGTCAACGGCGGCGTGTCGCGCGCGCCTCGAACTCGGCACCCCACTGATCCATGGCGGCGACGATAGGGCCGAGGCTGTGACCGAGCTCGGTCAGCGCATACTCGACGCGAGGTGGGACCTCCGGGTGCACCGTCCGCTCGACGATCCCGTCCTCCTCGAGTTCTCGCAGTTGGCGCGTGAGTGTCTTCCGGTTGGCGAGGGGCACGAGGCGCCCCAGCTCGTTGAACCGTCTCTTCCCCGCGGACAGGTGCTTGATGAGCGTCAACTTCCATGTCCCGCCCACCACCGACACCGCCACCTCGACAGGACACACCTCCACTGCGCGCGCGACAGGCAACCGCAAGATTCCTCCTCAGTGACATAAATGTCCGTACTTGCCGCTTCCATCCTGCCTCGGCAGTCTGGGCGACATGCCCTGCACCGACGAAGCCCGAACGATCCTCTGGGTCAGTGCCCATCCGGAGCCGCGTTCTCTCACCGGCAGCCTCCGACGCGACGGGATCGCCCATCTGCGCGGCGCCGGCCTGGCGGTGCTCGAATCGGACCTCTACGGGATGGACTGGGACCCGGTCATGCGCCCGCGGGACGCCGGCCACGAGGCCGGACCTTCGAGTCCCTTCCGCGCCACAGCGGACATCCGACTCGCCTACATCGAGGGGAGGCAACCGAGCGACGTGCAGGCGGAGCTGGCGAAGCTCCGCCGAGCCGACGCGCTGATCCTCCAGTTCCCCCTGTGGTGGTACGGGATGCCGTCAATCTTGAAGGGCTGGTTCGATCGGGTGTTCGTCAGCGGCTTCGCCTTCGGCAAACACCCCGGCACCGGACGGCGGCTCCGCTTCGAACAAGGCCCGTTCCGCGGGAAGAGAGCCCTCGTCGCCACCACGTTGGGCGACCGACCGCGCTCCATCGGCCCGCGTGGCAAGTCCGGGGAGCTGACAGAGCTGCTCTTCCCCCTCCTGCACGGCACGCTCGCCTACACGGGCATGTCTGTGCTCTCCCCCTGGGCCCAGGCCAGCGCCGATCGCATCGAGAGTTACGACACCGTCCGGGACGGTTTCCTCCGCCGCCTGGACGGCCTGTTCACCGACGAGCCCATCCCATATCGACCGCAGTTCACAGGCGAGTACACGTCGGAGTGGGAGCTCGAGGACCACGTCGTCCCTGGCGAGACCGGGCTGAGCATCCACGTCGGAGACGCTCCCCGTGGCGAGGATCGCCGCCCGTAGACGTCACTCGTCACACATCGGCGAACAGAGAGTGAACGTTTCCCTCCGGATCCGCGAAGAACCCGGTGAACTGGCCCCACTCCCGCAGCGCCGGCCGCCCCGTCGGCGTCGCCCCGGCGGCCACCACCTGGTCGTAGCGCCGCTCCACCTCGTCCGCGCTGTCGCACTGAAGGTTCAGTTCGAACGCCTGGTCGGTGAATGGCGCGGCATAGGCCGGATGCCCGTCGGTGACCTCGCTCATCGATCGACGAGAGAAGATCGCGACGCGGACCCCTTGTCCCCCGAACGCCACGTACGCCTCTTCGCGAACCTCCACTTCCCAGCCGAGTGCGCGCTCATAGAAATCAGCGAGAACAGCCACATCGTCGGCGAGCACAGTGATGCCTTCGAGATGAACCGTCATGAGCCGACGATAGCCGGGGCGTCCGACAGAGCGACTGCCCTGCGGTTCGACGCATGTGCTCAGACGTTGAAGCGGAACTCCACGACGTCGCCGTCCTGCATGACGTAGTCCTTGCCCTCGAGACGCGCCTTGCCCTTCGCGCGGGCCTCGACGACGGAACCCGTCTCGACGAGGTCGTCGAAGGAGATGACCTCCGCCTTGATGAAGCCCTTCTCGAAGTCCGTGTGGATGACCCCAGCGGCCTGCGGGGCCTTCGACCCCTTGGGGATCGTCCACGCACGGGCCTCCTTGGGCCCTGCGGTGAGGTAGGTCTGGAGACCGAGAGTGTCGAAACCGATGCGGGCGAGCTGGTCGAGGCCGGATTCTTCCTGGCCGGTGGACGCCAGCAGCTCGGCGGCATCCTCCGGGTCGAGGTCGATGAGCTCGGATTCGATCTTGGCGTCGAGGAAGATCGCCTTCGCCGGTGCGACGAGCGCCTCCAGCTCGGCCTTCCGCGCGGCATCCGTCAGCACGCTCTCGTCGACGTTGAACACGAAGATGACAGGCTTCGAGGTCAGCAGGCCCAGCTCCTTGATCGGCGCGAGATCGATCCCGCTCACCGAGAGGAGCTGACCGCGCTCGAGGGCGTCCTTGGCGGCGTTGGCGGCCTCGAGCACCGACGGGTCGAGCTTCTTGCCGCGCACCTCCTTCTCGAAGCGGGGAATGGCCTTCTCGACGGTCTGCAGATCCGCGAGCATGAGCTCGGCGTTGATGGTCTCAAGGTCGCCCTGCGGGTTGATCGCCCCGTCGACGTGAACGACGTCGTCGTCGACGAATCCGCGCACGACCTGGGCGATGGCATCCGCCTCGCGGATGTTCGCGAGGAACTGGTTGCCGAGCCCCTCCCCCTCGCTGGCGCCCCGTACGATGCCGGCGATGTCGACGAAGGACACCGTCGCCGGAAGGATGCGCTCGCTGCCGAAGATCTCGGCGAGCACGTTCAACCGCGAATCGGGGAGGTTCACCACACCGACGTTCGGCTCGATCGTCGCGAACGGATAGTTCGCCGCGAGCACGTCGTTCTTGGTGAGTGCGTTGAAGAGGGTGGACTTGCCGACGTTGGGCAGGCCGACGATGCCGATAGTGAGAGCCACGGGGGAAGAGTCTACCGGGGCCGGCTGAGGCCGCCCTCTCCCACGACCGCGAGCACATCTCTCAGCGAACGGCCGTCGTGATGGGGCACGTCGACCTTCGGCGGTGCGGCACCCGTGCGGTTGACCCAGACCGCCTGCATCCCGGCGCGTACAGCCCCCTCGACGTCCGCAGCGAAATCGTCGCCGACGTGCACCGCCCCACCGGCGTCCGCGTCCAGACCGGCGAGCGCATGCCGGAACACCTCGACGTCCGGTTTGAGGATTCCGAGATCCCCGGAGGTCACCACGAGATCGAAACGGTCCCGGATGCCGGCGGCGGCGAGCTTACCGCGCTGGAACTGCGCCGGTCCGTTCGTGATCAGCCCGACGGCGACACCGCGCGCTCGAAGCGCGTCGAGGACCTCGGCGGTCTCCTCGAACGGAGTGAAGGTCACCCGTTCCGCGCTGAGATGCAGGTCGACGGCTTCATCGACGAGCGAGCGATCCCCCTGGCCGTAGCGCTCCAGGGTCCGCCGCCAGATGTCCCGTGGGAGGGCGTCATCACTCAGGGGTCCCCGCATCCACGAGTCGCCGAGTGAGGCCCAGCCCTGTTGCCAGGCCTCGACGTTCGCCGCGAGGATGTCGTCCGCGCCGAACCCGTGTCGGGCGGCGAGCGCCCTCGCCGTGCGGCGCACGGCCTCTTCCGCTCCGTCTCGGACCAGCGTGTCGTCCAGGTCGAAGAACACGGCGCGGACGGCCACGGTCAACTCCGCACTGCCCGGTACGCCCTCGTCACGTACGGCATCTCGATCGTCTCGTCCGCGCGCAGTCCGAGCTCGTCGAACAGCCGGTCCATCTCCTGGTGGATCGCGCACCGCTCGTCCTCGGATGCCGTGATGAGGTGACTGCGCGAGTCCGCCATCCGGTGCAGCTGCGCACGCGTCATGGCCCGCGACCACTCCCACTGCCCCGCTTCGACCTCGCGGAAGGGTGCGGCGATCGTGGGTCCGCCCGCCGCGAGCATCTCTTCGGCGGCGCTCGAGTGCATGATCGCCGTGAGACGCCGCACCCAGGCGACACGACTGTCGCGCGTGTTCCAGATCAGACCGAGCACGCCGCCGGACCGCACCGTGCGGCCGATCTCCGTACTGGCCGCAGCCGGGTCCACCCAGTGCCACGCCTGACCGAGCACGACCGCATCCAGGCTCGCATCGGGCACCGGCATCCGCTCGGCCGTCCCGACGAACGTCGGAACGCCGGGAACAGCGGAGCGCAGCGTCGCCAGCATCTCGGGGTCGGGGTCGACCGCGACGACCTCGGCATCCGGCGCATCGGCCAGCACGCGGGTCAGCTTGCCCGTGCCGGCGCCGACGTCGGCGATGCGGCGCGATCCGTGCGGCATGTTCTCGAGCATCCACGCGACCGCGTCGAAGGGATAGTCCGGCCGAGCAGCCTCGTAGTCGGCCGCCGCCGCACCGAAGGATGTCGCCCGCCCATCATTCATGCCGCCAGCATACGTACACCACGACCGGATGCCGCGACCACCGGCGAGCCTGCTGCCCGCGCCCGCCGCACGGGACGAGAGTGAAGACGTGCCATTGGACTTCACCGCCATCGATTTCGAGACCGCGAACTCCAGCCCGGCATCCGCCTGCTCGGTCGGACTCGTCCGCGTGAGGGACGGCGAGGTCGTCGCCACCGCCGGATGGCTCATCCGTCCCCCCGTCGGCCATGACGAGTTCCAGGAGTGGAACGTGCGGATCCACGGCATCCGCCCCCAGGATGTCCTCACTGCGGCGACGTGGATCGAGCAGTTCGACCGCCTGTGCGATTTCGCCGGCGCCGACGTCCTCGTCGCGCACAACGCCGGGTTCGATCTGAAGGTGCTCCGCACGGCGGCCGCCGTCACCGAACTCGTCTGCCCGCCATACCGATCACTGTGCAGTCTTCAGGTGGCGCGCAAGGTGTACGACCTCGAGTCCTACCGACTGCCGCTCGCCGCGGCAGCCGCCGGTTTCGCGGAGTTCTCGCACCACGACGCCCTGGCGGATGCCCGCGCCTGCGCGCAGATCGTCATCGACGCCGCCCGACGGACCGAGGCGGGGGACGTGCACGAGCTGGCCGCCGGGCTCAGCCTGCGCCTCGCCGAGCCCCCGGCGCTCGTCGCTGAGGTCCAGGCCGCCTGACCCCTTTTACCCGGGCAGGGGACGCGCCGGAGCGCTCGGCGCGCGAGAATGAGGGCATGACGAATCCATCCGGAGACTCCCCGGTCAGCCTCGAGGTCATCGAGGGCACCTTCGACCTCGCCCGGCAGGGCCGCACGGGTCCGCTCGGCGAGATGATCGACGCCGGGGTCCCGATCGACCTTCGGAACCCGCGCGGTGACACGTTCCTCATCGTCGCCACCTACGCGGAGGAAGCGCACACCGTCGCAGATCTCATCCGCCGCGGCGCCGAGCTGGACGCGGTCAACGCCAACGGTCAGACCGCTGTCGCATGCGCGGTCTTCCGCAAGAACGAGACCCTGTTGCGGATGCTGCTGGACGCGGGCGCCGACCAGCAGGCGGGCGCGCTGTCCGCGATGGCGATCGCGGATCAGTTCGGCCTCTCGGACATGCGTGCCGTGCTCGAGGAGTACGCCGCGAGCTGATCGCCTGCGGGGCGCCGCGGTCGCGATGTCGGAGACCCCCGGCATCATGGCGGTATGGATGCTCCGATGATCGCTCTGCTCTCCGCCGCCGCCATCGCGGCCGGTGTGGCCGTCGGCTGGTTCGCGCGATCGGCCAGAGATGCCGCTGCACAGTCGCAGGCGCGGGCGGACCTGGCACGCGCGGAGGCCGAGATCGCCGCGCTCCGCGACGACAGGGACCGGCAGTACGACCTCTATCGGGATGCCGTCGATCATGCCCGCACGCAGCAGCGCGCGGAGGCCGAGCGCGTCCAGCAGCAGAACGCGGTGCTGACCGCGCTGGCGCCGGTGCGGGAATCGCTGCAGCAGATGCAGAACAAGGTCGCCACGCTCGAACAGGAGCGGCACGCGCAGTTCGGCTCCCTCGCTGAACAGCTGCGGAGGGCGCAGGAGTCCGACGAGGCGCTTCGGGCGACGACGGAATCCCTTGCCGGAGCCCTGCGGTCCACGTCGACGCGCGGCGTCTGGGGCGAGACACAGCTGCGACGCGTCGTCGAAGCGGCCGGCCTCACCCGGCATGTGGACTTCGACCTGCAGTCGACGATCTCGTCCGACCGCGGCCAGGGTCGCCCTGACATGGTGGTGCGGCTCCCCGGCGGCACCTCGATCGCCGTCGATGCGAAGGTCCCCCTCGACGCCTACCTAGAGGCGAGCGCACTGGTCGGCGACGTGAACGAGGCGCAGCGGCGCTCACTCATGCTGAAGCACGTCAAGGCCGTCCGCGCCCACGTCGACGCACTGGCGAAGAAGGCCTACTGGGCGGGTCTTGAGGCCAGTCCCGAGTTCGTCATCTGCTTCCTGCCGAGCGAATCGCTGCTGGCCGCCGCGATCGACGAGGACCCGGCGCTTCTGGACTACGCGTTCGGCAAGCGGGTCGCGTTGGCCTCCCCCGTCAATCTGTGGGCCGTCCTGAAGACCGTCGCCTACACGTGGACCCAGCAGGAGGTCTCCACCGAGGCACGCCGTCTGCTCACGCTGGGGACGCAGCTCTTCGACCGCCTCGGTACCCTGGCCGGTCACGCGGATGACCTTCGTCGGGCTCTGGAGCGCACGGTCGACAGTTACAACAAGTTCGCGGGATCCCTCGAGGGCCGTGTGCTCGTCACCGCGCGACAGTTCCCCGGCATCGACGCATCGACACTCGACTCGACAACGCCGATCGAGAGCGGGACGCGCAAGTTCACCGCGCCGGAACTGATCGGCGACGCCCCGAAGGGCCGCATCGAGGCCGACCTCGGTCCGATCCGGCAGCGTGCAGGCGGCACCGTGTCGATCGAAGACGCAGAAACGCTCGACGTGACCGAGACTCAGGCGCTGTAGGGCACCCAGCTCAACAGAGCGATCACGAGGCCGGATGTCACGACGAAGGCGCCGATCATCCACCACGAGCTGAGCTCGTGCCCTTCGGCTCGACGCACACGGAAGAGCACATCGGCGCGGCGGGCAGGATCGACGTTCGCGGGAGCGGGCGTGGCGGCTGCTGCCGCTGCGGCGCGGGCGGCTTCATCCTCCGGAGAGATGCGAAGGATCCGTCCGGTGTCCGTGGTGACCATCTTCACCGGAGCGGACTTCCTGTCGTTGCCCGTGTGTCCCGCGGTCATGCCTCACCCTCCTGGAAACCGCCGAGGATGAACTCCCGGCGACACGTCCATTGTGCCAGCAAAGCCTGATAACACTCGGAGGGCTCTCCCTGGAACGGCGCAGCGGCCGGTCAGAGCCACTTCGAGACGAGGTGCTCCGATGAGATGCGGCGGAGGGTGCCGGAGGCGCCGCGCAGCACGACCGACTCCGTGTAGACGTAGTTGCCTTCGCGGCGCACGCCCGCGACGAGCTGGCCGTCGGTGACCCCCGTCGCAACGAACAGGGTGTTGTCGCCCTTCACGAGGTCGTCGGCCTCGTACACGTGATCCATCTGCAGTCCGGCATCGATGCCGCGCTGACGCTCCTCGTCGTCGCGCGGCCACAGGCGGCCCTGGATGTGACCGCCGAGGGCCTTGATGGCGCAGGCGGTGACGATGCCCTCGGGGCTGCCACCGACGCCGACGCACATGTCGGTGCGCGCACCGTGGCGGGCGGCGTTGATGCCGCCGGCGACATCGCCGTCGCTCATCAGGCGCGTGCCGGCGCCTGCGTCACGGATCTCTTCGATGAGCCGTTCGTGGCGAGGACGGTTCAGTACCGACACGACGAGTTCGTCGACCTGCTTGCCGAGCGCCTTCGCGAGCCGGCGGATGTTCTCCCCGACGGGCAGCCGGATGTCGACGACTCCGACACCCGCGGGTCCCGTGACGAGCTTGTCCATGTAGAAGACGCTGGACGCGTCGAGCATCGTGCCGCGGTCGGACACGGCGATCACCGACAGGGCGTTCTGGCGTCCGGCGGCGGTGAGCGAGGTGCCGTCGATGGGGTCGACGGCGATGTCGCACTCCGGGCCGCGCCCTGAGCCGACGACCTCGCCGTTGAACAGCATCGGCGCGTTGTCCTTCTCGCCCTCGCCGATGACGACTCTGCCCTGGAAGTTCACGGTGCCGAGGAACGCACGCATGGCGTCGACGGCCGCGCCGTCAGCGGCCTCCTTGTTCCCGCGGCCGATGAACGGCACCGCACGGATCGACGCCGCCTCGGTCGCGCGCACCAGCTCGAGCGCGAGGTTTCGATCGGGACGCAGCGGGCTCATATCGGCCGTCAGACTCACCATGGGGTCAGCCTATCCAGCACAGCGATCAGTAAAGCGGCAGTTTCCGCCTCATTAAGGCGAAGGAATTGCGTTTCTTAACACTGGCGAAGGCCGCGTGCCGCGACCGGAGCCCTCGGCCCCATCCGCGGCCATCGCCCCCGATAGAGTGAGGACTGTCCCGGCTTCATCTACCGCAGGAGATATTCATGCCCGTCGCCACTCCGGAACAGTACGCAGAGATGCTCGACCGCGCGAAGTCCGGAGGCTTCGCGTACCCCGCATTCAACGTCTCCAGCTCTCAGACGATCAACTCCGTCCTCCAGGGACTCACCGAAGCCGGATCCGACGGCATCATCCAGGTGACCACCGGCGGCGCCGACTACTTCGCCGGCCACACGGTCAAGGCTCGTGCCACCGGTGCGCTGGCGTTCGCCCGTTACGCGACCGAGGTCGCCAAGAACTACCCCGTCACGGTCGCACTGCACACCGACCACTGCCCGAAGGACGCCCTCGCCGGCTTCGTCGAGCCGCTGATCGCCGCCTCGGAAGAAGAGGTCAAGGCCGGACGCAACCCGATCTTCCAGTCCCACATGTGGGATGGCTCGGCTGTTCCCCTCGCGGAGAACATCGAGATCGCGAAGGACCTGCTCCCCCGCATGAAGAACATCAACGCCATCCTCGAGGTCGAGATCGGCGTCGTCGGCGGCGAGGAGGACGGCGTCGCCCACGAGGGCTCCAACGACGCGCTCTACACCACCTTCGCCGACGTCGACCAGGCCGTGCAGGCTCTCGGACTCGGCGAGCAGGGCCGCTACATCGCCGCCCTCACCTTCGGCAACGTCCACGGCGTCTACAAGCCCGGTGGCGTGAAGCTGCGTCCCGAGCTCCTGGGCGAGATCCAGCAGCAGGTCGCCGCCAAGTACAACACCGGCGCGAAGCCCCTCGACCTCGTCTTCCACGGCGGCTCCGGCTCGACGGATGAGGAGATCGCGACCGCGGTCGCCAACGGCGTCATCAAGATGAACATCGACACCGACACGCAGTACGCATACACGCGTGCCATCGCCGACTACATGTTCAAGAACTACGACGGCGTGCTCAAGGTCGACGGCGAGGTCGGCAACAAGAAGCAGTACGACCCGCGCGCGTGGGGCAAGATCGCCGAGTCGGCGATGGCCGCCCGCGTGGTCGAGTCGACCCGCCAGCTCGGCTCCTACGGCCAGTCCAAGAGCTGACACCCGCACGACCATCGACGATGCCCCGGCCAGCACGGTCGGGGCATCGTCGTATCAGGACAGCGCCCCAAGGATCAGGACGCGACGTACCAGAGCCCGACGTTCAGGACGCGACGCACCTGAGCCCGACGGTCAGGACGCGAGGTAGGCGATGAAGGCGGGGTCGCTCATCATCGGCACCGCGATGCAGAACGACGCCACAAGACCCGTGGCGACGGCGCCGACGAGCGGCACCCACCAGGTGAGGCGCCCCGTGCGCAGCCGGCGCAGAGACAGCCACGCGGTGAGCACCCATCCGACCACGAGGACTGCCGCCGCGACCGTGCCCCAGATCTTGCCCTGTGCGAAGTTCGTGAACTCGCCCTCGATCCCCAGGATGGCCATGCTCTGGTTCATGACGTCGGGAAGGTTCAGGTACGACATTCCCGTCATGAACACGTTGATGACGCCGTAGGCGAGCAGCCCGATCGTGACCACGCGATCCCAGGGGCGACCGGCGGGCTTCACCACGCTCTCCTGCGGGACGCCTGTCCGCGCGGGAGGCGGCGGAGCGGGAGCCAGTGTCTGCGGCGCGACGTCCTCGACGGGTGGCAGTCCACGGAGCAGGCGCTGCTCCTCCGGCGTCGCGTACTCGCCGTACCGAGGACGATCGGTCATGGCGCGGAAGTCCCGGTCCGGCCGCCGAGGGCCCGCGCGTCGCGCTGACCCGACGTGGTCTGACGCAGCTCCTTCGGCAGCGAGAACATGAGGTCCTCCTCCGCCGTGCGGATCTCCTCGATGTCCTCGTAACCGGCCGAGCCGAGCGCCTCGAGCACCTCACGGACGAGGACCTCGGGAACGGATGCTCCGCTCGTCACGCCGACCGTGGCGACACCGTCGAGCCACTCCTGCTTGACCTCTTCGGCGTAGTCGACACGGTATGCGGCCTTCGCCCCGTACTCGAGGGCGACTTCGACGAGGCGGACACTGTTGGACGAGTTCGCCGATCCGACGACGATGACGAGGTCGGCATCCTTCGCGACCTTCTTGATCGCGACCTGACGGTTCTGGGTCGCGTAGCAGATGTCATCCGACGGCGGGTTCTGCAGGTCGGGGAAGCGTGCGCGGAGACGGTCGACCGTCTCCATCGTCTCGTCGACCGACAGCGTGGTCTGCGACAGCCAGACGACCTTCGACGGGTCCTTGACCACGACGGTGTCGGCCTCCTCCGGGGAGTTGACGACGGTGACGTGCTCCGGCGCCTCGCCCGCCGTGCCCTCGACCTCTTCGTGACCGTCGTGCCCGATGAGGAGGATCTCGAAGTCGTCGCGTGCGAACCGGACCGCCTCGCGGTGAACCTTCGTCACCAGCGGGCAGGTGGCATCGATCGCCTGGAGACCGCGGTCGGACGCGGCGTTCACGACGGCAGGCGACACGCCGTGCGCGCTGAAGACGACGTGAGCGCCCGGCGGGACCTCGTCGACCTCTTCGACGAAGATCGCGCCCTTCTCCTCGAGCTCGCTGACGACGTGGATGTTGTGCACGATCTGCTTGCGCACGTAGACCGGCGCACCGTAACGTTCGAGCGCCTTCTCGACGGCGATGACGGCCCTGTCGACACCGGCGCAGTAGCCGCGGGGCGCGGCGAGCAGAACGCGCTTCGCGCCGTCAACGGGGTTATTCTGAAGCCGCGCCGCCCGCGCTCGCGGGATGCGGGGAACGGGAAGATGTACGGTGGCCTGGCTCACACCTCGAGTCTACCGACGGCCACCCATGAAGGGCCTGGGCGACCGCTCAGGCGCACAGCACACGAAAGGTCCGGATGACGGTCTTCCAGGCATCCGCCACGAACGGCGAAGCCCCACCCGCTGACGCGGTCGCGCCACGGGACTCCACCGCCGACGCGCCGACGTCCGTCGCACGGCTGAACGGCACCATCAGGGACTTCGTCGCCCGATGGAACACGGTCTGGGTCGAGGGCGAGATCACCTCGTGGAACGTCCGCGGTGGCAACGTCTTCGGTCGTCTCAAGGACACCCAGTCCGACGCGCAGATCTCCATCCGCATCTGGTCGAGCGTTCGTGCGCGCATCCCCGCGGACCTCGGCGTCGGCGATCACGTGGTTGCCGCGGTCAAGGCCGACTACTTCGTCAAGGCCGGCGACTTCAGCTTCACGGTCTCGAGCATGAAGCACGTCGGACTCGGCGACCAGCTCGAGCGGCTCGAGAAGCTGCGGGTGCAACTGCGCCAGGAGGGGCTGTTCGACCAGTCGCGCAAGAAGCAGCTGCCCTTCCTTCCGCACTGCATCGGGCTCATCACCGGCGAGCGCTCCGACGCCGAGAAGGACGTGCACCGCAATGCCGAGCTGCGCTGGCCCCAGGTGCACTTCCGCACGGCATACGCCGCCGTCCAGGGTGACCGCTGCGTGCCGGAGACCCTCGCCGCCCTCGCGCGGCTCGACGCGGACCCCGAGGTCGACGTCATCATCATCGCCAGAGGCGGTGGTGACCCGCAGACCCTGCTCGGGTTCAGCGATGAGCGCCTGGTCAGGGCGGTGGCCGCGGCATCCACCCCGATCGTCTCGGCGATCGGGCACGAGAACGACCATCCCCTCCTCGACGACGTCGCCGACCTCAGGGCGTCGACCCCCACAGACGCGGCCAAGCGCGTGGTGCCGGATGTCGGAGAGCAGCGCGCCCTCATCGGCCAGCTGCGCGCACGGGCGACATCACGCCTGACGCAGCGCATCACCCATGACATCGCACAGCTCGAGCAGCTCCGCTCCCGCCCTGTGCTGCGCTCCCCCGACCCGATCATCGCCTCACGCGCCCAGGAGCTCTGGCTGCTGCTGTCCCGCGGCCGGGACACGATCGGACGACAGCTCGACGCCGCCGCACGCAAGACCAGCGAGCTGCGGGCCTCACTGCGTGCGCTCTCCCCTGCCGCCACTCTCGCCCGCGGCTACGCGATCGCCCATCTCGACGGCGGCGTGATCCTGCGCGACGCCGCCGACGCCCCGGCCGGCACCGATCTGACGATCACGCTCGATCGCGGCTCGCTCTCCGCGCGCTCCGACGGGGAGATCCCGGAGGCCGGCTGATCGACGCACGCGTCGTAGGATGGAGAGCGTGACTGCGCCGACCGAGACCCCCGTGGAGTCCCTCTCCTTCGAGGCCGCCCGCGACGAGCTCGTCCGCGTCGTCGCGGAGCTCGAGCAGGGCTCACCGACCCTCGAGCACTCCCTCGCGCTGTGGGAGCGCGGCGAGGCGCTCGCCGCCCGCTGCGAGGAGTGGCTGCTCGGCGCCAAGCGCCGCCTGGAGGCCACCCGTCCCGCAGCCGACGAGGACGATTCGTGAGCAAGCCGCGCCCGATCGTCGCCGAGCTCGGACGCCCGGAGACGCCGGAGGAGACCGCTGCGCGCAAGGCGGAGTTCAGCGCGAAGTACCGCGCGGGTCAGTCCTTCCGCAACCTCATCGCCGCCCTCATCATCACGCTCGCCGTGGTCGCGGTCATCATCTTCGCCGTGCCGAGAGGCGAACCGGCATCCGAACGTCAGATCGACCTGCCCCGCATCGCGGCGGACGTGGAATCGACCATGGACAGTCCTGTCCTCGTCCCTGAACTGGGCGACTTCTGGCGCGTCAACGCCGCCGAGCTGCAGGGCGGCGCCACCACGGTGTGGAACGTCACGCTCGCACCGGCGGACGAGGACGAGCGCGGGTTCATCCGCGTCGCCCAGGCGTTCGACGCCGACGCGTCCTGGGCGCCTCAGATCCTGAACGGCACCGCGGCGACCGAGACCACCCGCATCGGCGGACTGGAATGGGACGTCTACGCGCTGTCGGGGCGGACCGAGAACAACGTCGACAACGCGATCGGCACGCAGGCCGGAGACGACTACATCCTGCTGTACGGCTCGCGCTCGAAGGAATCGACGGCTGAGGTCGCCGAATCGCTGATCCCGCAGATCCGCACCATCTCGGAGGCACAATGACGACGCTCACCCCCACCGCTGCGTGGAACCAGATGCTCGAGGGCAACCGCCGGTTCGTCGCCGGCGAGCCGCGCCACCCCAACCAGGACGTCGAGCGACGCCACGACCTCGCGCACGCGCAGAACCCCGTCGCGACGCTGTTCGGATGCTCGGACTCCCGCCTCGCGGCCGAGATCATCTTCGACCTGGGTCTCGGCGACCTGTTCGTCGTCCGCAACGCCGGCCAGGTGATCGGCGAGTCGATCGTCGGCAGCCTCGAGTACGCCGTCGAGGTGCTGAAGGTGCCCCTGATCGTCGTCCTCGCGCACGACGAGTGCGGTGCCGTCCGCGCAGCCATCGACGGAACGGCGATCGACGCCGCGCCCCTTCCCCCGCACATCTGGAAGCTCATCGCGCCGATCATCCCGGCCGCGCGGAAGGTCCTCGCCTCCAACGGCGGAACCTCCCCCGCCGACATCGACGCCGAGCAGGTCGGCCGCGAGCACCTGCGCAACACCGTCGCCAACCTGCTCCAGTCCTCGGAACTCATCAGCGACGCCGTCGCCGAGGGCCGTCTGGGCATCGTCGGCGCCAACTACCGACTCGCCGAAGGAACGGCCATCCCGGCCATCGCGGTGGGGATCGACACGACGGGGAACGAAGGCGTCCCCACGACAACACAGGAGGGATCGAAGTGACCGACACGGAATACCGCATCGAACACGACACCATGGGCGAGGTCCGCGTGCCCGTGAACGCGCTCTACGGAGCGCAGACGCAGCGGGCCGTCGAGAACTTCCCGATCTCCGGCAAGGGCCTCGAGTCCACGCAGATCGCCGCCCTCGCGCGCATCAAGAAGGCCGCCGCGCTCGCGAACAAGGAACTCGGCACCCTTGACGGCGGCATCGCCGACGCCATCGCGCAGGCCGCCGATGAGGTGGCCTCCGGCGTGCACGACGGCGAGTTCCCGGTCGACACCTACCAGACCGGTTCCGGCACCTCGTCGAACATGAACATGAACGAGGTGCTCGCGACGCTCGCCACGCGCATCCTCGGCGCGAACGTGCACCCCAACGACCACGTGAACGCGTCGCAGTCGTCCAACGACGTCTTCCCGACCTCGGTGCACATCGCCGTCACCCAGGCGCTCATCGACACGCTCATCCCCGCGCTCGACCACCTCGCCGTGGCACTCGAGGCCAAGGCCGAGCTGTGGAAGGAGGCCGTCAAGTCCGGCCGCACCCACCTGATGGATGCGACGCCCGTCACCCTCGGCCAGGAGTTCGGCGGCTACGCGCGCCAGATCCGCCTCGGCATCGAGCGCGTGCAGTCGGCGCTTCCCCGCGTCGCAGAGGTGCCGCTGGGCGGCACGGCCGTCGGCACCGGCATCAACACTCCCCTCGGCTTCCCGCAGAAGGTCATCGAGCTGCTCGCGGCCGAGACCGAGCTGCCCATCACCGAGGCCAAGGACCACTTCGAGGCGCAGGCGAACCGCGACGGTCTCGTCGAGGCCTCCGGCGCCCTGCGCACCATCGCCGTGTCCATGACGAAGATCAACAACGACCTCCGCTGGATGGGGTCC
The DNA here is from genome assembly GCF_014205075.1 of Microbacterium ginsengiterrae. Lineage (NCBI taxonomy): Bacteria > Bacillati > Actinomycetota > Actinomycetes > Micrococcales > Microbacteriaceae > Microbacterium > Microbacterium ginsengiterrae. Next base: position 2,186,224 of record NZ_JACHMU010000001.1, on the reverse strand, counting down.
GGCCCCAACACGGGCCTCGGGGAACTGCACATCCCCGACCTGCAGCCCGGTTCGTCGATCATGCCCGGCAAGGTCAACCCCGTCGTGCCCGAGGCCGTGCTCATGGTGTGCGCGCGCGTCATCGGCAACGATGCGACCGTCGCATGGGCCGGTGCATCCGGTGCGTTCGAGCTCAACGTCGCCATCCCCGTCATGGGCACCGCGCTGCTCGAGTCGATCCGCCTGATCTCGAACGCCTCCCGGGTGCTCGCCGACAAGACGATCGACGGCCTGCAGGCGAACACCGAGCGCGCTGCCGCCTTCGCGGGCATGAGCCCCTCGATCGTGACGCCGCTGAACAAGCTCATCGGCTACGAGGCCGCGGCGAAGATCGCCAAGCACTCGGTCGCCCAGGGCATCACGGTGCGCGACGCCGTGATCGACCTCGGCTACGTCGAGCGCGGCGAGCTGACCCTGGAGCAGCTGGACGAGAAGCTCGATCTGCTCTCGATGACCCACCCGGGCTGAGCCCGACACGACGGATGCCGCGGAGCCCAGTGCTTCGCGGCATCCGTCTTCTCGTACCGGCGCACGGACGCGTCCCCGCCTCCGCCGACCTCGCCGCTGCGCGCGGGTGACACCTGCACGGGTCGATGACGTCTGCACGACGAATCCGGCAATGCGGGCGTGCAGGTGGCGGGAAGTCGTGCAGGTGTCGGCAGCCCACTCGTTCTACACAGCCGGCGCGCCTCCCTGCCGCCGTGCACAGCCGGTCGCGCCGGACGGCCTGCGCGCCAGGATTGCAGGATGCTGGATGCCTCCCACCTGTTGATGCGCCTCGGCGGAGTCGCCCGTGGCCGCGAGCTGCAGGCGTTCGGACTCACACGTCAGCAGCTCGCAGCGCAGGTCGACGCCGACGAGATCCGGCGCCTCCGCCCCGGCGTGTTCGCGTCGCCCTCGACGCCGGATGCCGTCATCTCTGCCGCCGAGCACGGCGGGGCGCTCACGTGCGAGGCCGCCCTCACCCACCACGGCGTGTGGACTCTCATCGAGCACCCGCGAGTACACGTGTGGATGGGCGCCGATGGCCGCCGGCATCCACACGAGAGGTGTGCCTGTGTCTCCCACTTCTTCGCCGGGACGACCACGCTCGGCGTCGCTTCCGTCGAGGATGCGCTCGCGCATCTGTTCCGGTGCGCGGGGCACGAGGCGTTCTTCGCCTCCTTCGAGTCCGCGTGGCGCCTGCGCCTGCTCACGCGGGCCGCCCGGGATCGCGTGCGCGCGGCCCTCCCGAGATCCGCTCGCTGGCTCGTGGACTTCGCCCGAGCCGACTCGGACAGCGGCCTCGAGTCGCTGGTCCGGCTGCGCTTGCACCTGATCGGCATCCGCCTCGCCTGTCAGGTGACCATTCAGGGCGTGGGGCGCGTGGATTTTCTCGTCGGCGACCGACTCATCATCGAGGTGGACGGTCGGCTCAACCACGCGTCAGCGGAGCGGCGGCACAATGACCTCGTTCGGGATGCCGCGGCATCCCTGCTCGGATACGAGACGCTGCGATTCGACTACGCCCAGGTCGTCCATGACTGGCCGTCCGTGGAGCGGGCGATCCTCGCCGCAGTCGATCGCGCCGACGTGCGCGACTGACGACTCGCGCCGGACACCTGAACGACGATCGGACGCCCGCACGGCGGAAACCGTCACCGGGCCGTGCAGCTGTCGTTGCCTCGTGCAGGTGTCGTGGGACGTCGCCGCTCAGCCTCGTGGCGTGAAGCGGAATCGCACGAGGACGGCCTGCGTGTTGTCGTCCACCCGCAACCCGGGGTCCTCCATGTACGCCCGGAACTCCGGGCCCTGCCAGTACTGCTCATGGGCCTCGCGCCACTGCGCGACCGTCGTGAAACCCTCGCCCTCATCGATGGCGTGCGCCAGGTCGACCTCGGCGAGAGGACGGACATCGACCGCGACGATCTCCTCGATGCCGACCGGTTCACCGGCCGAATCCACGACGACGGCGCGATCCCCCACCGCCGGCAACGCCTCACCGGCAAGCTCGTACTCCACCACGAGGGAGGTCGTCGCGGTCTTCTCACCGGCGATGATGGCGGCGACGAGCTGATCGCGCAGCGGACCGGGGAAGGCGTACTCGGAGATGGGCAGGTCGGCATCGGACATGCCGCCAGGATATCCCCGCGACACCTGCACGAGCCGCGGACACCTGCACGGGCGAGACCATACCTGCGCCGTGCATCTGTCACGAACTCGTGCAGGTGTCGCACGCGGCCGCGGCCGCACGGGGCCTCAGCTGAGCTCGCCGCCCTCCAGCAGCTCCGTGACGAGGGCGGCGATCGCCGAGCGCTCCGAGCGCATCAGCGTCACGTGCCCGAACAGATCGTGGCCCTTGAGCGTCTCGATCACGCTGGCGACGCCGTCATGACGCCCGACGCGCAGGTTATCGCGCTGACCGACGTCATGGGTGAGCACGACGCGGGAGTTCTGCCCCATCCGGCTCAGCACGGTCAGCAGCACGTTCCGCTCCAGAGACTGTGCTTCGTCGACGATCACGAAGGCGTCGTGGAGTGACCGGCCGCGGATGTGGGTCAGCGGGAGCACTTCGAGGATGCCGCGCTCGACGACCTCGTCCATCACGTTGCCCGAGACCACCGACCCCAGGGTGTCGAAGACCGCCTGGCCCCACGGCCCCATCTTCTCCCCCTGGTCGCCGGGCAGGTACCCGAGCTCCTGCCCACCGACGGCGAAGAGCGGCCGGAAGACGATGATCTTTCGCTGCTGCTGACGCTCCAGGACGGCCTCGAGTCCCGCGCACAGCGCCAGTGCGGACTTGCCGGTGCCCGCGCGCCCGCCGAGCGAGACGATCCCCACATCGGGGTCGGTGAGCAGGTCGATCGCGATGCGCTGCTCCGCGGAGCGGCCGTGCATGCCGAACACCTCGCGGTCGCCGCGGACCAGCCGGTACTCGCCGTCTCCTGTCACCCGTCCGAGGGCAGAGCCGCGCTCGGAGTGGATGATGAGCCCGGTGTTCACCGGAAGCCCCCGCGCGTCCTCGCTGATACCGACCTCGCTCTCGTAGAGGTCGCTGATCTCGTCGCCCGACATGTCGAGGGTCGCGATGCCCGTCCAGCCGGAGTCGACGGCCTGCTCGGCGAGGTACTCCTCTGCCGCGAGGCCGAGCGATGCCGCCTTGACCCGCATCGGCAGATCCTTGGAGACGATCGTGACGTCCTGGCCGTCCTGCGACAGGTGCATCGCGATCGCGAGGATGCGGCTGTCGTTGTCCCCCAGGCGGATGCCGGTGGGGAGGACGGTCGCGTCGGTGTTGTTCAGCTCCACCCGCAGCGTGCCGCCCTCTCCGATGGGTACGGGGAAGTCGAGTCGGCCGTGTTCGACGCGGAGCTCGTCGAGATGACGGAGCGCCTGCCGCGCGAAGTAGCCGATCTCCGGGTCGTTGCGCTTCGCCTCCAACTCCGTGACGACGACGACGGGCAGGACGATCGAGTGCTCGGCGAAGCGGAACAGCGCTCGTGGATCCGACAGCAGCACCGACGTGTCGAGTACGTACGTGCGGAGGGTGTGATCGTGCGCGTCCGGTGCGGACCGACGCGTGATCTGACGGGTGGACTGCTGTGCTGTACGTGTGGTCACGACCCACTCCCGACCCGGGTGCTTCCCGGCTATGCCACGAGTCGACCTTGGGGCCACGAGTCGCGTTCCTGTCGGCCGACCCGATCGGACACCGTGTCCGATGCCTTGAAGGTACGACCGAGGGGACGCCGAGGGCCGCCGACACGCTGGCGGCGAATGTTAACCCGGTGTGAACTCTCGGAAGCCAGTTCAGACTCCGGGCAGGATGACGGTGCCCAGCGCGTCGTCCAGGAGGCGCAGTGTCTCGTCGCTCGTGCCGGCGTGCGCGGCGAGTCGGATGGTCGCGCCGCGCGTGGTCGCAGCGACACCGGCGTTGCTCAACGCGGCCGAGACCGCTGCGGGAACCTCGGGAGCCAGCGCGACGATTCCGGCGCGATGTGCGCGCTCGCGCGGTGTGACGACGGGGATGCCGTGGCGGTCGGCGATCTCGATGATCGCCGCTGTGCGCTCGCTGACGGCCTGTTCGATCGCACCGACACCGGCCTCGCTGACATCGCGCAGGCCGGCGGCGAGCCGGGCGACCGCCAGCTGATCGGGACCGGAGATGCCGTAGGCACGCGCCGATGGGGCCGGGGCGGGACGCTCATCAAGAGGCAGCCCGTGCTCGACGCCCGCGGGCCCGGAGAGCACAGGGGTGATCCGCTCCCGCGCACGGTCCGAGAACGCCGCGAAACCGGTCCCCCTCGCCGCGCGCAGCCACTTGTAGCCGTGTCCGACCACGACGTCCGCCGCGGCGAAGTCGTCTTCGACGATGCCGAACGACTGCACGGCGTCCACGATGAGCAGGCGGTCGGGACCGAGGATCTCTCGCAGCGCCGCGATGTCGGTGCAGTAACCGGTGCGGAAGTCGACGTGGCTGACCGCGAGCGCGGTCACCTCATCGTCCAGAGCCTCGGCGACGGCTTCCGGCGTCACGAAGGTGTGCTCGGGGGTGATCCAGCGCGCCGTGAGGCCCCCGTCGGAGAAGTGCGCAGCGCGCTCCAGCGGCATCGTGATGCTCGGGAACTCCGCCGTCGAGGCGAGCACGGTGCCCGACAGCCCGAACATCGTGTGCAGGAGTCCGTGCGACGCCGACGGCTGCAGGGTGACGGTGTCGCTGCGCACGCCGAGCAGGTCTGCGGCCGATTCCCTGGCCTCGTCGAATCGCTCGGCGACGAGCGCCCGTGACGACGGACGACCGCTGCCGAGCAGATCGGCATCGGCGAACACCTCCGCGCGGACGGTGGGCGAGATCGGTCCGAAGGCCGCCCAATCGAGATAGCCGGGGTCCTCGCCGAACGTGGCGAGGTAGTCATCGAAAGAACTCACCCTATGAGTCTCCCATGCGCCCGCAGCTCACAGGCACCCCATGAACCGGATGCGTCAGCGACCGAAGCGTCGATCCCGGTCGGCGAAATCACGGATCGCCCGGAGGAAGTCCACCTGCCGGAGATCGGGTCCGAGCGCCTCCACGAAGTAGAACTCGCTGTGCGCGCTCTGCCAGAGCAGGAAGTCACTGAGCCGCTGCTCTCCGCTCGTTCGGATCACGAGGTCGGGATCGGGCTGCCCGCCGGTGTACAGGTGCTCGCCGATCATCTCCGGCGTGAGGTGCTCGGCGAGATCCTCGAGGGTCCCACCGGAGGCGTTGTGCTCGGAGATGATGGAGCGCACGGCATCCACGATCTCGTTGCGCCCGCCGTAACCGACGGCGAGGTTCACGTGCAGCCCGGTGTTGTGTCGCGTGCGCTCCTCCGCGTCATGCAGGACGCGTGCGAGCTCGTCGGGGAGGATGTCGGAACGGCCGACGTGCTTGACCCGCCAGCCCGCCTGCTGCGACAGCGATTCGGCGAGCTCGGCGATGATCTCGATGAGATCGTCGATCTCCTTCGAATCGCGCTTTCGGAGGTTGTCGCTCGAGAGCAGGTAGAGCGACACCACCCGGACGCCGATCTCGTCGCACCATCCGAGGAACTCGCGCATCTTCGCCGCGCCCGCACGATGGCCGTCGGCGGCGGAGTTGAAGCCCAGCTGCCTCGCCCATCGCCGATTCCCGTCGATCATCATGGCGACGTGGTGGGGAACGGATGCCGACTCGAGCTGTCGCCGAAGGCGGTTGCTGTACAGGCGGTACAGCGGACCTCTGCCCTCACTCGTCCGTGCGTTCACGTGCCAACGTTATCGCGGGATCGGCGCCTCACCGTGCGAGCGGACTGTGGATTGCGGATATGTGCAGGTGCGGGCATGCGGCACGTTTTAGAGTGAGCGTGTGAGCTCTCCCGAGACCGACGCGGTCCCCGTCCCCGAACTTCCGCTGCTGAAGGCCGCGAAGGACGACGCTCAGGCCGAGATCAAACCGACCTGGCGCGGATGGCTGCACGCGGCGACCTTCCCCGTCGCGATCGTGGCAGGAATCGTGCTCATCGTGCTCGCAGACGGTGCGCCGGCGAAATGGGCCGCCGCGGTGTTCATGGCCAGCTCCCTGCTGCTGTTCGGAAACTCCGCGCTGTACCACCGCATCGACTGGAAACCCAGGACGAAGCTGATCCTCAAGCGCATCGACCACGCGAACATCCTGTTGCTGATCGCCGGGACCTACACTCCGATCGCCGTGAACGCCCTGGTCCCCGAGAAGGGCGTCCTGCTGCTCTCCCTCGTCTGGGGCGGCACCGTGCTCGGCATCCTGTTCCGCGTGTTCTGGATCGGCGCTCCGCGCTGGCTGTACGTCGCGCTGTACCTCGTGCTCGGCTGGACGGCCGTGATGTACATGGTCGATCTCGCGAAGGCCAACTTCGCGATGATGATCCTCGTGTGCGTGGGTGGCCTGCTGTACACGGTCGGTGCCGTCGTCTACGCGATGAAGAAGCCGAACCCGTGGCCGGGACATTTCGGGTTCCACGAGATCTTCCATCTCTGCACGGTCCTGGCCTTCCTGTGCCACTGGACCGCGTGCCTGCTCATCTCCCTCGCCCCCCACTCTCCCTCGCTCGGCCTTCCGGGCGCGTGAGAAGACAAGGAGAAACCACCATGGCCGACGTCGAGAGCTTCACGCTCGACCACACCGCCGTCCGCGCACCGTACGTCCGCCTGATCGGCGTCGACCACGGCCCCAAGGGCGATGCCATCTCGAACTTCGACGTGCGCTTCGTGCAGCCCAATGAGGGCGAGATCCCCACGGCGGGTCTGCACACCATCGAGCATCTGCTGGCCAGCCTCATGCGGGATCGGATGGACGGCATCATCGACATCTCCCCGTTCGGCTGCCGGACGGGCTTCCACCTGATCACGTGGGGCGAGCCGGCCGTCGCGGACATCGTCGCGGCCGTCCGGTCGAGCCTGTCCGCGATCGCAGAGGAGATCACCTGGGAGCAGGTGCCGGCCGTCGACGCTGTGAGCTGCGGCAATTACCGCGACCACAGCCTGCACAGCGCTCGCGAGTGGTCGGCGCGCATCCTCGAGCAGGGCATCAGCCTCGACCCGTTCGAGCGCGTCGGGGTCTGACGCGCCGTCAGGCGGGTGGGCGGGTGTCGTCCTCGGAGGCCGCGGGTGCATCCGTCGCCCGTTCGGGCGCATCGGTGGCAGGGCCCGCCGCGTCGCGCGACGCGGCCTGCTCGGCATCCAGCTCCTCGCGCACCTCTGAGCGGTAGCGCACGCGACGGACGCGGCGATTCATGTCCCAGATGAGCAAGGCGACCGCGAGGACGACGATCACGATCACCGCGAACCCCGCGGGCCCGGGGGTCACGGAATTCGGATCGACGGTCATCGAAGGCGTGGGGATCGGGGTCTCGGTCCCGGAGAACACCGTTCCGAAGAACACCATCATCTGTCCGCCTCTCGATCACAGGTCACGTAACCTGGTGTAACCAGCCTAACGACCGAAAGGCACCCGACGTGACGACCGCACTCGAGCTCGATGAGCGGTACGGCCGCATCCGCCGCGGGCGTACACCGTGGATCATCGGGATCGGCATCGTCACCGCAGCGATCATCGTCTTCGGCTGGATGACCTTCACCCAGTCGATGAACTCGGTGGACGCAGACGATCTGGGGTATGAGGTCGTCGACGAGCACAGCGTGACGGTGCGATTCCAGATCACGGGCGGCCAGGGCAAGGACGTCGCATGCGCAATCCAGGCGCTCGATGCGGAATTCGGCGTCGTCGGCTGGAAGGTCCTCGAGATCCCTGCGGCCGGCGAGCACAGTCAGCAGCTCACCGTGACCGTCCCCACCGTCGCCGAAGCCACCACAGGTTTGGTGAACACCTGCTGGGTCGCATAGAATCCCCTGAGTCGACGCCCTGGCAATCCGCCGGGGCGTCTTGGCATATCCCCGCCGCCCGCCAGGGCGACCAGCACAACTGCCCTGAAGGGCATTTCGAGAAGGAGCACGCTGTGTCCACAGACGCTCAGGTCCCGTTCCTCACGCAGGAAGCCTACGATCGACTCGTCGCCGAGCTCGAACACCTCTCGACCGTCGGTCGCGACGAGATCGCCAAGCGCATCGAGGCCGCACGCGAAGAGGGCGACCTCAAGGAGAACGGCGGCTACCACGCGGCGAAGGACGAGCAGGGCAAGCAGGAGGCCCGCATCCGCACGCTCGAGCAGCTGCTGAAGACCGCCAAGGTCGGCGAGGCGCCCGCGAGCCGCGGCGTCGTCGAGCCCGGCACCGTCGTGACCGCCGTCGTCGCCGGTGGCGAGGAGCGCTTCCTCCTCGGCAGCCGCGAGATCGCCGGAGACACGGACTACGACGTGTACAGCGAGGCGAGCCCGCTCGGTCAGGCGATCCTCGGCCTCAAGATCGGCGAGAAGACCTCCTACGAGGCTCCGAACGGCAAGTCCATCTCGGTGGAGATCACCGGCGTGGAGACCTTCGCCGGCTGATCCCCCGCCGTCACATCTGCCCCGCGCCGTCATCACGGCGCGGGGCAGTTGTGTTCAGTCGGGGACGACGATCGGGTCGTAGCCGGCACGCCGGAGCGTGTCCAGCGTGAGCTCGGTGTGCTCAGCACCGCGCGTCTCGATGCTCAGCTGCAGGCTGACCTCGCTGATCTGCAGACCTTGGCCGTGCCTGGTGTGCATGACCTCCATGACATTCGCGCCGGCCTCGGCGACGAGTTCGGACACGCGTGCGAGTTGACCCGGACGGTCGGGAAGCGGGATGCGGACCGTGAGGTATCGCCCGGAGGCGGCGAGTCCGTGGGCCACGACGCGCTGCAGCAGCAGAGGGTCGATGTTGCCGCCGGACAGCACGCACAGGGTCTTGCCGGTGTCGGCGACCTTGCCGGCGAGGATGGCGGCCACCCCGACGGCTCCAGCGGGCTCGACGACGACCTTGGCCTGTTCCAGCAACACCAGCAGCGCCCGGGCGATGTCGTCGTCGCTGACGGTGACCACGTCGTCGACGAGCTCCTGGATCATCCCGAACGGCACGTCACCGGTCCTGGCGACAAGGATGCCGTCGGCGATGGTGGGATGCGTCTCGATCTCCACCGGGTGCCCTGCGGCGAGCGAGGGCGGAACAGCAGCGGCGTTCTCGGCCTGCACGCCGATGACACGGATCGTGCGGCCTATCTTCGCAGCGGCGGCCTTCGCGGCCGCGGCGACACCGGCGATCAACCCCCCGCCGCCGATCCCGACGAGGATCGTGTCGACGTCGGGGGCGTCCTCGATGAGTTCGAGGCCCAGCGTGCCCTGGCCGACGACGATGTCGCGGTGGTCGAAGGGGTGGATCATGATGGCACCGGTGCGCTCGGCGTACTCGGCGGCCAGCCGCAACGACGTGGCCACGGTCTCGCCCTCGAGGACGACCTCGGCGCCGTACCCGCGGGTGGCGAGGAGCTTCGGCACGGGCACGCCCAGCGGCATGAAGATCGTCGCAGGGATCCCAAGCGCCTGCGCGGCCAGGGCGACGCCCTGCGCGTGGTTGCCCGCCGAGGCGGCGACGACGCCGTGTGCGCGCTCCTCCTCGGTGAGCTGGGCGAGACGGTGACCTGCGCCACGGATCTTGAAGGATCCGGTGCGCTGCAGGTTCTCCATCTTCAGCACGACCGGCGACCCGAGGATGTCCGACAGGGCACGGGACGGCAGCGTCGGAGTGTGGGAGATCACACGCTCCAGCCCCCGCGCGGCGTCTTCGAACTCTGCCAGGGTGGGGACTGCACTCATTTGTTCCTCCGTCGCCGCTCGCGCGGCACTGTACTCCAGATGAGATCACCTGAGGGTTGTCGACCGGTACGCCACGATTCGCTGCTGAGCGTGACGGCCACGACGTTGACGAACGCCGCGAGCGGGACGGCGAACAGCGCCCCGGGGATGCCGGCGATCATGGATCCCCCGGCGACGACGAGCACGACCGCCAGCGGGTGCACCTTCACGGCGGATCCCATGAGGATCGGCTGGAGCACATGGCCCTCGAACTGCTGCACGCCGATGACGACGACGAGCATCCAGAAGGCGTTCCACGGATCGTTGTAGACCAGAGCGAGGAAGACCGCGATCGCTCCGGTGGCCACGGCACCGACGATCGGGATGAAGGCTCCGAGGAACACGAGGACCGCCACCGGAATGGCGAGCGGCACGCCGAGGAGGAAGGCGCCGAGGCCGATGCCGATCGAGTCGATCGTGGCGACGAGCAGCTGCGTCTTGGCGTAGTTGACGACGGTGCGCCATCCGGTGCGCGCCGATGCGTCGACGGCGGGACGGGCGTCGCGCGGGAAGAGCTTGGTCGTCCAGCGCCAGATGCCCCCGCCGTCGGCGAGAAGGCAGATGAGGACGAAGAGGGTCAGGAGGGCGCCGATGACGACGTGCCCTGCGGTGCTCCCGATCGCGAGCGCGCCGGACCACAGCATCCCGGCCTGCTGCTCGATGAGTTCGAAGCCCTGATCAAGGTAGTCCTGGATCTCGGTCTCGGTGAGGTGCAGCGGACCGTCGATCAGATACTGGCGCAGTGCGTCGATCGCGCCCATCGTGCGCTCCTGGACGCCCGACCACTGCTGGGCGACCTGCCAGGCGACCAGCCACAGCAGACCGCCGATGATCGCGAGCGTCCCGACGAGGGAGATGGCGATGGCGAGCCAGCGCGGTACGCGATGACGGAGCATCCATTCGAACGCCGGCCAGAGCAGCGCGGTGATGAGGATGCCGACCAGGAGCGGGATCACCAGGAGCTTCAGCTGGATGACGATCCAGATGATGACCCCTGCGGCCGCGGCGATGAACAGCAGCCGCCAGGCGTAGGCGGCGCCGACACGCAGGGAGAGCGGGACCCGCTCGTCGGCCTCCGTCGTGACCTGTCGGTCCGTCGGCATGCGACCCCACAGAAGATCGCGCTTGCGCGGGCGCTGCTCGTCTGTCATGCGCCAAGTCTAGTTGCGGCCCCGAGCGGATGCTGTGACGCGAGACGTCCCCGGTGTCGGACCCGCGCGTTACGCTGACCGGGTGCCGGAGATTCTCAGCGCAGCCCAGGCCCGACGCGCAGCCCTCGCCGCGCAGGGGTTCAGCCGTCGGCGTCCGACGACGACCGTGGCATCGCGTCATGTGCACCGCACCATGGACCGGCTCGGCGTGCTGCAGATCGATTCGGTGAACGTGTTCGCCCGCAGCCACTACATGCCGATGTTCTCCCGTCTCGGCGCCTACGACCCTGCTCTGCTCGACCGCATCTGCCTGTCCCGCACCACCCACTACGTCGAATACCTCGCCCATGAGGCGACCTTCGTGCCGGTCGACGACTGGGCGCTGTGGCGGTTCCGCATGGATGACTTCCGCAACCGTTGGGCCGACGCGGATTCCTGGACGAGCCAGAACGCTCGCACGCTCGCGTGGGTCACAGACGAGCTGCGCGCACGCGGGCCGCTCCGACCGGCGCAGCTTCGTGAGGACGCCCCGAGAGAACGGGGGACGTGGTGGGACTGGGACGACGTGAAACTCGCCCTCGAGCACCTGTGGCGCACGGGCGATGTCGCCATCAGCGGCCGACGCGGATTCGAACGAGTGTATGCACTCGAGGAGCAGGTGATCCCGGCCGAGGTCCGCACGCGCGACGTGTCGCGCGTGGCGGCGATCCGCGAACTCATCCGCCGCGCGGCGCGCTCCCACGGCGTCGCGACCGAGGCGGACCTCGCGGACTACTACCGCATCCGTGACCGCGCCGCCATCCGTCGCGCGATCGCGGATCTCGTCGATGCCGGTGACCTGCAGCCGGTGCGCGTCCGAGGATGGGAGCGGGCAGGGCGCCCGATCCCCGCGTGGCTGCACCGGGACGCCGTGCTCCCGCGCAGCATCGAGGCGTCCGCCCTGCTCACCCCGTTCGACCCGGTCGTCTGGTTCCGGGACCGCGCCCTGCGTGCCTTCGACCTCGACTATCGCATCGAGATCTACGTTCCCGCCGCGAAGCGGCGCTTCGGCTACTACTCCCTGCCGGTGCTCGTCGGCGATCGCATCGTCGCCCGCGTCGATCTCAAGGCGGAGCGGGCATCATCGACTCTCCAGGTGCAATCCGCCTGGTGGGAGCCGCAGGCGCGCCCGGAGGACACCGAGGCGATCGCCGGCGAACTGGCGCTGGCAGCATCCTGGCAGGGGCTCGAGAACATATCGGTGTCGGGCTGGGGCGACGCGGCCGATGCGGTCGCCGGGGCGCTCCACATCCGCCGCGGCGGGGTGCGACGTCATGTGCACGACCGGGAGCGGCAGGCGTGACCCGCCGGGCGACGTGGGTGACGGTCGCGGCCATCGCCGCCGTCGTCATCGTCGCAGGCGCCGTCTGGGCCTTTCAGCCGCGAGACGAGGCGTCAGATGGTCCGGCACGCGCTGCGCACTCCGGTGCACCGACCTCGGATGACGAGACGGCAGGCGCCCAGCAACGATGGGATGCCCTCCTGGCCGCCTGCACGAGTCCCGCGGACGCGGTGCCCCCGTCGTGCGGCCTGCGCATCCCGTGGGCGGCGGATCTCGTGACGATCGACAGCGTCCGTTTCCGGATCGAGCAGCCCCCGCAGCTCACCCTCACTCCCCCGACGTTCCGGGCGGAAGGCGGCATCCTCGTCGCAACAGTGACGGGAACGGGACACGACGGCGCGGCCAAGAGCGTCACGTACCGCACCGAGGACTGGATGCTGCGCGGCGATGTCGACATCACCCGCAAGGGCGTCGACCTGATCCCGTGGTGACGCCGGGCTGGTGCCCTGGGCCTGGTTTCGACTCGCTGCGCCGGCTCACCCTCGATGCGCGCCCGACTCGACGCGCCGTCCGCGCATGGAGTCGGTTCGCATCAGAACTGGACGCGCGGCGGCTCCGAGATGGCGGCGCTGTCGGCGACCTCGAAGAACTCCCGCTCGGTGAACCCGAGTCCACGCGCGAACAGGTTGTTCGGGAAGACCTTGATCTTGGTGTTCAGCTCGCGCACCCCGCCGTTGTAGAAGCGTCGCGCCGCCTGGACCTTGTCCTCGGTGTCGACGAGGGAGTGCTGCACCTGGAGGAAGTTCTGGCTCGCCTGAAGCTGCGGATAGGCCTCGGCCACCGCGAACAGGCTCTTCAGCGCCTGCTGCAGGTGACCCTCTGCGATACCGGCCTCGCCGGGACTGGAAGCGGAAAGCGTCTCGGCCCGCGCGCGGGTGACGTTCTCGAAGACCGCCTTCTCGTGCGCCGCGTACCCCTTCACCGACTCGATGAGGTTGGGGATGAGGTCCGCCCGCCGCTTGAGTTGGACGGTGATGCCACTCCACGCCTCGTCGACGCGGACGTTCAGCTGCACGAGGGAGTTATAGGTCGCCCAGAGGTAGATGCCGACGAGCACCAATACCGCGACGACGATCAGAACCGGAATGAGCCATTCCATGGCAGACAACCCCCTTGGACCGAATTTCCCTCATCTTATCGACGCACCCTGCGTGTGCACTGGGCGCTGGGTCACGCACCGAGCACGCGGTCGAGGTACCGGTTGGTGAAGCGCCTCTCCGGATCGAGCCGGTCACGGACGGCCCGGAAATCCTCGAACCGCGGGTATCGCTCACGGAGCTGTTCGACGCCGAGGGTGTGGAGCTTGCCCCAGTGCGGACGACCCCCGTGCTCCAGGCAGATCTTCTCGACGGCTTCGAAGTACGCGGTGGGGTCGGCCCGCCAGTACCGGTGCACGGCGATGTATCCGCTGGCGCGTCCGTGCGCGGTCGACAACCAGAGATCGTCCGCTGCGGCGAAGCGCACCTCGATGGGGAACTCGATCTTCCATCCGCGCTGCCGGATGAGTGTCTGGATCGCCCGGAATGCGGGGACGACGTTCTCGGCCGGCAGCGCGTACTCCATCTCGCGGAACCGCACCGTGCGGCTCTGGGTCAGCACGGTGTGTGAGCGGTCGGTGTACTCCCTGTCGCCGGTGAGACGCACCGCGAGTCTGCTCAGCGGCGGGGTGATCGCGGGGATCAGTTGCCCTGTGGCGCACACCACGCGGTACACGCCGTTGGAGAGCAGCGTCTCATCGACCCACCTCCCGACCCTCGGCAGGGGGCGTCGCGGGGCCGACTCCGGCAGGCGCGTCTGCCGCTTGGTGAGCGCGACGTCGGTGTGCGGGAACCAGTAGAACTCGAAGTGATCGGAGCCCGCGACGCGTTCATCGAGCGTGTCGAGCACGTCGTCGAGCGGCGCCGGTTCATCGGTCGCGTGCATAACGAACGCGGGGACGCACTGCAGCGTGACGTCCACGAGGATGCCGAGTGCTCCGAGACCGAGTGCGATGGCGGGGAGCAGCTCGGCGTTCTCGGTGGCGCTCACCCTGAGGAACTCCCCCTCCCCGGTGATGAGGGTCGCACCGACGACCTGCGTGGCGATGCCGCCGAAGCGCGCCCCCGTCCCGTGCGTCCCGGTGGAGATCGCTCCGGAGATGGACTGACGATCGATGTCACCGAGATTCGCCATCGCGAGCCCGTGGGGTGCGAGCAGCCTGGGGATGCGGTGCAGGCGTGTGCCCGCCAGCAGCGTGGCGGTCGCCCGCTCGGCGTCGACCGAGACGAGCCCCTGCATGTCGTCGAGCTCCAACAGGACTCCGGGGGCGACGGCGATTCCGGTGAAGCTGTGACCGGCGCCGACGGCCTTGATGGGAAGGTGGTGCGCGACGGCCGCCTGCACGGCACGCTGGACGCCCTCAGGGCTGCGCGGACGTTCGACGCGTGCGGGTGTCACCTTCGTCGAGCGCGCCCAGTTCTGCCAAGTTCCGCCGGGTCTGGTCACAGGTACGCCTTCCCTTCGCCTCGATAGGTCGGCAGCTCGGTCACCACGTCGCTGCCCGACACCAGGTGATACGCGTCGATGCGCTCGGCGGGTTCGCCGCTCTTGGCATGACGGAACCAGACGCGATCCCCGATGCGCATGCTCGCCGCGGCACGCCCCTGCAGCGGCGTCTGGACCTCGCCGGCCGCCTCGCGCGGCAAGGTGCGCAGCCCTTCGGGCCAGACCGCGCGCGGTTGACGCGAGGCCACGGGAGGGCCGGAGGCGATCCACCCACCGCCGAGCACGGTCGCGATGTCGTCGGCGGGCCTGCGGACCACATCGAATGCGAAGGCGCTGGCCGGAGCGGGGTGGAACGAACGGTACCCGTCGAACAGATGACCGCCGAGCAGACCGCTCCCGGCCGATGCCTCGGTGACCGACTCATCGGAGCCGGTGAACTCCAGGGACCCGGTGCCTCCCCCGTTGAGGAACTCCAACGGGGCGATGTCGGTGAGTGCGTGGGCGATTTCCGCCCGTCGCGATCGGAGCTCCGACCGGGAGCGCGCCTGGACGGCTCGGATCACCGGCCCGTCCGGTCCGTTGTCGCCCTGCCCGGCGATCTGCGCCTCATACATCTGCAGCCCGACGAGGCGGAACCCGCGGCGCGCGACGACGGCGCGTGCGAAACGCGACACGTCCGCTGCGGTGAACAGCGGCGAACGGCGGACGCCGATGTGCCCGAGGGCGCTGGACCGCCAGGATGCGTCGACGTCGACCGCCACTCGGACCGTCGCGCGCTGCTCCGGGCCGGCGATGCTGTCGATGAGATCGAGGTGCGCGAGGTCGTCGATCATGAGCGTGATCCGCGACGCGGCATCCTCGTCATGCACCAGGCGCTCGAGTCCGGCACGATCGACCGTCGGGTACCCGAGCACGATGTCGTCATGCGTCTGCGCCAGCCAGAGAGCCTCGGCGAGCGAGAACGAGAGGATGCCTCGGTAACCCGGGATCTGCAGCACGGCGTCGAGCACCGCACGCACACGAACGGACTTCGACGCGACGCGGATCGGGATGCCGCCGGCACGCACGAGCAGGTCCATGGCGTTGTGCCGCAGCGCATCGGCGTCGATCACGGCGACCGGCGCCGGCAGGTGGGCGGTCGCCGCGGTCAGTCGTGTCCACCAGCGTGCGGGTTCCTCCCAGGGGCGGGTCTCCGTCGACGCGGACGGTGCAGTGAGGTCGAGCACTCCCCCACCCTATGACGTCGGCGCCCGGCCGCGCGCGACTAGGCTGGGGCGCGCGCCCCCATAGCCCAATGGCAGAGGCAGGCGACTTAAAATCGCTTCAGTCTGGGTTCGAGTCCCAGTGGGGGCACCCAACGCACAAGGCTCGAATCTTGGCCCAAAGATCTAGGTACAGCTAAACCCGGGGCGATTCACCACGCTCTACCACTTGCCCGCCACCGCTCGTGCGCGGGTCGAGGAGGGCCATGACGTCGGCGGTGTCCGTGGCGATGGAGGCGACGCATTCGCGCAGGAGCCGGTGCGTGCCGGAGCTGGCGGCGCTGGTCACCGAGCCGGGCACGGCGCCGAGCGGGCCGCCGAGATGCGCGGCGCGTGCGGCGACGTTGAGGGAGCCGGAGCGGTAGCCGGCCTCCACGATGACGGTAGCCCCGGAGAGGGCGCCGAGGATGCGGTTGCGGGTGAGGAACCGCCACTTGGTCGGCGCGGAGCCGGGTGCCATTTCGTTGGCGGTTCACGGGGAGTGAACGGGACCCTGTGCGTGAGCTTTGGGGCTCACGCCCGCCTGGTGACGGCAGCAGCGAGTTGCCGACCGGTGAGGGGGGGGCACTGGCAGTTCGCGTCGTTGATCTGGCCGGAATGCGTCGAGGTAGAAGGCGACGTTGCGTCGCCAGGCTTCCGGCGCGATGTCCTTGGTCGCTTCGACCACGCACGCGTTCGACAGCGTGACGAAGAAGAGGTCCTGGTGTGTGGCGTCGGCGCGGATCGCGCCGGCCTGGTGGGCGCGGGCGAAGATCCTGGTGATACCGAGCTGGATGCGGCGGCGGAGCTCCTGCAGCTCCGGTGCATCAGCGAAACGCGTGTTGAGCAGGCCAGGGTAGCCGTGGGGGTCGGCGTCCAGGGCGCAGATCGCGTGCACGAGATGGGAGAACCCCTCCCACGCGTCGTCCTGCGCGAGGGCGTCGTCGATCGCGGTGAGGTAGCGCCCCAGGGGCTCGGCGAGCACGGCGGTCCAGAGGTCGGCGCGGGTCGGGAAGTGCCGGTAGAGCGTGCCAGGGCCGACGCCGGCGGTCTTGACGATGCGATCGAGCGGGGCATCGATGCCGTCGGCGGAGAACACCGCGCGGGCGGCATCGAGGATGCGCTCGCGATTGCGCAGGCGGTCGCTACGCACCGCCCGGCGCGAGCTCTCGGTCGCGGTCTCCTGACTCATACCTGAAGCCTATCGAACGTCCGGAAATAACGGAGACCCATCTCCGGTTGCATCCGATACGATACACGGAGACCTCTCTCCGTTTCAGATTTGATTGGAGCACCATCATGGAACTCGGCATTTACTCTTTCGCGGAGCGCATCTCCGACCCGCACACCGGCCACCTGCTCAGCCCCGAGCAGCGGGTGAAGGAGATCCTGGAAGAGATCGAGCTGGCCGATCAGGTCGGCCTCGACCTCTACGGTCTCGGCGAGCACCACCGGGAGGACTTCGTCGCGTCGAGCCCCGCGCTCGTACTCGCGGCCGCTGCGGCCCGCACGAAGCGCATCCGGCTGTCGAGTGCGGTCACGGTGATCAGCTCCTCCGACCCGGTGCGGGTGTTCGAAGACTTCTCGACACTCGATCTCCTCTCGGGAGGCCGGGCGGAGATCATGGTCGGCCGCGGCTCGTTCGTGGAGTCGTTCCCGCTCTACGGCTTCTCTCTCTCGGAGTACGACGAGCTGTTCGAGGAGAAGCTGGGCCTGTTGCAGCAGCTGAACCGTGAGGAGCGAGTGACCTGGTCGGGGAAGCACCGCCCGGCGCTGTCGGAACAGCCGGTGCATCCGCGGCCAGTGCAGGATGAGCTGCCTGTCTGGATCGGCGTCGGCGGCACCCCGGCCTCCGCGTTGCGGGCGGGCCGACTCGGGCTGCCGATCGCGCTCGGCATCATCGGCGGCGACGTGCGCCGCTTCGCACCCTTGCTGGATCTCTACAAGGAGGAGTATCTGCGGGCGGGGCATGAGCCGGCACGGATGCGAATCAGCGTGAACGCACACGGCTTCGTCGCCGACACCGCGGAGCGGGCTCTCGAACTGGTCGCCCCGTACACGGCGCACGCGATGCAGCAGTTCCTGAGCCTGCCGGCGTCCTCGCTGCCGACAGCCGACTACTACCGGGCCGAGCAGGAGCAACTGCCGGGCGCGCTCGTCGCGGGCCCCCCGGAGAGGGTCGCGGAGAAGATCCTGTACCAGCGCGACCTGTTCGGCCTGAGCCGGTTCCTGCTGCAGTTCAGCGTCGGCACCCTCCCACACCGCGAGGTCATGCACGCGATCGAGTTGCTCGGCACCGAGGTCGCGCCCCTCGTGCGCGCCGAAACCGCCGAGACCCCCGCCGAGGAGGAACTCGTCGGAGAGTCCTTCGGCACCACCACAACCGGGGAAGCAGCCTGATGGGCACCACCGCCGCCGCTGTCCACACCGTCGCCGTGCTCGGCGTCGGCCGTGTCGGCACCGCGATCACCCGCGCCCTACTGGATGCCGGCTACCGGGTGCTCGTCGCCGCCTCCGACGACCCAGAGCGGATCGTACCGATCGCCCGGATCGTCGCCCCCGGCGCGGAGCCTCGTTGGGCGAAGGACGCGATCGCAGACGCCGACCTCGTCGTGCTCTCGATCCCGCTGCATCGGGTCCCGGAACTCGAACCCGCACCGCTCGCCGGGAAGATCGTGATCGACGGCATGAACTACTGGCCCCCGGTCGACGGCGTGATCCCGGTGTTCGAGGACGCTCCGCGCGGATCCAGCTCGGTGGTGCAGGACCTCCTCACAGGATCCCGGGTCGTAAAGACCTTCAACCACACCGGCTACCACGACCTCGAACCCGACCGCAGGCCCCCGGAGCACCCCGAACGCCTCGGCCTCGCCGTCGCCGGCGACGACCCCGCAGCCGTGGGCACCGTCGCCGAGCTCGTCGACCATCTCGGGTACGACCCGGTGCCCCTGGACAGCCTGGCCGCAGGTGTCGCACTGCAACCCGGCGGGAACGTGTTCGGGGCACGACTCACCCGCGACGAGATCCAAACCCACATCACAGGCAGCCAGGCCCGGCCCGGCGACACTGGCCTCGAGAAGGGGCGCGGCCTGATCGGCACCGGTAACCGGGCCGACGGAACGGAGGAATGACCATGAACGACACCCAGAACACGACTGACCAGGAAACAGGCGGTGCGCGTCCGCACGACCCCGCACCGGGCGAACTGCACTTCGGCATCGGCACCTTCGCCTTCCAGACCGATGGCGCCGACGGCACCCCGGTCACGGGGGCGCAGGTGATCCGCGACGTCGTCGACGAGGCGGTCGCCGCCGAACGCGTCGGCCTGGACTCCTTCGGGATCGCGGAGCACTACCGCCCCCGCATGATGGACACCGCTGCCCCGGTGATCCTCGGCGCGATCGCCGCCCGCACCGACACCCTCCGCCTCGGCACCGCCGTCACCGTGCTCAGCACCCAGGACCCCGTGCGGGTCTACCACGAGTTCGCGACCCTCGACGCGGTCTCCCGAGGCCGCGCGCAGATGATCGTCGGGCGCGGTTCCGCGATCGAGTCGTTCCCGCTCTTCGGGCACAGCCTCTCCGACTACGAAGAACTCTTCGACGAGAAACTGGAGCTCCTCACCCGGCTCATGCGCGAGCGCCCCATCACCTGGGAGGGCAGGTTCCGGCCGCCCCTGGACGAGCACACCCTCGAACCTGGACTCGAACACGGCCCGATCCCGATCTGGGTCGGCGTCGGCGGCAGCCCGCAGTCCGCGGTCCGCGCCGCGAAGTTCGGACACCCGCTGATGCTGGGAATCATCGGCGGCTCCGCGGAACGCTTCGCGCTCCTGGCCGACCTGTACCGGCAATCGCTCGACGCATACGGGAAGCCCGCGCAGCCCGTCGGCATGCACGTGCACGGCTACATCGCCGACACCGACGAGGAAGCCATCGAGAAGTTCTGGCCCGTCTGGTCCGGGATGATGAACGACGAAGCCCCCAAGCGCGGCTGGGCCCCATACCGGCGCGACCGCTACGAGGCCGAGGTCGCAGGCGGCGCACTCTACGTCGGGTCCCCCGAAACCGTCGCACGCCGCGTCGCGGACGCGATGACCGCGCTCGGAGCGAGCAGGTTCGACTTCGTCGCTGGAGCCAGCCACATGCCCCACGCAGACAAGAAGGACAGCATCGAACGCTTTGGACTCGACGTCCTCCCCCGAGTGCGGGCGCTGCTCGCATCGCAGACCACGCAGTCCGCGCGCGCGGTAAGCGCCTGAGCATGGACTGTCAGGAGTCGGCGCGATCCTAGTCGGGAGGGTGAGGATCTCTGCTCCGCTGTCGGTGATCGCGATGGTGTGCTCGCTGTGTGCTGTACGAGCCCTGGTTGCGCTGCGCAGCGTCCACCCGTCGTCGGGGGCGGTGATCAGACGGTCGGTGTCGGTCATCACCCACGGTTCGAGCGCGAGCAGCAGGCCGGTGCGCAGCACATGTATCCGAGTGCGGGGCGGCCGGCGTTCGGCACGTGCGGGTCTTGGTGCATGGCCGAGCCGATGCCGTGGCCGCCGAACTCGGTGTTGATGAGATACCCAACGCCGGAGAGGACGTCCTCGAGCGCGTGGGAAAGAGCGCCGAGATGCAGTCCGGGTTCTGCGACGGCGATCGCGGCGGCCAGTGCCCGCTCCGGTGGCGGTGATCATCGCGACGTCCTCGAAAGTGCGGGGGTTGCCGACGATGAAGCTGATCGCGGCGTCCGCGGCGATGCCGTCCTTCTTGACGGCGAGGCCGAGGGCCAGGAGGTTAGCGTCCGCGAGCCGGTAGTCGCGGGGCATGCCGATCGTCCACCGAGATCGCCCGCATCATCGAGGCCCTGGACGAGGCCGACGTGCCCCTCTACGTCGTGGGGCGGGGCCGCGTGAACCTCCCTACGACTCCCGAGCTCGGCATCATGTTGGCGATCGCCGAGTACGAGGCCGAGCACTCCGAGGAGGGCTTCACGCTGTAACCGGCACCCGGCGTCCCCGAGGGCGGATGGTCGCACCTGCTGCGGCCACCGCCCTCTTTTACCGCGCCCTGGCTCACGCCGAAGTGCAGACCGACCTCCATCAAGGTCATCCCGCCCTCGTAGAGCCGCACAGCCTCGGACTGTGCTCCTCAGCCAGCCCTTGCACGCGAATCGGGGCGGAACGACGGACGAGGTGAGCAGCCAAAGTGCGGTGGTAGATGTCGAACCGCTCACCGAGCTGCGCGAGCGTCGTGCCCTGCTCGTACAGAGCCGTCAGCTCATCGACCTCGGCGGCGCTCAGAGGGGTTTGAGTCTTCCCAACTGCGCGCACCACACGACCGCGAGAGTCGGTCACCGAGGGCTCGGAGGGCCGTTCGCAACGCTTGTAGGCACCCCGAGACAGGCGAGAAGCCACGGTTTTCAAGGCCGGGCCAGGGTTCTCAAACTCTCGACGGAGGTGCACCCATGTCCGGCGCACGGAAAGCATCTCGACCAGCGCAGGTCGAGATCGATTAGCACAAGCAGAAGCAACCCACAAGGGTCACCCCTCGTTTTGTTGCCGAAGCGCCGCCTCTGAGAGCGTATGAGTACTGAGCAAGCGTTCAGGATCAGCTCTCAGGGAAGGACACAACACGATGACGATGATCACCCCCGCTCCGGTCAACACGACTCCCGGACGCGTGCAGTGGTCCGAGGTCGATGTCGACCTCTGGGTGGCACATGTCGACGGCGCCTTCGGCGGCTCGATCGACTCCGCTGGAGAACGTCACGTCGCCCGCGACCCGTTCGGACGGGACCGCGGCGAGTTCGAGACCTTCGACCAGGCGCGACGTCACATCGAGGCCTTCCTCGATCACCCCGCGATGAGCCGGCACTTCCACGTGCCAACGGTCGCGGCCGACTGAGCGGCACCGAGCCCGAGAAGACGCGAACCGCCCCTTCCCTGTTTCGGGAGAGGGCGGTTTCTGCCTAAGAGCCTCGTATACAGAGAACCGCCCTTCCCCTGTACAGGGAAGGGCGGTTCCTCGTTCCCGCTTACTTTGCGGCGGCGGCCTTCTCGCCCGCAGGCGTCTCCGCCGTCTTCTCGCCCGTGCGCTTCTCAGCGGGCGGGGTCACGGCGGGCTTGGCCGGTGCGGCATCCGCAGCAGGCCGCGGACGCGCGGCGAACTCCTCGAAGATGTAACGGGGGTTCTGCACGGTCTGCAGGTTCACCAGATCGCGGCCGAGCCACAGGTTGTGCCACCAGCCCCACAGGACGCGCCACTTGCGCTCCCACGTCGGCATCGCCAGGCCGTGGTAGCCGCGGTGGGCGACCCAGGCCACGAAGCCCTTGAGCGCGATGTTGCCCGACTGGAACACGCCGTTGTACAGGCCGAGGCCGGCGACGGCACCGAGGTTCTTGTGGAAGTAGTTCTTGGTCTCCTCACCGCGCAGCACGGCGGTGAGGTTCTTGGCGAGGCGCTTGGCCTGGCGCACCGCGTGCTGGGCGTTCGGCACGCAGTAACCGCCGACGCCGCCCCCGGAGAGGTCGGGAACCGCGGAGACGTCTCCGGCGGCCCACGCACCCTCGACGAACGCCTCGTCCGTGCCGACGCGCAGGTCCGCGCGGGTCTGGATGCGACCGCGCTCCTCGACGGGCAGGTCTCCGCCGCGGACGACGGTGGGGTTCGCCATGACACCTGCGGTCCAGATGATCAGGTCGCTGGGGATGACCTCGCCGGTGGAGATCTGGACGTTGCCGCCCTCCGCGCCCTGCACCTGCGTGTCGAGGTGCACCGAAGCGCCGCGCTTGGCGAGGTCCTTGAGCACCCACTCGCTGGTCTTGAGCGAGACCTCGGGCATGATGCGCCCCATGGCCTCGATGAGGTGGAAGTGCGTGTCCTCGAAGCGCAGCTGCGGGTACTTGCTCAGCAGCGAGGAGGCGAGCGAGCGGAGCTCGGCGAACGCCTCGATGCCGGCGAACCCACCACCGACGACGACGACGGTCAGCAGGCGGTCGCGCTCCGGGCCGGCGGGGAGCGACGCGGCCTTGTCGAAGTTCGACATCAGCTTGTCACGGACCGCGACGGCCTCTTCGATGGTCTTGAGGCCGATGGCGTTGTCGGCGATGCCGGGGATCGGGAACGTGCGCGAGACCGCACCGGCCGTCACGACGATCTGGTCGTACGCGAACTCGTACGACTCACCGACGGGCGGCGTGATCGTGGCGACCTTCTGCGCGTGGTTGATCCCGGTGACCTTGGCGGTCACGACGTGGGTGCGCGTGAGGTGGCGGCGGTGAGCGACGACCGCGTGGCGGGCCTCGATGGAACCGGCCGCGACCTCCGGCAGGAACGGCTGGTAGGTCATGTACGGGAGCGGATCCACCATGGTGACGTCCGCTTCTCCCTTACGGAGATGCTTTTCGAGCTTCCAGGCCGTGTAGAAGCCTGCATAGCCCCCACCGACGATCAGAATCTTGGGCACAGTGCTGTTCTCAGGCACAGAAGTACAACTCCTCGTCAGGCTGCTGGCGTGCTTGGCTTGCGCGCCGATCGGATGCGCCGGGCCGCTGCGGTGACGCCTAGCCCGAAAAGAATACCAGGGACTGAGAGCATAATGAGCGGCAGGGTACCGTAACGCAATGATTCGGCGCTCGGGATCAGTGGTGAACCTGCTGTGGAGGGCGGGTCGGCCGGCGGGAGCGGCTCGACATCGACCGGCGTGGATTCCGGCTCCGGCGCCGGTGCGGCATCGGCGCGGCGGTACAGCCGCACCCACTCCGCGAGGTCCCCCATCGGATTGGCGTCCACCGGCGGCACGGATGCCGACACAGCCGCGTCCGCGTCCAACAGGCCGTAGCCGTAGAGCGGGTCGGGGACGTCGGTGACGCCGGGCACCGGAAGCGCGGTCTCGATGATCCGGTTGATCACGTTCGCGGCATCCAGTTCCGGATGCGCGGACCGGACGAGCGCCGCCGTCCCCGCGACGATCGGCGCAGCGCCGCTCGTCCCCCGCCACGAGGCGAGGCTGCCGTCGGCGGAGACGCCGAGCAGACCTTCACTCGGCGCGGAGATGCCGATGGTGATGCCCTGTGTGGACGCCTCAACGCTCGCCGTCCCCGTCTGATCGACTCCTCCGACGGTGAGCACGCCGGGGATCGTGGCGGGGGCGCCGACCATCGACGTGCCGCTGCCGCGGTTCCCGGCGGCGACCACCACGACTACGTCGTGTTCGTACGCGTAGAGGAACGCGTCATCCCATCGCTGATCCCAGTCGAGGGTGTTCGTCGTGAACGACATGTTGATGATGTCCGCGCCGTTGTCGACGGCCCAGCGGATGCCGTCGGCGACCTGATCGACGAACGGAACGGATGCCGCAGCGCCGAAGCCGATCGACACGGAGAGGAGATCGGCCTCCGGAGCGACGCCGATCATGCCGCTGCCGTCGGCTTTACCGCGCGCCGCAGCCAGCGACGCGACCCAGGAACCGTGGTCCCCGTCCACGGCGCCCACCGGGGAGCGTCCATCGGGCGATCCGCTTCCCGACACGTCCGTCCCCCCGACCACGGCGTCGCCGAACACGGTGGGAATCCTCCCGATTCCCGTGTCGATCACGGCGATCGTCACGCCCTCGCCGCGCGTCGTCTGCCACGCCTCCCGGATGCCGGCGCCGTCGAGCCAGTACTCGAGAGCACGCACCGGGTCGGACGGGTCGTCGGGGATCGGAGGCGTCGGCGTCGGGCTGGGAGTCGGCGTCGCGCCGGTCAACAGCACGGAGGCCGCGATCGCTGCGGCGGCGACGGTGCCGCGCACAATCGCCTGCAGCCTCATCTCGTCGCAGCTCCAGGGTCCTCGCACGCGCAGCGCTCCGGCGACCAACTGGATCGGGCGAGCGCCGCGTCGCCCATCGGGTTGACGCCCGGTCCTGCGGCGAGCGCGTGCCCGGCGAGAGCATGCAGGCACTTCACGCGCGTCGGCATCCCGCCGGCGGAGATGCCGACGATCTCGGGCACCTCCCCGAATTGCGCCCGGTCGGCGAGATACGCCTCATGCGCGGCACGATAGGCGGCGGCGGTCTCCTCGTCGTCGAGCTGGGCGGCGAGCTCGGGCATGACCTGCGTCGCCTCGAGCGTCGACATCGCCGCCGTCGCGGCAGGATGCGTGAGGTAGTAGAACGTGGGGAACGGCGATGCGTCGCTGAGGCGCGGGCTCGTGGCCACGACGGTCGGGTTGCCGCAGACGCAGCGGGCAGCGATGCCCACGACTCCGCGGGCGGCGCGTCCGAGCTGGGCGGACACGACGTCGATCTCGGCGGGGGTGGGCGAAGCGAAGGGCGGAGTCGTCACCGCTCCAGCCTACGGGGAGGTGCTGGGAAGCTCTTGAGCTACTCCGCGGGGGCGGCGTTCTGCGCGAGCCCGGCGCCGGCGACGCTGCGCAGCAGCTGCGGCATCCAATCGGCGGGAGTCTCTTTCAACTCGTCACTCACCGGCGCCTGCTCCTGCGGAAGCGAGGCGGGATCGAGGTCGTTGTCGACCAGGTAGACGACTTCTCCGGGTTTGACGTAGTACAGCCGTTCCCGCGCCTGCGTGGTGATGTAGGCGGGGTCCGCCCAACGGTCGCGCTCCTGCTCGAGTGCCTCGATGCGCTCCTGGCTGACCTGCACGGACGCCTCGAGGGCTGCGATCTTCTGCCGCTGGTCGATGTATGTACCCAGGGTGGGCACGAGGACCCACGCCCCCAGGACCACGAGCGACAGCATGATGACCATGAAGCCGGACAGGCGGATTCCGGACGCCCACTCGCGGACATCGACCTGCGGGCGGCCCGGCGTGCGCGTGCGGCCGGCCGCGGGCGCCGGCTGGGTGCGGGGACGAGAAGGGGGAACCGGACGCCTGGTCATGGTTCCCCCTTCTGTCGATGCTCTGCTGCGCGCGCTCAGCCCTGGAAACGGGGGAACGCGGAGCGACCGGCGAACACTGCGGCGTCGGCCAGGTCCTCTTCGATGCGCAGAAGCTGATTGTACTTCGCGACGCGCTCGCTGCGAGCGGGCGCACCGGTCTTGATCTGGCCGGCGTTGGTGGCGACGGCGAGGTCGGCGATGGTGGTGTCCTCGGTCTCACCGGAGCGGTGCGAGAGCATCGCGGTGTACCCGGAGCGCTGTGCGAGGCTCACGGCGTCGAAGGTCTCGGTGAGGGTTCCGATCTGGTTGACCTTGACCAGCAGCGAGTTCGCGACGCCACGGCTGATGCCGTCGGCCAGGCGCTGGGGGTTGGTGACGAACAGGTCGTCTCCGACCAGCTGCACCTTCGAGCCGAGTGCGTCGGTGAGGGACTTCCATGCATCCCAGTCGTCCTCGGCCAGTGCGTCCTCGATCGTGACGATCGGGAAGTCGGCGACGAGACCGGCGTAGTACTCGATGAGCTGGTCGGCCGACCAGTCCTTGTTCTCGAGACGGTAGACGCCGTCCGAGAAGAACTCGGTCGCGGCGACGTCGAGGCCGAGGGCGATGTCCTTGCCGGGGGTGAAACCGGCCTTCTCGATCGCCTTGATGAGGAAGTCGAGGCCCTCGCGGTTGCTGGGCAGGTCGGGGGCGAAGCCGCCCTCGTCGCCGAGGCCGGTCGCGTAGC
Organism: Microbacterium ginsengiterrae; assembly: GCF_014205075.1. Classification (NCBI taxonomy): domain Bacteria; kingdom Bacillati; phylum Actinomycetota; class Actinomycetes; order Micrococcales; family Microbacteriaceae; genus Microbacterium; species Microbacterium ginsengiterrae. Next base: position 2,159,552 of record NZ_JACHMU010000001.1, on the reverse strand, counting down.
CTGCCGCCTTCAGCTCGGCGCGCAGCACGTGGTAGGTCTCCACGCCCCAGCGAAGGGACTCGGAGTAGGTCTCCGCACCGATCGGTGCGAGGAAGAACTCCTGCATGTCGATGCCGTTGTCTGCGTGCTCGCCGCCGTTGATGACGTTGAACAGCGGCACGGGGAGGACGTGCGCGTTGGGGCCGCCGAGGTAGCGGTACAGCGGCAGGTCGGCGCTGTCGGCGGCGGCCTTGGCCACGGCGAGGCTGACACCGAGGATCGCGTTGGCGCCGGTGCGCTTCTTGTTGTCGGTTCCGTCGGTCTCGTTGAGGATCTCGTCGACGATGCGCTGCTCGCTCGCCTCGACGCCCTCGATGGCGGGGCCGAGCTCGTCGATGACGGCCTCGACGGCCTTCAGGACGCCCTTGCCGCCGTAGCGGGACTTGTCGCCGTCGCGGAGTTCATACGCCTCGAATGCGCCGGTGGATGCTCCGGACGGGACGGCGGCGCGCTGGACGATTCCGTCGTCGAGGAGCACCTCCACCTCGACGGTCGGGTTGCCGCGTGAGTCGAGAATCTCGCGTGCGCCTACAGCCTCGATGAGTGCCACGTATGTGCTCCTTGATCAGAGAGAAAGGTGGTGGTGGAGCGTCGTCGATCCTCCGCCAGTCTAGTGCGAGGGTTCGCGCCGACGTCAGGTCGGGCCGGTCACACGATCACGGCGAGCGCGACGCCGTCCCACCCCTTGACGCCCACCGTCTGCAGCGCGGTGGCGTCGAAGCGGGGATCGTCGGCGAGCATCTGCAGCGCTTCTCGGGTGCCGATCACCTTGGAATCGGTGGTGTCCTCGCGGACGATCTCGCCCTCGCGACCGATGTTGTCGAGGATGACCACGGTGCCGGGACGCCCGAGCCTCGCCGCCCAGTCCAAGTACACCGTGTTCGATTCCTTGTCCGCATCGATGAACACCAGATCGAACGGTTCGGACCCCTCCAAGGTCGGCAGGACATCCGCGGCACGCCCGATGCGGATGGCGACCCGCTCCCCCAGGTCTGCGGCGTCGATGCTCTCTCTGGCGATGGCCGCGTTACCCGGTTCCGCCTCGATCGTGACGACCTCGCCGCCGTCGCCGACGGCTCTGGCCAGCCAGATCGTGGAGTATCCGCCGAGCGTGCCGATCTCGAGCACTCGTCGCGCGCCGCTGATCCGCGTGAGCAGACTCAGCAGTTTTCCGCTGACGGGTGCGACCTCGATGGGCGGCAGTCCCGCCTCGTTCTGCGCGGCGAGCGCGGCTTCCAGATCGGGGTCGTGACCGACGAGGACGTCGGAGAGGAATTCGTCTGCGCGGCGCCAGTTCTCGGGAGAGGATTCGACCATGGCTCCACCCAACCCCGCGGGCTCCGCGAGGTCAAGCGGCGAGCGCTCAGACTCGGGGCGCGGAGAGCATCTTCCCGTGCGCTCCGGCGAGCTCCGGCTGATTGCGGAACTGCCCGGTGAGGATGAGGATGACCGTCACCACGGCGCACACGATCCAGCCCGCGGCGCCCAGCGGGCCGGCGAGGGCCATGTCGAACGTCGTGCCCGCCGCGTACAGGAGCCCGACCAGGGCGCCCGTGGCGTTCATCATCCCGTGAGCGAAGACCGCCGGCCATACGGACGCGGATCGCAGGCGCAGCCACCCGAGCAGCACGCCCCACGCGATGCATCCCGCCGTCATCAGCAGCACTCCGGTGATGTCGTAGCGGCCGAAGTTGTAGCCGAGCAGGATCACCGGGGCATGCCACAGCCCCCAGATCGCGCCGCTGATCAGCAGCGCCGCCCAGGTGCCGAGCGGCCGGAGGGCGGGTACGAGGAAGCCGCGCCAGCCGACCTCCTCGCCGAACGCGACGACGGCGTTGACGGTGACCGCTGCGACGGGGATGAGGACCAGCTGTGCCGCGATCATGAGGCCGACGGGCGGCAGCGGCGCACCGGCCGGCGCCGAGGCGGCGAGCACCTCGGCGAAGCCGGAGAAGTTCGTAAAGTCGAGCGTGACCCAGCCGAAGGCGGCGGCCACGAACACGGATGCCAGCACGAGGAAGAACGGCGCGAACAAGCCGATGACGGTGAGCCAGACGACGCGGCGGGCAGGTCGGAGGGGCCACATCCCCAGGAATCGCAGCCGCTCGCCCTTGGGCACCGGCCGCAGCACGAGCATCACCACGACGGCGGCGAACGCCGGCGTGAACATCATCACGGGGACGAGGATGCCGAACAGCGGGCTGGTGAGCCCACCGGTCGACCACAACGGGATCGCGACGAGCCACGCGAGCCCCATCGTGAGGACGATGAACGAGACGGTGGCGAGCGGGCGGATGCGGATCATGCGCTTTCTCCTCTGTCGTTGGTGCCGTTGCTGTCGTGCTGGTAGTGACTGCCGGTCTCGGCGTGTGTGCGGAGCGTCTGGAGGGTGGCCGCGGCATCCGCTGCGCCATCGACGGTGACGACGAACACGCGTCCGTCGTCACGGGTGACCTGGAGCGCCTCGCCGGCGCGCAGCACCACGCCGCGTCGACCGTCGACGGCGATGCGCCATCCCCACCCACCGAACTCGCGGAGCGGGTCGAGCAGGACCGTCTCGACCTTCGCCACGCGCTCCAACGGGATGTGCGTGCGCGGCCAGCCGACGATCGAGCGCACCACGAGTCCGTCCGCGTTCACGCGCACCCGGAACACGAGCATGATGCACACGGTGACGGCGATGAAGAGGGTCACCGCCGCGAGGATCCACCCGGTCGCCTCACCGGCGGCGAGGGTGAACACGGTGGCGATGGCGATCGTCGCCAGCCCCACCAGCAGCACCACCACGCCGATGCGGGCCATCGTGGCCGTTCCGAACCACGCCGCGCGTTCGTTCGTGGCGAGCGGGATGCTCCCCGCCGGGGTCGCCTGCACCGCGTCGACGGCGGGGCCCTTCGGCTGCAGGAACCACCCCAGCACGAGCGCGACGACTGCGGCCGAGAGGCCGACCATCAGCCAACCGGTGATGTTCCCGGCGTCCGCCGCGTCCGCCAGGCCCTTCTGAACCTCAGCGCCGCCGACCGCGAGAACGGCGATCAGCGCAGCGAGCCCGAGGTTGATGGCGCCCATGGCCCGGTAGGCGACGGATGACACCGGCACTCCGTTGCTCGGGGCGAGCCGGGGCGCGAGGAGCACGATGATCGCGTCGAAGACCACCACTCCCATCCCGATGCCGACCACCGCGGGGAGGTACGCCCACTTGGGCGCGAAGCCATCGACCCCTCCGGCGCCCCAGTGCGTCGCGATGGGATCGGGAAGCTCCGGCATCCAGGCGGCGACCACGGCAGCGGCCGCCAGGAGCATCAGCAGCGGGAGGATCAACCCCACCCACAGGAAGGCGGTGCAGGGGCGTCGTGAGACGGCGGTCATGGTGTGGTCTCCTTCACGATCGAGGCGAGGGTCGTCGGTGAGACGCCCAGGGCCGCGGCACGGGCGACGAGCCGATGGATGTCGCCGGCGAGATCCGCCAACGGTGCGGCCGAGGCCGACACGACCGCCCCTCGCCCGCGGCGCAGATCCAGCAGACCCTCATCCCTGAGCTGCTGGTACGCACGCAGTACGGTGTGGACGTTGATGTCCAGCGCGGCGGCGACCTCCCTCGCGGGAGGAAGGCGATCGCCCGCTGAGAGGCGCCCGGCGACGATGTCGGACCGGACAGAGGCCGCGACCTGGTCGAAGATCGCCGCAGGACTGTCTGAGTCGATACGGATCAGCATGGCACCTCCCTTAGTTATAGATCAACTATAACAACTGTTGACACCCTTCAACGCACTTTGTGGATGGCAGCCGCGGCAGCACACTGGCGGGATGAAGATCACTCCGCGTCGTCTCGCGATCGGCATGAGCCTGTGGATCCCCAATCTGTTCAGCGGGATCCGCGTCCGCCGCTACAGCGATGACTGGACGCACGCGACCGTCGAGCTGCACGTCAACGCGTTCACCCGGAACTTCGTGGGCACGGCGTTCGGCGGCTCGATGTCGGCGATGACCGACCCCTACTTCTTCATGCTCGTGATGCACCAGCTCGGTCGGGACTACGTCGTATGGGACACCCGCGGCGAGATCGAGTTCGTCAAGCCGGGCCGCGGTGTCCTCACCGCGGAGTTCCACGTACCGACGGAGAAGGCCGCAGAGCTGCGCGACAGGGCTCGGGGCGGGAGGAAGGTCCTCGAGTGGTTCGCGACCGAGATCACCGACCGCGATGGCGATGTGGTCGCGCGGGTCCGAAGAGAGGTCTACGTCCGCGAGAAGCGGCGCGTCACCGAGGCGCGCGGAGGCGCCGCACCTGCCGCATGACACGATGAGCGGGTGCCTCTCGCTCGCAGACTGACACTCGCGGATGCCGTGGCCATCGGTCTCGGGTCGATGATCGGTGCCGGCGTGTTCTCGGTCTGGGGGCCGGCGACGGCTGCGGCGGGCTCCGGGCTGCTCATCGCCCTCGCAGTGGCCGCGATCGTCGCCTTCTGCAATGCCATGGCATCGGCGCAGCTCGCCGCCGCGCATCCCGTCGCCGGAGGCACCTACACCTACGCGCGCATCGAGATCGGTCCGTGGTGGGGGTTCATCGCCGGCTGGTGCTTCGTCATCGGCAAGCTCGCCAGTTGCGCGGCCATGGCGATGACGTTCGCGGCCTACGCCGCCCCCGCCGGGTGGGAACCACTCGTCGCCGCCGGCGCCGTCGCCGCCCTCACGACCGTCAACTGCCTGGGGGTCACCCGCACGGCGCTGGCGACCCGCATCCTCGTCGTCATCTCGCTGCTCGGTCTCGCGGTCGTCGTCGCCGTCGGGTTCTCCTCTGCACCTGACGCGTCGCCCACTCCCCTGCCCGATCCGACCGCGTACGGCGTGCTCCAGGGTGCCGGACTGCTGTTCTTCGCCTTCGCCGGGTACGCGCGGATCGCGACCATGGGCGAGGAGGTCGTGAACCCCGCGCACACGATTCCCCGCGCCGTCGTCCTCGCACTCACCGGCGCGCTGGTCGTGTACGTGCTCGTCGCGCTCGTCGTGATGACGACGCTCGGTGGGGACGTCGTCACCTCCTCCGCCCCCTTGGCGGAGGTCGTGGAGGGCGCAGGGCTCCCGGCGCTCGCTCCCGTCGTGCGCGTCGCCGCCGCCGCGGCATCCCTCGGCGCCCTGCTCGCGCTGCTCACCGGCGTCGGTCGCACGACGTTGGCGATGGCGAGGGAGTCCGATCTGCCGCGGTTCCTCCGCGCCGTCCACCCGCGGTGGCAGGTCCCCCACCGCGCGGAGATCGCGGCCGGGCTCATCGTCGTCGCGGTCGTGCTGGTGGCCGACCTGCGCGGGGCGATCGGATTCTCATCCTTCGGGGTGCTGCTGTACTACCTGATCGCGAACGCGGCGGCCTTCCGCCAGCCGGCATCCGCCCGCCGCCACCCGAGGGCGCTGGCGGTCGTCGGCGTGCTGGGATGCCTGCTCCTCGTGAACACGCTTCCGGTCGTCGCGTCGCTCATCGGGACCGGCGTCGTCCTCGTCGGCGTCGCGTATCGGATGCTGCGCCTGAGGCTCAGCCGGCGCCGGTCCGATAGTCCCGAGGGGTGACGCCGAGAACAGCGCGGAAGTCGTTCGTGAGATGCGCCTGGTCGACGTATCCGAGCTCCGCGGCGATCACCGACAGGCTCGCGTCAGGGTCGTCACGGATCCGTTGAGCGGCTTCCTGCAGACGCCGACGGCGGATCATCGCCGCCGGAGGCAGCCCGACGTACCGGTGGCAGAGACGCTGCAGGGTACGAACCGACATCGCCAGCCGCGCCGCCGCTTCCTCCGGCCGTGTGACGGCGTCATCACCCATGAGCATCTCGGACATCGCGTTCGCCTGGCGCGCCTCCGGCCCGATCTCGCCCACCCGTCGGATCAGCCAGCGCGAGAACGCGTCCGCCGCGCGCTCCCGGTACCCCTCTCCGCCCGATTCCATCGCACGGAGGACACCGTCGTGAAGATCGAGGGCGTCCAGAGTTCTGGATGAGTCGCGGAGCGCGCCGGGGTCGGCCGCCAAGGTCGCGGCCGCTGCCGGATGCAGCAGCGCGCCGACCGCCCAGCCGCGCCCGGAGAGATCACGATGCGTCGCCGTCGTCGTCGGCCCGACCAGTTCCACCCCGTCAACCTGGACGACGAGGTTCAGCGCCGGATACGCGACGACGTGCTGCCGGGAGGTCCGACCCGGCTCGATGTCCCACTCGGGCACCCAGAACCAGGCCACCAGCTTCGCGGCATCCTGCGGAGGCGTCAGCCGATGGAACCGCGGCATCCGCGACGGATAGAGCACCCCACGACCGACATCCACCACGCGATCGACCATAGCCTCCGCATCCGCCATGGTGTCGCGAATCTGCAAGCGCCCGCCGCGAGCGCCCTCCTAGCGTGGACGCATGGACACCACGACAGGACTCACCGGCACGCACACCGTGGACGGCCGCCCTCGAAGCGCGACGTCGCTCACTCCCTTCCTCGCGATTCCACGAGCCGCGGAGGCCATCGCGTTCTACCGCGACGTGTTCGGCGCGACCGTCGTCGACGTGACCGAGATGAACGGCATCGTGGTGCACGCGGACCTCGACTTCGGGCTGGGTCTGCTTCAGGTCGGAGAGCCGAACCCCGAATACAGACTGGTCGCGCCGCCGGACGGCGACGACGATTGCTATTCCCTCGGCCTCTACGTGCCCGATGTCGATGCCGTCCTCGCCCGCGCCGAAGACGCCGGCGCGACCGTGCGGGAGCCGGCCTCGACGTTCGTCTCCGGCGATCGCTTCGCGAGCATCCGCGACCCGTTCGGCGTGCGCTGGTCCCTCATGACTCGTGTCGAGGATCTCTCGCCCGCGGAGAGCGCGCGCCGGGTGGCGGAGTGGGTGGCCTCGTTCTCGGCATCCGCACCGCACCAGGCGTCCACGGACTGACATTTCCGCGTTGGCGCCGAACGTCCGGGACCGCACGGATGCAGGGCCCAGGCACGGATGCAGGGCGACACGCCGCCGATCTCCCTTGCAGACGTGCTTCGGCCCTGCATCCGTGCGCGCGAGACACACGCCGCCGGCCGCACGCAGTGGCGGACGGACGCCGGACGGACGCCGGACGGACGACGGACGGACTCAGCCCAGCGGGCGAAGCTCCAGCGAGCCGGGCTCCATCCCGGCCGAGACCGTCGCGAAGGCGGTGTAGCCGTCGGCCGCCGAGCGCTCCAGCAGCCCCTTGAAGTTCTTCACGCGCCGCTCGAGCCGCACACGACCATGCCCGAGGAGGGCCGCCTTGTGCGCGATGAGCTCCGCGAGAGGCACATCGGCGTCGTGCACGAGGACGATGGCCTGTGCGTCGGCGTCCGCCTCGTCCCCGAGCAGGTCGGCGAGGCGCTCGAAGCCGAGCGAGAAACCGACCGCGGGAACCTGCTGGCCGAGGAACCGGCCGATCATGCCGTCGTAGCGCCCGCCGCCACCGAGCGAGTACGACACGGACGGGTGCGCGAGCTCGAAGATCGTGCCGGTGTAGTACCCCATGCCGCGCACGAGGAACGGATCGAACACGAGCGGGATGTCGGTCGCCCCGGTACCGGCGGCGACCGCCTCACCGATGCCGACGAGGTGCGCGACGATCTCGTCCGGCGCGTTCTCCGGCAGAGCCTTGCGGATCTGCCGCTCCCCGAACGGGTTGTACTCCATGGTCTGCGGGCGACGGAGATAGGCGTCGAACGCATCGACGGCGGATGCCGTGGCTCCCCGCTCGCGCAGCTCGGCGACGATCCCATCCGGACCGATCTTGTCGAGCTTGTCGATCGTGATCAGCACGCCGGGGCGTTCCTCGACCCCGAAACCGAAGGAGTCCAGCATCCAGTCGAGGACCCGGCGGTCGTTCACACGGATGGTCGCACCGTCCAGGCCGAGGGCGCCGATGACGTCCAACGACGCGACCATGAGCTCGGCCTCCGCACGCGCGGAATCGTCGCCCATGATGTCGATGTCGCACTGCACGAACTGGCGGTACCGCCCCTTCTGCGGGCGCTCCGCACGCCAGACCGGACCGATCTGGATCGCGCGGAACACCGACGGCAGCTGTGCGCGGTTGCTGGCGTAGAAGCGCGCGAGGGGGACGGTGAGGTCGTAGCGGAGCCCGAGATCGCTGAGGGCCTTGGGGTCCTCGGCCCCGGCGCGGATCGCATCGGCATCCAGCCCGCGGCGGAGGATGTTGTAGGAGAGCTTCTCGTTGTCGCCGCCGATCCCGGCATGCAGACGGTCGTACTCCTCGACGACGGGCGTCTCGATCTCGTCGAAGCCGTGCGCCAGATAGCGCTCGCGGATGACGGAGAGGAGCCGCTCGCGGCGGGCCTTGTCGGCGGGGAGGATGTCGCGCATGCCGCGCGGCGGGTTCACAGTAGCCACCCCTCTATCTTTCCAGGTCTCGCCACCCGCTCACCGCGCAGGTCCGGATGCCGTGTGGGCGCGCCGCGGCGTCAGCGGGACTCGGCGGTCCGGACGTCCTCCTCCAGCCCGCGCAGCCGCTCACGGAGGGCGCGCTCGGCGTCCCAGCCGTTCTCGCGCGCCTGTGCCACCAGGGCGAGGAGCGCGTCGCCGAGCTCGGCCTCGGATGCCGGGGACGCGGCATCCCCCTCGGCATCAGGCGCAGCGCCGACGGATGCCGCACGTCCGACGAGCTTCTGCGCGAGCGCGAGTGCCGGCATCCCCCGCGGGACGCCGTCGAGCACGCTCGTGCGTGTGCGCTTCTCCGCCGCCTTCGCGGCGTTCCAGTGCACGAGGACCTCTTCCGGGGTGCGCGCGACGGCATCCCCGAAGACATGCGGATGCCGTCGGACCATCTTCTCGGTCAGCGTCTCGGCGACGTCGTCGATGTCGAAGGGATCGTCGGGGTCCTGCGCGGCGATGGCGGAGTGGAACAGCACCTGCCACAGCAGGTCGCCCAGCTCCTCGCGCAGGTCGCCTCTGCTGCCGCTCTCGACGGCGTCGATGACCTCGTGCGACTCCTCGATGAGGTACGGGACGAGGTCGCGGTGCGTGATCTGCTGCGACCACACGCAGCGCTCTCGCACGGCCCGCATGGTGTCGGCGGCGGCCCGCAGCGGATCGACATCGGTCATGGCAGCCTCCAGGTCGTCAGGAACTCGCCGCCGTGACGCGTCGGTGCCACGCGGCCCGCGACGACACGATGATCGCCGACAGGATGAGCGCGATCAGCGAGCCGACCAGGACCCCGAGGATCGCCTGATCCCTGATGGCCCTGTCATCCGCGAACGCGAGGTTGGACAGCAGCAGCGAGACGGTGAATCCGATGCCGCCGAGCGTGCCCGCCGCGAGCAGATCCGTCAATTTCAGCGCTGACGGCTTCGAACGCGCGCCGATCCGCACCGCGATCCATCCGAACAGTGTGATGCCGATGATCTTGCCCAGCGGCAGGGCGACGGCGATGCCGAAGAACGCCGGCGAGAGATCGGTCGGTGCGACCGCCGGGATCACGACGAACGCGGCGGCGAAGGCGAACACCGGCAGGATGGCCCCGTTCACCCACGGTTCGAGCACATGGCGCACCCGCATCGAAGGCGACTGCGCGATGGCGAGTCCGAGCGCGACGCCCGCGATGGTCGCGTGGATGCCGGAAAGCAGCACCAGTCCCCACACGAGGACGCCGACGATGATCATCACGACGACGACCGGCCAACCGCGGCGCTCCGGCAGCGCCCTGGAGAGGATTCCGAAGATGACGACGCCCACGACGGCGAGCACGAGGAAGAGCCAGTTGAGATCGTGCGCGAAGAGCACGGCGATGAAGATGATGCCGATGATGTCGTCGAGAATGGCGAGCGCGAGCAGGAACACGCGGACCGCGGAGGGCAGCCCCTTCCCGAACACCGCGAGCACTCCGAGGGCGAACGCGATGTCGGTCGCGGTGGGGATCGGCCACCCGCTCGACGTTGCGGAGCCCCCGGCGATGATCAGGTAGATCACGATCGGCACGACCACGCCGCCGGCCGCGGCGATCGCCGGCTGCAGCGCCTTGCGGAACGAATCGAGCTCGCCGCGTGTGAGTTCGTACTGCAGCTCCATCGCCACGACGAAGAAGAAGATCGCCAGCAGACCGTCCGAGATCCAGTGCTCCACCGAGAGATCGATGCCCGTCCCGGGGATCGCGATGTGGAAGCCGAGTACGGCGTCGATCGGTCCGAACGTGGGGAGGTTGGCCAGCAGGATCCCCAGCGCCGCAGCCACGAGGAGCAGGACGGCCGGGAACTGCTGTGTGCGCAGGAGATTATGGGACTCAGACATCCGCTCCATGCTATGCCCGCGCCCGTAGGACGACGTCACGTTGTCAGGAGCAGCTCCGCGCCGCCGCTAACCTCGAAAGATGACTTCCGAGCCCACTCACACAGAGGCCATCCGCGTCATCGGCCGGTTCGAAGCCGGTCGCGGGATCCCCGACGAGATGCGCGCCGACGTCCGCATGCTCGGCGCTCTGCTCGGGCAGGTGCTGCAGGAATGCGGCAGCCCCGGGCTCTTCGAGGACGTCGAACGCCTGCGCCTGGCGACGATCCAGGCCTATGAGGAGGAGAGCGCCGAGGCCTTCGAGCGCGCGGCCGGGATCGCCGACTCCTTCTCGGTGGCCAGGGCCGACGAGGTCGCCCGCGCCTTCACCTGCTACTTCCACCTCGTGAACCTCGCCGAGGAGCACCAGCGCGTGCGCGTGCTCCGTCAGCGCGCAGGGCAGCCCGGCCGCGAGGATGCCGCGGACACCGTGGCCGCCGCATACGCGCAGCTGCGCCGAGAGGTCGGCGAGGACGAGGCCCGTCGCCGTCTGGCCGAGCTCCGGTTCCACCCGGTCTTCACCGCCCACCCCACCGAAGCACGCCGTCGCGCGGTCTCCACGAGCATCCGTCGCCTGTCGGACCTGCTGACCCAGAACGACGCGGCCAGCGACGACGGTGCGGAGCAGCGCCGCGCGCGCCGCCGGATGCTGGAGGAAGTCGACACGCTCTGGCGCACCGCTCCCCTGCGCGCCCAGAAGCCGTCGCCCACCGATGAGGTGCGCACGGTCATGTCCGTCTTCGACGAGACACTCTTCACGACGGTTCCCCACGTGTACCGCCGCATCGACGACGCCCTGCGCGGTGAGGACTCCGGCGCGAGCGAACCCGTCGTCCCCGCCTTCGTGCGGGTCGGCTCCTGGGTCGGCGGAGATCGCGACGGCAACCCGTTCGTGACCGCATCCGTCACGCGCGAAGCCGCACAGATCGCCTCCGACCACGTGCTGCGCGGACTCGAGCGCGCGCTGGACAGGATCGGGCGCACCCTCACCCTCGACGCCGAAGGCACTCCCCCGAGTGCCGCGGTCACCGCGCTGTGGGATGCGTTCTCCTCCTCGCACCCGGATGCCGCGGCCGAGATCGCCGCGCGCTCCCCTGAGGAGCCGCATCGACGCGTGGTGCTCTCCTTCGCGCGCCGGGTCGCCGACACGCGCACCGGCGCCGACGGCGGCTACCCCGCACCGGAAGCGCTGCTCGAGGACCTGCGCGCCGTGCAGCATTCCCTGGCGGCGGCTGGGGCCAAGCGCCACGCGTTCGGTGGCGTCCAGCATCTGATCTGGCAGGTCGAGACGTACGGGTTCCACCTGACGGAGCTCGAGGTGCGTCAGCACTCGCAGGTCCACCGGCAGGCGCTCGCTGAGCTGGAGGCGGGCGGCGAACGCAGCGATCAGACCGTCGAGGTCCTCGAGGTGTTCCACGCGATCGCCGAGATCCAGCGCACGTACGGCCTGCGCGCCGCCGGACGATACGTCGTCTCGTTCACGCAGTCCGCCGAGGACCTCGCGAACGTCCACCGTCTCGCCCGCCACGCACTCGGCGACGACGCGCCCGTCCTCGACGTCGTGCCGCTGTTCGAGACGTTCGCCGATCTGCAGGCCGCGCCCGAGATCCTCGCGGAGGTCGTGCAGTTCCCAGAATTCCGCGCGCGCATGGCGGAGACGGGCAACCGCCTCGAGGTCATGCTCGGGTACTCCGACTCGTCGAAGGACGTCGGGCCGGTCGCCGCCAACCTCGCCCTGTACGAGGCGCAGGAGAAGATCGCGCTGTGGGCGAAGGAATCCGGCATCGCGCTCACCCTCTTCCACGGCCGCGGCGGTGCGCTCGGCCGCGGCGGCGGGCCCGCCAACTCCGCCATCCTCGCCCAACCGCCGCACTCCGTCGACGGTCGTTTCAAGCTCACCGAGCAGGGCGAGGTCATCTTCGCCCGCTACGGTGAGCCCGCCATCGCGATGCGCCACATCGATCAGGTCGCCGCGGCGACCCTGCTGGCCTCTTCGCCCGGTGTCGAGGAGCGCACGAGCGGCGCGGCCGAGCGCTTCGCCGAGGTCGCGCACACGATGGATGCCGCCTCACGAGCACGATTCTTCGAGCTCGTGAAGGCCGACGGCTTCGCCCCGTGGTTCGCCACGGTCACCCCGATGGAGGAGATCGGGCTGCTCGCGCTGGGCTCCCGCCCCGCACGTCGCGGTCTCTCAGTCGAATCCCTGGAGGACCTCAGAGCGATCCCCTGGGTGTTCGCGTGGACCCAGGCGCGCATCAATCTCGCCGGCTGGTTCGGCCTGGGAACGGCGCTGGATGCCGTCGGCGATGAGGCGCTGCTTGCCGAGGCCTACCGCGAGTGGCCGCTGCTGCGCACCATGATCGACAACGTCGCCATGAGCTTGGCGAAGACCGACGAGCGGATCGCGCGACGCTACCTCGCACTCGGCGATCGTGACGATCTCGCGCAGCTCGTGCTCGACGAACTCACCCTCACCAGGGAATGGGTCATCCGCCTCACCGGCGGGGACGGCCTGCTGCAGAACAAGCCGATCCTGCAGCGCGCGGTCGCCCTGCGCAGCCCGTATGTGGATGCGCTGTCGCTGCTGCAGCTGCGCGCGTTGCGCGAGCTGCGTGCCGCGGCATCCGGATCGGGCGCCGACGAGGAACAGCGCCGCCTGCTGCTCCTGTCCGTCAGCGGAGTCGCCGCCGGTCTGCAGAACACCGGGTGATCCGCTCGGTGCGACAGCGCCGAAACACCCGGGGTAAGGTGAAATCTCGTGCCTGATCCGGCGCCAGACTTCACGCGACACGATCGCCCCTCCCTCCGCATCACTCAGAAAGCCGTCCCCGCGTGACCGCAACACTCACTGATTTCCATCCGCTCAGCGACACCGTCCAGCCCGTGTTCGAGACGGTGCTGCAGCGCAGCCCGAACGAGCCCGAGTTCCAGCAGGCCGTTCATGAGGTCCTCGGGACCATCTCGCCTGCCCTCGAGCAGCATCCGGAGTACGTCGACGGCGGCATCCTGGAACGCATCGTCGAACCGGAGCGGCAGATCATGTTCCGCGTGCCGTGGATCGACGACGCCGGCAAGATCCAGGTCAACCGCGGCTACCGCATCCAGTTCTCGTCGGTCCTCGGTCCGTACAAGGGCGGCCTGCGCTTCCACCCGTCGGTGAACCTGTCGATCATCAAGTTCCTCGGGTTCGAGCAGATCTTCAAGAACGCCCTCACCGGACAGGGCATCGGCGGCGCCAAGGGCGGTTCGGACTTCGACCCGCACGGCCGCAGCGACGGCGAGATCATGCGTTTCTGCCAGTCGTTCATGAGCGAGCTGTACCGGCACCTGGGCGAGCACACCGACGTTCCCGCAGGTGACATCGGCGTCGGTGCCCGCGAGATCGGCTACCTGTTCGGCTCCTACCGGAAGATCACGAACCGTCACGAGTCGGGCATGTTCACCGGCAAGGGCACCGGCTGGGGCGGCGCGGAGGTGCGCACCGAGGCCACGGGCTACGGCGCGGTGTTCTTCGCTCAGGAGATGCTCGCCGTGCACAACGAGACCTTCGCGGGCAAGCGCGTCGGCATCTCGGGCTCCGGCAACGTCGCGATCTACGCCATCCAGAAGGCCACACAGCTCGGGGCCACTGCGGTCACGGCATCCGACTCGTCCGGGTACGTCGTCGACGACGCCGGTATCGACCTGGATCTGCTCCGCCAGATCAAGGAGGTCGAGCGCGCTCGGATCGTCGAGTACGCCAAGCGCCGCCCGAGCGCACGGTTCGTCGAGGGCGGCAGCGTCTGGGACGTCCCGGTCGACATCGCCGTGCCATCGGCCACCCAGAACGAGGTCAGCCTCGCGGACGCGGAAGCCCTCGTCGCGAACGGCGTGCGCGCCGTCTCGGAGGGCGCGAACATGCCGTGCGTCCCGGATGCCGTCGCGGCGTTCCAGAACGCGGGCGTCCTGTTCGCCCCAGGCAAGGCGGCGAACGCCGGTGGTGTGGCGACCTCTGCCCTCGAGATGAGCCAGAACGCCTCGCGTCAGCGGTGGACGTTCGGCGACAGCGAGAACAAGCTCCGCGAGATCATGCGCGACATCCACACCGCGGCGTTCGACGCGGCGGAGAAGTACGGCGTCCCCGGCGACTACGTCGCAGGAGCCAACATCGCCGGCTTCCAGCGCGTGGCCGCGGCGATGCTCGCCCAGGGCGTCATCTGATCGCTGCCGCCGCCCCCGCTTCGACTCGTCGCTGACGCTCCTCGCTCACCGACCCCCGCGGGGCGTTGAGCGGAGGCGGCGCAGCCGCCGCAGACGAAACGGGCTGAGCGAGCACAGCGAGCCGAAGCCAGCTCCCCTCCGAGAGCCCCGCTTCGACTCGTCACTGCGCTCCTCGCTCACCGCGTTTCGTCTCGCTGCGCTCGCTCAACGACCCCCCGCGGGACGTTGAGCGGAGGCGGCGCAGCCGCCGCAGACGAAACGGGCTGAGCGAGCACAGCGAGCCGAAGCCAGCTCCCCTCCGGCGGGGCGTCGCTTCGACTCGTCGCTGCGCTCCTCGCTCACCGCGTTTCGTCTCGCTACGCTCGCTCAACGACCCCCCGCGGGACGTTGAGCGGAGGCGGCGCAGCCGCCGCAGACGAAACGGGCTGAGCGAGCGCAGCGAGCCGAAGCCAGCTGCCTCTGAGGACGCCGCTTCGACTCGTCGCTGCGCTCCTCGCTCACCGCGTTTCGTCTCGCTACGCTCGCTCAACGACCCGCGGCATCCTGTCAGAGCTGCACGTCGTGCGCGTGACGGGCCAGCGACGAGCCGTAGCGCTCCGTCAGCTGCACCATGAGGTCCGGGGTGTCGCGGTCCACGCCGAAAACGTGCCCGGGGAAGTCGAGATCCGGCTGCGCGGCAGCGATCTCCTCGGCCTGATCCGGGGAGAACAGCCGGACGGGGTCACCGGCCGCCACCCACCCGATGGGCACCACGGTGCGCTCCGGGAGCACGGCCCGACGGGTCACGATCGCGTTGACGCGCACCTCGCAGCGCGGGCCGATGACGGAACCGTTGAACACGCGCGCGCCGGAGGCGAAGAACACCTCGTCGCCGACCGTCGCGCCCGCGATACTCGCCAGGGTTCCGATGAGGGTGTGGTCACCGATGTGCACCGCGTTGGCGGCGGTGGCACGGATGAGCGCGTTCTCCATGACGATCACGTGGTCGCCGAGCGTGATGGGGCCGCCCTCCGCGGTGATCACCGCGCCGTGCAGCACCTGGCAGTTCGCGCCGATCACCACGTCGCCGGAGATGACGGCGGTGGGAGCGATGACGGCCGTGTCATGGATGCGGGGCCGAGCCCCGAGGTGCTCGTACAACATGCCGTCAGCGTACCGTCACACTCGGTCGCGCCACAGGGCGTCGCGCGCTCGTGCCGATGAGGATCGCGGCGACGACGATCACGGCAGCAGCGGGAAGCGGCACGGCCGACGGGCCGCCGACGCTGACCAGGCCGGATGCCGCCCCTGCGCCGACGGCAATACCGCCGTTGAACAGCACGGGAATGAGCGCGCCGGCGAAATCGCGCCGCTCCGGTCCGGCGATGCGCAGGATGAGCGTCTGAGCGAGCGGCGGGAAGGCCCCGGAGCCGATCCCCCACACGACCACGATGATCACGGACACGACGGGTGCCGAAGAGGTCACGAGCGCCGCCACCGCGAGGCCGGTCACGGCGACCGAGACGACGAGGGCACGCACGGTGTTCTCACCCACGCGCGCGGCGATGGCGACGCCCACCGCCGAGGCGACGCCGAACATCAGCAGCACAGCGCTCATGCCACCCGGCACGAGCGACGCGGCGGGTTCGACGAGTCGAGTGATGAACGTGAAGGCGCCGTAGTGCCCGATGAGGGCCACCGCGACCAACGCGGTGACGATCCCGAGCATGCCGCCTCCGGCGCGGCCTCGCACCGACGCCCCACTCGCCGCGGTGCGCCGGCGCGGCACGGACGGGACGGCCACCCGCACTCCGGCGGCGATGACGAGCAGCAGCACGCCGAGCACGGCGAAGGCGACCCGCCAGTCGCTGGCCTCGGCGAGTAGCCTGCCGAGCGGTGTGCCGATGACCATTCCCAGCGTTCCACCGCCGAGGACGATGCCCACCGCGCGACCGAGCATCCGATCCGTGACGAGGTCGGCGACGAACGCGTTCACAGTGGCCCACAGCAGTCCGACGGCGGCGGCACCGAGGATGCGGGCGGCGAGGGCGATGAGATAGGTCGGGGCTGCGGCGGTCAGCAGCGCGGACACGGCGAGGATCACGAGCGCGACGATGATCACCGGACGAGCCGGCCACCGTCTGCCCAGCCGGCTGAGCGGAAAGCTGGCGATCACCACGACGGCCGCCCAGATGGACACCAGCGCACCCGTCTCCGCCTCGTCGACGCCGAGCCCCGCGCTCATCGGCGCGAGCACGGCCGTCGGCAGCATCTCGGAGGTGACCATGAGCATGGTCGCGACCGCGAGCACGAGGACAGGACTCCAGGGAAAGGCAGCCTTCTCAGAGGAGGTTTCGTGTGTCATGATGACACGGTAAACGTTGACATTGATGTCAATGTCAACGTCGATTTCGCTCTCAGGAGGCCTCATGAAGATCGGCGAACTCGCGGCCGTCGTCGGTGTCTCACCGCGGTTGATCCGGTATTACGAGCAGCAGGGTCTGTTGACGTCCGCGCGCAGCGACAACGGCTATCGCACCTATCGGGATGCGGATGTCGACCGCCTGCGCCGGGTGGCAGGCCTCGTCCAGGCCGGCATCCCCACCCGCCTGGTGAAGGTGCTCGTCGACGCGGAGGACGCCGCCGCACGCGCGGATGAGACCTGCCCCAGAGAGGTCGCCGAGCTCCTCAGCGCGGAACTCGACGGGCTCGATGAGCGCATCGACTGCATGACGAGGAGCCGCGACACCATCCGCCGCTATCTGCAGCGCACCAATCAGGAGATCGAACAGCGCGAGACCGTCTCGGTGTGACCGTCGGCGACGGTCAGTGCGCGCTCAGGCGCCCTCCGCAGCGGCCTTCGCCGGCTCGGGGAACAGCGCCGTGAGCAACTGGGACACCCAGCCGAGGATCTCGACATCGTCCGGCAACGGCACGAGCAGCGCCTCTCCCCCGGCGACGAACTTCGCCTTCGGGTACAACCGCTGGAGCCGCACCTTCATGGAGTCCTCGAGGCGGGCCGGTGCCACGCGCAGGTTCGACCCCATGACGACGACGTCGGTGAGCCCGGCGCGTGCGGCACGGCGACGCAGGCGAGCGACGTCGACGAGGCCCTCGACCTCTTCCGGCGGCGTGCCGTAGCGGTCGGTGAGCTCCTCGAGGACGAGGTCGATCGCGTCGTCCTTCGCGCTGGGGGCGGCCGCCGCGGAGAGCTTCTGGTACGCCTCCAGACGCAGCCTCTCGCTGTCGATGTAGGTCTCGGGGATGCGTGCGTCGACGGGGATCTCCATGCGCAGCTCGATGTCGCCGGTGGTGTCCTCGCCGCGGAAGTTCGCCACGGCTTCACCGATCATCCGCAGGTAGAGGTCGAACCCGACGCCGGCGATGTGACCGGCCTGCTCCGCCCCGAGCATGTTGCCCGCCCCGCGCAGTTCGAGGTCCTTCAGCGCCACCTGCATGCCGGATCCGAGATCGTTGTTGATCGCGATCGTCTGCAGCCGGTCCGCTGCGGTCTCGGACAGCGGCTTGGAGTCGTCGTAGAGGAAGTACGCGTACGCACGCTCGCGCCCACGGCCGACACGACCGCGCAGCTGGTGCAACTGGCTGAGACCGTACTTGTCGGCCTTGTCGATGATGATCGTGTTGGCGTTGGAGATGTCGAGACCCGTCTCGACGATCGTCGTCGACACGAGCACGTCGTACTTGCGCTCCCAGAAGTCGTCGACGACCTGCTCCAGCTGGTGCTCGCCCATCCGCCCGTGCGCGACGGCGATGCGGGCCTCCGGGACGAGTTCGGCGAGTTCGGTCGCCACCCGCTGGATGGACTGCACGCGGTTGTGCACGAAGAACACCTGACCCTCGCGGAGAATCTCCCGACGGATGGCCGCAGCGATCTGCTTGTCGCTGCGCGGGCCGACGAAGGAAAGGATCGGATGCCGGTCCTCTGGGGGCGTCGCGAGCGTGGACATCTCGCGGATGCCGGTGACGGCCATCTCGAGCGTCCGCGGGATCGGGGTCGCGCTCATGGCGAGGATGTCGACGTTGGTCTTGAGCTTCTTCAGCTTGTCCTTGTGCTCGACGCCGAAGCGCTGCTCCTCATCGATGATGAGCAGCCCGAGGTCCTTGAACATGACCTGTTCGGTGAGGATGCGGTGCGTGCCGATCACCATGTCGACCGAGCCGTCGAGCAGCCCGTCGAGGGTGAGACGCGCATCCTTGTCGGTCTGGAACCGCGACAGCGCCCTGACCTTCACCGGGAAGCCGGCGAAGCGCTCGGTGAAGGTCTCCATGTGCTGTTTGACGAGCAGAGTCGTCGGCACGAGCATCGCGACCTGCTTGCCGTCCTGGATGGCCTTGAACGCGGCGCGGACGGCCACCTCGGTCTTACCGAAGCCGACATCGCCGGACAGCAGCCGGTCCATCGGGATCGGCCGCTCCATGTCGGCCTTGATCTCGTCGATCGTCTGGAGCTGGTCCTGCGTCTCCGCGAACGGGAAAGCCTCTTCGAGCTCGCGCTGCCACGGGGTGTCCGGGGCGAAGGCGTGCCCCTTCGCGGACACGCGAGCCGAATAGAGCTTCACGAGCTCGACGGCGATGTCACGGACGGCCTTGCGCGCCTTGTTCTTGGCCGCCGACCAGTCGCTGCCGCCCATCTTCGACAGCGTCGGCGCCTCGCCGCCGACGTACTTCGACAGCAGATCCAGCTGATCCGTCGGCACGTAGAGCTTGTCGCCCGGGTATCCGCGCTTGGAGGGCGCGTATTCGAGCACGAGATAGTCGCGCGTCGTCTTCGTCGCGTTGCGTCCACCCGTGGAGACCTCGCGCTGTGTCATCTCGACGAACTTCGCGATACCGTGCGTGGCGTGGACGACGAAGTCGCCGTTCTTCAACTGCAGCGGGTCGACGACGTTGCGCCTGCGTGAGGCGAGCTTCTTGACGACGCGCTGGTCCCCGCCGATCGTGCGGCCGTAGAACTCGTTGTCCGTGAGGACGGCGAGCTTCACCTCCGGCACCTGGAACCCGGACTCCAGCGAGCCGACCACGAGCGAGGCGACGCCGGCGTCGGGCGCATCCGGGAGGGTCTCGACCGCTCGGGCGGCCAGACCCCGGTCGGAGAGGACGTCCCTGGCCCTGTCGACGAGCCCGGGGCCGGATGCGACGACCACGACGCGCCAGGAGTCGGCGAGCTTGGCCCCGACGAACTCGATGGCGCCGTCGACGTTGCCGTGGAAGGACGGGATGATCGACGCGTCGATGTTCGCGGCATCCGTGTCGTCGGTCGCGAACGGACTGAACCGCCACCAGACCCCTCCGCGGTCTCGGACGATCTCGCGTAGGCGCGCGACGCTGAGGAAGTCGCCTGCGCCGAGATCGATGGGCGCGGACGCGCCGGAGGTCGCGGCGCTCCATGCGGCCTCGAGGAACTCGCGGTTGGTCTCGCCGAGACTCTGCGCACGCGCGCTCGCACGCTCGGGGTCGACCAGGGCGACGGCCGTACCGGGAGCGAAGTACTCCGCGAGCGACCGGAGCGGACCGGCCACGGCGGGGAGCAGCGATTCCATCCCCTCCACGGGGATGCCCTCGGACATCTTCTCGAGCATGCCGGCGATGGCAGGGAAGCCGGAGATGAGCGACCGCGCCTTGTCGCGCACGTCCGCCGTCAGCAGCAGCTC
Organism: Microbacterium ginsengiterrae; assembly: GCF_014205075.1. NCBI lineage: Bacteria > Bacillati > Actinomycetota > Actinomycetes > Micrococcales > Microbacteriaceae > Microbacterium > Microbacterium ginsengiterrae. The sequence goes on along the minus strand of NZ_JACHMU010000001.1, from coordinate 2,139,346 downwards.
TCGCGTCGCGGGGAGTTCGACGAGGTCGACGTCGCCGGGGAGCGAGCGCTGATCGGCGACGGAGAATGCGCGGATCTGGTCGATCTCATCGCCGAAGAACTCGACGCGGTACGGATGCTCGCTCGTCGGCGGGAAGACGTCGAGGATGCCGCCGCGCAGGGCGAACTCGCCACGGCGGGAGACCATGTCCACGCGGGTGTACGCGCGTTCGACGAGCTGCTCGACAGCGTCGTCGAGCTCGAGCCCCCGCGCGCCGATCGCGAGCGACAAGGGAGCGGTGTCGGCGAGGTTGGAGGCGATCGGCTGCAGCGCTGCGCGGACCGACGCCACGACGATGAGCGGGTGCTCGCCGGACCACGTGGTGATGCGCCGCAGCGTGTCCAGTCGGCGACCGACGGTGTCGGCGCTCGGGCTCAGCCGTTCGTGCGGGAGGGTCTCCCAGGCGGGGAAGCTGAGGATCTCCGCATCGGGGACGAGCGACCCGAGGGCGAGGGCCAGCGACTCGGCGCGGCGGCCTGTCGGTGCGATCACCAGCGCGGATGCCGGATGCCCCTGCCGCGCGCGCTGGGCGAGGAGCCCGGCGATCGTCGGCGCGTCGAGTCCGTCGACGAGACCGATGTCGCCGTCGGTCTGCGCCCAGGTCAGGGCGTCACGGAACAGAGTCGCCTCTTCCAAGGCACGCAGAATCCCCGGAACAGTCACCCGTCAAGCTTAGACGCGACCTCCGACACCGCGGCAGCGTCATGGAGGCGTTCGCTCCCCGCGCACCTCAGTAGCCTTGGCGCATGGAACCCGTCGTCCTGCGCACCGAACGTCTCGTCCTCCGCGCCATCGGCGCCGAGGACGTGGATGCCATCACCACCGCATGCCAGGATCCCGAGATCCCCCGCTGGACCACGGTGCCGAGCCCGTACTCGCGTGAGGACGCCGAGGGCTTCGTCGAGCTCACCGCGAAATGGTGGGACGAAGGCAGCGAGACCGTCTGGGGCGTCTTCCGCGACGACGTTCTGGTCGGCGTCGTCGGTCTGCACCGCATCACTCCGCACCCGCACGGCGGTGTCGCGGAGATCGGCTATTGGGCGACAGCGGGCACGCGCGGCCGCGGGTTCACGGTCGAAGCTGCGCGTGCCGCCATCGACTGGGCGTTCGCGGAGCTGGAGCTCGCCCGCATCACCTGGCGTGCAGTGGTCGGGAACATCCCCTCCGCTCGCACGGCACGCGCACTCGGATTCCGGTACGAAGGGCTGGCGAGGCAGGGCCTCACACACGCGCACGGCCGATACGACGGCTGGATGGGCGGACTCCTGGCCTCCGACGAACGCGCACCGGTGGCCTGGCCGATCGACCTCGGCTGACCCACCCTCCCCGATGTCGGCGGCAGATGGCAGGATGGGCGCATGCCCGAGATGCCGGAGGTACAGGGGCTCGTCGACTTCCTCGGCGAGCGCGCCGTCGGGCATGCGATCACGCGGACGAACGTCGGCGAGATCGCGGCGCTGAAGACGTACGACCCGCCGAACACCGCGTTGCACGGGGCGACGATCACCCGGGCATCACGGCAGGGCAAGTTCATCGTGCTCAGCTGCGGTGACGACCTCCACCTCGTCTTCCATCTCGCCAAGGCTGGATGGTTGCGCTGGTACGACCTGCTGCCGACGACGCTGATCCGGCCGGGCAAGTCCCCCATCGCCCTTCGCGTGGCGCTCGACGACGACAGCGGCTTCGATCTCACCGAGGCCGGCACGAAGAAATCGCTGGCGGTCTACGTCGTGCGCGACCCGCAAGAGGTGCCTGGCATCGCCCGGCTCGGCCCGGAGCCGCTCGAGCCCGAGTTCACCCGCGACACGCTCGCCGGGCTGCTCGCGGGGCGCCGCACGCAGATCAAGGGGCTCCTGCGGGACCAGTCCGTCATCGCCGGCATCGGCAACGCGTACAGCGACGAGATCCTGCACGCGGCGAAGATGTCGCCGTACGCGACCGCCGCGAACCTCGACGACGACGACGTCGACCGTCTGTTCGACGCCATGCGCATGATCCTCACGGATGCCGTGGCCGCGGCATCCGGAAAGCCGCCCATCGACCTCAAAGACGCCAAGCGCTCCGGATTCCGCGTCCACGCCCGCCGAGGAGAGGCCTGCCCGGTCTGCGGCGACACCATCCGCAGCGTGTTCTTCGCCGACCGCTCCCTGGAGTACTGCCCCACGTGTCAGACGGGGGGCAAGACGCTCGCCGACCGCCGCCTCTCCCGCCTGCTGAAGTGACCACCACAGGGAGCACTCCCGCTCCCTGTGCCCGACACGGAATGAAATGCGCGCGCATGCGTTGAGTACACTGAGCATCAAACGTGCTCCGGGGTCGGTGAGAATCCGAACCGGCGGTGACAGTCCGCGAGCGTCGAGGGAAACCGCGATGCCGATCCGGTGGAATTCCGGGACCGACGGTGATGCGAGAGAGATCTCGCTAGTCCGGAAGGGAGGCAGCACGATGCGCGTCAACGCGCCGTCTGCCATCCCCGGAGCCTGGACGAAGGACGACGGATGGCAGTGACCGAGGCGGAGCGCCGCGCGATGGATCGCGCGCTCGAGCTCGCCGTTCGCGGCCCCCGTGGCGTGAACCCGCAGGTGGGCGCCGTCATCCTCTCCCCTGCCGGAGACATCATCGCCGAGGGCTGGCATCAGGGCGCAGGCACCCCGCATGCCGAGGTCGCCGCGCTGTCCGCGCTGGCGCCAGGAGCCGCGCGGGGCGCCACCGCCGTCGTCACACTGGAGCCCTGCAACCACACTGGCCGCACGGGCCCCTGCGCTCTCGCTCTCATCGAGGCGGGCATCTCCCGCGTCGTGTACGCGCTCGACGACCCGGGAGAGGTGTCCGGCGGCGGAGCAGCGCGTCTTCGCGCCGCCGGCGTCCAGGTCGACGCGGGCGAGCGCGCGGATGCCGCGCATGAACTCATCGCGGACTGGCTGAGCGCGCAGCGACTCGGCCGCCCGCATGTCACCGTCAAGTGGGCGCAGAGCCTGGACGGGCGCGCGGCAGCCGCCGACGGGTCCAGCCAGTGGATCACCGGGGCCGATGCGCGCGCGGACGTCCACCGTCGACGCGCGGCAGCCGACGCGATCGTCGTCGGAACGGGCACGGTCCTCGCCGACGACCCCTCTCTCACCGCCCGCGACGGAGACGCGCTGCATGCGCACCAGCCCGTCCCCGTCGTCATCGGTGCACGCGCGACCCCGACAGGGGCCGCCGTCCGCCGCCATCCGCATGAGCCGCTCTTCTATGACACCCGTGATCTCATGGCCGTCCTCGCGGACATGCAGGCCCGCGGCATCCAGACGGTCTTCGTCGAGGGCGGGCCGACGCTCGCCAGTGCATTCATCGCCGCAGGGCTCGCCGATCGGGTGCTCGCGTACGTCGCGCCCGTCCTGCTGGGTGGGCCGCGCCTGGCCATCACCGACATCGGTGTGCCGTCGATCGACGCCGCACGCCGCCTCGTCATCGACGAGTGGATCCCGCTCGGCCCGGATCTGCTCGCGGTCGCGCACCCGACCGCATCCGAACCGCACAGTGAAGGAGTCCGTTGATGTTCACCGGAATCATCGAGGAGATCGGCGAGATCACCACCATCGCACCATCCGGTGACGGCTGGCGGCTCACCGTCCGCGCACCGAAGGCGGCACGCGATGCCGTGCACGGCGAGTCCATCTCCGTCTCCGGCGTCTGCCTGACCGTCGTCGGGTCGACCTCGGACAGCTTCGATGCCGACGTGATGAAGCAGACCCTCGACGTGTCGGCACTGGCGACGGCATCCGTCGGCACCCGCGTGAACATCGAGAAGGCGATGCCGGTCGGCGCACGCCTGGGCGGTCACATCGTCCAGGGTCACGTCGACGGCGTCGGCGAGGTCCTCGAGGTCCGCCCCGGAGACCAGTGGTCTGTCCTGCGCATCGCGATCCCCGCCGACCTCGCGCCGCTCGTCGTCGACAAGGGGTCGATCTCCATCGACGGAACCTCCCTCACCGTCTCGGCCGTGAGCGAGCCCTCGGCCGACCAGGGATGGCTCGAGGTCTCCCTCATCCCCGAGACTCTCGCCGCCACGACCCTCGGCAGCCGCGCCGTCGGCGACCGCGTCAATCTTGAAACCGACATCCTCGCCCGCCATGTCGAGCGCCTCCTGGCGTTCCGGGCTGTCTCGGAAGGAGGCTCACGATGAGCCTTTCCACCATCGAAGAAGCACTCGAGTCGCTGCGGGCCGGTCGCCCGGTCATCGTGGCCGACGACGAGAACCGCGAGAACGAGGGCGACGTCATCCTCTCCGCGGAACTCGCAAGTCCCGAGTGGGTCGCCTGGACGGTGCGGTGGTCGTCCGGCTTCATCTGCGCCCCGATGCCGGCCGACCTCGCCGACTCGCTGAACCTCCCGCCGATGGTCGAGGCCAACGAGGACGCCCGCTCGACGGCGTACACCGTGAGCGTGGATGCCGCGGTCGGCGTCACCACCGGCATCAGCGCGTCCGACCGCGCGCGCACCCTCAACGTCCTCGCCGACCCGGAGTCGACGCCGACGAGCATCATCCGCCCCGGGCACGTCCTCCCCCTGCGCGCCGTCGACGGCGGCGTGCGAGAGCGCAGCGGGCACACCGAAGCGGCGGTCGACCTCATGAAGCTCGCAGGCCTGCGTCCCGTCGGGGCGATCGCCGAGGTGGTCGCGGAGGACGGCAGCATGATGCGCCTCCCCGGGCTCAAGGAGCTCGGCAAGCGCGACGGCGTGCCCGTCATCACGATCGAGCAGCTCATCGCGCACCTCAACACCATCGATCCGCTCGACGGTCCTGTCGTGTCCTCGCGGGCGGGCCGTCGCCGGGTGAGCCTGCGCGCGGACGCCACCGTCCCCACCGACCACGGCGTCTTCCGGTTCCTCGCATACAAAGATCGGGTGACCGGCACCGACCACATCGCCGTCGTCTCGGGCGAACCGGGCGAGACCGCTCTGGTGCGCGTGCATTCGGAGTGCCTCACCGGTGAGGCGTTCGGATCGCTGAAGTGCGAGTGCGGCCCGCAGCTGGACGCGGCCCTGGACGCCATCGAGCAGGAGGGCGGCGTCGTCATCTACATGCGCGGTCACGAGGGACGCGGCATCGGACTCATCAACAAGCTCCGCGCGTACAGCCTGCAGGAGGAGGGGCTCGACACGGTCGATGCCAACCTCGCCCTCGGCCTCCCCGCCGATGCCCGCGAGTACGCCGCGGCAGCCGGCATCCTCAACGACCTCGGGATCTCCAAGGTGCGTCTGCTGACGAACAACACCGACAAGGTCGCGCAGCTGCGCGAGCTCGGACTCGACATCATCGAGCAGGTCCCGCTGATCGTCGGCGTCGGCCCGAACAACCACCAGTACCTCGAGACCAAGCGCGACCGCATGGGCCACATCATCGGCGAAGCCGAACTGGCGGCGGCACTCGCAGACGGAAAGGACGACGCATGAGCGGCGCAGGAGCACCCTCCCCCACGGACGAGATCGACGCGACGGGACTCCGCGTCGTCGTCATCGCCGGCACCTGGCACGACGTCATCACGAACGGCCTGATCGCCGGCGCGGAGCGCGTCCTCACGGCATCCGGTGCCTCGCACGAGCTCGTCCGCGTGCCCGGGTCGTTCGAGCTGGCCCTCGCCGCCCAGGCGGCGTTCGCCGGCGGCGCCGATGCGGTGGTCGCGCTCGGCGTCATCATCCGCGGTGGCACCCCGCACTTCGAATACGTGTCGGCGGCGACGACCGACGGCCTCACCCGTGTCGCGCTCGATGCCGGCAAGCCGGTGGGCTTCGGCGTGCTCACCCTCGACGACGAGCAGCAGGGCCTGGACCGCGCCGGACTCGAAGGGTCCAAGGAGGACAAGGGCGCAGAAGCTGCGGATGCCGCGCTCCGCACCGCCCTGGTGGTCCGAGCCCTCCGCGGCTGACCCCGGTCGCCCCGGTCGGCGGCTCCTCTTTCTTTCTCGCCGCCCGCACGGATGCAGTGCCGCGGCACGCCTGCAGGACGAAACCGCGGCGTGTCGCCCTGCATCCGTGCGGGCGCCCTGCATCCGTGCGGGTCGCGCCGAGGATTCCGGACGTGCGGACCCAGGATGCCGGGGCCGCCGCGCCGTGACATGGGGACATCCGCACACAGCGTTTTCCCAGGAGGCGTAAACTCCCGGAGGGTTCTTCACACGAACCGTCCGATCATCAGGAGTCACCGTGAGTACCACCGCCGCCCCCGCCAACCCGAGATCTCGCGTCATCACCGCGAGCCTGGTCGGCACCACGATCGAGTTCTACGACTTCTACGCCTACGCGACAGCCGCGGTCCTCGTCTTCCCGATCCTGTTCTTCCCCAGCGACAACGAGACCGCGTCGCTGCTGGCCTCGTTCGCCGTCTTCGGTGCGGCGATGGTCGCGCGCCCGATCGGTGCGATGGTGTTCGGGCACTTCGGTGACAAGTACGGCCGCAAGGCGACGCTCGTGGCATCCCTGCTGACGATGGGTATCGCGACGGTGCTCATCGGCGTGCTGCCGACCTTCCAGCAGGTCAACTGGGTCGCCCCGCTGCTGCTGCTCATCCTGCGCCTGGCTCAGGGCTTCGCCCTCGGCGGCGAATGGTCCGGCGCCGCGCTCGTCGCGACCGAGAACGCACCGAAGGGCAAGCGCGCCTGGTACGGATCGTTCCCGCAGCTGGGAGCACCGATCGGCTTCATCATCGCCAACTTCGTCTTCCTCACGATCAACTGGGTCCTGCCGCACCCGGAGGACCCTGCCCTGAAGTCCGAGGCATTCCTCGCCTGGGGATGGCGGATCCCGTTCCTGTTCTCCGCCGTCATGGTCATCATCGGTCTGTGGGTGCGTCTGAAGCTCGTGGAGTCGGACACGTTCAAGAACGCCGAGGCCAAGGGCGCGATCCACAAGATGCCGCTAGTGACGGTGTTCCGCCACTACTGGAAGCAGCTCATCCTCGGCACGTTCATCATGCTCGCCACCTACGTGCTGTTCTACCTGATGACGAACTTCACGCTCACCTACGGCACCGCTCTGACCACGGCCGACGTCCCCGGCCTCGGCTTCGGCTACACCGACTTCGTGCTCATGCAGATCATCGGCGTGGTGTTCTTCGGTGTCTTCACGCTGCTGTCGGGCCCGATCGCCGACGCCGTCGGACGACGGAAGCTGCTGCTGTGGGTCACCGGCGCGATCATCGTGTTCGGTCTCACCTTCAACGTCTTCCTGCTGCCGCAGCTCGACCCGCAGTTCACCGGGGCGCTGACGCAGGCGTTCCTCGTCCTCGGTTTCCTGCTCATGGGTCTCACGTTCGGCCCGATGGGCGCGATCCTTCCCGAACTGTTCCCGACCAACGTCCGCTACTCGGGCTCGGCGATCTCGTACAACGTCTCGTCGATCCTCGGCGCCGCGCTGGCACCATTCGTCGCCGTGGCCCTGTGGGCGGCGGCCGGCGGATCGCCGTGGCTCGTCGGTCTGTACCTCTCGGGCATGGGCGTGCTGACCTTCATCGCACTGATCTTCGCGCCGGAGACCAAGGACCACGACTACGAGGCGGACCTCGGTCTCGCGCAGAGCGCCGAGCTCTAGCCCTCAGGCGTAGTCGGCGGACACCCTCCCCAGCTGGGTCGGGCGTCAACAATGGTTGACACCACCACAAGCGTCAACCTATATTGACAACATGCTCCCGCGCACCGCTCAAGATCTCGATCCGGATGGCGAGCCCATCGCAGAACTGCACCGCCTCGCCGGCATCCGGCGCGACATCGCGCGTGCCGAGGAGGCACAGGTGCGGCGCGCGCGCACGGCCGGATACTCATGGCATGCCATCGCCAGCGCACTCGGCGTGACGAGACAGGCCGCGCACAGGAAGTACGGTCGTAAGTAACCCTTCTCAAGATCGAGGTCTCGCATGTCTCGTACGGCGCTCACTCGCCGACGCGGACGCGGCGCGCCGCAGGACGGTCCGCGCGCCACCTTCCGCCAGCTTCTCCCCTTCCTGTTCGAACACAAGCGCACGCTGATCGTCGTCGCCGTCCTCAGCGTGATCGGCGCGGCGACCTCGCTCGTGCAGCCGCTGCTGGTCGGCCAGGTGATCGCGACAGTGCAGGCGGGCGACGCTCTGGGCCTGCTCGTGTGGGCACTGGTGGGATTCGTCATCGTCTCATCGGTGATCTCCGGCTATCAGCACTATCTGCTCCAGCGCACGGGCACCGCTGTCGTGCACTCCAGTCGGCGACAGCTCATCGCACGCATCCTGCACCTGCCGATCCGCGAGTTCGACTCGCGACGCACCGGAGACCTCGTCTCCCGCGTCGGCACGGACACCACCCTTCTCTACGCGGTCCTCACCCAGGGGCTCGCGGATGCGGTCGGCAGCGCTCTGCTGTTCCTCGGGGCGCTCATCGCGATGCTCATCATCGATCCGATCCTGCTGCTCATCATCGTCGTGGTCGTCGGGGCATCCCTGACTGTGGTCGTCCTCCTCGGCAGCAGGATCCGGACCGCCTCGTCCGCACAGCAGGTCAAGGTCGGCGAACTGGCCTCCGCCGTGGAGCGTGCCGTCGGATCGATCCGCACCGTCCGTGCATCCGGGGCGAGCGAACGTGAGACCGAGGCCGTCTCCGGCCTGGCGAAGGACGCCTACGGCCTCGGCGTCCGCATCGCCAAGGTCTCCGCGCTCGTCGTCCCGATCTCCGGCGTCGCACTGCAGCTGTCGCTGCTGGCCGTGCTCGGCGTCGGCGGCTTCCGCGTCGCCGCCGGAGCGATCACGATCGCATCGCTGATCACGTTCGTGCTGTTCCTCTTCATGATGCTCATGCCCCTGGCGACGACTTTCGGCGCCATCACCTCGGTGAACCAGGCACTCGGTGCCCTCGGCCGCATTCAGGAGGTGCTCGACCTTCCGACCGAGGACCAGGACGACGACGAGATCGCCGCGGCCGTCACCGCAGGGACCGCGACGGCGCAGCCGGGCGATGACGCCCCCGCGCTGTCCTTCCACGATGTGCACTTCCGCTACCCAGATGCCGTGATCGCTGCGCGCGAGAAGGCCGCCGATGAGGCGCGCACGCTGCTCGTGGATGCTCACCTCGAGCGCCCGGAGGACGCGGTCGAGCCCGTTCGGGAGACCGACCGCGCGGTGCTTCGCGGCGTATCCTTCGAGGTCCCCCGGGGTGCGAGGGTGGCACTCGTCGGGCCGAGCGGTGCAGGCAAGAGCACCGTCCTGTCTCTCATCGAGCGCTTCTATGACCCGACCGGCGGATCGATCCGGTTGCACGGTCACGACATCCGCACCATCGCCCGTGCGGAGCTGCGCGCGAACTTCGGCTACGTCGAGCAGGATGCCCCGACCTTGGCCGGCACCCTCGCCGACAACCTCCGCCTCGCCTCCCCCGATGCCACGGATGCCGACTGCGAACGGGTCCTGCGGGCCGTGAATCTCGGCGATGTGCTCGATCGCGGTCCGCTCGGGCTCCAGACCCCGGTCGGCGAGGACGGCGTGATGCTCTCCGGGGGTGAGCGTCAGCGACTCGCGATCGCCCGCGCGCTGCTCACGGAGGCACCGATCCTTCTGCTGGACGAGTCCACGTCCTCCCTCGACGGAGTGAACGAACAGCGCATGCGCGAGGCCATCGACGCCGTGTCGCTCGACCGCACGCTGGTCGTGATCGCCCATCGCCTCTCCACCGTGGTCGACAGCGACTCGATCATCGTCCTGCAGGACGGCGAGGTGGTCGGCAGCGGCACACACGACGAACTCGTCGAAGCTGTGCCCCTGTACCGGGACCTCGCCCGCCACCAGCTGCTGGCGTAGCCGCACGCCGAGCACGCGGAAACGGGCGCTGTCCCGACCTGCTGCCTGATTCCCCCGAAACGTCAGCAGGACGGAACAGGCCCGTCCGTTTCGCTGGGGCGGGATGACGGGACCACTCAGCCATGGGTCTGTCCCTGCCATCCCGCCTCAGCGGGTCTGTGTCACGCGCGCGTGAGGCGGTAGCGGAGTGATGCCAGCTCCGTGCGCAGTGCGGCAGGGAGCGTGTCGCCGAACGTGTCGAAGAACGCCTCCGTCGAGTCGGCCTCCGTCAGCCACGCCTCCGTGTCGACGGCGAACAGCTCGTCGAGATCCTGCTGCGGGACGTCGATCCCCTCGAGGTTCAGGTCCTCGATGAGCGGCAGCCGACCGATCGGGCTGTCGACGGCGGAGACCTCTCCGCTCACGCGACGGATGATCCAGTCGATCACCCTGGCGTTGTCGCCGAAGCCCGGCCACAGGAAGCGCCCGTCCGCTCCGCGACGGAACCAGTTGACCTGGAAGATCCGCGGCGCGCGGTCGAACCGGAGGGTACGCCCCACCTTGAGCCAGTGCGCGAAGTAGTCGCCCATGTTGTACCCGCAGAAGGGCAGCATCGCGAACGGGTCGCGTCGCAGCTCGCCGAGGGTGCCCTCGGCGGCAGCCGTCCGCTCGGATGAGATGGTCGCACCGAGGAACACGCCGTGCGTCCAATCGGTCGCCTCCACGACGAGTGGCACGTTGCTCGCGCGGCGCCCGCCGAACAGGATGACGTCCAGTGGCACGGCCTCCTCCCAGTCCTCGGAGATCTGCGGGCACTGCGCCGCGGCGACGGTGAACCGGGAGTTCGGGTGGGCAGCGGGGCGTCCCGAATCGGGTGTCCACTCGTTGCCTTCCCAGTCGATGAGACGCGCGGGAGGGGTGTCGGTCAGGCCCTCCCACCACACGTCCCCGTCGGGGCGCAGGGCGACGTTCGTGAAGATCGTGTTGCCCCAGAGGGTCTCGATGGCGGTGACGTTGGTCGATTCCCCGGTGCCGGGGGCGACACCGAAGAAGCCGGCCTCGGGGTTGATGGCCCACATGCGGCCGTCCTCGCCCGGGCGGATCCAGGCGATGTCGTCGCCGAGCGTCTCGACCTTCCATCCGGGGATCGTCGGTCGCAGCATCGCGAGGTTCGTCTTGCCGCACGCCGACGGGAAGGCGGCGGCGACGTGGTAGGTCTTGCCCGCGGGGTCGATGACACGGATGAGCAGCATGTGTTCGGCCAGCCAGCCCTCATCGCGGGCGATCACCGAGGCGATGCGCAGCGCGAAGCACTTCTTGGCGAGGATGGCGTTGCCGCCGTAGCCCGAGCCGTACGAGTACACCTCGAGGGTGTCGGGGAAATGGACGATGTACTTGTCGTCGTTGCAGGGCCATTCGACGTCGGGCTCCCCCGGGGCGAGCGGAGCGCCGACCGAGTGGACCGTCTTGACCCAGGGCGCTCCCTCGGCGATCTGCCGGGTCACGGCGTCGCCGACGCGGGTCATGATCCCGATGGAGGCGACGGCGTACGCGCTGTCGGTGATCTGCACGCCGATGTGCGAGAGCGGACCACCGACCGCACCCATCGAGAACGGCACGACGTACATCGTGCGTCCGCGCATGGAGCCCTCGAAGATCTCGGTCATCTTCCGGCGCATCTGTGCGGGGTCGGCCCAGTTGTTCGTGGGGCCGGCGTCCTTCTCCTTCTCGGAGGCGATGAATGTGCGCGCCTCGGTGCGGGCGACGTCGCTGGGGTGCGAGCGGGCGAGGTAGGAGCCGGGACGCCACTCGGGGTTCAGTTTGATGAGCTTGCCCTCGTCGACGAGCCCGCGCAGCAGCGCATCGTTCTCGGCGGTCGAGCCGTCCACCCAGTGCACGGCGTCCGGCTGCGTCAGCGCGCGGATCTCCTCGACCCAGGCCGTGAGCTCGGCCATGGCGGGCGTGTCATACGTCGGTGCGGCGCCCAGGACCCGCGCGGCGGGCGTGACCGCCGGAATGCGAGGGGTGAAGGTCTCGACCATAGCCATGTCTGCTCCTTGTGTGATCGAAGAGATCGGTGTCTGCATCCATTCTGCGCAACCAATCGGACGACTTTCGGCCAGATTGAATCTAAAGAATCGCGCTTCTTTCGCTATGATCAAGGAATGAGCAGCACCGGCATCCACCTCACGACCCTCGGGCACCGCATCCGGCACCACCGGGTGTCGCAGGGGCTCACGCTCGACGAGCTCGGCGCCCAGGTGGGCGTGGCCGGCTCGCAGCTGAGCCTCATCGAGAACGGCAAGCGCGAACCCAAGCTCTCCCTCCTGCAGGCGATCGCGCAGGCCACCGGCACCGAGGTCGCCGACCTCATCTCCGGCGAACCGCCCAACCGCCGGGCTGCGCTCGAGATCGAACTCGAGAAGGCGCAGGCGAGCCCGGTGTTCCGCCAGCTCGGCATCAGCCCCGTGCGGGTGTCGAAGGGCATGCCGGACGAGACGATCGAGTCCATCCTCGGGCTGCACAGAGAACTGCAGCGGCGCGAGCGCGAGGCGATCGCCACTCCGGAGGAGGCGCGGCGCGCCAACACCGAACTGCGGCTGCGCATGCGTGCCCAGCACAACTACATCGCCGACATCGAGAAGCTCGCGGAGAAGCAGCTGAAGGCGGCAGGACACGTCAGCGGCGCGCTGACCCACCGCACCGTCATCATCATGGCCGAGAAGCTCGGCTTCGAGCTCATCTATGTCAATGACCTGCCCCACTCGACCCGCTCGGTGACGGACCTGGAGAACAGTCGCATCTACCTGCCGCCGGCGTCGATCCCCGGCGGCCACGGACTGCGCTCCATGGCCCTGCAGGCGATGGCGCACCGGCTACTCGGCCACACTCCGCCCACCGACTACGCCGACTTCCTGCAGCAGCGCCTCGAGATCAACTACTTCGCCGCGAGCTGCCTGATCCCCGAGACCGCCGGCGTCGCCTTCCTGCAACAGGCCAAGAAGGACCGCAACCTCGCGGTGGAGGACTTCCGCGATGCGTTCGGCGTGACGCACGAGGCCGCCGGCATGCGGATGACGAACCTCATGACCGAGCACCTCGGCATGAGCCTGCACTTCCTGCGCGTCGACGAGACCGGCGCGATAACCCGCGTGTACGAGAACGACGACCTCCCCCTGCCGATGGACGTCACCGGCGCCGTGGAGGGGCAGCCGGTGTGCCGCAAGTTCCAGGCGCGGGCGGCGTTCACCCAGCAGAACCGCACGACGGAGCGGTACCAGTACACCGACACCCCGTCCGGCACGTTCTGGTGCGCGACGCAGACCGGCTCCGGCAGCGACGGCGAGTACTCGGTCACCGTCGGCGTCCCGTTCGACGACGCCCGGTGGTGGCGCGGCCGCGACACCAACGATCGCGCGGTGTCGACGTGCCCGGACGAGGCCTGCTGCCGCCGACCGGCACCGGAGCTCGCCGGGCAGTGGGCGGGGCGGTCGTGGCCGTCCGCGCGCGTGCACACGCACATGTTCTCGCCGCTGCCGCGCGGCGCGTTCCCCGGTGTCGACGACACCGAGGTGTACGCGTTCCTCGAGCGTCACGCCCGCGAATGAGATCGCTCACCCGGTGATGAAGGCCGCATAGCGGCCGAGCGCGGCGGCCACGTCATCCTGTGCTGCGCCCGCCGGGGTGAGCAGCTCCGGAACGGGATCCTCGCGATGCCGACCGACGGCTGTCGAGTGCCGCCATGTGCCGACGACCACGCCGTCCGAGAGCAGGATCGGCCGCACCATCCCGTTCTTGCCCGGCCCGACGGCGGCGAGATGTTCCGGCGGGCACGCCACCGTGCGGTCCTGGTACGAGATGTAGTACTCCTCGAACGGACCCAGCGCCAGCACCGTCGGGCTGTCGGCGGTGCGCCGTGGGCGCGGACGGGCGGCGAACAGCCCGGCCTCGATCTCGTGGATGCGGGCGTCCGGCACCGCCGCGGCCGCGCGCGCGACGCCGAGAGTGAGGCCTGCCCACCAGGCGAAGTCGTCAGCGGTGGCAGGGCCGTGCCCGACGATGTATCGGACGAACAGCTCCGCCGCGGGATCGGCGGGGGCGGCGGAGCGCCGGATGTGCTCCTCGCAGAGCACGAACCGCTGCTCGCGCGTCGCCCCGTCCTCCCTGCCGACGACTGGCCCCTGGCAGACGATGCCGCGCAGCGCGAGGCTCTGCACGGCGTGGAGCCCGCGCTGGCCCGACGGATCGATGCCCGCGCCGTCGAGCACCCCGAACAGTTCGGTCCGCGTCAGTGCGTTCCCACCACGGAGGGCGGCGCGGACCACGCGCTCGGTCGTGGCGAGCTCGGCCGGGCCGAGGCCGAGTTCCCTGTGGCGCGGCGCGGCCATGCGCAGCTGTCGATCGCCCGTGACGCCGAGCACCCAGGCGAGGTCCTCGGCCGGGACGATGTGCAAGGTGCCGCGTTGCGTCCAGGCCCGCACGAGGACACCCCGGTCGAACAGCCGGTCGACCGCGCGCAGCGTCGCCGCGCCGAACGAACGCGTCGCGAGTGCCCAGCGCCCCGCCCAGAACTCCTGCGCCTGGACGGCGAGCATGTGGCGGGCGGCGTCGGCCACGGACCGCGCGGGAGCCGATAACCGGTGTGAGCGCAGGCGCTCGGGGCGCAGCATCCGCTGATCCATGCCGACATCCTGCCGCATGCCGCCGACGTCCGGGCGGCCGGCCGCCCTCCCGGGTCAGTCGCGCAGCGTGACCTCACGACGCGGTGGCAGCACGACGGGGTGCGAGCCCGCCATCACCTCGAGCACGCGGATCACCTGGCAGGAGTACCCGTACTCGTTGTCGTACCAGACGTACAGCACGACATCCCGATCGTTCGCGATCGTGGCGAGACCGTCGACGATGCCGGCGCGGTGCGAGCCGACGAAGTCCGTCGAGACGACCTCGGGGGATTCGACGTAGTCGATCTGCTGCCGCAGCTTCGAGTGCAGGGACACCCGCCGCAGGTAGTCGTTGAGCTCGTCCTTCGTCGCGGGATTCTCCAGAGTGAGGTGCAACACGGCGAGGGAGACATCCGGCGTGGGGACGCGGATCGCCGACCCCGTCAGCTTGCCCTCGAGCTCCGGAAGCGCCCGCGCCACGGCCTTGGCGGCGCCTGTCTCGGTGATGACCATGTTCAGCACGGCCGAGCGACCGCGACGGTCCCCGGAGTGGAAGTTGTCGATGAGGTTCTGATCGTTCGTGAACGAGTGGACGGTCTCGACGTGCCCGCGGACGATCCCGTACGCCTCGTCGACCGCCTTCAGCACCGGCGTGATGGCGTTGGTCGTGCAGGATGCCGCCGACAGCACCCGGTCCTCCGGGGTGATGGTGGCGTCGTTGATACCGTGCACGATGTTCTTCAGCGCGCCCTTGCCCGGCGCCGTCAGCAGCACGCGCGCGACCCCCTTCGCCTCGAGGTGGCGGCGGAGGCCCTCCTCGTCGCGCCAGCGCCCGGTGTTGTCGACGACGATCGCGTCACGGATCCCGTGTGCGGTGTAGTCGACGGATGCCGGGTCGTTCGAGTAGATCACCTGGATGCGGGTGCCGTTGGCCACGATCTGCTCGGCGTCCTCGTCCACGGTGACCGAGCCGGCGAAACGGCCGTGGACGGAGTCGCGCATGAGCAGCGATGCCCGCTTGACGAGGTCGTTGTCCGATCCGCGCCGCACGACGATCGCTCGGAGGCGCAGTCCGGTGCCGCCGCTGTCGTGGGCGATGAGGATGCGGGCCAGGAGCCGCCCGATGCGTCCGAATCCGTAGAGCACGACATCCGTCGGCTCGGCCGGCGTCGCGCCCATCGCCGGTGCGAGCACCTCGCGCAGGTACTCCTCGAGCGCGGCATCCGCGTCGGCACGCTCCGCCACCAGGCGCGCGATGTCGATCGACGACGCCCCGGGGGCGAGGTCGCGCAGCGCCTCGAGCACGGCGAGGGTGTCCTCGAGCGCGAGCTCCTCGTGACCGAGCTGCGCGATGCGTTCGTGCAGCTCGATGATCCCGGTCGTCGACAGCCCGAGCAGCCGATGCCCGTGGAGAGAGGTGACCACCTCGTGATCGCGGCGGAGCGCACCGACGAGCGGGACCATCCGCTCGGCGAGTTCCTCTTTGACCATCCAGTCATCACGGTGTGCGGCGAAATCGTTCATCTGCGTCCTTGCATGTGTGAGCGCGCCGAAGATCGTCCGGCGCGCGGGTTGCCGGGTGGAACAACGGGGGATGCTTCAAGCGTAGACGGCGTCACGGCATGCGCCGAACCACCGGGTGCGCCCGGGCTAGCCTGGAGGCATGGCCGCATCCCTCACCGCACGCGCAGCGCTCCTCGACATGGACGGGACGCTCGTGGATTCCACGGCCGTCGTCGAGCGGCTGTGGTGGGAGTGGGCGCAGCCGCACGGACTCGACCGTGACACGGTGCTGAAGACAGTCCATGGGCGCCAGGGCTGGCAGAGCATGTCGATCCTGCTGCCGGAGCGCGACCACGCGATCAACCTCGAGGAGAATCAGGAGATGCTCGCGCGCGAGAGCGTCGAGACGAGTGGGGTCGTCGAGATCCCCGGCGCCGCAGCACTGCTGCGCGCGCTCGAGTCACTCCCCCACGCCATCGTCACCTCCGCCGACGTCGCCCTGATGACGGCGCGAATGGGCGCGGCGCAGCTGCCGATCCCCGCGCTGGCGATCACCGCGGAGCGCGTGTCCCGCAGCAAGCCGGATCCGGAGGGGTTCCTCCTCGCCGCGACCACCCTCGGTGTCGATGCCGCCGACTGCGTGGTCTTCGAGGACTCCGGTGCCGGCATCCGTGCGGGCCTCGACGCCGGGATGACCGTCATCGGCGTCGGCCCGCACGCGCCCGAGTTCGGACCGGCACACCACGTGGACGACCTCTCGCAGATCGAGATCGCACCGTCGGCAGACGGGTTCGAGGTGCGGATCAGCTGAGCGCGGAGATCGCCTCTCGTAGGATTCCGCCGCTCTGCGCGAGCGCCTGGCGGGCCCGTTCGACGTCGGCGCCGGTGGCGAGGGTCAGCAGTGCGAGCTTCACCGAACCGTCCGCGGCGCGCAGCGCTTCGGACGCCTCGTCGACGTCGACGCCCGCGAGCTGCGTCACGGTACGCACCGAGCGGGCGTGCAGCTTCTCGTTCGTCGCACGCAGATCGACCATCACGCCGCGGTACGTCTTGCCGAGCTTGATCATCGACAGCGTGGTCAGCATGTTCACGACGAGCTTCTGCGCCGTGCCGGACTTCAGGCGCGTCGAGCCGGAGATGAACTCGGGGCCCGTGACGATCTCGATCGGGATCTCCGCGGCCGCACCGATCGCAGAACCGCGGTTGGACGCGATCGCGACCGTGAGGGCGCCGATCCCCCTGGCGTAGTCGAGGCCTCCCACGACGTAGGGGGTCCGCCCCGACGCCGAGATGCCGACGACGGTGTCCTTGTCGGTGAGGGCGAGTTCGCGCAGCGACTGCCCCGCAGCATCCTGGTCATCCTCGGCGTTCTCCACCGCCGAACGGATCGCGGTCTCACCGCCGGCGATGATCCCGACGACCATCGAGGGGTCGGTGCCGAATGTCGGAGGGCACTCACTCGCGTCGAGCACGCCGATGCGTCCGGCGGTTCCTGCGCCGATGTAGATCAGTCGCCCGCCGCGGCGGAAGCGCTCGGTGATGCCGTCGACGGCTCGAGCGATCTCGGCGTTGCGCTCGGCGACGGCGATGGCGACCCGCTGGTCCTCCGCGTTCATGCGCTGCACGAGCTCGACGGTCTCGAGCAGGTCGAGGTCGCCGCGCTCCGGGGTGGCAGCCTCGGTGTCGAGCTGCGCGAGGACGCCCAGCAGTTCGGTGAGGCGTGAGCTTTCGCTCGCAGTGGTGTCATCTGGCACGGTGGACGAACCTTTCGTGAGGCATGTCGGAGCGGACCGCGAGCAGCGCGGCCCCGTCGAGGGCGTCGCCGGCCGCCGGTACGGCCGTGCGGTCGGCGGAGGTGATGGCGCGTTCCAGCTGCGTGCGGAACCAGGCGTGGTCGGCGAGTCCGCCGTGGATCACCAATCGGTGGACGGCGGATGCCGCGACCGCGGTCGCCGTGAGCAGACGCACCGCTTCGGTGGCGATCCGTACGGCGACCGCATCCCCGGCTTCGGCGGCATCGAGGACGAGAGGGGCCACCGTGGCGAGCAGGCGAGCGGTCGGAATGTCGGAGGCGAGCCACGTGATGGGATCTGCGGCCGGCAGGACGTGCGCGGTGACGGCGTCGGTGAGGGAGGTCGCGTCTCCGAGTCCGTCACGGGCACGGAGCACGGCGCGGACACCTTCTCGGCCGATCCAGGATCCTCCGCCGAGGTCTCCGAGATCCGGGCCCCACCCGTCGACCAGTCGTACGCCTGCATCGTCGACGCCGAGGGCTGCGGCGCCCGTTCCGGCGATGAGGAGCGTGCCGGGGCGCCCTTCGAGCGCGCCCGCATGGGCGGTGACGACGTCGGAGGCCACGGCGACCGCGGCTCCTGTCCGCTCCGCCAGGCGCAGTGCGAGGTCGGCAGAGGCGTCGGGCGCCGCCCAGGCACCTGCCGCTCCCACCCCGATCGCGTCGGCCGACGCGGTGCGGTCGAGCAGCGGAAGGATGGCGGCGAGCGCGCTGTCGACACCGTCGCGGGCTGCGAGGCCGGGGGCACCGGCATCCGAGACGACGCGCCGCCCTGCGGCATCCATCACGGCAACGCGACAACGGGTCTTGCCAAGGTCGACGGCGATGGTGACGGACATCTCTCAACTCTAGGAGCGGGGCGCTGCAGCGCCGGGGAAACAGATTCGGAAAGAGTCTACATCTCGTCTGGCCATTCTGAAAAGAATTTACCTTCGCTGATGTCGGCGGGGCGACATACTGGAGTCCTCACCCTCGAAGGAGCGCCGATGAGCATCCAGTCCACGATCGAAGCCGCCACCTCGACGCTCCCTCCGTCGTTGGCGCGCATCGCCGCCGTCGTCCGCGAGAATCCCTCCACCGTGATCACGATGACGATCAACGAGTTGGCGCACGAATGCAGCACGTCCGTCGCATCCGTCGTGCGCTTCTGCCGGGCGATCGGCTTCAGTGGATACGCGCCGCTGCGCATGGCGCTGGCCACGGAGCTCGGCAAGGAGGCCGCGCAGTTCTCCGCTCGCGGGGCGTACGGGTCGGAGATCTCCGACGAGGACACCCTCCGCGAAGCCGTGTCCAAGCTCGCCGCACTGGAACTGCTCGCCATCGAGGAGACCGTCGAGCAGCTCGACTTCACCGTGCTCGAGGCGGCCATCGACGACATCGACGCCTCGGAGCGCATTCTTCTCTACGGGATCGGCGCCAGCCAGTTCGTCGCGGAGGATCTCATGCACAAGCTCCTCCGCGTCGGCCGCAACGCCTACGTCCTCACTGACCCGCACGAGGCGATCGCCGCCACCGTGCTGCACGCAGGGCCGACGGTCGCCATCGGTTTCTCGCACTCCGGAACGACCCCCGAAACGGTCCGCTTCCTGCGCACGGCTGCCGGCAACGGCGCGAGGACGATCGCCGTGACCTCCGCGAAGGAGTCGCCGCTGGCTCGCCAGGCCGATCACGCCCTCTTCACCGAGGTGCGCGAGTCGTCGTTCCGCGCCGGTGCCATGGTCAGCCGGATCGCGCAGCTGACGCTCGTGGACTGCCTGTTCACCGGCGTCGCCAAGAAGCGCTTCACCGAGACGACCGATGCCCTCAAGCGCACCCGCGAGGCCACGAGGGCCCTGCAGGCCTGACCACGAAGCAGGGACGCGCGCTGACGTGGAGCGCTCGGGCGCACATTAGAATCGACGTGTCCGGCAGAGCCGGTGCTCGAAAAAAGGGCACGAAGCCGACGTCGCAGTGATGCGCCGCGCGAGACACATACGGAATCCTCCACCGATACCGTCTCGAAAGGCTCTCGCATGTCTTCCGTGTCCGCGCACGTCGCCCTCACTCTCGCCCAGCACGTCGACGCCGTCTTCGGCGTCATGGGCAATGGCAACGCCTACTTCCTCGACGCCCTCGAACGCGAGACCGATGCGCAGTTCACCGCGGTGCGCCACGAACAGGGCGCCGTCGTCGCCGCCGACGCGCACTATCGGGCCTCCGGCCGCATCGCCGCGGGGACCGCGACCTACGGCGCCGGATTCACGAACACCCTCACCGCCCTCGCCGAGGCCGTGCAGGCCCGCATCCCGCTGGTGCTCGTCGTCGGCGATGAGCCGACGTCCGGCCCGCGTCCGTGGGACGTCGACCAGATCGCGTTGGCCTCGGCGGTCGGCGCCCGCACGTACACCGTCGGACGGGCGGATGCCGCGTCGACAACGGTCATCGCCATCGAGCACGCGCTCACCTACCGGGTGCCGGTGGTGCTCGCGATCCCCTACGACGTCGCATCGATCGACGCCGGGCCGGTGCCGGCTGCGCCGGAGCCCCGCTCCCCCGCCCCGATGGAACCGAGAGGCGAGTTCGCCGAGGGGATGCTGGGCGAGGTGGCGCAGGCCCTGCGCGATGCCCGGCGCCCTCTTCTCCTCGCGGGACGCGGGGCCTGGTTGGCCGGGGCGAGTGAGCCGCTGGGCGCTCTCGCCGAAGCCACTGGAGCGCTGACCGTCTCCACGGCGCTGGGGCGTGGCGTCTTCCCCGACACGCGATACGACCTCGGGGTCGCCGGCGGGTTCGGCGCGGAAGGCGCGATGGAGCTGGTCAGGGAGGCCGACGTCGCGGTCGTGTTCGGCGCCTCGCTGAACCAGTTCACGATGCGCTTCGGTGACCTGTTCGCTCCTGGCACCCGCGTGTACCAGGTGGACGTCGCCCCTGCCGCGACTCACGCACACGTCGGCGGCTTCGTCCGCGGCGATGCGGGTGTCGTCGCCGCGGCCCTCGTCGATCGCATCCGTGTCGGACGCTCTGGGGCGGATGCCGGATCCGCCGGTGCGGCCGGCACATGGCGCGAGCAGGTCGATGTCGCCGCCGCGCGCGCGTACGAGGCAGGCGACGACGTCGCTCCGGACGGACGGCTCGATCCTCGTGCGGCCGCACGGCGCATCGCGGAGCTGCTGCCGGAGGATCGGATCGTCGTCTCGGACGGCGGACATTTCATCGGCTGGGCGAACATGTACTGGCCCGTCGCGTCACCCGACCGGATGATGATGGTCGGCACCGCCTTCCAGGCGATCGGTCAGGGCTGGCCGAGTGTCGTCGGAGCCGCGCGTGCCCGCCCGGAGTCGACGGTGGTGCTCACCAGCGGCGATGGCGGCGGACTGATGGCGATCGCGGATCTCGAGTCCGCCGTCCGCACGGCCGGCGGGCGCGGCTGCGCGGTGATCTGGAACGACGCCGCCTACGGTGCCGAGGTGCATCTGTACGGGCTCAAGGGGTTGGCGAAGGAGCCGATGCACATCCCCGAGGTCGACTTCGCCGCGTTCGCAGGCGCGGTGGGCGCCGAGGGCGTGGTCGTCCGCACCCTCGGCGACCTGGATCGGCTCGCGGAGTGGTCGGCGCAACCCGACGACCAGCGGCGGTTCCTGCTGCTCGACCTGCGCATCTCCCCCACTGTCGTCGCGCCGTACCAGCAGGAGATCATCCGCGTGAACTCGTGACGGGTGGTGTCGACGCACGAGGCTGATCTTTGGTTCTCTTCCGCTGCCCAGACAGTCAGTCCATGTGCTCGATCCCCTGCAGGCGGAGCTGCTCGAGGTCGAGATTCGCGGAGATACGCCGGGCAACGAGGTCGTCGACCGTTCCGGATCGCCGCAGCCCAAGGAGGACCTCGCGTTTGTGGTCGAGGAGCGCGAGCTTGAGGCGCGTGTTCTCATCGTCACGGATGATCGGCGAGCGCTGGGCGATGTCGATGTCCGGGGAGGTCGCGACCATCTGCAGCGTTCCCCCGGTCGGGATCGTGGTGTCCCTCTCCTCGAGAAGGGGGTCGGGCACGTCGAGCATCTGTTCCATCGCGTCGACCTCGGTGTCGACGAGCGCGCGTTCCCTCGCCATCGCCCGGGCGTTGGCGAGTTCGAGCCGCTCGTATCCGTCACGGCGCACGCGGTCTCTGACCTCGTCGCTGATGCCGTGCTCGGCGGCCAGCGAGTCGAGCGCGGTCATCGCCGCCCCGGATATCGCGCGCTCGGCGAGCTCGAACTCCTCATCTTCGGCGTGGTCTGCGGGGAACCGGGCCCACCGCACGATCGCGGGCAGCAGCGGGCCCTGCACGAGCAGGCTGAGCAGGATGACACCGGCGGTGATGAAGACGATGTCGTCCCGGCCGTCGAGCCGGGTGCCGTCAGGGGTGTCGAGCGGCACGGAGAGTGCGATGGCGAGTGAGACTGCGCCGCGCATGCCGGCGACGGTGTTGACGACGTGCGCTCGTGTACGCAGTCGACGTGATGTGCCACGCCCGCGACGTTGGAACGGCCATGCGAGCAGTTGGAAGAGGAAGCGCACCATGAGGAGCGCGACCCAGACGGCGAGGGTGGCGAGGGTGAGCCAGCCGATCGCGAGCAGGGAGGTCTGGTGCACGACCCACTGCACCTCGATGCCGATGAGCACGAACAGCGCGCCGTTGAGAAGGTACACCCCGAACGGCCACACCGCGGCGGCCTGACGGCGGGAGTCGGCGGTGGTGATGCGCGGCCCGGCGTACGCGGCGATGAGTCCGGCGACGACGACCGCCAGGACCCCGGATGCGTGGATGAGTTCCGCGATCATGAACGCCGCGAACGGCATGAGGAGCATCGCCACGTTGATGGTCATCGTCGCGCGCGTGCGCAGCAGGAGCTGCCAGGCTGCAGCGGCGACGAGGATGCCGACGGCGATGCCTCCGCCGTAGGAGACGATGAGGCTCCAGGTGACCTGCAGCGGTGTGACCTGCTCGCCGACGGCGATCGAGACGGCGATCGCGTAGAGAACCAGGGCGGTGCCGTCGTTGGTCAGGCTCTCGGCTTTCAACTTCATGAAGCTGCGGCGAGGCAACAGGCGTCCGAGGGCGGCCACGGCTGTCGCGTCAGGCGGCGCGACGGCGGCGCCGAGGATCAGTGCGATCTCCCAAGGCAGCCCGAACAGCACGGCGACTCCGGCGACGGCGAAGGCGGATGCGACGACGAGGAGGGTGCTCATCGGCAGGATGTACCGGAAGTCGCGTCGGATGGATCGCAGCGAGGTCGTCAGGCTCTCCCAGAAGAGCATGACGGGGAGGAAGAGCAGCAGCACCGTCTCCGGTGGCAACTGCACCTCTCGCAGCGGTGGGATGAAGCCCAGGAGCAGACCGAACACGACGAGCACCAGCGGCAGGGCGAGGCGCACGCGCGGCGCGAGCATCGTTCCGACGAGGATCGTCAGCCCGAGCAGGACGGTGATCTCCAGACCTTCCATGCGCACCTTTCCGCCGTCGCAGCGGGCGCGACGTGCTCAGGGCACAGCGCCCGACAGGGAAACGGTATTCCCGCCTGGCCGGTCAGGGAAGAGGGTGATCAGGCGCCGGCGCGGTCGGGCAGTTGCTGCAGTGTCCAACTGTTGCCATCGGGGTCGTCGAAGGTGACGAACCTCCCCCACGCCTGTTCGTCGACACCAGAGGCTTCGACACCGGCATCGCGCAATTGAGCAAGCGCGGCATCGGCGTCGGGAACGACGACCTGGATCGAATCCTGCATGCCCGGTTTCATGCGCGAGCCGAGGCCCTCGCCGAACGCGATCGAGCATGCGGAGCCCGGGGGCGTCATCTGCACGAACCGCAGCCCTTCGAACGGCACCTGGTCGTGGTCGGCGTTGAACCCGATCTTCACGTAGAAGTCCTTCGCGCGGTCGACATCCGTGACCGGCACGAAGATGAGTTCGATCTTCCAGTCCATCTCGTACTCCTTCTGGCGAGCGCCGTCGCTCGACCGTGGACCACGGTACGCCGGGGGTCGGACATCGGCCAGAGTACTTGTCGAGTCGACGCAGGGTGCTTTCGGCAGGAGCGATTCATTGGCTGTCGGCCGTGCCTTGATCCGGGGGTGGCGAAACCGCCGGAGACGATCGTTCTCGATGATGCGCGTGCCGGGCTGAAACCTTGTGCCGATCTGAACGCAGTGCCAGCATCCTGTACATGCGTTCAGCGCTTGAGGGTGTTGATGTCGCGGCTCGCGGACTCTTCGCAGTTCTGCAGCTCGCGCGATGGGCGGCCGGGGACCCACAGGAAGGTCTGCGGCGCGTCGCTGGGCCGACAGAAGACATCTGCGCGCGCGGATTCTGGACGATACCCTCGCCCGGGCGAGGAAGCCGGTGAGGATCCTCCTGGCGACCGCGGGGTCGCGCGGGGATGTGGAGCCGTTTACCGCGCTCGCCCGACGTGCTACGGCGGAAGGACATCACGTCCTCCTCGTCGCGCCGGACAACTCCGGCGCAGACCTTTCAGGTATCGACGTGCGAAGCATGAGTGTGGACTACACACGCATGATCGAAGAGCAGGGCGTGTCACTCATGGCGGCGCTCCGCTCGTACTCGTCGGTCATTCGTCCGACGATGAACGCGGTGATCGTCGAACCAGCGCGCATCGCCCGCGAGTATCGCCCAGACGTCGTTGTGGCGCACCCGAAGGTGTTATCGGCCCCGCTCATCGCGGAAGCCCTTGACGTTCCATACGTCTTGGTCGAGCTGGTTCCCGCCATGACGCCCACACGCGCCTTCCCGGCGGCAGGGACCACCACTCGCAATCTCGGATTCCTGAACAAGCTCACCTACCGTTTCGTGGCCGCCAGCGGGGCGATGTTCGCGAACGATCTCGACCAAGCCGCGGCAGTCTTCGGCACGCGGCGACGCAGGCCCGCCGGACCTGCCGCGACTCTCATGCCGATCAGCTCAGCCATCCTCGAGCGGCCCTCGGATTGGCCGGAGACCGTGCATCTCACGGGGCCCTGGCTTACCGACAGGCCTCGAACGGTGTTGAGCGATGACGTGAGATCCTTCATCGCCGGCGGCGATTTCGTCTATGCAGGGTTCGGGTCGATGGTGGCCGGCAACGCTGAGCAGCGGACCCGGGAGGTTCTCGCCGCCACCCGCAGCTTCGGTGCGCGCGCGTTGCTCGTCACCGGGCTCGGCGGACTCACGACATCACCGCACCTCCTCGGCGACGATGTTCACGTCGTGCGATCGGTCGATCACACCCAGGTTCTGCCCCAGGCGGTAGCCGCCATACACCACGGTGGAATCGGTACTTTGCAAACAGCAACCCGCGCTGGCACCGTGTCCGTCGTCATCCCCTTCATCGCCGATCAGCCGTTCTGGGGCGCCCGAATCCACGCACGCCGCCTGGGCTCCGCTCCCATTCGCCAGAGCCGCCTGACCGCTGCTCGACTGCGCGCGAGCCTTGCAGAAACCGAGAGCTATCGCCCCGAGGTGCAGCGAGCGGCCCTCGCCATGACACGCGAAGACGGGGTGGGAACCGCCCTGGCAGTGATCGTCACGACGTCATGAACGACAGGGGCGGCATCCAGGGCAGGTCGGGGTCGGGCGTGAGCCAGAGCACCTGCCCGAGCTGGATGGTGCGCACGTGGCTGAGCGAGCCGAGCCTGCGAACCTTCCGGGTGCTCGAGTAGTCCCGAGCGTACTGCTGTATCGAGATTCGCAAACTTCCGGAGCCCGAGGACTTTGCCAGGTAGCGAAGCCATGATGAACGCCGTGAGACTCATCGTGCGCACGCCCGTCGCCCTGGTTGCTCTCGTCGGCGTCGCGTGGATGTCGGGGTGCTCTCGCGCGTCGGACCCGGTCGAACCCGCGTTATGGCGCCAGGTGGATGCTGCTGAGAACCACGTCTACGCCGTCTTGGCGGATCCTTCCGCAGGTACGACGACGCCCGAAGAACTCCTGGATCGGCTGAGCGCTGCCGCCGTGCGGTGGGATGCAGGTGACGCTCCGCCCGCCTTCTCTGAAAGCGTCGGGACGGCGGTCATCTACAACGAGCACCCGGAAGGTGGCCGAGGAGACAGCGCGTTCGATCTGTTCGTCACTTCCGGGGTCGACGAACACTTCTCGATTCCCGGATGGCTCGACTCCAGGCCGGCCCGGGTCTACACGTGTTACCGGATCGAGGTCTCACTAGAGGGAGAAAGTCTCTCCGGCCATAGCAGAACCCACGACTACGGTGACGATCAACTCGTGTGCCCATCCGAGCTTGTCGGGGCCCTGGGCGACAGAGCTCAATTCCGAGAGCCTTGGCTTTTTGACGGGTGAATCGGCGGCGGTCCTGTCTGCTCCTCCGCCCCTGCGATTCCGACTCCGTCCGATCTCGTCACAGCCACAGACGGCAGAGGATCTTCGCCACGATGGACGCCGAGCTACCGGGCGCCTACGCTGAGGACGCCGGCTGCGAGCTCCGCCCGACACCGAGGCCCGCAACACGACGGCGACCCTCAGATCCACCCCTTGTCCTGCGCGATCCGCACCGCCTGGGCGCGGTTCGTCGCACCGACCTTGCCGATCGCGGCCGAGAGGTTGTTGCGCACCGTGCCCGGCGACAGGAAGACCTCCGCGGCGATAGCGGCGGCACTGCGACCGTCGGCGGCGAGGCGGAGCACCTGCTGCTCGCGTTCGCTGAGCGGGTTCGCGCCTTCGAACAGACTCGCCTCGGCGAGCGCAGGATCCACGACCCGTAATCCGGCGTGCACCCGCCGCACGGCATCGGCGAGCTGCTCAGCCGGGGCGTCCTTGACGACGAATCCGCTGGCTCCCGCATCGAGCGCCGCCCGAAGATAGCCCGGCCGGGCGAACGTCGTCACGATGAGCACACGGGTACCGGCGTGAGCGGCACGCACCTCCCGGGTCGCCGTTATCCCGTCCACACCCGGCATCTGGATGTCCATGAGGCACACGTCCGGCGCCGTCTCGGCCACGACGCGCACGGCCTCGGCGCCGTCACCGGCGACCCCGATGACGGACAGATCGTCCTCGAGCTCCAGCAGCGCGGCGAGCGCCCCCCTCAGCATCGCCTGATCGTCGACAATGACCAGGCGGATCCGCTCGCCGCCGCTCACCACGTCACCTCCACGTGAGTGCCCCCGCTCTCGCCCGACCGCACGGAGAGCGTCGCGCCACCCGTGGTCGCCCGCTCGCGCATGCCCCGCACACCGTTCCCCTCCGCACCGCGGATGCCGCGACCGTCGTCGACGACCTCGAACCGACCGGGCGCGATGCGCACTGTGACCACCCCCGCCCCCGCGTGCCGTAGAACGTTCGTCGTCGCCTCACGGAGGATCCAGCTCGCCGTCAGCGATTGCGCGGGTGAGAGCGCCGCGGCATCCCCCTCCACCCGCATCGTCACATCAGCGGCTTCCAGTGCGTCGCGGCACGAGGCCAGCTGCTCCACGAGCGCGGCGCTGCGGACTCCCGCCACGGTCGCCCGCACCCCCGCGATCGCCTCCGCAGTGAGGGACTCGATGTCGGCGAGCTCCGCCTTCGCACGCTCCGGGTCGCTGTCGATCAGACGACGGACGAGCTGAGCCTTGAGGCTCACCACGGTGAGGGAATGACCGACGAGGTCGTGCACATCGCGCGCCACGGCCTCACGCCCCTCGCTGGTGGCGAGCTCGAGGCCGAGCCGCTCCGCCTGCGCCGAACGGATGATGAGGCTCGTCGAGACGGTGTTGACCGCCGCGAGAAGCGCGATGATCGCCAGCAGCGGCAAGTAGCCCGAACCTCCGGGGACCAGGAGGACGATGCCCGCGGTGATCGCGACGCAGACGACCATCGTGACCCAGTGCGCCACGCGATTCAGACCGTACGAGGCGAACGACATGATGAACGGCAGGAAACTCACCGCCGCGCCACCGACGCCGGGGATCACCGACGCCGCGCATACGATCATCCCCGCGAACGCCACCCACTGGATGGGGCGGGGCGGGGTGGTGAGGCCTCCCCCGTTGAAGCTCATCCCGTTGAGGAACGCGGCCACGTAGACGACGACGAACGCGCCGAGCCCGATCCATCCGATGACGATCCAGACGGGAGCCGCCTCGGACGCCATCAGCGCCATGAGCGGATAGACGAGGAACACCAGCCAGAGCGCCGGCATCAGCCACCCGTACCGCTCCCACGGCGACCGCGCTCCCGGCTCGCGGCGCGGCGACGCCGTGGTCGCGCCGCCCGCTGAGACCGGCGCGGCCACGGGGGTCGCGTCATCCGTCATGGTGTCGACCCTATCGGCGCGTCCGCGAACGCTTGGCCCCCACGGCCACCAGCAGCGCGAACACACCCACCCACGCGACGATGTTCACACAGATCAGCCACAGCGGATCGACCTGGCCGGTCGTCAGGACCCCCTCGGTCAACGGCCAGCGGCTCAGCGCGACGAAGCCGTACAGCGGCGTGAAGCGTGCGATGTCGAGCATGACCCCGTCCAGCGGGAGGAACACATTGCCGAAGAACGCGAAGAACGTCATCGAGATGGAGGCGAGCGCGGCAGCGGTGTCCGAGGTGAAGAACAGCCCGACGCCGAGCCCGTACAGGCCGAACATCAGGCCGGTTCCGAGGATGATGCCGGCCGTCGCCCACCAGCGCCACGCCTCGGTCGCCTGGGCCCCCGTGAGCAGCCCCGCCACGAAGACGAAGGCGACGGCGAGCGCCGCGAACATCACCGCGGTGACCAGTTTGGTCGCGGCATACCCTGCGGTGGTGAGCGGAGTCATCGCCAACTGTCGCCCCCACCCCTGCTTCGCCTCCGTCGCCGCGAGCGAGGTGAGCGAGCTCATCGCGACAGCGGTGCCGTACGCGGCCATCGACACCATGACGTAGAACGCGACGTTGCCGTTGCCCGCGCGGCCGGAGGCGTACGCCGCGGTCGCGCCGAACAGGAGATACATCGCCACCGGCATCGCCAGGGTGAATGCGAGCGTGTAGGGATTGCGCACCTGGCGGATCGCCTCGACGCGCAACATGGTGGGTGAGATCGAGATGGTCATGGTCAGTCCTCCGTCAGTGCGGTGAAGGCGGTCTCGAGGGTGGGCGCGGCGATCTCCAGATCGCGCGCGCCGGAATTCAGAAGAACGGATGCCACGGCATCCGAATCGAGGGCGCGCAGGCTCACCCGCTCCGCGTCCACGCGGAGGTCGCTGATGCCGTCCGCCGAGGACAGCGTCCGCACGAGCGCGTCGGTGCCCGAGACCGGGAGGGTGGCCGCCAGCGTCCTGCCACCGAGGTTGGCGCGCAGCTCGGCCGTCGGGGCGTCAGCGACGATCCGCCCGCGGTGCATGACGACGGTCCGGCGCGCGAACTGCTCGGCCTCTTCGAGATAGTGCGTGGCGAACACGATCGTACGACCGGCATCCGCATCGGCGCGCATGACGCTCCAGAAATGCCGCCGCGCGGTGACGTCCATTCCGGCGGTCGGCTCGTCGAGGATGAGGACATCCGGGTCTGCGACGAGGGCGAGAGCGAACTTCACGCGCTGCTGCTCACCGCCGGAGCACTTCGCGATCCGGCGGCGTGCGATCGGTTCGAGATCGGCCCGAACGAGCACTTCGGGCACCCGTGCGAGCGCCGCACGGCCGTGCAGGGCGGCGATGACCTCGACCGTCTCACGCACCGTGAGGTCGGCGAGCAGTCCGCCGGTCTGCAGCACCCCGGCGATACGTCCCTCCTTCGCCGCCGCCGCCGGCTTCTCGCCGAACACCGACACGCTCCCCGCACCGGGTTCCGTGAGGCCGAGGAGGATGTCCAGCGTCGTCGTCTTGCCTGCGCCGTTCGGCCCGAGGAGCGCGACGACCTCGCCCCGTCGGATGCGCAGGTCGATGCCGTCGACGGCTTTGACCGCCCCTTCCCCCGCACCGAAATGCCGCGTGAGGCCGTCGATCGAGACGGCGAGGTCCGTCGCTGCGTCAGCGCTGCGCGCGGAGATCAGAGTGTCTGCTGCTGTGCTCATGCCTCCAGCCTGGCCGGAAGGTCCCGAGCGGTCCGGAGGGCGGTGTCACCTCCTCCGCGTGACACGTGTCATGCCGGGACTCTCCGGAGCCGAACACTCATGCCGGCAGGAACACCCTCCCGAGGAAGGCCTCGAGCTCGGCGGTCGCTTCCAGAGGCAGGACTGCTGCGACGTACTGATCCGGGCGCACGACCACGACCGCCCCCTCCCTCGAGATCTCCCGCTCGACGAAGATGTCGGTGTCCGTCCACGCGTTCGGCGACCCGGAGTACACCTTCTCCCAGTCGGTGAGGTGCAGCGGGCCCGTCTGTGGCAGGAACATCGCCGGTGCGGTCAGGATGTCCACCTCGTCGAACGCCTCCTGGTAGATGACCTTCGCGTCGATCACGGCATCCACATCGGCGTCGGGCGGGGTGACGCGGGCGATCATTCCCTCAGCCGCGGCCGCCCAGTCCCTCAGCCGCACCCCCGAGCGGTCCGCGAACGCGTAGATCCGCCACCGCCCGTCCGCCTTCGCGTGGTGACCGAGGTGGATCGCGTTGCCGTCGCACACCCGGACGACCTCGGCGGACTTGAAGCGCTTGCCCACCGGGAACCCTGCGGCGAGCGCCTGGTGCTCGGCGGTCGCCGTGATCGCCGAGGGCGGGTACTGCGTCATGAAGCCGGAGGGGAACTCCGCCGTCGCGAGGTAGTAGTTCGACAGCTCCAGCGGGTCGGAGATCTCCTCCGGCTTGCGCGCCATAAGGCTCGACCATTCGCGGTCGAAGTCGATGAGCTGCTGCGCGACGGGCTGGCGCTCGTCGGAGTACGTCGCCAGCAACGACTCCGGGCTGCGTCCCATGAGGACGGCGCCCAGCTTCCACCCGATGTTGAACCCGTCCTGCATCGACACATTCATCCCCTGCCCGGCCTTCGCGCTGTGCGTGTGACACGCGTCGCCGGTGAGGAAGACCCGCGGCGACCGGTCCTCGTCCAGCGCGTCGTCGAACCCGTCCGTGACGCGATGGCCGACCTCGTACACGCTGTGCCAGGCGATCTCCTTCACGTCCAGCGTGTACGGACGCAGGATCTCGTTGGCCTTGTCGATGATCTTCTCGATCGGTGTCTGCCGCACCCGGTGATTGTCATCGGCCGGCACCTCGCCGAGGTCGACGTACACCCGGCTGAGGTAGCCGCCCTCGCGCGGGATGTGCAGGATGTTGCCCGCCACGGCGTTGATGGCGCACTTGGTCCGCCAGTCGGGGAAGTCGGTGTTCACGAGCACGTCCATGACGCCCCACGCGTGCGCGGCGAGCTCCCCCACGTGGGTGCGGCCGATGGCCTCGCGGACACGGCTTCGCGCTCCGTCGCATCCGAGCACGTACTTCGCGCGGATCGTGCGCACTTCCCCCTCGCGTGCACCGGCGACATGCCGCACCCTGACCTCGACGGGGAACTCGCCGTCGTCGTGGACCGTGAGGCCGAGGAACTCGACGCTGTAGTCCGGTGCGATCCGTGCGGGTCCGTGTGCTGCGGCCTCGGCGAAGTAGTCGAGCACACGGGCCTGATTGACGATGAGGTGCGGGAACTCGCTGATCTTCAGTCCGTAGTCCTCGGTGCGGGACGTGCGGACGATGTTCTGCGGGTTCTGCGGGTCGGGCCCCCAGAAGTTCATGAACGCGATGTTGTACGCCTCGGCGATGATGCGTTCGGCGAACCCGAAGGCCTGGAACGTCTCGACACTGCGCGGTTGGATGCCGTCAGCCTGGCCGAGCACGAGCCGGCCGTCGCGCTTCTCGATGATCCGCGTCGTGACGCCGGGGAACTGCGACATCTGGGCGGCCAGCAGCATGCCCGCAGGCCCCGACCCCACGATGAGCACGTCCATCTCGTCCGGCAGGTCGACCGGGCGATCGACTCCGGTGCCGGCGGCCGCGACGACGCGCGGGTCCTGCGAGACGTAACCGTGGTGGTGGAACTGCATCGAGACTCCTCACGCCCTGGCGAGGCCGTAGACGGGGCTGACGGACTGCTCCGCCTCGTGATCGGGCCCGAGCGGGATCCCGCTGCGGTCGCGCAGGAGGAGCGTGGCGACGAGGCCGATCACGGTCATTCCCGCGAGATACCAGGTGACCATCTCGGTCGAGCCGGTGGCGTCCACGATCGCCGCCGCGATCGTCGGCGCGAACGCGCCTCCGGCGATGGCGCCGATCGCGTACGAGATCGAGACTCCCGAGAACCGGATGGATGCCGGGAACAGCTCGGTGTACAGCGCCGCCTGTGGCCCGTACGTGAACCCGAGTCCGATCGTCAGGACCGCGAGTCCGAGGAAGAGCAACCCGACGCTGCCGGTGTTCACGAGCGGGAACAGCAGGAGGACGCCGCCGAGTTGGAGGATCCACCCCGCGATGTAGGTGGTGCGGCGGCCGACGCGGTCGGAGAGCCACCCCGCCAGCAGGGTGGTGATCAGCCACGTCACGGCCGAGCCGGTGACCGCCCACAGCACCGGTCCGCGTTCAAGTCCGATCGGGCCGGCCGGATCGGTGGCATAGCCCTGGATGTACCCACCGGTGGTCATGTAGCCGACGGCGTTGTTGCCGGCGAAGACGAGCGCGGCGATGAAGACGAGCAGCGCGTGCTTGCGGAACAGCTGCACGATCGGCATCTTCGCCTTCTCCTTGCGCTCGGCGAGTTCGGCGAACACCGGGCTCTCCTCGACGTTGCGCCGCACGTAGTAGCCGATGAGGATCAGGACGACGCTGAGGAGGAAGGGGATCCGCCATCCCCAGGCGAGGAACTGGTCACCCGGCGCGAGGGCCGTCATGACCGCCATCACTCCGGAGGCGAGCAGCAGACCGAGCGGGACGCCGATCTGCGGCGAGGCTCCGAAGATCCCGCGCCGGCGCTTCGGGGCGTGCTCCACGGCCATGAGTACCGCGCCGCCCCACTCTCCGCCGGCGGAGATGCCCTGCAGGATGCGCAGCAGTACGAGGAGGATCGGAGCCCCGACGCCGATGACCTCGGCGGTCGGCAGCACGCCGATGAGAGCGGTCGCCGCCCCCATGAGGATGAGCGTCCACATCAGCACCCGCTTGCGTCCCAGCCTGTCCCCGAAGTGACCGGCCAGGAACGCGCCGAGCGGGCGGAACAGGAAGCTGATTCCGACGGTGGCGAAGCCGAGGATGACCGTGTTGGCTCCGAGGGCCGAGAAGAACAGCTGCCCGAACACGAGCCCGACGGCTGTGGCGTAGATGAAGAAGTCGTACCACTCGATGGTGGTGCCCACGACGGTGGCGAAGACCACGCGGCGTCGGTCGCCCGCGCTGGCGATGGTGCCGGTCGGAGTGAACCCGGGCCTGTCAGTCATTGAAAGCTCCCTGTGTGACATCGTCGTCCGGTGGCCGCCTCCCGCGTCGATGCGGTGCTTGCCACCCGTTGTCGGGATGATATACGATTTCAAATACATCGCACAAGGGCGATGTTCGACGCAAGGAGGCGCCTGCAGTGACGGACCCGTTCGCCCGCCCCGGCAAGATCATCGCGATCCACCTCAGTTATGCGTCGCGCGCCGATCAGCGCGGCCGCCGCCCCGCCCACCCCTCCTACTTCTTCAAGGCCCCCAGTTCGGTCGCGGCATCCGGTGGGGTCGTGGAACGCCCGGCCGGCACCGAGTTGCTGGCGTTCGAAGGCGAGATCGCCCTCATCATCGGCGACCCGGCCCGACGCGTCTCCCTCGAGGACGCATGGTCGCACGTGGCATCCGTCACCGCCGCCAACGACCTCGGTCTCTACGACCTGCGCGCGAACGACAAGGGGTCCAACGTGCGCTCCAAGGGCGGCGACGGTTTCACCCCGCTCGGCCCGGCCCTCATCGATGCCCGCACCGTCGACCCGGCGGGCCTTCGGGTCCGCACCTGGGTCAACGGCGAGCTGCGCCAGGACGACACCTCCGCCGGGCTGATCTTCCCGCTCGCACAGTTCGTCGCCGACCTCTCACAGCACTTCACGCTCGAAACAGGAGACGTGATCCTCACCGGCACCCCGGCGGGATCCTCCGTCATCGTCCCTGGCGACGTCGTCGAGGTCGAGGTGGACGCGCCGGATGCTCCCGGGGCCCCGACGTCCGGGCGACTGATCACCACCGTGACGCAGGGCGACGTGCCGTTCGACGGGTCCCTCGGGTCGGTGCCGTCGGTCGACGACCTCCAGCGCACCGAAGCATGGGGCTCCCGCGAGGACGCCGGCCTCGAGCCGAAGACCGCACTCCTCTCCCCCGACCTGCGCGCGAAGCTGGAGCGCGCCCCGACGGCCGGCCTGTCATCGCAGCTGCGAAAGCGCGGTCAGCACTCCTGCTTCATCGACGGTGTGGCCGCGAACATCCCCGGCACGAAGATCGTCGGCACCGCGCGGACGTTGCGCTTCATCCCCGCACGCGAAGACCTGTTCGCTCGGCACGGCGGCGGATACAACGCCCAGAAGCGTCTGTTCGACGCCGTCGGCGACGGCGAGGTCATCGTGATCGAGGCGCGCGGCGATGCCACCACAGGGACCCTGGGCGACATCCTCGCCCTGCGCGCGAAGACCCGCGGGGCCGCCGGCGTCGTCACGGACGGCGGCGTGCGCGATTTTGACGAGGTGACCCGGATCGGACTGCCGGTGTTCTCACACGGTCCGCACCCCTCGGTCCTCGGACGCAAGCACGTGCCGTGGGAGCTCGATGTCACGATCGGCTGCGGCGGTGCGGCCGTGCAGCCAGGGGACATCATCGTCGGTGATGGTGACGGCGTCGTGGTGGTCCCTCCGCACCTCGCCGAGGAGGTCGTCGACGCGACCCTCGCCCAGGAGGAGGAGGACACCTGGATCGCCGCGCAGGTCGAGGCGGGGCATCCGGTCGACGGCCTGTTCCCCATGAACGCGCAGTGGCGCGCGAAGTACGAGGCCGAGCGATGATCAGACCACCGAGCAAGTCACAGCAGGCCTACCACTGGCTCAAGGAGCGCATCGCCGTCCAGACCTACACCCCCGGTTACCGGCTCGTACTCGGGAGTATCGCCGGCGAGCTGGGCATGAGCGTCGTCCCCGTCCGCGAGGCCATCCGTCAGCTGGAGGCCGAGGGCCTCGTGCACTTCGAGCACAACGTCGGTGCCCGCGTGGCGATGGTGGACGACACCCAGTACCGCCACAGCATGGAGGCCCTGAGCATCCTCGAGGGCAGTGCGACCGCCCTGTCGGCACCGCACCTCACCGCAGACGACCTCGCCGCCGCCCGCGCCGTCAACGAGCGCATGATCGAGACGCTCGACCACTTCGACCCCTCGGCGTTCACGCAGCTCAACCAGCAGTTCCACGCCGCGCTGATCGCACCGTGCCCGAACCCCCGGCTGCGCGAACTCGTCACGCTCGAGATGCAGCGCCTGAACCGGCTGCGCGATTCCACGTTCAGCTTCGTTCCCGGCCGCGCACACGAATCCGTCCGCGAGCACGAGCAGATCCTCGCGTTGATCGAGAGCGGCGCGACGGCATCCGAGATCGAGGACGCCGCCCGGCGACACCACGCATCCACGCTCGACGCCTACCTGACCGCAGAACACCCCGACGCCCTCGGCACGCACGTCCACTGACCCGGGAGGAACCATGAACGACGCCCGCATTCCGGCAGACCTGCCCGATCACATCCAGCACTACATCGACGGCGCCTTCGTCGACTCGGTCGACGGCGACACGTTCGACGTGCTCGACCCGGTGACGAACGAGACGTACACCACGGCCGCCGCGGGGAAGAAGGCCGACATCGACCTCGCCGTCGCCTCCGCACGGCGGGCGTTCGTGGAGGGCCCGTGGCCGAGGATGCTGCCGCGGGAACGCGCTCGGGTGCTGCACCGGATCGCCGACATCGTCGAATCCCGCGATGCGCGCCTCGCCGAGATGGAGTCGTACGACTCGGGACTGCCCATCACGCAGGCACTCGGCCAGGCGCGCCGAGCGGCCGAGAACTTCCGGTTCTTCGCCGACCTGATCGTGGCCCAGGCCGACGACACCTTCAAGGTTCCCGGTCGGCAGATCAACTACGTCAACCGCAAGCCGATCGGCGTCGCGGGACTCATCACGCCGTGGAACACCCCGTTCATGCTCGAGTCGTGGAAGCTCGGTCCCGCCCTCGCGACCGGCAACACCGTGGTGCTCAAGCCCGCCGAGTTCACTCCCCTGTCGGCATCCCTGTGGGCCGGGATCTTCGAGGAGGCCGGGCTGCCGAAGGGCGTCTTCAACCTCGTCAACGGCCTGGGAGAGGATGCCGGCGACGCACTCGTGAAGCACCCGGACGTCCCCCTCATCTCCTTCACCGGTGAGAGCTCGACCGGCCAGGTGATCTTCGCCAACGCCGCCCCGTTCCTCAAGGGACTGTCGATGGAGCTCGGCGGCAAGTCGCCCGCCGTCGTGTTCGCGGACGCGGACCTCGACGAGGCGGTCAACGCGACGATCTTCGGCGTCTTCTCCCTCAACGGCGAGCGCTGCACGGCCGGTTCACGCATCCTCGTCGAGCGCACCGTCTATGACGAGTTCGTCGAGAAGTACGCGGCCCAGGCGAAGCGCGTGAAGGTCGGCTCGCCGCACGACCCCACGACCGAGGTCGGGGCGCTCGTGCACCCCGAGCACTACGACAAGGTGATGAGCTACATCGAGATCGGCAAGACCGAGGGGCGTCTCGTCGCCGGTGGCGGCCGGCCGGAGGGATTCGAGCTCGGCAACTACGTCGCTCCGACGGTCTTCGTCGATGTCCCTCCCGAGGCCCGCATCTTCCAGGAGGAGATCTTCGGTCCTGTCGTGGCGATCACGCCGTTCGACAGCGACGAGGAGGCCCTCACGCTGGCGAACGACACGAAGTACGGCCTGGCCGCCTACATCTGGACCAACGACCTCAAGCGCGCCCACAACTTCGCCGGCGCCGTCGAGGCCGGCATGGTGTGGCTCAACAGCAACAACGTCCGGGATCTGCGCACACCGTTCGGCGGGGTGAAGGCCTCCGGCCTCGGTCATGAGGGCGGATACCGCTCGATCGACTTCTACACCGACCAGCAGGCGGTGCACATCACCCTCGGCGAGGTGCACAACCCCGTCTTCGGCAAGCAAGGACGCTGACATGACCCATCGTGAAGACATGACACTCACCTCCTCCGGTTTCTTCGTCAGCCAGGAGGCGCCGATCGAGACCCCGCACCCCATCGCGACCCCGCAGGCCTCCCCGCCGGACATCCTGCGCTGCGCGTACATGGAGCTCGTGGTCACCGACCTCGCGGCATCACGTCAGTTCTATGTCGACGTCCTCGGGCTGTACGTCACGGAGGAGGACGACGAGGCGATCTATCTGCGTTCCACGGAGGAGTTCATCCACCACAACCTCGTACTGCGAGCCGGTGAGGTCGCCGCCGTCGCGGCGTTCTCGTACCGGGTACGGACGCCGGAGGACCTCGACCGTGCCGTCGAGTTCTACACGGAACTCGGATGCGATGTGCGGCGCGAGCCGAACGGCTTCGTCAAGGGCATCGGAGACTCGGTGCGGGTCGTCGATCCGCTCGGCTTCCCCTACGAGTTCTTCCACCAGACCGACCACGTCGAGCGGATGTCGTGGCGCTACGACCTGCACATCCCCGGCGAGCTCGTGCGCCTGGACCACTTCAACCAGGTCACCCCCGACGTGCCGCGCGCCGTGAAGTTCATGCAGGACCTCGGCTTCCGGGTGACGGAGGACATCCAGGATGAAGAAGGCACGGTCTACGCGGCGTGGATGCGGCGGAAGCCCACCGTGCACGACACCGCGATGACCGGTGGCGACGGGCCGCGCATGCACCACGTGTGCTTCGCCACGCACGAGAAGCACAACATCCTCGCCATCTGTGACAAGCTCGGCGCCCTGCGCCGGTCCGACGTCATCGAACGGGGCCCCGGCCGCCACGGGGTGAGCAACGCGTTCTACCTCTATCTGCGGGACCCCGACGGGCACCGGGTGGAGGTCTACACGCAGGACTACTACACCGGCGACCCCGACAACCCGGTCGTCACATGGGACGTGCACGACAACCAGCGACGCGACTGGTGGGGTAACCCCGTCGTCCCGTCGTGGTACACCGAGGCGTCCCTCGTGCTGGACCTCGACGGCAACCCCCAGCCCGTTGTCGCCCGCACCGACGACAGCGAGATGGCGGTCACGATCGGCGCCGACGGCTTCTCCTACACTCGCAAGGACGAGGGCGAGACGTCGATGCCCGAGTACAAGCAGGGCGAGTACAAGCTCGGCCACCAGCTCTAGCGGACCCGGACACTCGAGGAGGACGGATGCTGGACCCTGACATCATCGACCGCATCGCGGAGGAACTCGCCGAGGCCGACCGCACCCACAGCGTGATCCCACGGATCACCGCGAGGTATCCGGATGCCACGATCGAGGATTCGTACGCGATCCAAGGCATCTGGCGCGACAAGAACGTCGCCGCCGGCCGCCGCATGGTGGGGCGCAAGATCGGGCTGACCTCGAAGGCGATGCAGCAGGCCACCGGGATCACCGAGCCCGACTACGGCGTCATGTTCGAGGACACCGTGTACGCGTCCGGCTCGGACATCCGCTTCGACGAGTTCTCGAACGTCCGCATCGAGGTCGAGCTCGCGTTCATGCTGAAGTCGCCGCTGCGGGGCCCGGACTGCACTCTCGAGGATGCCCTCGCCGCCATCGACTACGCGGTGCCCGCTCTGGAGGTGCTGAACTCGCACATCGAGCTCGAGGGCCGCACGATCGTGGACACCATCAGCGACAACGCCGCCTACGGCGCCATGGTGCTCGGTGACGTGCACATGCGACCGGACGAGATCGACCTCCGTTGGGTGCCCGGCGTCCTGTCGCGCAACGGCGAGATCGAGGAGACCGGTGTGGCCGCCGGCGTCCTCGGTCATCCGGCGACGGGGGTCGCGTGGCTGGCCGACAAGCTCCATCAGCACGGTGCGCACCTCGAGGCCGGCGAGATCATCCTGGCCGGGTCGTTCACCCGTCCGATGTGGGTGTCCCGGGGCGACGAGGTGCGCTGCGACTATCGAGAGATGGGTGAGATCACATGCCGTTTCGTGTAGCCGCCCGGCTATCCTTCCGCGACGCGCTCGCGGAGGCCGACCGCCCTCTCGTGGGAGCGTGGATCTCCTCGGGAAGTCCGATCGCCGCGGAGATCATCGCCGGCTCAGGTCTGGACTGGACCCTCATCGACGCCGAGCACAGCCCGATCGGCCTCGAGTCCATCCTCGGCCTCCTGCAGGCCGTCGCCGCGTACCCGATCACACCGGTCGTGCGGGTGCCGTCGGCGGACGCCACCCTCATCAAGCAGGTCCTCGACGTCGGCGCTCAGAACCTGCTGGTGCCGATGGTGGACAGCGCGGAGGAGGCTGCCGCAGCCGTCGCGGCGACACGGTACCCGCCGCGCGGCATCCGCGGTGTGGGCAGTGCGCTGGCACGGGCGGGGCAATGGGGGCGGATCGATTCCTACCTCCCGCGCGCGCACGAGATCACCTCGTTGAGCGTCCAGGTCGAGACGGAGACCGCCGTGCGCCATGCGCGCGCGATCGCCGAGGTCGACGGGGTGGATGCGGTCTTCGTCGGCCCGAGCGACCTGGCCGCCTCCATGGGGCTGCTCGGTCAGCAGGAGCATCCGGACGTCTCGGCGGCCGTCGAGCGGACGATCGCCGACGTGCGCGCCGCGGGCAAACCGGTCGGCGTCAACGCGTTCACGCCCGCCACCGCCCGGCGCTATCTCGATGCCGGCGCCTCCTTCGTCCTCGTCGCGGCGGACGTCTCGATCCTCGCGCGCGCGACCGAGAAGCTCGCGGCCGAGTGGATCCCGGGCGCAGCCGCCGAGGAGCGCGCCGGATACTGACCCGGCGCACTCCTTCTCGGTACCCGCCGCGACGTCAGAGGCTGACGAGCAGCAGGGTCGCCGCCATGACGACGCCGGAACCGAGGAGCGTGATGAACGTGTACCCGAGGATGTCGCGCATCTTCAGTCCGGCGATCGCGAGGACGGGGAGCGCCCAGAACGGCTGGATCATGTTCGTCCACTGATCGCCGTATGCCACGGCCATCACGGCGATCGACGGGTCGACGCCCAGTTGCTCGGCCGCATCGAGCATGATCGGCCCCTGCACGGCGAACTGTCCGCCGCCGGAGGGGACGAAGAAGTTCACGATGCCCGCCGACAGGAGCGCCAGCACACCGAACGTGGTCGGGGTGGCGATCGAGACCAACGCGTCGGAGAACAGCGCGATCAGCCCCGAGCTGGACATGATCCCGAGGATGCCGGCGTA
Organism: Microbacterium ginsengiterrae; assembly: GCF_014205075.1. Taxonomy (NCBI): domain Bacteria; kingdom Bacillati; phylum Actinomycetota; class Actinomycetes; order Micrococcales; family Microbacteriaceae; genus Microbacterium; species Microbacterium ginsengiterrae. Next base: position 2,099,279 of record NZ_JACHMU010000001.1, on the reverse strand, counting down.
GAGCGGGAACTGCACGAGGATCTCGCCGACGTTCGCCGCGGCCTTCTTGGTCAGGTGGATGAGTTCGAACGGGCTCCGAACGAGCAGCATGATCAGCGCGAGGAACGACCAGTTCACGATGTCGAGTGTGAGAGTGCCGCCCTGCACGAAGTGCACGATGAGGTAGATGACCAGGCCCGCGCCGATGACCGTCGTGAGGATGCGCGACGCGTCGATGCGGTCCGCCGGGGTCACCACCTCGTCGTCGTACTCGCCGGTCTCCTCCGAGCCGACGTGCGAGGGAAGCTCGTACACCGGATCGCCCTGCTTCGGACGGATGACGAACATCAGCGCGCCCACCACGACGATGACCGCGAGAGCGGCGAGCATGTTCCAGGTCGAGAAGGTCGTCTCCGTGATCGGGAGGACCTCGCCGCCCAGGCTCGGAATGAGGAAGGAGTCGGGCGTCGCCGCAGTGAGGGGGCCGGAGCCCGAGTAGCCCATGTGCCAGACGACGAAGCCGGAGTACCCGGCGGCGACGAGCAGCGGGAAGTGCACCTTCATGCCGTTCTTGCGCGCCTCGACGGCGATCTCTCGCGCGAGCAGCGTGCCGACGATGAGGCCGAGTCCCCAGGTGATCAGGCTCGCGATCGCCGCGATGACGAACACGAAGACGTAGGCGAATCCGGCGCTGCCCGGCACGCGCGCCAGTCGGCGCAGCAGCTTCTGCACCGGACGGGTGTTGGCGAGCATGTACCCCAGGAGAAGGATGAGGCACATCTGGGTCATGAACGCGAGCAGACCCGCGAGGCCGTCTCCCCATCCCTTGACGACGTCGACCGGGCTGGTCTGGGTCAGGGTCATGGCGAGGACGGCCACGATCAGGGTCAACACGATCGCGAACGTCAATGCGGAGGGAATCCACCGCTCCAGGAAGCGGTTGATCGGGCGCATCACGCCGCGGCGGCGCTGCGGCTCTGTCTTGGTCACTTTCGAACTCCTTCGTCCGGTCGATGTTCCGGCGCCACCATAGCAACGGGACACCGCGACGACCGGCCCGGACCCCGCGTGCCGCGCGCGGTCTGGACGAACGGCCAGCCAGTGGCGACGTTCAGCCGAGCGGATCCGCCAGCAGCGCGGCGAAGGATGCCTCGGCGGCGCCGATCAGCAGGCGATCGCGACCGAGTGCGGCCGAGGCGATCTGCACCTCGTCGGCCGCGACAGCGAGCGAACGAGCGCGCACATCCGCGTCGAACGATTCCGGATCGCGATCGCGCAGGATGCCGAGGAAACCACCGAGCACGATCATCGACGGGTTGAGGGCGTTGACCGCATTGCTGATGGTCGCCGCCAGCACGTGCCGCTGCCTGGCGACCTCCTCCTCCGCAGTCGGGCCGGGTTCGGCGGCGAGCGCGGCGGCGAGCGCCGCGTCGTCCCCGCCCGTCAGCTTCGCCGCCGCGAGCAGCCGTGCACGGCTCACCTCGTCCTCGAGGACACCGTCGTGCGTGCGGCGATACGCATCGTTCGGGATGCCGGGACGCGTCTGTCCCCACTCTCCCGCATACCCGCCGGCGCCGCGGATCAGCGAGCCGTCGAGGATCAGTCCGCCACCGATACCACTCGCACCGCCGTTGAGATAGACGATGTCGGCGTGATCCCGCGCGGCTCCGAAGAGATGCTCGGCCCGTGCGCCGAGCGAGGCGTCGTTGTCGACGGCCACCGGCATGTCCAGCGCATCAGCCAGCGGAGAGGCGATGTCCTCGTCACGCCAGTTCAGGTGCGGTGCGAGCCGCACGAGTCCGTCCGCCGCCCGGACGAGCCCGGGCACAGCGACGCCGACGCCGATGAGGCGGCAGCCGGCGAGTTCGTCTTCCCGCCACTGCGCGACGGTGTCGGCGATCGTCGCGACCGCGTCTGCGACGCTCGGCACCCCGTCCCGTTCGATGCGGGCCCGCGCTCGGAGCCCTCCCCCGAGACTGACGGCGCCGATCTCGATCGCGTCGACCTCCGGGTTCGCCCCGATGGCGATCACGTCGGCGTTCGCCGAGACCGACGGGCTCGGCCGACCGACGCGCTTGGTGGGATCGGGCTCCTGCTCCACCACGAGCCCGCGTTCGACGAGAGCGGTCACGAGGTCGGCGACCGTCGAGCGGTTCAGGCCCGTCTCCGCGGTGATCAGTGACCGTGAGCGCGTCCCCTCATGATGCACCAGCCGCAACACCTCACCGAGGTTCGTGCGGCGCACCGCCTCGACGGCGGTCGCGCGTTCCTTCATCGGTGAACTCTTTCCTGTACGCGTGGGGCTGTGCTGCCCTCAGGGTAGCGGCCTCTGGACGGCTTCCTCGGACGGCGCGTAGACGACGTCCGAGATGCGCACGTGGCTTCGCGGTGCACGCCCGTTGCTCGTGGCGAAGACACCGAACCACATTCCGAGGAATCCTCCGGTGGCCGCGGCATCCAGCGTCCGGGCGTCGACGGAGGGCAGGCCCTCGCCGTCGCAGACCGGCTCATACGACCAGCCTCGAGCGCGGACACCGAGCGCCACCGAAGACGCGAACGCCCTGTCCTGCCGCAGGAGGATCTGCTCGCTGTCCGCCTGGCGATGGACGACCTCGAGAACAAGCCCTTCCGGCGTCCTGGTGATCTGCACCGCGGCGTGGTCGCGCTCGGACTGTCGGACGACGAATCCCACCGTCTCCCCGTCCGCCAGATCGGTCGTCTCGATCGTGCAGGTCACGTCGACATCGGCGTGCTGCTGCCGGAGCCCGAGGAATGCGACGGTTCCTGGATCGGACAGGACCTCCGTGCGGACGGGGAGCATCCACGACCCGTCGTCGTCAGCACGGGCCACATGCTGGGGCGGGACGCGCAGCGAGGTCCATCGGTGATCGTCCGCGGGGACGAGACCGGGTCGCCGGTCATCGGGCTGCCACGTGCCCTCCTCCATCGCGGCATCCGTCCAGGGAATCGCCACCTCGTCGGGCAGGCGACCGAGACCCGGGGCGAACACCGGCCAGCCGTCCTCCCAGGTCACCGGGCACAGGAACGTCTCGCGGCCGAGCGGATAGTGGTGTCCGTCCGCGGCGCGCATCGCGAGCATGACCGCATGCCATGACCCGTCCGGGGCCTGCACGAGGTCGGCGTGCCCGGCACCGATCACACCGGCGCCGCGCCCGAGGTGCCGGTGTGTGAGGACGGGATTGGCCCGGTTGCCGACGTACGGCCCTGTGACCTCATCGGCTCTCGCCACGCTCACCGCGTGATGGAACTCCGTCCCGCCCTCGGCCGCGACGAGGTACCAGCGACCGTCGAGGCGGTACAGATGGGGCCCCTCGGCCCACACCACGCCCTGCACGGCACCGCGCCAGATGACGTGCTCCTCACCGACCAGGGCGCGCTCGGTCCGCGAGAACTCGCGTACCCAGACCTCGGTCTGGTCGTGCCACTGCGGTTCCCGCGCCAGCCGGGTGCCGTGCATCCACACCCGGCCGTCCGCATCGAAGGCCACGGACGGATCGATGCCGTCCGCGTCCAGCCGGATCGGGTCACTCCACGGTCCGGCCGGGTCGTCGGCGGTGATGACGAAGTTCCCCCCGCGCGAGGGGTCCGCCTGATCCACGAGGGTGCAGACGATCCAGAACACCTCGCCGTCGTGCCGGATCGTCGGCGCGTACAGTCCCCCGGATGACCGGATGCCGTCGAAGTCCAGCATCCCGTGTCGGTCGATCGCGTGCCCGATCGTCTCCCAGCGCACCAGGTCCGTTGAGCGCATGACGGGCAACCCCGGCAGATACTCGAACGTCGAGGTCACCAGGAAGTACTCGTCGCCCACCCGGCAGATCGAGGGATCGGGATGACACCCGGGAAGGATCGGGTTCGCTGCGGTGATCATCCGATCGAGACGTCGACCAGCCGCGCGTCCGCGCCGGAGACGGGATGCACGTCGCCGGTGAGGACGATGCGCGCTCGCTCCGTCGACGCACCGGGGATCTCCCGGCGACCGCGGTCGCGCGCGTTGGAGATCGCTCCCCCCGTCGCCCCCTCGGGGTCAGCCTGGGCCGGCATCGCCTCGGCGTGCGACCCGAACCAGACCTCGACGTCGCCGGGTTCGACGATCCTCGTCCCACGGCGATCCGTGAAGGCGAGCCGTGCGGCGGGCACGTCCAGGCTCACGCGACGCGACTCACCGGCAGCGAGGTCGACACGCGCGTACCCGAGCAGCTGCGCCACAGGGCGGGTCACGGAGGCGACGACGTCCCGCGCGTACAGCTGCACGACATCGGTGCCGTCCCTGTCGCCGGTGTTCGTCACGGTCACCGAGGCGGTGAACCGGCCGTGGGTGGCGGCCTCCGCGTCCACGGCGAGGTCGTCGTACACGAAGGAGGTATAGGTCAGGCCGAACCCGAACGGACGGACCGGTGACGGGTCCGTCGAGGTCACATCCGACGGACCGCCGAGGATGGGGTGCAGATAGCTGTAGGGCTGTGCACCCGCCGATCGCGGCAGGGTGACGGGAAGACGCCCGGACGGCGCAGAGACACCGGTGAGGACGTCGACGATCGCCGTGCCCCCTTCCTCGCCGGGGAAGAACGACTGCACGACGGCGGCGGGTCGTTCGCCCCCCTCGTCCAGAGCCCAGCCGATCGCGTATGGGCGGCCCGTGAGGAGCACCATGATCACCGGGGTTCCGGTGGCGACGATGCCCTCGACGAGCTCGCGCTGCACGCCGGGGAGATCGAGGGACTCCACGTCGTTGCCCTCTCCGACCGTGCCCCGGCCGAAGAGTCCGGCCTGATCGCCGACCACGACGATCGCGACATCGGCATCCGACGCCGCCTGCGCCGCCTCGGCGAAGCCGGAGCGGTCGACGCCTTCGACCTCCGAGCCGCGGACGTGCACGATCTCGGCATCCGGGAGCGCTCTGACCAGGGCCTCGCGCACCGTCGGGATCTCGAAGCCGATCTCGTGGTCGGGGTGATGGGCGAGCACATGGTTCGCGAAGGAGTAGCAGCCCTGCAGCGCCTCCGCCCGGTCGGCGTTCGGCCCGATCAGGGCGATGCGCCTGGCGTCTGCTGCGAGTGGAAGGACCCCGTCGTTGGAGAGGAGCACGAGGGATTCGGTGGCGAGGCGGCGTGCCGCGTCGCGATGCCGCGGGGTGTCCAGGTCCACGTCCGTCGGCGCATCGTCCTCGAACACGTCCGGCTCCAGCAGACCGAGCTGCTCCTTCTGGGTGAGCACGCGGATCACGGCCCGGTCGAGGTACGCCTCGTCGAGTGCACCGGAACGCACGCGCTCCACCAGCGGCTCGAGGTAGGCATCACCGGAGGGCAGCTCGACGTCGATCCCCGCCGTCAGCGCGAGACCCGCTGCCTCACCGCGGTCGGCGGCGACGGCGTGCATCACCTCGAGGAACGCGACGGCGAAGTAGTCGGCGACCACGACCCCGTCGAACCCCAGCCGGTCGCGCAGCAGACCGGTGAGCAGCTCGGGATCCGACGCCACGGGGACGCCGTCGATCTCGGTGTAGCTGTTCATCACGCTGCGCACGCCGCCGTCGCGGATCGCCATCTCGAACGGCGGCAGGAACACATCGGCGACCTCACGGGTGCCGGCCGAGACCGGGGCGTGGTTGCGCCCCGCCCGCGAGGCCGAATAGCCGAGGAAGTGCTTGAGAGTGGCGTGGACGCCCTCGGACTGCAGCCCCTGCACGTACGCCGTACCGACGGTGCCGACGAGGTACGGATCCTCGCCGATGCACTCGTCGACACGCCCCCAGCGCGGATCACGCACGACATCGAGAACAGGGGCGAGCCCCTGGTGGATGCCGATCTCTCGCATCGACTCCCCGATCAGCGCCCCCATCTCGGCGACGAGCTCCGGGTCGAAGGTGGCCCCCCACGCCAACGGGGTGGGGAACGTCGCCGCCTTCCACGCGGCGAGTCCCGTCAGACACTCCTCGTGCACGAGCGCGGGAATCCCCAGCCGCGTCTCGGTCTTCAGCCGCCGCTGCTCCTCCCACAGCCAGGCGGCGCGCTCGGTCGGATCGACCGGGCGCGTGCCGTACACGCGCGTGTAGTGACCGATGCCGTGGCGGGTGATCTCAGCGAGGGCACCCGAGCGCTCCGCGCCGCCCATCTCGTTCTGCATCGGCGCGACCACGTCGCCGCCCTGGTCCAGCCAGTAGCCGACGAGCTGCGCAGCCTTCTCCTCGAGGGTCATCTGCTCCAGCAGCGCGGCGACCCGTTCGGATCCGATGGGGAATGCCGGGATGTCCGCGGGCGCGGCCGATCTCTGCAGCGAGGTGTCGTTGGTCATGCTCAGCCTTTCACTGCGCCGGTGAGTCCGCCGACGATACGACGCTCGAACAGGCTGAAGAAGATCAGCGCCGGCAGCATCGACAGCGAGGTGTACGCGAGGACGCGTGCCGTGTTCACCGAGTACTGCGATGCGAAGTTCTGCACACCCAGCGGGAGGGTGAACAGACTCTGGTCGCTGAGGATGAACAGCGGCAGCATGTATCCGTTCCACGAGCCGACGAACGCGAGGATGCCGACGGTGATGACGCCGGGAAGGCTCAGCGGGATCACCATGCGCCAGAAGAAGCCCAGCCGCGAGGCGCCGTCGATGGCGGCGGCCTCCTCGAGCTCATTCGGAATCGCCCGCAGGAACGGGACGAGGATGATGATGGTCACCGGCAGGGCGAACGCGATCTGAGGCAGGATGATGCCGGCCAGGCTGTTGACGAGACCGAGGTTGCGGATCAGCAGGTACAGCGGCGTGATCGCGACGGTGATGGGGAACATCAGACCGGCGGCGAACACCGCGTACATGACTCCGCGCCCGCCGAAGTTGTACCGGGCGATCACGTAGCTGGCCATGAGCCCGAGCAGGACGGCTCCGACGGTCGTGCCGACCGCGGTGATGGTGGAGTTCACCATCGCCGTCCAGAACTCCGAGCTCGCGAGCACATCGCCGTAGTTGCCCAGCTCCCACGGGGAGGGGAACCCGGACGGGTCGAGCGTGATCTGGGCGTTGGTGCGGAAGCCACCGATCACGATGTACAGCACGGGGGTGATGCAGATCGTGATCAGCACGATCGCGATGAGGTACACGCCGGGGCTTCCCCAGCGCACCTTCGGCGCGCGGCGCATGCCGCTGGGTCGCTTGGGCTGGACCAACAGCGACGTCTTCAGATTGTCGGTGGTCACTTCCGCTTCCTTCCGCTTGCACCCGTGACCGCACCCTCGGTGTCGCGTCGCAGGACGAAGCGCTGATACGTGAGCGCGATGACGAGCGAGATGAGGAAGAGCATGACGGCGACGGCGTTGCCGAAGCCGTAGCTGCCGGCGAGGTGGCCGTTCTGGTACATGTAGGTCGCCATCGTCGAGGTGCCGGCCGTCGAGGCGATGTACTGGCCCCAGATGATGTTGACGAGGTCGAACAGTTGGAGAGATCCGATGATCGACAGGAACGCCCAGATCCGGATGGTCGGGCCCAGCAGCGGGAGCGTGATGCTCCACTGCATCTTCCAGAAGCCGGCGCCGTCGATCGCGGCCGCCTCGTACAGCTCTTCCGGGATGGACTGCATGCCGGCGAGCATGAGGATGACGGCGAAGCCGATGTACTTCCACGTGATGATGACCATCAGGGTCCAGATCGCGAGGGAAGGATTGGCCAGCCATGACTGCTGCAGGGCTTCGAGGCCCCATTTCTCGAGCAGGGAGTTCACCGCGCCGGAATCCTGCATCATCAGGCTCCAGCCGATGCCGACGATGACCTCCGAGATCACGTACGGCATGAAGATCAGCACGCGGATCAGCGAGCGCCCGCGGATCTTCTGGTTCAGCAGCAGGGCGAACAGGATCGCGATCGGCCCCTGCATGACGAGCGACAGCACCACGATGATGAAGTTGTGCAGCACCGCGTCGCGGAACGAGTTGTCCTCCCACAGCAGCACGTAGTTGTCGAGACCGACGAACTCGGTGGGCCAGCCGAAGCCGTTCCATTTGAAGAAGCCGTAGAACCCCGCCATCGCCACCGGGAAGATGACGAATCCGAGGAACATGAGCAGTGCGGGGCCGGAGAGCAGTGCGATCTCACCGCGCTTGCGCCAGTCGGCGCGGGGCCGGCGGCGCACCGGGGCCGGCGTGGCGCCGGCCCCGGTGGGTGTGTCGCTCTCAGGCACGGCGTCCGCCATCACCTGGGTGTCGGTCATCGTCCGGCTCAGCCCCTCGCTGCGGCGTTGCTGATGTTCGCGACGAGCTTCTCCGGGTCACCCTGACCCGCGAGCATCTCGACGACACCGGTGTTCAACGCGTTGCCGACGTTCTGGCCGAGGGCGGTGTCCAGCCACAGCGCCACGTACGGCGCGTTGCTGTAGGCCTCCATCAGCGGGATCAGCGACGGGTCGGTGACCGCGCCGAGAGCGTCCTGCGATGCGGGGACCGTCTGGAACGCCTCGGCGTAGTTCTCCTGCCACTCCTTCGAGGAGATGAAGTTCAGGAACTGCTCGCAGGACTCGGGCGAGTTCGCAGAGCACGAGTAGCCGTCGACGCCGCCCATCATGGCGCCGGGGGCACCTTCACCGCCCTCGACCTCGGGGAACGGGAACCAACCGAGGTCGGGCAGCGGCTGCTCGTCGGGGGTGAGACCGGCGATCACGCCCACGTCCCAGGCGCCCATGAGCTCCATCGCGGCCTTGTGGTTGGCCACGAGGCCGGCGGACGAGTTCGCGCCCTCCTGTGCGGAGGTCGTGAGGAAGCCGCTGTTGAACGGCTCGATGGCCACGAAGTCGGAGAGGTTCTCCGCCGCGGTCAGCCAGCACTCGTCGCTGAAGTCGGGGTTGGTGGCGAGGTTCGAGATGAGGTCCTCACCGCACGCCCGGACGGCGAAGAAGTAGTACCAGTGCGCAGCGGGCCACGCGTCCTTGGCGCCGAGGGCGATCGGCTCGATGCCGGCGGCCTTCAGCTTGTCGACCGCATCCTCGAGCTCGGCGATCGTGGTGGGCTCACCGCTGATGCCGGCCTCTTCGAAGAGGTCCTTGCTGTAGAAGATGCCGCCGGGGAGGACGGCGCTGGGCATGCCGTAGATCTTGCCGTCGACGCTGAACGCGCTGAAGGGGGCGTCGCCGAAGGCGGCCTTCACGTCGTCGTCGACGAGGTCGGTGAGGTCCTTGACCGCACCGGCGCTGACGATGTCGGCGAGCTTGCCGCCACCGCGAGCCATGAAGATGTCCGGCATGTCGCCGGAGTTGACGGCGGTCTGGAGCTTGCCGTCCATGTCCTCGTTCTGGATGGAGGTGACCTTGATCGTCACTTCCGGGTTCTCCTCGTGGAACGCCGCTGCGGCGTCCTCCCAGTACTGCTTCCCGGGACCGGTGGTCGAGTTGTGCCACATGGTGAGGGTGGTCTCACCGTTCTCGTCGGCACCGCTGGACCCGTTCGATCCGCCGGAACAGGCGGCCAGACCAAGGACCATCAGGCCCGCGACCGCCGCCGCAGCAGCTCGAGCATTGCGCGTCTTCATTGCCGTGTTCTCCTCTTCATCGAGTGACTGCATCACCGCTTCAGGGCGATGGGATCTCTGCCGTGACCATGCCTCGGTCACAATTTGTTGCCAGCAACCGCAATCTGGCTGAAGCCCACTCTGACACCCGATCCGCGGATATGTCAATCGATATCGATAACGTTTTCGACAACGCGGCTATCATGAGGCCATGAATCGCCGGACAACGATCAATGACGTCGCTCTCGCCGCCGGAGTGTCGGTGGCGACGGTGTCGAAGGCGATCAACGGGCGCTACGGGGTCTCCCCCGAGACGCTCGCACGCGTCATGAGTGTCGTCGCCGAACTCGGGTACGAGAGCTCACTGGTCGCGACGTCCATGCGCCGGCGGAGCACGCACGTGATCGGCGTGCTCGTCGCCGAGTTCGAACCCTTCGCGCTCCAGCTGCTCCGCGGCGTCTCGGATGCCCTCGACAACACGGACTACGACGTCCTCGCCTACGCGGGAAGCGTCTCGGCGGGGGAACACGCGGGGTGGGAGCGGCGCTCGTTGTCGAAGCTCGGCGGCACGCTCATCGACGGCGCGATCCTCGTCACCCCCACCTCGACCGCGACCCACGCATCCGTGCCGACTGTGGCCGTCGACCCGCATGTGGGGGGCCATGAGGCCGCGACCGTGAGTGTCGCGAACGTCGACGGGGCGAGGGCGGCCACCGCCCACCTGTTGTCACTCGGGCACCGTCGCGTGGCCCACCTCCGCGGACGCACGGACCTCGAATCGGCGCGCGAGCGCGAGCAGGGGTACCGCGACGCGCTCGATGCCGCCGGCATCCCGTTCGATCCGTCACTCGTCGCCGAGGGCGGATACCGCACCGCCGATTCCACCGAGGGAGCGCACGCCATCCTCGACCTTCACGACACGCCGACCGCCGTCTTCGCCGCCAACGACCTCTCCGCCATCGAGATGATCCGCGTGGCGACGGAGCGGGGTCTGCGCGTGCCCGCCGACCTCTCGGTCGTCGGCTTCGACGACATCCTGGATGCCGCCTCGCACACCCCCCAGCTGACGACCGTGCGTCAGCCGCTGCCGGAGATGGGCACGGCGGCGGTGCGGATGCTGCTGGACATCCTGCACGGCGACGACCCGGATCCCGTGCGGATGCCGACCACGCTGATCGTCCGCGAGTCCACCGCACCGCCGCGCCGGTGATCGACCGCGATTGCGGACCGGCGAGGAGTGATATATGTTGTGCATCACAACTTATATTCGGTCACCGCCTGCAGAGGAGCAGCCATGCCCACCCCCACCCGTGAAGACAAGTTCTCGTTCGGCCTCTGGACCGTCGGGTACAACGGCACCGACCCGTTCGGCGGCCCGACCCGTCCCGCCCTCGACGTCGTGCACGCCGTGGAGAAGCTCGCGGAACTCGGCGCCTACGGCCTGACGTTCCACGACGACGACCTGTTCGCGTTCGGCTCCTCCGACGCCGAACGCCAGACCCAGATCGACCGCCTCAAGGGCGCGCTCGACGACACCGGTCTGGTCATCCCGATGGTCACGACGAACCTGTTCAGCGCCCCCGTCTTCAAGGACGGCGGCTTCACCTCCAACGACCGCGACGTGCGTCGCTACGCGCTGCGTAAGGTCTTCCGTCAGCTCGACCTCGGTGCCGAGCTCGGCGCGAAGACCTTCGTGATGTGGGGCGGCCGCGAGGGCGCGGAGTACGACACCGCCAAGGACGTGCGCCAGGCGCTGGAGCGCTACCGCGAGGCCGTCAACCTCCTCGGGGACTACGTCACCGACAAGGGTTACGACATCCGCTTCGCCATCGAGCCCAAGCCCAACGAGCCGCGCGGCGACATCCTCCTTCCGACGCTCGGTCACGCGATCGCGTTCATCGACTCCCTCGAGCGCTCCGAGCTCTTCGGCGTCAACCCCGAGGTCGGCCACGAGCAGATGGCCGGGCTGAACTTCACGGCGGGCATCGCGCAGGCGCTGTACCACGGCAAGCTCTTCCACATCGACCTCAACGGTCAGCGCGGCATCAAGTACGACCAGGACCTCGTGTTCGGGCACGGCGACCTGCACAACGCCTTCTCGCTCGTCGACCTGCTCGAGAACGGCGGCCCCGGTGGCGTTCCCGCCTACGACGGCCCGCGTCACTTCGACTACAAGCCCAGCCGCACCGAGGACGAGAAGGGCGTGTGGGAGTCCGCTGCGGCGAACATGCGCACCTACCTGCTCCTCAAGGAGCGGGCCGCGGCCTTCCGCGCCGACCCCGAGGTCCAGGAAGCGCTGGCTGCAGCCAAGGTCGACGAGCTGTCGACCCCGACGCTGAACCCCGGCGAGTCGTACGACGACTTCCTCGCCGACCGCAGCGCCTTCGAGGACTTCGACGCCGACGCCTACCTGGGCGGCAAGGGCTTCGGGTTCGTCCGCCTGCAGCAGCTCGCCACCGAGCACCTGCTCGGCGCTCGCTGATCGATGCCGCTCGTTCTCGGGGTCGACAGCTCGACCCAGTCCTGCAAGGTCGTCGTGGTGGACACCGCGACGGGCGCCGTCGTGCGCACAGGGCGCGCATCGCACCCTGACGGCACGTCCGTCGACCCCGAGGCGTGGTGGGATGCCCTCCGCGCGGCGATCGCCGAGGCGGGCGGCCTCGACGACATCGCCGCGTGGAGCATCGGCGGACAGCAGCACGGCATGGTCGCGCTGGACGCCGACGGCCGGGTCATCCGCGACGCCCTGCTGTGGAACGACACCCGCTCGGCGGGTGCCGCGGCGGAGCTCATCGCCGAGTTCGGCGCCGAGCAGCTCTCCGCGCGCACCGGGCTCGTTCCGGTGGCCTCGTTCACGATCACGAAGCTCCGCTGGTTGCGGGATGCCGAGCCGGACAACGCCGCGCGCGTCGCCGCGGTCGCACTCCCCCACGACTGGCTGACGTGGCGCCTGCGCGGGTTCGGGCCGGACAACCCCGTCCTCGAGGAGCTCGTCACGGACCGCTCCGACGCCTCCGGCACCGGGTACTGGAATCCGAACGACGGCGAGTACGATCGCGAGCTCCTCGAGGCCGCACTGGGTCACGATGCGATCCTTCCGCGCGTGCTCGGCCCGCACGAGAGTGTGGCGGATGCCGACGGTCGTCGCGTGGGCGCCGGGGCAGGCGACAACGCCGGTGCCGCGCTCGGCCTCGACGCCGGCCCCGGCGACGCGATCGTCTCGATCGGCACGTCGGGCACGGTGTTCGCGGTGAGCACGACGCCCGTGATCGATCCCTCCGGCACCGTGGCGGGCTTCGCCGACGCTGCGGGCAACTTCCTCCCGCTCGTCGCGACGCTGAATGCCGCCCGCGTCCTCGGCGTGACGGCCGCACTGCTCGGCGTGACGCTCGATGAGCTGAGCGATCTCGCACTGCAGGCGGATCCGGGGGCCGACGGGCTCACGCTCGTCCCCTACTTCGAGGGAGAGCGCACCCCCAACCTTCCGGATGCGACGGCGGAGCTCACCGGCATGACGCTGTCGTCTACGACCCGCCCGAACCTCGCCAGGGCCGCCGTCGAGGGGATGCTCAGAGGGCTCGGTGCCGGCATGGATGCCCTGCGGGCTCTGGATGTGCCGCTCGAGCGGGCCCTGCTCATCGGTGGCGGCGCGCAGTCCGAAGCCGTCCAACGTATCGCCCCGCTCGTACTCGGCCTTCCCGTCGAGGTTCCGGAACCGGCGGAGTACGTCGCGCTCGGGGCTGCCCGGCAGGCCTCCCGACTGGACTGACGCCATCCGCCGCGCGCCATCGGAGCGCGCGGCGGATGGGCAGGTCTTCCCCGTGTCGCAGGTGGCGGAAACATAGGATCTGCGGTCAGACTGATCGCATGACCTTCGCAGCCCTTCAGCCCCTCGCCGACCGCGCCGCTCTCTTCGCGGCCCTCCGCCAGGACGCGCTCACCGCCGCCGTCGACGGACTGGGCGAGCACCGGTGGGACGCCGACCTGGCCGCAGGGACGCTGACGTTCAGCTCGACGGCGAACCCGGCCGACACGATGGTCACCCGGCCGCATCTCATCGCCACGATCGCCCCGGGTCCTCGGTCCCTGCTGTGGGCGTGGGCACACCCCCAGGGCGACCCGCAGGGGGTGGCGGCCCAGCTGCGCGAGTACGGCTCGCAGTACGGTCTCGAGGAGCTGACGCAGTCCGAGGTCCCCTTCCCCGAGGACACCGGAGCGGACCTTGACGCCTGGATCGCCGGCGCGGCGCACCAGATCGGCGCCATCGCCGTCGAGATCACCGGACGATCGCCGTACTACTCCGCCCCGATCGGCGGTGGCACGCGCGCGGTCTTCCTGCTCGATGCTCCTGTTCCACCGACGACCGTCGCCGAGGCGGTCACCAAGGCCCCGCGCATCCTGTCGGGCCTCGACCTCAGTGACGCACGGTCCGCCGTGTGGGACGCCGCCCGCCTCGCCGGCTGGAACATGGAATGGACCGACGCCGACTTCACCGGCGCGACGGTGTCCGACGCCTCGGGCTCCGCGACGTTCCAGTTCGACGACCAGGCGAGGATCATCGGCATCGGAAGCAGCCTGGGCTCATGAAGGGCCTGCTCGTCCGCGCTGCCGCGCTCTACGTCTTCAACGTCGCCGTCCTGCTGCTGATCGGACTGCTCATGCGCAGCGTCAGCGTCGGCTGGCACGCACTGTGGGCGGCCGTCGTGCTCACACTCGCCACGCTCGCACTGAAGCCGCTGCTGCTGAAGGGCTTCCGCAGTGCAGCCGCGAAATCCGCCGGCACGCGCTCGAGGCTCGGCGAGAAGCTCGTGCAGTACGCGCTCGTGTTCGTCGTCGAGCTGATCGTGTGGGTGCTGACCGTGCTGCTCAGCAGCGTCGGCGTGAGCGGCTGGTTCTGGGGGTACATCCTCCCCCCGCTGTACCTGCTGCTCGCATGGGTGATCTACGACCAGATCGACGACCGCCTCGAAGCGAAGACCGGCGAGGTGATCGGATCGTTGTCGTCGAGGATCACGCGGAGGGACGCGGCGGCATCCGCTCAGCCCTCCTCGACACCGTCGCCTGAGACGCCCGCGACGAGGATCGGACGGGACGAGCTCGACGACGGGCTGACGCCCGAACAGCGCCGGATGCTCGACGAGCTGTGATCAGCGCGCTGCGGCGAGGCGCTCCGCGGCCTCGACGACGTTCGTCATGAGCAGCGCGACGGTCATCGGCCCCACGCCTCCCGGGTTCGGGGACAGGTAGCCCGCGACCTCGGCGACATCGGGGTGCACGTCGCCGAACACCTTGCTCTTGCCCGTCTCCGGGTCGTCCTCGCGGGTGACGCCGACGTCGAGCACGGCGGCGCCGGGCTTGACGTCCTCGGCGCGGATGAGGTGCTTGACGCCCGCGGCGGCGACGATCACGTCGGCCTCGCGGAGGTACTTCGGCATGTCCACGGTCCCCGTGTGGGTGAGGGTGACGGTCGCGTTGAGGTCACGGCGCGTCAACAGCAGTCCGATCGAACGCCCGATGGTGACCCCTCGTCCGACGACGACGACGTGCTTGCCCTTCAGGTCGTAGCCGTTGCGCAGCAGCAGCTCGATGACGCCGCGGGGCGTGCAGGGCAGCGGCGTGTGGATCGGGGCGTTGACGTTGAGCACGAGACGCCCGAGGTTCGTGGGGTGGAGGCCATCGGCGTCCTTGGCCGGGTCGATGCGCTCGAGAACCCGGTCGGTGTCGATGTGCTTCGGCAGCGGCAGCTGGACGATGTACCCGTGGCAGTCCGGGTCGGCGTTGAGCTCGTCGATCAGTGCGTCGACCTCCTCCTGCGTGGCATCCGCCGGGAGCTCGCGCTGGATGGAGTTCATGCCGATCGCCTCTGACTGGCGGTGCTTCATGCCCACGTACAGCTGCGATGCGGGGTCGGCGCCGACGAGCACCGTGGCGATGCCGGGGACGATGCCCTGAGCGCGCAGCGCCGCGACGCGCTCGGTGAGTTCACTCTTGATCGCCGCTGCTGCGGCCTTACCGTCCAGTACCTGCGCGGTCATGTCGGGGTCCTTTCGTCGAGAAACCAGTCCCTGCGCGAGAAACCACGTGCGGCGTGGTGTGTCACACCGAACATGGTTTCTCGCGCGGGATGCCGCTTACTGCTGCAGGTCGGGGTACAGCGGGAATGCGCCGGCGAGGGCGTCGACGCGGGCCTTGAGCGCCTCGACGTCGGCACCGGGCAGAAGCGCAAGGGCGATGATGTCGGCGACCTCGGTGAACTCGGCGTCACCGAAGCCCCGCGTGGCGAGCGCCGCGGTGCCGATGCGGAGTCCGGAGGTGACCATCGGCGGACGAGGGTCGTTGGGAACCGCGTTGCGGTTGACCGTGATGTGGATGTCGTGCAGCAGGTCCTCCGCCTGCTTGCCGTCGATCGCCGCGTCGCGCAGATCGACAAGAACGAGGTGCACATCGGTGCCGCCGGAGCGCACGGCGATGCCGGCGTCCTTCACGTCCTGCTGGGTGAGGCGGTCTGCGAGGATGCTCGCGCCGCTGAGCGTGCGCTGCTGGCGCTCCTTGAACTCCGGGGTGCCTGCGAGCTTGAACGCCGTGGCCTTCGCCGCGATGACGTGCATGAGCGGACCGCCCTGCTGGCCCGGGAAGACCGCGGAGTTGATCTTCTTCGCGACGTCGGGGTCGTTGGAGAGGATGAAGCCCGAGCGGGGGCCGCCGATCGTCTTGTGCACCGTCGAGGAGACGACGTGCGCGTGCGGGACCGGGTTCGGGTGAAGGCCTGCGGCGACGAGTCCGGCGAAGTGCGCCATGTCGACCCACAGGTACGCCCCGACCTCGTCGGCGATCTCGCGGAACTTCGCGAAGTCCAGCTGACGCGGGTACGCGGACCAGCCGGCGACGATCACCTTGGGCTTGTGCTCGAGGGCGAGCCGACGCACCTCGTCCATGTCGACGAGCGAGGTCTCCGGGTCGACGCCGTACGCGACGATGTCATACAGCCGACCGGAGAAGTTGATCTTCATGCCGTGGGTGAGGTGACCGCCGTGGTCGAGCGAGAGCCCGAGCAGCGTGTCGCCGGGGCGGGCGATGGCGTGCATGACGGCGGCGTTGGCCGTGGCACCGGAGTGCGGCTGGACGTTGGCGAACTCGGCGCCGAAGAGCGCCTTGACGCGCTCGATCGCGAGCGACTCGGCGACGTCGACCTCTTCGCAGCCGCCGTAGTAGCGGCGTCCGGGGTAGCCCTCGGCGTACTTGTTGGTGAGCACGGAGCCCTGCGACTGCAGCACCGAGACCGGCACGAAGTTCTCGGATGCGATCATCTCGAGGAACGTGCGCTGGCGGTTGAGCTCGCGGTCCAGGACCTCGGCGATCTCCGGGTCGACCTCGGAGAGCGGTGCGTTGAAGTACGGATCGGTCATGTCGTCCTCTTTCGTTGCGGAATGGATGTCACCAGTGGATGTCATCGGCCCAGGCGCGCGGTCGAAATTCCGTAACGGTCGCTCCCCGGTGGTGACCCACCCAGACGCCAGTCGCGACCCTTAGAGCATAGCGGAACCCCTCGCCGGTCGCGGTGGAACGATCTGACACGGTCCGACGGTGCAGGGTAGGTTTTGTTCATGGTCTTGCCGCTTGTGCCCCAGCCTGCTTCCGTCACCGAGTCTCCGGGGGTGCTGGCCCTGACCGGGACGACGCGCATCGTCGTGGAGAACGAGGCGGATGCCGCGGCATCCGTCCTCGCCGACATGCTGGCCGACCGCACCGGGCTGCGTCCGTCCGTGGTCGCGGGCAACGCGGAACCCGGCGACATCGTCGTACGCCGGACCGCCCGCCAGGGCGAGGACTACACCCTCCGCGTCGGGGACACCGTCCGGATCGAGGGCGCAGAGGCCGGTCTCTTCTACGGCATCCAGACCCTGCGTCAGCTGCTCGTCGAGGACGACGGCTGGACCGTGCCCGCCGTCGAGATCGCCGACGCCCCTCGCTACTCGTACCGCGGCGTCATGGTGGACGCCGCTCGCACGTTCCTCCCCGTCGACACTGTCAAGGCCGTGATCGACCGGGCGTCCTCGCTGAAGTTCAACCGGCTCCACCTCCACCTGACCGACGACCAGGGCTGGCGGCTGCACATCGACAGTCGTCCGTTGCTGACCGAGCGCGGGGCGACGACGGCGGTCTTCGGACGCCCCGGCGGCTTCTACACGAAGGACGACTTCCGCGAGATCGTCCGCTATGCCGCGGCGCACCGCATGACGGTCGTCCCCGAGATCGATCTGCCCGGCCACACGCACGCGATCGGACTCGCATACCCCGAACTCGTGGAGGCGCCGGTCATGAACGACGGTCTGCTCGCGCAGGCCGAGTCCCTCGGGCAGGACCTCCCGGTCGCCGGTGAGCCCTACACCGGTTGGGGCGTCGGGCACTCCTCCGTGAAGATCCGTGACGAGGCGACGTGGGAGTTCGTGCGCGACGTGCTCACCGGGGTCGCCGAGCTCACTCCCGGGCCGTACCTGCACGTCGGCGGTGATGAGTGCCTGGGAACGCCGCAGGACGAGTTCGACGCCTTCATCGAGCGCGTCACCGCCCTCACCATCGAGCTCGGCAAGACGCCGATCACCTGGCACGAGGCCGGATCGGCGCAGGTCGCCGAGGGAACGATCGGCCAGTACTGGGGCAGCACCGCCCCCGCCGGCACCCACGCGGACGAGGCACGGCGGTTCGCCGAACGGGGTGGATCCGTCATCATGTCGCCGTCGAACACCGCCTATCTCGACCAGAAGTACGACGCAGACTTCCCGCTCGGACTGGCATGGGCGGCGCTGATCGATCTGGAGACCGCCTACACGTGGGAGCCGGAGGACATCGTCGACGGGCTGCCCGTCGAGGCGATCGCCGGCGTCGAATCCCCGCTCTGGTCCGAGACGATCGAGACCCTCGAGGACATCGATCAGCTCCTCTTCCCCCGCCTCGCCGCCATCGCCGAAGTGGCGTGGTCTCCTCGCGGCCGCGACTGGGATGCCTTCCGCACCCGGGTCGGATCACTCGGCGGGATCTGGGATGCCGCGGGCTGGGGTGGCCACCGCCCGGCCGAGATCGATTGGAGCGCACGATGACCAGCCGGCTGATCCACTCCGCACACCTCATCACCGACGGGGAGCAGACCCCGGATGCCTGGGTCCGGTTCGAGGACGGGCTGGTCGCCTCGACCGGTTCCGGTTCCGACTGGCCTGAGGCGGACGAGGTCATCGACGCGACGGAGCTCGCCGGCACCGGCGCGATCCTCGTGCCCGGTTTCATCGACATCCACGGCCACGGCGGCGCGGGAGCATCCTTCGATGACGGCGCGGACGCGATCCGCACCGCGCGGGCGATGCACAGGGAGCACGGCACCACACGCGCCGTCGTCTCGCTCGTCACCGCACCGGTCGACGATCTCGTCCGCCGGGTCGCCGAGATCGCCGACCTCACCGAGAGCGAACACGACATCCTCGGTTCCCACCTGGAAGGGCCGTTCCTCGACCCGGGACACCACGGCGCGCACGAACCCTCGTTGCTCCGGGATCCCGTTGCCGACGACGTCCGGCGGCTGCTCGAGGCCGGACGCGGAACCGTCCGGCAGGTGACCATCGCGCCGGAGCTCCCCGGTGGGCTTGAGGCCATCCGTCTGATCGTCGCCTCCGGCGCCGCTGCGGCTGTCGGGCACACCGATGCCGATGCCGCGATGGCGACCGCCGCCTTCGATGCGGGGGCGTCGATCCTCACTCACGCGTTCAACGCGATGCCGGGGATCCACCATCGCGCGCCGGGCCCCGTGCTCGCGGCCGCTGCCGACCACCGCGTGGTGCTGGAGGGGATCGCCGACAACGTGCATCTGGATCCCGCTGTCATCCGTCTCCTGTTCACCTCGGCGCCAGGACGGGTCGCCCTCGTGACCGACGCCATGGCGGCCGCGGGGAGCGCCGACGGAAGTTACGACCTCGGCGCGGTGAAGGTGACCGTCGAGAACGGCATCGCACGTACCGTCGACACCGGCTCCATCGCAGGGTCGACTCTCACCCAGGACGTCGCGCTCGTACGCGCGGTGCAGGCGGGCGTCCCGATCGCGGAGGCCGTACGAGCGCTCACCGCCACCCCTGCGGCCGCGATCGGTCTGGGCGGCCGGTTGGGCACGTTGACGACCGGCGCTCTCGGCGATGCGGTCCTTCTGGACGCCGACCTCCAGGTGAGGTGGGTGCAGACCGGAGCACGGGTGCACTGATCCGCCGCATCGGAGACGTGGGGCCGCCGTCCCCAGCGGCGGCCCACTCCCCCTCCGTGAATGAGAGCGGGTGGGCTCGGCCTCTCCTCCCCCGAGGAACCCGAGCCCAGCCCGACCAGCGCGATTTCCCCCCGCCGGCACGGGAAGAATCCGCCCCCCGGTGAACTCTTCCCGCTGTCTCTGACTGATGAGACGACGCTCGGGCCGGTTCATTACGCGATTCGCCGAAAACTTCTGAGAGTCCCCTCGATGTCCGTGAAGAACCCGCTGCGAGTTGTCCACAGGGCTGGCCTCCCTGAGAGTTTCGAGGAAGAATGGCTCGGGCGCGTGACGAACGACCCGTCTACGCGTCTCTTCATGTGAGGCATACGAAACGCCCCACGAACGATGGATGACTGTGCAGAACCACGAATCTCACGAGACAGGGACGGCGGCCGACGCCGACCTGATCCTCCGCACCCGCTCGGGTGACGGCGACGCATTCGGCGAACTGTGGCGACGCCACTATCCGTCCGGCATCGCCGTGGCGCGCTCCATCACCTCGAGCATCGACCCGGATGATCTCGTCCAGGAGTCGTACACCCGCATCTATCAGGCGATCCTCAAGGGCGGGGGCCCGAACGGCTCCTTCCGCGCCTACCTGTTCACGAGCATCCGCAACACCGCGGCGGCGTGGGGCAGATCCCGTCGCGAGACCGCGATGGACGAACTCGAGACCGTCCCCGCCCCGGATTCGACCGAGCAGGCCGCGAACGACGTGCTTGACCGAGGGCTGACCGCCCAGGCGTTCCGGAGTCTGCCGACGCGCTGGCAGGAAGTGCTCTGGTACACCGAGATCGAGCAGATGAAGCCGTCCGAAGTCGCGCCGCTGCTCGGCATGAAGGCCGGCGCGGTGTCGCAGCTGGCCTTCCGTGCCCGTGAGGGACTGCGCGAGGGCTGGATCCAGGCACATCTGCGGAGCACGGCCGCTGACTCCGAGTGCCATTGGACGATCGAACACCTCGGCGCGTACTCGCGCGGCAATCTCAGCACCCGCGATCGCAAGCGGGTCGACGCGCATCTCGATGGCTGTGCCCGCTGCCTCATCGTCGCCGGCGAGGCGAACGACGTCTCCAGTCGGCTCGCGCTCGTCCTGCTCCCGCTCGTGCTCGGAGTGTCCGGCGCCGCCGGCTACACGGCGCTCCTGCAGAGCGGCGAGGTACCGGCGATCGCGATCGCGGCCATGCCGTCAGACGTCATCGCCGGTGGCGTCGTCGTCGGCGCCGCCCCCGCGTCGGGGCTTCCTGTCGGCACGGACGGCGGATCGGCCGCCAGCGGTTCGGCAGGCGCCGTAAGCGCACCCGGCGGCGCGATCACCGGCATCGGTGCTCTCGTCGGAGCAGGATCCGCGGCTCTTGTCGTCGCCGGCGTCGTCGCAGCGGCGAC
Organism: Microbacterium ginsengiterrae; assembly: GCF_014205075.1. Lineage (NCBI taxonomy): Bacteria > Bacillati > Actinomycetota > Actinomycetes > Micrococcales > Microbacteriaceae > Microbacterium > Microbacterium ginsengiterrae. Next base: position 2,078,128 of record NZ_JACHMU010000001.1, on the reverse strand, counting down.
GATCGTTCCCGGCCTCATCGATGCGAGCCCCGTGACCTCGCTTCCCAGCGCCGGTGACAGCGACAGTTCTGCGATCTCCTCCGAGGTGTCGCCGGACAGCACGATCGAATCCGACGAGAAGCTCCTGCTCGAGGTCGCGGATGACGCTCCTGACAAGAAGGACGCCGTCGAACCGACGCCAGATCCCGCGCCACCCGTCGAAGAAGAGGACGCGCCGCTGTCGTCGTCCTCAACGGATTCCTCGACGAACGACACACCAGCCGGTGAGGGCAGCGACCACACCGGCCCGTCCGAGCCACCGGTCGCGCCACCGGTGACGCCCACGGACCCGGCGGATCCCACCGACCCGACCGACCCGACCGACCCAACCGACCCGACGGAACCGACCGATCCCACGGACCCGACGGATCCGACCGACCCGACGGATCCGACCGACCCGACGGATCCGACCGACCCGACGGATCCCACGGACCCGACTGATCCCACGGACCCGGCGGGACCGACGGAGCCGGTCACGGTCCTGGGCAGTTCACTCTGTATGAATACGGCGCTCGAGACGGTGGTGTCCGTCCAGTTACAGGGAGTCGCAGACGCTCAGGTACAGCCGCGCATCGGGCCGAGCACAAGCGGGACGAGGTCGGCGCTCCTCAACGACGACGGACAGGGCACCGCCACGCTGAAACCGACGCTGTGGCAGATCCTCCGCAATGCGTCGGTCGACTTCGACTACGTCGACATCGGAGCCGGTCTCACCGCCTCGACGACGCTCCGCGAGCTCGGTGTGACGGTACAGGCCATCCCCTTCGCACCCGCCTGCGACACGCAGACCACGGCATCGGCGGAGGAGCAGACCCCCGCCGCGAGGACGACAGAAGCACCTGCGTCCCCGGATGCGCCGGTTGAGCCCGCGACGGTCGCCGAGCCTGCTCCCGACGAATCAGCCGCCCAGGAGCCCGCACCGGCCGAGCCGGCGGCAGCGGAACCGGCGCCCGTCGCGCCCGCAACGACAGAGCAGGCCGAGCCCGCAACGACAGAGCCGCCCGCAGAGGCCGAGACCCCGGCCACCGAGTCCACTCCTGAGCAAACGGATGCCGAGGGCGCCACGGCAGAGGACTCCGCACCCGCCGAATAGACTGGGAGCATGTCCGAAGCCCCTGACACCGTCCCCGGTGTGAACCGCCCGAACATCACCCCGCTCGACATCATCAGGGCCGTCGTCCTCGTCGCCGCGCTGGCGTCGCTGGTGCTGTGGGGATTCGCGATGTGGGAGTTCCCGTGGAACCTCGTGCTGGGTATCGGCACGCCCCTGGTCGTCCTGGTCGCCTGGGCGCTGTTCCTCTCGCCGCGACCCGTGCTGCGACTGCATCCCTTCATCCGCGCCATCGTCGAACTCGTCATCTACGCGGGTGTGACTCTGGCGTGGTGGTCGATGGATCAGGCATGGGCGGGCATCGCCTTCGCCGTCGTCGCGGTGGCCGCTGGCCTGTTCGCCGGGCGGCGAGATCTGAAATGACCGTCGTCGCGGCCCTGCAGGAGGCGCTCGGCGACATCATCGATGTCACCGAGGAGTCACTCGAGGCCGCACGAGCCGATCGCTCAGGCCACCGGTCGGCCGGACGCCCTCTTGCCGTCGTGCACGCCCGCACGACGGCCGACGTGCAGCGGACGATGCGGATCGCGACTGAGACGCGCACCCCCGTGGTCGTGCGGGGCGCAGGGACAGGGCTGGCCGGCGCAGCCAACGCAGGACCGGGCGAGATCGTCCTGTCGACGGCGAGGATGGACGGCATCCTCGAGATCCGCCGCGACGACCTCATCGCCGTCGTCGAACCCGGCATCCTCAACGCCGATCTGAACGCGCGTCTCGCCGAAGAAGACGTGTGGTGGGCGCCCGATCCGGCCAGCCGCGACATCTCCACGGTCGGCGGGAACATCGCCACCGGCGCCGGCGGCCTGCTCTGCGCCAAGTACGGGGTCGTCCGCGATGCCGTCCTCGGCGTCGACATCGTCCTCGCCGACGGCCGCCTGCTCCACCTCGGCCACCGCAGTGTGAAGGGGGTGACAGGGCTGGACCTCACCTCACTCGTGATCGGCTCTGAGGGCACCCTCGGCGTGGTCGTCGGGGCGACCCTGAAGCTGCGACGTCTCGTCCGTGGCGAGACGTGCACGCTCACCGCGTTGTTCCCCTCCGTCCGGGCGGCAGCGGCGGGCTCCGCGGCGGTGACCGCCTCCGGCGTGCAGCCGGCGATCATGGAACTGATGGATGCCACGAGCCTCGCGTCCGTGCACCGTCATCTCGGCCTCCCCGCTCCGCTCCTTGGTGCATCGCAGCTCACGATCCGGACCGACGGCCCTGCAGCGGCCGCCGAGGCCGAGTCCATCGCGCAGACCCTGCAGGCCGCAGGTGGCGAGGTCGCCCTCACGCGCGATGCCGCCGAGGGCGAGCGGCTCCTCGCGATCCGTCGCAGCATGCACGCGGCGATGGCGACGCTGGGCACCACCCTCATCGAGGACGTCTCGGTGCCGCGGAGCGCGCTACCGGAGATGTTCGACGAGATCACCCGGATCGAAGCACGCTACGGGCTGACGATCCCGACGGTGGCCCACGCCGGGGACGGCAATCTGCACCCCAACTTCATCTTCGAGGGCCCTGAGGTGCCAGAACGGGTCTGGGCCGCCGCCGACGACCTCTTCCGTGCGGCGATCCGGCTCGGTGGAACGCTCACCGGAGAACATGGGATCGGGATGCTGAAGAGCCGCTGGCTGGCGGAGGAGCTGGGAGACGACCAGTGGGAGTTGCAGCGTCAGATCGTTCGGGTGTTCGACCCGCTCGGCATCCTCAACCCGGGGAAGGTGTTCGACCGTGCCTGACATCCATGTGAGCGCCGCAGTGATCACGGATGACGCCGATCGTGTGCTCGTCGTCCGCAAACAGGGCACCACCGCGTTCATGCAGCCAGGTGGAAAGCCGGAGCCCGCGGAGAGCCCGGCGCAGACGCTCGCCCGCGAACTGGACGAGGAGCTCGGTCTCCTCGTCGACGTCGAGGACCTTACTCCCCTCGGCCGGTTCGAGTCAGCGGCGGCGAACGAGCCCGGCCACCGGGTCATCGCCGACGCGTTCGCGCTCCGGATCGACGCGGATGCCGTCACCGTGCAGGCCGAGCTCGCCGAGTTGCGCTGGATCACCCCGAAGGAGATCGGCGCGCTCGAGCTCGCGCCGCTGAGCCTCGAGCACCTGCTGCCGATCGCGTGGCCGGGCCTCGTTCGCCCGAGCGCACCCGCCTGACCCGCCGCTCGATCAGAGGCCCTGCCAGGCCGGCTTGTTGTCGAAGGTGTACCGGTAGTAGTCGGCCAGCTGCAGCTGGGATGCCGCTGCCTCGTCCACGACGACGGTCACGTGCTCGTGGAGCTGGATCGCGGAACCGGGGAGCATGGCGCTGACCGGACCTTCCACGGCCTGGGCGACGGCCTGGGCCTTGCCCTCTCCGAAGGCGAGCAGCACGAGGTGGCGCGCGCGGAGGATGGTCCCGAGGCCCTGCGTGATGCAGTGCATCGGCACGTCGTCGATCGAATCGAAGAAGCGGGCGTTGTCCTTGCGGGTCTGCTCGGTGAGGGTCTTCACCCTGGTGCGCGACGCGAACGAGGAGCCCGGTTCGTTGAAGCCGATGTGACCGTCGGTGCCGATGCCGAGGATCTGCAGGTCCACGCCGCCCGCGGCCTCGATCGCGGCCTCGTAGTCGTCGCCGGCGTGCTCGATGCCGTCTGTCGCGCCATTCGGGGTCCGGATCAGCGCAGGGTCGAGTCCGAGCGGCTCGACGACCTCACGGGTGATGACGGACCGGTAGCTCTCCGGGTGGGCGGGGTCGATGCCGACGTACTCGTCCAGTGCGAATCCGCGCACCTGCGACACGTCGGTGCCGGCGAGCCGCGAGTGCAGGGCTTCGTACACCGGAAGGGGTGTCGATCCGGTGGCCAGTCCCAGCACGGCATCCGGGCGGTGCTGGATCAGGCGCACGATCTCTGCGGCGACAAGAGCCCCTGCAGCGGCGGGGTTCTCGACGATGACGACTTCAGCCATGGACGGCGGTCTCCTTCTCGGGGGTGAGTGCTCCGACCAGTGCGGCGCCCAGGGCGGCCACCGGCGAACCGGACGGGAGCAGTTCGATTCTTTCATCGAGGTGCAGCGACCGCAGGAAGGGCGATCCGGCGGCGTCCGCGATGAGGGCGTTGCGGATGCCTTCGCCGAGACGTTCGCCGAGGGCGGTGAGACCGCCTCCGATGACGACCGTCTCCACGTCGGCGCTGAGGACGAGCACTCGGACTGCAGCGGCGGCGCCGCGGGCGAGGTCCGCGCGGAGCAGGAGCGCTTCGGTGTCTCCCGCCTCCGCTGCGTCGAAGATGTCACGGACGGGCAGCGCGCCCGGTCGACCCCACGCGCGGGCCAGCGCTCCGCCGCCGCACAGGGTCTCGATGCAGCCGCGCTGGCCGCAACTGCACATGCGTCCAGCCGGGTCCACCGAGATGTGGCCGACCTCGCCGGCCGTCCCGCGCGCGCCGCGCCAGAGCACGCCGTCCATCACGATGCCGGCCGCGACACCGGTGCCGAGGTTCAGGTACGCCATCGATGACCGGGGGGCGGTGCCGCGGATCGCGGCGGCCCCCAGTGCGGCGGCGTTCACGTCGTTGTCGACGGCGACGGGGATGTCGATCTTCGCGCGGACCGCCTCGGCGAGGTCGAGGGATTCGACTCCGAGGTTCACGGCGTGCAGGACCCGCCCGTGGGCGGCGTCGACGAGGCCGGGGATCCCGACGCCGACGCTGCGCACCTCGCGCAGGTCGAAACCGGCCTCCGCCTGCAGCTCTCGCACACTGTCGACGACGCCGGAGATCACGGCGGCGTCCCCGTGGCCGGTTGCGCGGCGGATGCGACCGATGATCTCATCGCCGTCGGTGACGGCGACGGCATCCGTCTTGGTCCCCCCGACGTCGAGTCCGATGCGGATCGGTCTGTCGGCGTCCGAGGTCTGCGCTGCGGTCGGCATCACGAGACCCCCAACTGTCCGGAGAGCACCATCACCGCGGTCCCGCGCAGCACGATGTCGTCCTGGCGGGTGAGGCGGATCACGACGTCGTCGAAGACACCCTCGAGTGTGCGCGCGCGCAGCGTGTCGGTCGCGGAGTCGATGAACACGCCGCCGAGCAGGTCGGCGGGCCCGGACAGGACGACCTCCGACAGATCGAGCGCGGTGACGATCGGGGCGACGGCGATCGCCATCCGTGCGCCGGCGTCGCGCAGGATCGCCTCGCGCTGCGCGGGACGGGCGTCGATCTCCTCGCGCAGACGCGCGACGCTGAGCCAGGCTTCGAGACAGCCGTCGCGTCCGCAGACGCAGCGCGGACCGCCGTCCGTGCCGACGACGACGTGGCCGATCTCGCCCGCGGCGAAACGGCTCCCGACGAGCGGCTGACTGCCGGAGATGAGACCGGCGCCGACACCGAAGCCGATCTTGATGAGGACGAAGTCCGAGCGCGCCTCGCCGAACGTGTACTCGGCGAGCACCGCGGCGTTGGCGTCGTTGCGGACGAGGACCGGCAGGTCGAGGTCCCGCCCGAGCTGCGTCTCCAGGGGAAGATCCGTCCAGCCGAGGTTCGGGGAGCTCAGTACGACACCGTCCGTGCGGACGACACCGGGCGTTCCGACCCCGACACCCAGGAGCGTCGCGGTCGCGGCGCCGACGAGTTCGCGGCTGAGGGTCTGCACGGCGGCGTAGGCGGCATCCGCGTCCGACGGGGCGGGGCGGGCGACCTCGCGCCTCTCGATGACGTCTCCGTCGAGGCTGAGGACGGCGCCGCGGAACACCTCGGCGTCGGAGAGGTCCAGCCCGATGATCTGGTGCCCCGTGCGGTCGATGTCGATGAGGATCGGGGGCTTCCCCGGTCCGACCGTCTCGCGGACGCCCAACTCGACGACGATGCCGTCGGCGATGAACTCCGCCACGAGGTCCGAGATCGTCACGCGGGTGAGCCCGGTCTCCCTCGACAGGTCGGCGCGGCTCATCGAGCCGGAGTGGTAGAGCGTCTGCAGGACGAGAGCCCTGTTGTGTCCGCGGGCGTGCTCGGGAAGCACCTTGGCGCGCGAGCGGAGGTGACGGGCCGGCCCGAAGGCGTGCGGGGGCGAGCTGACGTGTCCGGCGGGGGTCACCCGCCGCGGCTCATCCGGTTCGGACATGTTTGTTAGTACACCTTACGAACGGGGGTCTGCGCAAGTCGGAGACCGTCGACGAGTTGCTCGACGATCCGCTCGCGATCTGCGACGCTCATGGGCTTTCCGGGCACGCCCGCCCGCCTCTGATCGGGGGTCGGGCCGTGAAGCTGACGATACTGCACACCGGCCGCCGCCAGGCGCCGGAGGTGCGTGGGAAGTCGCCGGAGGAAGTCTGCGACATCGGCCGGCCCACCGCCCGCCCAGAGGCGCTCGGCGACGGCGCTCAGGCGCGGAAACATCGCGTAATCCACCCTGTCGCGAGTGGGCAGGTGCTCGGTCCACGTGTTCGCCTGCCCGCCGACGACGCCCGCAGGGAGCACCAGCGCGTATGCGCCCTCGACGGTCAGCGGAGGACCGACCGGTACCGGTTCATCGGCCGACTCCGACTGGCGGTAATCGAGGTAGACGCTGAGGTCCGGGCATCCGATGACGGGGATGCCGCGACGCAGCGCCTCCGCCATCGCCACGGGTCCGCGCCAGGCGAGGATCCGCACACCGTCCGGCACATCTCCCTCGAGGACCTCGTCCCACGCGAGGGCCGTGCGTCCGCGCGCGCGGACGTGATCGACGAAGAGTCTGGTGAACCAGGGCTGGACGTCCCCAGGGCCGGAGAGTCCGAGCTCCGCCATCCGATGAGCGGCCGCCGGACTCTGCGCCCATTCGTCCACCGGCACTTCGTCGCCGCCGATCCCGATCCACGGCGAGTCGAACGTGTCGCAGAGGGCGTCGATGGCGGCACGGCCGAACGCCAGCGCTTCCTCGGTCGGCGCGAGCACGCGCGGGTTCACCCCGAAGCGCTCCCACGGCGAGGTGATGGGCTCACCGATGTCGGTGTTGCCGAGTTCGGGATAGGCGGCGAGCGCCGCCTGCACGTGCCCGGGGAGTTCGACCTCTGGGACCAGCGTGATGAACCGCTCGGCGGCGTACGCGACGAGGTCGCGCAGCTCGGCTGTCGTGTAGAACCCCGCGTGCACGCCGGGCTCCACGGTCGCGAGCGGTCCGTGTCCGCGCTGCGTCGCCTCGCGGCGTGCACCGATCTCGGTGAGGCGCGGGTAACCCGGCACTTCGAAGCGCCATCCCTGATCGTCGGTGAGATGCAGGTGCAGCACGTTGAGCTGATGTGCGGCGAGCACGTCGATGAGGCGACGGATGTCCGCCACCGGGCGGAAGTGACGGGCGACGTCGAGCATCGCTCCCCGCCATCGGTAGGCGGGTCCCCCCTGCCAGGTGCCGACCGGGATGCGGGTGCCGACGGCGCGTTCCGGTGCGCACAGCTGACGCAGCGCCATGGCGGCGCGGAAGGCACCGACGGGCGACGCCCCCACCAGCTCGATGCGCTCGGAGGCGACGTCGATGCGGAACCGCTCCTCTTCCCCCAGAGCGGGATCCACGCGGAGGGCGATCGCCGGCGCTTCGGGTCGTCCCGCGTCGGCGAGACCGAGATCCTCCTGCAGGAGCCGGGCCGTCCGGGCGAGGTGCTGCGGAGCGTGCACCGGCGTGTCCGCGCGGAGCACGAAAGGCTCCGCCTGTGCATCGATCACGGCGTCCAGCAGGGGCACGGTGGCGCGGTACGGCGGCGGCGGCATCCGCAGGGCGCGGCCGGGCGTCCGACCGGTGACGTCCCCGTCGGAGACCACAGGGACGCCGTCGACGAGCACCTCGACGATGCCGATCGGCGCCGCTCGAGGATCGTCGAAGGTCGCTCCGGCGGCGATCGTCTCGGGGTCGAACAGCACGAGGTCCGCGGTCGCCCCCTCGCGGATCACGCCACGAGGAGCGTCTCCGCGGTCGAGACCCAGCCGGCGCGCGGGTGTCCCGGACAGGTGCCGCACGGCCTCCTCGAGACCGAGCACGCCGGTCTCACGCACATAGTGGCCGAGGAATCGCGGGAAAGCGCCGAAGCCGCGCGGGTGCGGCTTGGCCCCGATGAGGATTCCGTCGCTGCCACCGGCGTGACGGTCGTGCCGCATGATCTCGCGGACGTTCTCCTCGTCGCCGATGTGCATGAGGATGCCGGTGGCACCGGCATCCCGGATGATCGTGTCGAGGACGACGTCGACGGCGCGGCGGCCCTCAGCGGCCGCGATCTGCGCGACGGTGCGGCCGACGAGGTGACCGAGGGCGGGGTCCCCCGTGCCGGAGATTTCGATCTGCGTCCAGTCGGCACGCTCGCCGTGGAAGCCGTCGCAGCCGATCTCCTCGAGTTCGACCCTGAGCGTCTCGCGACCCTCGTCATCGAGCGCGCGCAGGCTCGCGATGAGATCGCCGCCGGCGGCCAGTCTGCTCGGCAGCAGCGCTGCGAGCGTCGTCGCCCCGGGGAGATAGGGGTACGTGTCGAGGGTCACGTCGACGCCGTCGGCGATGGCCGCGTCGACGAGTGCCAGCAGCTGGCTCGCACGACCGCGGTTGGGGACGAAGTTCATGGTGGCGTGCGTGAGGTGCACGGCGCATCCGGTGCGGCGACCGATGTCGAGCGCCTCGCGGTACGCGTCCAGCGCTCCCCCGCCGTAACTGCGGGTGTGCGGCGCCCAGTAGCCGCCTCGTTCGGCGACGACGCGGCAGAGAGCTTCGAGCTCCTTCGTCGACGCGTACATCCCCGGGGTGTAGGTGAGGCCGCTGGACATGCCGAATGCGCCGGCATCCAACGCGGCGTCGAGCAGAGCGCACATCTCCTCGAGCTCCGCCGCCGTCGCCGGGCGATTCTCATGTCCGACAGTCATCATCCGCAGGTTGCCCTGCGGCACGAGCACGGCGACGTTCGCCGCCGTCGCCGCGTCGATCGCGGCGAGCAGATCGTCCATCGTGCGCCACGGCACCTCTGCCGGAAGGCCGTTCCATCCCGCGATCTGCGCGGGAATGGCGGATGCCGAGGCATCGTCCAGCGGGGCGTATCCCAGCCCGTCCTGCCCGATCACCTCGGTGGTGACGCCCTGCCGGATCTTCGCGCGGTGGTCCGCACCGGTGAGCACGGCGAGGTCGCTGTGCGCATGCATGTCGATGAATCCGGGCGCGAGCACGAGACCGGCGGCCTGCACATCCACGGCACCGGGCGGCAGCTCCAGCGCGCCGTCGTCACCGGGGCGGACGATCGCGACGACGCGGGCGCCCTCCACGGCGACGTCCGCGCGGTAGCGGGCGGCGCCCATGCCGTCGACCACGGTCGCGTCGCGGTACACGCGCACCCGCCCCGCGGCGGCTTGTTCCGCGCTCAGAAGCATGTCGCCACCGCACCGACGACCCGCGGGTCCTCCGCGTCGGGGTCATCGATGATCGGAATCACCCGCCACTTGTCGAAGGCCGTGCACGGGTGCGAGAGTCCGAGGCGTACGACGTCTCCCACTGCCACGTCCTCGCCCTGCGCCAGTGCGAGGAACGCGTGCTGGTCGTTGAGCGCGGTGATCTCCCCGCGCACGGACTGCGGGACGGGCAGGTCGAGGTCGAAGGGCACGTCGCGACGACCGGCATCCAGGAGCGCGAGCCCCTCCTCCGGCTGCGAGACGACTCGGGCCCACGCGTGTATCGCCGACGTCAGCGGGTCCGTGCCGACGAGGGGGCCGAACGGCGACATCCTGCTGTAGAAGCCGTCGTCGTGGATCTGGAACGCCCCCGAGCGGAGGATGATGTCCGCCTCGTCCTGCAGCGGGGCGAGGACGGCGGCGGCGCGGTCCGGGAACGAGCTCCCCCCGGCGGTGAGGATCGGCCGCACACCCTCGGGGTACGTCAGCCTGCGATGAAGTCCGATGATCGTGCCGAGGAATGCGTCGACGGCCTGCACGGAGGCCGCGCTGCGGTCGGGACCGAACGGACCTTCATATCCCCCGACGCCGGCCAGGCGCAGTCCCGGGGCCCGGGTGATCGCCTGGGCGATCGCCTCGCCCTCCTCCAGGGTGCGCGCCCCTGTCCTTCCGCGCGCGCCGCCGAGTTCGACGAGCACGTCGAGGGGACGGGCGGGGTCGATGTGCGCGTCCGCCAGCAGGGTGATCGTGTCGACCGAGTCCGCCCAGCACACGATGCGCAGACGAGGATCTGCGGCGAGCGCGCCGCCGAGGGCTGCTGCTGCGGCGACGTCGGTCACGGCGTTCGCGATGAGCACGTTGCGCACACCCGCCTCGATCGCGACGGAGGCCTGCCAGTCCGTCGCGACGGTGATGCCCCATGCTCCCGCGTCGAGAAGGCGCTGCCACAGCGCCGGCGACATGGTCGTCTTCCCGTGCGGCGCGAGGACGACGCCCAGCGAGGCCGCCCACGCGAACGCGGTGCGTTCGTTGTGCTCGAGGGCGTCCTGATGCACGGTCATGACCGGCGTGCGGAACTCCGACAGCCGCAGATCGACGTCCGCGATCTCCGACACGCGAAGGCCGTGCGTCGTCGCAGGGAAGGCCTTCGCCCACGGGCCGAGTACCGGATCCGGAATTAGTAGAGGCATCTAACAAGGCTACTAGGCTGAGTCCATGACCACGAAGACCCGAATCAGCACCGACGCCGCTCCCGCTCCCGCCCACACGTTCTCTCAGGGCGTGCGCAAGGGACCCTTCGTCCAGGTGTCCGGCCAGGGGCCCGTCGACCCGGTGACGAACGAGTACCTCTTCCCCGGTGACGTCGCCGCCCAGACCACCCGCACGCTGGAGAACGTCAAGGCGATCGTCGAGGCCTCCGGCGCGACCTTCGACGACGTCGTCATGCTGCGCGTCTACCTCACCAAGCGCGAGGACTTCGCGACGATGAACGACGCATACGGCGCTTTCGTCGAGGCGAACACCCCGAGCGGGATCCTCCCCTCGCGCACCACCGTGTTCACCGGCCTTCCCCGCGAGGAGATGCTCGTCGAGATCGACGGGATCGCCATCGTCGAGGCCTGATTCCCGCTCGGATGGGTGCTTCTGCCCATCGGAGGTCCTCACCGGTCTGTGCTTGACTGGGGCACCGACCGGAGAATCGCACCGCCGTTCGCGGTGCCGTCATTGAGGGAATCACACATGAATCGTCGTATCGCAGCATTCGCCATCGCCACCGTCGCCGTCCTCGGACTCACCGCCTGCTCCGGAGGCGCGTCGGACGACTCCGCGAACAACTCCGGCGACACCGCACCCGCGGAGGAGACCACCACCGACCAGTCCGTCGAGGAGGCGTGCGGGATCGTCCTGCCCCAGCTGCAGGAGGCCAGCAGCGCGGCCCAGGACATCGACACCTCCGGCGCCACCGACCCGCAGACCACCGTCGACCAGTTCAACGCAGTCGTCGATCAGTTCGGCGCCGCCGCGGACAGCGTCTCCAACGTCGAGGTCAAGGAGGCGACCTCCGCGGTCCACCAGGACTTCGTCGCGCTGGGCGACGTGCTCTCGAAGGTCCTCATCGACCAGGACCTCGACGCGGCGTCCGACATGGGCACCATCACCGGCGACATGACCGAGTCGGCCACCGCCCTGCAGGAACTCTGCAGCTGACGCATCTCGCACGAGAGCCCCGGGGAACACCTGATCCCCGGGGCTTTCGCGTCCCCAGAACGTTGCCTCCTCGTTATCTGCCGCCCCGTATGATAGGAGGACGTGTCACGTCGATATCACGGGGGGTGAATTCGTGACTGACCTCGTCACCGCACCCGGTGAAGACGCCGCGCAGAGCACGGCTACCACTGATGCAGTACCGCCGCATGACGGCGACCGACCGCTGGAATGGGCGCCTCGCGAACCCGCCCCGAAGAAGCACCGGACCGGCATGTGGGTCGGCATCGGCGTCGGCGCGCTCGTCATCGCCGCCGGCGCGGCGTCCATGATCCTCATCGCACCCGGCACGACCGTTGCGGGCGTCCCCGTCGGCGGCCTCACCGCAGGCGCAGCCGCCGAGGTCGTCGAGTCGCGACTGGCGGACATGCAGATCACCCTCACCGGTGTCGACGGCGACGTCTCCGTCACCGGTGCAGAACTGGGCGCATCGGTCGACGCGAAGGCGCTGGCCGACCAGGCCTTCGCCGAACACCCGATGTGGAACGTCGCGGCATGGATGCCCGACCCCATCCCCGGCGAGATCGCCCTCGACCCTGAGGTCGCTCACGACAGCCTGCGCACCCTCGTCCCGGCCAGTTATGAGGATGCCGTCGACGCCGGCGTGGTCTTCGACGCCGACAAGGCCGCCTACGTCACCACACCGGCCGAGTCCGGCACCGGCGTGGACCTCGACGCGCTGACCGACGTGATGGTCGCCGCCCTGGCCGACGGCGACGAGACCATCTCCTTCTCCGGTGCGCCAGCCGATGCCCCGGCCAGCGTGACCGACGCGGATGCCGCCGGAGTCGCGGAGGACCTCAACGCCATGCTCGGGACCATCGGGTTCTACGTCGGCGACGAGCGGACAGTGCCGATCGCACCCGAGGTCGCGTCGACCTGGCTCGAGGTCGTCGACGACGACGGTCAGCTGCGCATCGTCGCCGACGAGGACGCCATTCAGGCCACCGTCGACACCCTGCCGAAGCTCGTCGATCGCGAACCGGTCGACGCCAAGGCCATCGTCAACGCCGGTGGCACCGTGCTCGAGGAGATCACGACAGGCGTGAACGGACGGACGCTCGGCGACACGAGCACGCTGGCCTCCGACTTCGCCGCCCAGCTCGAAACAGGCAACGCCGTCCAGCCCCTGGAGGTCGAGGAGGTCGCGTTCCAGAACACGACGCTCAAGCGCGAGATCGACGTCAACCTGTCGACCCAGACTGTGTCGGTGTTCGAGAACGACACGCTCGTGGACTCCTGGGCCGTGTCGTCCGGGGCCGGCGGCTCCGCCACGAACACCGGATCGTTCCAGGTCGGATGGAAGACCTCCAGCCAGAACATGGGCAACCCCGACCTCACCCAGGCGCCGAACTACTACCAGCCCGACGTCAAGTGGGTCATGTACTTCAACGGCGACGAGGCGCTGCACGGCGTGTACTGGCACAGCAATTGGGGGACCCCCATGAGCCACGGCTGCGTCGGCATGCCGGAGTGGCGCGCGCAGTGGCTGTACCAGTGGGCGCCCCAGGGCACCAACGTCTACGTGCACTACTGAGCACCAGCACTGCTGCGCGCGTGCCCTGCTGAGCACGCGCACGACCGTTCTGAGATGACACGGTCATGAAGAAGGCCGGATGCATTCGCATCCGGCCTTCTTCATGACGATCGTCAGATCGTGTCGATGATCCCGTTCAGCGTCTGCGACGGGCGCATGACCTTCTCGACCTTCTCGACATCAGGGCGGTAGTAGCCGCCGATGTCGACGGACGTGCCCTGTGCGCCGTTGAGCTCGGAGACGATCTCCTGCTCCTTGGCGGTGAGCGCCTCGGCCACTGGGGCGAAGGCGGCGGCGAGGTCCGCATCGGTCGTCTGCGCGGCCAGCTCCTTGGCCCAGTACAGGCCGAGGTAGAAGTGGCTGCCGCGGTTGTCGATGGTCCCGAGCTTGCGGCCGGGCGAACGGTCCTCCTCGAGGAACGTTCCCGTCGCGGCATCCAGGGTCTGCGCGAGGACGCGGGCCTTCTCGTTCCCGGTGCGGTCCGCGAAGTGCTCGAGAGACGCGGCGAGGGCGAAGAACTCGCCGAGCGAGTCCCAGCGCAGGTAGTTCTCCTCGACCAGCTGCTGAACGTGCTTGGGCGCAGAGCCACCGGCGCCCGTCTCGAACAGCCCACCGCCGGCGAGCAGCGGGACGATGCTCAGCATCTTCGCCGACGTGCCGACCTCGAGGATCGGGAACAGGTCGGTGAGGTAGTCGCGCAGCACGTTGCCGGTGACGGAGATCGTGTCGAGCCCGTGACGCATGCGCGCCAGCGTGTAGCGGGTGGCCTCCTCGGGAGCGAGGATCGAGATCTGCGCCCCATCGGTGTCGAGGGTGGCCAGCGCCTGGTGCACCTTCGCGATGAGCTGCGCGTCGTGCGCACGGTTGAGGTCGAGCCAGAACACGGCGGGAGCGCCGGTCGCCTGCGCCCGGGTGACCGCGAGCTTGACCCAGTCCATCACGGGGATGTGCTTGGTCTGCGTCGCACGCCAGATGTCACCGGCGCCGACGCGGTGCTCGATGACGACGTTGTCGTCTCCGTCGACGATCTCGACCCGTCCGGCGGACGGGATCTCGAAGGTCTTGTCGTGGCTGCCGTACTCCTCGGCCGCCTGCGCCATGAGGCCGACGTTGGGCACCGTGCCGATCGTGGCGGGGTTGAGCGGGCCGTTGGCGATGACGTCATCGATCACGGCCTGGTAGACGCCGGCGTACGACGAGTCGGGGATGACCGCGAGCGTGTCGTCCTCGCCGCCGTCCGCGCCCCACAGCTTGCCGCCGTTGCGGACGAGCGCCGGCATCGAGGCGTCGACGATGACGTCGGAGGGGACGTGCAGGTTCGTGATGCCCTTGTCGGAGTTGACGTACGACACGCGGGGTCCGGTCTCGAGCGCCTTGGCGAACTCGGCGGCGATCTCCTCGCCGCCGTCGAGCTTCGCGACGCCGGAGAGGATCGAGCCGAGGCCGTCGTTCGCGCTGAGGCCCGCGGCGGCGAGCTGGTCTCCGAAGCGCGAGAAGACGTCGGCGAAGAATGCCTTGACGACGTGACCGAAGATGATCGGGTCGGAGACCTTCATCATCGTCGCCTTGAGATGCACCGAGTAGAGGACGTCGTCCTGCTTGGCCGTCTCGAGGGTCTCGGCGAGGAAGGCGTCGAGGGCGGATGCGGAGAGGAACGTGGCATCCACGATCTCGCGCGGCAGCACCTTGAGGTTGTCCTTGAGGACGGTGACGGTGCCGTCCTCGGCGATGTGGCGGATCGTCAGGACGTCGTCATGCGCCGCGATCCAGCTCTTCTCGTTGTGCTTGAAGTCGTCGTGCCCCATGGTGGCCACGCGCGTCTTCGACCCTTCGGCGAAGGGCTTGTTCGTGTGCGGGTGCTTCTTGGCGTAGTTCTTCACGGCCAACGGCGCACGGCGGTCGCTGTTGCCTTCGCGCAGCACCGGGTTCACCGCGGACCCCTTGATGCGGTCGTAGCGGGCGCGGATGTCCTTCTCGTCGAGCGATGCGGGCTCGTCGGGGAAGTCGGGGATGTCGTATCCCTGGCTCTGCAGCTCGGCGATCGCGGCCTTCAGCTGCGGAATGGATGCCGAGATGTTGGGGAGCTTGATGATGTTCGCCTCGGGCAGCGTGGCGAGCCCTCCGAGCTCCGCGAGTGCGTCCGAGACGCCCTGCTCGGCGGTGAGGCGCTGCGGGAAGGCGGCGAGGATGCGCCCAGCGAGCGAGATGTCACGCGTCTCGATGTCGATGCCCGCCTTGCCGGCGTAGGCCTGGACGATCGGGAGGAGCGATGCGGTGGCGAGAGCCGGTGCCTCGTCCGTGTACGTGTAGATGATGGCGTCGTCGGTCACCGGGAGATTCTCCGTTCACGAGTCAAATTTGTCTCGATACCAAGATACCTGAGTGCCCTTGTCCACGTTTCCCCGATATCTTCGGCGCGGTCGGGCGCGCGAGAGGTTACCCTGGGCATATGACTGAACTGCGCGTGGTCGAACTGTCCGCCGCGACGATCGTCGCGGTCAACAACCTGTCCCTGAAGCCGGGGCAGGAGCAGTACCTCGCGCCGGTCTCCTACGGGATCGCCGCCACCGTGATCAACCCCAAGACCTCCTGGCAGCGGGTGATCCTCGACGGCGACGAGGTCGTGGGATTCGTCAGCGCGAACTTCGATCCGGATGCGCCGGAGGAGCACTTCCGCTCTGTGCTCTGGCGCATCAACGTGGACGCCGATGATCAGGGGCGCGGCATCGGCCGATTCGCCGTCGAGGCGCTCGTCGACGAAGCCCGCTCGCGCGGGATGAACCACGTCGACGTGATCTACGAGGCCGGCGACGCCGGTCCTGCCGCGTTCTTCGAGCGCGTGGGCTTCACTCAGGTCGGCGAGACGGAGTACGGCGAGGTCATCGCCTCGATCCAGGTCGCCCCCTAGTACCGGCGGCGGGGTCTCGGATCCCCTCCCCCACCGAGGCTCCGTCGCCTTCAGCCGACGCCGGTCCAGTGCCCCCGCGTCAGCCCTTGCGGTGCGCCTTTCCCGACCTCTAGCATAAGGTCGAAGCGTTTCGACGATTCGCGCCGACGCTGACGCCGACTCAAGGAGCTCCGCCCGCATGAACCGCCCCACCGGCAACGCCGACTACCGCGACTCCGGGCTCGTCTTCCCGCCGTCGTTCACATTCGGCTCTGCGACTGCCTCGTATCAGATCGAGGGCGCCGCAGCAGAAGACGGCCGCACTCCCTCCATCTGGGACACCTTCAGCAAGACACCGGGCAAGGTCTGGAACGGTGACACGGGGGATGTGGCCTGCGACCACTACCACCGCGTCGACGACGACCTCGATCTGATGAAGGATCTCGGCCTCGGAGCGTACCGCTTCTCCATCGCGTGGCCCCGGATCCAGCCGACCGCCGACGGCACCGTCAATCAGGCCGGCCTCGACTTCTACTCCCGTCTCGTCGACGGCCTGCTCGAACGCGGTATCCGCCCCGTGGCGACCCTCTACCACTGGGACCTTCCGCAGTACCTCGAGGATGCCGGTGGATGGACCTCGCGTGCCACCACGGATGCGTTCGAGCGCTATGCGGAGATCATGGGAACCGCCCTGGGCGACCGCGTCCACACCTGGACCTCGCTCAACGAACCGTGGTGCTCGGCGTACCTGGGCTACGGCCAGGGCGGGCACGCTCCGGGCCGAACGGAACCGGCATCCGCCCTCTCCGCCGTGCACCATCTCAACCTCGCGCACGGCCGCGGCATCCAGGCCCTCCGCGCCACGTGCACCGGCGACCCCGAGTACTCGGTCACGCTGAACTTCCACGTCCTGCGCGGACAGGGCGACGGCGCGGACGAGGCCATGCGGCGCATCGACGCGCTGGCGAACCGCGCCTTCACCCACCCGATGCTCCGCGGTGAGTACCCCGCTGATCTGCTCGCGGACACGGCCGAGGTGACCGATTGGAGCTTCGTCCAGGACGGCGACCTCGCCACCATCAACCAGCCGCTCGACGTCCTCGGCGTCAACTACTACTCCACCGCGACCGTCCGCCTCTGGGACGGCGTCTCCGAGAAGCAGCAGAACGACGGACACAAGGGCACGTCCGCCGGCACGGCGTGGCCGGGCAGCGACCGCCTCGTCGAGTTCGTCGAGCAGCCCGGCCCGTACACGGCCATGGGCTGGAACATCGCCCCGGAGGGTCTCGAGGAGCTTCTCGTGTCGCTGTCGGAGCAGTTCCCCGAGCAGCCGCTGATGGTGACCGAGAACGGGGCCGCCTTCGAGGACGAGGTGGCCGAGGACGGTTCGGTTCCGGACCCGGAACGCACGGACTACCTGCGGCGCCACTTCACCGCGGCGCACAGGGCGATGGAGCGCGGCGTCGACCTGCGCGGCTACTTCGTGTGGTCGTTGCTGGACAACTTCGAGTGGGGCTACGGATACGCCAAGCGGTTCGGCATCGTCCGCGTCGACTTCGACACCCTCGAGCGGACCGTCAAGGACTCGGGGCACTGGTACCGGGAACTCGTCCGCACCCGCACCCTCCCCGCCTGAGAGTCAGCGCTCGCCCGGCTCGCCCTTGTCCGGCTTGCGTCGAGCCGCCCAGGCGGCGATCACTGAGGCCGCGGCGCCCGCGGCCTTGTCGAGTGCCTCTGCGGATCGGGTGAGCATCTCCTGCGCACTGTCCTGCCACGCCACCCCGGCGTCGGGGTTGCGACCGGCCGCGCGCGCCTTGGCGGTGTGCTCGGCGACGTCGAACGCCCGCTCGAGGTCGGCGACGGCGTCGCGGTAGGCGGAATACTCCTCCGGCGTCACGCCGGCGTCCGATGCGGGACGCAGGTCGCGTGCTCGACGTGCGGCGGTGAGGAACGCCGCCATGGCCGGGTCCTTGCCGTTGCTCATGACGGGATACGCGATGAGCTTCGCCGGGTCCGTCTCGTACTCCATCCAGCGCGCCGTCACCGCGTCGTGCGCGCTGCGCAGCCGCGCGAGCGGGTAGCGGTCGGGGCGGGATGCCGCGGGGAGCTCCGCCTGCGCCACCCCCACTCTCGCCCGACGTGCGCGCACGTCGGCGGCCGCGGCCTTCGCGTCGTACTCCGCCTGCTTGACCGCGCGGCGGGCGCTGGCGACCTCGGCGGCGGATGCCCTGGATGCCACACGCTCGGCCATGAGTCTGGCCAGCTCCGCCCGCGCGATCTTCACCGCGCGGCGCCGTTCGGCAACCTCCCGCTGCGCGGTGCGGAGGTCGTCGCGGGCGGCGTCGAGGGCGAGCCGCCGGCCGCTGCGGCGCTGTCCGCGGCGCACGCCGACCGCCGTGACGGCTCCCGCACCGACAGCGGTCGGTGCGACCCACCACCACTCGGCGGCCAGCATCCAGAACGGATCCACGGTTCGATCGTAGTCACTCGTCTGCGGCGCAGCGTCAGACGAGCGTCTCCTGCCATGCGGCGTGCAGCTGCGCGAACTTGCCCGTCCCGCTGATGAGCGCGGCGGGGGTGTCGTCCTCGATGATCCTCCCGTGCTCCATCACGAGCACCCTGTCGGCGATCGCGACCGTCGACAGGCGGTGCGCGATGATGATCGCCGTCCGGTCGGCGAGCAGCGTCTGCAGCGCGTCCTGGATGAGGCGCTCCGACGGGATGTCCAGCGAGGCGGTCGCCTCGTCGAGGATCAGCACGGCGGGGTCGGCGAGGAACGCGCGCGCGAACGAGATCAGCTGACGCTGCCCCGCAGACACGCGTCCTCCGCGCTTGTTCACGTCGGAGTTGTACCCGTCGGGCAGTGCCGAGATGAACTCGTCGGCGCCCACCGCGCGCGCCGCCGCACGGATCTCGTCGAGCGTGGCGTCGGGCTTACCCAGCGCGATGTTGTCGGCGACCGTCCCGCTGAACAGGTACGCCTCCTGGGTGACCATGACGATCGCCCGGCGCAGGTCCTTCGGATGCAGCGACCGCAGATCCACCCCGTCGAGCGTGACGCGGCCGTCGGAGGGGTCGTAGAAGCGCGAGATGAGCTTGGCGAGCGTGGACTTGCCCGCCCCCGTCGTCCCGACCAGAGCGATCGTCTGCCCGGCGCGGATGTCGAGCGAGAAGTTCGGCAGGATCGTCTTCTCCCCCGAGTACCCGAAGGTCACCTCGTCGAAGCGCACGTGACCGCGGGACTCCCACAGGTCGACCGGCTTCTCCGGGTCGGGCACTGTCGGCTGCTCCTCGAGCACACCAGACACCTTCTCCAGCGCGGCCGTGGCCGACTGGTAGGAGTTGAGGAACATCGCGATCTCCTGCATCGGCGCGAAGAAGTTGCGCACGTACAGCACGGCGGACAGGAGGACACCGACGGTCAGTGCGCCGTCGGCGACGCGGATGCCACCCCACAGCACGACGAGGCCGAGGGTCAGTGCGGCCACGGACATCAGCCCGGGCTCGAAGGTGCCGAACAGCAGCATGGACCGGCGGTTGACGTCGCGGTACTCGCCGGCGACCTTCTGGAAGGTCGCGTCGTTGCGCGGCTCCTTGCGGAACGCCTTGACCGCGCGGATGCCGGTCATGGTCTCGACGAACTGCACGATGACGCGCGCGCTGATCACGCGCGACTCGCGGAAGACGATCTGCGAGCGCGAGTAGAACCAGCGCATCAGCAGGAACAGCGGGACGCCGGC
The DNA here is from genome assembly GCF_014205075.1 of Microbacterium ginsengiterrae. Classification (NCBI taxonomy): domain Bacteria; kingdom Bacillati; phylum Actinomycetota; class Actinomycetes; order Micrococcales; family Microbacteriaceae; genus Microbacterium; species Microbacterium ginsengiterrae. Next base: position 2,058,198 of record NZ_JACHMU010000001.1, on the reverse strand, counting down.
AAGAAGCAGGATCACCCCGGACTGCCAGTCCCACACCATCAACGCGATGAACGTGAACGCACCGAAGAGCACACCGGAGACGAGGTTGTTGAGGCCCCCGTCGAGCAGCTCCCTGATCGAGTCCAGATCGCTCGTCTGGCGCGAGATGATGCGGCCGGACGTGTACGTCTCGTGGAACTCCAGGCTCAGGCGCTGCGTGTGCAGGAAGATGCGCTTGCGCAGGTCGATGAGCACGGCCTGGGTGATGCGGGCGGCCACGACGACGTACCAGCCGATCAGCGCGGCCGCTGCCGCTCCGGCCAGCAGGTACACGATCCCGATGACGAAGGTCGGCATCCAGTCGGCGCCGTCGAGGACGGCGGGCAGCGCCCTGTCCAGACCGATGCTGATGAGGATGGGCCCTGCCACCTGCAGCGCCGTCGAGATGACGAGGACGACGGCGGCCAGGACGATCTGCGCCTTCAACGGAGAGACGAGCGACCCGAGCAGCCGCAGCGAGCGCCGGCGGATCGCGCGGCTCTCCTCGCGGGTGTAGTTGGAGCGGTCCTCGCCCTGGGTTCCAGCGACGGTCGTGCTCATGACTGCACCTCCTTCTCGATGTCGTGCGTATCGGTGTCGTGGGATTCTGCGGCGTGCGGTGGCGCGGATGCCGCCACACCCGCCGCTTCTTCTGCCGCCGCGAGGTCGTCATCGGTGATGATCGGGATCGCGCCGGTGCGGGCGGCCTCCTCGGCCTCGAGGCTCGAGATGACATGGCGGTAGTGCGCGCTCGTGCGGAGCAGTTCGGAGTGCGTACCAACCGCGGTGATCCTCCCCCGCTCCAGCAACGCCACCCGGTCGGCCAGGGCGACGGTGGACGGGCGGTGGGCGACGATCATCGCCGTGGTGTCGGCGAGGACGTGGCGGAGAGCCTCCTCCACGAGGGCCTCGGTGTCGACGTCGAGGGCAGACAGGGGGTCGTCGAGGACGAGGACCCTCGGCTTGGCCGCCACGGCGCGGGCGAGAGCGAGGCGCTGACGCTGTCCGCCGGACAGGCTCAGACCCTCCTCGCCGATGACGGTCTCCACGCCGTCGGGCAGCGTGTCGACGAAACCGGCCTGCGCGACATCGAGCGCCTCGCGCAGGACGCGCTCGGCCTCGTCGCTGTGGACGTCGAGTTCAGCCCGACCGAGCAGGACGTTCTCCCGCACGGAGGCCGAGAACAGCGTCGCATCCTCGAAGGCCATCGCGATGTGGCGTCGCAGCTCCTCGAGCGACAGGTCGCGAACGTCGACGCCGTCGAGCGTGACGCGACCGCCGGTGACGTCGTACAGGCGTGCGGGCAGCGTTGTGAGCGTCGTCTTCCCACTCCCGGTCAGTCCGACCAGCGCCATGGTCTCGCCAGGGCGCAGCACGAGGTCGATCCCGTCCAGCAGGTCGCGCTCCGCGGCACCGGCATCCTGGTACCGGAAGTGCGCGCCCTCGAAGGCGAGCTCGCCGCGGGGCTCCGCGATCCGGACCGGCTGCTCCGGGTCGGTGATCGAATTCGTCTCGGAGAAGATGTCGAACACGCGGTCCGTCGCCGTGCGCGCGTCCAGCATGAACGAGAAGAGGAACCCGATCGACTCGATCGGCCACCGCAGCACCGTGGCCATCGCGAAGAACGCGAACAGCTCCGGCAGCGCGATGGCGCCCTGCGAGATCAGCCAGATGCCCGTCATAAGGCTGAGACCGAACGCGATCTGCGGCATGAGGTCGAGCCAGAACCAGATGGTCCCGACCGCGCGGGCCTTGCTGAGCTCGGTCTCACGCAGGTTCTCGGCCTGCGAACTGAAGCGCCGCAGCGCGTGCTTTCCGCGGCCGAAGGCCTTCAGCACGCGGATGCCGTGCACGCTCTCCTCGACGCTCGTGGCGAGGTCGCCGGCCTGGTCCTGGCTCTGTCGGGCGAGACGCCCGTAGCGCTTCTCGAAGCGGTACCCGGTGACCCACAGCGGGATGGCCGTGAGGATGAAGATGGTGCCCAGCAGCCAGTGCCAACGGAACAGCAGCACCGTGCCGATGATGATCGTCAGGAGGTTGACCACCAGCAGGATGAGACCGAAGGCGAGCCAGCGCCGGATGAGGCCGATGTCCTGCATCATCCGGCTCAACAGCTGCCCGGACTGCCAGCGGTCGTGGAAGGCGACCGGGAGCGTCTGCAACCGGGCGTACAGCTGCGTCCGCATCCGGTACTCGATCTCGGTGGACGGCTTGAGGATGAACCACCGGCGCAGCCACACCATGAGCGCCTCGCCGAGTCCGAGCGCGAGCACGACGAGCGCTCCGAGGATGATGAGGCCGACGGCACCGGACTGCGTCGCGCCGTCCTGGATCGGGCCCTGCACGATCTGTTCGAGGACGATCGGGATCATCAGGGCGATGACGGCCGCGACGAGCGCGCTCGCGGCACCTCCGACGAACCGCCAGACGACGGGCCGGACGAAGGGGGCTAGGCGCCAGAGGGCGGCGGGGGTGGACAGTGCGGACGACGGCGTTGACGAGGACGACGAGGAAGACATGACTCTCAGACGAGTTGCGATGCGGACGCGGAAGATGTGCGGCGGGCTCGGCGGTGCGACGCGGAACCCGGTGTGATGGTGGTGCCGGGCGGTGTCAGCCGCGCAGGTACTCCGGGGCCTGGCCGGGAGCGGTGATCTGCGTGACAGTGATCGAAATCATGGTGTCCTCCTCAGGCCCGAAGCGTCACACCGGTCGGCGCGACAGCCCTCCAGACTATTCCTGTGAACCCGCTGGGTGCAACAGGAATTCCCAGATGTCCGTCTCCGGGTCGCCCGGGGATCGACGACGACTCATCGGAGGACGCCTGTGGCCCGCTCGCGAGCGAGCAGACTCGCCTTGACGTCGAGTCCCCAGGCGAAGCCGCCCAGCGTGCCGTCGCTGCGCAGCACCCGGTGACAGGGGACGAAGAGTGCCGGTGCGTTGCGGGCGCAGATGGATGCCGCAGCGCGGACCGCACGGGGGCTGCCGAGCTCCGCGGCGAACGAGGTGTAGGTGAGAGGCTGCCCCGGCACGATGCGACGCAGGGCGGCCCAGCCGGTCCGCTGCAGCGGTGTGCCGATCTGCCGGACCCGCACGGTGTCGATCGCGGCGACGTCTCCTGCGTAGTAGTCGCGGACGGCGGATGCGGCATCCGCGCGTCCCTCACGGATCCCGGCGGGGCGAGCGGCGGCGGGAAGCCGACCGAGGATCTCGTCACGATCGGATGTCCACCCGGATGACAGCACGCGCTGTTCGTCGTCCACGAGCAGGGTGAAGGGGCCGTCCGGAGTGTCGACGGTCTGGATGAGCGCGGTCATGAGGCCTCCTCGGGTCGTCGCGCGGCACGCCGCGCAGGTGTTCGTGGGACGCGCGGTGGCACGGCGCGCCAGAGATGGGCGGTCAGGTAGCTGCGCCACGGCGCGGTGCGCGTCGACCATTCGGTCAGCGTGCGCGGTTCGGCTGGGAGTCCGGACGCCGCCGCCCCTGTTCGCACCGCCACGTCGCCGGGCAGGAAGACATCGGGGTCCCCGAGCACCCGCATGCGGACGTAATCGGCCGTCCACGGACCGATTCCCGGCATCGCGAGCAGTGCGGCGCGCTGCTGCTCCCCGTCGTCTCCCACCGTGAGCGGAAGCGAACCGTCCGCGAGGGCCGCGGCGGCGCCGGTGACGGCGCGGATGCGCGCCGCTGGGCCGCGGAGCACTTCTGCACCGCGGTCGGCGATCGCCGCCATCGTCGGGAACAGGCGCGGCAACGGGGCATCCGGATCGTCGGTCTGGGCGGCGTCCTCGACCGGTTCCCCCAGGTGGTGCGCGAGCGCGGTGAGCGCGGTGCGAGCGGCGACGACCGTGATCTGCTGACCCACCATCGCGCGGATCAGCATCTCGTGCGGATCCGCGGTGCCCGGGACGCGGATACCAGGCGTCCTCGCGACGAGGGGGGCGAGAGCCGGCTGCGCGGAGAGCGCGGCATCGATCGCGGCGGGGTCGGCATCCAGGTCGAACAGCCGCCTGGCCGTGGCGATCAGTGGTGCGAGATCGCCGAGATGCGTCACCCGTGCGCGGAGTCGGAGCGCTCCGGCCTCATCCTGTCGGACCTGGAACCACGCGGGCCCACCCGCCATGCGCAGGTGACGCGCGAAGGCGCTGGGGGACGATTCCTCGACCCCCGGCAGCGCGCGCGCCGCCATCCAGTCGAAGATCCCCGTCGTGTCGATCGGCCCGCGGTGCGGGAGGAGCAGATCGATCGCCCCGCCGGTGGAGGCGGCGCCGGTCCGGCGGCGGGAGCGCAGTTCGCTGGGCGAAAGGCCGAACACCTCACGGATCGTGTCGTTGCACTGCCGGATGCTGGCGAACCCGGCGGAGAACGCGATCTCCGCCACGGGCAGATCGGTGCCGACCAGGAGCATCCTCGCGTTGTGCGCGCGGTGGGCACGGGCCAGCGCGAGCGGCCCTGCACCCAGTTCGGCCGTGAGCAGCCGGGTCAGATGACGGGTGGAGTATCCGAGGCGCGCGGAGAGGCCAGGCACCCCCTCGCGCTCGACGACCCCCGCGGCGATGAGGCGCATCGCTCTCGCGGCGACATCGCCGCGCAGGTTCCACTCCGGCGACCCCGGTGCGGCCTCGGGCAGACAGCGCTTGCAGGCCCGATATCCGGCCTCGTGGGCCGCGGCGCTCGTCGGGTAGAACGTGACGTTCTGGGGTCTGGGGGTGCGAGCGGGGCAGCTCGGCCGGCAGTAGATGCCGGTGGAGCGCACAGCGGTCACGAACTGCCCGTCGAAGCGGGTGTCGCGCGCGTCGATCGCGCGGTACCGCTCGTCGAAGGTCATGCCCTGGTAGCCCATGCCTCCACTCTGACACGTCCACATGCCGCAGGCTCGCGGAAATCGGACATCACGGTGGGTCGCGCCGCACCCGGTGTCACGCGTGCGGCGACGGCAACGGCCGGGCACCCGCCACTCGTGTGACGTGGGCCCGGCCGCTCGTGCGTGAACTCCGTGCGATCGGTGACCGCTCAGTGGAAGAAGTGGCGCTCTCCCGTGAAGAACATCGTCACGCCGGCGGCCTTCGCCGCGGCGATGACCTCCTCGTCTCTGACGGACCCACCGGGCTGGATGATCGTGGAGATCCCGGCGTCGATGAGCACCTGCGGGCCGTCCGCGAAGGGGAAGAACGCATCGGATGCCGCGATCGATCCTGCGGCGCGATCGCCGGCGCGCTCGACGGCGAGGCGGCAGGAGTCGACCCGGTTGACCTGGCCCATGCCGATGCCGACCGTGGCCTTGCCCTGGGCGAGCACGATCGCGTTCGACTTCACCGCACGGCAGGCCTTCCAGGCGAAGATGAGGTCCGACATCTCCTCCTCCGCCGGACGCTCGCCCGTGACGAGCTGCCAGTTCTCCGCGACGGTGCCGATCTCATCCGGGAAGCGGTCGGCGTCCTGCAGCAGCAGTCCACCGGAGACGAGGCGCACGTCCATCCGCTCCTGACGCCAGTCGTCCGGCAGCTGGAGGACGCGCAGGTTCTTCTTCGCCTTGAACACCTGCAGCGCCTCCGGCTCGAACGACGGAGCGACGATCACCTCGGTGAAGATGTCCTTGAGGTTCTCGGCCATCTTCAGCGTGACGGTGCCGTTGGTGGCGATCACGCCGCCGTATGCCGAGACCGGGTCGCACTCGTGGGCGCGCAGGTGTGCGCTGGCGATGGGGTCGAGGGCGTTGGGGGCGGTGGTCGCGATGCCGCAGGGGTTCGCGTGCTTCACGATCGCCACGGCGGGGAGGATCATGTCGAACGCGGCCCGCAGAGCGGCATCCGCATCCACGTAGTTGTTGTAGGACATCTCCTTGCCCTGCAGCTGCACGGCCTGGGCGATGCCGTGACCGCCGACGCGGGTGTAGATCGCCCCGCGCTGGTGGGCGTTCTCGCCGTAGCGGAGCGTCGAGAGCCGCTCGGCCTTGATGGTGAGGTGCTCCGGCAGCTCGCCCCCGTCGCTGAGGGTGCCCTCGGCGAACCACGCGGCGACGGCCGTGTCGTAGGCGGAGGTGTGTGCGAACGCGCGCGCGGCCAGCTCCCGACGCTGAGTGAGCGTGGTGCCACCGGCCTGGATGGACTCGATGATCGCGGGGTACGACTCGGGCGAGACGACGATCGCGACGTTGGCATGGTTCTTGGCGGATGCGCGGACCATGGCGGGGCCGCCGATGTCGATCTGCTCGACGACGTCGTCACCGGTCGCGCCGGAGGCGACGGTCTCGACGAACGGGTAGAGGTTGACGACCACGAGCTCGAAGGGCGAGATGCCGAGCTCCGCGAGCTGACGCTCATGGTCCTCGAGGCGCAGGTCGGCGAGCAGTCCGCCATGGATGCTTGGGTGCAGCGTCTTCACGCGGCCATCGAGCATCTCGGCCACCCCGGTGACGGAGGCGACGTCGGTGACCTCGTAGCCGGCCTCGCGGATGGTCGCGGCGGTCGACCCGGTCGAGACGATCTCGACGCCTGCATCGGCGAGCGCCTGCGCGAGCACCAGCAGATCGGTCTTGTCGCTCACCGAGACGAGTGCTCGCCGGATCGGCACCACATCGCGATCACGGTACAGGGACGAATCGTGGCTCGGACCGGCCATGGAGTGGCTCCTTCTTGCGTGGGCGTGCGGGTGTACGGATGCGGGTCAGGGGGTGAGGGCGAGATCGCCGGTGGCGATGCGGCGCACGACATCGATGAGCAGGCGCCGTTCCACGGGTTTGATGCGCTCGTGGAGCGTCTCCTCGGTGTCTCCCGGCTCGACGGGGATGCGCTCCTGGGCGAGGATCGGGCCGGTGTCGACGCCGTCGTCGACGACGATGACGCTCGCACCGGTCTGCGAGACGCCGGCGGCCAGCGCGTCGCGCACCCCGTGGGCCCCAGGGAACTCCGGAAGGTAGGCGGGGTGGGTGTTGATGATCCTCGGCGCATACCGGGCGACCAGAGACGAGGGCAGCAGACGCATGAGGCCGCTCAGGACGACGAGGTCGGGCTCCCACTCGTCGAGTCGACGGCCGAGTTCGGCGCCCCACGCGTCGCGATCCGCGAACGACCGGAACGGCACCGTGAAGCTCGGGATGCCGAGTTCGGCGGCATGCGCGAGCCCTTCGGCGTCACGGTCCGCACCGACGACGACGATCCGCGCGGGGAAGTCAGGGCGGCGTGCGGCTTCGAGAAGGGCGCGGAGGTTCGAGCCGGTGCCAGAGATGAGAACGGCGACCGTGAGCACCCGGCCAGTCTAGCGGGGCGTCGGCGTGCTCCCGTCCCCGGATGGACGGGGCTCCTCGAGCGGCTGCGTGGCGAACAGGCCGTGGTCGTCGATGGGCTCGGTGTCGTACTGGTCGGCGGCGGCGTCCTGCCGGTGCGGGGCGGGGTCCAGCGTCGGGGACGCGCCCATCTCAGCGACCCAGCGGTCCGTGCGCTCCTCCGCGAGTTCGTCGCGATGCCGTGGGGCGATGAGCATGATCGCCGTCCCGACGAGCACTTCGATCCCGACCGCGAGAGCGGCCCACCCGGCATGCGGCCCCGTGTCGGACATGCGCCCCGGCCCGATTGATCCTGAGGCCAGAGCGGATGCGACGGCGGCGACGCCCGCGCTGCACAGGGCGATCGCTCCTGCGATGACCGCGCGCGGGGCCACCGGCCCGGCGGCGTCCTGCCAGGCCAGACGCGAATGCACCATCCATCCGGCGAGCGCACCCGCCCCGACGGGGAGGAGGACGACGATCAGCATCCACATGGAGCTGTTCTCCGGGAGCAGACCGAGCATCGGGACGCCGGGCACCACGCCCAGCTGCGTTCCGGCGGGCGAGACGCTCGTCCCCGCGCCGACGGAGAAGCCGGGACCGGCGATCCACGCGATCGCCCAGACCAGCAGGGTGGGGAGGTAGGCGAGTTGCCCGAGGGTGATCACCGCCGCGCCGGTCGCATCGACGCGCGCCGTCTCGAACAGGGCGACGACCTCTCCGCCTCGGGCGAGCACCATGATCGCCACCGCGAGCCCGGCGACCCCCGTCAGCGCGACGGCCACGACCACGGTGCCGCGGACGACCTCGCCGGGTACGGCGCTCCAGCGCCCCCAGGTGTCGACGCGATCGTGCAGGCGGTCGACGAGCCCGCCGTCCCCGTGGCGCCAGGCCGTGCTGATCGCGCCGGAGAACACTCCGAGCAGGTACACGAGCGCCGGGTACACGATCGCGGTCGACAGTGGCACGGCCGCGATGTCGACTCGCGCCGTCAGCGCGACGCCCGCGGCGATGAGCGCGAACGCGGCGATGCCCGCGACCGCGCCGAGCAGCCATGCCCCGGATCGCGCCGCACGGGCGCCCGAGCGTCCAGCGAACAGGAGGGTGAAGACGAGGAACGCCAGCGGCGTGAGCGACAGGGTGAACGACGCCGCTTCAGGAGCGATCCCGACGGCCGAGACGACGGCATCCGGCAGGTCGATGGCGATCGGCACTCCGTGCCCGAACTGCCACAGCGTCCCCGCGGCCGGCCACAGTCCGCCCCAGTCCGCGGAGACGCCGAAGGCGAGCGTCCACAGCAGGGTCAGCGGCGCGAGCAGCACGGCGAGGCCGACGGCGGCCGCGATGGCGGCGTCGACCGCGGCGAGGATCGCGACGAGGAGGCGTTGCATGTCTCAACGAGACTACGACGAGAACCTGTCGGGCCCGCGCGGGCGCGCGCGAGGGCGCGGACACGGTATCGTTCCCGAGGAGGTTTCCCGATGACTACTGCCCCCTCACCCGCTTCCGGCTCCCCTGCCCCCGACCAGGCCGCCCCGCCGAAGAACGCGCTGGACCGCTTCTTCGAGATCACCAAGCGCGGCTCGACCGTCGGCGCGGAGGTACGTGGCGGTATCGTCACGTTCGTCACGATGGCGTACATCGTCATCCTCAACCCGATCATCCTCACGGGCGCCGCCGACATCGACGGCAACACGCTGAGCTTCAGCGCCGTCGGCGCCTCGACGGCGCTCACCGCCGGCGTGATGACGATCCTGTTCGGGCTCGTGACGCGTCTGCCGTTCGCGTTCGCCGCCGGTCTCGGCATCAACGCGTTCCTCGCCTTCTCGGTGGTCGGCCAGGTCACCTGGCCCGAGGCCATGGCCCTCGTGATGATCAACGGTGTGGTCATCGTCCTGCTGGCCGCCACCGGCCTTCGGAAGATGATCTTCGACGCCGTCCCGTTCCAGCTCAAGATCGCCATCACCGTCGGCATCGGCTTGTTCATCGCCTTCATCGGCTTCGTCAACTCCGGCTTCGTCACCGCCACCGGCGACGCATCGCCGCCCGTCGGACTCGGTGTCGCCGGGTCCGTCGCCACTGTGCCGTCGCTGCTGTTCGTCATCACGCTGATCATCACGGGCATCCTCGTGGCACGGAAGGTCAAGGGCGGCCTGCTGATCGGGCTCGTCTCCGGCACCGTGCTCGCCGTGATCGTCGAGGCGATCTGGCACCTCGGTCCGCAGTTCGCCGACGACGGGTCGTTCAACCCCGGCGGCTGGAGCCTCACGGTCCCCGCCCTGACCGGCACGCCCGTCAGCCTTCCCGATCTCAGCCTCGTCGGCGCCGTGGACTTCGGCTTCGACGCGAGCAAGGTCAGCATCGTCGCGCTGGTGATGATCGTCTTCACCCTGGTCTTCTCGAACTTCTTCGACGCCATGGGAACCATGACGGGCCTCGCGAAGGAGGCCAACCTCTCGGACGAGAAGGGTGACTTCCCCCGGATCAAGTCCGCCCTGATCGTCGAAGGTGTGGGTGCCATCGCCGGTGGTGCGACCTCGTCGTCGTCGAACACGGTGTTCATCGAGTCCGGCGCCGGCATCGGAGAAGGTGCGCGCACCGGGTTCGCCAACGTCGTCACGGGTGTGATGTTCCTCCTGGCGATGTTCCTCACGCCGCTGACGTCCATCGTCCCCACCGAGATCGCGGCCGCCGCGCTGGTGATCGTCGGCGCGATGATGATGGCGCAGATCAAGTACATCGACCTCGCCGACTTCGGCGTCCTCCTGCCCGTGTTCCTCACGGTCACCGTCATGCCGCTGACCTACTCGATCGCCAACGGCATCGGGGCCGGATTCGTCAGCTGGGTGCTCGTGCAGGCGCTGGCGGGCAAGGCGAAGACGATCCACCCGCTGCTGTGGATCGTCGGCGCCGGCTTCGTGCTCTTCTTCGCACGTGGACCGATCGAGGCGGCTTTCGGCGTCGCCTGATCCCGTCGTGACGAGGGGGCGGATGCTGCGGCATCCGCCCCCTCGTCGTATATCGCCATCCGCCCCTCGACGCCGTCGCGATCGTCTGCCAAGATGCGTCCATGGGGTGTCGACGACGACGTCTGTGGGGCGCAGGCTCGCTCGTCGTCTCCGCATGGCTGGCCGTGCTCGGGATCGCTCCGAGCGCGGCCGGCGCAATCCTCGCCGTTCCTCCGGTGACCGCGGTTCCCGCGCGCACCGACACGCACCCCGTCTCCTCGCTGGCCGCCATGGAGGGCGTGATCCTGCGGCCCTTGACGGTCCTCCGCACCCCCGGCGAGACCGGTGCCGTCGTCGCACACCGCGGTCACTCCTCCGTCGCCCCCGAGAACACGATGCCCGCCGTCCTGTCATCGATCTCTTCCGGCGCGGAGTACGTCGAGATCGACATCCGGATGTCTGCGGACGGAGTCCCGGTCGTCATCCATGATGAGACCGTCGATCGTACGACGGACGGCTCTGGCGTCGTGGCCGAGATGACGCTGGCGCAGCTGCGCGGGCTGGACGCCGGTGCATGGTGGTCCGACGATTTCGCCGGAGCGAGGATTCCGACGCTTCGCGAGGTGCTCGATGTGGTCGCCGGGAGCGACATCGACCTGATCGTGGAGTACAAGGGCACCTGGACCAGAGCGGAGGTCCGGACGACGGTCGACCTGCTCACCGCCTACGGACTTCGGCGCTCGGTGATCGCCCAGAGCTTCAGTGAGAAGACCGCGGCGAACATCGTGCGAACGGCCCCCGGCCTGAGGGTGGGGCTGCTCACTCACGTGATGGATCCGGCCACGATCGCGGAGGCCGTCTCGATCGGCGCGCATGCCGTCAACGCCCGCCGGGTCACGGCTCGGGGCGTCGCGCTGGCGCACCGCGCGGGCCTCGGCGTGCTCGCGTGGACCCCTGACACGGAAGACGACTGGGAGATGCTCACCCGCATGGGCGTCGATGGCATCATAACGAACCGGCCCGATGCCCTCAGGGAATGGGTGCGGACAAAGGAGAAGGCCCCGGGGTGGAGCCCGGGGCCTTCAGATCAAGCATAGCTCAGATCAGAGCGACTCGACGATCGCGCGCATGAGGTCAGCGGTCTCGGACGGGGTCTTTCCGACCTTGACTCCGGCGGCCTCGAGGGCCTCCTTCTTCGCCTGCGCCGTACCGGCCGAACCGGAGACGATCGCACCGGCGTGACCCATGGTCTTGCCCTCAGGAGCGGTGAAGCCGGCGACGTAGCCGACGACCGGCTTGGTGACGTGCGCCTTGATGTACTCGGCCGCGCGCTCCTCGGCGTCTCCGCCGATCTCACCGATCATGACGATGGCCTTCGTCTCCGGGTCGGCCTCGAACGCCTCGAGGGCGTCGATGTGCGTCGTCCCGATGACCGGGTCGCCACCGATGCCGATGGCGGTCGAGAAGCCGAGGTCGCGCAGCTCGAACATCATCTGGTAGGTCAGGGTGCCGGACTTCGAGACGAGGCCGATCGGGCCCTTGCCGGTGATGTTCGCGGGGGTGATGCCCACGAGCGACTCGCCCGGCGTGATGATGCCGGGGCAGTTCGGGCCGATGATGCGCGTCTTGTTGCCCTTGCTCTTCGCGTAGGCCCATGCCTCGGCGGCGTCGCCGACGGGCACGCCCTCGGTGATGACCACAAGCAGCGGGATCTCGGCGTCGATCGCCTCGATCATGGCCGACTTGGTGAAGGCACCGGGGACGAAGGCGATCGACACGTCTGCGCCGGTCTCCTTCATGGCCTCCTCGACGGAGCCGAAGACGGGGAGCTCGACGGCGTTGCCGTCCTTGTCGGTGTGCGAGACGGTCGTGCCCGCCTTGCGGGCGTTGACGCCGCCCACGACCTGGGTGCCGGCCTTGAGCATGAGGGCGGTGTGCTTGGTGCCCTCACCGCCGGTGATGCCCTGGACGATGACCTTGGAATCCTTGTTCAGGAAGATCGACATTTCTCTTATTCCTTTTCTGAGGTATCGAAGAGTCAGGCGTTCGCCAGCGCGGCGGCCTTGTCGGCGCCCTCGTCCATGGTGGCGGCGAGAGTCACGAGCGGGTGGGCGTACTCGGCGAGGATCGCACGACCCTCATCCACGCGGTTGCCGTCCAGTCGCACGACGAGCGGCTTCGAGGCCGTGTCACCGAGGGTCTCGAGAGCACCCTTGATGCCGTTGGCGACCGCGTCGCACGCCGTGATGCCACCGAAGACGTTCACGAACACGCTCTTGACCTGCGGGTCGCCGAGGATGACGTCGAGGCCGTTGGCCATGACCTCGGCCGAGGCGCCGCCGCCGATGTCGAGGAAGTTGGCGGGCTTGACGCCGCCGTGGCCCTCACCGGCGTATGCGACGACGTCGAGCGTCGACATGACGAGACCGGCGCCGTTTCCGATGATGCCGACCTGGCCGTCGAGCTTGACGTAGTTGAGGCCGGACTCCTTCGCCTTGGCCTCGAGCGGGTCTGCGGCACCCTTGTCCTCGAGCGCCTCGTGCTCGGGGTGGCGGATCTCGGAGGCGTTGTCGTCCAGGGTGACCTTGCCGTCGAGCGCGATGATGTCGCCCTCTTCGGTGCGGACGAGCGGGTTGACCTCGACGAGGGTGGCGTCCTCGCCCTTGTAGACCTCGAACAGCTTGACGAACACGTCGGAGACCTTCTCGATGAGGTCCTCCGGGAAGTTCGCCGCGCGGGCGATCTCGACCGCCTTGGTCTTGTCGATGCCGGTCAGCGGGTCGACCTCGACGCGGGCGAGGGCTTCGGGCTTCTCGACGGCGAGCTGCTCGATCTCCATGCCGCCCTCGACGCTGCACAGCGAGAGGTACGAACGGTTGGCGCGGTCCAGGAGCACGGAGAAGTAGAACTCCTCGGCGATGCGGGCTCCGGCGGCGACCATGACGCGCTTGACGATGTGGCCCTTGATGTCGAGGCCGAGGATGGACTTGGCGGCCTCGTACGCCTCATCGGGCGTCTTGGCGACCTTGACGCCACCGGCCTTGCCACGACCACCGGTCTTGACCTGAGCCTTGACGACGACGACGCCGCCGAGCTTCTCGGCCGCCGCTTTCACCTCCTCGGGGGTGTCCGCGACGATGCCGGCGAGGACCGGCACTCCGTACTTCTCGAAAACGTCTCGTGCCTGGTACTCGTACAGATCCACTGTGCTTCCTTCACTGGGCTGCGGTCCGGAAAGTCTCTCGATGTCGAGATATCGACCAGGAACAAAGCTTACTACTCCTGCCTGAACCGCTCCGCCGGGGACGGTCAGGCTTGACCGCGCACTAGGCTTCTCGCTATGCAGGAGTCCGCGCAGATGCCGGGCGGTGTCGTCGCCGCCGCTCTCGACCTGTTCCGGTCGCAGGGATTCGACCAGACCTCGGTGGAGCAGATCGCGAAGGCCGCTGGCGTCTCGCGCTCGACGTTCTTCCGCCAGTTCGGCGGCAAGGAGGACGTCGTCTTCCCTGATCACGAGGTGCTCCTCGGGGAACTGCGCGAGTTCCTCGCCGGCTCCCACCCCGACCCGTGGGAAGCGGTCTGCCGTGCGTCCCAACTCGTCTTCGCACATTTCGCGAACGACCCGGAACTCGCCCGCCTCCGCTATCAGGTCGTGCGGGAGGTTCCCGCTCTCCGGGAACGCGAGATCGTCACCGTCTTCCGGTACGAGCGGCTGTTCGACGACTACCTGCGCCGTGCGCTCCCCGGCATCGACCCTCTGGATGCGGTGGGGTTCGCCGCCGGCGTCACCGCCGTGCACAACCACGTTCTGCGGCAACTGCTGCGCGGGACGAAGCCGGTCGCGCCTGCGGTCCTGCAGAAGGCCCTCGACGACGTGCGTCGCCGCTACGGCGTCCTTCCCGACTCCGCGGGAGCCAGGGAGGACGACCTCGTGGTGGCGGTGTTCCCCCGCGCGATGCCCGTCGCCGAGATGTCGCGCCGGGTTCAGGCCGAACTGTCCTGAATCAGCTCAGGCGCTCCAACTCCTGCGGGGAGCCGGCCATGATGACCGCGGCGTACTCGGTGATCTTCTCGACGGGCCAGTCCCACCAGCGCACGGCGAGCAGCCGCTCGACGTCGCGGGCGTCGAAGCGCATGCGAACGTGCCTCGCAGGATTGCCCGCGACCACCTCGTATGGGTGCACATCCTTCGTGACCACGCTGTGCGCCCCGATGATCGCGCCGTCGCCGATCGTCACACCGGGCAGGACGGTCGCATCGCGCCCGATCCACACGTCGTTGCCGACGACGGTGTCCCCCGGCTGTTCGATGGCCAGGAACGCCTCGAGGGTCGCTTCCTGCCACGCGCCGCCGAACATCGTGAACGGGTACGTCGACGGACCGATCATCGGATGGTTCCCGCCCGGCATGAGGAACGTCGCACCGGGTGCGATCGCGGTGAATCGCCCCAGAACGAGTCGCTGAGGCCCGTAGAGATACTTGACATTCGCCTGCTCGAACGGAGGACGGAACCCCTCATCGTCGTAGTACGTGAAGTCTCCGACGTCGATGAGCGGCGATTCGATCGCGTTCTTCAGGAAGATCACGTTCGTCAGGTCCGCCCGAGAGGTCGGTGTGGGCTGGTCGGGATCAGGTAATGACTGCATGGCGATCCTTCGAACTCGATCCGGGCTCAGGACTGCTCCTGCGGCGTGGGGGTCACCCACTGCACGAGCTGGTAGACGATGCCGTTCGGGTCTGCCATCTGGAAGTAGCGCTCCCCCCACGGTTCCGTCTCGATCGGCGTGATGATCTGAACGCCCTCACTCTGCAGACGGGCATAGTCGGCATCGATGTCGGACACCGTGAACACCACGAGCAGGCCATCGGCACGTCCCGCCGCGGATGCCGGCTTGAACGTGGGAAGCCCGGTGCGCAGGTAGATGAGGTGGAACCCGGCGTCGGGGTGGCTGAGCGAACAGAACCCGTCAGCCTGCATGGCGACGGAGAACCCCAGGTGCGTCTGCACCCAGTTCGCAGAGGCTTCGACGTCGGTGACATTGAGCGAGATGGCGGATTCGGTGATGTGCATGCGTCTCCTCGGCGATTGATTTCCGTACGTTGTACACTGTACGGGTTACAATGTACAACGTACGGAGTAAATGTGCAAGGATGTCACCATGACGGATCACCGCACCGGTTCGGGGGAACCCAGTACCACGCTCGGCCTGCTGTGGGGACTGCCTCCCCGTCCGACGCGCAGGAAGGGCCCCGCCAGGTCGGCCACGGTGGCCCAGATCGTCAACGGTGCGGTGGCGCTGGCCGATGAGAGCGGCCTTGGCGCCGTCACCGTGCGCGCGGTCGCCGAGCGTGTCGGGATATCTGCGATGTCCGTGTACACCTACGTCCCGGGAAAGCCGGAATTGATCGACCTCATGCTCGATGCGCTGTACGCGCGCATGGACCGGCCTCGGTGGCAATCAGGATCCTGGCGCGATCGTCTCACCGCAGTGGCGGAGGCGAATCGTGGACTTCTCTCCGAGCACGCCTGGGTCACCGAGATCGCCGCCCTCAGCCGACCACCCCTCGGTCCGGGCCTGATGGCGAAGTACGAGCATGAGCTGTCCGCGTTCGACGGGACCGGACTCGCCGACCGCGACGTCGACGCCGCGCTGACCTTCCTGCTCGGGTTCGTGCAGGCCCACTGCCGTGCCGCTCATGATGCGCGCCGGGCCACCACGGATTCCGCGATGAGCGACGCTGATTGGTGGGCGGCGAACCAGCCGATCCTTGCGCAAGCGTTCGACGCCGAGGTCTATCCGCGCGCCGTACGGATCGGCGCAGCGGTCGGCGAGGCGCAGCAATCGGCATGGAGTGACGAGCGCGCCTGGTCCTTCGGCCTGGAGAGAGTGCTCGACGGGCTCGCTGCGATCATCGAGCGACCTGCGGAGGCCGGGACGCCTCACACGTGAGCGCCGACGCGGTCAGTCGCAGTTGCAGCGGCCGGCGGCGTTGCGCACCATGAAGCACGCGTCGCAGACGCCGTAGTCGCGCTCGGACACCGGCGTCGCCTTGGGTGCGACCGGTGCGGCAGGGGCCGTGCGGGCGCGCGGCGCCTTCTTCGCCGGAGTGACGGGCCGGAACTCGCTCGGATGCGTCACGTAGAAGTAGGGCTCGCGACCCTCGCTGGGCTGGAGGCGCAGCGGCGCGGCGCCGATGACGATCCGCTCATCAGCGGTGAACCCGTTCGTGTACGTCTTCCCGATGTGCAGCGGGGCGCCCTCTCCGCGTCGGATCGCCTCGATGTAGCGCCCGCGGTCGATCAGTGAGCTGACGCCGACGGCGTCGACGATCGCGCCGATGAACTCGTGGTTCGCCGGGTCGATCCGGTGCGCACGCAGCGCCTCGGCGAGGTTTCGGTATGGACGGGAAGTGCCGGCGGGCGTCGGGCCCTGGATTTCTTTCATCCCCTCCAGGATCGCACGTCCCCGAGGGGTCTGAAAGACTGAGCGCATGACGCGAGCGACCATCATCGGCAGCGGGCCGAACGGCCTGGCCGCGGCGGTGACACTCGCCCGTGCGGGTTACCGGGTGCGTGTGGTGGAGGCGGCCGACGTCATCGGCGGCGGTGCCAGCACGATCGACGCCGATGTGCCCGGCTTCCGGTACGACGTCGGGTCCTCGGCACATCCCGCCGCCCTGGCGTCGCCGTTCTTCCAGGCGTTCGGCCTCGCGGAACGGATCGAGTGGATCCGCCCGGAGATCTCCTACGCCCACCCGCTCGACGACGGTCGCGCCGGCATCGCCTGGCGCGACATCGACCGCACCGCCGAGGGCCTCGGCGCGGACGGTCGCGCCTGGGTGTCCCGCCTGAGGCCGTTGAGCCGGCACATCGAGGGGACCGTCGACTTCACCGGCAATCAGATGCTGCGCATCCCCCGCGATCCGGTCACCGCCGTGCGCTACGCCCTGCGGATGCTGGATCAGGGGTCCGGCCTCGCGCGCCGCTCCTTCCGCACGGAGGAGGCCGCGGGACTCCTGTCCGGCGTTCTCGCCCATGCGAACACGCCGCTCCCCTCGCTCGCCGGCGCCGCAGCCGGGTTGCTGCTGGCCGCCCAGGGCCACGCTGGCGGATGGATGTATCCGCGCGGGGGCGCTCAGCGGATCACCGATGCCATGGTCGCCGACCTCGAGGCGAACGGCGGCACGGTCGAGACCGGCGTGCACGTCACGGATCTTGCGACGTTCGACTGGGGCGACCCGCGTCGCGGTGATGTGCTGCTGCTGAACTCCTCCCCCAGACTCGCCCTCACGCACCCCGACATCCCCGCGCGATACGCCAGAGCGATCTCGGACTACCGGTACGGACCCGGCGCGGCCAAGGTCGACTTCGCCCTCGACGGCCCTGTCCCCTGGTCGCATCCGCTGGTCGCCCAGTCCCCCACCGTGCACGTCGGCGGAACGCAGGCGGAGGTCTGGGCCAGCGAGAACGCCGTGGCTCAGGGACATGTGGCCGACCGCCCGTATGTGCTCGCCGTGCAGCCGTCGGTCCTCGACGACACCCGCGCCCCGGAGGGCAAGGCGGTGCTCTGGACGTACATCCATGTGCCGGCCCACTCCGATCTGGACCCCACGGAACTCATCACGCGGCAGATCGAACGCTTCGCGCCCGGTTTCCGCGACCGCATCATCGCCCGCACCGTCACACCCGCGACCGCGCGCGTGGCGTTCAACCCGTCGAACATCGGCGGCGACATCCTCGGCGGGGCGTTCACGATCGGACAGGCCCTGCGGCGCCCCGTGCTCTCGACGCATCCGTGGCGCACCCCGATGCGAGGCGTCTACCTCGCATCGGCGTCGACCCCGCCGGGGCCCGGCGTGAACGGCATGGCGGGCTGGCACGCCGCACGAACGGTGCTCGGGGATGCCGGCACGCCCGCCGGCCTGCAGGAGCTCTTCCGATAGCCGCCCTTCCGCTGCCGCCGGTGCGGCGCGAGGATGGACGCATGCGCTACGACATCCCCGCGCCCATGCTCGCGAAGGCGGCAGCCGCTGTTCCCGACCCTGCGAAGACCTCCGGCGGGCTCTCGTTCGAGCCGAAGTGGGACGGGTTCCGCGGACTCATCGCGTGGGACGGCGACACGGTCGAGATCGGCTCGCGCGGCGCGAAGCCGCTCACGCGGTACTTCCCCGAACTCGTCGCGGCGCTGCCCCGGATCCTCCCCGAGCCGTGCCTGCTCGACGGAGAGATCGTCGTCGCCACCGGTCGCCCCGGTGCCCAGCGGCTGGACTGGGAGGCGCTGAGCCAGCGCATCCACCCCGCGGCATCCCGCGTCGAGATGCTTTCGGAGCAGACGCCGGCGATGTTCATCGCGTTCGACCTGCTCGCTCTCGGCGAGGAGAGCCTGATCGACCAGCCGTTCCACCGGCGTCGCGCACAGCTCGAGGAGCTCCTCGCCGACGCGTCACACCCGCTCCATCTCACCCGCACGACGACCGACCGCGGCACGGCCGTGCGGTGGCTCGAGGAGTTCGAGGGCGCCGGCCTCGACGGAGTGGTGGCCAAGCCGCTCGACCAGCCGTACGCACCGGGCAAGCGCACACTGGTGAAGATCAAGCATGCCCGTACCGCGGACGTGGTCGCCCTCGGTTACCGCATCCACAAATCGGGTTCGGGGGTCGGTTCCCTCCTCGTCGGCCTGTACGACACCGACGGCACGCTGCGACAGGTCGGCGGGGTGGCGGCGTGGAGCGACCGACGCCGACAGGAGCTCGTCGACGAACTCGCACCGCTGGTGGAGCGGGACGACGCAGGTGACGTGGTGACCGGCGGCGGTGAGCGCAGCCGCTTCTCCGGGGCGAAGGACGTCTCGTTCGTGCGGCTCCGTCCCGAGCGCGTCCTCGAGGTGCGCTACGACCAGCTCGAGGGCGCTCGGTTCCGCCACACCGTGCAGTTCGAACGCTGGCGGCCCGACCGCGACGCCCGCTCGTGCACCTACGACCAGCTGGACACCGTCGCGGGCTACGACCTCGCCGACGTCCTGGAGTGAGGCGGTCGATCAGTCCTCGACGCGATTGCCGTCGGCATCCCAGTTCTCGGCGACGCGCTTGCTCGGCTGCACCCTCGGCGGTTCACCGGGCATCTTCGGGAACTCGGGCGGGAAGGGCAGTTCGCCCAGCCCGTTCTCCACATCGCGCTCCCACCACGACAAGAGCGTGTCGATGCGGCCGGGATGCGCCTGCATGTCCGCCCACGGGTCGCCAGAGTCCGCGACCCGCTGCGGGACGGTGCGCACGGTGAAGCTGCGAGGATCGACGTCGTCGAGCTCGTCCCACGCGACCGGTGTCGAGACCGTCGCGCCGGGCAGCGCGCGCGGGCTGTAGGCACCGGCCATCGTCCGGTCGCGGTTGGCCTGATTGAAGTCGACGAAGATGCGCTCGCCCCGCTCCTCCTTCCACCAGTTCGTCGTCACCTGCGTCGGCATCCGCCGCTCGAGCTCCCGCCCCGCGGCGATGACGGCGTGACGGACATCGAGGAACTCATGCGTCGGTTCGATCGGGCAGAACACATGCAGCCCGCGGTTGCCGCTGGTCTTGATGAACGGCTCGAGCTCGGCGTCGCGCAGCACCTCGCGGAGCCCGTGAGCCGCCGTGACGGCATCCGCGAAGTCCGTGCCCGGCTGCGGGTCGAGGTCGATGCGCAGCTCGATCGGATTGTCGGTGTCGGAGGCGAGCGATGCCCACGGATGGAACACGATCGTGTTCATCTGCACGGCCCAGACGATCGCACTGGGGCGGTTCAGGACGATCTGCGGATGCTGCCGACCGCTGTTGTACGTCACCGTCACGGCATCGACGAACTCCGGCGTCCCCTTCGGCGGGTTCTTGGAGAAGAAGCTCTCGGATCCGTCGGTGACGCCGTTGCGGAACCGCTCCAGTGAGACAGGTCGGCCCCCGTTCGCGCCGAGGAACGGCTCCGAGACCGTCTGCACGTACTCCGCGAGTTCGGCTTTCGTGATCCCCGCCTCGGGCCAGATGACCTTGTTCGGGCTCGACAGGTCGACGTCCTGCGTCCCGCCAGGATCGGAGACGGACAGGGTCACGCGTTCGGAGGCCATGCTCCGACCCTATGGGCGGGGGCTCTCGGACGGTAGGGTCAGTCGCTGACGTCGACCGCGCGCACCATCACCGCACCGAGCGCCGCTCGCTCGACGACGATCGACGGTCCGGCCGAGTCCACGATGACGCCCGCGAGGGTGTCATGCCCGGCGAGCACCTTCGCCAGCTGGTCCGGCTCGAACGGCAGCGGCTTGTCGCCGCGTCCCAGCGCGACGATCTCCAGCGGGTGCGAGAACAGCTGCAGGAAGCGGCGCCCGTCGGCGGTCTGCGCTTCGGCGATGCCGACCTGACCGTTCCCGCTGCCGTCGTTGACGGCGACCCACATCTTCGTCTTCGCGAGAGCGTCGCCGACGAGCTGCATGGTGTCCTCCTCGCGGGGGGCGGCCAGCAGTGTCTTGATCGTCATGTTCGGATCCGCCTGCTCCAGGGCCTTCGTCAGCACCTCGACGGGGAACACCGCCCGGTGGACGCCGGAGGCGTTGTCGAGGATGAGGCCGGCGAAGTCGCCCGCGATGAGCTGCTGGAGGACGGCCGTGACGGGCTGGGCGATCGCGGAGGTCGCCGACGGTTCGGACTCGCGCTGCACGGACTCGCGCACTGCCTCGGCAGAGCTGAATGCGAGCATGTAGCTGCGTTCTCCGTCGCGGACGACGGCGATGGACAGCGGCTTCCCCTCTGCCAGCTGCGCACGCGCGTCGCCGTGCACACGCAGGTAGAGATGGTTCTGCATCATCTGACGGAGCACGCCGATGAGCTGCTCGTTCGTCGCACCCTGTTCGATCTCCGCGAGCGCCGCCCGCAGGAGTGTGTTGTCCTTCATGCCGGGGACCGACTCCGTCGGTGCAGGGGGCAGCGCGGGCGCGAGGGGCAGCACGCGCTTCTGCGCGGTCTGCGGACGGGGAGCAGACGCCGCCTTCGGCGCTGTCGCGCGCGCAGGGGCGGGGGCCGCATTCGGGTCGGGAAGCGAGACCTCGGGGCCGGCCTCTGCGCCGACGCCGCGGAAGGCCTGCACGGAGATGCCGATCTGAGGGACCGCTTCGGCCGGTGCGGCGTCCTCGGCGGTGGCCTGATCCGGCGCATCCGCGGGCGGCGTCTGCGTCTCGTCAGGGGTCTCGTCGGTCTTCTTGCGGCGGGAGAACAATGCCATATGGCTCAGCCTAGCCCGCGCGAACGGGCCGGACGCCACCGCAGGGGTCGCCCGCCGTCAGAGGTTCGGGACCGCCCGCGGTCAGAGCTTCTCGATCGGCGCGATCTTGATGAGGAGCTTCTTCAGTCCTGCGGCGTCGAAGCGCACGTGGGCGATGCGCTTGGCACCCTCGCCCGTCACGGCGTCCACTCGTCCCTCACCGAAGTCGTCGTGCCGAATGCGGTCCCCCGCCGCCAGCTCGAGATCGCCGTTGTCGCGCACCTTGCCGGTGACCTTGTTCGGGAACTTGTCCATGGCGGTCGACAGCGGTGTGATGCGATCGCGCGGCGCGAGCGGCTTCACGCCGAACCGGTCTCCCCCGCTGCCGCCGAAGCCGCCGCCGCGACGCGCGTTGAGCGCACGCGACTGCGTTCCGCCGCGGGAGTTCACATCCCCCGGCGACTGCCTCCAGTCGACGAGCTCGGCGGGGATCTCCTGCAGGAAGCGGCTGGGCATCGCCACGGAGACCTCACCGAACTGCGCGCGAGTCATCGCGAGCGACAGGTGGAGGCGCTTGCGCGCACGCGTGATGCCGACGTAGAAGAGCCGGCGCTCCTCCTGAGGACCGCCCGGCTCGCCCGCGGAGATGCGGTGCGGGATGAGGTCCTCCTCGACACCGGTGACGAACACCGCGTCGAACTCCAGGCCCTTCGCGGTGTGCATGGTCATCATCGACACCGAGCCGGACTCGTCGTCCAGATCGTCGGCGTCCGACACCAGCGCGACCTCGGTGAGGAAGTCGGCGATCGTGCCCTCGGGGTTGTTGCGCGCGAAGTCGCGGGCGACCGCGACGAACTCGTCGAGGTTCTCGACACGTGCCTCGTCCTGCGGATCACGGCTGGCGCGCAGGGCGTCGAGGTACCCGCTCTTGGCCAGCAGCAGGCTGAGGCCGTCGGCGACGACCGTGGGCGGCGGCACCTCGCCGGAGGCCGGCAGCATCAGTGCCGTCGCCTCCGTGAGGACGGCGTCGAGCTGACCGATGGCGGCCTGGATCTTGGGGCCGACGCCGAGCTGCGACGGCATGGAGAGCGCGTCGCGGAAGCTGATGCCCTGATCGTCGGCGAACCGGGCGATCGCCGTCTCGGTCACGTCGCCGATGCCGCGGCGCGGCTTGTTGAGGATGCGGCGCACCGACATCTCGTCGGCCGGGTTCGCGACGGAGATGAGGTACGCCAGGGCGTCCTTGATCTCGGCGCGCTCGTAGAACTTCGTCCCGCCCATGATCTTGTACGGCACCGCCGAGCGGATGAAGATCTCCTCCAGCGCACGCGACTGCGAGTTCGTGCGGTAGAAGACCGCCATCTCGGAGTACGGCATCCCCGCCCTGTGCAGCGCCTCGACCTCGTCGGCGACGAACTGGGCCTCATCGTGCTGCGAGTAGCCGGTGAAGCCGACGATCTTGTCGCCGTCGCCTCGATCGCTCCAGAGCTTCTTGTCCTTGCGGTCGAAGTTGTGCCCGATGACGGCGTTCGCCGCCGAGAGGATGTTCTGCGTCGACCGGTAGTTCTGCTCGAGCAGCACTACCTTCGCACCGGGGAAATCACGCTCGAACTCGCTGATGTTGCGGATGTCGGCGCCGCGGAACGCGTAGATGGACTGGTCGGAGTCGCCCACCACGGTGAGCGATGCACCGGCCAGCTCAGGGGTCGTCTCCGGCTCGAAGATCATCATGCCGTTCGAGGCATACGGGTCGGGAGCGTCGGCGGAGACGGGACGGGTGAGCTCGTGGATGAGCGCGTACTGCGCGTGGTTGGTGTCCTGATACTCGTCGACGAGGATGTGCCGGAAGCGCCGCCGGTAGGTGTCGGCGACCTTCGGGAACGCGCGGAACAGGTAGACGGTCTGCCCGATGAGATCGTCGAAGTCGAACGCGTTCGCCTTGCGCAGGCGCCGCTGGTAGTCGGCGAAGATCTCGACGAAGACCCGCTCGGCCGGGTCGCTCATGTTCGCATCGCGCGCATAGGACTCGGAGTCCTGCAGTTCGTTCTTCAGCTTCGAGATCCGGCCCTGCACAGATGCCGGCGTGAGCCCGTACGCGTCGGCCTCGTGCTCCTTGACGAGGCGCTTGATGAGGGCGCGGGAGTCGCCGGAGTCGTAGATCGTGAACGACTTCGTGAACCCGAAGTGCTCGGCCTCGCGACGCAGGATCCGCACGCACGCGGAGTGGAAGGTCGAGATCCACATGCCGCGGGCAGCCTCGCCGACGAGCTGCCCGACGCGCTCGCGCATCTCACCGGCCGCCTTGTTGGTGAAAGTGATCGCGAGGATCTGACTCGGCCACGCCTCACGGCTGCGCAGCAACGACGCGATCCGGCGGGTGAGGACGCTCGTCTTCCCCGACCCCGCACCGGCGACGATGAGCAGCGCCGGTCCGCGATAGGTCACGGCGGCGAGCTGCTGGGGGTTGAGGCCTGCGAGGAGGTCGTCCTGGTCCTGCGGGCCGGACGGACCGGCGGTGGACGGAACGATGAGAGGGGCTTCGGTCATGACCCTACGAGTCTAGGCTGGGCCGCAGACGCCCGGATACGATCCGGATCGAGGAGGACGAGATGATCACCGAACTGCCCGAGCGGGAGTGCCGTGAGCTGTTGGCGACGACGACGGTGGGGAGGATCGGGTTCGTCGCGGACGACCGCGTCCACATCTTTCCCGTGAACTACGCCGTATCCGGCGACGCCATCGTGCTGCGCACCTCATCGGACGGCGTCCTGCATCGCCTGAGCGACGAGGAACCCGCCGTCGCGTTCGAGATCGACTACCACGATGACCTCGGCGGCGGAGGATGGAGCGTCCTGATCCAGGGCCGCCTGTCGCCGACCGATGAGCGCTCTGCAGCGTCCGCCCGGCACGTCTCGGCATGGGCGGGCGGCGAGCGCGAGTCGATGCTGAGCGTGCGGATCGAGACCATCGCCGGACGGCGTGTGCGACGCGAGAGGCCCTGACATGCGCACCATCCTCAACATCATCTGGGTCGTCTTCGCGGGGTGGGTGCTGTTCCTCGGCTACGTCCTCGCCGGCGTCCTGCTGTGCATCCCGATCATCACCATCCCCTGGGCGATCGCCTCGTTCCGCACCGCCGGGTACGCGCTCTGGCCGTTCGGTCGCCAGATCGTCGAGAAGCCGACCAGCGGCGTGGGGGCGTTCCTCGGCAACGTCGTGTGGGTGGTCCTCGCCGGCTGGTGGCTGGCCCTGGGGCACATCGTCTCCGGCATCGCCCTGTGCCTGACGATCATCGGCATCCCGATGGCCATCGCCGACTTCAAGATGGTGCCGATCTCGCTCATGCCGCTCGGCAAGGACATCGTGCGGACCCGTAGAGGCCCCTTCGACACGAAGTGACGCTCAGTCGACTGCGTTCCGCGGCGGTAGCGCCAGTAACGCACCGAGGACGCAGACCCCGACGCCGCTGAGCAGCGCGACGAGGGCAGAGGATGCCGTGCCGTCGACGTAGCCGGCCGCATCGAGCGCGGGGCCGAGCGCCCAGGGGAACAGGGCGGATGCCGCGCCTGCGGGCCCGGTGGCGGCACCGACGCCCGCGAGAGCCGCGACCGCGGCGGAGAGGGTGAGGCCCGCACCGGCGCCGAGGAGCACGATGCCCCAGGACCTGCGGCGTCCCCACCGCAGCGACAGCGCCCACGCCGTCGCCACGAACAGCCAGACGAACAACGTGAAGGCGATCGTGATGTACGCGGAGCGCAGGAAGGGCTCGTTCCACAGCGCTGCCCGCACGCCGACGGGCCCCGCCACGGCGAGTGCGGCGAGTGTCACGACGCAGCGCAGCACGATGACGCCGCCGACCGTGGCGATGAGCGCCCACGGCGACCGTCGACGGGCGATGAGGATCGTCACGGCGAGGAACGCGAGCCACGCCACGAGGATCACGACGAGGTGCGCCCAGTCGGTCAGCGAGGTCTGCACCGCACGAGTGGCGACGAGCAGCGCAGCGGGCACGGAGACGAGCAGCAGCCGATCGGCGGGGAGCATCCCGAGCATCGACTCCACCGCGCGCCACGGGCGCGTGGCGCTCACCCAGCTCGCTCGCGCGGCGGCCGCGCCCGGACGGCGGACGAGACGGGTCCGTGCGGCCAGCATCCCGATCACGAGCCATGCGACGGCCAGGACGAGCAGGACACGAGCGCACCATGCCATCGTGAGATCGTCGGCGCCGTCATCCTCCGGTGCGCCGACACCGACCGACGCCGTGTCGACGACGTCCGAGACGAGCAGTGAGACACCGACCCCGACGATGATCAGCAGCGCGGCGACGATGAGAGCGACCGTCCCTCGCGCACGCAACTGCATCCTGGCACCCATACCAGGACTCTAGCCCGCCGGCGGGTATGGATTTTGCCGGTCACGGCCCCCGAGAACCGACACGATCCATCCCGCGTCGCCGCGAAGCGGCGGCGCCCCGCCGTCAGGCGATGCGCGTGCCGGGCGGAAGCATGCGGGCAGGGGTCCTCGTCCGCGCCCACGCCCCGGCGAACAGGCCACCGGCGATCACGATCTGGATGCCGAGCCCGACGAACCAGCTCGGCACGGTGCTCTCGATGACCTCGCGACCGGTCTGGGAATCGTCCTGCCCCGCGTAGGGGGCGCACTCATCCCACGAATAGTCCTCCGGCGGCATCTGCGCGCTGCGCAGGCCGTACTTGATCTGACCGAACAGATCCACCGGCCAGCCGTCGGCGTCGTACACGGTCGGAGTGGCGTCGGCCAGCACGACGAACGGGTTGGCCGCGAGGATCCACCACACCCGATCGAACCGCGGCGTCAGCTCGGTGTAGGTCTCCCACCGCTCGCAGATCACCTCGCCCTGGCTGTCATACGGGCGATAGCTGTGCGTCGTCTCGGTGCGCAGCGCCGCTCCCCCGAGGCCGAACCCGATCAGCGTGCCGATCGTCAGCGCTGCGACGACGAGGTAGGTCGCCGCGACGGAGAACAGCGGCCTGGCGACCAGCCCGCTCAGCCCGACTCCGATGGCGGCGACCACGATGATCTCGGCGGCGAGGACCACCAGCGACACCGCGAACGTGCCCGGTCGCACCCCTCCGCCCAGAAGAGAGAGGGCGAGGAACGGGACGGCCACGAGCAGGAAGGCGCCGCCGGTGGCGACGGCGGCGACGAGCTTGCCGACCATGATGTCGCCGGTGGATGCCGCCGTCACCTGCACCGCCGCGAGAGTGGCCGCGTCCCTGTCGCCGTTGATCGCGTTGCCGCTGAGGGTCGGTGAGACGAGGACGACGAGCAGCAGCACGACGTTGACCACCAGCGAGTAGACACCGGCTCCGGCCTGGTCCGCGAACGAATAGACGCTGAACGACAGTCCTGTGATCCCGAGCAGGAGCACGGCGAACACTCCCAGGAGGACGAACCAGCCGACACTCCGAAGGCGCTGCGTCAGTTCGAGACGGGCGATCGTGCCGATGTGGGCGATGCTCATGCGTCGGGCTCCGTCCGCGGGAGGTGGAGGAAGGCATGCTCCAGTGCGCTCTGCGCCGGCGCGAACTCGCCGACATCCAGCCCCGCCTCGATCATCCGTCGAAGGCCGGCCGCGGCATCCCACTCGGAATCGAAGCGGGCGATCGCCGCGGCGCGGTCGACCCCGACCGTGCCAGGGGCGACGCCGAGTGCGACGGCGATCCGGTCCGCGACCGCCGACGGCTGCTCGCCGTCCGCGCCGACCAGCCGGATCCGCCACGCACGCGCCGCGTCCTGCGCCGGAGCCGCGTCAACGACGGCCCCGGCCACGAGGAACACCGTGTCGTCGACGACCTCTTCGAGCTCGGAGAGCACGTGGCTGGAGATCAGTACCGTCCGTCCATCGGCGGCGAGGCGCCGGAGCAGGCCGCGCAACTGCACTCGGGCCTCAGGGTCCAGCCCCGACGCCGGCTCGTCGAGCAGCAGCACCCTCGGGTCGTGTACGAGCGCTCGGGCGAGGCCGAGCTTCTGCTTCTGCCCGCGCGAGAGGACCTTGGCCTGGGTGTCGGTGAACTCGCTGAGCCCGACGAGGGCCAAAAGCTCATCGGCTCTCGCCTTCGCAGCGGCCTTGTCGATGTCGTACAGCCTGGCCGTGGTGGCGATCGTCTCGCGCGCGGTGAGGGAGGGCCAGGCGCCGAGGGCATCCGGCATCCACCCGAGCAGTCGGCGAGCACCGCGCGGGTCGTCCATCGGATCGATGCCGTCGAGACGGATCGTCCCGGTGTCGGGGGCGAGGAGCGAGGCGAGCATGAGCAGCAGCGTCGTCTTCCCCGCGCCGTTGGGGCCGACCAGACCCGTCACGCTCCCCTGCTCCGCCCGGAAGGTGACGTCTGCGACGGCGCGGACCGCGCCGAACGATCTGCTGACGCCGTCCACGACGATTCCGTTCATGCGGACAGTCTGTCAGTGCATCACCCGCGGAAGAACGACACGCCCAGATCGGGGTGATCCACGAAGACGCCGTCGACGCCGCTGCGGGCGATCACGGTCCACTCCGATTCGTAGTCGCCGAACTCCTGCCGGCCGCCCCTGCCACGGAACTCCGCGGCGAGGAACGCGTTCTCGGGTCGCGCCGTCCACGTGAACACGCGCAGTCCTCGCGCATGCGCGTCCTCGACGATCGTGTTCCCCGGCACCAGCAGCATCCGCTTGTCGACGCTGATCCCGTCGACCTCGCCGGCCAGGGCGTCCAGCCCTCGTGGCAGGACGGTGGCCTTGTACGTGGCGGCGTGCCGTCCGAGGGCTGTGACCTGATCGAACGGCCGGCCGGACGCCTCGATCAGGTAGATGTACGAGGCGGCGATCCCCTGTGCTCGCAGCTGCCCGAGCACGGTCTTCTCGAACGACTCGATGATCAGGGGCGATTCGCCGTCCGCCCATCCCGTCGCTCGGAGATCGCGCACGATGAGACGGGCGAGATCGAGGCCGACGCTCGCGAAGTACGTGGCGTGCTTCACCTCGAGCACGACGCCGATCTCGCGGCCGTGCTCGATGGAGCCGGCGCGGACGAGATCGAGGAGATCGATCAGCCGCAGGATGGGCTGCGCGCCGTCGAACGAGGCGCTGGATGCGCGCACCTGCGGGAGGCGCTCCCTCGTGCGCAGCGTGGCGAGCTCGTCCCAGGTGAAGTCCTCGGTGAACCACCCTGTGAGGGGATGCCCGTCGATCCGCTTGGTCGTCCTGCGGTCCGCGAACTCCGGATGCTCCGCCACATCGGTCGTGCCGGAGATCTCGTTCTCGTGTCGGATGACGAGGACGCCGTCCCTGGTGGCGACGACGTCCGGCTCCACAGCATCCACGCCCATCGCGAAGGCGAGTTCGTAGGAGGACCTGCTGTGCTCGGGGCGATAGCCCGGCGCGCCCCGATGCCCGATGACGAGCGGCGGCTTCCTGGGCATGGTTTCAGGGTAGAACACCCCATGCATAGAGTTCCGCCGGTATCGTGGAGGAAAGCGACCTTCAAACCTCTCGGAGTGAGGCCCACCATGAGCAATTTCGCCTTCAACAACCCGGCGTTCCAGAAGCAGGATCCGCGCAATGTCGCGACCTACCCCGGCGCCCCCGGACCGCAGCCCGGTGTTCAGGGCGCGCAGGCGGCGTCCTTCCAGCACGGCGCCGTGGATGCCGCGACCAATGCCCGGCTCGAGGGCATGTACGCCGCGCCTCCCGCCGGCGCCATCGAGACCGACCGGATGAGTGTCGAGGACACCGTCTGGAAGACCGCGGGACTGTTCGCCATCCTCGTCGTCACCGCGGCCGTCGGCTGGGTGTGGACCCTCGGCGGCACGAACTTCGACCCGCGCGGCGGCGTCTCGCTGCTGCCGATGATCGTCGGCGCGCTGGGTGGTTTCGTCCTCGCGATGGTCATCACCTTCACGTCGCGCAAGAAGGTGCGCCCCGCGCTCATCTTCGGGTACGCCGCGCTCGAGGGTCTGTTCGTCGGTGGAATCTCGGCGTTCTTCGAGGTCCTCTACCCCGGGATCGTCCTGCAGGCGACGCTCGCGACCCTCGCCGTGGTCGGTGTGACCCTCGCCCTCTTCGCCAGCGGCAAGATCCGCGCCTCGAAGAAGATGACCAAGGTCTTCATGATCGCCATGATCGGCTACCTGGTCTTCTCGCTGCTGAACCTCGTCCTGATGTGGACCGGAATCAACCAGAACGCGTTCGGCCTTCGCAGCGTCGAGGTCATGGGCATTCCGCTCGGCATCATCATCGGTGTCCTCGTCGTCTTCATGGCCGCGTACTCGCTGGTGCTCGACTTCGACCAGATCCAGCAGGGCGTCCGCAACGGCGCACCGCGCGTGTACGGCTGGGTCGGCGGTTTCGGCATCATGGTGACGGTCGTCTGGCTGTACGTCGAGATCCTGCGCATCATCGCGATCGCGCGCAGCAACTGACATCACTCGCGCGAAAGGCCCCATCTCCTCGGAGGTGGGGCCTTTTGCCGTATCCCCGACTCACCGTCAACGGGTTGCCGGTTTTCTCCGCACGGGTGGATCATGACTGCATCGTCACCAACGACGCAAAGGAGCACATCATGGGATTCCTCGGATTTCTTCTTCTCGGTCTCATCGCCGGCGCGATCGCGAAACTGATCCTGCCGGGCAAGCAGGGCGGCGGCTGGTTCGTCACGCTGCTGCTCGGTGTCGTCGGCGCTCTCCTGGGCGGCTGGATCGGCGGCCTGCTGTTCGGGCGAGGGCTCGAGGAGTTCTTCGACCTCGGCACCTGGGCTCTCGCGATCGGTGGTTCGCTCATCGTGCTGCTGATCTACGGGCTGATCGTCGGCCGCAAGGCGCGCGACTGACACCGCCGCCCTCGCCGAAGGGGCCCGCTCCGTCAGGGGCGGGCCCCTTCGTGTGCGCACGCTTCGCGCAGAACAGCATCCTTGACGCAGGAATTCGCGGATTTCCTGCGAGATTCGTGCAGTTCTGCGAGATGGATGCCGGGGTCAGCGCCGCGGCGACGCGGCGAGGACACGGCGGACCGCGTCGGCGAGGGCGGACAGCGCGTGCTCCTCATCCCAGGCGGATGCCTCGACGGGGGCCTCGGACGACAGCCGCGCGCGCAGGCCGTCGTCGGTGAGGATGCGTCGGATCGCGTCGGCCATCCCGCTCTCGTCCGCGTCAGGGACGAGGATGCCGCCGCCGGAGCCGAGCAGGTCGGACGGGCCGTATCGGACGTCGTATGCGACGACGGGCACACCGTGCTGGAGCGCCTCGAGGATCGACATCCCCTGCCCCTCGAACGCGGTGGCCGTGACGACGAGCGAGGCCCGTTGCAGCACCCGGTCCGGGGCGTCCGTGTGTCCGGCGAGCATGATGCGCGATCCGGCGCCGAGGGAATCGATGAGTGTCTGCAGGCGCTCGCGCTCCGCTCCTCCGCCCCAGATCTCCATCCGGGTCCCCGGCACATCCGCGCGGACGAACGCACGGACGGCGTGGTCGACGCGTTTGCCGGGCGCCAGGCGTCCGAGGACGACGACGAGGCCGGGTTCCCGTGCGAGTGTCCGCTCCCCCGGCGCGGGGACGACGTTGGGGACGACGACGTGCAGCGCCCCGTCACCGAACCGCGACACGACGTCGTCGCGCTGTGACGCGGTCGGCCAGGCGACGGCGTCGAAGCGATCCGCGACCGTGAACCATCGCGTCCAGAGCGCGTTCAGGTCGGCATCCTGCGTGTACGGCGCCTCGAGATGCATGGTGTGGATCGTGTGGATGATGCGGACCCGCTCATCGGACCAGTCGGCGATGAGCTCGCCGATCTGTCGCGACTCGCAGATGATGACGATCGGACGATCGCCCACCGCTGCCGCGACGTGGGCCAGCCAGGCGAGGTAGAGCCCGCGGAATCCGGCCACGCCCCCCACGACGCGCGCCGTCTCGTCGTACACGAGCACCGGCTCGTCGGTGAGATGCCAGTCCGGGTCGCCGGGGAGGACGGGCAGTGCGGCGAACGGCCGCTCCTCGGCGTCGCGGAGGACCCGGTACTCGCGGCCGTCATGCGGCGTGTCCATCGAGACGGATGCCGCTGCGCGCAGCCATGATGCCGCGCCACCGCCGGGGGCGACGGCCTCGTCGAAGAGGTTCCGCAGGACGGCGGGCTCGGCGATCGCCCCGCGTCGGGCGAAGGTCTCGCGGTGCCCGGCGTGCGCCGCGGGGCCTCCCGGGTCGAACGTCAGCAGCTGTGGCGCAGCGCCGGCCGCGGCCAGCGCGCGAGCGCGCGCAAGCGTCGCGATCGTGTAGCCGCCGTCGAGATCGGGGATGAGACGGCTGGAGAGGACGAGGTAGGCGGCGTCCGGAAGGACGGCATCATCATGCGCACCGGTCACGGATCGCTCCCCTCTTCCCCTCACCGGCGGAGGGCTCGCTCCGCCTTCCCGCGTCCGCGTGCGCGGTCGCGGGGCAGGCTCCGCTCTGTGCCGAGCGGAGCCCGATGGGTCACTCCCACTCGATGGTCCCCGGGGGCTTGGAGGTCACGTCGAGGACGACGCGGTTGACGTCGCGGACGCTGTTGGTGATCCGGTTGGAGATCTTCGACAGCACGTCGTAGGGCAACCGGGTCCAGTCCGCCGTCATGGCGTCCTCGCTGGAGACGGGGCGCAGCACGATGGGGTGTCCGTAGGTGCGGCCGTCACCCTGCACGCCCACCGAGCGGACGTCGGCGAGGAGGACGACGGGGCACTGCCAGATCTCACTGTCGAGGCCGGCCTTGGTCAGCTCCTCGCGGGCGATGGCGTCGGCCTCACGCAGGATCTCGAGACGGTCAGCGGTGACCTCGCCCACGATGCGGATTCCGAGGCCGGGCCCCGGAAACGGCTGGCGTCCGACGATGGCCTCCGGGAGACCCAGTTCGCGACCGATCGCCCGCACCTCGTCCTTGAACAGGGTGCGCAGCGGCTCGATGAGTTCGAAGTCGAGATCCTCGGGGAGCCCGCCGACGTTGTGGTGCGACTTGATGTTCGCGGTGCCGGTTCCGCCGCCGGACTCGACGACGTCAGGGTAGAGGGTGCCCTGCACGAGGAACTTGATCGGCTCACCTTCGGCCTTGGCCTCTTCGACGAGGTCGCGCTGGACCTTCTCGAAGGCGCGGATGAACTCGCGACCGATGATCTTGCGCTTCTGCTCCGGGTCGCTGACGCCCTTGAGGTGGCCGAGGAAGGTGTCTGCGGCATCCACGGTGATGAGTCGCACACCGGTGGAGGCGACGTAATCCTTCTCGACCTGCTCGCGCTCACCCTTGCGCAGCAGACCGTGATCGACGAACACCGCGGTGAGCTGGTCGCCGATGGCCTTGTGCACGAGAGCCGTGGAGACGGCGGAGTCGACGCCGCCGGAGAGTGCGGAGATCACACGGGCGGATCCGACCTGCTCGCGGATACGGGCCACCTGCTCCTCGATGACGTTTCCGCTGTTCCAGTCGGACGCGAGCCCGGCGGCCTTGTGCAGGAAGTTCTCCAGGACGGTCTGTCCGTGGTCGGAGTGCTTCACCTCGGGGTGCCACTGCACACCGTAGAAGCCCTTGTCGTCACTGCCGAATGCGGCCACCGGGGTGTCGGGAGTGGAGGCCAGTACCTCGAAGCCCTCGGGGGCCCGGGAGACCTGGTCGCCGTGGCTCATCCACACGTTCTGCGTGCTCGGCTGCCCGCCGAGGAGGACGCCGCCGTCGTTCGCGATCACCGCGTCGGTCGCGCCGTACTCGCGCAGCCCCGTGTTGGCGACCTCGCCGCCGAGCGCGCGCGCCATCACCTGGAATCCGTAGCAGATGCCGAGGGTGGGGACCTCGAGGTCGAAGATGCCGCCGTCCAGGGACGGGGCGCCCTCTTCGTAGACCGAGGACGGTCCGCCGGAGAGGATGAGCGCGACGGGGTTCTTCGCCGAGATCTCTTCGGCCGTCGCCGTGTGCGGGACGATTTCGCTGTAGACGCCGGCCTCACGGACGCGGCGGGCGATCAGCTGCGCGTACTGGGCGCCGAAGTCGACGACGAGAACGGGGCGCTGGGCGGTGTCTGCGCTCATCGCGCTGCCTCCTGAATCGATGTGTCTGCGGCCATCGCGGCCTCACGGGATGCGAGGTACGCCGTGACCTCGCGGGAGACCCGCACCTCCATGAAGAACGACAGCGCGGGGATGACGCCGCCGAGGGCGAGCAGGATGAACCGGCCGAAGCGCCAGCGCATCAGGCTCCACAGCCGGAAGATCGCGAACAGGTACAGGACGTAGAACCACCCGTGTCCGACGAGGATCAGCAACGAGATGTTCGTGCCGTCCCCCAGCGAGGTGAGTTCGCACCCCATGCCACCGGGGAAGAACAGCGAGTACCACTCGCATCCGTCCCCGACGAGGACGCCGGCGAACCAGAGAGGCCCGCCCGATCCTCCGGCGAACAGTTCGATGTGGCTGGGGCTGTACTTCAGGATCATCTCGGTCAGCAGCAGGAGCAACATGACGCCGGTGATGATCGAGGCGATCTGGTAGAACTTCAGCGCACCGCGGATCTTCGGAAACGAGGCGGCTTTCGGTTCGGGCATGCTCTCAAGTCTACCCGCGCGCAGGGACGGGCCCGCCGCGGCGATCACACCCCGGCCGGGGACCGTCAGCACGACGGAGGCCGCCGGGATGTCCCGACGGCCTCCGTGTCATGCGGCTCAGAACCAGCCGGTGATGAGATCCCACAGCCAGTCGATGATCACCTTGACGACCCCGCCCGCTCCGCGGTTGACGGTGACCATGTCGGTCGCTTGGTCACCGTCGGCCTGGGCGACGATGACCGTGTAGCGGCCGGCATCGGTGTTCTTCGGAACCGTGAGGGAGGCCGAGAAGGTGCCGTCCGCGTCGACCACGACCGTGCCGAGCTCGATGGTGGCGCCCTTCTTCGACTCGAGCGTGACGGTGAGGGTCTCCCCGGCGTCGAACGCGGTGCCGGAGAGGCTGAGCTTCTTGCCCGCGCTGACGGTGTTGCCCTGCACGTCGATGACGCCGGCGAACTCGCCGCCGCCCTGCTCGGCGAACGTGATCGGCACCTGGACGCTCGTGCCGGAGTCCGCGACGGCCACGGTGAGCTGCTGCTCGCCGGAGACGCCATCCGGAACCGTGAACGTCAGGCTCGCGCGCCCGGCCTCGTCGGTGGTGTCGACGATGGTCGGGTCGACGGGGCCGCTGGCCAGGACGACGTCGCCGAGCGACACGGTCACCTCGCCGGGTGCTGGGTCTGCGCCGCTGAAGGCGAGCGAGGAGAGGTCGATGGTGACCTCGTCGCCCGCGCTGTACCCGTCGCCGTCCGGGGCGCTGAGCGTCACACCGACCGCGCGCTGCGCGAGGTCAGGCGTCGCCGTCCCGTTGGCGTCGAACCAGTCGACCATGGACTGCAGGTCGATCTTGCCCGTGTCGGCCTTGTCCATGCCCTCGGCGAGAGTGAAGAAGTTGTCTCCACCCGCGGCGAGGAACGAGTTCGCGGCGATGACGTACGTCGCCTCCTGGTCGATCGGCGTGCCGTCGAGCGTGATCGAGGTGATCCGCTCGCCCACCGCACCGGACGGGTCGTAGGTGTACTGCAGGCCCTCCGACACGCCGAGCTTCAGGAAGGGGCGACTGGCACCCTCGGGCTGCCACTGCTCCTCCAGCACGTCCTTCAGCTGTGCGCCGGTGAGGTTCAGCGTCACCAGAGTGTTGGCGAACGGCTGCACCGTGGCGGCCTCGCGGAAGGTCACGTTCCCGTCGGGATCGGACGCTCCGGAGGAGGCGTACGTGAGGTTCGCACGGATCCCGCCGGGGTTCATCAGTGCGATGTCGGCACCCGTCGCCCACTTCTGGACGTCGGCGACGAAGTTGCCGATGGTCGACTCCCCGCCACGGTTCTCCGAGCCGTCGCTCTGTCGTGCCCTCGTGAAGTCGCCGGTGATGTCGCCGACGGGCTCCGCGCCGAGGATGTCGGCCTGAGCCTTCGCGGCGTCGACGATCTCCTGGACGGCTCCGACGGGCTCGTACAGGGCCACGCCGTCAGCGGTGAGGGGCTTGATCTCGTTGGTGATCGAGAGCAGTTCCTTCGTCGCGGGGTCGACCTGCAGGTTCATCAGGCCGAAGTTCTCGCCGTACTGCCCCGCCGACACGACGGGTCGACCGTCGATGACGTGGTTGTACGCGAGGTGGGTGTGCGCCGAGACGATCGCGCTCACCCGCTCGTCGACGCCGTCGACGATCTCGCCGAGCGGCGAATCAGGGGTGATGCTGGTGACATCCGTCGACGCCGCGCCCTCATGGACGAGCAGGATGAGGACGTCCGCCTCACCGTTGGCCGCGTCACCGTCGGTGAGGTCGTCGGCCACCGCGTTGACGGAGTCGACGATGCTGCGCACCTCGAGATCGGCGATCCCCTCCGGAGAGACGAGCGAGTCGAGCTCTTCGGTGACGGCACCGATGAATCCGACGCGCACGCCGTCCATCTCCTTCACCCATGCCGGGGCGAGTGCCGGCTCGCCGGTCTCGGTGAGGAAGACGTTGGAGGAGATGTACTCCCAGTCCGCGCGATCCTGTACGCGGCCCTCGAGATCCTCCCAACCCTGGTCGAACTCGTGGTTGCCCGCCGCGCTCACCTCGAGGCCGGCGGCGTTGAGTGCGTCGATCGTCGGGTTGTCGCTGTCGATGAACGACGTGAAGGTCGACGCGCCGATGAGGTCACCCGCCGCCGCGAACACGGTGTTCGGGTTCGCATCCCGCACCGACTGCACTGCGCCGGCGAGGACGGCTGCGCCTGCCGCGGCGCCGTCCGCCTCGATGCGACCGTGGAAGTCGTTGATCGTCACGATGTCGATGTCGACCGGCGGGACATCGCTGGAGATGCCGACGATGATCGGGTCGTGATCGCTCGAGCGGAACGGCGTGCCCGGCTCAGCGGCCGCGAACGCGTAGCCGCGGTCGCTCCACTCCGGCGAGTTGATCGTCCACACGCCGGTCCCGGTGACCGAGTCCGTCAGACCGGGCGAGGCGATCGCGTGGTCGAGCGAGCCCAGCTCCCCGTCGAACGAGTACGTGTACTGCCCCGGCGCGAGCGTCGGGACGAGATCGGTCCACCCCGCTTCCGCGAACACGTGGATCGGGTCCTCCTGGCCGTAGGCGTTGAAGTCGCCGAGCAGCAGGATGTCGTCGCTGCCGCTGGCCTCCTCGATCTCTCCGGTGAACTCCAGCAGCGACTGCGCCTGAGCGGTGCGGTCGGCGTTGAAGTGCCCCTGCCCGTCGGCCGGCTCCGTGCCGGTGCCGGACTTCGACTTGAAGTGGTTGGCGACGACGGAGACCGTCCGCCCGTCCATGTCGAACGCCTGCGCGATCGGCTCACGCGCGTTGCCCCACACCGACTCGTCGATCTTGGCCATGCTGTCGCCGACGGGGGTGACCGCATCGCTCCGGTAGATGATGGCGCTGGTGATGACGTCGGTGTCCGTGGAGAGCAGTTCCTCGGGCATGGGGACGAAGTCCCAGACCTCCGAGCCCGCCGCGTCGTTGAGACCGTCGACGAGGTCGGCGAGGGCGACGTCGGGGGTGCCGTCTCCGAAGTGGATCGAGTTCTCGATCTCCATCAGGGCGACGACCTCGGCATCGAGGCCGCTGATGGCGCTGACGATCTTCGACCGCTGCACCTCGAAGAACTCCTCGTTCTTCGCGCCGCGGGCGGTGGAGTCGTCATCGCTCATCGTCGTGAAGTAGTTGAAGACGTTGAAGGCCGCGACCTGCACGTCGCCGCCCACCTCGGGCGCCGACTCGGGACGCGGGTCGTCGACCGTGAAGGTCGCCTTCTCGGCCGCGGGGGTCGCGTCATCGATCGGCGTGACCGGCTGCAGGCGCCAGTCGTCGAAGCCGTACTGGAGCACGTAGCCCGCCTCGGCGAAGTCGACGATGTCGCCGTTGCGTACCACGGTGTCCGCCG
The DNA here is from genome assembly GCF_014205075.1 of Microbacterium ginsengiterrae. Taxonomy (NCBI): domain Bacteria; kingdom Bacillati; phylum Actinomycetota; class Actinomycetes; order Micrococcales; family Microbacteriaceae; genus Microbacterium; species Microbacterium ginsengiterrae. Next base: position 2,020,787 of record NZ_JACHMU010000001.1, on the reverse strand, counting down.
TGAAGTACGGTTGCTCGCCGGGGTGCGCACTGTTGCTGGTCTGGATGTTGTATCCGTCGTCGAGCAGGATGCGCGCGGCGCGGTTCGCCGCAGCGATCTGTGCGGCGTCGTCGCCGGGGCGCGTGGTCTCGGTGCTCTTGACGTTGAGCTCCCCCGGGTTCAGCCACAGCGTCCCGTAGTTGTAGAGCTGGTGGCTGGATGCCACCCGGTACGTGCCGGACGGCGCGACGAGCATGTTCTCGTACGCCTCACGATCCGCTCCGACGACCGAGTCGGGCAGGGGCGTGACGTCGGGGACACCGACGCCCGCCGTGACGAGCGCGACGCCGTCCGCGGATGCGGGAGCGATCTGGGTCTGACCGAAGTACTCGGAGACGACTCCGGTGACGGAGACGAGATCGCCGATCTCGCCGGGGACGGTCTTGCCGTCGAGGTGGATGAAGATGCCGTCGGAGGCGCCGGGGGTCGCGTCCTCTGCACCGCCGGAGCCCTCGGTCTGGATGACGATGCCCGCGTAACCGCCGGTGCGGTGGTCCGCGGTGATCACACCCTCCACGGTGACCGTGCGGCCGTTCATCGCCGCGACGTCCTCGGTGCCCTGCACCTCGGCGATCGTGGCGATCGTCGGCTCCTCCGGGTCACCGGGGTCACCGGGGTCGCCGGGCTCTTCCGCGCCGGAGCCCTGCGGGGTGATGCTGGTCGAAAGGCTGAAGTCGACGGAGTTGTCGTCGGTGTCCACCCCGTCGGTGCGCTGGAGCGACCGGACGTCCTGGTTGTTCGCCGGCGCCGACGCCACCGCCCCTTCGAAGGTGTTCGAGCTGCCGTAGCCGAGGACGTCGACGACACCGTCGGCGCCGGCGACGGAGCCGGGGGTGAGGTTCACCGCGGAGGTGCCCTGCACGAGCGCGAGCGTTCCCGTCGTCCCACTCGGATTGAGGTTTCCGCTCGCGTCCGCCTCGGGCAGCGTCGCGCCGGCAGCTCCGTTGCTGCCGCCCTGCACGAGGAAGTATCCACCGGCGGGGATCGTGCCGCTCAGGGCGACGACTCCGGTGAAGTTGCCGGTGCCGGTGGCCGACCGGTACTGCAACGAGAGGCCGTCCAGCTCGATGTCGGCGTCTGTGGGGTTGTACAGCTCGACGAACTTGTTCTTGAAGGCCGCGCCGGCACTGCCTCCGGAGAGGTAGGCCTCGTTGATGACGACACCGGAGCCGTCAGGGGCGGCGAAGGCCGGCGACACGACGAGCGTGCCGAAGCCCATCGCGCACGCGGTGGTGAGGGCGAGGGCGCCGATGCGCACCCGCCTGCGAACGGATGACGCTCCCGCGCTCAGCGCGGCACCGTCGGAAGTGGACATCATGCGGTTGGTCTCCTCGACGTCGGGGATTCCCGCGCGCCGGGGTCGGGCACGCGAGGCGGCGCCTGCAGTCATACCTCGTCGGATGCTGCGGTCACCCGGAGCGAGCTTATGAGCGCCCTGAGACATTCCCGAGCGAGTTCGTACATCGCTAACCGGAAGTTCACCCGGGGGACGGCGGCCTACGACCTTCCTCGGAGAGACGTCGTCCGATGCTGGCGGAAAGACGAATCGCGACGACGACCTTCGTCGATCAGGGTGCGGGTGTTCCCGACCGCTCCTCGAACTCCTCGACCTCGAGCTGCCATCTGTCCTTGGCGAGGCGATACCAGATGTAGAACGCGAACCCGGCGAACACCGCCCACTCGATGGCGTAGAAGATGTTCAACCAGTTGACCGTCCCCAGCTCGTCCGGCGCCGGGGAGACGATGTCCACCAGCCCGGTCGGTGCTTCCACCGAAGCGAGGTACGGACGGTAGACGGACAGCTGCTCGGTGTCGTGCCACTGGCCCAGAAGCATCGCGGGCGACATCCGGTCCATCCCGAACGGGTCGTCCCTCCGAGGCAGGGACGTGCCCTCGTCCGAGATGATGCGCCCGGTGATCGTCGCCTCTGCACCGGCGGCGTCGCGCTCCAGGGCGTCAGCAGCGGCATCCGCACTGTCCCGATCCGGTGCCCAACCGAGCGCCACGGCGATCGACGTCTGCTCGGCGACGCGCAGCTGACCGGTCACCCAGAAGCCTTCCGCGTCGTCGTTGAAGCGGGACGAGACGATGAGGAAGTCTCCGGGGATCCACTCCCCTGCGACCTCGACTCGTTGTCCGACGAGGGGCTCCGGCAGGTACTCGCCCGGCTCGAGGACATCGGCGAGCGGGCGGACCTCCTCGGTGATGCCGGCGGGTGGTGGATCGGTGTCGATCGCGCGCTCCAACTGCCACTGGCCGAGGAAGGCGAAGACACCGGCCACGACGAGGCACGCGCACAGCACGGCGATCCAACGCCCGCGCAGCATGACCTCGCGCAGGGTCGGAGGGAACTCCTGGGGCGTCACGGGTACAGGACCGCCGTCATGACTGCTGGTAAGGCGCGAGCACGACCTCGACGCGCTGGAACTCCTTCAGGTCGGAGTATCCGGTGGTGGCCATCGACTTGCGCAGCGCCCCGATGAGGTTCGCGGTGCCGTCGGCCACGGGAGCCGGCCCGTAGAGGATCTGCTCGAGCGTCGCGATTCCCGGCGTCTCGACGCGGCGCCCGCGGGGAAGATGCGGGTGGTGCGCTTCGGGCCCCCAGTGGAAGCCGCGACCTGGGGCGTCCGTCGCCCGCGCGAGGGCGACGCCGAGCATCACGGCATCCGCACCCATGGCGATCGCCTTGACGATGTCGCCCGACGTGCCGACCCCGCCGTCGGCGATGACGTGCACGTAGCGCCCGCCGGACTCGTCGAGGTAGTCGCGGCGCGCGGCGGCGACATCGGAGACGGCGGTCGCCATCGGCGCGTGGACGCCGAGGGTGGCGCGCGTCGTCGATGCCGCTCCCCCGCCGAACCCGACGAGGACACCCGCTGCGCCGGTACGCATGAGGTGCAGGGCGGTGGTGTACGTCGCTGCGCCGCCGACGATGACGGGCACGTCGAGGTCGTAGATGAACTTCTTGAGGTTCAGCGGCTCGGCGACGCTGGAGACGTGCTCGGCGGACACCGTGGTGCCGCGGATGACGAACAGGTCGACACCGGCAGCCGCGACGGTGTCGTAGAGCTCCTGGGTGCGCTGCGGGGTGAGGGAGCCGGCGACGGTGACGCCGCCCTCGCGGATCTCCGCCAGGCGCGAGGCGATGAGCTCCGGTTTGATCGGCTCGGAGTACAGCTCCTGCATCCGCACGGTGGCCTTCTCGGCCGGCAGCGCGGCGATCTCCGCGAGCAGAGCCTCCGGATCCTCGTACCGCGTCCACAGACCTTCGAGGTCGAGGACGCCGAGGCCACCGAGCCTGCCGAGCATGATCGCCGTCTGCGGACTCACGACGGAGTCCATCGGCGCACCGATGACGGGGGTGTCGAAGGAGAACGCGTCGATCGTCCATGCGGTCGAGACGTCTTCGGGGTTGCGGGTCCGTCGCGACGGCACCACGGCGATGTCGTCGAACGTGTATGCGCGACGCGCACGCTTGGCTCGGCCGAGTTCGATGTCCATGCTCACCCCTTCAGCCTACCCGGCGCACTCCCGCCACCGCTCCCGCCAGTGCGGACCGGCGATCTCAGGACGCGGCCCGGGCGGCGCGTTTCTGCTCCTGGAACGCGCGGAGCGCCTCGTACCGGTCGGCTGAGCGGGCGCGATTCTTCGCCGCCTCCTCCTCGCGGTTCTTCGGCGGGGTCGACGCGACGAGGTCGTTCAGCAGATGCTGTGTGGCGTGTGCGATCTCCGCGACGGCGCGATCGAACGCCTCCCGGTTGGCCTTGGACGGCTTCGTCGTCCCGGCGATCTTGCGCACGTACTGGAGGGCGGCGGCATGCACCTCATCGGACGTCGCGGCCGGTTCGAAGTTGTGCAGGGTGTGGATGTTGCGGCACATCCCAGCACGCTACGCCGCGCCGACGGCAGAAGGAAGGGGGCGGATGCCGCAGCATCCGCCCCCTTCCCGAGAGAAGACTTACTTCTTGTAGTTGGGCGCCTCGACGACGATCTGCACGTCGTGCGGGTGCGATTCCTTGAGACCGGCGGAGGTGATGCGCACGAACTTGCCGCGCGTCTTGAGCTCCTCGATCGTGCGGGCGCCGACGTAGAACATCGACTGCCGCAGGCCGCCGACCAGCTGGTACGCCACGGCCGACACCGGGCCGCGGTACGGCACCTGACCCTCGATGCCCTCGGGGATGAGCTTGTCGTCGCTGGGGACGTCGGCTTGGAAGTAGCGGTCCTTCGAGTACGACGTCTGCTTGCCACGGGTCTGCATCGCACCGAGCGAGCCCATGCCGCGGTACTGCTTGAACTGCTTGCCCGACTGGAAGACGATCTCGCCCGGCGACTCGTCGGTGCCGGCGAGCAGGGAGCCGAGCATGACGGCATCCGCACCGGCGACGAGCGCCTTGGCGATGTCGCCGGAGTACTGCAGACCGCCGTCCGCGATCACGGGGACGCCGGCGGGGCGCGCGGCGAGGGAGGCCTCGTAGACCGCGGTGACCTGCGGCACGCCGACACCGGCGACGACGCGGGTGGTGCAGATGGAGCCGGGGCCGACGCCGACCTTGACCGCGTCGACGCCCGCGTCGATGAGGGCCTGTGCCCCCTCGCGCGTGGCGACGTTGCCGCCGATGACGTCGATGTGCGCGAACGACTCGTCGGCCTTCAGCCGCTTCACGAGGTCGATGACGCCCTGGGACTGGCCGTTGGCCGTGTCGACGACGAGGACGTCCACCCCGGCGTCACGCAGCGCCTCCGCGCGCTCCCACGCGTCGCCGAAGAAGCCGATGGCCGCACCGACGCGCAGACGACCCTGGTCGTCCTTGGTGGCGAGCGGGTACTTCTCGCTCTTGTCGAAGTCCTTGATGGTGATGAGGCCGGCGAGCTTGCCGTTGTCGTCGATCAGCGGCAGCTTCTCGACGCGGTGCTTGGCGAACAGCGAGATGACCTCGCCCGCGGCGACGCCGACCGGTGCGGTCACGAGGCCGGTGGAGGTCATGACGTCCTTGACGAACGTCGTCGGGCGCTCGAAGTTCGACACGAAGCGCATGTCACGGTTGGTGATGATGCCGACGAGGCGGCCCTCGCCGTCGACGACGGGGAGACCGGAGATGCGGTACTTGGCGCACAGCTTGTCGACCTCTTCGACCGTCGCGTCCGGCGACGTCGTGATCGGGTCGGTGATCATGCCGGACTCGCTGCGCTTGACGCGGTCGACGTGAGCGGCCTGGTCGGCGATGGAGAGATTGCGGTGCAGGATGCCGATGCCGCCCTCTCGGGCCATGGCGATGGCCATGCGCGACTCGGTGACGGTGTCCATGGCGCTCGACAGCAGCGGCGTGGCGACCGAGATGCGACGCGTGATCCGCGATGACGTGTCGGCCTCGCTGGGGATCACATCCGTGTGCCCCGGAAGAAGAAGGACGTCGTCGTAGGTGAGTCCGACGAAACCGAAGGGGTCGTGCTGTTCCATGAAATCTCCTCCTGCGGGCGCCTGCGGTGTACCAATTCTAAGTGCGCCGCACCTCGGAAAATTCCCGATTCGTCACGGCACCGTTTGATAACGACACGCCTGACACTGGCACGAAACAAAAGCGACACATTACGCTCATACCGTCGTTCACCAATGCCGATGCGACCCGAGCCTCGGCGCCCCTGTGACGACGAGGGAGGTTTCGTGGAACTGACGACTGGCCACAAGCGTCGGGCGGTGCCGCTGATAGTCATGCTGTTGAGTGCTCTGCTCGCAGCGGCGATGCTGTTCATCGCTGCTCCGGCCGCACATGCCGAGAGCGATGACAGCAGCACGAGCACGAGCGCAGACAGCGATGAGGGCGCCGACGAGCAGGAGGTCACCGACTTCTTCTTCGCCGGCGTCATCCGTTTCGAGGACGACCCGGTCCCCGACGTGACCGTCTCGATCGAGGGCAACGGCTTCGAGGCCGAGACCGAGACGGACGAGACCGGCCGGTGGACGCTGTACGTCCCCGAACGCGACACCTACACTCTGACGGTCGACGAGTCGACCCTCCCCGACGGCGTGATCGTCGAAGGCGACTCCGCCTCGCAGGAGGTGGAGTTCGGACTCGGCAACCGCGTCATCATCAACCTCTTCCTCGGCGAGGGGGTGCGCGAGACGACGACCTTCCTCGACCAGTTCGTCGAGCGCCTCATCAACGGCCTGAACTTCGGGCTGCTGCTCGCCCTCGCCGCGATCGGCGTCTCGCTGATCTTCGGCACGATGAACCTGACGAACTTCGCGCACGCCGAGATGGTCACCTTCGGCGCGGTGATGGCGGTCGTGTTCGGGGTGAGCCTGGCACTGCCGATGTGGCTGACGATCCCCCTCGTGGTCGTCTGCGGTGGGATCTTCGGACTCCTCATGGACGTGGGCCTGTGGAAACCGCTGCGAAAACGTGGGATGGGCATCATCCCGCTCATGATCGTCAGCATCGGCTTCTCGTTCGCGCTGCGCTACGTGTTCCTGTTCTTCTTCGGCGGCGGCACGGTGCAGCTGCCGAACGCCGGTGCACCGAAGATCCAGATCTGGGGCCCCATCCGCCTCAGCGTGATCGACATGATGTCGATGGGGCTCAGCATCGTCGTCCTCGTCGCCGTCGCCTTCTGGCTGCTGCGCACTCGGACCGGTAAGGCGACGCGAGCGATCTCCGACAATCCCACGCTCGCGGCGGCATCCGGCATCAACGTCGACCGGGTCATCCGCATCGTGTGGATCCTCGCGGCAGCGCTGGCCGCACTCGGCGGCATCCTGTGGGCGTACTTCCGCCCCGGCGTCCGCTGGGACATGGGCGTGCACATCCTGCTGCTGATCTTCGCCGCCGTCACGCTCGGCGGCCTCGGCACCGCGTTCGGTGCGCTCATCGGCGCGATCGTCGTCGGGGTGCTCGTCGAGCTCTCGACACTCTGGCTGCCCTCCGACCTGAAGTACGTCGGGGCGCTGGCCGTCCTCATTCTGGTGCTGCTGTTCCGACCACAGGGCATCCTCGGTCGAAAAGAGAGGATCGGTTGACCATGGACTGGGGAGCGATTTTCAGTAACACGGCAGCATGGATGCTGAGCCCGACGACGATCGCCTACGCGATCGCGGCGACGGGTCTCGCGGTGCACTTCGGCTACGCCGGACTGCTCAACTTCGGTATGGCGGGGTTCATGGCGATCGGCGCGTACAGCTACGCGATCTCGATCCTCTCGTTCGGACTCCCGTGGTGGGTCGGAATCCTCGTCGGCATGGTCATGTCGACGCTCTTCGCCCTCATCCTCGGCATCCCGACCCTGCGGCTGCGGGCCGACTACCTTGCCATCGCGACCATCGCGGCGGCCGAGATCGTCCGCCTGCTGTTCACGTCTACGGCGTTCGAGGAGTTCACCAACGCGGCCGACGGCCTCGGCGGCTACCACGCGGGATTCCGGGCGGCGAACCCCTTCCCCGAGGGCACGTACGGCTTCGGACCCTGGACCTACAACGCCAACCAGCTGTGGGTGCGAGTGTTCGGCCTGCTCGTGCTCGCGGTGTGCATCTATCTGGTGTGGGCACTCATGCGCAGCCCGTGGGGCCGCGTGCTCAAGGGCATCCGCGAGGATGAGGACGCCGTCCGGTCGCTCGGCAAGAACGTCTTCTCGTACAAGATGCAGGCGCTCGTCATCGGTGGTGTCATGGGCGGACTCGGAGGCGCGGTCTTCGCCCTCCCCTCCGCGGTGGTGCCGGCCAGTTACACGACGTCGCTGACGTTCTTCATCTGGACGATCCTGCTGCTCGGTGGTGCGGCGACCGTGTTCGGTCCCGCGCTGGGCGCGCTGATCTTCTGGGTCATCATGGCGTTCCTCGAGGGCGTGCTCCCGAGCCTCGCCTCGGAGGGCATCCTGCCCATGTCGTCGATCCAGGCGGCCACCCTCCGGTTCGTCATCGTCGGAATCGCCCTCATGCTGCTGGTCATCTTCCGGCCGCAGGGACTCCTCGGAAACAAGAGGGAGCTGACCTTTGTCAAATAACAACATCCCCGCGGACCCCGCGGCTCCGCGCACCGGACGGATCAAGACCGTCGGGCTGCACAAGGGCGAGGCCGTCCCCGGGTGCGAGAAGAACGATCCGATCCTCGTCGCCGACCACGTGACACGCCGCTTCGGCGGACTGACCGCGGTCGACGTCGACCATCTGGAGATCCCGCGCAACGCGATCACGGCGCTGATCGGCCCGAACGGTGCCGGAAAGACGACCCTGTTCAACCTCCTGTGCGGGTTCGACAAGCCGAACACCGGCAAGTGGAGCTTCGACGGGCATCAGCTCTCCGGAATCCCCTCGTTCAAGGTCGCCCGCATGGGCCAGGTGCGCACGTTCCAACTCACCAAGGCCCTGTCGCTGCTCACGGTCCTCGAGAACATGAAGCTCGGTGCGCCGGACCAGAAGGGCGAGAGCTTCTTCCGAAGCCTCATCCCCGCCATCTGGCGCACGCAGGACACGGAGCTCGAGGCCAAGGCGATGGACCTGCTCGCCCGGTTCAAGCTCGACAACAAGGCGCAGGACTACGCGGCGAGCCTGTCCGGCGGGCAGCGCAAGCTCCTCGAGATGGCCAGGGCGCTCATGCGCGATCCCAACCTCGTGATGCTCGACGAGCCGATGGCCGGCGTCAACCCGGCGCTGACGCAGTCGCTCCTGGACCACATCCTCGACCTCAAGGAGCTCGGGATGACGGTGCTGTTCGTCGAGCACGACATGAACATGGTCCGGCATATCGCCGACTGGGTGGTGGTGATGGCCGAGGGTCGTGTCGTGGCAGAGGGGCCGCCGGAGTCGGTCATGCAGGACCAGGCCGTGATCGACGCCTACCTCGGCAGCCACCAGGATGTCGATCTCGGAGTCGTCACCGGTCGGTACTCGGGCGAGCTCGACGAGTCCGCGTCCGAGATGCTGGCGGAGATCCGCGAGGAGCACGAAGCCGCCGTGCAGGCGGCCGAAGAGGAGAACTCATGAGCACGCCGGCCACCGCATCATCCGAGGCGCACGTCCCGAGCTCGGGCGAGATCGTCGTCGAGGTCAAGGGCCTCACCGCGGGATATCTGCCAGGGGTGAACATCCTCACCGACACCAACCTCACGGCCGCCAAGGGCGAGCTCATCGGCATCATCGGCCCCAACGGTGCCGGCAAGTCGACGCTGCTCAAGGCGATCTTCGGCCAGGTGAAGGTCCGAGGGGGCGACATCCTCGTCAACGGCGAGAGCATCGTCGGTCTGAAGGCGAACGAACTCGTCCAGCGCGGTGTCGGCTTCGTCCCGCAGACCAACAACGTGTTCCCCTCGCTGACCATCGAGGAGAACCTGCAGATGGGGATCATCCAGCGGCCGAAGGCGTACCGGGAGCGGTTGGAGTTCGTCACCGGCATCTTCTCCGAGCTGAGCGCTCGTCTGAAGCAGCGCGCCGGGTCGCTCTCCGGCGGCGAGCGGCAGATGGTCGCGATGTCACGGGCGCTGATGATGGATCCGTCCGTCCTGCTGTTGGACGAGCCGTCCGCCGGGCTCTCCCCCGTGCGCCAGGACGACGCCTTCATCCGAGTCTCCGACATCAACAAGGCCGGCGTCACGACGATCATGGTCGAGCAGAACGCGCGGCGTTGCCTGCAGATCTGCGATCGCGGGTACGTCCTCGACCAGGGCCACGACGCGTACACCGGCACGGGACGCGAGCTGCTGAACGATCCGAAGGTGATCGGACTGTATCTGGGCACGCTCGGGGAGGAATGACCCGCAGTCATGCGCACGGGCCATAGGCTCGTGCGCATGACGAGCATCCTTTATCTGGGCGGAACAGGCACGATCAGCGCGGCATGCGTCCGCCGCTCGGTCGAGCGCGGACACGACGTCACGGTCGTCAACCGGGGGAACGCGCGGCGCGACCTGCCGGACGGGGTCACCGCCGTGTCGGCGGACGTGCGCGACGCGGCAGCCCTCCAGGAGGCGCTGGGCGGGCGGGAGTTCGACGCGGTCGCCGACTTCCTCTCCTTCACCCCCGCCCACGTCTCCACCGGCCTCGACGTGTTCGGCGAGCGCACGGGACAGTACGTGTTCATCAGCTCGGCGTCCGCGTACCAGAAGCCGCCTGCCCGGGTGCCGGTCACCGAGCGGACACCGCTGGAGAACCCGTTCTGGAAGTACTCGCGCGACAAGATCGCGTGCGAGGACATGCTGACGGCCGCCGCGGACGAGCGGGGCCTGCCGCTGACGATCATCCGCCCGTCGCACACCTACGACGAGCAGCTGTTCCCCACGCTCGGCGGGTGGACCGACATCGTGCGCATGCGTACGGGCCGGCCTGTCGTCGTGCACGGCGATGGCACGAGCCTGTGGACCATCACCCATTCCGACGACTTCGCGGTGGCCTTCACCGGCCTCATCGGGCACCCCGGAGCGATCGGTGAGGACTTCACGATCACGGGCTCGCATGCCCCGACCTGGAACCAGATCTACGAGTGGCTCGCCCAGGCCGCAGGCGCGGAGGCGGATCTCGTCCACGTCGCCTCAGAGACGATCGCCCTCGTCGCCCCCGACCTGGGCCCTGGGCTGGTGGGCGACAAGGCGCACTCCATGCTGTTCGACAACGCGAAGGTCCAGGCGCTCGTGCCGGAGTTCGCCACCACGATCACCTTCGACGAGGGTGCCAGGCGGATCCTCGCCTACTACGACGCCCACGCCGAGGCGCAGGTCGTGGACCAGCAGCTCGACGCGCAGTTCGACCGCTTGGTCGCGCACGCCCGCTCGGTCGCCTAGCTCCGCGCACACGCGAAGAACGCCGGATGCCATCGGCACCCGGCGTTCTTCTCAGGCGTATCAGTTGATGCGCTCGTGGGTGTTGTCCGCGCCGTACTGGAAGACACCGATGGTGGCCTCGGTCGGGTCGCCGTTGTCGTCGAACGTGATGGCGCCGGAGTAGCCGTCGTAGTCGGCCGTGCCGCCGTCGAGGATGATCTGGGCGCACGCCTCGAACGAGTCGCACTTCTCGCCGTCGCCGGAGCCACCGGAGACCTCCTGCAGCGCGCCGGCGATGTCGGCGCCCTCCGTGGAGTTCGCCACCAGGGAGGCAAGAGCGAGCAGGACGACCGCGTCGTAGGACTCAGCGGCGTAGTTGAAGTCCTCGAGCTCTTCGCCCGACTGCTCCTGCCACTGGTCGATCAGACGCTGCTGGAAGTCGTCGGCGAGCACGGGACCCGGCTGGGTGCCCTTGCTGCCCTCGATCGAGACCGGCATGTTCTCGCCCCACTGCTGCGTGTTGCCGTCGACGAAGTAGAACTTGCTGCCGTCGAAGCCGTTGGAGATGAAGGCCGGGACGATCGTCGAGGTCTCCTCGAAGCCGATCACCGCGATGGCGTCGGGGTTCTGCGCGAGGATCGTCGAGACCTGGGCGTCGAACGAGGTGTCGTTGGCGTTGTACGCCTCGGATGCGACGACCGTGCCGCCACCCGCTTCGAAGTTCTCCGTCAGCGAGGCCTCGAGGCCGGAGCCGTACGCGTCGTTGAGGTAGATGATGCCGAGGTTGGCGTAGCCGTCGAGACCGATCTCGCTGGCGAGGACCTCACCCTGGAGCAGGTCGCTCGGAGCGGTGCGCCAGTAGAGGTTCTCATCGGGCCAGTCGGTGAAGTCCGGCGACGTGTTCGCCGGCGAGAAGGTGATGACACCGGCGCTGACCGCCTCGTCGAGGAACAGCTTCGTCACGCCGGAGGATGCCGCACCGATGAGGGCGGACACCCCGGAGTCGATCAGACGCGGGACCGTGGTCTCGAAGGCCTTGTTGTCGGGGTCGCCCGAGTCGCCGTACTCGACCTCGACGGTGATGCCCATGTCGGCGGCGTTGATCTCGGCGACGGCGAGACCGACACCGGCCTCCTCGGGCGGGCCGAGGTAGGCGAGCTGACCGGTCTGCGGCAGGACGGTTCCGATGCTGAGCGTGAGGTCCTCACGGTCAGTGGGTGCCGACGGCTCGGACCCCTCGTCGGTCGTTCCGCCGCTGCAACCCGCCAGGATCATCGCGCTCGCGCTGACCACGGCGATGCCGCCGAGGACCTTTCGCGCGCGCTTGCTTGTGAAGACGCTCATGGTGCTCCCTTGCTATTTCATGATTCCCGAACGACTCGGGCGCCGTCCGTGACACCAAGCTATACGCGAAAGGTACCCCGGAATGTTGCGATGCGTTAACGGTGTGAAACAGGAACATCTCGGATCGATAACGTCTGCTACGCGCTCGCTCCGCAAGGTGCTCAGGTGATCGGAGCGGGCCGGATGCGGCGACCGCGGCGTGCGGCGATGACGAGGTCGACGATGAACACGGCCACGGCGATCCACACGATGGCGAATCCGATCCATCGCTCGGTGGGCATCGGCTCGTGCAGGATGAGCACACCGGTGAGGAACTGCATGATCGGCGTCATGAACTGGATCATGCCGATCACGGTGAGGTCGATGCGCCGGGTGCCTGCTGCGAACATCAGCAGCGGAACCGCGGTGACCACACCGGCGAAGACCATCAGAAGGGTGTGCCACGGGCTGACCGTACCCAGCGTGATGCCGGTGGTCTGCCCGACGATGACGAGCTGGACGATGGCGACGGGGAGCAGCCACAGGGACTCGAGGGTGAGTCCGCTGAGTGCGTCGACGGAGGGGCCGATCTTCTTCTTGACGAGCCCGTAGATGCCGAACGAGGCGGTCAGCGACAGCGCGATCCAGGGGAACGCGCCGTAGGCGACGATGATGACGACCACGGCGACCATCGCGATGGCGATCGCCACCCACTGGAGCCGGCGGATGCGCTCGTGCAGCACGAAGACGCCGAGCAGGACGGTGGCGATCGGGTTGATGAAGTAGCCGAGCGACGTCTCCACGACGTGGCCGGTGAGCGTACCGATGACGAACACCTGCCAGTTGACGTAGATGAGCGCTCCGGCAAGAGCCGTCCAACCGAGCAGACGCGGCTGACGCATGATCGCGATGATGCGCCGCCATCCACGGGTCACCGTGAGGAGCGCGATGCAGAACGCGAAGGAGAACAGCACCCGGGCGGCCACGATCTCCCACGGGCCGGCCGGCACGAGGAGCAGGAAGTACAGCGGCAGAACGCCCCAGAGCAGATAGGCGCCGCCGGCGTAGGCGACTCCGGTCGCGCGGGTTCGCGGGGTGGAAACGATGCTCACCGATACACCTTAGAGCCCTTCGAACATGCTCCGGAGTGAGCGGTCCGAGCGCGGTCGCAAGATTTCTCCGTCGAATCGATTATCTCTCTGGCGTTCCCCTCGAAAGAGGCCTATAGTGAGCACACCTAAGCAGTGAAGCTCTACCCGGTCCTCCGACTGCGCCCCCAGTCCTGGATCTCATGATGACGTGAGAGACGTTCCTTTCGCTCTCGCCATCGATGTCGGCAGCAGCCGTGTCACAGCGGCCGTCGTCCACATCGCGCGCGAGGCATACGACGATCCGACACTGTTCTCGCTAGGCGCTAGTGGGCACAGCGCTCCTTCGGCTGCGTTCGTCGACGAGCAGGGCGGACTCCTCTTCGGCGTGGACGCCGAGCAGCGCGGAATCCTCGAACCTCACCGTCTGACTCGCGAGTTCGCGCATGACGTCGGAACCGACACCCCCGTCGTCGTCGGGGCTCGTGCCGTCTCCCCTGACGACCTCGTCGCTCGGATGTGCGCCTGGATCGCGGACGAGGTCACCACGGCGATGGGTGATCGACCCGACCGCGTCGCCGTCACACACCCGGCGTCGTGGGGCGGCCACCGCATCGAACGGCTGGGCGCCGCGCTGAGCCGAGCGGGCATCGGTGAGGCGATCCTCGTGAGCGAACCCGCGGCGGCGGCCGCGCAGCTCGAAGCATCGCACCCGGTCGACGCGGGGCGGCTGGTCGCCATGTACGACCTCGGGGGCACGCGATTCGACGCGCGCGTGCTGCGACGCCGCCGTTCCAGCGGCCGGTACCAGCCCGTCGGCGAACTCGTGCGCATCGACCAGCTCGGCGGCGCGAACTTCGATGATGCGCTGCTGCGGCATGTGCTCGGCACCGGGCCGATGGTCGTCGACGACGCCACACGCAAAGCACTCGCGCGCGCCCGTCACGACGTCGTCGCCGCGAAGGAGCTGCTCTCCTCGGCCGGCGATGCCACCGTCCACCTCACGATGCCGACGGGCGAGGCGAGTGTGCGCATCACGCGCTCGGAGTTCGAGGCCATGATCGACGCCGACCTGGAGCGCACCGTCGAGGCACTCGACCTCGCGATCGAATCGGCGACCGGCGGCGTCGACCACGTCGAGGCGATCATGCTCACCGGCGGATCGTCTCGCATCCCGCTCGTGGCGCAGCGTCTGTCGCAGCGCTTCGATCTGCCGATCGTCGCCGAGGCGGACCCGCAGTCCACCGTGGCGCTCGGTGCGGCGCGGATCGTCGGGGAGCAGATGCGCGAGGACGCCTCCGCTGCCCCCAGCACTGCCCTGGCGACGATCGCAGCCACCGAGAAGGCCCCCGCTCCTCGGCCGCAGGCCGAGCCGGAGCGAGGCCGTGTCCTCGCGTTCCTGCGCCCGGTCCTCGCCGGCAAGTCGCGGTCGACCTCCCCTGTGCTGCTGGCAGGGGCCGCCGCGTTCATCGCGATCACCATCGTCTTCAGCAGCACCACCGCCGCCGGCACCCGCTGGCCCGATTATGTGCAGGAGGCCGCGGCCGCTCTGCTCCACCTGCCGATGGCGAGCAGCACCAGCGGCCCGTCGGCGCAGTCGGGGCCCGCCGATGGGCCCCCGCAGGCCGTCCCCGTCTCCGAGCAGCAGCCGCAGAGCCGAACCGACCGCACCACCGCGAAGTCGGAAACGCGCTCGACCGCCGCGCCGGCGCGCAAGTCCAACCGGCCGCAGGCGGACTCGTCGTCGACGTCGTCGACGTCGTCGAAGCCGTCGAAGAGCTCCGGCCTCAAGTCCTCCCCGGGCGCGCCGTCGTCCGGGTCCAAGCCCACCCCCGGCTCGCCGAACGACGGCGGATCGTCCGGGACGACGAATCCGCCCGCCTCCGGCAACCCGCCCGCCGATCCAGGGACACAGGAGGGGACGCCGGGCGGATCCACCCCGGACACGCCACCGGTGACGACCGATCCAGGGCCGTCGCAGCCGGAGACACCGGCCGACCCCGAACCGACGCCGGTCGACCCGCCGCCGGCCGATCCGACGCCGGTGGATCCGACGCCCGTCGATCCGGCGCCGGAGCAGCCGGCGGAGGACCCGGCCCCGTACGTCGAGACGCCACCGACCCCGGAAGCGACGCCCGGCCCCGCGCCGGAAGCCGTCTGACCCGCCAGGCAGATGACGCTCCTCACCGACGCTCCGCACGCGCCCGCCACGGCGACGAGGGAAGACGCACGCCCCGCGCCGCACCACAGACCGGGTGCGGCCGTGTGGGAGCGCATGATCGCCCCGGCCGTGGACGCCGTACGCGAGGCTACACCGCGGGCCGTGATCGTCGGCAATGCCGGGTCCGGGAAGACCGTCACGCTGCACCATCTGCGAGACCTCCTCGACGACCGTTCTCGGGACACCCTCCTCGTCGGCCCGCGCAGTCCTGACATCGGCGGCAACCCGCCGTCGCGATCGCTGATCGTCGACGACCTGCACCTCGCCGACGACGCGCAGCTCACGCGTCTCCTCGAGCGCGCCGCCGACCCTGATGCGGGGCTCATCGTTGCCCTGCGCCCCTCCGCGTGGAACGAACGGCTCGTCGAGGTCACGCGGCTGCTCGAACGAGGAGGGCCGACGATCGTGCTCGGGCACGTCTCCGCGGTCGATGCTGCGGACTTCGCGCGAACGCTCGGCGTCGCGATGCCCGATTCGTGCCTGCGTGACATCCTCGAGTTCACCGGCGGCGTGGCGTGGCTCGTCGCCGACGTGATCCGGCTGCACGACGATCTTGGCTGCGGCGGCGATGGTCGGCATCGCGGCGTGCGTGAACTCATCGAGGAGCGCATCGCCCACCGGCTCAGCATGCTGGCCCCGCCGCTGCGTGCACACGTCGAACAGGCCTGCCTCGGAACGCTCGGGAGTGGCGGTACGGCCGAGACTTCGGACCTCGGCATCCAGGCATACGCGGAGGGCCTGCTGCTGCGCAGCGGCCAGCCTGTGCCGCTCGTGCGGACAGCCGTGCAGGCAGACACCCCGACGGAGCGCCTCGTGGACCTGGGACGTGCGACCGGTACCGACCCCGCCGATGCGCTGGTGCGACATGCGGATACTCTGCTGGCGTCGCATCCCACGCGCGCGGCGGAACTGTACGAGAGCGCCGCGCAGCTCGGTGTCCCCATCGCCTCGCTCGCCGGGCGCCGGGCCGCGGCCGCGTGGTCGGTGGGTGACCTCGATGCGGCGAGCGCGCTCATCGACGAGGTCGGCGCTCCGGGCACTCGTCCACCGGCATCGGACGGGGATGCCGCGGACCGTGACCGCCTCGTCGACACGGCAGCCGCGATCTGGTCGGCGCGCGGCATGATGCATCAGGCCGTCACGGTGTACCGATCGGCACCGCCGGCGGATCCCATCTCGGCGGTGCGCGCGCGGATGGCCGGGTTCGCCGTCGGAAGCATCGAGACGGATGCGGCAACCGAGACCGTGGCGCCGTCCACCCTCGGCGTCGCGATGAGCATGATGCGTCGGGGACTCGACGCCTCGCTCGCCCCCGATCAGGCGGAGGCGGCACTGGCTGATCTCGTACGCGCTTCCGAGATGTTCACCGCCTCGCACTCCCCCGATGGCATTCCGGAGCTCCCGGCAGTGATCGCGGCGAACGTCGCGCTGAACCTCGGTGGTCTCGCCACGGCGCGCTCGATCATCGACGACGCGATCGCCGGCGAACAGGGCGGCCGCTGGGCGCGGTCGAGACTGCTGCTGTGGCGCGCGTGGATCGCCGTGCAGATGGCGCGACCCGCAGAGGCCAAGAGCGCTCTCGCCGACGCGGTCCCGATCCGATGCCCGAGGGACGAACTGCTCGCGCACGCCGTCCACGTCGCCATCGCGCGGCGCTACGAGGACGCCGCCGGACTTGAGAGCGCCTGGCGCCAGGCGAGGGCGGTGCTGCTGCGCGTCGACGTCGACCTCTTCCTGCTGCATCCCCTCGCCGAGCTCGTCAGTTCGGCATCGCGCGTGGGTGACACCGACCGCATCCGTCCGCAGTTCCGTCGTGCGCTGGACATCATCGCGCGGATCGACGAACCGGCCCTGTGGTCGGCGCATCTGCACTGGGCCGGCATCCAGAACGGCATCCTCCTCAACAGGCCCGAGTCGCTGCGGCCGCACGCGAAGGCACTCGTGGCGGCTTCCTCGAACAGCCGCGTCGCAGCGACGATGGCGAAGGCGGGGCGGGTGTGGACGGCGGTCCTCGGCGGGACGGTCGACGCCGATGCGGTCGAGAAGGGCGCACACGGTCTCGCCTCGATCGGTCTGGTGTGGGATGCCGCCCGGTTGGCGGGGCACGGCGCCGCTCGTTCGCAGGATCGGAAGGTCTCGTCGCGCCTGCTCGCCTGTGCACGCGAACTGCACCCGCTGGACGGCTCGCGGCGCGCGATGGCGGCGGGCGCCACCGGGGCGTCAGCGTCCGCGGAGGCTGCGCCGAATCAGATCCTCAGTGAGCGGGAACTCGAGGTCGCCCGTCTCGTCGTGGAGGGTAAGACCTACGCCGAGATCGGCGAGGCGATCTTCATCTCGCCGCGGACCGCGGAGCACCACATCGCGCACATCCGGCGCCGGCTGGGCGCGAACTCGCGGTCGGAGGTCATCGCGAAACTGCGCCAGCTGCTCGGGCCGGAGGCCTCCTCTCCGAGCGCCAACGGTCCGCACCCCGGGGACAGAGCAGGACCCCCCTGAGCACCCCCCCTATCTATCGGGGCCACCCCCGATGCCCGCCCGCACACGAGCCAATACGCTCGTCAACAGCTCCCCACGTGATTCGATACTCGGTACAGACGAAGAGGTCACCTCATGAGTTCACCTGTCGCGGTCATCGCAGACGCGCTGATCGCCTTCATCCTCAGCCTCCTGCGCGACCCGGATGCGGTCGAGGAGTTCGAAGCCGATCCGGAGGGGGCGATGTTCCGCGGCGGAGTGCAGGACGCCTGCGCCGCCGACGTGCGCGCGGTCGCGCCCGTCATCGTCGATCACCCTTCCGTCACTCCGAAGCCTCCTGGGCCTCCGAACCCGCCGAACCCGCCGGAGCCGCCGGACCCCGTCGTCAAGGAGATCATCCGCCTGGTGAGTTCGTTCACGTCCATCGACGCCCGCTCGACGATCGTCGACCAGTCGGTGAATCAGAACATCTGGACCAACGGCGGAGACGTCACGCAGATCTTCGACCAGGAGGCCGTCGTCGCCTCCGGCGATGACTCCGTCGCCGCCGGCAACAACGCGACGGTCACCCACTCCGACACCGACATCACCACCGGTGACATCTCCATCGGCAACGACGAGTTCAACGACTCCTTCAACCAGGACAACTCCGACAACTCGACCATCGACGACTCCTTCCAGGACAACTCGACCGACGACGCCTCGAACAACGCCACGGTCGACGATTCCTTCCAGGACAACTCCACGGACGTCGGCGTCGCCGCCACCGACAGCAATGTCGCCGACAGCAACGTCGTGGTCGCGCCGCAGCCGGTCGCGGTCGTCATGATGGACGAGCCCGCCGATGTGCTCGAGTCGGACATGACCGCGGCTCCCGAGGAGTCGTACGAGGCGGATGCCACCGCCGCGGTCGTCGACGACACCGTCTACGAGGACGCACCGGCAGAGCAGTGACCATCCAGTCGAACCCGGCTCCCGGCAACGGGAGCCCGCCACGACGGGAGGCCCCGGGGCGGCCTCCCGTCCGTGGCGTCAACGCCGCACCGGTGCTCGTCAAAGTCCCGCCGCCGTTCTCCGTACGGTTCAGTCAGTTCTTCTGGATCATCAGCTTCACCGTCGGCGCGTTCACCCTGGTGTACTTCTTCGTCATCCGGGAGGACCTGCTGCCGCTCATCGCCGAACGGGCGGAGAAGGTCACCGCCGGTCGCGGTGAGGCGACGTATGAATCAGCGGCCGACATCATCTTCTGGGTGGTGTTCGCCCTGATGATCGGGGTGCTTCTCGTCCAGATCACCCTCATGGTGTCGTTCATGAGCAGGCGTCCGCATGTGCGGTGGTGGCAACTGGCGACGCTGTGCCTGCAGGTGCTCCTGGTCCTGTTGTCACCGGAATGGGTGGCGCTGGGTGAGCGCGGCGAGTCGATCCCACCCCTTCTTGCGGCGCAGGCCGCGCTGGTGCTGCTCGCCCTGTTCAGCAGCATCATGCCCCGCGCCATCCGCTGGACCGCCCGCAAGCACGACGTCCGACGCGGACCCGAGAGCCCGGCCGGCGCCGACTTCTGAGGCGATCGCCTCCAGGCTGCGGAGGATCACCTGGCACACGCCGACGGTCGCTCGCTCCGCGAGCGGAGACGCTGCGAGGTGACGCCAGTGGTCGATCTCCTCGGTGACACGCGCACGCAGGGTGTCGCCGTCGGCGTCCTCCGGAAGACCCAGCCGGGTGGCCGCGCCGATGCCGTCGACACCGGCGATGCGCTCGGCCGCGTCGACCTCGCCCTCCGGCAGCGGGAGGCCGTCCGAGCGCGCCATCGCCAGCAGATCCAACTCGCGCAGGGTGTGCGCGCCGAGGGTGATGCGCTCGATCCCGGCGTGCACCTCGTCGAGCCCGTCCCGCGGGTGCTCGCCGAGCACCCGCTGCAGCTCGAGGAGCACACCGCGCGTCTTCAACGTCGCCGCCCTGGCGTGGAACTGCGCCGCGACGAAGTCCTGCAGCTCGATCAGACCGCTCTGCTGCACCATCTGCTCGGACAGCTCGGAGGAGGAGCGCACGCCGCCGCGGATGAGCGCGGTCGCCAGACGCACTCCGAAGATGCCGAACCGCGCGAGCAGGTCCTCGCGGACGGCGGTGCTCAGTGCCGTGGCAGACGTCGGCCGGGTGAACCGGTCCGCGGAGACGAGCAGCCTGTCCCTGGCACCTCGCTCGAGCCCGGCGAGCTCGCGCAGCGCGATGTATTCGCTCTCGCGCAGCGTGCGGGCTCCCTCGGCGAGGAGGCCCGCCACCGGCACGACGCGCAGCACCAGCGAGGCGAGATCGCCGTCGCGCTCATAGCGCTGGGCGACCTTGCCCGCCGACAGCAGAGAGTCGATGCGCCCCGACCCGATCTCGTCGGCGCGCGAGAGCACACCGACGGCGCAGACGCTGCGCGCGCTGCCCGCGGCCGTGTCGCGGAACGCCTCGAGGAAGTGCACGTCGGCGCCGTGCAGATGCCGCATGAGGTACACCACGGCATCCGCGGTGGACGGGGATTCGTCGGGGGTGAGGAACCGCCGGGTGCGGGCGGAGGTGTCCTCAGACAGCGAGGCGATCCCCGGGGTGTCGATGAGGATCACGTCCTTCAGCCCGTCCAGCGGCCAGCCGATGTCGATCCATTCGACCTCTTCGGCCGTGAGATCGCCGAGGCTCAGCACCAGCCGGCCGCCCTCGCGGCGGATCGGCATGCGGCGCGGCACACCACGGCGGGGATGCAGGGTGATGGAGGGTGTCGCGCTGTAGCGGTACCAGGTCACCACGCGCGTGCACTCCCCGGTGTCCGTCGGGGCGATCTGCTCGCCGAGGATCGCGTTCAGCAGCGTCGACTTGCCGGCCTTGACCATCCCGGCGATCGCGAGTCGGAGTGGCTCATGGAGCCGGTTACGCAGCGCCGTGATCTCCGCGAGCGCGGCGGAGTCCCGGTGATAGATGTCTGCGGCGGCGGCCAGCACCGAGTCCGTGTCGGCGATGACGTCGGCCGTCATCCGACGATCTCCGCGTCGACGGGAGTGTCGGCATCCTTCCGGCTGGGCGGGGCAGGCAGACTCTGCATGACCGGCGGCGGGAGGACGGGGATGAGATCACGGATGCGATCGAGGCGGGCGATCTTGTCCTGCAGCGCCTCGACACGATCGTCGCGCGTCGCCGTGTAGGTCCCCGCTGCGGCCTTCGCCGAGGTGAGCGCGTCGGACAACGACCGATGCAGCTCCTCCGCCATCGAGCCGAAGTGGTCACGGGCCGTCCGCTGCACGAGGCGCAACCGATCCTTGAGCTGCTTGCCGACCTGGAAGATCACCTCGTCGATGTAGCGGCGGACGAGTTGCTTCGCCTCCTGCTGTCGTCGGTTCAGGCGTGCGCTCATGTCCTCGCGATAGGCACGGCGCCCGACCAGGACACCGGCAAGGAGCGAGAGCGGGTTGATCAGTGCCATACCGATCAGGCCGGTTGCGAGTCCGACCATGAGCACCCCGCCGTACGATCCGCGCACGCCGATGAAGATCTTCTCGCCCGCACTCAGAGTTCCGGCATCCAACCCGGAGATCGGGTCGACCGGGTCGAGCACGCCGTCGGTGCCGCCGACGTCGATCGCCGGGATCGCGGATTCGCCCTGACTGAACAGATCGGCGACCTCCTCGGAGATCCACCGTGAGCGCTCGTCCGTCCACACGAAGGTCTCGGTGATCGCGGCTGTCGTGCGCTGGTCGAGCCACTCGGTGATCTGATCCCAGATCGGCCCGGGGTCGCCCTCGTCGATGGCCTGCTCCGCCTCCCGCTGCACGGTCCGGAGCCGGTCGCGCAGGTCGTGCTCCATGTCGGCGATGAGATCCGTGATCCCGTCGGTGAGGGTCACCTGCCAGCGCGCTGAGCGACCGCGGAACTCGTCCGCCTTGGCCTTGGCGTCCTCCAACTCCGCGATCATGCGCGGGGTGTCCTGCGGGTTCTGCAGGGCGTGGAGCTCCGCGCGCAGAGAGACCGAGAGCTGCTCGACGACCGAGTGCAGGTCGTGCACGGCGCTGCGTTCATGGATGACCTCGGCACGGCCGAGGACCTCGCGACGCAGGTGTGCGACGAGCGCGGGGAAGCCGGACTCCTCGTTGAGTTCGCGGTCCTGCGTCTGCGCCGCGAGCAGCCGCAGGTCGCTCGAGACGGAGAACATCGGCACGTCGCCGACCTGCTCGAGGTGTCCTCGATCGATCTGCTCGACCTGCCGCCACTGCGGATACAGGTCGGTCTTGGCCAGCACGGCGGCGACGTTCGGCGAGATGCGCATGGCGTGCTTGAGGAACTGCACCTCGGGTTCGGTGTACTCCTGCGAGGCGTCGGAGACGACGAGGACGGCATGCGCGGTGGAGAGCGCCGACAGGGTCGCCAGCGCATTGGACGAGTCGAGCCCGCCGACCCCTGGTGAGTCGACGAGTTTGAGGCCGCCCTTGAGGATCTCGCGCGGCAGCATCACCTCGGCGGAGAGGAGGTTGCGCTCGTTCGACGGGTTGCCGTGCTCGGAGACGAACTGCGGCAGGTCCTCGAGCGCGATCTCCTGCCGTTCGACGGCAGGGGTGACCGAGAGTGGAGCGGAGCGCGGCGCCGTCGGATCCGACTGCATGAGCACCCATGCCGACGGCACCTCCGCATAGCCGACCGTCATCGGCACGCTCGTGGCCACGTCGTCGTCGACAGGGCATGCCGGCGCGTTCACCAAGGCGTTGATGAGCTTGCTCTTGCCCTGCTTGAACTCACCGACGACGATCACCCGCACACCGGGGTCGCGCAGACGGGCCCTGGTCTGGTCGAGGCGCTCTGCGAGGTCGGCGCGCCCGCTCGACGCGGCGAGATCGCCGACATCGCGGACGACATCGACGATCGCGGCGCTGTGTTCTTCTTCTCTGTCCGGCACGTGAACCCCCATGTCCCGCTGCCTCTTCCCGTCAGCCGGGGAAGTCCGTCTCGAACGTCCCGCCATCGTCATCGATGACGGTGTCCACCCCCGTATCGCCCCACAGGGAATCGCTGTCGACGTCCCAGTCGGACGCGTCGACGTTCTCGATCTCCTGGGTGAAGGCGTTCAGCCCCGACGGGTCGGCGAACGGGTCAGCCGGCCCCTCCCACGGCTCGTCGTCGAAGCCGGATGAACCGGTCCCGCCGAGCTCGTCGCTGGACATCGCGTCACGCTTTCATCAAGGTGCTTCGGAGTGTACTGGTATGCCCGGCCCTCCGAAAGGGAGGGCCGGGCAGGTCGTGCAGAGGTCGACTCAGAAGTCGATCTCGTTCGCGTCGCCGAACGGGCTGTCGATGTTGGAGTTGTCGACATCGAGATCCATGTTCATCGAGTTGTCCTGGAACGAGTCCTCCACGTTCCAGTTGTCCGAGAAGTCGTTCATCGAGTTGTCCTGGAACGAGTCGTTGATCGACCAGTTGTCCGAGAAGTCGTCGTTGAACGAGTTGTCGTAGTACTCGTTTCCGATGTTGATGTCGCCGATCTCCACGCGGATGTCGGTGTTCGTGATGACGGCGTCGTTGCCGGCCGCCACAGAGCCGTCGCCGGAGGCGGAGACACTGCTCTGACCGAAGTACTGCGACACGTTGCCGCCGTACGCACCGCCACCGACCGCACCGGCGCCGCCGGCGTCGCCGCCGTTGGCGTTGCCTCCGTCAGCGAGCGAACCCGCTGCCCCGGAGCCCCCACCGGCAGCCCCAGCGCCGCCCGTCCCCGCGCCGCCGGCGCCGCCGGATCCCAGACCTCCCGTGCCGCCGTCGCCGCCGGTGCCAGCGCCGCCGGACCCGCCTGCGCCGCCGTCGCCGCTACCCGCTCCGGAGAGTCCGGGTCCGCCCCAGCCTCCCGAGGAGTCACCGCCGACGGCGAGAGCCGCGCCACCCGACCCGGAAGAGGTCGTGATGTTCTGGTTCACGGACTGGTCGTTGAGGTGCGTGCGTGCATCGATGCTGACGTTGCCGCCGCCCAGTGCACCTCCGCCACCGGCGCCGGCCAGGTTCAGGTTCAGTTCGTTGATCCCCGTGTCGTACTGGCGGATGCCGGCGTTGACCGAGAAGTCGTTCGCGGAGTCACGGACGGAGTTGTCCTGGAACGAGTCGTTGACCTGGAACGAGTCGTTGATGGACTCGTCGTCGTTGAACGAGTCGTTCGCGTGGTTCGAGTGATCGTCGTTGAACGAGTCGTTCGCGTGATTGGAGTGGTCGTCGTTGAACGAGTCGTCCGCGTTGTTCGAGTGATCGTCATCGATGTCGAAGTCCACGTCGGTGTCGGTGTTTCCCGAGTCCTCAACCCAGACGTTGTCCTCGACGTTCGAGTTGCCTACTGCATTCCCGCTGTCCTGGACGCCCAGATTCCACTGGAGACCCATAACATTCAGGTTGTCTTCCACAGCCATGATGATTTCCTCTGTTCGTGAGAGTGCCGGAGTGGCGTCGTGTTATGAGTCTGGGACTCGGGCTCTCTCACGGCATCGGGGGGCACCCCGAGGCTTAGGGGACTCCCCCGGGGGATCATCGGGGGTCCGATGGGGGCGGGGTGGGGTGCCGCCGCATCCGGGAACGACGAAGGCCCGGATGCCGAAGCATCCGGGCCTTCGCGACGTTGGTCGCTGAGCGGATCAGCGAACGACGACGGCGAGGACGTCGCGCGCGGAGAGCACGAGGTACTCGTCTGCGCCGAACTTCACCTCGGTGCCGCCGTACTTGCTGTAGAGAACGCGGTCGCCGACGGCGACGTCGAGCGGAACGCGGTTGCCGTTGTCGTCGATGCGGCCGGGGCCGACTGCCACGACCTCGCCCTCCTGGGGCTTCTCCTTGGCGGTGTCAGGAATGACCAGGCCACTCGCGGTGGTCTGCTCTGCCTCGACCTGCTGGATGACGATGCGGTCTTCGAGCGGCTTGATGGAAACCGACACGGTCTACCTCTTCTTTCTTGACGCTGACACGAAAGACTCGTTCGCACTCTCAACCCGAGAGTGCTAATCACAAGTGTAGGCGGTCCGCTGGCACTCATGCAATGCGAGTGCCAACTCGTGGCATCCGCGTAGTCTGAATCCGTGGAGATGACCGAGCTGACCGCGCTGCTGACCCCGGAGGGGCTTCGGCTTCTCGACCAGGTCGGCACCGTGTCGTCGACCGCAGATGTGGCGCAGACCGTGTCGCAGCTGCGCGCGGCCGGCCACTCCCCCGAACTCGTGTCCGGGGTCGTCGGCCAGGCGCACCTGCGCGCGAAGGGTGCCGCGAAGTTCGGCGGCTTCGCGGAGCGGATGCTGTTCACGAGGGCCGGCCTCGAGCAGGCGACGCGCCTCGGTGTCGCCGCACGGCACGCCGGGCGCATGCGCCGCGCAGGGATCGAGACGGTCGCGGATCTCGGGTGCGGGATCGGCGGCGATTCGCTCGCCTTCGCCGGTGCGGGCCTTCGCGTCCGCGCAGTGGATGCCGACGACGTCACCGCCGCGATCGCCGCATACAACCTTGCCCCGTTCGGTGCCCCCGGGTCGCCGAGCGAGCGGGATGACCCCCGCGGGTCCTTCAGCGATCGGGACGACTCCCGAGGGTCGTTGAGCGAGCGGAGCGAGACGAAACGCGCTGAGCGACCGCAGGGAATCGAAGCGTCCGTCACCGTGCAGCACGGCACCGCCGAGGACTTCGACGTCACCGGCGTCGACGCGGTGTGGCTCGATCCGGCACGTCGGACGGCCGGTCACAGCGAGACGCGACGGGTCACGGCATCCGACTACTCCCCTTCGCTGGACTGGGCGTTCGCCCTCGCCGAGCGCGTGCCGACCGGCATCAAGCTCGGCCCCGCGCACGACCGGGAGGCGCTCCCCGCAGATGCCGAGGCGCAGTGGGTGAGCGCCGACGGCAGCGTCGTCGAGCTCGTCGTGTGGTCGGGCGTCCTGGCCCGCGACGGCGTGCGCCGGTCGGCGCTGGTGATCCGCGGCGATCAGTCGCATGAGCTCACCGCCGGAGCGGATGCCGAGGATGCCGAGGTCCGTGAGCTCGGGGCATTCGTGCACGAACCGGATGGCGCGGTGATCCGCGCACGCCTGATCGGCGATGTCGCCCGGAGTCTGGACGCCGGGATGCTGGACGAGAAGATCGCCTATCTCACCGGGGATGCCGCGCTGACGAGTCCGTTCGTGCAGTCGTTCCGCGTGCGGGAGGTCACGGCGGCCAACCCCAAAGCGATCAACGCGGTGCTGCGCCGTGCGGACGTCGGGACGCTGGAGATCAAGAAGCGCGGCATGGACATCGACCCGGCCGCCTTCCGGAAGAAGCTGAATCTGCAGGGCGCGGCGTCGGCGACGCTGATCCTCACGCGCGTCGGGGATCGGCGGATCGCGATCCTCGCCGATCGGGTCTGATCACCCGGAGAACTCCCCGGTCGTGTCGTCGACGAAGAAGTCGTCGAACATCGGGTCGTCGTCGGCGCCAACCGAGTACTCGGTGTCGACATCCTTGAAGACCGTCAGTTGCGGACCGCGCATGGACGATGACTGCACCACGTAGCGTGTGGGCAGTCCGTCCACGATGATCTGCATCGACAGCCCCGCCTCCGGGTCCTCTCCACAGGCTTCGACGACTCCGTCGTCAGCCAGCGCGATGAGGCAGAACCCGCCGGCCGTCCACTGGCTCCACACCGCGCGCCGGCCGTCGTATCCGAGCAGTTCCAGCGACTGCGGGTCGTACCCGGCGGCCTCGATCTCGCGCAGCTGCGTGAGCTCGTCCTCGCTGTACCGCGATTGCCAGTCGGGCTCCATGGTCTGCACCCACACCTGTGTGTAGGCGTTCAGCTCGCCGTCCGGCATGCGCACCAATGCAGCCATCATCATGTCGCCGGCGTTCTCCTCGCCATCGGGGACCATGATCGTCGCGTTCACCCATCCGGTGGTGTCGAACTCCTCGTGGGTCATGCAGCCATAAGCGGTCCGCTCCGGCGCTGTGGCGATCACGCACAGCTCCGTGCCGTCTGATCGCTCCGCACGCCAGATGACGACGCCCCGCTCCTCGGCGAGCGGGACGACCGTCCCCGGGTCGTAGAGCATCTGTGCTTCGATCTCCGCGAGGGTGTCGCTGTGCGCGGCGGCGAGGGCGGATGCACGGCCGTCCCAGCCCCACATCCCCCACCCGATGCCGACGCCGATCGCAAGGGTCGCCAATGCGGACACTGCCAGGCGCGGCCAGCGGCGGCCGTTCGGGCTCGGGGCCCCGGTTTCCACTCGCTCGGCTCGCTCAACCCGTTTCGACTCGCCTTCGGCTCGCTCACCCGGTTTCGACTCGCCTTCGGCTCGCTCAACGCTCCGCGACACGAGTTCATCGGCGACGGAGGCCTCCCCTCTCGCCTCCTCCTGCGAGGGACCCCGGTCAGGGAGCTCCTCCTGTTGCGGGTCGTTGAGCGGAGGCTGCGGAGCAGCCGCCTTTTGCGGGTCGTTGAGCGGAGGCTGCGGAGCAGCCGCAGACGAAACGGGCTGAGCGACCGAAGGGAGTCGAAGCCGCCCCTCGAGCGCGCGCAGACGCTCGAGCTCCTGCGCCGACAACCCACCGCCGGGCCCATAGGCTTTGGCCCGCAGCATCCGCAGTTCGTCGGCATCCGACATCCTGCTATCCCATCTGTTCGAACTGCATCGCAGCCCAGATCAACCAGCCGAGACTGAAGACCGTGGCGGCCAGGCCGAGCACGAGTGCCCACGTCGCGATCGAGCGGCTCTCGACCGGGCGGCGCAGCGACATGATCGCCGCGACGACGGCGATGATCGCGAGCGGGATGCCCCATCCGACGAACCACGATGCGATGAGCGCCACGATCGCGGCCACCAGCGCCCACGGTGCGAGGCGACCGGAGTCGTCGACGGACTCGTCCGCCGGTGCCCACTGCACCGCCGGGGACCCCGCGGTGTCGGCGGGGCCGCTGGCGACCAGGGGCATCACGTCGAGGGGCCCGGTCGGCATCCGCGTGTATCCCGCCTGTCTGGCGCCCGGCACCTGCGCCGAGTCCGCCGGGTGTTCGACGTCAGGGCTCGGAGCCTCGACGCGCGGCTGCGATCCGTCGCGTCGACGCCGCCGCTGCGACGGATCGGTCATGCGACGCGTCCCTGGTCGGCATCCGCATCCGTGCGCTCCGCGACCTGGATCTCGGTGACGGGGAGCGTCGAGTCCGCACCGAACGCGAGCGTCGACGGGCGCCGGCCCGAGGCGATGAGGTCGGCCGCGAGGGCGGCGATCATGGCGCCGTTGTCGGTGCACAGACTCAGCGGCGGGATGCGGACGGTCACCCCGGCGGCCGCGGCGCGCTCGATCGCGACCTCGCGCAGTCGACGATTCGCGATGACGCCGCCCCCGAGCAGGAGGCGCGGGACGCCGCGGTCCTCGCAGGCCGCGAGCGCCTTCGTCACGAGTACGTCGACGACGGCCTCGCGGAAGCTCGCTGCGACATCGGCGACGGGGAGTTCGCCGCCCTCCTCCTCCTGGCGCTCGACCCACCGCGCGACGGCCGTCTTGAGCCCGGAGAACGAGAAGTCGTAGCGGTGCCGCGCCATGTCCTGCGGCTTGGAGAGCCCGCGGGGGAACCGGATCGCCTTCGGGTCACCGCCGACGGCCGCCCGGTCGATCTCCGGACCGCCGGGGTACGGCAGCGACAGGAGACGGGCGACCTTGTCGAACGCCTCACCAGCGGCGTCGTCGATCGTCTCGCCGAGCAGTTCGACATCGGTGGTGAGATCACGGACGTGCAGAAGAGAGGTGTGCCCGCCGGAGACGAGCAGCGCGATCGTCGGATACTCCAGCGGATCGGAGTCCGGCGTGACGATGTCGGCGGCGATGTGACCGACGAGGTGATTCACCGCGTACAGCGGCTTGCCGAGCGACACCGCGAGCCCCTTGGCGGCGCCGACGCCCACCATGAGCGCACCGGCGAGCCCCGGCCCGCTCGTCACGGCGATGGCGTCGAGGTCGTCGAGGTCGACCTGTGCCTCGGCGAGCGCGGCCTGGATCGCCGGCTGCAGGGCCTCGAGGTGCGCACGCGCGGCGACCTCGGGGACGACGCCGCCATAGCGTGCGTGCTCGTCCATGCTGGAGGCGATCGTGTTGGACAGCAGCGTGCGGCCGCGGACGATGCCGATCCCGGTCTCGTCGCAGCTCGTCTCGATCCCCAGGACGAGAGGTCCGGTCATCGCAGTTCCTCCTGTGCATCCGTCGCGGTGTCCGTGTGGACGCGGGCCTGCCAAGCGCGCAGATCCACCTTCATCACGATGGCATCCACTCCGTCCGGTTGGTAGTACCCGGGGCGTCTGCCGATCTCCTCGAACCCCTCGGAGACGTACAGCCCCTCGGCGGAGGGGTTGTCGGCGCGCACCTCGAGGAAGACCTCGCGTGCGCCCCGGTCGACGGCCTCGGCGAGCAGAGTGCGCAGCATCGCTCGGCCGCGCCCCTCCCCCCGGCGCGCATCGGTGAGGGCGATCGTCTGGATGTCGGCATCCGCGCTGCCGCGGATCGCGCGCAGGCCCGCGTATCCGATGACCGACCCGCCGTCCTCATCGACGATGTAGTGGCTGTAGTCGGTGGTGAGCTCGGCGGCCATCGACTCGCTGCTCCACGCGTCGGTGGGGAAGGAGGCGTTCTCGATCGCCATGATCGCGTCGAGGTCGGCCGGGATCGCACGGCGGATGGTCATCAGCTCACCCGCTTCGGCGCACCGGGGACCGTGACGTCCGGCGGACGCAGGTAGAGCGGCTCGGCATCCGCCAGCGTGCGACCGGCGGGCACGGCGCGGAGGGCGACCCGGCCGAGAGCGGCCGCGTCGAGCGTGGCGACCTCGATGGCGTTGATGCCGCGCAGCCGCTCGTCCGATTCGGCGCGGGGAACGAGGAAGGTGGGTTCGACCAGCTGCGGGATGCCGTCGGCATCCACACCGTCGAACAGGCTGATCGCGACCTCGCGGCGGCGGGCATCGGTGACGATCGCGAAGGGGGTGTCCGGAGCCTCGGCCTCGATCACGGCGAGCGCGGCGGCGAAGTGGCTCGGAACAGGGACGACGGGGATGCCGCGACCCAGCGCGAACGCACGTGCGGTGGCGATGCCGATGCGAAGGCCGGTGAAGGGACCGGGGCCCATGCCGGCGACGACGTGGGTGACTTCGTGCGGCCCGGCCTCGGCCAAGGCGCGCTCGAGCAGTGTGCCGATGACTTCGGCATGACCGAGCGGATCGGGGCTGGAGGCGTCGGCGAGGAGACGTCCGTCATCACCGATGAGGGCGACGGCTGAACCCAGCGAGGTGTCGACG
Organism: Microbacterium ginsengiterrae; assembly: GCF_014205075.1. Classification (NCBI taxonomy): domain Bacteria; kingdom Bacillati; phylum Actinomycetota; class Actinomycetes; order Micrococcales; family Microbacteriaceae; genus Microbacterium; species Microbacterium ginsengiterrae. Next base: position 1,990,594 of record NZ_JACHMU010000001.1, on the reverse strand, counting down.
GCGAGAATCACCTCTCCAGGGTAGTCGGGGTTGCCGCGAGACGGCTGTTGCCGCCTGCCCGGCGGGTGCCTGCCCGGCCCGGTGCCCGGGACGGGCGGTGCGGGCCGTGCCGGGGTGGCCATAACTCCGGAGGTTTTGCGCAGATCCGCACGGTTGCGGCCACCCACTCCCGCCGCAACGCAGTTTCTCCGGAGTTATGCCCGGGACGGGGCGGATAGGACGGGGCGCGTGCCGCGGCGGAGGCACGCCGACGACCGGCGCCGAACTGCGCGCGCTGGGCGGCCATCTGCCGCCGAAGCCTGGGCATAACTCCGGAGGTTTTGCGCAGATCCGCACCACTGCGACCACTCGCCCCCGCCGCAACACAGTTTCTCCGGAGTTATGCCCGGGACGGGGCGGATAGGGCGGCGCGGATGCCACGGCCGAGGCACGCCGACACAGGCGCCGAGCTGCGCGCACTGGGCGGCCGTCTGCCGCCGAAGCCTGGGCACAACTCCGGAGATTCTTCGCAGATCCGCACCACTGCGGCCGCGCACCCCTGCCGCAACGCAGTTTCTCCGGAGTTATGCCCGGGATGGGGCCGATGCGACGGACCAGACCCGGGCTAGGTGTTCTTCCCTGGCAGGTTGTGAACGCGGGAGGCGGGCACTGAGCCGCCGATTCCGGTGTGGGGTCGGTGGTGATTGTAGTGATGCAGCCAGGCTGGGTAGGCGGCGACTCGATCATCTTCCGAGGTATAGGTGTCGGCGTAGGCCCATTCGGTTGCGAGGGTGCGGTTGAAGCGCTCGACCTTCCCGTTCGTCTGCGGCCGGTAGGGCCTTGTCCGACGGTGTTTGACGTGGCTGCCGAGGGCGTCCGCGAAGGCGCGGGATCGGTAGCAGGAGCCGTTGTCGGTCATGACCGCGGTGACCTCGATTCCGTGCTCGATGAAGAACGATCGAGCTCGGATCCAGAAGTCGGCAGCGGTCTCTTTGCGTTCGTCGTCGAGGACCTCGGAGTAGGCCAACCGTGAGTGGTCATCGACGGCGTGATGCAGGAACGCGTAACCGAGGCCTCGCCGTCCGTTGTTGCGGCGACCGACGGTGAAGCCGAGTTTGCGCCAGCCGCCGCCGTTGGGGATGCGGCCGAGCTTCTTGATATCGACGTGGACCAGTTCGCCCGGGGAGGCGGCCTCGTAACGGTTCGCGGACGGCTTGCGCACTCGAAGGCCGGTGCTCTGATCGACGTGCGCGAGCAACGGCATCCTGTAGCGGACGATGACTCGACCGACGCTCGATCGCGGAACACCCAGGTGATAGCTGATGCGGTGAGGGCCCCAACGGCGGGTGAACCGCAGCGCGATGATGCGTCGCTCCAACCGCTGTGGCAGCCGCGACGGGGACCTCAGGGGCCGCGAGCTGCGGTCCGTCATCGGCTGCCCGGCGCGATAGCGACGAGCCCACCGCGACGCTGTCGCCGGTGAACACTGGAACCGTTCAGCAGCCCGCCGCACCGGCCAACCCTCATCAACGATCAACCTGGCGAGACGAGTTCTGCCCTCAGGGGTGAAGGGCGCATTAGCGTGAGTCACGAAGACCTCCGGTGATCGATATGAGTGTCGTTACCCACATCGTCCCGGAGGTCTTCGCTACCTCAAACGTTCACAACCTCCCGAGGAACAACAGCTAGGCGCCGATGCGCTGGATCGTGACGACGCGGGGAGCGTCGGCGTCGAGGTCCTCGTCGGCGATGCCCTCCGCGCCGCCGACGGGTCGCTCGAGCTCGATGTCCCACCACGTGTCCGCGATCGCCGGGGCCATGTCGCGACCCCATTCGATGACGACGACAGAGCGGGCGAAGTCGATGTCGAGGTCGTCGAGCTCGACCGCGGAGCCGAGCCGGTAGGCGTCGACGTGTACGAGCGGGGCCCTCCCGACGAGCGAGGGGTGGGTCCTGGCGATCACGAACGTCGGGCTCTGCACGGGTCCGCGCACGCCGAGCCCTTCCGCGAGTCCGCGCGTGAAGGTCGTCTTGCCCGCGCCGAGCGGCCCGGTGAGCACGATGAGGTCACCCGCGACCAGCTGCTCGCCGATGACGTGCCCGAGGTGCTCCATCTCGTCCGACGTGGCGATGTCGCGGCGTCCGAGGAAGGCAGGGTCGACGCTCACGCGTTACTCCGCGGAACCCGGCGGCCGATGCGCGTGACGATGTCGTAGTTGATGGTGCCCGCGGCATCCGCCCATTCCGTCGCGGCGGGCTGACCGAGCGTCGGGTCTCCGAAGAGGACCGCCTCGTCGCCGACGGCGACCGGGGCGTCTCCCACGTCGACGACGAACTGGTCCATCGCGACGCGTCCGGCGACGGTGAACCGGCGCCCGTTGATGGCGACGGGACCGCGGCCGGATGCCTGACGGGGAATGCCGTCCGCGTAGCCGAGTGGCACGAGCGCGAGCGTCGTCTCCCGGTCGGTGCGGTGCTCATAGCCGTACGAGACGCCGGCGCCGGCCGGGACGCGCCGGACCGCGGCGACGGCGGCACGCAGCGTCATGGCCGGGCGCAGCCCGAGGTCGGCGGAGGACCGGTCGTCGAAGGGAGACAGACCGTACAGGCCGATGCCGATCCGCACGGCGTCGAGGCGCGCCTCCGGCAGATCGATCGCCGCAGCGGTGGCGGCGATGTGCCGGATCTCCGGGCGGAGTCCTGCGGATGCCGCGGCCGCGACGCCCTCCTCGAAGCGGGCGAGAGCTGCGCGGTCGTCGTCCAGTGACGTGTTGGAGAGGTGGCTGAAGATCCCGACCACGCGGATGCGGCCGATGCGCTCGAGGCGGGCGGCCTCGGCGAAGACGCGACCCCAGTCGCTCGGCGCGATGCCGTTGCGCGACAGGCCCGTCTCGAGTTTCAGGTGCACGGCGAGGTTCCCGCCCGGCACGGATCCGGCGGCCTCGAGCTGCGGGAACGAGGAGATGCCGACCTCGATCCCCTCGGCGGCAGCGGATTCGAACCGCTCGTCCGGCGCGTGCAGCCAGGCGACGATCGGCGCGGTGATGCCCTGACGGCGCAGTTCGGATGCCTCGTCGAGATCGGCGACGCCGAGTCGCGTCGCCCCTCCGGACAGCGCGGCGACGGCGGCGGCCGCGGCACCGTGGCCGTAGGCACCGGCCTTCACGACGGCGATGACGTCGACGCCGGTGAGACGGCGGAGGTGCCGGGTGTTGTCGGCGATCGCGTCCATGTCGATGGTCGCCTCGCGGAACGGCACGGTCATGCGTCCTGCTCGATCCGTTCGGCGATCACGAACGCGGTGGCAAGACCGGCGTCGTGCGACATCGTCAGGTGCAGGTGCGTGATGCCGCGCTCCTCGACAGCGGCGGCTGTGGACCCGGCGAGGCGGAAGTACGGCTTGCCGGATTCCTCCGAACCGATCTCGATCTCGATCCAGTGCACGCCGTCCGAGCCGCCGAGCGCCTTGATGAGGGCTTCCTTCGCGGCGTAGCGGGCGGCGAGCGACGGCAGTCGCAGCTCCCGCTCGGTGGGAGCGAACAGCCGCTCCATCAGCCGCGGCGTCCGGGACATGGTGTTCTCGAACCGCGGGATGTCGACGAGGTCGATACCTGTCCCGATGATCACCTCACAAGACTACTCGGGCCCCCGCATCACGCGGATGCGGGGGCCCGGAGTCACAGCGACGAACTCACTCCACGGTGACGGACTTCGCGAGGTTGCGCGGCTGGTCGACGTCGAGGCCCTTGGCCGTGGCGAGCGCCATGGCGAAGATCTGCAGCGGGACGACGGCGAGGACGGGCTCGAACATGGCGCCCGCCAGCGGGATGCGGATGACCTCGTCCGCGAAGGGCAGGACCGCGGCATCCCCTTCCTCGGCGACGACGATCACGCGAGCGCCGCGGGCGCGGATCTCCTGGATGTTCGAGACGACCTTGGAGTGGATGAGCGCCGAGTGCCGGGGCGACGGGACGATCACGAAGACGGGCTGGCCCGGCTCGATGAGCGCGATGGGACCGTGCTTGAGCTCGCCGGCGGCGAAGCCCTCGGCATGGATGTAGGAGATCTCCTTGAGCTTGAGCGCACCCTCCAGCGCGATCGGGTAGCCGACATGGCGCCCGAGGAACAGCACGGAGCGGGTGTCGGCCATCCAGCCGGCGAGCTGCGAGACGTGCTCGTTCTCCTCCGCCAGCACCTGCGCGATCTTCTCGGGGAGCGTGCTGAGCTCTTCGACGGCCGTGGTGTCGGTCAGTGTGGAGCGCACGCGGCCCATGTGCAGGCCGAGCAGCAACAGCGCGGTGATCTGCGCCGAGAACGCCTTGGTGGATGCCACGGCGACCTCCGGTCCGGCGTGGGTGTAGACGACGGCATCCGATTCGCGAGGGATGGTGGCGCCCTGCGTGTTGCAGATGGACAGCGTCCGCGCTCCGCGCTCGCGGGCGTACTTGACGGCCATGAGGGTGTCCATGGTCTCGCCGGACTGGCTGATCGAGATGACGAGCGTGTCGTCGCCGATCACGGGGTCGCGATAGCGGAACTCGTGCGCGAGCTCGACGTCCGTCGCGACGCGCGCCCACTGCTCGATGGCGTACTTGCCGACGAGGGCGGCGTAGGACGCCGTGCCGCAGGCGGTGATGATCACACGGTTGATGCCGATGAAGAGCTCATCGAGGCCGTCGAGTTCGGGGATGACGACGGCACCGTCGCGCACGCGGCCGCGGATGGTGTTCGCGACGGCCTCCGGCTGCTCGGCGACCTCCTTGGCCATGAACGACGACCAGCCGCCCTTCTCGGCGGCGGCGGCGTCCCAGGAGACCTCGAACGGCTCCGCCTGGACGGGGTTGCCCTCGAAGTCGGTGACGGTGACGTCGGACGGGGTGATCGAGACGATCTGGTCCTGTCCGATCGCGAGCGCCTTGCGCGTGTGCTCCACGAAGGCGGCGACGTCGGATCCGAGGAAGTTCTCCCCCTCGCCGAGGCCGATCACCAGCGGCGAGTTGCGGCGCGCGCCGACGACGAGACCGGGGTGGTCCTGATGCATGGCGAGGAGCGTGAACGCCCCCTCCAGCCGGTTCACGACGCGCTGGAACGCGTCCTGGAGGTTGCCGCTCGTGGCGTACTCGCGGCCGAGCAGGGCCGCGGCGACCTCGGTGTCCGTCTCGCTGAGGAACTCCACACCGTCGGCGAGGAGCTCTTCGCGGAGGGCGGCGAAGTTCTCGATGATGCCGTTGTGGATGACGGCGAGCTTGCCACCGTCTGCGAGGTGCGGGTGCGCGTTGACGTCGGTCGGCCCGCCGTGCGTCGCCCAGCGGGTGTGACCGATGCCGGTCGTGCCGTCGCCGAGCGGCGCGTCCGCGAGCGAGTCGCGCAGCGCGTTGAGCTTCCCGGCCTTCTTGCGCATGCCGAGGTGTCCTTCGCCGTCGATGACAGCGATGCCCGCGGAGTCATACCCGCGGTACTCGAGGCGGGCGAGCCCAGCGATAAGGATGTCCTGGCTGGGGCGCGGGCCCACGTATCCGACGATTCCACACATGCGGTCAAGGATAAGCGCGGATTTTTGCGAGGATCCCGAACGAAATTGGATGCCGCGGATCAGAGGTTTCGACTCGCTTCGCTCGCTCAACCTTGACAAGCCGCCGCATCAACGCGCTGCGCGCATTGCTCCGGCGCTTGTCAAAGCTTGCGCAGCAGCACGCTCTCGACGTTGTGGTCGATGCCCTTGTTGAGCACGAGGGTCGCCCTGTGCCTGGTCGGCATGACGTTCTCGAGGAGGTTGGGCATGTTGATGTCGCGCCAGTATCCGCGTGCGGTCGTACGGGCCTCGTCGTCGGTGAGCTGCGCGAACACGTTGAAGTAGGACGACGGATTGGCGAACGCGCCCTGCCGCAGGGCGAGGAAGCGGTCGATGTACCACTTCTCGATGTGGTCGGGGTCGGCGTCGACGTACAGGGAGAAGTCGAACAGGTCGCTCACGGCGACGTCGTTGGGCGCCGGCGGCGGCTGCAGCACGTTGAGCCCCTCGACGATCACGACGTCGGGGCGGCGAACGACGACCGTGGCGTCGGGGACGATGTCGTACCGCATGTGCGAATAGAACGGTGCGCGCACCTCCTCCGCGCCGGACTTCACTTCGGTGAGGAACTCCAGCAGTGCCCGCCGGTCGTACGACTCGGGGAAGCCCTTGCGGTCCATGAGGCCGCGGCGCTCGAGCTCGGCGTTCGGGTAGAGGAAGCCGTCCGTTGTCACCAGTTCGACACGGGGCGTCCCCGGCCACCGGCTCATCAGCTCGCGCAGCAGACGAGCGATCGTGGACTTGCCGACCGCGACGGATCCGGCGACGCCGACGACGAACGGCGTGGTGACGTCCTCCTCTTCGAGGAAGGTGCTCGTCGCCGCGCCGAGCTGCTTGGTGGCGGTGGCGTACAGACTCAGCAGCCGGCTCAGCGGCAGGTACACCTCACGCACCTCGGTGAGGTCGAGGCGGTCGCCGATGCCGCGCAGCTCGACGACCTCCGTCTCGCTGAGGGGCTGGTCGAGCCCTGCGGCCAGTCGCGCCCATTCCGCGCGTCCGATCTCACGGTACGGCGACAGCGGCGTGGTCTGGTCGGCGGTGGTCACGGCACCATCGTATCCGCGCGTCCGCCCCACCGGTCCGCGCCTTCGCGCGGTCGCCGCGAGTAGTCTCATCCCGTGCGCTTGGGAATCCTCGACATCGGGTCGAACACCGTCCACCTGCTCGCCGCCGATGCCCGCCCCGGCGGCAGACCGCACGCCACGACCAGTGACCGCAGCGTCGTGCGCCTCATGCGGTTCCTCACCCCGGAAGGCGCGATCAGCGAAGAGGGAGTGCAGGCCCTCGTGGATGCCGTCGCCCGTGCCCGCCGCATCGCCGAGGACGAGCGGGTCGACACCCTGCTCGCGACCGCGACGAGCGCGGTGCGCGAGGCGCTCAACGGCGAAGAGGTCATGGCGCGCATAGAGCGCGCGCTCGGCTCGCCCCTGCAGGTCCTCACCGGTGAGGAGGAGGCCGAGCTCACCTTCCTCGCGGTGCGTCGGTGGTTCGGGTGGGATGCCGGTCGCATCCTGCTCCTCGACATCGGAGGCGGCTCGTTCGAGTTCGCCGCGGGTGGCGACGAGCTGCCGGAGGTGGCGGCATCCGTTCCCCTCGGCGCCGGACGCATGACGGTGCAGTTCCTGCCGGAGGACCCGCCGGGTGAGGATGCCGTCGAGCGGCTGCGGGTGCACGCCAGAGAGGTGCTCGCGCCCGTCGCCGACCGTCTGAACGCCTTGCCTGCGCCCGACCACCTGGTGGGATCGTCGAAGGCGATCCGGTCGCTGGCGAACCTCGCCGGCCGTGAGGTCTCCGGGCTCGGGTTCGACCGCACGGTCATGTCGCGGTCGTCGTTGAAGTCGTGGATTCCGCGGCTGGCCAGGATCCCGGCATCCGCTCGTCAGGAGCTACCCGGGATCACGCCCGACCGGACGTTCCAGATCGTCGCGGCGGCCGTGTGCCTGCACACCGCGATGAAGATGCTCGACATCGACGAGATCGAGGTCTCGCCGTGGGCGCTGCGCGAGGGCGTCCTGCTCCGCTACACCGAGTCGATGACCTGGGGCGGAGCCGGGATCTGACGGAAGTGGGGACCACCGACGGTCGGTCGGTGATCCCCACTGGGCACTGCAGCTGTCGAACTAGCTGCGGCGCGTCCGGCTCGCGAGGAACGTGCCTCCGATGAGAAGCGCGAGGACCGCCCCGCCGAGCAGCAGCGGCAGCTCGGTGCCCGTGGTCGCAAGGCCACCCGTGTTGTCAGCGGGGTTGGTCGGCTGCGGGTCCGGGGTCGGCTCCGGGTCCGGCGTCGGCGTGGGCTCCGGCGTCGGCGGGATCACCGGGTTGTCGACGGTCACCACGTCGGTGCGGCTCAGGTCGCCCTGGGTCGCCGTCAGCGTCAGCTCGCCGTCCGCGGTGCCCTCCGGGACCTCCCAGGTCACGATGATCGTCCCGTCCGGGGCGACCTCCGCTTCGACGGGCTCGCCCACAGGATCACCGTCTGCGTCGGTGAACACGAGCACGACCGGGCCGCCGGCGGGGTTCCATCCGGTGCCCTCGATCGTCACCGTGCCGCCGGCCTTCGTCTCGGGCTCGACGATGTCCACTGCGGGGTCCGCTACCGCGCGCACCGTGGAGATCGCCAGGCCGATGTGCGCCTGGCTCGAGCCGCTGAAGGTCGGCATCATCGTCACGCCGAGTGCCTGCACCGAGAAGGAGTCGCCGGCTGCACGCGCGGAGAGGGAGTCGCCACCGAGGTCACCCGTCGACTGCTCGTTGATCACGACGCGGGCGAGCGCGGGCATCAGACCCTTGAAGGCCTTCGTGATGCGCTGGTAGACGCCGGCGATGGCGGTGTCGAGCTGGGCGATGACGGCATCCTCCGCCTCCTCCAGTCCGGCCAGGAGGGGGCCGGCGAGCGCAGCGATGGCTTCCGGAGCGAGGGTGGGCACGCCGGCGTTGATCGCGAGGATCGCGCCGCCGACGACGGTCGCGGTCGGTGCCGGGCAGAATCCGAGCACAAGCGCACGCGCGCAGGCCGGAAGGCCCGGCGCCTGCACGAACGATGACGTGAAGACGCTGTCGCCGTTCGCGAAGTCGTCGAGGCTGCCCGAGCCGCTGAGCGTTCCGGTGGCGACGGTGAGGTCGTTGAGGTTCGGCGTGACGGAGTTCGGTGCCATGACGAAGCTGGCGTCGAGGCTCATGCCCAGGGGCGTGGCGTGGAGGGCGCTGACGACACCGCCGGCGAAGAGGGGCGTCGTCTTGCTGAGCGCGTTGGCGACAGCGTTCGAGATCGCTCCCATGTTGTCGGTGGTGAAGACGTCGGTGTTCGCGGGGAGACCGTCGACGCTGCCGCCGAACAGCGGCGCGAGGTCGATGGAGATCTCTCCCGTGTTCAGGTCGACGGTGGCGACGCCGTCATCGCTGACGACCACCACTCCGTCGGCCATGACCTCGCTCACGACGTCGTCAAAGTCCGGTGCGTTCACCGTGAGCGTCGCGCCGTCGACCACGAGTGTGCCGACTCCGACCGGCACGTCGGGGATCGTCCCCGCCGGCAGCGAGAGCTGGCCCCCGGGGAGCGCCGCGGCGAGGGCCTCGCGAATGACGAACGTCGCCGCGTTCAGGGTGCCGTCGATCAGACTCGGCAGTTCCGTCAGCAGTGGGCTCGTCAGCTGCAGGCGCAGTCCGTCGAGGCGGTAGTCGCCGCTCGCACCGCTGTAGGCATCGGCGACCGCACGGCTCGCGACCGTGCCGACCTGGAGGTCGATCTGGCTGAGGACGTGGCGGGTCAGCGGCTCGACGCGGAGTGCGTCGAAGGCGGCGTCGAGGTTGACGACCGATCCCCCGCTCGAGCTGTCGGTGAAGTCGCCGGTCGTCGGATCGACTGCGCCGTTCGCTGCGATCGAGGTGATGAGGTTCGGGCTCGTCGAGAAGCCGACGATGTCGTTCTGGTTCACGGCGAGGAGCCCGGCGGATCCGTCGTGGACGAGCGGCACGCGCCCGTGGCCGCCCTGCAGCAGCGCGACCCGGTCGCCCAGGGCGTCGAACACGGACGAGTCGAAGATCGAGGTCGCCGTCGCGGGCCCACCCGGAGCAGCGGAATACGTGTTCGCGAACTCGGGGGCGCTCAGATCGACGCCGCTCACCGTGACGAACCGGGAATCGGCCTCGGACAGTTCGTCCGCGTCGGCCGCAGCCGGGACGATCGATCCGAAGATCATGAGTGCGCTCACACCGAGTGCGGATGCTCCGACGGTGACGCCGCGGGCGCTTCGGCCCGGCGGTCTGCGCGAAAAGGGTACGGCCATGGTCATTCCTCCGAAAGGCAGGCGAGAACAGCGGTGATGGCGAAGCACGTGTCGTGTCGGGTCGATGCGTGGTCGTCAGCAGTTCCGCTCGTGGCATCATCGCCGTGAGACCGTTCGCACCGCACTGTGCGTTCCCCACGCGTGACATTACTCAGAGGTCTGCGCCTACTACAACTTCCGCCCATCACCCGCGTTCGACACCCTCGAATCACCCGCGGGTCAGTCCGAGCAGCACCCGCTCTCCCGCGCCACGACAGGGATCGCGCGAGGAGGGGGACTGCCGAGTCGCGCACCGCACGGATGCAGGGCCGAAGCACGCATGCAGGACAACACACCGACAGATGCCCCTGCAACCGTGCTTGCTCCCTGCATCTGTGCGGCTCGCGTCGGCGACAGATCACGGCGAGACAACGGTTTTGATCCTGATCGTGCGGGATGAGGAGACACCTCCTCATCCCGCACGGTTCCGAATCTATGAATTCTCTGGAAACGCGGTATACATGAGGCATCTCGTGGGGGCGAGCGGGACTTCTCGGCATCCTTCACGGATTCCGCGGCGAACACGTCGGCGGACGGAATGGAGAGGGGTTTCCAATGTCAGTACATGCAGTCTCTGCCCGCAGGCGCCGCAAGGCGCTGGCCATCATCGCCGGCGGAACCGCGGTCGGCGTCGCCGGCCTCGTCACGCTCGCCGCGTGGAACGACAACGAATGGGTCTTCGGTGGCGCCGGCCCTGATGGCGAGAGCGGCGTGGGCACCAGCCAGTTCAATGTGGTGCAGAACGCCTGGGAAGGCACCAGCGCACCTACCACCGCCGACTTCGCTGACTACGAAACGGAACCGGGGGACGCACTAACCTTCAACGTTGACCCCGCAGGACTCACGCCCGGCGACACTATCTACGCGCCGGTCGCGCTGAAGACCGATAGCGATTCAATCGGCGGCACCTTGACACTTCAGCCGGCAGTACCTTTCGAGGATGCGACCCACGTCGTGGTCGATGCGGGTGACGCCCTGTGGGACGCGCTGACATACTCGGTCCGCGTCACGACGACCGCAGCGACTGCCGAGAACTGCTCCGCGACTGGGTTTGCTTCCGCTGGCTCGCCGATCGTCGATGGAGCGGGTCTCGATGATGTTCTCGACGGCACTTCCGGCTTCGTCTCGCAGACGTTGCAGGCTGATGGACAAGACGTGCAGTACTACTGCTTCGCGATCACCCTGCCGAACGACCCCGCCAACCAGAATCTCCAGGGACGCACAGTCTTCCCGGCGTGGCGCTTCGCCGCCAGCTCGGTCACCGGAAACTGATTCCTCGTTTCAGCGGGATGCTGCCTCGCAGCACCCGCTGAAACGGTGAGCCCGTCACCATGACCGCTCAACCGCGTCACGCGCGAAAGGGACGACGCCCTGGCCTGGCCAAGGACATCGTCCTGGTCGTCGCTGCCCTCCTCGGGCTCGCGACGGTGGGATGGACCGTGTACGCCCAGGTCACCGGCGCGACCATCATCGTGCTGAAGACCGGGTCCATGAGCCCTGGCATGCCGCAGGGTTCGGGCGCACTGTCGATGCCGGCGGATGCCGCGGAGCTCGAGATCGGCGATGTCGTTTCGGCCAAGCTGGACGACTCCTCGCCGTGGGTGACGCACCGCATTGTGGGAATCGACTCAGTGCCCGGCGACCCGCAGAAGCGCGAACTCGTACTCCGCGGTGATGCCAACGCCACAGACGATCTGTTCCCGTACACGGTCGAGAAGGTGTTGCGGGTGCAGTTCCCGATTCCGTTCGCCGGACCGGTGCTGGCGGTGGTCACCGCCCCGCTGTTCCTCGGCGGACTGGTGCTGGTGATCGGGCTGCTGGTGGTGTGGGCCTTCTGGCCCGCACCCGTGGAAGAGATCGAAGAAGAACTGGCGCTTCGCCACGGCAGGACAGAGAGGAGTGCGTGATGGCACGCGACGGCTGGAACCGACGCCGCGCCCTCGGCGCGGTGATCACCGCTGCCATGCTCTCCCTCGGGTTGGCATCCGTGTCCGTCCAGTCGTTCGCGGCGATGACGGAAGCGTCGGATGCCGTCGCCGGTGACCTCGTGGTGACGGCCGAGCCGCAGCCGACGGAGTTCTTCGACATGAGCCCGGGCGACCGGCGGCACTGGTCGATCGAGGCGAACCTGCTGGGCGCGGAGCGCGGCTCTCTCGCCCTGCGGGTCTACGGCGCCGGTTCGTTGATCGCTCACCCGCACTATCCGCTGACCATCCAGGTCGACGGGTGTGAAGGGACACTCGTCGGCGATGACCCGCGGGTGCAGCCGAGTTGTGATGGCGGCGAATTCACGCCCATCATCGCGGAGCAGCCCCTTGCGGGGATCAGCTCCGAGCCGCACCTCGATACGGCAGAGGACGTGTGGGCGCTGCCGGACATCCTCCGCGACCGCACTCGTTCATTCGTCGTGACCCTCGCGGTCCCCTCGGGCGGTGCGGACGACAAGACACTTCAAGGACTGCGCGGCGAGATCGGCGTCGGCCTCTACTCTGCGGGCGGGGGCTCCCCGCAGAAGCCTGTCACCCAGGAACCCGAAAACCTGGCGAAGACGGGTGGGCTGATGCCGATCTCGCTGGCGCTGATCGCCGCCGGCACGATCGGCCTCGGAATGGTGCTGTCCCGTGTGCACTCCGCGCGACGCACCCCGACGTCGGGGAGGCAGCCGTGAGGACCAGGGCGACCTTCCGCGCGAAAGCGGCGAGTCGGCGACTCGCTCGACGCGCCTCGACGTTCTCGATCCTCAGCGTCGCTGCGGCGCTGGTCGTGACGAACCTCACCCCTGTCGTGGCGACGGAGGCGTCGTGGAACGATGAGGAGTGGGATCACGCCGCCATCGGAACGCTCTCCTGCGCCGACGACGGCATCTTCAAGACGCGCGGCTCAGGGCAGTTGCTCAGCGGAGGCCTCCTGCCCCTCGACCTCGATCAGGTCGCAGGTGTCAGCCCGATGACGGTCACCCACGATGGCGACCAAGCTCACCCCCGGCCCGCGACGGCGACGGCGAACCAAGCTGGCGACTCATACACGAATCCGATCGACGTTGGGCTCCTCAGTGCGATCAATCTGCCCCTGACGGGTGGTAGCCTCGACGACTTGCTCTCGCTCCCTCTGGCGACCGAAGTCGGCGCGGTGAACCAGTACGCGCTCGCCGACGGCTCCGGTGTCTCACAGGGCGCGAGCGGCGTGGTCAACGATTCTGGCGTCGTACAGACTGACAACGACGACAACGGGAACCTCCCCACCCTGGGCACCCTTGAATTATCGACCCTCGTCGAGAGCCTGACCGGAGAGGCTGTCTCGGGTCTCGTGGCGAGCATCGCCGACCTGGACCTCGAGATCGGTGCCGTCGCAAGCCGCGCCACCCTGGACGCTTGTGATGCCGCATGGTCGAATGACGTCGATTCCTCCCTCGACCGCGAGTACGCGATCGCAGGGCTGGCCGCCGCTGTCGATGCACCCCTGCTTGTGGGTGAATTGGCGAAGGATCTCCGCGACATCTTGATGCCAGCAGTGTCCAATCTGCAGAGTCAGCTCAACACCATTGCCGGGCAGGGAGGGGTGCTCACCGGCATCACAGGCGGACTCGGCGACCTGCTCGGCGGGGTGCTCGGCGGACTCGGGCTCGGGAATGTAGGGCTCGACGACATCTCCATAACAGTGGACCTGATTTCGGTCGTGGAACCATTGCTCCACGCAACGATCGAAGATCAAGCCGGCATTGTCGCGATCGACTTGCAAGCCGGAAGCATAAGGGTGGATCTTGGCGCCTTGCTCGGAGAGGCGTATAGCGGGGATCGCTTCGATGGCGCTCCCGGCTCGGGACTCAACGGCCTCGCCCCCAATACCGAACTCGTGGTCAACGCTCAGGTCACGTCAGCGTTGATCACGGCACTCACTAACGCGATCGATGACTGGGTTGCGACGATCTCCTCGAGCCTCACGGATGCCATCTTGGAAGCAGACGTCCACGCATCGATCTCTCTCGAACTTCGCGCGCTCATCAAGCTCGCCGGGGTTTCGGTCAAGGTCGACGGAACGCTGGATGAGCTGTTGCACGGCGATGCTGTGGTCGTTCCGAAGGTCGACATCATCGTCGGATGCCCGCTCAACCTGCTCAGTTGCCTTATCGAGGGCGTCGTCTCAAGCCTCGTCGGCGGCGTCGGGGAACTCGTCGGTGACACCTTGCGGCTGGTGATTCTGGATGAGAATACGGGCCTCGTCCCGAACCTCGTGTCGACCTTGATCGGGACCGCTCGGGCCGCGCTCATCCCGGCGATCGAGGCACTTGAGACGGTTCTCGTCGGCTTCCTCGGTGTGAACGGTCTCGTCTCGCTTCGCGCGAACGTTCAGAACGACCCCGGCGCGGGTCGCCACCCGGATCCCGACCCTGCACTGACATATCCGGACTGGGAGGACGGCTCGATCCCCGACGGTCAGTATGACGTTGCGGCATTGAGCGTCGGCGTACTCAATGTGCTTGGGACGACCGCCAACATAAACCTCGAGCTTGCGCGCTCATCGGTCGGTGTGAGCTGCGCCGTCGACGGCGTCTTGGATCGCGAAGGCCGCTGCGCGAACTACTGATTCGCGGGTGCGGTCGCAGCGACCACCTACGCACGGCCTGAAGTCCATCAGGACTGCTGCTCGTCACCGTACGAGAACGCGAGCGTCGGAAAGTCCGGTCGCACCACCCCGACACCCCGACTCCCCCAACCCAAAAAAGGCTCGACCCCGGCGCGAGGGGGATGCGCCGGGGTCGAGCTGTCTGTGTCGGCTGCGGGTCAGGCAGCCTCGCGCTCGCGTCGCCAGAAGGCGAACATGACGCCTCCGAACCCGAGCAGCAGGGCGATGAGCCCGAGCGCCCAGGGCGTCGCCTGCAGTCCGGTGATCGCGAGCGGGGTCAGTACGGGGTGCTCGGTCACGCTCTCTGCGGGCGTGATGGTGTCGCCCCCTGGCGGCATGGCCGTGGCGACCGCGACGCTCCGCAGCGTCTCCCCCGCAGCCGATGCAGAGCGTGTAGGTCACGACGCTGCCCGCGGCGATCTTCGAACCAGACGCCGGGTCGGCGGTCTTCGCGAAGGTGAAGCCGGGCATGCCGACCGGATGCTCGGTCGAGACCGGCGGCGGGGTGAGTTCGACGCCACCCGGCGGCACGGAGCTGGTCCGCCGCGGGCGCGGCGAGATAACCCCTGGCGCAGACACGACGAAGAGGGCGGTTCAGTGATCGGGCATCAGGAACCGCCGGCCGCGCGCAGCCTCTTCAAGTCTCGTCTCGTTGCGCGGAGCCGCCCGACACACGATCAGGAGGTGACGCCCGTGCGAGCCGTGATCGTCAGGAGTTTCCTCCTGGCGCGGAGCGCAGCGGCTCTTGCGCGTGGACGGGCAGTTCGGCGGTGAGCCGGACGCCGCCCCACGGCGAAGGGCTCAGCCGCTGGTTGCCACCGAGGCGCCGGAGCCGCTCATCGGACAGCGCCAGTCCGCGGTGCCTGCCGCTTTCCGCCGATATGCCCGTCCCGTCGTCGTCGACGATGAGAATCACGCGGGGGTCATCGCCCTCAGTGACGAGAAGTCGCACACCGATGCGACTCGCGGCACCGTGCAGCAGTGCGTTGCTGATCGCCTCTTCCGCCGCACGCAGCAGGGCGACCCGCCAGATGACGATGCCATCGCTCGGCGTGTTCCCGTCGAGTTCCTCGTCGAAGGCGTCATCGATGTGCATCTCGACCTCGATCTGCGGCGGGATGCGGCGTACCAGCTGGGTCAGCGCATAGGCGAGGCCGGTGTCGACGCCGGCCGGGTAGAGCAGATGGCTGGCCTGACGGACCTCGCGCTCACGCAGCGTCTCGAGTTCTCCGCGCACGTGCTCCAGCGCGTGACGGTCGGACTCGTCCACCTCACCGGCACGCCAGCGCTCGATGACACGATCGAGCTGGACCCCCACCATCACCATCCGCCCCTGCAGCCCGCCGTGCAGGTTCTCGGCGACGGATCGCCGGACCCGCAGCTCCTCCTCCGCGAGTGCGGCGAGCGCGGATGCAGCCCGGAGGCGCTGCTCCACGGCAGCGCGCTCCTGCGCACGGAGGTTCGCCTGCGACCGCATGATCATCAGCCCGAGGACGAGGGAGAGGAAAACCACGACGACTGTCGACACCAGTTCGATGGCGGACACCTGTGGCGTCGGACGCAGGTACACCCCCGTGACGATCTGCAGACCGTGCCGGAGGACGGCCACCACCACGGCGACAGTGACGATGACGAGCAGTTGCCGCGAGAGCGGCAGTCGGGGAAGACGCGCCCAGATGCACGATCCGAGCGCCGCCGCGCCCGCGGCGAGGTTCACGACTGTTCGAAGCGCCATGGACGGCAACCCGTCGAGGGCGGGATCGAAGCCGAGGGGCACGTGATAGACGAACGCGGACTGCGCGGCGGCGCCGATGCTGAAGACGCTGAGAACCACGCCGGCGGTGAACAGCAGCCGGCGCATGTCGTCGGCGGCGTCCTGCGCGGAGACGGTCCTCGAGTCCGTCACGTCATCTCCCCCGTCGGGGCCCCGTGTCGGATCATCATGAGAGCCGCGGAGACCCGGCTGTTCGCGTCCGTGTCGCCGCGCACCCCGAGGATGCCGTAGACGGTGTTGAGCAGGTTGTCCACCGAGTGCGGGGTGATGTCCATCTCGCGAGCGATGGCGCTGTTCGAACGGCCGGCCGCGAGGAGCCGAAGAGCATCGAACTGCCGTGGCGTCAGCTTCGCTAGCGGCGAGCCCGCCCTCGGCGAGAGCTCACGCAGCAGATCCGGGTCGAGCACACTGCCGCCGTTGGCGGTGATCCGCACGACACCGAGGAGCAGCTCAGCGGAGGCCGCGGAGTTCTTGGAGAGGTAGCTCCACCCCGTGCGCTCCTTCGCCGGCAGCTCCAGCAGGAGATCCATGACGTCATGCGCGGAGAGGAGCAGGACGCCGAGATCCGGCAGCTGCGTGCGCATCGAACGGGCAAGGCCGAACCCGTTGCCGTCGGGAAGACCGATGTCCATGATGACGACATCAGGCGACTCGGCGAGCAGTTGCTGTCGCGCCTCCTGCACGCTTCCGCAGGAGACCACGACCGTGCAGTCGTCGGAACCGCGGACCAGCGCCTCGACGAGGGAACGGAACAGCGGCTGATCCTCGACGATCGCCACGCGTATCCGACTTTGTGCTTCCCCCACACTCGCGATCGTACACATGGAAGGACCCCCGCACCGCCGTCGAGCGGATGCGAGGGTCCTTCGTAGTCATGTGCTGTCTGTCACGGGGTCGCGCAGCGGCTCCGCGACAGCGGCTCAACCCCCGGAGGGGTTCTCGAGCGGGCGACCCTCGTCGTCGGTCGTCTCCTCCTCGAGAAGTTCATCGGGGTTGTCCGGGGTGCCACCGGATGCCGTGTCGGCCTCCTCGTCGGCGCCGGGGGTCCCCTGCGTGTTCTGCGGATCGCTCATCGACTCTCCTCTCGTTCAGTGCTTCGACGCTATGCCCCGTGCGCGCGGCGAAAGAGGGGATTGACCTGACGCGTCCGGCGCGCCACACTGCCCCCGTACACTCGAGGGCATGCCCCGCCCGTCCGCCTTCGCGATCGCGGCGCGCACGCTCCTGGTTCCCTACGGGATCGCACTGGCACTGATCGTGTGGTTGCCCGCCGCCGCCGCATCCCGGGTGACCGGCATCGTCTTCCGCCTCGCGCGCTTCGTCTCCGAGCGCCTGGACATCTCGCTGTCGGCGACGTACACCGTGTTCGAGTTCGGCGCCAACATCGCTCTGTTCATCCCGTTCGGCCTCCTCGTGGCCGCCGGCTGGCCGCGGACGAACGCCTGGTGGGTCATCCTCCTCGGATTCTCGGCGAGCGCGGCGATCGAACTCGTGCAGACGATGATCCCCGGCCGCGTCACGACCCTGTCGGATGTGGTCGCCAACACGCTCGGAATGATCGTCGGATGCTGCGTGGTGCGGATGCTCGCCCCTCGGCGGCGCAGCCCCGTGCCGGTGGCCTGAGCCGCCGGCACGTCGACCGTCTCGAACGCTGGCGACGCGCGGATAGAATCGGATACATGCTGAAGAAGCCGCGAGCGACGTCGTCGCCCGCGCTCCGGTACTTCGGCGACAGCCGCTCCCGTTCGATCTGGCAGTGGCAGCTCATGATCGGGATCACGGTCCTTGCGATCGGCCTCGGCGTCGCCCTCCTGACCCCTGCGCGGTTCGGGGACTGGCGCTTCAGCGTCGGCGTCTTCGCCATCCTCGCGCTCACGATCATCGCCCTGGCAGTCCCGTGGCATCGGTTCGGCAACGGCGGCGTGTTCGTCCTGCCATTACTGGACACTCTCGCGATCGCACTCATCGCACTCGGCGACACGGCCGCCGCGACGTTCCTGTGGGTGTTCCCCGTCGCCTGGGTGGCCTCCTATTACTCCGTGGGCATACTGGTCGGCCTGATGTCGCTGATCGCGATCCTGCGGATCACCAACCTCTTCCTTCTCGGACTCACCGTCGAGACGACGATCAACATGGTGATCCTGCTGATCACTCTGAGCTTCGTCGGCGTCAGCACGTCGGTCGGCGCCGAGCGGAACCGCTCATCGCGTCGCCTGCTGCGCGGGCAGTCCGACCGTCTCGCGCACGCGTTGCAGCGAGTCAACGAGCAGAAGGCCAGGACGCGGCGGTTGCTGGATTCGCTCGACATCGGAATCGCCCGTGTGGGCGCCGGTGGCGTGCTCGAGGTGTCCAACAGGGCATTCCACGCGATCTTCGACATCGAGCTCGGTGCGCACTCTCATCCCACCCGAGCCGTCGAGTACCGCACGCGTCGCGGCGAGCCGGTGCCGAACAATGAGACCTCGATCGCCCGCGCGTCACGCGGGGAGCTGTTCGCCGACGAGATCGTCTGGCTGTTCGGCATCGACGGACAGTGGCGGGCGATCAAGACGTCGACGAAGCAGATCGATCACGGCACAGTGACCGACGACGGGCTCCTGCTCATCGTCGAGGACGTCACCGCGTCGATCGATCCGCAGGCCGGCCAGGAGGCCACCCGCCGCAGCATCTCGCACGAGCTGCGCAACCCCCTCACCGCGATCCTCGGCCACATCGACCTGCTCCTCGAACGCGATGACCTCCTCCCCTCCGTGCGGGACCAGTTGGACGTCGTCGAGCATGCGGGCACACGCATGCAGACACTGATCGATCAAGCCCTCGCCACACCGGGCAAGCGTGAGGAGGCAGGAGTCGAGTTCGATCTCGCGGACGTCGCACGCGCGTCGGTAGAGGCGTTCTCGCCCGCGGCCGACACCGCCGGAGTGACCGTGGACGTGCGTCTCGATGAACCGCTGTGCGTGTGCGGTGACGCGTTCCGTCTCCGTCAGGTCGTCGACAACCTCGTGGGCAACGCCATCAAGTACGCCCAGCGCGGTGGCCGCGTCTCGGTACAGGGCCTGCGCCCGACCGATCACGAGGTCGGCCTGCGCATCTCCGACACGGGGATCGGGATCGCTGCGGAGGACCTCCCCCGGATCTTCGAGCGGGAGTTCCGCACCCAGGCCGCCCGTGACAGCGGAATTCCCGGCACAGGACTGGGGCTGCACATCTCTCACAACATCGTCATCGCTCAAGGTGGTCGGATGGAGGTGGTGAGCGAGCCCGGTCAGGGCACCGAGCTCACTGTCATCCTCCCCGCGCTGCAGCGAAACCCATCAGAAGAGCACGTCCCGTTCGAAGGAGAGCGCGCATGATCACCACCACCCTGATCATGCCGGTCATCGCCGTCTCGACAGCGGCGACCATCATCTTCATCGGGCTCGGGTTCCTCCCTCGCCCCTCGCGAGCGACGCTCTACTGGTCAGCCGCCTTCAGCATCGCCATGGTCGGCGCGTACGTGTGGCTGGCGCAGGACTTCGTCGCCCCCGTTCAGATGCGCGCTCTCGGTTCGGCTCTCACCATCGCTCCCATGCCACTGCTGTGGTCGGGACTCCGCTCCTACCGCGGTCTCGCGAGGGGATACGCCTGGATCTCGATCGCGTGGGCGGTCGTCGCGCCGACGACGTTGCTCGCGACGACGTACCTCGGCGGGTACGACGTCGCATTCCGCGTCGTGTTCTGCACTGCCGGGGTGTTCGCTGTGCTGATCTCCATCGACCTCGTGCAATTGGGACCGCGTCAGCGCGACGAGGCCCTGCCCCTCCTGGCCGTATCGGCGGGGTTCATCGTGCTCGCCGTCGTCACCGTGGTCAACGGCTTCTTCGCGATGCGCGGCGTCGTTCCGGAACCGGACAGCCTGGAGTTCCTCCGATCCCTCAACCTCATCGGGATGACTGTCTATGTCATCTGCGCGCTCGTCACCACGCTTCTTCTCACCTATACCGGCGAGGATGCCCCTCGGGCGTCGCGCCGTTCCTTCGAGGAGACGGCACGTGGACGCCTCGACCGGGCGCGGGCGCAGGGCGATCAGTCCTGGTCGCTGCTCGACATCCGCCTCGACGACCCGGACGACATCCGCCTCGCCTCCAGCACCGCGGCCTACAACACCGTCACGCACAAGTTCGCCCGCGACCTCGACAGTGTGCTTCCCGCGGATGTCGACATCGAACGGATCAGGCCGGACTGCTTCCTCGTCCTCGTGCCGCGCGCACAGGGCAGCGTGCGGGAGCTGGCCACGGAACTGCTCGAGCGGATCTCCGCCCCGGGGAGCAGCGATGCGTTCCCCATCCGCGTGTCGGCGAGCATCGGCTGGGCCCCCGTGACCGCTGTCGGCTACGACTTCGACGTTCTGGCCGCGAGCGCTTCGGAGGCAGCGGAGCGAGCCCATGACCGCGGCGGCGACCGGTGGGAGCGCGTCCGTGACGAGGCGGAATAGGCGTCGACGGGTCTGGGTCGTCCTCCTCGGCGTCGCTGCCGTCGCGGTCATCGTCGGAGTCGTCTTCGCCGTCTCGGCCGCACAGCGCTGGTTCCACACCGTGACCGCTCAGCCCCCGGGGATCGGGACGACGCTGCTCGCTCCCGCGCAGTCCAAGGCGCAGCAGGCGCTGGACGGCGGACGAGTGGATGCCGCCTCGGAGGAGGCCACCCGGTTCCTCGCCGCACAGCCGACGGCGTACTGGCTCACGCCAGAGCAGAACCCGCCCGGTACGGCAGGGGGCACCGTGTCCGACCTCCTCGCGCAGGCCCGCAGTCAGGACGCGGTCCTGTCCATCGTCGTGTACGGCCTGCCGGAGCGGGACTGCGGCAATCACTCCGCCGGCGGCCTCTCCCCCGACGCGTACCGCAGCTGGCTCTCGGAGATCGGCGGAGCGCTGAAGACCGCACCCGACATGGACAAGGTCGTCATCCTCGAGCCAGACAGCCTGGCCCTCGCCGGCGAATGCGGCAACCTCGACGAACGCGTCGTCCAGCTGCGCGAGGCCGTGCACGCGCTGGAGGGGCCGGGGACGTGGATCTACCTCGACGGCGGCCACAGCGGATGGCTCTCCCCGGCGGAGATGGCATCGCTCATCTCCGCTGTGAGTGTGGACGACAGCATCCGGGGGTTCGCGACGAACGTCTCCAACTACCGGTCGACGGCCGACGAATTCGACTACGCCCATGCCGTCTCGGAGCGCCTCGGCGGGCTCCACGCGGTCATCGACACGTCCCGCAACGGCAGGGCGAACGCCGGCGAGGAGTGGTGCAACCCACCAGGTCAACGCGTCGGCGACCCCGGCGGAACCTACGGCGACGACGTCGTCGACACCAACCTGTGGATCAAGCCGCCCGGCGAGAGCGACGGGCCGTGCCACGGCGGGCCAGCGGCCGGCGTCTGGTGGCCGGAAGCCGCCGTCAACCTGACAGACGGCCTCAGGGAGTGACTATAGACTTTCGTCTAGTACGCGCCGTGCGTGCTGGCCAAAAGTCTATGTATGCGCACTCTTGTGATTGCGTCAGGCCCACCATACGATCGGCTGTGCGGGATCATGCCTCTCGCCGAACACGCAGGGAAAGAAACCGTCGCGAATGCACGATGCTCAACCGCTGAAGACTGCGGTCATCGTCGAAGACGATCCTGATGTGCGCCACCTCCTCGCCGGGGTGCTCGAATCCGCAGGGTTCTCGACGGTCTCCGTGGGCAACGGCATCGACGGCGTCCGCGCGGTCCTGCAGTATCAGCCACTGATCACGACGCTCGATGTGAACATGCCCGGAATTGACGGGTTCGAGGCCGCACGCCGCATCCGCGCGCAGAGCGATACGTACATCATCATGCTCACCGCGCTGGACGAGGAAGCCGACGTCGTGCTCGGTCTCAGCGCCGGCGCTGACGAGTACCTGAACAAGCCGTTCCGCCCCCGCGAGCTGCGCGCCCGCATCGACGCGCTGCTGCGGCGCCCGCGCACTGCTGCGGCGGCGGCCCCTGTGCGCCGGCAGGAGCAGTCCGGCCCGTCCTTCCCCGGTGCGGCGACAGTGACGCCATCCGCCCCTGCGCCGGCTGATAACCAGACCTTCGTCGTCTCGCCGTCGACTCCACCGTCCGACAGCGCGTCGCGCATGACGTCGGACGTGATCATGCCGACCCAGGTCGTCCTCCCCCCGGAGGGCGGCGTCGTCGCCCAGCGCACGGACGGCACCTGGCTCACCCACCGCGACCTGCGGCTGAACCCCGAGACGCGCATCGTCCTGCTCGGCGATCACGAGGTGGACCTCACCCGCACCGAGTTCGATCTGCTCTCCGCGCTGATGGAGTCCAAGCGCCGCGTGCGCAGCAAGGCCGATCTCACCCTGGTGCTGCGCGGCGAGTCGTACGTGACGAGCTACTTCGTCGGCGAGGCCGACAAGCGCGCGATCGAGGCGCACATGACGAACCTGCGTCGCAAGCTCGGTGATTCGGCGGCACAGCCGCGGTACATCGAGACGGTTCGCGGAGTCGGCTACCGCCTGACGTCCGAACTCACCGCCTGATCCCTCCACGCGGACGCGGATGAGACACCATGCGTTCGGTGAGACACCACGCCGTACGTGATGTCTCGCGCTGCGCGTGATGTTTCACGCATCTATAACGATCGCCCCGCTCGTCTTCCGTC
Source organism: Microbacterium ginsengiterrae (assembly GCF_014205075.1). NCBI lineage: Bacteria > Bacillati > Actinomycetota > Actinomycetes > Micrococcales > Microbacteriaceae > Microbacterium > Microbacterium ginsengiterrae. The sequence goes on along the minus strand of NZ_JACHMU010000001.1, from coordinate 1,967,650 downwards.
GTCCCCTGGCGTCGGGCGAGCGGGGCGACTCTGGCGTCCCCAGCCGTTCTGTGAAGTTGTTGTCAGACCTTGAATCCCTGGTGCCGGCGCAGCAGCTTGAAGAGCATGAGCACGGTCTGCACCACGGTGACCACGCCGACGACCGGCCAGCCGATCCAGAGGATCGCGGACTGGGTGATCGGCGGAAGCAGCGCCCAGGCGACGCCGAGGGCGACGATGACGATGACGAGGAGGATCAGCGGCATCCAGTGCCCGCCGCCGCTGCCACTTTCGGCCTTGGCCTGCATGGCCCAGTTGTCGACCTTCTTGCGCGAGAGGAACCGGAACCAGGAGCGGAGGAAGTGGCTGAGCCTGATCCACATGAACACCTCGGCCGGGACGACGAGCGCCGCGAAGAGGATGTCGCTGCGTTGACGGTCCTGCATGGACATCGCGATGCGGAGGTTCAGCAGGACGGCAGCGGCCGACGGCACGAGCCACCACGGCGAGAAGACGAACGCGTTGATCGAGAGGGATCCGGCCAGCAGCGTGATGAAGGCGATGCGAACGAAGAGGTTGGTGAGCATGCTCAAGTTCTCGAACCAGCGCAGTCGCAGGTTCGGGTGGAACGGCTGCCCCTTCGTGTCGCCGCGTTGGCCCGGCCACATGAGCTCGATGGCGCCGTACGTCCACTTGACCTGCTGGGCGTCGTAGGCGCGCAGCGTGGTCATGCCGCCGACGTCGGCCCGCGCGTAGGGGCTGATCTTCGTCAGGTACCCGGCGCTCTTGATCTGCAGCGACAGGAGGGAGTCCTCGACCTCGCTGTCCTTCACCCAGGGGGTGCGCTGGTGGTTGGCCTTCATCACGTCGCGCAGGGCGTTGGTGGAGAAGATCGAGAACTGTCCGCCGAGGACGGCCATGTTGCGTCCGCGGAGCAGGTTCTGCAGGTTGAAGGCGGCGAATTGCGTGCGCTGACCAGCGATGAGGAACTTCGCGATCGTGCCCTTGATGGGGGCGGTGTCGATCGAGTAGATCGCGCTGATGCCGCCGATGCGGGAGTCGGAGATCGCCTCGGTCTCGAGCATCTCCACCGCGCGGGGGTCGCCGATGGTGTCGCCGTCGACGCCGAGCAGGTAGTCGTAGCCCTCGACGAGCGAGTAGCCGTAGTTGAGCGCGCCGACCTTCTTGTCGGGGTTCTTGCCGATGTCGTGGACGAACACCTCGGTGAACTGCTCGCCGAGCTCGGTGACGATCTCGTGCGGGCCGGCGAACTCGGATGCCACGCGTACGGTGCCGTCGGTGGTGTTGTTGACGACGATGTGGATGACATCGGGCACACGCGTCTGCGCCAGCAGGGAGCGGATGACGCCGGCGATCGACGCCTCCTCGTTGTACGCCGGAATGACGCAGCCGATGGTGGAGCGGTGCCCGGAGGTGCTCTCCAGCACCGCGGCGAAGTCATCGGCGAAACCGGGGACGTGTTCGATCTCCGTGCGCGAGACGCCGAAGTCGGCGTGCGGAACGGCGATCTCGTACCTGCCGGTGGATGGCGTGGTCATGCGTGTCCTTGTCCTGAGGCGGTGCGCTCGGTGTGCGCTCCGACACCTCGATCCTCGCCGACCCACTTCGAGGCGAGCGCAGGAGAACCTGCAGTGTGCCGCAAGATCGGCGAAAGGATCACTCGGTGGGTGCGTGGATCGCGATCGGCAGCGTCTGGTACACCGTCTGCTGCTCGAAGGACGCGTCGTCGTCGGCGTTGCGCTCGACGGCCACGTTGATCGCGAACTGCAGCGTGATGCCGTAGGTGTCGTCCGGAACCTGGTGGATCGTGGTCTGCGGGACGAGCAGGCCACCCTGGTAGCTGTTCAGCAGCAGACCGCGGTCGGAACGGAGCGTGTCGGTGGGGACGAGCGTGCGCGGGTCGGCGGTGTACTGGAACGGGCTCGAGGTCTGCATCGAGGTCTGCGAGGTCTGCGACGTGATGGCGATCTGCGAGATGTAGACCCGGCGTTTCTCGGTGAGCACGGCCTTCTCGTCGACGCGGTGGTCGTAGACGTTGACGGCGAAGCCGAAGGTCTTCTCGCCGGCGGGGGTCCACTCCATGGTGCGCTTGGGCTCGTACGCCCAGACGTCCAGCCGCACCTCGAGGTCGTCGGCGACGTCGGTGGAGAGCGAGACGGATCCGTCGCGGGTGAACTGCGAGTCGAACTCCGGGCCCTCCTCTGCCTCATCCGTGGTCTGCGCGGGGACGACGGGAGTGACGTCCTGGGTGCGCTGCATGCCGTTGAACGCGTCGACGACCTGGGCGCAGCCGGTGGTGGCGAGCACCGCGGCGACGGTCGCGATGGCGATGGAGGCGCGCAGAGCACCGGGGAGGCGTCGGGGAGTCATGAGGACCGGCTTCTGAAGATGCGGGATGATGAGCACCGGTCACGTTACCCGCGCATTCTCGCGGTTTTCGGCGTTATGCCGTGGGCTTGCGCTGATCTTGCGCTGATCTTGCGCTGCCGTCGATCACTCCGCGTCGGCGGGCTGCGCGATCGCGACGGTGAGAGTGTCCGTCGCCGTCTGCTTTGCGTATTCGCTGGAGGTCGGCGTCGTCTGCACGAGGAAGTCGTAGGTGAACTGGATCGTCACGTGCGTCGCCGCGGGGTCGACCGGCCCGACGTTGAAGGTCTGCGAATAGCTGTACGGCGAGAGCACGAGGTAGCCGGGGGCGACGCTGGCGGCATCGACCTGCGCCTCGAGCGGAGCGAAGGTCTCCGTCGCGTTCGCGGGGACGGCGAGCATCGACGCCTTCTGCAGGTATACCTTCTGCCCGTCGTCAGGGGTGACGGTGGTGACCAGCGAGATGCTCACCGGCTTGACGGCATCCGCCGTCCACCGATCCATCGAGAGCGTCGACCAGTAGTCGACCTGGGCGGTGACGGCTCCTGCGGTGAGCTCGCGCTCTGTCGCACCCCCGGAGAGGTCGTTGGGAGCGGGCGGCGCGACAGTGGGCGACGGCGACTTCGACGCCTCGGGTCCGTCACTCCAGGGAGCGGGGCCGCAGCCGACGATGGCGATGGATGCGGCGACCGCCGCGGTGGCCGCGATGGCACGCCGAACGAGTGTCGTACGCATGATCCCCTCTCGGAGCCGCGGGGCGACTCAGTGCCATCTTATGGGAGCGGATCCGGTGGACTGCTCGGGGCTTCCGGCCTCTTATTGTGGAGACATGAGCTCCTCCCTGCCCTCCGGTATGACCCGACGCGAACTGCGCGAGCGGGCAGAGGCATTGCGGGCGCGCGCGGGCGACGAACCGGTGAGGATCCTCACGGTGTGCACGGGGAACATCTGCCGCTCCCCCATGGCCGAGGCGCTGCTGCGGGCCGAGTTGGAGGGCACGCCGGTGCGCGTGCACAGTGCGGGTACCAGGGCGCTCATCGACAAGCCCATGACGGCCGACGCGCAGGACCTCGCCGTGCAGTACGGCGCATCGGAGGACGTCGTCGCGGCGCATCGCGCCCGCTGGCTTCTCGAGCCGATCGCCGAGGATGCCGACCTCGTGCTCACCATGGCCCGCGAGCACCGCACCGGCGCGGTCGAGCTCGCTCCTCGGCTGCTGCGGCAGACGTTCACGATCCGCGAGTTCGCACGGCTCTCCGGTGACCTGAGCGATGGTGCGATCGCGGCCGCAGCGGACGCCGCCGGCACCGCGCCGCGTGCTCGCCTGGCCGCCGTCACTGCACTCGTCACGCAGCAGCGTGGCGCGGTGCCTCCGGTACCGCCGCAGGACGACGATGTCATCGACCCGTACCGGCGCTCACGCGAGACGTACGAGGAGTCGGCGGCGCAGCTCGTGCCCGCTGTCCGCGAGGTCGCACGGGTGCTGCGCGCGACCCTGGCGTGACCACGGGCCGGCGGTTTCGCATCCGGCGCGGTGCGAGCCGGAACGGACGGCGCCGTTCTACCGTGGGGCTATGACAGCCGAGTCGCCCTCCCCCGCCGCCCGCAGGACCGGGGTGCCGCTGCTCGTCGTCATGGCGCTGCTCGTCGTCGCTCCGATGATCGCGCTGAGCGCCTCTCCTCTGCATGCCAACGGCAGCCTCTGGTACCTGGGGATGCTCCCCGCCCTCATGGGCCTGTTCACCCACCGGCGCCTCGCCCTCGCCGCATCCGTCCTCACCCCGTCGCTGATGGGCATCGCTCTCCTGTTGCGCGACATCCCCCTCCTCGGTGCGATCTTCATGGCGGCGGTCGCCGTCGGAACGGGACTCGCGGCAGCGAGGGGGTGGCACCTCATGGCCGCTTTCGCCGGTCCGCTGGTGGCGTACGCGCTGATCGGGAACCTCTTCGTCACGCTGCCGAGCGGCACCGTCGCCGCTGACGCCTCGATCGTCTCCGGTCTCACGGCGATGGCGTACGTCGCCGGCGGCGGACTGTGGACGTCACTGGTTGGGGCGTTCGTCGTCCGCACCGTGGGGGTGAAGCCGCCGCGCGCGGTTGCCGGCCACACCGCGCGGCACTTCGCCGCCGCTCTCGGCATCCTCATCGGCATCACGGCGTTCATCTGCATGCAGTGGCTTGACCCGGCATCCTGGTGGATCATCCTCACGTTCTTCGTCGTCGTCCAGCCGTACTACGCCGACTCCACACGGCGGGTGCTGGAGCGGGTGGGCGGCACACTGGCCGGCGCACTCATCGCCGTGATCATCGTCGGGCTGCTGCACGGGTTCCCCACGGTGATCACCGTGATCGCGTTCGTCCTCACCATCGGCGCCGCGTACGCCAACCTCAAGCTGCCCTACTGGGTCTTCGCGATGCTCCTCACGCCCGCCGTCGTCCTGCAGACCTCGGGGAGCACGCGCGACCTGCTGTTCTCCGTCGGCGAGCGCACCCTCTACACGCTCATCGGCGCGGCGGCGGCGGTCGCCGTGATGTGGGCGGGGCACCGGTACCTCAGCCGGCGGGCCGCGCGGAGCACGGGCGCCGTCGCGGACTCCCGCTGACGGCGGACAGCAGAGACGCCCGACCCCATTGCTGAGGGGTGCGCCGGGATCGAGCGCCCAGCACTCGCATCGTATGGCGTGCGCACCCGCGGCGGTACGGGGGCGATCCCCCTCGTTCCGCCGCGGGTGACGGGGGCGGAACCCCGGGTCAGGATGCCGCGTGCACCGTCAGCTCCGCCGAGACCGGCAACTCGTCCGCGCTCGGGCCGGCCGCGAGCACATAGGTCCCCGGCTGGACGCGCAACGCTCCCTCGTGCAGCCAGTCCTGTGGCGCCTCGTCCACCCGGAGCGCGTCGTCCCAGACCGCGAGCCGCGCCACGTCGAACGACAGGGCGACGTCTCGGCGCTCGCCGGGTTCGAGCCGCACCCGCCGGTAGGCGACGAGCAGTCGGCGCGGAGCGGGAAGGGGCAGCGTCGACGGCGCGAGGGCGTACACCTGCACGAGTTCCTCGGCCGGGCGGTCGCCGTCGTTGGCGACGGTGACGGCAACCTGCACGTCACCCGGCTCTCCGAGGGCGGCGTGCCGGTGGGTGGGTTCCGGCGCAGAGACGGCCGCGGTCGCGGTGATCGACGCGTACGCCACCGACGAGTAGGTCAGGCCGTGTCCGAACGCGAACGCGTAGGGGTCCGGCTGGTGACGGTAGGTCGCCTGCTGGCGCAGCGTGTCGTAGTCGAACAGGTCGCCGGCCTGCGCGGGGTCAGCGGGCCAGGACTGCGCGAGGCGCCCCGTGGGTTCGCGGTCTCCACTGAGGACGTCCGCGATGCCGTTGCCGAGTTCCTGTCCGCCGTGGCTCGACCAGACGACCGACGCCGCGGCATCCGCCTCGCCAAGCACATACGGGTAACTGGACACGATTGTCAGCAGAGTGTTCGTGTTCGCCTGCTGCGCCGTGCGCCAGATGCCGACGAACGCCTCGGGAAGGAAGAGGTGCGGCCGGTCGGCGGTCTCGCGCCCTGCGAGGTGCGGATCGTTGCCGACCGCGACGACGACGACGTCGGCGGATGCCGCGGCCGCCGCCACCGCGTCGCTCCCCGAGCGCACGGTCTCGACGTCGAAGCGCGCCGCGTCGTCGAGGGTGACGCCCTCGGCGAGAAGGAGGCCGACGTCGCGCGAGACGCGCACCCAGCGTCCGGAGCCGAGGTGCAGCAGCGACCAGGTGCCGTCGGCGTGCTCGTGCCTGCAGAAGCTCTCCTGCACGACCCAGCCGCCGACCCGCTCGGCGTCGGCCTTCATCGGCCACGCGCCACCGGTGAGCAGTCGGCCGCTGGCGTGCGATCGGAGGGTGAGCAGACCGTCACCCCAGTCGGTGACGTCGAACAGCGCCTCCTCCCCCGATGACGCTGCGCCGATCGCCGCGACCTCTGCGCCGTCGGCCGAGGCGACGACATCGTGCCCGTCCGCCGCCCGGAGCCTGATCGTGTCGGCGCCGGTCTCCACCGTCACCGCAGCGTCGGGGTATCGCGCCCGCAGGCCGGAGGCGATGCCGACCGCGTACGGCGGCGTGCCGGAGTACCAGTCGGTGAGCACGGCGTCCGCGAGCGGACCGACCACGGCGATGCGCTGCGGCTCGGCGAGCGGGAGGAGTCCGGCATCGTTGCGGAGCACGACGACCGATCGTCCTGCCGCTTCACGGGCGAGGGCGCGTGCGTCCGGCGCATCGATGGCGTCGGCGCCGATCCCCGCGTGAGGGTCGTCGGCGTCGAACTCGCCGGTGCGGATGCGCATCTCGAGGATGCGTGCCGCCGCCCGATCGATGTCCTCGCGGCTGAGCAGCCCCTGCTCGAGCGCGGCGGTGAGGTGGGCGATCGTGGGGCCGGCGTCGGCGTCGTTGTCGGTGAAGGAGTCCATGCCGCTGCGGACGAGGGCGGCCGCGGCGTGCACGCCGTCGGGCTGCGCGCCCTGGATCGTGACCATGAACGTCGGCGCACCGGCATCCGACACGATCGCGAGCGACCCGTCGGTCCAGCTGCGGGCCTCGGCGACGAGTTCCGGCTGGGTGTGCGCGGGGGTGCCGTTGACCCGGTTGTAGGCGAGCATCATGGACCCGGCGGTCTGCTGCTCGATCGCCGGGCGGAACGCGGGGAGCTCCTCCTCGTGGAGCGTGCGGAGCGACATCTCGCTCGAGGTCGCCGACCGGTCCGTCTCGTTGCTGTAGGCGAGGAAGTGCTTGAGCGCCGGTACCGTCTTCCACACCCGCTCGTGCCGTCCGCGGAGGCCCTGGGCGTACGCGCATCCGAGCTGACCGGTGAGGTGCGGGTCCTCGGAGTAGCCCTCCTCGTTGCGGCCCCACTGCGGGTGGCGCAGGGTGTTGACCACCGGCGCCCAGGCATTGAGGCTCACGAGCGGGTTCTCGGCGCGCTTGGCTCGCAGCTCGGTCGCCGCCACCTCGCCGATCGCCTCGACGAGCTCGGGATCCCAGGTCGCCGCCATGCCGACCGGCTGCGGGAACACCGTGGCGGTGCCGAGCCAGGCGACACCGTGCAGCGCTTCGGCGCCGGTGCGGGACTCCGCGACCCCCAACCGCTCGATCGCCGGCATCGCCTGGTGCAGCATGGCGAGCCGCTCGTCCGGCGTCAGTTGCGTGAGAAGGTCCGCGGCGCGCTCGCGCACGGACAGGTCGGTGCGTCGGAAGTTCATCGGGTGCCCTCCAGCGTGATCGAGATCTCGCCCGCTCCGTCGGCGGATGCGACGGCGTCGCCGACCTGCACAGACCAGGATGCCGTGGCATCCGTGCTCGACGCCGTCACGGTGTCACCGGCGCGCCGGACACGGAACGACGTCGAGCCGCCGGAGAGCCCTGGGACCACCGTCACCTCGTCGTACCCGTCGGGGAGCGCGAAGCAGCGGAGCGTCACGCCGTCGGCCCACTCGTAGTCGGGGCGCGCATCGTCCGCACCCCACGGGAGCACGGTGCCGGGGCGCACGCGCAGCGGGACGGAGAGGTAGTCGTGCGTCTCGTCGACCCAGCGGCTGCCCTGAGCGACCGAGCCGTCCAGCAGCGAGGTCCACTCCCCCTCGGGCAGGTAGTACGACACATCGCCCTCGGCGGTGAACACCGGCGCGACGAGGAGGGAGTCGCCGAGCATGTACTGCGTGTCGGCGTCGTGACCGGAGCGGTCCTCGGGGAACTCGAGCACCATGGCACGCATCATCGGGATACCGTCGGCATGGGCCTCTTCGGCGACCTGTGCGAGGTACGGCATGAGCCGCATCTTCAGGTTCGTGAAGGCGCGGGTGACCTCGACGGCCTCGTCGTCGAAGATCCACGGCACCCGGAAGCTGCTGGAGCCGTGCAGCCGAGAGTGCGAGGAGAGCAGGCCGAAGGCGAGCCAGCGCTTGAAGAGTCCGGCATCCGGCATCCCCTCAAATCCGCCGATGTCGTGGCTCCAGTATCCGAAGCCGCTCATCGCCAGCGACAGGCCGCCGCGCAGGGACTCGGCCATCGACGAGAACGTCGAGTCGGAGTCGCCGCCCCAGTGCACGGGGAACTGCTGTCCACCGGCGGTCGCCGAGCGGGCGAACAGCACGGCCTCTCCGGTTCCGCGCTGCTTCTCGAGGGCGCGGAAGACGACCTCGTTGTAGAGCTGCGGGTAGTAGTTGTGCATGCGGGCGGGGTCGGAGCCGTCGAACCACTCCACACCCTCGTGCGGGATCCGCTCGCCGAAGTCGGTCTTGAACGTGTCGACGCCCTGCTGCATGAGGCGCTCGAGGTGGCCGACGTACCAGGCGGCGGCGTCGGGGTTCGTGAAGTCGACGATGCCCATGCCCGCCTGCCACAGGTCCCACTGCCAGATGCTGCCGTCGGTGCGGCGGAGCAGGTAGCCGTTGGCTGCGGCTTCGGCGAACAGTGCAGAGCGCTGGGCGATGTACGGGTTGATCCAGGCCGAGACCTTGAGGCCGCGCTCGTGCAGCCGCGCGAGCTGCCCCTCGGGGTCGGGGAAGGTCCGCGGGTCCCATTCGAAGTCGGTCCACTGGTACTCGCGCATCCAGAAGCAGTCGAAGTGGAAGACGCTCAGCGGGAGGCCCCGCTCCTCGAACCCGTCGATGAACTCGTTGACGGTCGCCTCGTCGTACTCGGCGGTGAACGAGGTGGTGAGCCACAGGCCGAACGACCATGCCGGCACGCGTGCCGGGCGGCCGGTGAGTGCCGTGTACCGGCTGAGCACGGCCTTGGGCGTGCCGCCGCCGATGAGGTAGTAGTCGAGCGTCTCGCCCTCGACCGAGAACTGCACGCGGGAGTTGACCTCGCTGCCGACCTCGAAGGACACCGCCCCCGGGTCGTCGACGAGCACGCCGTAGCCGCGGGCCGAGAGGTAGAACGGCACGGACTTGTAAGCCTGTTCGCTGGATGTGCCGCCGTCGGCGTTCCAGCTCTCGATGACCTGACCGTTCTTCGCGAAGGCGCCGAAGCGCTCGCCGAATCCGTAGACCCGCTCGCCGGGGGCGAGGGCGAGCTGCTGGTGCACCCAGGTGCGCGGGGCGGCGTGGTCGCGCGACGCCGTCTCGGTGTAGTGGGCGATCGATCGGGGCTCGGAGCGGGTGAGCACCCGGCCGTCCTCTTCGAAGGTGACGTTCCAGCCGTCGCCGCGGGCCACGCGGACGGTGAGGTCACCGGTGCGCAGCACGCCCTCGGTGTCGCTGACGGAGACCGACGGGGTGAAGCCGTCCTCGGCGGTGATCGCGAAGTCCGGTCCGCGGTGCACGGCGCCGGCGTGCCGCTGCACGCGCACCTTGACGACGCCCGGTGCCGGCGACGAGTAGGTCACCGTGATCATGGGGCGGTTCAGCGTGTCGCCGCGGTGGCGGATGTGGGTCGTCGGAGCGTAGACGGTGAGGGTCCCCGCCGTCTCGTCGATGCGGATGTCGTCGACCTCGACCGCGAACAGCGGGGTGAGCCCCGGTCGGGTCAGCCAGTAGCCATCGGTGAACTTCACCTGTCGTGCCTTTCGCTCAGTGCTCGGACATCACCCGGCGCGATGCCGACGACGTCTTCGGTCTCTTCTCCGGTGAGCAGGTCGATCAGACCCGGTCTCACCGGCACATCGATGGGGTGGTGCGTGTGGTTCAGGAGGAACAGCACGTCGCCGCGCCGGACGGCTTCGAGGCCGTCGGGGAGGACCTCGACTCCGGGGATGGGGCCGGTGACGTGCGCGGCGGCCAGGGCGCCGGCGAGGACGGCATCGAGCGTGCCGTCCGATACGACGGTGCCGAGGTACCACGTGCCGGTGCTCCGGACGATGGCGGGGATGCCGTCGAGTTCGCCGCCGTCGTGGGTCGCGATGACCTCTCCGCCTTCGACGCGCAGGCGCTCGGCGAGGATGCTCGCCGTCGGTTGCGGGTCGTCGGCCGCTGCGAGGTCGCCCGCCAGGCGAAGGGAGCCGGGGAGGATGCCGGACCACTCCTCGCCGCTGGCGCCGATGAGGGTGCGCAGCTGCACGGGCGATCGTCCCTGCAGGATGCCCGCGTTGTCATCGGCGACACCGCTGAATGGGCCGACGACGACCTGTGCTCCTCGTTCGACGGCCGCGGCGAGCGCGGCGGCGGCCGCATCGCTGAGGATGTACGCGTGCGGCACGAGGATGACCCGGTAGCCGTCGAGGTCGGCGTCGGGGTGCAGGACGTCGACGGGGATGCCGCGGCGCCACAGCGACCGGTACCAGCGGTTCATCTGCTCCATGGTCGACAGCCGGTGCGTGGGGCGGGCCGGCTCCTCCCCCGCCCACCAGCTCGACCAGTCGAACAGCATCGCGACGTCGGTGCGCACGGTGCTGCCCGCGACGGCGGCGAGGCGGCGGAGGTCGGCCCCCTGGCGGCAGGCACCGCGGAACACGTCGCTGTCGGCACCGGCGTGCGGGAGCATCGACGAGTGGAAGCGCTCGGCGCCCGAGCGCGCCTGGCGCCACTGGAAGAAGCAGATCGCGTCTGCTCCTCGCGCGACGGCCTGCAGCGAGTCGCGTCGCGCGCGCCGCGGCGACTTCGGCAGGTTGTGCTCGCGCCACGAGACCGCGCTGATGGACTGCTCCATGAGCATCCAGCTGCGTCCTCGGCCGAGTGAGCGCATGAGGTCCTGCACGAGGGCGATGTCGCTGGGCGCGTGCGGATCGGCGGGGTCGGGGTACTGGTCGTCGGAGATGACGTCGACGTCGCCCGCCCACGAGTGGTAGTCGACGTGTGCGAAGAAGCCCATGAAGTTCGTCGTGATGGGCTGCTGCGCTCCCGCGGCGCGGATCGCATCGCGCAGCTCGCGGTAGCAGGCGCGCAGCTGGTCGGAGCTGTACCGGCGGAAGTCGAGCGACTGCGCGGGGTTGACGAGGTACGGCATGCGGCGCGGCGGCAGGATCTCGTCGAACGAGTCGTACCGCTGCGACCAGAACGCGGTGTTCCAGGCGGCGTTGAGCGTGTCGATGTCGCCGTGGCGCTCGCGCAGCCAGTGGCGGAACTCGCGGGCGGCCTCGTCGCCGTGGTCGATCTGCCCGTATTCGTTGCCGACGTGCCACATCCGGACGGCCGGGTGGCCGGCGTAGCGCGCGGCGAGGTCACGGGTGATGGCGAGTGCATGCTCACGGTAGACGCGGGATGCCGGGGAGAACTGGTTGCGGGATCCGGCGATCAGCCGCACGCCGTCGGCGTCGACGGGCAGCACCTCTGGATGCTGGAGGCCCAGCCATGGCGGCGGCGAGGCGACGGGCGTGGCGAGGTCGACGGCGATGCCGTTGTCGTGGAGGAGTTCGAGGATCTCGTCGAGCCAGCCCCACTCCCTGGCGCCGGGGCGGGGTTCGATCATCGCCCAGCTGAACACGCCGACGGTGACGAAGTTCACCCCGGCCTCGCGCATGAGCCGCACGTCCTCGAGCCAGGTCTCGCGCGGCCACTGCTCGGGGTTGTAGTCACCACCGAAGGCCAGCCCGCGCTCGCTGATGAGCGCGTCGAAGGCGGCTCGCGCCGTGGTCGTCGATGACATTTTCAGAGTTCTCCGTCGAATTGTCGAAGCGTTTCAACAACGAGAACATATACTAACCACATGCCGATGTCCACGCGGGGCGATGATGCCCTGCACGTCCTGCGATACCGACGTCCGTCGACCGTCTGGACGGACGCCCTTCCCGTCGGAAACGGGCACCGCGCCGCGATGTGCGAGGGGCGCCCCGCGGGTGAGCGTCTGCATCTGAACGAGGGCACGGCGTGGTCGGGGCCCGCCCCCGACGAGCCGCGATCGGACGCGACCGCAGGGGCCGAAGCCCTCGCCGCCGTGCGGTCCGCCATCACCGCCGGCGACCTCGATCTCGCCGATCGGCTGGTGCGGCAGCAGCAGACGCCGTGGGTACAGGCCTTCCTGCCGTTCGGCACGCTCGACGTCGCCCTCCTCGACCACGACGAGGCGAGCGCGTCGCTTCTGGAACGGTCGCTCGACCTGCGCACGGGCGTCGCCGCGCACGCGTACATCGTGCAGGGCGTCGGGACGGTGCGTCATGAGACGTGGGCGGATGCCGTCACCGGGGCGATCGTCCATCGGGTACTGGCCGACAAGCCGGTGCGGCTCGAGGTCCGCGTCACCGGCCCCTTCCCCGTCCTCGACAGCGCGCACGTCGCCGACGCACCGCTCGCCCTCGTCACCCACTGGCATCTGCCCGTCGACGTCCCGCCAGGGCATGCCGAGCCGCCGGCCGACATCCGGTACGACGTCGATCACGGGCGACGGGGCGCGGTCGTGGTCGCCGCGGGCTCCGCCGCCGAGGTCGCAGACGGCACGCTGCGCACCGCAGCCCGCCGCGAGCACCTGATCACGATCGGCACCGCCACCGCCGATCACGACGGGGATGCCGTCTCGTCGGCTGCCGCCGTCGCCATGCCGTCGGGTGCCGTGCACGCCGACGGCGCGGATGCCGGGGCGCTGCGTACCGCGCACATCACCGCGCACCGGGAGCTCTACGACCGTTGCGCCCTCGACCTGCCCGTCGCCGCCGAGGTCGCGGCGCTCGACACGGATGAGCGCATCCTCCGCGCGCAGCACGACGACGACCCTGGCCTGGTGGCGCTGTCGTTCCACTACGGCCGTTACCTGCTGATGTCGGCGTCGCGGCCCGGCGGGCTGCCGGCGAATCTGCAGGGCATCTGGAACGCCGAGCTGCCCGGCCCGTGGTCGAGCGGGTACACGACGAACATCAACCTCGAGATGGCGTACTGGCCGGCGGAGACGACGAATCTCGCCGAGTGTCACGAGCCACTGCTCGAGTTCGTGGATCGCGTGTCGTCGGGGCCGGGCGCCGTGGCCGCGCGGGAGCTGTACGGCACCGACGGCTGGGTGCTGCACCACAACACCGACCCCTGGGGGTTCTCGGGGGCGGTCGTCGGCGAACCGAGTTGGTCGACGTGGCCGATGGGCGGTGTCTGGCTGAGCTTGCACCTGTGGGAGCACTGGCTGTTCAGTGGCGACCGGGAATGGTTACGGGATACCGCGTGGCCGGTGCTCGTGCGCACGGCGCGCTTCGCGCTCGACTGGATCCAGAGCGACGGCGAGCGCGCGTGGACGAGTCCGTCGACCTCGCCCGAGCACCGCTGGCTCGATGCCGAGGGCACCCCGCGGGCGATCGGGCTCATGGCGACGATGGATGCCGAACTGCTGCGTGAGCTGTCGGCGGCCTACAACGAGGGCGCTCGCGTGCTCGGCCTCGACGAGCCCTGGGTGACCGCGCTCGCCGACCTCACCGCTCTCCTACCCCCGGTCGCTGTCGACGGCCGAGGACGCATCGCCGAATGGAGCGCGGACGTCGAGGACGCAGAGCCCGACCACCGGCATCTGTCGCACCTCGTCGGCCTGTTCCCGCTCGGACTCATCACCCCGGATGCCACCCCCGACCTCGCCGTCGCCGCGGGTGAGTCGATCCTCGGCCGTGGCCCGGAGTCGACCGGTTGGGCGCTGGCCTGGCGGGCGTTGATGTGGGCGCGTCTGCGGGACGGCGAGCGCGTGCACGCCCAGCTGCGGATGCTGCTGCGCAGCGCCGACCAGACCGGCGAGGGCGATGGTTCCGCGCACCGGGGCGGGGTGTACCGCAACCTGTTCAGCGCGCATCCGCCGTTCCAGATCGACGGCAACCTCGGGTTCACGGCGGCGGTCGCCGAGGCGCTCGTGCAGTCGCACGGCGAGGTGATCGAGCTGCTTCCCGCGCTTCCGGCCGCCTGGCCGGAGGGCGCGGTGCGCGGCATCCGGGCACGCGGCGGAGTGACCGTCGACGTGACGTGGTCGGCGGGGCGGGTGGCGCAGGTGACGCTGTACAGCACACGCGCGCAGTCGGTGCGGCTGCGCGGCGCGGGACTGGACGAACGAATCGTCGAGCTGGTGCCGAACAGGGCCACGACGATTGAGACAATGACGGAAGACGCACGTCCCCGTGCGATGAAGGAGCACTCATGGTGACGATCGCCGATGTGGCAGCAGCAGCCGGCGTCTCGATCTCGACGGTGTCCTATGTGATGAGCGGCAAGCGCACCATCTCGCAGGACACCAGGGAGCGGGTCGAGTCCGCGATCGCGAAGCTCGAGTACAGCCCACATGCCAGTGCGCGTTCGCTCGCGTCGCGGTCGACGAACGTGATCGGGCTGCAGGCGCCGCTCCGCGCCGGGGTCGACGTGCACGTCATCATGGAGATCGTCGCGGGCGTCGTGAAGGAGGCGCGGGACAACCACTACGACATCCTGCTGCTGACCAGTGACGATGCCGACGGCCTGGTGAACGCCGCGCGGGGGTCGCGCGTCGATGCGCTCATGGTCATGGACATCGAGTCGGAGGACCCCCGTATCGCGACGCTGCGGGAGCTCTCGACGCCGACGGTGCTCATCGGGCTGCCGTCGGGGGCCGGCGATCTCATCTGCGTCGACTTCGACTTCGAGGCCGCGGGGCGATTGGCCGCCGAGCGCCTCGCTGCTCTCGGCCACACGAGGGTCGCGCTGTTCGGGGCGCCGGCCGAGGTCCTCGAGCGACACACCTCGTATGCGGTGCGGTTGAACCGCGGGTTCCTCGCGGCGTGCGAGGAGCTGGGGATCACCGGCTCCGTGCATGCCTGCCCGAGTTCCGCGGATGCGGTGGATGCCGTGGATGCCGTGCTCGACGAGGATGCGGCGATCACCGGCATCCTGTTCCACAACGAGGCCGCGCTCCCCCACGTCGCCGCGCACGTGCGCAACGACGCGACGAAGCGCGACGTCATCGCGCTGAGCCCGCTGCAGCTCGTTCATGGCGTCGCGGGCCTCGTCGACACGATCGAGGTGCCGGCGACCGAGATCGGCGCGGCGGCCGCGCGGGCGATCCTCGGTGCGCTCGAGGGCGAGACGACCGAGCGGGTCCGGCTGCTGCAGCCGCGCTTCTCCGGGGCTTCGGCGGTCTGAGTGCGCATCGGCATCGACCCGGAGGGGCGTACGGCGCAGGGCGTGACCGGCTTCCTCGGCTTCGTCGCGCTCAATCTCCTCTATCTCGCGCTGTGTCTGCCGATCGTGACGATCCCTGCGGCGACGGCGGCGCTGTACGAGGTGACGATCCGCTATTCGGACGATGAGAGCGGGCGTCCGCTGAAGGACTTCATGCCGGCGTTCGGGCGCAACGCCAAGAAGGCGTCGCTGCTCGGGCTCGTGCTGCTGCCCGCCGTGATCGTGCTCGCGTTCAGCGCACTGTTCTGGTCGGGCTCCCCCACGATCGTCGGCGGCATCGCGATGGTCGTGTCGATCCTCGCGGCCGTGCACGTCTTCGCCGCGTTCCTCTACGCCATGGCGCTGACGGCGGTGTACGACAACCCCGTGCGGGCGACGCTGAAGAACGCGCTGCTTCTCCCGACGGCAGAGCCGATCCGCACGATGGGGCTTCTTCTCGTTCCGGCCACTCTCGTGTGCGTGACGATCCTGTTCCCCATGTTCGGCGTCATCCTCGCCACGGTCGGCTTCTCCGTCGGCGCGTACGGCACGGCGTTCCTGTTCCGGAGCATCTTCGCCCGCCACACCCCCGGCGCCTGACCCCTATATATAAGGAAGGCCCGGAGCGCGTCGCGCCCCGGGCCTTCTGCACAGCATCCGTTATTCGGCGAATTCCTCCACCACGGCCTTGCGCTGCTTGTCCTGCTCCTTCGCGGTTGCAAGGTCGACCTCGAGCACCTTGTCGTATCCGAGGCCCGACGCGGTCTCCTGCAGGTCCGTCCAGATCTTGTCGAACTGCGCCTCGTTCTCGGCGAAGACCGCCTGCCACGACGACTGCACGATGACGGCCTTCACCTGGTTGCGCAGCGTCTCGATCTCGGAGCTGTCCGTCGGGACGGTGAAGCTCGCACCGGGGGCGACGAGGACCTGGTCGTTCTCGACGAGGTAGTCCATCGTGGTGGCGGCACCGCCCATGTGGGCTGCCCAGTCCTCGGTGAGGAGGTTGGCCGTGAACTCCTGGTACGAGTCCCAGAGCTTGTAGTTGTACGGGTAGCCGGTGTCGGGGTCGATGTCGATCGGCAGCACGACGCTGACGTTCAGCGCGGAGACGCCGTCGAGGTAGTTGCCGCCGCCCCATTCGGCGGGGACCGCAGCGTCACCGCCGAGGAAGACCTCCTTGCCGAAGTCGGTGAGCTCGGGCTCGCCGGCGTCGTTCATGTCCCACGTGAGGCCCTGGGGGCCTGCGGCGCCCATGGTCTGGCTGCTGTTGGTCAGCGAGCCCTCGGCCGAGTACAGCCAGTCGATGAACGCGGCGACCCGCTCGGGGTCGTCGGCGTTCTTGCCGATCGCGAGGATCGGCTTGCCGCCGTAGGCCTCGGCACCGTAGGAGAAGATCTTCTGGTCCTGCATCGGGGCGATCATGAAGCCCTTGCCGGCGGCCATGTTCTCGTCGGTGTTGTAGGCGGACTGTCCGAGCCACGGCCACCAGGTGAACAGCACCTGCCCGTTCTGCATCTTCGACCACAGGGTGTCGTAGTTCTGCGTCGTCGACTCCGGGTCGACCAGGCCCATCTCGTTGGCCTTGTTGAAGAAGCGGAGCACCCGCTCGTACATGCCGTCGTCGTCGAGGATGCCCTGGTAGTCGGAGCCGTCGGCCATGGCGAGCGCGAACTGCACTTCGTCATAGCCGTAGTAGGTGATCGGCTGCTTGGCGTTGTTCATGAAGTTGCCGTCCCAGTCCTTGAACAGCGACAGGGCGTACACCTTCTGTCCGTTCGGGGCGGTCGGCTCGAGCTCCTGCATGTCCTGCAGGATCGGCAGCAGGTCTTCGAGCGTGCCGATCTCGGGGTAGCCGAGTTCGGCGTAGAGGTCCCAGCGGAGGAACGGCCCGAAGGTCGGGTCGATGCCCTCGGAGGGTTCGGTCGGCGGGATGCTGGAGACCGAGGTCGGGAAGGCGTAGACGCCGTCGACGTTCTCGTTGAGCTTCTCGAGGGCCATGTCGAAGCGGTCGACGTGCTCCATGGCGGGGAGGTAGGGGGTGGCGTCGGCGACGAGTCCGCCCTGGATGAGCTCGTCGAGCTGCTCGCCCTTGTTGACGATGATGAGGTCGCCGAGGTCACCCGCCGAGACGCGCGTGTTGTAGAGGGTGTCGCCACCGCCGGCGACGTTCGGGGCGATGACGTTCAACTTCATGTTGAACTTGTCCTTCACGATCTTCCCGAACCAGCCCTCCTGCACGCCCATGTAGTTGGCGAGGCCGTCGAAGACGTCGATCGTGATCTCCTCGTCCCACTGGCTCGGGAACGAGTCGACCTGCTCCACGGCCTTGTCGGAGTTTCCTCCGGTGCAGGACGTGAGCAGACCGATCGCGAGAAGTGCGGCGATCCCCGCCGCCGCTTTCCGCTTCAGCTTCATTGCTTTTCCTTTCTGATGGTGCGAAGACGCGTCAGCCCTTGACGGCGCCCAGCATGATGCCCTTCACGAAGAAGCGCTGGAACAGGGGGTAGATGAAGATGATGGGCAGCACGACGATCACCGACACCGTCATGCGGATGGATGTGGGCGTCTGCGATGTGGCCGCTCCGGCGATCGCGCTGAGGTCGCCGCCGGCGTTCTGCGCGGCCTGCGCGAGGCTCGATGCCTGGTTGATGAACATGTAGAGCAGGTACTGCAGCGTGTACAGGCTCTGGTCGGTGATGTAGATCAGGGTGTCCTGGAAGCTGTTCCACTGTGCGACGGCGGCGAAGATCGCGACGGTCGCGAGGATCGGCGTCATGTTCGGCAGGTACACCTTGAAGAAGATCTGCACGATGTTGGCACCGTCGAGTTCGGCGGCCTCCTGCAGAGACTCCGGCATCGATTCGACGTAGGTCTTCACGAGGATGATGAAGAACGGCTGCACGATGAACGGCAGCACGTAGACCCAGAAGTTGTTGGTGAGGCCGAGGTTCTTCATGATGATGAAGATCGGGATGAGGCCGGCGCTGAAGTACATCGTGACGATGACGAAGCGGTACCAGAACTGGCGGGCCCACATCTTGCTCTGGGTGAACATGAACCCGAGGAAGGCGGATGCGAGCACCGTCGCGACCGTGCCGATGACGGTGCGGGCGACGCTGACGACGGCGGCCATGGACAACCCGTTCAGTGCGAACACCTGCTGGTAGTTCTCGAGGTGGAATCCGCTCGGCAGCAGGCGCACCTCGCCGAGCGCGGAGAGGTCGTTGGCGCTGACCGAGTTGATGATCAGGTAGTAGAAGGGGTAGGCGCAGATCACGACGAGCAGTCCGAAGACCGTGTAGTTCACGATCGCGAAGAGCATGTCGCCGCCGGAGCGCCGTTCGGGCGTGCGGTGGGCGGATGGGCGCGTGGGGCGCGTTTTCAGCGCGGTGTCGAGCGCGGTCATTGTCCGGCCTCTCTCAGACGATCGCTTCGCCGCGCACACGCTTGGCGATGCCGTTGACGGTGAACAGGAGGATGACCGAGATGATGCTCTTGAGCATTCCGATCGCGGTGGCCATCGACAGGCTGTTGCCCGTCATGCCGATGTTGTAGACGTACAAGTCGAGCACCTGGATCCACTGCATGTTGAAGGCGTTCTGGAACACGAAGTACTGCTCCATGCCGTTGTTGAGCAGGTTCGCCACCGACAGCAGCAGGAGGACGAGGTAGGTCGGCATGAGGGCGGGGACGGTGATGTACCACATGGTCTGGAAGCGCCCGGCGCCGTCGATCTTGGCCGACTCGTACATGGAGGGGTCGATGCCACTGATGGCGGCGAGGTAGATGATCGCGCCCCAGCCGAGGCCCTTCCACACGCTCCACAGCGTCATGACGAGCCAGATGTTCTCGCTCGTGTCGAGGAACTTGATCGGGGCGGTGATGAGCCCGAAGTCCGCCAGCACGTTGTTGACGAGGCCGGAGCTGGAGAACAACGAGAAGGCGATCATGTAGACGAGCACCCACGAGATGAAGTTCGGCAGCGTCGTCAGGGTCTGCACGGCGTTGCGGAACCACTTGGCGCGGACCTCGTTGAGGAAGATCGCGAAGGCGAGCGGGAGGATCGAGGTGAGGATGCCGAGGAAGCTGATCGCCAGCGTGTTCAGCAGCACCTGCCCGATCTGCGCCATCTGCGTGGGAGAGCTGACGAGCAACTGAAACCACTGGAGCCCGACGAACTCGCTGCCCTCGAGGCCGAGCGCGGGTTTGTAGTCGTAGAGGGAGTAGATCCACCCGTAGAGCGGGAAGTAGCTGAACAGGAACACCAGCACGAGGAACGGCACGATGACCAGGAACATGCCGAAGGACTTGCGGCCGCCGGCACGCTTCTCCTGGCGCTTGCGTGCGCGGGGCGAGCGTTCGCCCTTCTCGTCGAGCTGCTCGGCCAACGTCCTGGTGACGGTGGTGGGCGTGGTGATCGTCATCGTGAACCGCCTCGTAGTACGCGGTTCGATCGTCGTCGATTTGTCGAACCGCTTCGACTCGAAGACTAGACGCTCGACGCGCTCCGCGCAACAGCCAAAGCGAAGCGCTTCGAAACATGCGTGACATGCGGTACTTTGACCGGGTGCCGCTGACTGACATGCCCCTGGAAGACCTCCGCTCCTACCGCCCCGACGTGGCTGCTCCCGCCGACTTCGACGACTTCTGGGCGTCGACGATCGCGGAGTCCCGCGCTGCGGCGACCGACCCGGTGCTCGCGCCGGCGGAGACGCCGATCACGCAGCTGATCGTCGAGGACCTCACGTTCTCGGGGTTCAGAGGCGAGCCGATCCGGGCGTGGGTGACGCGTCCGCGCACCCACGCCGCGCTCCCAGCGATCGTGGAGTACATCGGTTACGGCGGAGGCCGCGGGATCGCCGGCGAACGCCTGCAGTGGGCGAGCGCCGGTTACGTTCACGTCCTCATGGACACGCGCGGTCAGGGGTCGAACTGGGGTTCCGGCGGCGACACTCCGGATCCGCATGGTTCGGACGGCGCGACGACGGGCTTCATGACGCGGGGCATCCTCGATCCCGCGCAGTACTACTATCGGCGCCTGTTCACGGATGCCGTGATGGCGGTGGATGCGGTGCGATCCCTCCCCTTCGTCGACGCCGCTCGGGTCAGCGTGACCGGTGCGAGCCAGGGCGGCGGCATCACGCTGGCTGCGGCGGCGCTGCACGGCGAGGTGTTCGCGGCGATGCCCGACGTGCCGTTCCTGTGCCACTTCCGTCGGTCGGTCGAGCTGACTCCCGACAACCCGTACCGGGAGATCGAGCGCTACCTGGCCGTCCATCGCGACCGCGTCGAGCAAGCGTTCCAGACTCTCTCCTATTTCGACGGGGTGAACTTCGCGCAACGCCTGACCCAGCCCGCACTGTTCTCGGTGGCGCTGATGGACGGGATCGTGCTGCCGTCAAGCGTCTTCGCAGCGTTCAATCATGTCGCGTCGCAGGATGCCGAGATCGAGGTCTATTCGTTCAACGGGCACGAGGGCGGTCAGCACGCGCACTGGGTGCGTCAGGCCGGGTGGCTCGCTTCTCGGCTCGAGGCTTAGGCGAGCATCGTTCCGGCGACAGTGAGCAGAACGCCACTGCCGTTGTAGACGACATGGACGAGGACGGCGGGCCAGATACGGCCTGTGGTCACGACGAGTGTGCCGCAGACAAGCCCGTGAACGCTCTACCGATCGGTGCGCTGAACCTCGTCGCACCGATCGCGGTCCCGGCGGGTCATCATCGTGATTGACGCACACAGCGGACGCGAGGTCGGCACAGTGCGGCCTATCCTGTCCGGGCATATCCGATAGCCTCAGTGGCATGAGCCGCGACGAACTACGGATTCACCGCCAGGCCCGGTCCAGGGCCGAGCGGAAAAGAGCTGAGGCGGTCGCGCGACACGAGCCGCGCCGGCGCGTTCGTCGCCGCACGGCATCCATCACCCTGCCAGTGACTGCCGCCGCCTCTACCCCCGCGCACCTGCCGTAATGCCTTCCATCGACCCGCTCCTGTTTCTCGGTCTCGCCGCAGTGGGCGGGATATGGCTAGTTGTTTACATCGCGTTCTCAACCCGACGGACCTTTAACGGATACCGTATGCTTTCGGTCGTGCTCGGTGGCGCCGTCGCGCTCGGATGCTTCGCTACGACGGGTACGCGTCTGGGTATCTCCGAAGCAACACTGAGTGCGCTGAGCTTTGCGACCGCTGCTGTGTTCGTCGCCATAGGCATAGCGACCTTCGTCGCCCGCCGCCCCGATGGCTCACCCGGCCAAGGACTGTTGCTGATCACGCTCCTGATTGCCGTCACCGGCTGGGTATCCCTTGCCCTGAACGGGTACTCCATTCTGACCTACCTAAACCCCGCGGTGTCGCTCGGCATACTGCCGGCGCTTGTGGTGATCACGCAGCGGAGCGGCGCGACACGCGAACAGATTCAGGCTCTAGTCTTTCGGTGCGCGGCAGGGGTCGTATATGTGAGCCTCGCCCTTGCGGTGGTCGCCCCGAGCATCGCGTTCGGAACCACCAATCAGGACGCTCGGCGACTTTCTCTTGGACCACTTACTCACCGACTCAGCGGCGTCGCCGGTCATCCCAATTTCTTGGCGTTCGTCGCGCTGGTTGTACTGGTCATCTCCCTGACAACCGAGGTCAGGCGCAGGGCGATCCATATCGCCTCGGCTCTTGCCACTCTCGCTCTCACCGAAGCGCGGAACGCATTCCTAAGCCTCGCCATTCTTCTGCTCGTTCTCTTCATAATGAACGGGCGTCGGCGTCTCCTCCGGGCCACACTGGTCGCGCCGGTGGCCGCGGTCGTCCTGATCTTGGGTCAAGAATGGTTGCAAGACGACACGTCCACGTTGACATCTGATGTAGCCACCAATGGGCGGTTCCGAGTTTGGGACCTCGTGTTTACTTACTTCCCGGAACGACCAATCTACGGATGGGGGCCAGTCGCTTTCCGCGAATCATCCGACTCCCCGCTGCTGCAAGCTAACCTCGCCCATGCCCATAACCAACTGCTAGAGGCGCTCGCAGAAGGTGGCCTCGTCGGACTTGCACTGATGCTCGCGCTGACGATCTGCCTCGCAAAGATCGCGTTCCGTCACCGCTCCCACCCGTTATACACCGGTACGCTCGTGATATTGCTAGCGAGTTACACCACCCAGATATTCTTGAGCCCGCACATGTGGGGCGCCAACATCGGGATGGTTCCTGCGCTACTGGTCCTACCTATCTTCCTGAGCGCCGGCCGCGACCACACCTCACCGGACCAATCTGGTCGACCTTCCGACGGGGCCCACATCTTGGCCGGCTCCCCCACGGGCTAGTCGCTCCCGCCCCTAGGAGATGCGAAGCCTCGGTCGTGTTGTCGCAGCCACCAGATGGTCATCCCAGAAGCGTTCCCGCGACCGCAAGCAGGACGCCACTTGCGTTATAGATCGCGTGCACGAGCACAGCGGGCAAGATACGGCCCGTCGTGACAACGAGCGCGCCGCAGACAAGGCCAACCAATGTAAGGCCGATCAGGTCAGACGTGTGTTGCGCCGCCGTGAGCGCGTGCGTGAGCACGAATACGGCGGTCGACGCAATTACCCCGACGACGGCTCCCAGTCCGATGGCTGCACGGTGTGCGCCAGCGAGTCGTCGGACAAGGGTGAAGATGACAATAAGGAGGAACCCGCGAAAGAAGAATTCTTCGATAACCGGCGCAACCATCGCGCCGCCGAGCAGATCTTCCAGCCACCAGCCAGCGGGAAGCATTCCGTCCAGTGACGGATAGGAAGGAAGCGCACCTGATCCACCGAAGGCGTTGGCGAGCAGCCCCTGCGCCAGCCGCAAGATGGTCCCGAGCACGACCCCGTAGATCAAGTCGACGGCCCGGAAGACCAGCAGCCCGCGTGGGATTCCTCTCCGGTACGCGAGCACGATCGGGACGAGGAGGGCCACCCACAACACCACTGTTCCAAGCAGGCCACCAAGCAGGGCACCGCCGAGCAATCCGGCCCCCAGCGCCACGAGCGCCCAGCCGAGCATGTCGATGCTCCAGCGACGGACGGACGAGCCGCCGCGCCACCATGGGCGGCGCCGGCTGCCCATACGAGCGGCTCTGGTCGATGAGGCTGCAGCGGAGTAGGACATCCCGAACAGCGTATCGGCGAAACGAAAGCACCGAACAGCTGTGCGACAATGAACCGCGCACCGAGAACCGACGAGAGGCACCATGGAGCTCAGCGATTACATCCGCACCCTTCGGAAGAACTGGCTGGTGATCCTGGCGACGACGCTGATCGGGCTTGCCGCGGCGGCCGGATACTCACTTACCCGCACGCCGATGTACGAGTCGCAGGCCGTCGTCTTCGTCCAATCACAGGGGGGCGGAACCGCCGCTGAACTGCAGCAGGGTTCGAACTTTGCCCAGGCGCGCATCACTACCTACGTAAGCCTCGTGCGGGAACCCGTAGTGATGAATCCAGTGATCACGGAGCTGAACCTAAACTCGTCTGCTAGCGAGCTGGCTGCGAGAGTGAAGTCTTCGAGCCCTCTCAACAGCACCCTGATCGAGATCACGGTGCAGGATGGCGATCCCGTTCAGGCAGCGGAAATCGCAAATGCTCTAGGAGACAGCCTCGCCGCAGCCGTCGAACGAATCGATACGCCGGCTGGGCAGGAGGCACCGATCAAGCTCACCCGCGTCCGCGATGCCCTCGCTTCATTCGAACCGGTAAGCCCCAACGTTGCGCTCAACGTCGCGCTCGGCGTGCTCATCGGACTAGCACTTGGAGTCGGCGTCGCGATTCTTCGGACCGTGCTCGACAATCGTGTCCGTTCGCCGCGTGACATCGAGTCACTCACCAATCGACCGCTTATCGGGGCTATCCCGCACGACCCTAAGACGAAGGAACGGCCCATCATCCTACAGGCCGATCCGCAAAACCCTCGCTCGGAGGCCTTCCGTGCGCTGCGCACCAACCTACAGTTCCTCGAGATGGACGGCGGTCACACCTTCGTCGTCACCTCGAGCATCCCGACCGAAGGCAAGTCGACCACGACGATCAACCTTGCGATCGCCCTCGCCGATAGCGGCAAACGCGTTGCCCTACTCGACACCGATCTGCGAAAGCCGAAGGTTGCGGAGTACCTCGGAATCGAAGGCGGCACCGGACTCACCGATGTACTGATTGGTCGCGCACGGGTGGCCGATGTTTTGTTGCCGTGGGGCGGCCGCTCTCTGTATGTGCTACCTGCAGGCAAGATCCCGCCGAATCCGAGCGAACTGTTGGGCTCAGAGAGGATGCAAAAGCTGCTCGAAGCTTTGGGGCAGGAGTTCGATGTCGTACTGTGCGACGCGCCCCCGCTGCTTCCTGTCACAGACGCCGCTGTCCTCTCGCGTGCGACGTCAGGAGCCATAATGGTCGTCGCCGTCGGCAAGACCACGACCCATCAGCTCGACGGCGCCTTCGAAGCACTCGAGACCGTGGGTTCGAAGGTGGCCGGCGTTGTCATGACCATGGTGCCGACGAAGGGCGCAGACGCCTACACCTACGGGTACGGGTACGGCTACGGAGGGTACGGCGTATACAACGCGGAGCCCAAGAAAACGGTCAAACCCAAGCGCACGGAGTCTAGGAGCGGCAAGACTAAATCACGCGGTCGTGAGACCCAGCCACCCGACGACCCGTCGGCTACCTTCGACGAGCTGCTCAACCCCCGCTGAGCCGCATCTACCTCTACAACGAGTGGAAAAACGATGCCAGTCAGGCCTCGAACATGGCTGTACGGTTCTCTGGTGGCAGCTATCGGAATAGCGGCAATTGCTCTGACGGTTCTCGCGTTTTACCACGTGCGCACGCTACCGGAGATCCTGAAGCCCGCACCGACCACCAAGCCGTCGGCATCCGCCCCAGCGACTCCCTCTCCGACGCCGAGCGCCACAGCCCCAGAGACGCCCATATACGATCGCGCGACGGAACGGTTCCTAACCTCAACCGGGGATGTACTCTGGCGAGGTATCGCGGGTCGTTGCGGGTCCGCGGAGCCTTTGCTGGAGCGGTCCATCGACGGGGGTTTTACGTGGGCCGACGTCACGCCAAACTATCTGGCCATCAAGCAGCTCCTCGCGGTGGCCCCCTTCGCAGACGGCGAGGCCGAGATCATCGCCCTAGTGGGCGAAAGCTGTGAGGTGCAGCTGCTGCGCACCTTCACACAGGGACAATTCTGGGAGTCATATCCCGACGCTCTGCGCGACGCCGAGTATGTTAACCCCGAAGATCCAGACATCTTCGTGTCGCCTCAAGGATCAGTGAGTGCGCCATGCCGGGGAAGCCACGGTATGCGCACCAACGAAGACCTAACCGCTGTCATGTGCGGCGACGCAGCACATTTGCTAGTTAGAGGCGGCGATTGGGCCCGAATCTTCCCTAGCGAGGCTCTAGCTGTCGACGTCGTCGGGGAGGATGCCGTAGTGGCACACCGCTCCCGGTCTTGTGACGGGATTACAATCACCCGTGTCTCTCGTGGCGTCGTGATCCCGGAGACACCGTCGAGCTGCGTCACGCTCGCCAGCCCGACGGGCCCGATCGCGATCGAGGTGACGAGCGATCAAGCTCTGGTTTGGTCCGGCGACGAGTGGGCCACGGCGGGTCTTGACGACGGATGATTTCACCACTGCCTCAGTCTGATAACCTCCCGACAGAGGGACATGCACGAGAACTTTGTTAAGGACTAAGGTGACGTCGACGAATCGAACCGACGCGACAAAATCGCAGCAAAGAGTTTCGATGGCGAGTTCAAGCATGAAGGGCGCGGGTTCGAAACCCAACTACGCACACCGCGCCTCTCCTTGGTTCGACTGGAGGCGGAGGCTTGCTCGGAGTTTGGCAGTTACCGACCTACTGGCGCTCATCTGGGTCGTCTACGGTACGCAGATCGCTTGGCTCGGAGTGGGGAGCGCGTCCGTACCAACTGACAACTTCTTCGGCTTGCCCAATATCTCGTACTGGCTATTTTCGGCGCTCTTGATAGTCGTTTGGATGTGGGCACTGCATCTGTTCGACTCCCGCAGCCACCGCATCATTGGGACGGGAGCAGCGGAGTACGCACGCGTTATTAGAGCGAGCTTCGCGGTTTTCGGCTCGGTCGCCATCATCGCTTTCCTTACGCGGGCAGAGGTCGCCCGCGGATACTTGCTGATCAGCCTTCCAGTCGGCATAGCACTTCTCATCACCGTGAGATGGCTCTGGCGGCAGTGGCTGATCTCTAACCGCCGTCGCGGAGCGTACTGCGCGAATGTTCTCCTGGTTGGCTCCCACGCGTCCGTGATCAGCGTCCTCACAGAGTTGCAGCGTTCCCCTGACTCTGGCTACCGAGTCGTCGGAGCGTGCGTACCTTCTGGCGAGGTGGGAGGGACCATCCCGGGAACATCGATTCCGATAATGGGCTCGGTCGACGCGATCGAACAGGCCCTCTCCGTGACCGGAGCGGACACAGTGGCCGTCACAAGCACCGACGATCTGCCCTCGGACAAAGTTAAGCAGATATCGTGGGCGCTTCAAGCGGGAAGGCAGCACCTAGTGCTCGCGCCTAGCATCACGGACATCGCGGGGCCGAGAATTCATACGCGTCCGGTTGCGGGACTTCCTCTGATCCACGTTGAGACCCCACGATTCACCTCCGGACAGCGTCTCACCAAGAGAATGATGGACATCCTTGGTGGGTTCGTATTGATCGTACTGGCATCGCCAGTTCTCGCGGCCGTTGCGATTGCGGTCAAAGCCACCAGCGCTGGACCCGTACTTTTCAAACAAGAGCGAATCGGCCTCAATGGAGCCCCTTTCAATATGCTCAAGTTCCGTTCCATGCACGCCGGGGCCGATAAAAAGCTGAAGCAACTGCTAGAGGCCCAGGGGACCAGCGAGCAACCGTTATTCAAGGTGAAAGATGACCCTCGTATAACGCCAGTTGGAAGGTTCATCCGAAAGTATTCTCTGGACGAGTTGCCCCAGCTGTTTAACGTTCTGCAAGGGTCAATGAGCCTGGTTGGTCCCCGCCCACAGATTGCGGCCGAGGTAGCTCTATACTCCGATGCCGCCCGAAGACGACTCCTCGCCCGCCCTGGAGTCACAGGCCTGTGGCAGGTGAGCGGTCGATCGGAGACAACATGGGAAGAGGCTGTACGCCTAGACCTCTACTACGTGGAGAACTGGTCGGTCTTGGGCGACATCAACATTCTTGCTCGCACGGCGAAAGCAGTTATTTCTCCCGGGGAGTCTGCGCACTGAGGATGCCCGTGCGCACGTGGCCTCGTCAGGTGTGACAGACCTGAAGTGCTTGCGGCCTCGGGGGTGAAAGATTGCACGCTATTCACGAACGCGCATCTCGCTTGCGCCAGCGACCTCTTGTAGCGCCCCAATCGCCTGCTTGTTTTTCTACGGACCGTTCCCATTTGAGCACCTAAGCCCGTTCTTGTTCGATGCGCTAAGACCCGAGCGCACACGGGCCCTCACGCGAGAATGCGCTTGTGAGCGATTCTCCCGTTGGATGCCTGTCCAAGGCGTGAGTGCTGGTGCATAGGCTCTCGCCGACCCCCGCGCCCGGGAATCTCACCGCCGAGGAGGAACCTGTGTCGATCGTCGTGCGCTCGCCCTGAATGATGCGGTGTGCAGCTGTGCACGTCGCCACGCGCATCGCCGGGCACCTTGGCACGTGACCTTCAGGACAAGAAGACAGAGAGCGGAAGGTATCGAAATAGCTCCGAGTGGAATACGAAAAGCGTCCCCGCGCCACGATCGGCGCCCGAAGTTCGCTAACCGGCCTCCGGGTGGCGCGGAGCACAGGAGAACGGACGACGTAGTCCAACTCGGGTTCCGCGTGACTGACGCCCCCGAGGCCCGTGGGCGCGGCATCAATATACGGCACATCATGGGTGCGAGCGCCGTCAGCTGCCTTGAATACGAAACCAACCACCACTAGATCAAGCCGTACTTCCGGGCAAGCGCGATCGGAGGAAGCCTCTCGCGAACAAGGAAGGCGATTGCGCCGAGACCCGCAACTCCGAAGCCGTAAAGGATGGCGATCCAAGCTGGCGCGTGTAGGACAACTACTAGCACGCCGCCGGCCACCACTGCAGCCACACAGACTGCTCCAAGAGCGACCCCCCAGTACCCCCGAGACAGGACCCTGGCGTCGGCATACCCGAGCCTGCAAGCGGCCGTCAGGTTGATAGTGTGCCTCATAACGGTGGCCGCGATCATCCCCCAGATCACTAGTTGAATTTCGCCAGTAATGAGCATGGCGATACATCCCGTCGTTACTATGAGGATCTGCACTACCTGGCTCGCATATGTGACCTTGAACTTGCCCGCCACCTCAAGCGCGGAACTGAGGATCGAAGTCATTGCCGTGAGGCCAGCAAGAATAGCCATCGCGACAGCGAGCTGAATTGCCGGCTGCCATTCGGGTCCCAGGAATAATGGAAGAAGCGGCGGGACCAACACAGCGACCAGCGCCGCCGGAAGGACCGTAACCCAAGAGACGACGATCAGAAGATCCGAGAACTTCGCGGCGTTCCCTGTGTTTTCGCTTCTCGTCACATTGCGCAACTCGGGATAGATCGTTTGTGCGAGCGCCTTCTGAAGCATCTGAAATGGCGAAAGCACAGCGCTCTCGGCCCTATTCCACACCCCCAGTTCAGGCGCCCCGAAGGAACGCGTAATGAAAAACTTCGGCAGGTTCATTCCTAGGTAGGAAAGGATTCCACCCACTGTCACCCTCCAGGTGAATTGGAGATGACTTATTACAGCCCTTTGAAGCGCTCGCGGGCGGCGCAAAGCCTTAGTTCGGGCTTGCAATACCACCAGAGTTAGGAACATGGTCAGAGCCGGCGCGATGACCAACGAAATCGGATCGCGCATGACAACTGCAAGCCCGGCGGAGATCCCCAGAGACACGACTGACACGGATGCGGACACGAGAGCCAGGAGCCGGAACCCGCCGAGCCTGCGTACCAGCCCTTGCGCAAGCAGAGAAATCGGTGACAACAACAGAATCGGTGCACTCGCGATGAGCAGCCGGCTTGCCGAGGGAACACCCCAAATCGTTCCCCACAGCTCCGCCGTGGCGACGGTGAACGCCGCACCACCGGCGCCCAAGAGTAGGGCAATCGAGGTCAGCGAAGAACTATCTCGGTCTGACAATCTATCAGCGCGCATGGCTGCTTGGGCGATGCCGCCGTTCGTGAGCAAGCCAACAAGCGCCGTGACGGAAGCTGCTACGGCGTACGCCCCGAAACCTGCGGCGGAGATCAGCCGCGATGTGACCGCAACATAGACCAATTGAGATAAGAAGGTGATCGCCTGGCTACCGAG
Source organism: Microbacterium ginsengiterrae (assembly GCF_014205075.1). NCBI lineage: Bacteria > Bacillati > Actinomycetota > Actinomycetes > Micrococcales > Microbacteriaceae > Microbacterium > Microbacterium ginsengiterrae. Next base: position 1,937,934 of record NZ_JACHMU010000001.1, on the reverse strand, counting down.
CATCCATGCCGATCCGCGAGCAAGACTTTTCCCGCGTCCACTCATCCCTTTACTTCCCCACTCGTCCGTTGCAAATAACTGGTCAGCGCCCGCTTGTCCGGCTCCAGCCAGTCCGCGATCGAGGTCGCATTTATCGTTGCGCGAGCCCCTCAAGAACTTCTTCGTAACTCGCAGCAACCGAGTCGCTACCAAAGCGAGCGCGTGCGGACGCGCGGCCCGCCGCCGCCAGCACCGCTCGACGGTCGTGATCCGAGAGCAGATCGACAAGCGCGGCCCCGAATGACCCAACGTCCTCGACGTCAACAAGCTCTCCGGCTGCACCGTGATCCAAGACCCACGGCACGGCCCCGCTGTCTCGACCGCCAACCACAGCGGTCCCCGCTGCCATAGCTTCAACGAGCGTGTTTCCGAAGGTCTCTTCTCTGGAGGCGTGAGCATGGACCCACGCGCGCGAATACTCGGCCCGGATCCTATCCCGCTCAAGCGGCCCGCGGAAGACCACGCCGTTCGCAACTCCATGCTGCGCGGCCCACTCCGCAATCTCCGAGGACGCATCCAATCCGCGACCTACCAATCGAAGCTCCGCGTCCGGAATGACCGAACGAACCTGCCGGAAAGCAAGGATGAGCTTCCGGACATTCTTGCGCGTCCCGGAGTCGGAAACCTCAAGAATCGTAGGCCGAGTTGCGAGCGATTCACGAGCCGTCATGTCCAACGGAACGATATTCGGAATTATGTCGATCTCTCGGCGATCGAACATTTGGTGGCGCCAAGCATCCCTCAGGTATGGAGACACAACTGACAGGCGACTTTTGCCTGATCTGAGTCGAAAATCGTAAGCAATCGTCGCGCGAATGACCCGCATAGGTGACCGATACGACTTCACGACAGTCAGCGGCGCATCGCGGATCGTAGCCAGGTGAGGCACGCCTGACCGCGCCGCCGCGAGCGCGGCCTCATAGGGCCACTGACTGTGGACTACATCTGCACCAGCGTCGCGAATCGCTGATTCGACCTCCCCGATCTCAGCCGACCAGCGACCGAGGGCACGTTGCCACATAGGACGCGAAAAATCGATCCGTCGGACTCGGAGGTTGGGCCCGGTGAACTCTGCCTCTGCTTCTCCTTGCCTGTAGGTGACCACGGTAACTCGGTGACCACGCTTCAGGTACTCCCGGACTATCAACCCTGGAGCTGTCCCGTTCCCAGTTGATTCTTGAAGCGCCCGATCACCATCAGATGGACTGAGGAAGTCTGCGAGCTGAGGCAGGTTGAGCGGCCCAGCAACGACGATGTGCATTACGACAATCCCTCAGTTTCACTCCGGAGCGAGCGCAGGGTTTTTGCGGGCACTCCCGCGGCAACAACGCCAGCCGGAATCGACGCGCTAACGATGCTCCCGGCCCCGATCACGGATCCGGCGCCGATAGTCACCCCGGGAAGGACAACGACTCTTGCACCGAGAAACACGTCGTCCTCGATGACGATATGGTCGCTCGGACTGGATCGCGGTGGTTGGAGGTAACGCCGCGGGATGGCATCAATAGGGTGGGCAGGGTTGTCGGAGATGATCACCCCTGCGCCCAAAAGAACCCGCGAACCAATGATGATTTTGCTCCGACAAATGATTGACGCACTTGTCATCCCCACATCGTCACCGACCCGTAACTCCGCGCCAGGACTCTTCGTTCTGAGGACACAAGGCCCAGAAGCGCTAAGGACGGATAGTGCCGCGGTGGAAACCAACCGCACGCGCGAACCTATCTGAATGATCGACCCAGGCTCTCGTTCGAGAAATGGCAGCCCACGGAACGCAGCATCGGAGCCAACCTTGATGCCTCTCAGACGTGAAGCATATACATATATCGGCGTGTATACGCGGCTCAATATAGCGTGGAGTGATCGTCGAAACTGGAACACGTCATCACTTTCCAATTAGAATTTTTAGAAGGTATAAGGCGTGAACCGAAACTAGTTGGACCGGCCACATCGGGGTTCCGTGAGACTTCAAGTATTGGAGCTTTTCCCGGAACGGGTAGCCCTTTGGTCCGAACAGTAGTGCGATGCGCTGGCGACGGGGGAGGCTCGAGTCTTGAAACGTCCCCTTCACGGTATTGCGATCAGTTTGGCCCACGTAATTGGGGGCCAACAACACGGGTGTCCCACTCTCGGTTGCACGTAGCCCGAGGTCGAAATCGCCATAATGGTGCGTATAGTGAACACTCATTCCCCCGAGTCGCCGATATACTGCAACCGGAAACAGAACAAGATTTCCGTTGAACGAAGAAACCGGGAGTGCAGTTCCAGTCGGATCGACCTGCCGCAACCGCATGAACCCCCATTTGTCGTTACGAACGACGCCCGAGTACGTGGTATCGCCAGAACCGTGCGTCGACTGGAAAGCGCCAACCGCGATCGCATCACCGTTGGCCGCTTCTATCACCCGCAGAAGGTCATCAATCGCCGACTCAAACAACTGGGCGTCATCATTGATCCATAGCAGGTAGTCCGGGTCTTTCGAGAGTGCAGCGGCCTCCGCCCGCCTCATTGCAGCTCCCCAGTAAAGTGATCCGTCGCCCTGGATGACCTCGATCCATGGAAATTCTGATCGCAACATCTCTGGGGTTCCATCGGTTGATCCGTCGTCGACGACGGTGGCGGAGAGAGAGTATGACGAACCGCAGCGCCGGTCGGCGAGATACTGCAGCGCCTGCCGTGTCGTGTCTCGACGATTCCGCACGGCGGCTATCGCGTGGATTCTGATTGTCTGCCGGGTCATTGGGGCGCCTTCACTGTCTGACGATCTCAGCGGTTCTTTATGAATCGATGCGCCACATTGAGCGTGGGTGGTATCCACGCTCAATCGCGCACTCGGAATTTGCATCGCGAGCGCCGGAGGCACCCAGTCAGTCAGCGTACCAGCGGCCTAGATCCGCACCGTCCTCGATGTCTCTGCCTCATGGCGCACGCGCTGTCCGACCGATCGGGTGCTGAGAATCCTTTTATCATCAGCTAGAGACCCGCGTCAGATGCATAGTCAAGTTCCGCTGCAGAGTCGGCCCCGATGACGGGGTTGAGTCCGGCACAATCGTCTGTGAGTACGGCAGCCGACGCGCGGCCGTGGCCGGAATGTGTTCGTTAGCCGATGTACTCTTGGCGCAGCCCGGTCGACAACGGCCAATGCGTATTAGAAATGAGGAACCGTGCTAGTCAGCGTCGTGATTCCGACGACCGGTCGGTCGTCGCTGGATCGGGCGATCGAGTCGGTCAATGGCCAGACCTTCCCTCGTCAAGACATTGAGATTGTCATCGTTATTGACGCGCCAGAGCCGACTCCGGCTACGACCCCGGTGCGCAATCCACTTCTCACGCCTCAGGACCAGGTCGTCTACACAGGCGGCGTCCGCAACGGCGGGTACGCACGCCAACTCGGCACTGCGAAGGCCAGGGGCGAATGGATCGCTTACCTCGACGACGACGATCAGTGGGAGTCTCAGAAGCTCGAGCTTCAACTGGCCGCGGTACCCGTCGACTCGCCCCCGGTTCTTGTCACTGGCAAGGTGGTCGAGGTTTCAAATTCCGGATCTGTGACCGACGCGATCCCAGCACAGGCGTATGCATCAGGCCCAGTAGAAGACTATCTGTTTCGCCGTCGAGGTCCCGTTGCTGGGCGCGCATCGATATTCACCTCCACAATCCTCCTACCGCGCGATCTCGCGGAAGAGGTCGGATGGCAGACGGACCTCCCTCGACATCAGGACTGGGATTTCCTCGTACGCGCCCAACGTGCCGGCGCGAAGGTGATCCAGGTCGAAGCTTCAGTCGCGCGAATCGCGGTTGGAAGCCCGGGATCAATATCCGCGGGCGCAAGATGGCGGGAATCGCTGAAATGGGTGCAAGACGTCAGTGCAGATTGGTCCGCAACCACGGCGGTCGATTTTGTCGCTGGCCAAACGCTGCGGTACGCGCTGCAAGCTCGTTCTCTCTCGGGTATCCGCGCGTGCGTGGTATTCGCGCTCCGTCGACGGAGATGGCCCTCAGTCCAGAGCCTGAGCCTGGGCTTGGCCGGCGCGATCCCCCGCTCGATCCTCGAACGCGGATTCTTCATCCTGTCGAGGAGAAGAGAAGCAACCCACTGACGTAGGAGCGGCCGAGTAGGTAGAGCAGGCTCTGCTTCGAGGACGGTGAGCCCACTGGCACCGCACCGCTTTCTCCACAGGAGCCACCTCGAGGACCTCTCCGTTGCGTGCGAGCCTTGAACGCGCATACCTGCGGATTGCGTGTTTCCGATCGTCCCTTGAACTGACGCCGAGGCATCCGTTTTCCGAGTTCTCCGCCCGGCCGAAGGTGCTTGCCCGCTGGCGCCGAAGCATCTTGAACTCTCTACTAAGCTGACCTGCGAGGCGTCTATACCGCGTCTGACAATCCTGTCCACCAAAAGGGGAGACTCCGTGGCTAAGCGCGCACTCATTACCGGCATCACGGGCCAAGACGGCTCGTATCTCGCTGAACTGTTGCTGGCCAAGGGGTACGAAGTCCACGGCTTGATCCGCCGCGCATCCACGTTCAACACTGCTCGTATCGACCACCTGTACGTCGACCCTCATGACCCGAATGCAAAGCTGTTTTTGCACTACGGCGACCTCAGCGACGGTGCGCGCCTCGTAACGCTGATGGCTGAGATCAATCCCGATGAGGTCTACAACCTCGCGGCGCAATCGCACGTGCGGGTTTCCTTCGACGAGCCAGAGCACACGGCCGACACGACAGGCACTGGAACGATCCGACTCCTTGAAGCCGTGCGGCTGTCTGGGATCGACACGCGTTTCTATCAGGCGTCGTCATCCGAGCTCTACGGAGCGACCCCTCCCCCGCAGAGCGAGACAACCCCGTTCTATCCGCGGTCGCCATACGCCGCAGCCAAGCTTTACAGCTACTGGATCACCAAGAACTACCGTGAGGCTTACGACATGTTCGCGGTGAATGGCATCCTGTTCAACCACGAGTCACCTCGTCGAGGCGAAACTTTCGTCACCCGCAAAATTACTCGCGCCGTGGCGCGCATCAAGGCCGGGGTTCAGAAGGACCTGTACCTCGGTAACCTCGAGTCGGTTCGCGACTGGGGTTATGCCGCCGAATATGTCGAAGGCATGTGGCGCATGCTGCAGGTCGATCAGCCGGACGACTACGTGTTGGCGACCGGGGTCGGGATGACCATCAAGGACTTCTTGACCACGTCGTTCGAGCACGTCGGTCTGGATTGGCAGGAGTTCGTCAAGTTCGATGAACGGTATCTGCGTCCGACCGAAGTGGACGCCCTTATCGGCGACTCCTCGCGTGCGCAGGAGAAGCTGGGCTGGACGCCGACGGTCGACGGCTTCGCTCTCGCGAAGCTGATGGTCGATGCAGACGTTGCCGCCCTCGAGCACGAGGGACGACATTGGATCGACACCGTTTCGCTCGAATCCTGGAGCAAGAAGTGACGAAAGCCAGCGACGGCGTCGATTACACGCCCCAGGAGCTCGACCGTGACGCCACCTTCTACGTTGCGGGTCACCGCGGACTCGTCGGGTCCGCGATCGTTCGCAAGCTCGAGTCGTCCGGCTTCACGAACATCGTCGGCAAGACATCCGCGCAGCTGGACCTGAAGAACCGGGATGACGTCTTCGACTACTTGGGTGAGATCAAGCCCAAGTACATCGTGCTCGCTGCAGCCAAGGTTGGAGGGATCCTGGCGAACAGCACTTATCCGGTCGATTTCCTGAGCGACAACCTGCGCATCCAGTCGAACGTCCTCGACGCAGCACTCGCCAACGACGTCGAACGCGTTGCGTTCCTTGGTTCGTCCTGCATCTACCCCAAGTTCGCCGAACAGCCGATCCGTGAAGATTCACTGCTGACGGGTCACCTCGAGCCCACTAACGACGCGTACGCGATTGCCAAGATCGCGGGGATCATGAACGTTCAGGCCGTCCGTCGTCAGTACGGGCTTCCGTGGATTTCTGCGATGCCCACGAACCTGTACGGGCCAAACGACAACTTCTCGCCGAAGGGCTCGCATGTACTCCCGGCGCTGATCCGTCGGTATGACGAGGCAGCTCGCTCGGGCAGTACGTCTGTGACGAATTGGGGGACCGGAACCCCTCGCCGTGAGTTCCTACACTCCGACGACATGGCAGACGCGGTATTGCACCTCATGGAGCATTACGACGGACCCGAACAGGTCAATGTTGGTACTGGCACCGACGTGACGATCCGTGAGATCGCCGACACGATTGCTGACGTCGTCGGGTATCAGGGCGAGACCGAATGGGACACCTCTAAGCCAGACGGCACCCCGCAGAAGCTTCTCGACGTGTCGAAGCTCGCGGAAGCCGGTTGGACTTCGAAGATCGACCTTGCCGAGGGGCTGAACCGCACTGTCGCCTGGTACCGCGATCACGCCGCGAACCTTCGCAGCTGACCTCAGCTGAGTGATGAGGAAAGCATCCGACCGAGCAAGTCCTCACATCCCGGCCATAGCGGCTCTGGCAGAGCGTCCAGGCTGAAGAACTCAAAATCGAGCGCTTCGTTGCGCGGCGTGGGGTCGCCCATCAATGACGTCACGAAGGATAGCCCAATGGCATGCTTCCGCGGGTCGGTACCGAACGCCCAATCGACGACCGGTGCGACCTCCGGAGGAAACCACTGATACACCCACGCAGGTTGAGGGTCCTCAGGGATGTCAACGCGGATAGAGAGAGTATCCAGGGCGTGCCGTTGGATCGCTTGCGCGATGGTCTCGCCGTGACGGATGCGTCCGCCGAGATGACACCACACCTGACCGAACGGCGAATCTCTCAAAATGAGGCCGACCTCGGCGCTTCCGGCTCGCGACTCACGCACCGGCACGAAATCAACGCAGGCAAGCGGGACGGAACGCTCGAGAGTGGCATACAACTCAGGTGGCAAGAAAGACATGAATCGAGTCTGCACGACCTTGGTCGTAACAACACTCTGATATGCATGATGGGTCCAACAGAAGGAGCGCAGTGAAACTTTCAGTCATCGGTTGTGGTTACCTCGGTGCGGTGCACGCCGCCGCGATGGCATCCATCGGGCACGAGGTCGTCGGAATCGACGTCGACGAGCGCAAGGTCGCTTCGCTGTCTAAGGGCGAAGCACCATTCTTTGAGCCCGGTCTCCCCGAGATCCTCACTGAGGGAATCTCCTCGGGCGACCTGCGGTTCACGACCGACATGGCTGCGGCCAAGGGCGCCAAGGTGCACTTCATCGGAGTCGGAACTCCACAGAAGAAGGACGGGTACGCCGCCGACCTCACGTATGTCAACGCTGCGGTCGACGCCCTCCTCCCTCACCTGAGCCCAGGCGACATCGTTGCCGGCAAGTCGACCGTTCCCGTCGGGACAGCTGCCGAACTCGCCCCGCGCATCGAGGCCACCGGCGCGACCCTCGTGTGGAACCCCGAGTTTCTTCGTGAGGGTTGGGCCGTGCAGGACACGATCGACCCCGACCGCCTGGTCGTCGGCGTGGCGGACGCGCCGGCGGACGGCCTCGAGGCGAGCGCTGCGGCGCAGGTACTGCGCGAGGTGTATCACACGGCAGTCGCCAAGCAGACGCCGTTCATCGTGATGGACCTCCCGACTGCCGAGCTCGTCAAGGTGTCGGCCAATGCCTTCCTCGCCACGAAGATCTCGTTCATCAACGCCATGGCCGAGATCGCCGAGACGGTCGGCGCGGATGTCACGCAGCTCGCCGATGCAATCGGTCACGATGCTCGAATCGGTCGGAAATTCCTCGGGGCTGGCATCGGCTTCGGCGGCGGTTGCCTGCCCAAAGACATCCGTGCCTTCTCCGCCCGCGCCGAAGAACTCGGCCGCGGTGAGTCCGTGTCGTTTTTGCGCGAGATCGATGCGATCAACCTGCGTCGCCGCGAGCGCGCCGTACACCTCGTCGTCAACGCTTTCGACGGCGACGTCGTAGGCAAGAAGGTGACCGTGCTCGGCGCGGCCTTCAAGCCGCACAGCGACGACATCCGCGACTCCCCCGCCCTCGACGTCGCCGTACGCCTGCGCGGCTTGGGCGCCGACGTCACCGTCACCGACCCAGAGGCGCTCGACAACGCCCGGCGCCAGCATCCGCAGCTCACGTATGTCGAGGACCGTGACGAGGCCCTCCGCGGAGCCGATGCGGTCGTCGTCGTCACCGAGTGGGACGAATACCGCCGCCAGCTCTCACCCGAGCACGCCGCCTCGCTCACCGCCGGAACCATCGTCATCGACGGCCGCAACTGCCTGGATGCCGCCGCCTGGCGCGCCGCCGGCTGGACGTACTACGGAATGGGTCGACCGTAGGGGGCGCGCTCAGCGCCGAATAGCGCTACGCTCACCGAATAGTCCGTATAGGGGAACGGAAGATTCGTGAAGGGCATCATTCTTGCCGGCGGGTCCGGCACGCGACTGCATCCGATAACACTGGGGATTTCGAAGCAGTTGATCCCGGTGTACGACAAACCGATGATCTACTACCCGCTGTCCACACTCATGCTCGCGGGCATCCGAGACATCCTGGTGATCACGACGCCGCATGACGCGGCGCAGTTCGAACGGCTCCTCGGCGACGGGTCGCAGTTCGGGATCACCCTGACGTTCGCGCAGCAGCCGTCTCCGGACGGGTTGGCGCAGGCGTTCACGATCGGCGCGGACTTCATCGGTGATGACTCCGTCGCGCTCGTCCTCGGCGACAACCTGCTCTACGGTCCGGGGCTGGGCAGCCGTCTGTCGCGGTTCAAGGACATCGACGGTGGTGCGATCTTCGCGTACTGGGTCGCCGAGCCGCAGGCGTACGGCGTTGTGGAGTTCGATGACGACGGTCGCGCGGTGTCTCTGGAGGAGAAGCCGGCGAATCCGAGGAGCAACTACGCGGTGCCGGGGCTGTACTTCTACGACAACGACGTGGTCGAGATCGCGCGAAACCTCACGCCGTCGGCGCGAGGAGAGTACGAGATCACCGACGTGAACCGCGCGTATCTCGAGCGCGGGAGCCTGCACGTCGAGGTCCTCCCCCGCGGAACCGCGTGGTTGGACACCGGGACGTTCGACCAGATGACCGACGCCGCCGACTACGTCCGCACGATGGAACGACGCACGGGCATGAAGATCGGGATGCCGGAAGAGGTCGCCTGGCGACTGGGACATCTCAGCGACGACGATCTCCACGATCGCGCGCAGAAGATACTGAAATCCGGGTACGGGTCGTACCTGCTCGACCTTCTTCAGCGACCGAACCGATGATGCGTCTGCTCGTGACCGGTGGTGCCGGGTTCATCGGCTCCAACTTCGTCCACCACGTCATCGACCACACCGACCACCAGGTGACGGTCCTCGACGCCCTCACCTATGCCGGGAACCGGCAGTCCTTGGACGGGCTCCCCGCCGACCGGGTCACCTTCGTGCACGGGGACATCACCGACGCCGCCCTGGTCGACGAGCTGTTCGCCGACGTCGACGCCGTGGTCCATTACGCGGCGGAGTCGCACAACGACAACTCGCTGAACGATCCTCGCCCCTTCCTCGACACGAACATCGTGGGCACGTACACGCTGCTCGAAGCCGCACGCGTGCACAGGACGCGGTTCCACCACATCTCCACCGACGAGGTCTACGGCGATCTCGAACTGGACGACCCGGAGCGGTTCACCGAGAACACCCCGTACAACCCGTCCTCCCCGTACTCGTCGACCAAGGCCGGCAGTGACCTGCTCGTGCGAGCATGGGTGCGCTCCTTCGGGGTGCAGGCGACGATCTCGAACTGCTCGAACAACTACGGCCCGTACCAGCACGTGGAGAAGTTCATTCCCCGTCAGATCACCAACGTCCTCCGCGGCATCCGCCCGAAGCTCTACGGCGTCGGCGAGAACGTGCGCGACTGGATCCACGCCGACGACCACTCCTCCGCCGTCCTCACGATCCTCGAGCGGGGGCGTATCGGGGAGACCTACCTCATCGGTGCCGACGGCGAACGCAGCAACAAGGACGTCGTCGAGCTGATCCTCGAGACGATGGGTCAGCCCCGCGACGCGTACGATCACGTCACCGACCGGGCCGGCCACGATCTGCGCTACGCGATCGACTCCCGCAAGCTGCGCGAGGAGCTCGGCTGGGCGCCGCAGTTCTCCGACTTCGAGTCGGGCCTTGCCGCCACGATCGCCTGGTACCGCGAGAACGAGGCCTGGTGGGCGCCGGCGAAGGACGCCACCGAAGCCTTCTACGCCTCGAAGGGACAGTAGGCGCGTGGGCGAGATCGAGTTCAGCAAACCCCTCGCAGCGACGCCGACACCCATCCCAGGCCTGGTGGTGTTCGACCTGCCCGTCCACGGCGATTCCCGCGGGTGGTTCAAGGAGAACTGGCAGCGCGAGAAGATGACCGCCCTCGGGCTCCCCGACTTCGGGCCGGTGCAGAACAACATCTCCTTCAACGACGCGATCGGCACCACCCGCGGCATCCACGCCGAACCGTGGGACAAATGGGTGTCCGTCGCGACCGGCCGTATCTTCGGCGCCTGGGTCGACCTCCGCGAGGGGCCAACTTTCGGTGCCGTGTTCACGGCCGAGATCGACCCCTCCACGGCGATCTTCGTCCCACGAGGGGTCGGCAACTCGTACCAGACCCTCGAGGCCGACACCGCGTACACGTACCTCGCCAACGACCACTGGTCCCCCGACGCCGAATACGCCTTCCTCAACCTCGCCGACGAGACCGCCGCGATCGACTGGCCCATCCCGCTCACCGAGGTGGAGATCTCTGCCAAGGACAAAGCTCATCCGGGGCTCGCCGACGTCACTCCGGTGGCCCCGCGCAAGACCCTCGTCCTCGGAGCCGGCGGCCAGCTCGGCCGCGCCCTGCACGCCACCCTCGGCGACGCGGCACACATCGAATACGCCACCAGGGCCGACCTCGACGTCACCACGGGCGACCTCGCCACCGCCCGCCGGTGGCGCGACTATGGCACCATCATCAACGCCGCCGCATACACCGCCGTCGACACCGCAGAGACCCCCGAGGGCCGCGCAGCCGCATGGCAGGCCAACGCCGCATCCGTCGCCACCCTCGCACGCATCGCAGACGAGCACGGCATCACCCTCGTACACATCTCCAGCGACTACGTCTTCGACGGCACCGCCGACGGCGCCTACACCGAAGACGCCGCATTCAGCCCGCTCGGCGTGTACGGCCAGACCAAAGCCGCCGGCGACATCGCCGCCGCCACCGCCGCACGCCACTACATCACCCGCACCTCCTGGGTGATCGGCGAGGGGAACAACTTCGTCCGCACCATGGCCTCCCTCGCAGAGCGCGGCATCGACCCGAAAGTCGTCTCTGACCAGATCGGACGACTGACCTTCACCGACGACATCGCCGCCGCCATCACCCACCTCCTCACGGCCCGCGCCCCCTACGGCACCTACAACGTCACCAGCTCCGGCAGGGCACGATCCTGGGCCGACATCGCCCGCGATGTGTTCCGCCTCGCCGGCCACGACCCGGCACGTGTGAGTGACGTCACGACGGTCGAGTACTTCGCCGGGGCGACGACACCGGTGGCACCGCGACCCCTCAACAGCGTCCTCGACCTCACCAAGATCACCGCGACAGGCTTCGTCCCCGGCGACGTCGACGCAGGGCTGGCTGCGTATCTCGCCGGTTCCGGCGAACGCTCAGGAGCAGAGTGACCGGTGACGGCGCGCGGTCGCCACGCCAGCTATCGTGGCAGGGTGAGTTCTGAGAGCCTGTCCGCACAGCGGCGACGACGTGCCGGACGGGTCACCGCGTGGATCCTCGGCGGCATCCTGCTCCTGGCCGTTCTCGGAACGTTCTGGATCGGCATCCGGGGCTTCCTCGCCTACCAGCACCTGAACGATGCGCGAGCGACGGCGGCAGACGCGGCATCCGCTCTCGCCGCCCCTGCGACCGCCTCCGAACTCATCCGCGAGGTGTCCGCCGACACCTCCACCGCGCACGAGCTGACGAGCGACGTCGTCTGGAAGGCGGGCGAGCTGCTCCCCTGGATCGGCCCGCAGCTCGCGGCCGTCTCCACTGTTGCGAGCGCGCTCGACGACGTGGCCTCGCAGTCGCTGACGCCGCTGGCGTCTGTCGCCGGGTCGTTCTCACTCGACAGCATCCGCCCGCAGAACGGGGCGATCGACCTCACCGTGTTCGACGCGCTCGACGGCGCGGCATCCGAGGGCGCAGCCGGACTGGGCGCCGCCGCCTCGGTCATCGACGGTATCGACCAGCGGCCTCTCGTCCGCCCGGTTCGTGAGGCCGTCGACGAGGTCGGGGCGCTGCTCTCGCAGGCGTACGGAGCGGCGGACGCGCTCAACCGCGCCACGACGCTCATGCCCGCCATGCTCGGGGCTGACGGGCCGCGCAACTACCTGCTCATCTTCCAGAACAACGCCGAGTGGCGCTCGCTCGGCGGCATCGTCGGCGCCATGGTGCTCGTGCACACCGAGAACGGCAAGATCTCGCTCGAAAGTCAGGCATCGTCGTCGGACTTCACGCGCTACGACGAACCGGTCGTGCCGATGACGGACGATGAGATCCGCCTCTTCAGCGAGCGGCCGGCGTCGTACGTGCAGAACGTCACGCTCATGCCCGACTTCACCCGCGACGCGCCGATCATCGAGGCGATGTGGGAACGCGAGACGGGCATCGCGATCGACGGCGTGCTCTCGCTCGACCCCGTCGCGCTGTCGTACCTGCTCGACGCCACCGGGCCCATCGCGCTGCCGACCGGCGATGAGCTCACGAGCGACAACGCCGTGCAGCTGCTGCTCAACGAGGTGTACCTGCGGTACGAGGACCCCGCCGAGCAGGATGCGTTCTTCGCGGTCGCCGCGGCATCCGTCTTCGATGCGCTGACCGACGGAGGGGTCGACCCCGCCACGCTCGTCGCCGCGCTGAGTCGCGCCGGCGAAGAGGACCGCCTCATGGTCTGGAACGCCGTCCCGGAGGAGCAGGCCATCCTCGACGGCACGACCCTGCAGGGTGTTCGGGCGCCCCTGGATGCCGGCACCACCGACTTCGGCGTGTATCTCAACGACGGCACCGGCTCGAAGATGGACTACTACATGCAGGCGGATGCCGGTGCCGAGTGGTGCACCCCCGGCGAGGCCACGCTGCGTGTCACACTTCGCAACAACGCCCCGGCGGATGCGGCGAACCTCCCGAGCTACATCACCGGTGGCGGGAACTTCGGAGTGCCGCCCGGCGAGGTGCAGACCGTCTCGTACATCTACCTGCCCGCCGGGGCCGAGCTCGTCTCGGCGACCCTTGCGGGCAGCGAGGAATCCGCGCCCCTGGGCGGCGGGATGGACGACGGCCGGCAGGTGCTCACCTGGACCACACAGCTGGCACCAGGCGCCGAGTTGAGCCTCGATGTGACGGTGACCGCTCCGCCGACCACGGAGATCGTTACACGGTTGACACCAACAATTAACGCGAATGAGGGCATCTCCGTTTGCGGAAACCTATGAACTTCCCTAGATTCGAGAGGCATGATGTCGACGCCGAAAGGTTTCGATACGACCGGGGGAAAACGGGTACGCGTCTTGCGGGCCTTCACAAAAATTTGAATGACTAGTCCGAGGGGGACTATATGAAGCGCTCTATCACCAAGGCTGCAGCCATCGCGGCAATCGTCGCCGGCGCCATGTTCGCCGTTCCGACCGCAGCTTCTGCCTACACGCCTTCGCCCACGGGTGAGGTTTCCAGCACGACCGTTGCACCGGGCGGAACGTTCACGTTCTTCACCACCGCCAGCCCGTTCGACGGCCTCGAGCCCGTCAGCTTCACGCTCACCGGCGAGAACGCGTCGGGCGCCTCGCTGGCGTTCGTCAAGTTCGCCGTCGAGACGAACAACCTCGGCACGGTCGAGGCCGACGCCGACGGCAACGTCTCCGCGCAGATCCAGCTGCCCTCGAACGCGTCGGGCACCTACACGGTCGTCGCCACGTCGCCGAGCAACCCTGTCGGCGTCTCGGCCACGGTCAGCGTCGGTTCTGACGCCGGCGCCGGCTCGGGCGACGGCAGCCTGCCCGCCACGGGTGCGAACAGCGACGCACTGCTGACCCTCTGGGTCGGCGGCGGCGCCCTGCTGCTCGTCGGTGGTGGCATCGCTGTTGCGAGCACCGTGCGTCGCAACAAGAACGCAGCCTGACCGAAGTACTTCAGCGGCCGCAACTCCTTCGGGGGTTGCGGCCGCTTTGGTTTGGTCTCGGGTGTTCGGTGGTTTCTCGGGGCTTGCGGTCTGGGGGGGGTCTCGGTCTCGGGGGGGTCTTGGTGTGTGCGGCATCCGTCTCTTTCAGGGTCTTGGTGCGTGCGGCATCCGTTCTCATCTGCGGTCTTGCGATCTCTGTGGCCGGCCTCGCGCGCAGGAGTATCGTGAGCGCATGACAGGCGCCCTGGGCGAGTGGAGCGACTTCAACGTCGCGATGGCCGGGGCGAGCGCGGCCCTCGCCGGACTCGTCATCGTCGCGGCGAGTGTGAACATCGACAAGATCATCCGCGCGGGCACTCTCACCGCTCGGTTGGGCGCAGCCATCGCCGCGCTCGTGCTGGCGCTCGTCGCATCCGCCCTCGGTCTCGTGCCGCGGTTGGACCTCACCTGGTACGGCATCATCCTGCTCGTCTGCGCGGTCGCCGCCGGGATGTTCGCGGTGCATGCGATGCGGGTTCTCATTCGCGACAACGATCCAGAGCAGCGTGCGCGCGGCGCGAAAGCCGTTCTCGGATTCCTGCCGGTCGCCGGATATCTCGCCGCCGGCGTCGCGCTCATCGCCGGGAGCCCTGTCGGACTCGTCCTGACCGCGGTGGGATGCCTGCTCGCCGTCGTCGCCGCGATCGTCATGTCGTGGGTGGTGCTGGTCGAGGTGCTTCGGTAGCTCGCACTTCTGTTCGAATGTCAGTGGCCCCTGCCACTATGAAGTATGGCCATTTTCAGCGAATTACGCGAAGTCCTTCTCGGGCTCGAATCGCGCATGGGCGACGTCGAGATCGACGCGCTGCTGACGGTCATGCGCGGGCTCGACGACGAAGCGATCGTCGATGCCATGGCGGATGCGGCGAAGATCGCGCACTGCGCAGAGCGGATGCTGACGGTCGGCGCCGGCGTGGTCGCCGAGCGGTCGCGGCGCGAAGACGGGCACTCCGGGTTGGCCGCCTCGCGCGGGCAGCGGAACGCGGTCGCGCTCGTGCAGTCGATCGTCGGTGGAACGCGGGCGGATGCTGCGCGTGCCGTGCGGTTGGGCGAGAGCCTGTCGGAGGGGGCGGATGCGGCGGCGGGTGGTGCGTTCGTTGGGGGCGGTGGGGGCGATCGCGTCGGTGGTCAGCCTGGCGATGCTGTCGGTGGGGGTCTCGCGGGTGATGCGGGCGACTCGGGCGATGCGGGCGGGCTGTTCGGTGCGGGTGCGGGGTCGGGCGGTTCGGGGCGGGCGGCGGACGTGCGGATGCCGTGGCACGAACCGCTGCGCCGGGCACTGTTCGAGGGCAGGGTCACGACGGCGCAGCATGATGCGATCTTCCGGGGGCTGGGGCAGCCTCCGGTGCGCGGCGAGGACGAGGTTCCGAGTGAGTCGACGACCGAGGTGTGGTCTCTCGCCGCGGCCCAGCTCGTCGGCGAAGCGGGCGAGATGTCGGTGGAAGATCTGGTGCGGCGGGCGAGGCAGGTGCGCGACACGCTCGACCCCGAGGGGGTGCAGGAGCGGTTCGAGCAGTCGTACGCTCAGCGGTCCTGGCGGTCGTGGCGCAACGCCGACGGCGCGCATCACACGCACATCGTCTCCGACGATGAGACGGCGGCGTGGCTCGATTCGATTCGCGATGCGGCTCTGCGTCCGCGTCGCGGCGGGCCGCGGTTCATGACCGAAGACGAACGTGCTGCGGCGAGCGCGCTCGTGGACGATGCCCGCACGAACGATCAGATCGCCTACGACTTGTTCATGGACATTCTCCGCGCCGGGGCACTGGCGAGTGCGTCCGATGTGTTCGGTGCGCGGCAGCCGGGGATCCGGATCGTCACGATCGACGGAGCCACCGGGGCGCACGACGCCTTCGGTCGGATGCTCGCCACCGCGCACCTCGAAGACGGCGGCGACGCGCTCCCGGGCACGGTGGTCGACCGGAACCTCTGCACCGTCGGCAGTCGCAGTGTGCGCGTCGACGGCAACGGCAACCCTCTCGACGTCGGTCGGGAGCAGCGGCTCTACACGTCACGTCAGCGGGTGGCGCTGGCGGTGCGTGACGGAGGGTGCATGTTCCCGGAGTGCCGGGTTCCCGCTTCCTATTGCGAAGCGCACCACTGTGACCACTGGCTCGACGACGACGGTCGCACCGACCTCGACCGGGGCATCCTGCTGTGCCGGCATCACCACATGCTGCTTCACAACAACGGATGGAAGATCACCCGAGACGACCTCGGCCCGTTCATGCTCCATCCGCCCGGGCGGAGAGGGAGCGGTGAGGGTGGCGGTGGCCAGAGTCACGGCGCAACCGAACCTGCCACCTCGGAGCCGATCGCTCTCACGAGCCGGTCGCCGCTGCGCTGGGCATGGGATCCGCCACCCGAGTGGCCGCATTGGAGAAGTATGCCCGCCACCGCTCCGACTCGAGCTCGCGACCGCGCCGGGGAGCTGCAGCCCGCCTGACGAACGGCCTGCAGGCGTCCGAACGGCGGGCGAGCAGGTCACCCCGCCGGAACGGCGAGCCCAATCAGCTGTCCGGTTATCCGACGATCCCAGCCATCCCAGCCATTTCGCCTGGCCCATCGCCCAACCATCTCGGCCACCCCGGCCGCTCAGCCACTCGAGGCACTCGAGGCACTCGAGGCACTCGAAGCGCTCAGCCACCACGCCACGTCGTTCAGTCACTACTCCCGCGGCGATCACCATCCGCCTGCCCACGCGCCAGCCGATCACCATCCGCCTGCCCACGCGCCAGCCGATCACCATCCGCCTGCCCACGCGCCAGCCGATCACCATCCGCCTGCCCACGCGCCAGCCGATCACCACCCGACCGGTCGGCGTCGCCAGCGCCGCCAGCGGCACCAGCGTCACCAGCGTCACCAGCGTCACCAGCGTCACCAGCGTCATGAGCGTCACGAGAAACACCACCCGCAGGCCGCGACCTCCGCCCGCCGAGCACGACCAACGCCGCACCGAGCAGCCCAGCACCACCGCACGTCACCGCCCACCACGGGAAACCAGGAACATCCGGACGCTCACCGGCAGCCGCCACATCTTCGATCGGCGTCGGCGTCACCCGCTCCCCCGTCACCAGATACCGATGCGAATTGATCCCCAGCGGCGTGCACGTCACCAGAGTCATCAGATCCTCACCCGCCACCGCCCGCAGAGTGTCGGAATCATCCGGATCCACCACCCGCGTCTCGATCACCTCATACGTGAGAACCTCACCGAACACCTCGACCGTGAACCGATCACCGATCCCCACCTTGTCGAGATCGTTGAACAACGCCGCCTCCGGCAGACCGCGATGCGCCGTCAGCACCGAATGCTGCGACACACCACCCACCGGAAGCGACGTCCCCTCCAGATGCCCCACGCCCTTCGCGAGAGTCGAATCCGACGTCCCGTGATAGATCGGCAGATCCACATCGATAACCGGAATCCGCAACCGCCCCATCACCCCCGCCGGCGTCGCCCGCAACAGATCCGAGTATGCGAACTCGTCCACCCGCGCCGAATCCCCCGTCGGCTTGTTCGCATTCGCCGCCAACAGAGCCCCGCTCTCCAGCAGATCGTTGTAGGCATGCGCCCGCAGAATCTCTGACACCAGATCCGCGCCCGACTCCTGCCCCACCTCACCGGACACATCCTCGATCAGCTGCGACTGGTAGTACTGCGACAACCACGCAGCCACCACCGGATACTGCAGCAGCCCCACCCCCGCCAACATCACCACGACCACGACGAACATGCCCCACGGCATCCGCCACCCGCGGGCGTCCGCGCCGAGAGCCCCCGACGCATCCCCACCGGCATCCTGACCCGACGCATCCCGGCCACCGGGCGCATCCGCCACCGTGCCGGAGAACTCATCCACTCGCGACATCCGTCATCTCCCCCTCCGACGGCCGCCGAAGACGGAAGACGGGGAAGCTCACGCCTCCCCGCCCTCCGCATCCGACGATCTGACTCAGATCACTCGTGCGAGCGAGCCCGACGCACGAGCAGCAGACCGCCACCGGCCATCGCGATCAGCGCGATGCCGCCGACCGTGAACCACAGCGTCCCGTTCGCACCCGTCATCGGCAGCGACGGACCGGGAACCGGCGTGTTCGCCACATCGATATGCGCGGTCGTCGTCGCCGTCGCCTCCGGCTTCACCGTGATCATCCGCGGCGTCGTGTCCTTCACGTACCCCACCGGCTCCTGCGTCTCCACGACGCAGTACACCCGAGAGGCCACCGTGTTGTCGTTGCCGACCCACAGACCCGCGATCGCCACGACACCGTTCGCACCGGACTCGAACTCCGTCTGACCGTTCACGGTCAGCGCAGCACCGAGCGGACCCGTGCAGTCCGTGCCATTCGGCGAGTCGAACACCGAGAACTTCGCACCCGCGAGCGTCTTCTTCTTGTCGCCCTTCTGGTGCTTCAGGATCTCCGCCGGCCCCCACTGCGTCGACGCCTCACCGAGGGTCACCGGATCCCCACCCGAATTCTGGAAACCCTCGTTCTTGATGTCACCGACACCCGTCACGACCGTGCTGAACGAGAACGTGAAGAACGTCCCGGCCGGCCGCTCGTTGAGCCAATCCATGTCGGTCACCGCTGCCGTCAGCGTCCCCCCGGCACCCGTGGGCTCCGTGAGCGAGAAGCTCGGCACCGCCACCGGCGAACCACCCGGCTCCGTGTACGTCAGCGTCGCCGCCGGCGTCGCGGTGTAGGTGAGCTTCGCGTCGAGGTTGTCATGCAGCGAGAACGACGTCAGCCGCTGCCCGTCGTTGAACGAACCGATCGGCTTCGACTGGATCGTCCACGGAACCGTCGAACCCAGACCGTGCGCGGACGGGTCGGCGACGGTCTTGTCGCCGTCACCCTCGAGCGTGTTCTTCGGATACGTGTGCACCGTGTACAGCCAGTCGGTGCTCTTCCCCTGCTCGCTCGCGTACGGAAGCGTCACATAGAACTCCACCGACGGAACGACACCCGCCGGAGCAGCCGTCTCATCGACGTGGTAGAGCCCCAGCGGCAGACCGGAGAACGACGCCGTCCCCGTGGCGTCGGTCACCTGCGTGACGGAGTCCGCCGTCGCGAGACAGTACGGCGATGCCGGCGGCATCGAGCCGACCGCGACCTGCGCATCCGCCCACCCGGCGGCCGTGCCCAGATCGAGCGCGACGCACCCGCTGCCGGAATCCTTCCCGACCGGCGTGACCTCGAACGTGACGCCCCCCAGAGGCGGACGATCGACGGTCTGCTCCGTACCGTTGTCACTCTGCTCAGTCGCACTTCCGGCGTACTTGTACACGACCAGAGTGCCCTCATCAGGCGCCCCGGGCTGACCCGGACCCGCCGTCGTCGCACTCGCCATGCTCGCCCCACCGATGACCCCCGCGAGAGCGAGTGCGAGCACTCCCACCCCGGATGCCAGGCGACGGATCGGCCTTCTTTCGTTCATTTCTTGTCTCCCCAATTGACGTGATGGATGAAAGGTGAAGCGGTACTGCCGGATCGTCATCGGGTTCCCACCTCGGCGACCTGCCTGCGCACCCACAGCCGCCGGATGGCCAGCAGCAGAAGGGCGAGCACGAGGACACCGAGCCCGAAGAACGTGTAGAAATCGCTGCCCAGTCCGCCCGTGAGCGGAAGGGCCGGCGCCACGCCGAGTGTGTTGATGAACGCCCCCAGAGCTATCACCGAACCAGCTGACGTGGCGCCGACGGAGAAGGGATGCGGCGTCGAATCGAGCACGTATCCAAGAGGTGCTGCCGTCTCGACGAGCGAGTAGTCGCCCCAGTCGAGATCCTTCAGCAGGAAGGCACCGGCCGCAGGATCCTGATCGGCCATGCCCGCGCACGCGGCGACATTCGCGCCGACGCAGTCGTCGACGACAGTGGTCCTACCGCCGGGGCCGGTGAGCGTCCACTCGGAGCCGGCGAGCTTCGTCGTGCCGTCGGTCTTGGTCCAGGACACCTGCCCTGGCAGATCCTCGTTGACGAAGGTGCAGGTCACATGAGCGCCCGCCGCGACCTCGACGCGGGATCCGGTGAGCGTCCCCCCGGTGCACGACAGCCCACGCTGTCCGTACCCGTCGCGCTCGGCCTCGCTCAGCGCGTACGACCCGGCGGCGACGTACTGCGTCTCGCCCGAATCGAACGCGAGCTGCGGCTGATCGTCGCGCTGCGCGAACAGCCCGCCGTTCCAATCATCGGACGTCCCGTCGCCCCCGAAGCGGTTGTCGACGTCCTTGACGATCGTCAGCCGCTGACACTGCACGGAGTTCGTCACCGTGTAGGTGCTCGATGCGCTCGCCAGCGTCACCGCGTGGCCGTCGGCGGGCAGAGCGGCGCCTCCCGTGATGCCGGGCCCGGCGATCGTGCTCCCGGTCAGGATGCAACCGGGTAAGAGCGTCGGATCGATCGACGTCGTCTCGGCGATGGTGACGCTGTCACCCACGAGGAACCCGGTGCGCGTCTGCCCCCACTTCGGCGTGCCGGTCTGTCCTGCCGGGGTCAGCGCCAGTGCCGCATCCATGCCGCCCGGCTGGTCGCCGTGCGCGAACGTCTCACCGTCGATCTTCCAGACCTTGTTCACCGTGACGGATGCCGGCGTCGACTGCTTGTTCGTGAACACGCACGACAGCGCTCCGGCGCTCGGGTGCAGACCGTTCACGACGATCGACGCGCCGTCTCCCCCGACCGTCGTGGTGATCGGCACGGCATCCAGGGTGCAGGCGACCGACTGCAGCGCCCACCCGGACTTCTGCGTCTCGCTGAGCTTCAGCACCGCGGTCTGACCGCCCGGCTGCGTGAACCGGATCGTCCAGCGCGCCTTGCCGGCGACACCGGCGGTCGTCGTCTGCCCCGCCGTGCCCGACAGGGTGACTCCCGAAGTCGTCCCCGGTTGCAGCGCCGCGGCGAACTGCCAGTTCGCGGCCGTCGTCGTCGTCGAGCCGTCGGCGTTCACCTGCGTCTTCGACACCTCGACGGGCACCTGGCAGGTCGCGGCCGTCACGATGTCGGACAGGATCTGCTTCAACGCATCCCAGTCGCCCTGCAGGTAGTCCGAGCCGAACGTCTCCCCCGACACCGCGCGAAGGTTCTTGGCGACCTTCGTGCCCGACGCCCCCGCACCGACGCCGACCGTGACGAGTCGGGTACCGGCGGCCTTGATCGCGTTCGCGGCGTACATCGGCGCCTCGAGCGAACGGAGCGCGACCTCGGTGCTGCTGGGCTGCGAGCCGTTGAGGATGTAGTTCGGCGCACCGTCGGTGACGAACAGAACCATGTCGTAGCGGTGTGACGGATTGGCCGACTGGATCGTGCTCAGCGCCGCATCCCAGTTGGTCGCGTTGCTGGAACCACCGGGACGCGACGACGGGATCAGATTCTGCAGCGTGGTGTTGTTCGCCGGCAGAGCCGTGGGCCCCGTCGAGCCGTAGTGCCAACCGTTCGGGCTCACGACGCTCGACCCGAAGCCCAGGATCGACACGGCCGCATTCGCATCGCGCAGCTGTCGCAGCACGGAGTTCGGGCCGTCGACGAGCGCGTTGCGGAACGTCGTCCACTGACTGGCCGTGATGGATGCCGACTGGTCGATGACGATGCCGATCCGCAGCGGGGTCGCCTCGCACTTCGCGGCGATCACCGGGTTCTTGCGCGACCCGACGACCGCGCCGAAGGATCCCGCCTCGCCGACGGTCGCCGACGTGTTCGGCAGGTCGGCCGAGGCGATGTTCGTGTAACCGGAACCGGAGGAGACGCCGGTGGTCATCGGCATGTACGTGGTCTGGTTCGCGCCCAGCGCCTTGGTGAGACCGACGAGGCTGCGCACATCCTGCGGACCGGTGTAGTCGCCGACATACAGCTCGCTGTTGATGTACGTGTTCAGCGCCGCCGGGCTGCCGGGGACCGGCGCCTGCTCGACGACCCAGAAGCGCTTGCCGCTGTTCGCGCCGCCGCTGTTCACGGCGTCGACCGTGATCGTGCACTCGCCGCCGGTCGTGATCGTGCACGTGTATGCCGTCGCCGCGCCCACCGTGTTGCTCCCGGTGTTCGCGAAGAGGCGGAACACCGTGCCGACGGTGTCGGAGTGGTCGGTGCCGATGTTCACGGACGGCGCCGCCGTCACCTGCGTCGGCTCGGCGGTGACGCGCTTGCGGATCACGATGTCGGCGTGCGAGCTGTCCGCCCGCGCCGCGATCTCGGCCGTCGGTGCGACCTCACGCGCCGCGGCGCGCGGCGGCGCCGGCTCATCGGCGGCGGGCACGGTCGGATCCGTCGGATCGACCGGCTCACCCGGCTCGCCCGGCTCCGTCGGCGTCTCGGCAGGGGGCTCCGGCGTCGCCGGCGCCTCTCCTGACATGACGCGCTGCTCCGGCGCGGAGGGGAGCGCCGGAGCAGGCGCCGCTTGCGGGGACGAGTCGTCGGCGGCAGGAGCCTCGACCGGAGCCGACGATGCGGCATCCGGGAAGCTGACGCTCGTCGTCGTGATCGCCTGAGGCGTTGATGCTGTGTCGCCCGCAGATGCCCCATCCTCCGCCGAAGCGAGAGTGGCACCGCTGACGATCAGCGCTGTGGCCAGTAGGCCGACGATGGCGACGCGCGAAGAGCGCACGAAACCGACTTCTCTGTTCCCCAAGGGGTCCCCCAACCCTCATCTGGCACGCCGCATACAACCGATCCCATTCGGTCGTGGCGTCCCAGCCCCAGTCGCTGCGAACGGTGTAGATCCCCAGATCTCGTTCGAAGCAAGCTCAACGTAACGTCGCCGGCCGTCCGCGCCAGCCTGCCGTCGCGATTCGTTATCTGTCCGTTATAAACGGGGTTTCAGAAGTTTCCTCTTCCGCTCGACGGAATCGTGGGCTACTGTGACCCACATCCGAATTGCCGGACAGTGCAGGCCAGGGGAAAGACGGCACGCACAGCGTGATGTGGGATCACGTCGTCCGGCAACACCGCATCAGCGGTGACGGATGACCCGGACGCGTGGGGCGGACGGGATTTTCTGGGATGAATCTGGGGAAGCAATGTCGCATTGGGGTATGCGTGCATGCATTGCTTGGGGTGCGCGGACATGTCGTCCGTCGAAGACGCCCTGAGCATCATTCGCGAGAAGTCGACCGCCGTACCGGCGTCGGTTTCGCGCGTCCGGGTCGAGACGACCACGGCTCCCATGCCGCGCGTCTCGGCGACGCTGGAGCACCGTCTGCACTGGGAACGGGCGCACCGCGCTCGCCTGGCGTCGACGGACGCAGCCGTCATCGTGCTCGCCGTCGGCGTCACGGTCGGTATCCAGCTCCAACTCGGTGAACCGCCGGCTGACGTCGCGTTGCGCGGCGCGCTCCTGGCGACGGCGTGGCTCGTCACGCTGCTCGTCATGCGCACCCGTGACGCGGCGTTGTTCCGTTCGAGTGCAGAAGAGTACCGCAGCATCGCGCATGCCTCCGGCATCGCCATCGGGATGATGGCCCTTGTCGCCGTGGTGCTCGACTGGGACTCGACGCGGCTCACCGTCCTCATCGGCGTCCCCTCAGGCTTGCTCGGCCTGCTGATGAGTCGGTGGTCGTGGCGGCGCTGGTTGAGCATCCAGCGCCGTCATGGCCGCTTCACCTCGCGCACCCTCGTGGTGGGCAATCGGGCAGAGGTCGAATATGCCATCCGCACCCTGCAGCCGATCGGCGCCGCCGGGTATCAGGTCATCGGCGCGACGCTCCTCGACGGCAACGCCCGAGAGCTCGAGATCGGGACGACGACCGTCCCCGTCCTCGGCAACCTCACCACCGTCGCGGAGGTGGCCCGCTCGCTCAGCGCCGACACGATCGTCGTCGCCGGCCACCCGGAGAGCGACCCCGACTTCATCAAGCGACTCGGCTGGCAGCTGGAGGGCACCGCCGCCGAACTCGTCCTCTCGAACCGGCTGGCCGACGTCGCCGGCCCTCGACTCTCGTTCGCTCCGATCGACGGCCTGCCGCTGATCCGCGTGCAGATCCCGACCTACGAAGGCGCCAGACACACGCTCAAGCGCGCCCTCGACATCATCGTGTCCGCCGTGGCGCTCGTGCCGATCATCCTCGTGACGCCGCTGTTGGCCCTGCTCATCAGACTCGATTCTCCCGGCCCCGTGTTCTTCTTCCAGGAGCGCGTGGGCCGGGATGGGCGCCTGTTCCAGATCGTGAAGTTCCGCACCATGCGCGCCGACGCCGAGCATCACCTCGCCGCGCTGCAGACGAACCACGACGGCGCGGGGCTCCTGTTCAAACTCAAGGACGACCCGCGGGTCACCCGCGTCGGCAGAGTGCTGCGCCGGCTCTCACTCGACGAGCTGCCGCAGTTCTGGAACGTGCTCGTCGGCGACATGAGCGTCGTCGGCCCGCGACCCCCGCTGCCCAGCGAGGTGCGCGCATACGACGGCACCGTCTCGCGACGGCTGTACATCAAACCCGGGATCACCGGGCTCTGGCAGGTCTCGGGTCGCAGTGACCTGAGCTGGGACGAGAGCGTTCGCCTCGACCTGCGCTACGTGGAGAACTGGTCGGTCATCACCGACCTGCAGATCATGTGGCGCACGGCACGAGTGATGTTCGCTCCGAAAGGTGCGTACTGATGACGCTCATCGACCGCGCGAGCGGATTCCTGCCGGGATCGCTGGTCTCCGGCATCCCGACCATCGACATCGACGGCACGCCCGTGCACGTCATCGACGACGAGGACGCCCGCGGCATCATCGCGGACGCCGCCGAGCACGTGAGCACGAAGCCGCTGGCCGTCGTCTCCGTGAACCTCGACCACGTGCACCACTTCGGCCGGTCGCAACTCGCGGCGCGGCACATCGACCCCGATCCGGTCGGCGAGGAACTGGAGTGGCTCAACCTCGTCGACGGCGCCCCGATCGCCAAGCAGGTGCGCCGGGTCAGCGGGGTGCCGTGCCCGAAGCTCTCCGGCAGCGACCTCATCGTTCCCGTACTCGGCGACGCCGACCAGCACCGGCTCTCCGTCGCGGTGATCGGCGGCATGCCGGAGGTCACCGCGACGCTGGCCGGACGGTTCGAATCCGACTGGCCGCACCTCCGGTTCGCCGGGCACTGGACACCGGGTCGCGACGAGCTCGCCTCCCCCGCGGCATCCGCCCGGATCGCCGCGGAGATGCGCGAGGCCGGCGTCGACATCGTGCTCGTGTGCCTGGGGAAGCCGCGCCAGGAGAAGTGGATCGCCGAGTACGGCGCCGCCACGGGGGCCGGGGTCCTCCTCGCCTTCGGCGCCGTCGTCGACTTCCTCGCCGGCCGGGTCTCCCGTGCCCCGTCGTGGGTGTCTGATGCCGGGATGGAATGGGCCTGGCGCCTCATGCTCGAGCCGAAGAGGCTCGCCCGCCGCTACCTCATCGAGGGCCCGCCCGCGTATCTCGCGGTGCGCCGGTCCGCCGCCTGACCCGCGTCCCACACCGACCGAGCGAGACTCTCATGAACACTTCAGACCCCGCCCGGTTCGTGTCGCCGGACGCGCCTGCCGACGTCGCCGTCATCGTCGTCACCTACAACAGCGCGGGCGACATCGCCGGGCTGATCGATTCCGTCCGTCCGGATGCCGCGCAGCTGCGCCTCCGCTTCATCGTCGCCGACAACGACTCCGCCGACGACACCGTCGGCATCGTCGCAGCGCAGGACGACGTCATCCTCGTCCGTACCGGCGGCAACCGCGGCTACGCGGGCGGCATCAACGCCGCCATGCGCGCCGCCGGTGACGCGGCAGCCGTCCTCATCCTCAACCCGGACCTCCGGGTGGGGACGGGGACGATCCGCCGGATGCTGTCGCGTCTCCGCTCCGACGCGTCCACGGGGATCGTCGTGCCGCGCATCCTCGACGAGGACGGCAGCACCTCCTGGTCGCTCCGAAGAGAACCGGGGCTGCTGCGCGCGGCATCCGACGCCCTCTTCGGGCGGATGTGGCAGGCGAGGCCCGCCGCACTGACGGAGTACATCCGCGACCCCGCCCGCTACGACAGCGCACGCGTCGTCGACTGGGCGACGGGGGCGGCGATGCTCATCCGCCGTGAGACGGCCGACCGGGTCGGCCCGTGGGACGAACGGTTCTTCCTCTATTCGGAGGAGACCGATTACTTCCGCCGCAGCAGAGCGGCGGGGTGGCGAGCGGTCTACGAACCGGACGCGACCGTCATGCATCGCGGCGGCGGCTCCGGCGTCTCGCGAGACCTCGTCGCCCTGTCGGTCGTGAACCGTGTGCGCTACGCCGAGAAGCACCACCCCGGCACGGCCGGGCTGTACCGCGCACTCGTCATCCTCGGCGAGCAGCTGCGCCGCGGAGACCCGACGCACGACCGTGCGCGCTGGGCGCTGTGGAGCAGAGACCGGTGGGCCGCACTTCCTGGACCGTCGTGGGGAGAGGTCGCCGGGGACTTCCCCCGCTGCGCCGTCATCATCCCCGCCCACAACGAGGAGGCGGTCATCGGCCGCACGCTCGAGCCCCTCGCCCCGCTCATCGAGACGGGCGAGATCGAGGTCGTCGTCGCCTGCAACGGCTGCACGGACGGCACGGCCGCGGCCGCCGCAGCCGTGCCCGGTGTCGAGGTCGTGGACGTGCCGGAGGCGTCGAAGACCGCGGCGCTGAACGCGGGAGACCGCGCCGCGCATCTGTGGCCGCGGGTGTACCTCGACGCCGACATCGTGCTCAGCCCCCGCGCACTCGCCGATGTCGTCGCGCACCTCGAGTGCGACGAAGCCAGGGCCGCGCGGCCGATCGCCGTCGTCGACACCAGTCGCTCCGACGGTGCGGTGCGGCGTTACTACCGGGCCCGCGATCGCATGCCGTCGATGTCGGCGCACCTGTGGGGCGCCGGTGTCTACGCGCTCTCGGAAGCCGGCCACGACCGGTTCGGCGCCTTCCCGGAGGTCATCGCCGACGACTTCTACGTCGACACCGTCTTCGCACCGGAGGAGAAGTCCATCGTCGACACCCAGCCGGTCGCCGTACAGGCCCCGCGTGACGCCCGCGCCCTGCTCGCCGTGTTCACCCGCGCGAGACGAGGGCCTGCCCAGCAGTCCGCCGACACCGGCGCCTCGACCCTGCGCGAACTCGCGCGGTCGGTCCGGGGACCGGTGACCGCAGGGGATGCCGCGACCTACGCGTGGTTCGCCCTGCGCGCACGCATCGCCGCACGGAAGGCCCCGGCGCAGACAGACACGTGGGAGCGCGACGAGACGAGCCGTGCGGATGCCGCGGCCACCCATCGCGAAGACACCGCTGTCGATCACGTCATCCTCACGCGCTTCAACCTGCCCACACCCGGCGTGGAGAGCCTGGTGCGGGCTCGGGAGGGATGGCTCCGCGAGCGGATCGACCTGTTCGAGCGGTACACGGTCCCGTCGATCGCGCGGCAGACCGTGCAGGATTTCCGCTGGATCATCTACCTCGACCCGCAGAGTCCGGACTGGCTCGTCGAGCGGCTGCAGCCGCACATCGACCGAGGACTGTTCACCCCGCTGTTCCGCGAGGCGGTCACCTGGCAGGACGTCGCCGCCGACGCACGCACCGTCACCGGCGCACACGGATCGCTGCTGCTGACGACGAACCTCGACAACGACGACGCCGTCGCGGCCGACTTCGTCGAGCGGCTGCAGCACCTCGCCCGCGTGCACCGGCGGGCGGCGCTGTACCTCACACGCGGACTCATCAGCTCAGGAGAAGAGGTGTACCTGCGCCGCGACGGGGCCAACGCGTTCTGCAGCGTCGTCGAGAGCTGGACGGATCCGCAGACCGCGTGGCGGGACTGGCACACGCTGCTGCACACGCACTTCCCGGTGATCACCGACGACGGCCGGCCCGCGTGGCTGCAGGTCGTGCACGGCGGCAACGTCAGCAACCGGGTCCGCGGGGTCCGGGTCTCGCCCGAGCCGCACCGCGACGGATTCGGAGACGCCCTGGCGGGGATCCCTGCGCCGCGGATCACCGCGCTCGCCGCGGACCGGATCGTGCGCACTCCGCTGCGGACGACGAAGGAGGGGGTCCGTCGCGTGACGAAGGACGCACTGCTGATGGTCGTCGGCAAGGACGGCCTCGACAGGATCAAGTCGAGGATGGTGACTCAGTGAACAGTCGCGCGCGCATCAGCACGGCGCTTCCGCAGCAGGTCGACGCCGAACGCCGCTCCAGCCGTGACGCCCGCCCCGAGCAGCGCGATCCCGCCGAGCATCCGCAGCCGGTTCGGCCCGACGTACGACACTTCAGGGGTCGCGGGCGTCGCATCCCACGTCACCCGCTGATCCTCCGCGACGCCGAACTCGTCCTGGCGCTCGTCGACGGCGTCGGCCACCTCTTCCGTCAGCGCCTCGACGCGCGACTCGACGTACTCGGGCGTCGGCCCGACGACGTCGATGTAGAGGAACGGGCGATTGAAGTTCGGCGCCCACTGTCCCCCCGCGTTGGGCACGTAGACGAGCTCGCCCTGTCGGACGCCCGCGCCGTAGAGCGGCGTGTCCGGCGCGGCGAACAGCTGACCGTCCTGACTGTCGTTGACGGTCTGTTCGATGAGCTTGGCGAAGCCGACCATGGTCGCCGCGCTGTCGGTCAGGGTGTTCCCGCCGATGGCCCAGCCGGGCGGCGGCAGCAGCGTGATCGTCGTCCGGGCCGTGAACACGCCGGTCATCTGGACGGCGGCCACAGCGCCGGCGACGGTGAGCGCCGTGCCGACCACGAGAACCAGCCACTGCCGGGCCAGCATGCGGAGAATTCGAGCCAGAGTCATCCTGAACCGTCGTTCGTGGTCGGGGGCTCAACTCTACCCCGGGCGCTCGCCGAACGAGCGCAGGGTGCATTGAGAGGAGGGGAGCATGTATTTCAGTGATCTGATCCGCGGTCTGCTCCGCCGCTGGTACGTGCTGCTGCTCGGCTTCGCGCTGGCGGGGACCGGCGCGTACTTCATGTACGACGCGATCCCCGTGCGGTACGAGGCGAACGCCTCGATGCTGCTGCTTCCGCCCGCCGAGAGCGTCGACCTGCAGGACGGCTCCAACCCGTATCTGCTCCTCGGCGGACTCGGGCAGGCGCTGGCCGTGCTCGCCGAGCGGCTGAACTCGCAGGCGATCCATGAGGAGCTCGTCACCGACGACACCGAGTACGGCGTCTCGGGGGACACCACCTCGGGGGCGGCCTTCCTGCACATCACCACGCAGGCCGACGAGGAACGGGATGCCTTGGATCTCCTCAGCGCCGTGGGAGATGAGGCGGTGGCGCAGCTGGCCGCGATGCAGGAGGAGCTCGAGATCACGGGCACGGCGAGCATCCAGTCGATGCCCGTGGTCGCCGACGTCGAGGCCACCGAGCTGTCGTCGACGAGGCTGCAGCTCACGCTCGCGGTCGGTGCGGTCGGCGTCGTCCTCACCGTCATCATCGCCGCAGCGGTGGAGGGGATCGCGGCCACCCGGGCTCGCGCTCGCGCCGCGCGGAACGCGCCGCCGCCGCGCGAGCGGGGGACCCTCGAGCCGTTGCTCGCCAGTGACCTGACCCGGCCCGTCGAGAGCACGCGCCCCATCATCAAGAGCCCGAAGCGGCCGCACCGCACGCGGACGAGCGACGAATCGGTGGCGGAAGTCGATGAGTCTCACAGATAGGCGGCTGCGGACGGCGCCGGGGCCACGGCGGTCGGTCGAGCACCGCCGCCGCACCTTCGACGTCGTCGAGGTCGCGGAGGACGGCACGCCGCGCACGGGTTTCGATGCCGTGAGCGCGCTGACCGTCTACCTCGCCCTGCTGCTGCTCGTCCCCTCCGACCGGGTGCTCCCCGGGCTCGGGAACCTCGGTGCACCAGCGGTGATGTGGGGTTTCGCCTGCTTCCTGTGGTGGATCTGGCACGTCCTCAGTCGGCCCCGCGAGGAGAGGCTCCTCCTCTCCCCCGTCTCGGTCGCCGCGTGGATCTTCATCGGCACGATGCTGCTCAGTTACGTCTTCGCGATGATGCGTCCGATCCCGGTGGCCGAGGTGCTCCCCGCCGACCGGGCTCTGCTGCGCATGCTGTCGTTCCTCGGCGTCGTGCTCGTCGCATCGACCGGCATCCGGTCCTTCGCACGACTGCAGACCCTGCTGCGCAGACTCGTCCTGCTCACGGCGGTCGTCGCGACGATCGGCATCGTGGAGTTCTTCCTCCGCCGACCGCTCGCCCCGATGATCCCGACCCCCGGCCTCGTCAGCGGCGGCGGCGGTGGCGAGGACATGCGTGGGGACTTCCTCCGCTCGACGGCGACGGCCATCCATCCGCTCGAGTACGCGACCGCCCTGTCGATCGCGTTCCCCGTCGCGCTGATGCTCGCGCTGCGGACGAGCAACCGCACGCGGGTGATCATGATCTCCTGCGCCGGGCTCATCGGCGTCTCCCTCGTCCTGGCGGGGTCCCGCTCGGCCATCGTCGGCCTCCTCGTCGGTGCGATCCCCCTCCTGCTCGTGCTCGGTGCGAGGGAGCGCGTCGCCGCCGCCATCGGCGGCATCGCCGCGATCGCCCTCGTGTACGTCGCGGTGCCGGGCATGATCGGGACGCTGCGCAACCTCTTCCTCACGGCGGGGTCGGACACCAGCGTGCTCTCGCGCACCGCGAGCCT
Organism: Microbacterium ginsengiterrae; assembly: GCF_014205075.1. Lineage (NCBI taxonomy): Bacteria > Bacillati > Actinomycetota > Actinomycetes > Micrococcales > Microbacteriaceae > Microbacterium > Microbacterium ginsengiterrae. Next base: position 1,907,086 of record NZ_JACHMU010000001.1, on the reverse strand, counting down.
GCAACTGGTGGATGTGCTCCTCCCCCTGAGCCCATGGGTGGGCAGAGGGCATGGCACCTTCCTGCCCGCGTACCAGATCTTCGACAATCAGATCATCCTGCTGCTCATCGAGGTGGGGATCGTCGGGACGCTCGCATTCGTCGCCGTCCACGTGGCCGCGATCGTGTGCGTCGCCCGGTGCCGGACGGCGCCGCCGGCCATCTCGGGGATCGCGGCCGCGCTCGCGGCGGGGTGCCTCGTCGCCGTCAGCCTGTCGATCTTCTTCGACTCGTTCTCGTTCCCCAAGGCCTTCGGGCTCCTCGCGCTCGCGCCGGGGCTCTGCGCCGGGGCATGGCGGGTCAGTCAGAATCTCCCGCTGCAGTTCGCGACTTCGGCGGATGCGCATGCCTGAGGACCGTGCTGCCCGCCCCGCGGAGAGACGGTCGACCAGACCGGTCTGGGCCGTCGCGACCGTCGTCGTGCTCGTCGGAGTCGGCATCATCGTCATCGCCCTCACGCGCGACGCCCCGCAGGCCGCGGAGGGACGCCCGCCGGCCCCGACCACCACATCATCGCCGACGGCATCGCCGACAGCGGAGATCGAGGTCGAGCTGGAGCTGGAGCGCATCCCGTGGGAGGGCGGGCCGCAGTACTGGGCCTCGTTCGCCCAGGCATCGGAGTGGACGGACCCGTCGTTCTTCCCCATCGGCATCTGGCACTCGGGGATCAGCTCGGCGGAGGAGGTCGCCTGGGACACCGAGCACGGCATCAACACCTATCTGGGCCTGTGGGAGGGCACCGACTTCTCGCTGTTCGAGGAGGGCGGGGTTTACTGGATCGGCGGCGCCCTGAACGACACGTTCGATCCCGCGTCACCGCACTGGCCCGGTGTCGTGCTCGACGACGAGGTCGACGGGCGCTTCAGCCCCGAGGAGGGGCTCGCCCATCTCGAGGAACTCAGTGCGGATGCCGCGGGCTCCGGCCGGTTCCGCTACGCGAACTTCACCCAGCTGGTGATCGGCGACGACCTCGACGTCGACGTGCAGGAGAAGTACGTGAACGCGTTCACGGATGCGGTCTCCGTCGACATGTACTGGTACACGATCCCGTTCTGCGACTGGCGTCCGTACCGCGGCGAGGCGTACGCCGCTCCGGTGCCGCAGGAGGTCTGCCGCACGGCGTCGAGCTACGGGCGGACGATGGACGCCCTCACGCTCCGCGATGCCGAGGACGGACTGCTCCAGCCGCGTTGGCAGTTCATCGAGAACCTCAACGGGCTCTCCGGTCACGAGCACCTCGGCTACATCTCGCCCGAGCAGCTGCGCGGCGCGGCGATGTCGTCGATCATCAACGAGGCACGAGGGCTGGTGTGGTTCAACCAGTCCTTCACCGGTCCGTGTCAGTCGACGAACGTCATCCGTACGGCGCAGATCGAAGGCGACGCGTGGTGCGGCGCGCCCCAGGTGGCCGCGATGGGAGAGGTGAACCGGCTGATCCGCGACCTCGCACCGGTGTTGAACACGCAGTCCTATGCGTGGGACTTCGGTGACGGCCTCGACACCATGCTGAAGATCCACGACGGTCACGCGTACGTCTTCGCGATGACCGACGGCACCACCGGCGAGCGCCGTTTCACCCTGCCGCCGGAGATCCAGGGGACCACGGCCGAGGCGATCGGAGGGACGGGTGATCGTCCCATCGAGGACGGCGCGTTCACCGATGTGTTCGCGAACGAGCGCGACTACCGCATCTACCGGATCGCGCTGTGATGACGGGCGAGGAGGGACGCGCATGACGAGCTCACCGAAGCGGAGCATCCTCGCGAGGCTCCGCCGCCGCAGCCCCTCCTACCTGCTGCGCTACGCCGCGCTCCGTCTGTACGAGAAGACCGGCGCCGCGCAGTTGCTGTTCCCCGTTCTCGACCGCGACCTCGCCGATTCGTCCCGGCTCCGGCCGTTCCGCACCCGTGCCGTCACGCCGGGGTCGCGGCCGTCCGTCGCGTGGGTGATCCACCCTCCGACGCCGGGCTCCGGGGGCCACACGACCCTGTTCCGGATGGTGAGAGCCGCGGCCGACGCGGGCTTCGCCTGCACGCTCCTGCTGTACGACCTGCACCACGGCGACCACCGGTACTACCACGACGTCATCCGTCACGCTTGGCCGTCGCTCTCCGACGTCGGCATCGCCATGGTGGGCGAGCGCATCAGCGGATACGACGCGGTGGTGGCCTCGAGCTGGTCGACCGCGCATGTCATCGCATCGCGGGCGGTGGAGGGGAAGCGGCTCTACTTCATCCAGGACTACGAACCCTTCTTCACCCCGCGGGGGTCCGAGTACGCGTACGCCGAGGACTCCTACCGGCTCGGCTTCCGCCACCTGGCCCTCGGCGAGATGGTGCAGGGGCTGCTCCGTGACGAGCTGGGCGTGGCGAGCGACCTCATCCCGTTCGGCCTCGACACGCGCACGTACCGCCTGCTCCCGTCGACCACCGAGCGCCGCGGGGTGTGCTGGTACGCGAAGACGGGCAGCGACCGGCGCGGCTATCGGCACGCCGTCCGCGCACTGCAGCTGTTCCACGAGGAGCACCCGGACGAGCCGATCCACGTGTACGGCGACGCCGTCTCCGGGCTGCCGTTCCCCGTCACCCACCACGGGGTGCTGTCGGCGGCACGGCTGAACGAGCTGTACAACACGGTGGTCGCCGGCCTCGCACTGTCGTTCACGAACGTGTCGCTCGTGCCGGAGGAGCTGCTCGCCGCCGGGGCCATCCCCGTCGTCAACGAGGATCCGCACGCGCGGATGGTCCTGCGCGCCCCCGGCGTGGTCTGGGCCGCCGCCACCCCCGCCGCCCTCGCGGATGCGCTCGGCTCCGTCCTGGCGCACAGCGACAGGCGTGCACGGGCCGCCGCGGCGGCGCGGAGCGTCAGCGGGCGCAGTTGGGACCCCGCGGAGGAGGCGGTCGTCGAGGTGCTGCGAGAGGAACTGGGGATCGCATGACAGCCGCGTCCGTGATGGCCTCCATGGCGGCGACGCTGTGGGGCGCGGCCGCCTGGGCCACCGACATGCTGCCGCCGCGGGCGCGCTACGGATACGTGCACCGCGCCACCGCCGCCGTGCTGCACCGGCCACTCCTCCGCCTCGTCGGCGATTGGCACACGGATGCCGCGGGCGCGGGGACGATGGACGGCGCGGATGCCGTCGATCGCACGCGATCCGGCGATGCGGATGACGTCGATCGGGAGCGACCCGACGAGGCGGATGCCGTCGATCGGGAGCGACCCGGCGGTGCGGGTGACGCGGTATCAGCACGACCTGGCGATGCGGATGCCGCCACCTCCGGCCGCCCCGCGCGCGTGGATGTCGTCGCCGCGGCCCGCGCACCGGGCCCGGCTCCCGGCACCGAGCCGGTGCGCTGCGTGCTCCTCACCGACGCCCTCGACGTCGGCGGCATCGGCACCGTCGTGGAGCTCCTCGCGGACGGGCTCGCGGCGCGCGGCGTGCAGCCGGTGGTCCTCTCCCCCGCGGACGGCGACAGGTCACGCCGGCTGCGCGATCGCGGCATCCGCGCCCTCGTCGCCGCCGACGAACGCACCGCGACCGCACTGCTGCGAGAACTGGACCCCGACGTGCTGCAGCTGCACGGCGCACCGGAGTACCTCGAGCGCGCGGCCATCGCCTCCGGCGTCCCGATGGTCCCCGTGCTGCACAACACCGAGATCCATTTCTCCACCGCCCGCTGGGTGCGGTTCGCCGCCCTTCTGGAGCGATCGGCGACGGCGATCGCCGTGAGTGACACCGTGCGCGCCTTCCACGTGCGGCACTGTCCCCCGGCGCTGGCCGACCGTTTCACCACCGTCGCGAACGGCGCAGCGCCGCCCGCGGAGCACCGGGCGCGGAGGGACGCCGCCCGTCGCCTCCTCGGCGCGATGCTCGGCGCAGACCTCGATGACGACGTACTGTTCGTCGCGCTCGGTCGATACGACGCGCAGAAGAACGTCGCCGGGACCGTGGCGTCTTTCCTTCGCGCCCTCGACGCGGCACCATCGGACGCCGGGCCGGCGCCCCGGCTCGTGTTCGCCGGCGCGGCATCCGACTGGGTCGAGTACCGCAGGGCCCGCGCGCTGCGCGACGCTTCGCCCCACCGCGACCGCGTGCATCTGCTCGGTCCGTCCGACGCGGACCTCCTGCTCGCCGCCGCGGACGCGTTCCTGCTGAACTCGTTCTTCGAGGGGTGGCCGGTCGCCGCGTCGGAGGCCGCGGCCCGCGGGCTGCCGCTGCTGCTCGCCGAGTTCGGCGGCGCGGCGGAACTCGTCGCGGACGACCCTGCCCGCTCGATCCTCATCCCCAACGCCGTCGGCACACCCGAGGCGGTGAGCGACGCGGCGGTGCGCACCGCGCGTCGCCACTCTCGCCACCAGGACAACGCCGAGGCTCTTGCCGCTGCCGTCCGCCGCATGGTCGCGAACCGCCCGGCCGAGACACCGGCGGACGACACCGCCGTTCGAGCGGCGGCAGCGCGGCTGTCGGAGATGCTCGATCAGCACGCCACCATCCTCGCCGCGGCGGCCCGGGCGCGCGTGCACTGAGCAGTCAGGCGGCAGAGCGGTCAGGCGGCGGAGCGGTCAGATGCCGTAGCGGCGCCACATGCGCCAGCGCACTCTGGCGGCGAGGTCACGCTGCAGGTGCCCGGCCGCGATCCACCCGTCGGCGCGCTCCCCCACCCGGCGCTGCCGCTCGAGGAGCTTCCAGTTGAGAGTCCGGACGATGTCAGGGTCGAGTTCCTGCGCCTCATCCACGAGCGTCTGCGGATCGCGCCCCGCCTCCAGCTCCTGGAAGGCCGCTCGCACGGCATCCCGCGCGAGCGCCGTCCGCGCGATCTCCCGCAGCCGCGCCGCGTCCGGCAGCGCGGCCCCCTCCTCGGCGAGGAACAGCTCGATCGCGTCGCGCCGCGCCTGCAGGTCGCGCAGGAGACCGGCGTGCATCGTGGCCTGCATGTTCGCGCCGTGCACGCGGTACAGTCCCTGCACCGCGCCGTTGATCCTGGCGACATCGCCGACCGCCGCCATGCGCAGCCACAGGTGGAAGTCGCTCGACGCCGGCACCTCGCCGCGGTGACCGCCGACCTGCTCCAGGGCCGCGCGGCGCATCATGATCTCGGGCTGCGACAGCGGATTGCGCGGTCGCCGCATGCGCCCCTCGATCCACTGCCCGCCCTCCTGGATGCGCCACGAGCGCACCCGGTCGGACAGTCCGCTCGGCGCGTCTCCGGCGAAATGCTCCACCTCACCGGAGACGAGGACGACGCCGGGGTGCGCCTCGAGGAGATCCGCCGACCGGCGCAGCGACCCGGCGGTGAGCAGGTCGTCGGCGTCGAGCTTCACCACGTACGGGGCCGTCGCGCGGGCGAGCGCCTCGTTGAACGTCCGGATGTGGCCCCGGTTGCGCCGGTGTGCGACGACGGAGACCCGGCCATCCCGCGCCGCCCATGCCTCCGCCCTCGCCACTGAGTCGTCCGTGGAGGCGTCGTCGACGATCGTCACGTCGACGTCGACGCCCTGCTGGTCGAGGGCGGATGAGACCGCATCGTCGAGGAACCGACCGTAGTCGTGACAGGGGATCACCACCGACACCCGCGGCTGCGCCGTCATGCCGCCTCCTCCACACCGACGACGTTCGCCAGCGTCTCGGCGACCTCGGCCTGCTGCGCGCGGGTGAGATGCGGCGACATCGGCAGGGACAACATGTCCTCCGCCGCGGCCTCGGCGACGGGGAACCGCCCGCGGCGGTACCCGAGGTGCGCATAGGCGGGGGTGAACGGCACGAGTGTCGGATAGTGGATGCCGGTACCGATCCCCGCACTCTGCAGTGCGGCGGCGACGCGGTCGCGCTCGGCGAGGCGGATCACGTACAGGTGCCAGACGTCGATGTTCCCCGGGCGCGAGACGGGCCGACGCACCCCCGCCACCCCCGCGAGGAGCTCGCCGTAGTACGCGGCAGCCGCACGGCGCTGCGTGTTCCACGCCTCCAACCGGCGAAGCTTCGCACGCAGCACGACGGCCTGCACGGCATCCAGCCGTGAATTCACCCCCACCATCTCGTGGACGTACTTCACGGTGCTGCCGTGTGCGGCCATGGTCCGCACGGTGCGGGCGACACGGTCGTCGTCGGTGAGCACGGCGCCGGCGTCACCCGCCGCCCCGAGGTTCTTCCCAGGGTAGAAACTCGTGGCCGCCACCGCGCCGAGCGCCCCGGCCTGCCCGGCGTCGGATGCCGCGCCCTGCGCCTGCGCAGCATCCTCGATGACGGTGAGCCCGTGCCGCTCCGCCACGGCGCGGATCGCGACCATGTCGGCGGTCTGCCCGAACAGGTGGACGGGCACGACCGCTTTCGTCCGCGCCGTCACGGCGGCGGCGAGCGCGCCGGGGTCCATCAACAGGTGCTCGTCGTCGACGTCGACGAACACCGGGACGGCGCCGATGCGGGAGGCCGCCTCTGCGGTGGCGATGAACGTGTTGGCCGGCATGATGACCTCGTCCCCCGGCGAGATCCCCGTCGCCCGGTACGCGAGTTCCAGCGCATCAGTGCCGTTGCCGACGCCGATGCAGTGCCGCACGCCGATGTGGTCGGCGTACTCGCGCTCGAACGCGTCGACCTCTGCGCCGCCGACGAATGCGGCGGAGAGCAGCTGATCGCGCCACGCTGCCAGCACCTCGGCGGACACCTCTGCCTGCTGTGCGGCGAGATCGAGGAACGGAACCGTCATGTCGTGCTCCTTGCGGGTCGGAATCGAGAGGTGAGCGCACGGGACAGGCCCCGCAGCTCGATCCAGACGTTCGGGACGAAGATGCGTGAGGCCGGCAGGTAGATCGCCAGGAGCGCCGCCGCGCTCAGCGCCAGTGACAGCAGGGGCGCGAGTTCCTGCGTCCACCAGGCCACGGCGAGCCCGCCGGCGGCGGCGCAGGCTGCGGGGATGAGGACACGCGTCAACGGCGCGGCGACCTGCCACCACCGCGCGTCGAGCATGCGGGCGACCATCACCCAGCGTGCGGCGGTGGCCGCCGACGCCACGCACAGGAAGCCGATCGCGTACGCGACGAGACCGTACGGCACCACGAGCCAGGCGACGAGGATGGTCGCGAGATCGACGACGAGCACGTAGAGGAACCATCTCCCCGGTCTGCCGAGCCCGAGGTACAGGCCCTTGTCGATCCCGCTCATCGTCACGATGCCCGCGAGGGCGAGGATCTGACCGGGCACGATGCTCGGACCCCACTGGTCGCCGAACAGCACGGGGTAGAGGACGGGTCCGCCGACGGCGATCAGCAGCATCACCGGGACGATGAGCGCATGCGCGGTGAACTGGGCCCGGAGGTACCCGGAGCGCAGGCGTTCGCGGACGCCGCGGATCTGCGCGAACACGACGGTCGACACCGGCGAGAGCGCATTCGTCGTCAGCTCGTGCGCGATCTGCACGAGCCGCTGGGCGATCGCGAAGTACCCCAGCCCCGTCGTCCCCAGCACCGCGACGATGAGGGCGTTCTCGAGCATGACGCGCACGGCCGAGACGGCGTCGCTGGCGACGACCTTGACGCCGAACCGCATCATCTCCCCCAGCCGTGCACGCGAGAACCGCATCGACGGCAGCCAGCGGGCGAAGACCCAGGCGAGGACGGTGATGCAGGCCTGGTAGACGAGGAGCTGCCACACCAGGGCCCACACCCCGGCACCGGTGAGCGCGAGCACGATCGCGACGACCTGGCCGAGCGCGCCGGCGACGACGGACTGCACGGCGATCGCCCGGAACCGCATCGCACGCCGGAGGATCACCAGCGGCACCATGCCCATGAGTGTGAGGGGCGCGATGAGCGCGAGGACCCGTACGACCGGCACGACCGCCGGTGCGCCCAGGAGGTCACCGATCGCCGGCGCGCACAGCACGAGGACGCCACCGAGCACGACGGCGGTGACGACCGAGTACCAGAACGCCGTGTCGTAGGTGCGCTTCTCCGGACGGTCCGCCTGCACGAGGTAGGTCGAGATCCCCATGTCGGCCGCCAGCTGCACGAACGGGATGAGCGCCATCGCGACGGCGACGATGCCGAACGCCTCCGGTCCGAGGATCCGCGTGAGCACGAGCACGGTGACGAAACCGGTGACCCGCAGCACCCACTGCTGCGACATCATCCACGCCACGCCCGCGGCAGTGCGGCCGGTCAGCCCACCGTGCGGGCCTGGGTCCCCGGCCGTCGCCGGGGCGGTGTCATCGATGGATCGGGTCATGATGGTGCGGCATCCAGATCGAGGACCACGCTGTTGTGGCTCACCCGCCGGTCGCGCCGCGCGCGGTACCAGCGCACCGCGCGGCGGCCGACCGCCTCGAGCCGTCCTTCCTTGGGCGCATCGGCCCGCCATCCGGCCCAGGCCGTGCGGTCGAGCCACTGCATCCACTGCGACGCCATCGGATGCTCCGTGCCGTGGTTCCACGGCTTGTCGAGGCCGGTGAAATGCACGACGCCGGGCGCCGCCACCGCGCTTTCGACCTCCGCACGCCACAGCGCCCAATCCGGGCTGTCGCCGGTCAGCACCGGAGTCTGCAGGTTCCATCGCCGGTGCAGCTCCACCCAGTCACCCTCGAGCACCGCGTTGAGCGCGTCCTGGTCGCCCCACCGGGGCGTGTAGTCCCGGAGCAGGTCGATGCTGCGCGTACCGACTTCGCGCGCCCGCCACCGCCGCAGGTCGATGAGCAGCACGCCGGAGTTGAAGTACGGGCTCGCAGGGTCGATCCCCCACCGACGCCACGGCGACCCCATCATGCTCGCCGCCCATGGGGTGTTCGCGTCGCGGACCGCCCCCAGCGTCCTGCCCTGTAGGTCCTGCGCGATGAGCGCGGCCGGCGACGCCGACACGAGGATGTCCGCATCCAGATAGAGCACACGCTCGACGTCCGGCGGCAGGAGTTCGCCGAGCAGCAGCCGGAACAGCGAGCCCCGTGAGAGGAACCACGAGTACGACGCGCCCGCCACCTCGTCGCCCTCGATCGCGATCCACGCCACCCGGAGGTTGCTCAGCTTCGACGCGATCCGCTCCCGCGCCGTGCGCGAGAAGCCAGGATGCACGATGTGCACCGTCACGTCCGTTCCGGCGCTCGCACCGTCCAGGCTCGCCAGCGACACCGCCAGCGGCAGTGCGTATCCCTCGTCGACGCACATCGCCACGTGCAGGCGTTCGCCGCTCATGATCGTCCCTCCCTCGGTGCCGGCACCAGCAACCGCTCGGCCCCCTCCACCGGCAGGCGCAGCGTCCTGGCGACCTTCTGCACCGCCCGCACGAGTGTGATCCGCGCGGACAGCCAGGCCCGCTCGCGGTCGTCGAATCCCGGCAGGTAGCCGATCATCGTCCACAACAGGGGGACGCGCTGCTCGATCGCGAGCAGGCCGCGGTGGTAGTGGGCGAGCTCCTCGTCGTAGAGGGGCGCCGCCGACTCGCCGAGCATCCGCCCGTCGCGCACCCGCTCGTCGAGCACCTCGTACAGGTCGCGCACGTTCCGCGCCCACTCGTCGGAGGGCACCATCAACTCGTAGGAGCGACGCGCACGCTCGCCCCCGGCTCTGCGCTCCTCCGGACCGCTGACGAGATCCCCCAGCCGCGCGAGGAACCCGTCGAGATCGGCGGGCCGATCGCTGTCGTCCGCGACGAAGTCCGCGATGCCGAAGGCCCGTCGCAGACCGTGATGCGCGTCGAGGGTGAGGACCGGCAGCGAGAGCGACGAGGCTTCCAGCAGCGAGGTGAGGGAGGAGAACGGGAAGGTGTCGATGTACACGTCCGCGCTGCGCAGGTACGGCATCGGATCACTCACCGGGCCGACCGCCTGCACCCGCGCGGGATAGCGGCGCTGCAGCTCGGGCCACGGCGCCTCCTCCGGTCGCGGCCCGACGGCGCGGACGACGATGTTCGGATGCCGCTCGAGCGCCTCGGCGACGATGCCGGCGAACGTCGGGGCAAGGGCCGTGTCCTGGAACTTCACCGGCCGGGCGACCGTGACCGCGACGACCTGACCGTCGTCGGAGGCACCGGACGCCTGCGTGCCGTTGCCGTCGTCGGGCACGAGGAGAGGAAGCATGAAGCACGCCTGGGGCAGATAACCTCTGGCACGGATGCTGAGCGCCTGGCCCACCGGACGGAAGTCGACGATCGTCGTCGCCCGTGTCGGTGCGAGGAGGAACAGGTGATCCGCATGATTGAACACCGCGACGGGCGGACCACCGTACCCTGCCCCGAATGCGAGCGCGGGGATGGGATCGTCCGGCTGCAGGTGGCAGACGATCGTGTCGAACTCGGCGCTGAGTCCTCGAAGACGCCCGGCACTGCGCACCGGATCGCCGCTCCCGAGTGCGTGCACCTCGCCGCCCGACCGCCGGACGGCAGCCTCCAGCGAGGCGGTGACGTGGGTCTGCCGGGTGACGGCGACGGAGGAGACGCTGGTCTCCTCGTGCGTGATCCACCGTGCGGCGAGCCGCGTCAGTCCACCGATCTCCGCCGCTTCGCTCAGCACATGCAGCACGCGGCGCCGGTCGCCCAATGGCCGACGCGGCGGGGAGACCGGAAGGGCGCGGGCGGCGATCAGGTCGATCGTCACCTCGAGCCGCGTGCTGCGCAGCTGGCCGGACGCGTTCGTCATCGCGTAGTTCGCGGCCGTCCGCGCCCACTGCGCCGCGGAGGAGAAGCGGCGGGCGCGGGCGCGCGACACCGCGACGTCGATCAGGCGATCGACGATCGCACCGCTGCGCCGGATGGCGGCGTCGGCGGTCTGGACGACCGGTGTCATGAGGCCACGGGCTCCCGGCTCTGCTCGGCGCGGCGCTGCGCGCCGAAGGTCATGAGGGTGTCGTCCCGTGCTGCGAGACTCTCCCGTGCGGCCTCGAGCACGGAAAGCACTCGCAGTCCCGCGTGGCCGTCGGTACGCGGCCGGCTCCCGGTGCGGATCGCCTGGGCGAAGTCCTCGACCATGGCGTCGAGCGCCTCCCGCTCCTGCAACGCCGGGGCCCAGGTGTCCCCCAGCCGGTAGGAGATCAGGGTCGAGTTCCGCTCGACGTGATCGAGTGCCTGCGTGGCGAGATCCACCCCCCGGTCGTAGACGCTCACCCGCTGCTGGGGGTTGAGGTCGTCCCACACGACGGTGCGCTTCGACCCGCCGATCACCATCTGCCGGATCTTGGTCGGGCTCAGCCAGTTCACGTGGGCGTGGCCGATGGCGCCGTTCGGCAGCGTCATCGAGAGGTGACCGACGCAGGACTTCCCCGTGCCGAGAGGATCGGCACCGACCGCGGTGACGGAGAGCGGCTGCAGACCGCCCGGCAGCAGGAAGTCCATGATCGACAGGTCGTGGGGCGCGAGATCCCAGAAGACGTCGACATCGGGCTGGACGATGCCGAGGTTGATCCGCACGGAGTCGATGTAGAGGATGTCGCCGAGGTCACCCGCCTCGATGAGTTCGCGCATTTTCAGGACCGCCGGGGTGTAGCAGTACGTGTGGTCGGTCATCAGCACCACCCCGGCGTCGCGCGCCGCGGCGACCATGGCCTGCGCGCGTTCGCTGCTGTCGGCGAGAGGCTTTTCCACCACGACATGTTTCCCCGCCGCGATCGCCGCCATCGCGATGGCCCAGTGCGTCCTGGCCGGTGTGGCGATGGCGATGGCGTCGATCGACGGGTCCGCGAGGACCTCGTCGAGCGACGGCGTCACCGCCGTCCCGCCCAGGCGCGCCGCGAGGGCGGATGCCCGCTCGATGTCCAGATCGCAGATCGTCTCCAGCCGCCAGTGCCTGCTGTATTGGAAGTTCCTGGCCAGATTCGGCCCCCAGTACCCGGCGCCGACGACGGCGACCCCCAGTGTGTTCGTCATCCGTCCCCCTGTTTCCGTGGACCGTCGTCACCCTGCGGTGACCGTGGCCCTGACGATCGTCGCGACGGGTGCGTCCGTGCCCCCGTCGCCTCCCCCGACGATGATTGCCAGCCGCGGCGCGGAGATCGACTGCGCCACCGTCGCCACACCGCTCCAGGATGCGCCGCCGTCGACCGAGTACGACCCGGTGACCCCGCCGTCCTCGCGGTGGAGCATGAGCAGCACCGATGTCGCGTCGGTCGCCGCCGTCCCTGGCACGGCGACCGCTCCGCCGCTCTCGGTCACCATGACCACACCGTTCTCGCCACTGCCCTGGTCGATGGTCCGCGTGATCTGCACGTACTCGTCATCGTTCTGGTACAGCGCGATCCCGGCCTGCTGGTTCCCCGCGGTCGGCGCGAAATCGACGGCGACCTGCACGGTCACCCAGTCCTCGGGGAGGTCGCGGAACACGCTGTTGCGCGTCCCATCGGCCCCTCCGAGGAGATCTCCCGTCGACACGGGGATGATCAGCCCCGACGGCGTGTATGCGACACCATCCGGCGCGGCCTGCTCGGTGTCGCGCGGCTGTCCGTCCGCGCTGCGCGCGACGAAGTCCCATCCGTCGCCGAGCATCGCGTCGCGGGATCCGTACCCGAACGAGTAGGTCGACGTGACGGGCACGGGTTCCGGCTCCGGAGCCGGTTCGGGTGCCGGGTCGGGCTCCTGCTCCGGCGTGGGCTCGGGTGCCGGAGCGGGCTCGGGTTCCGGCGCGCGCTCCTGCTCCTGCTCGGACGCGGGCTCCTGCTCGGGCGTAGGCTCCTGCTCGGGCTCAGGTGCACGCTCCGGTTCCGGTGCCTCGCCCGCGTCCGACTCCGGTGCCGCGGTCCGCTCGAGGATCGGCGGCGCCGCCGCGTCGATCCGCGCCTCGCGGATGACCGCCTCCGGGGCCGTCCCCCCGGACTCGTTGGCACCGACGATGATGCCGAACTGCGGCGCGGACACGGTCTGCACCGCAGAGCCGACGAGCACCCAGGTCACCCCGCCGTCGGCCGAGAAGGACCCCTCGATCCGGTCTCCGTCCCGGACGAGTCGCAGCACGAGCTCGGTGGCGCTCACCGTGACCGCCCTCGCGGTCGCGACCCCGCCGATCTCCGACACGAAGGCGACCGAGTGCCCGCCGCTGCCGGAGTTGTGGTTCCTCGTCACCTGGACGTAGTCGTCGTCACTGCCGTACACGACCAGACCGGCCTGCTGGTAATCGCCCCACGGCGCGAAGTCCAGGGACAGTTCCGTCGTCCGCCAATCGGAAGGAAGCGGGCGGAACAGACTGTTGCGAGTGTTGTTCAGCCCGGCCCAGAGGTCGCCGGTCCCCGCGGCCACGCGGGTTCCCGACTCGCTGTACGTGATGCCGCTCGACTGTGCGGTGTCACGGACCTCGCCGCCCGCCGTCCGTGCCGCGAAGCTCCAGCCGTCGGACTCGAGCTCCGCGCGCGAGCCGTAGTCGAACGCGTAGACCCCGCCTGCCATCGCCGGGGGCTCGGGCGGATCGGTCGGGTCGACCGGCGGCTCGGGCGGATCGGTCGGGTCCGTCGGGTCGACAGGCGGGTCGCTCGGCTCCACCGGCGGATCTTCCGGCACCGATCCTGCGGTCACCACGGCGTCGGTGATCCGTGCGACCGGCGCCGTCCCCGAGCTGTCGTTGGCCCCGACGATGATCCCCAGCCGCGGAGCAGTGATGCTCTGCGTCGTCGATCCGGACTGCCGCCATGTCGCCCCGGCATCCGTGGAGAACCATGCGGTGGTCACCCCCGCCTCGCGTTCCAGGCGCAGCCGGAGGGCGGTCGCGGAGAGGACATCCGATCGCTCCGTGGTGACGCGCTGGGATTCGCTGACGAAGGCGACGGAGTTGCCGCCCAACCAGGAGTTGAAGTTGCGGGTGACCTGGACGTAGTTGTCATCGTCACCGTAGACGACGAGCCCGGCCTGCTGGTGGTTGCCCCACGGGGCGAACTGCACGCCCAGCTCCACCCTCGACCAGTCCGCCGGCAGGTCACGGAACACGCTGTTGCGGGTGTTGTTCAACGACTCCCAGAGGTCCCCGACATCCGCGGGGATCGTCATCCCGGTCGGCGAATACCCCACCGTCAGACCACTCGTGCGCTCCGTGTTCCGCGGCTGCCCGGACGGCGTCCTCGCGATGAAGTCCCACCCATCCGCCAGCAGCTCCGACCGCGACGCATAGTCGAAGGCGAAGGCACCGGTCGCCGGCGGATCACCCGGCTCGGGGTCGGGCGGCGTCTGGCCTCTCGTCACGACGGCATCCGTGATCGTCGCGGGCGGGGCGACGCCCCCGGAGTCGTTGGCGCCGACGATGATGCCGAGCCGCGGCGCGGCGATGGTCTGCGTCGTCGACCCGGCGTCGACCCAGGACACTCCCCCGTCCGCCGAGAACGACGCCAGCGTCGTGTCCCCATCGCGCTCGAGTCTCAGCCGCAGGCTGGTCGACGCCGTCGCCGTCGTCCGGTCCGTGGTGACGCGCTGGGATTCGCTGACGAAGGCGACCGAGTTGCCGCCCAACCAGGAGTTGAAGTTGCGGGTGACCTGGACGTAGTTGTCATCGTCACCGTAGACGACGAGCCCGGCCTGCTGGTGGTTGCCCCACGGGGCGAACTGCACGCCCAGCTCCACCCTCGACCAGTCCGCCGGCAGGTCACGGAACACGCTGTTGCGGGTGTTGTTCAACGACTCCCACAGGTCCCCGACATCCGCGGGGATCGTCATCCCGGTCGGCGAGTACCCCACCGTCAGGCCACTCGTGCGCTCTGTGTTGCGGGGCTGCCCCGCCGGGGTCCTCGCGATGAAGTCCCACCCATCCGCCAGCAGCTCCGACCGCGACGCGTAATCGAACGGATACTGCTGCGCCCCCTGCGGCAGCACGGTGAGCGTCACCGCGATCGACTTCGGCGAGCCGACCGCCCCCGGCGCGGTGACGGTGATGGTCCCGGTGTGCGTCCCGACGGCGAGCCCGGTGGCGGTGTAGCCCACCTCGACGGTTCCCCCGTTCACCCCCGAGGAGGGCGAGAGGGTCAGCCACGGTGTGCTCGTGGTGGCGCTCCACTGCAGCGTCCCCCGCCCGCTGTTGGTGACGGTGAACGAGGAGGCCGGCACCACCGCTCCCGCCACCGCACTCGCGCTGAGGTGCGTGGTGGACAGCGTCAGCGCCGGTGGCGTGGAGTCCGACAACTGCACCCGCGTGTGCTGCGTCTGCGTCGAGACGGGGGCGGAGTACGTGAGAAATTCGACCCCCGCCGACTGCGACGTGGAGAACGGCACCTCTGTCCCGCCGACGGAGACGGCGAGCGCGTGCCGCCCGCTCGGCAGCGCCACCTGCATCGTGATGGTGTCGGCTGCGGTGAACGTCGGCTCGAAGTCCCGGCCGCGAGAGGCCGTGAGTGCCAGGCGCCGCACATCGAAGTCGAGCGCGTCGGCCGATTCGGAGTATCCGCTGACGATGGTCCGGTCGCGCTGGTGAATGTACTTGACGACATCCCCGATGGGCGCCGACCAGACGTCCTTGGTCGCGGCGTACGCGATCGCACCGTCGTCGTTGAGGAAGTCGTGGAGGACGAGGTTCGCCCACTTCCCGCTCGACTGGGCGCCGTCGACGATCGTCTTCAGATCCGCGGGAGGGAACGGGGTGTGCTCGTGGGAGTTGTAGCTCTTCAGATTCATGAAGTTCGCCGGCGTCGCGTCCTCGAGGGCGTTGATGTTGTACCCGCGCGTCGACATGAAGTATTCGCTGGCGATCGCCTGCGCCTTGAGCGTGGTGAAGCCGCACGGCCAGACCATGCTGACCACCCGCTCGGCGGACCCCGTCACATCGGCGACGCCGGCGATGTTCGCCTCCATCTCGTACCGCCACGTCTCGTCGTCGACGTCGCTGCAGTAGTGCGAGACGAGGTGCGACCCGAGCTCCATCCCCGCCGACAACAGGCCGGGGTAGGTGGGCGGGGCCGTCGTGCCGTTCATCACGAATGTGCCGGCCATCCCGTGCGCCGCCAGCTCCGCCCCACCGGAGTCGCGACCGTCGTCGACCGAGACGCTGAACGCGCCGCGGTGTCCGTCACGCCAGGTGGCCACCCGGACGGGAGACGACTCGTTCACGATCGCCGTCACCGCCACCGTGGTGACGGTCGCACCGCCGGCATCCTGGACGAGGAGCGTCGTGTCGTGCACCCCGACGGGGAGCGTCGCGCACGCGGCCGAGAGGGACACCGTCGCCGGCGTCGTGCTCCCGCTCGCGCTCGCCCTCAACCACGCGGCGTCCTCGACGGCGCGCCAGCCCGTCTCGGCGGAGGTGCCCGTCGTGACGCCGACGGTCTGCACTGCGGGGCACTCTTCGCCCTGCACGGCGTTGAAGACGATCTGCGCCGGTGTCGCGACGATCGAGGTGTCGCCCGCGGCCAGGGCCGCCATGCCCCCGCCGGTCTGTGCGGATGCGAGCGCCGGTGTGAGCGCCCGTGCGGATGCCTCCGTGGTGAGCGCCGGTGCGGATGCGAGTGCGGATGCCGCCACGAGCGGGGAAGCCGATGACGTCGACGCGGACGTCGCGGGTGCCGCCGCGCGCGTCGGGAGGGCCTGCGCGCCCGTCGGCACCGACAGCGTCGCTGCGAGCAGCACAGCGACCGCCCCTGCCATTCGCCCCGCCCGCCCGTACGGCGTGCGACGGGTACGCGAGATCGAACTCATGACCACCCCCAGTTTTTCGCGCTTTCGCGCGATCACCCTGCTGACGATTCATGCCCCAGCGCGAATCCAAGGTGTCGCTCCGCAGTCCCCGGCGAAGTGACACCGACAAGGTGTCCCGCGTGCAGTATACCGCTGGAGCGGCATTGTGCCAGAGGGTCTTCACCATCGATCATGAGAGGACTCAGCGCCACCGATCCGAGGAGCGTGCGCATGTCAGAGCCGACCGTGCTCATCCAGGAATCCGCCGACGTGGCCCCCTCCGCTCGCATCGGGGACGGGACGCGCATCTGGCATCTCACCCAGGTGCGCGAGGACGCGGTGATCGGTCGCGACTGCACGATCGGCCGCAGCGCGTACATCGGGCCCGGCATAGTGCTCGGTGACGCGTGCAAGGTGCAGAACCACGCCCTCGTGTACGAGCCGGCGCAGCTCGGCGCCGGGGTGTTCATCGGTCCGGCGGTCGTGCTGACCAACGACGAGTTCCCCAGGGCGGTGAACCCGGACGGTTCGCCCAAGAGCGGCGACGACTGGACGCTGGTCGGGGTGACGATCGATGAGGGCGCATCGATCGGAGCCAGAGCGGTGTGCATCGCACCGGTGACGATCGGCGCATGGGCTCTCGTCGCCGCAGGAGCGGTCGTCACGAAGGACGTCCCCGCGCACGCGCTCATGGTGGGAGTCCCGGCCCGGCGGATCGGTTGGGTGGGCAGAGCGGGTCGCCCCCTGGAACGGGACGGGGAGGACTGGGTGTGCCCCGCTTCCGGCGAGCGCTATGTCGAACACGACGGCGCGCTGCACCGGCGCTGAGCCTCGTCTTTCAGGGCGCCACGGACACGAGCAGGCGCAGAAGCGCGGATGCCGCGACCGTCGCCCCGTGCTCGTTGAGGTGTCCACCGTCGCGGGTGAACTCATCGCAGATCCGGTAGTAGACGGCACCCTCGGCGGTCTCCCCGCGCGCGGGCGTTCCGTCCGCACAGGTCGACACGACGGCGGCGAGATCGTAGAGCCGCCCCGTGTCGGCGTACCGATCGCGCATCAGCGCGTTGAACGCCTCAATGGCGGCGTTGTTCTCCGGATCCCACGCGGTCACGGACACCGTCGCGTGCAGGAACACGACCTCCGGATAGTCCGACTCCAACGCGTCCATCATCGCCCGGTACTCGTCGAACAGCCGCTGCACGTCGGTGTCGGCGAGGATGTCGACGTACCCGAGCTTCATGAAGGCGACATCCGCCCTCTCCCCGACGCCGTCCTCCCGTACCCAGCGATCGAAGTCCGCGAGCTTCGTGGCGGGATCGTCCGTCTGATCCAGCCAGTGGTCACCGAAGCCGTCCGGCGGCGGCTGCGCCCCCGCGGCCGCGTACACGGCGGGCACACCCATCTCCATGACGTCCGCGCCGACGGAGCGGTGAGCGAAGAACACGTGCATCCCGGCGAGCGCATCGAGGTCCGCGGCATCCGGTGTCGACGTGTCCGGAACGGGTGGCGATGACGCCTCCGCGGAGGGCGATGGCACCTCCGGTGCCGGAGGAATTCCGACCGGCCCCGCGCAGGAGGCGACGGCGAACGCGGCGAGCAGGAGCAGGACCGCTGCCGATCGCCGCCGCATCCTGCGCATCGGCATCCGCCTCCTCCGTCGAACGGCTCAGTGCACGACGGCGCCGAGCATGAGCCGGTTGTCGTAGTCCTGTGTGACGACGCGGCCGGGGACTCCCGCGACGAGCGCGTGCGGCGGCACGTCCCGCGAGAGGACGGTGCCGGCCGAGATCGTCGCGCCGTCGCCGATGCTGATCGCCCCGGCGATGATCGCGCCGGGTCCGATCCATACGTTGTCGCCGATCCGCGGAAGCCCGTGCGCACCGCCGGCCACACGCTGACCGATCGTGACGTTCTGGTGGATCACGGCGTTCTTCCCGATCGTCGCCGGTCCGATGATCACCCCGGTCCGATGCATGAGAAGCAACCCGGGACCGATCTCGGCGTGTGACGAGATGTCGCAGTGGTGCAGGTGCGTCACCCACCTGTTCCACAGCCGATGGGCGACCGTGAACAGGAGCCCGGCGAAGCGTGAACGCCTGCGCACCCGCGCGGCGAAACGACCGAATCGGTAGCAGGCGACACTGTGCACCTCGGAGTTCGACAGCACCAGCAGCGCCTTGCGCGCCGGTGTCTCCTCACCCGCCATGAACGTCGCGCACATCCTCGAGAGGTCGGCGGCGAACGGGCGCTGCCCGCGCGCCGCCGTCATCGCGCGCATCGCCTCAATCGGTCTTGGACGCGACGAACCGGACGAGGTTGTCGATCGAGTCCAGGTTCTCCGGAACGGACTCGGTCTCCTCGACGCGCAGGCCGAACTCGGCCTCGAGGAACTCGATGAGCTCGAGCACCCCGGTCGAATCGATCACCCCCGACTGCAGGAGCGATTCCGAACGCGACGGCATCCTCGCCGCGTCTCCGAACAGAAAGCTGCTCAGGATGAAGTCCTCGATGCGAACATCGAGGCGCGTGTCGATCTGAACCATGGCATGTCCCCTTACCCCAGTGCGGGATGCGGATCAGTGATGGATCCGCTCTGTTGCCCCCAGCCCCGCGTGCCCTAATGTGCGTATCACAGATGTCTCCGGTGCCGCACAGCCAGAAGGATACTCCATGAGCGAGAGCGATTGGTCTCGGTTCGGTGACGAGATCGCCCAGCTGCCTCGCACCGGCGATGACGCACTCGACGCGCTCGTCGCCGCGATCCACGTGGAGGATGCGACGGGCATCACCCTCCCCGAGCACCTCCTCCAGGGCGACGGGCTGCGATCCGCCGACGTCCTCCGGCACCTGCTCACCGGGCACTGACGTGTGCGGCATCTGCGGTGTCCTCGATCGGACGGAACCCCCATCCTCCGATCTCGTGCTCCGCATGATGGGCGCACTCCGCCATCGCGGCCCCGACGGCAGCGGCTGGTATCTCGACGACGAGGTCGCGCTGGGGCATACGCGCCTGTCGATCATCGACGTCCGTGGCGGCACGCAGCCCATGGCCGGGGAGGACGAGCACGTCTGGGTCACGTTCAACGGTGAGATCTTCAACTACGTCGAGCTGCGCGACGAGCTGCGCGCACGCGGGCACCGCTTCCGTACCGCGAGCGACACGGAGGTCATCGTGCACGCCTGGGAGGAGTGGGACACCGGCTGCTTCGCGCGCTTCAACGGGCAGTGGGCCATCGCGCTCTGGGACCGGCGGACCCGCCGGCTCGTGCTCTCTCGCGACCGCTTCGGGATCCACCCGCTGCACTACGCGCAGATCGGGCGCCGCGTCGTGTTCGCGTCCGAGGTCAAGGCGCTGTTCTGCGACCCCGCCGTTCCCCGTGAGCTCGACCCGGACGGCGTCGACGAGCTGCTCACCTTCTGGTCCCCCGCGGCCCCGCAGACACTGTTCACCGGCGTCAGGCAGGTCGTCCCCGGTACCTGCCTGATCTTCGACGAGGCCGGCGTGCACACGCACGAGTACTGGCATCCGACGTTCCCCGACCGCGGCGCGGAGGAGAGTCAGGACCTGCGTGAGAACGCCGAGCGGCTCAGGGACGCCGTCGCGGAGGCGACGAGGCTGCGCTTCCGGCGCAGCGACGTGCCGGTCGGGGCCTACCTGTCGGGAGGTATCGATTCCGCCGTGACCGCGGCGACCATCGCCGCGACCGCCGAGACGGACGTGCACACGTTCTCGCTCCGCTTCGCGGATGCCGAGTTCGACGAGGGCCCGCACCAGCAGCTGATGCACGAGCGACTCGGCACCACCCACCGGGAGCTCGTCGTGTCGGGACGCGACATCGCCGACGGGCTCCCGCAGGCCGTGTGGCAGGCCGAGACCGCCTTCCTGCGCTCGGCTCCCGTGCCGATGATGCTCCTGTCGCAGCTCGTGCGGGCCGAGGGGTACAAGGTCGTCGTGACGGGTGAGGGCGCCGATGAGGTGCTCGCCGGATACGACATCTTCCGCGAGGCCAAGGTGCGGGCCTTCATCGCGCGGGATCCGGATTCGCCGATGCGGCGACGCGCGATCGAGCTCCTGTACCCGTGGATGCGGCGCTCGCCCACCCAGGTCCCCGCCTTCGCGCAGAGCTTCTTCGGCAGCGACGTCGACGAGGCGGACCCCGCGGTGTCCCACCGGCCGCGCTGGCGGTCCACGGCCGGCATCAAACCGATGCTGCATCCGTCCCGTCGCACGGAGCGAGAGCAGGCGGCGGCATCCCGCCTGCTGGACACGATGCCCGCCGGCGCCTCGCGATGGGATCCGCTCTCGCGTGCGCAGTGGCTGGAGATGCGCACGCTGCTCTCCGGCTACCTGCTGTCGACTCAGGGCGATCGGATGCTGATGGCGAACTCCGTCGAAGGCCGCTTCCCGTTCCTCGACCACCACGTCTTCGCTCTCGCCGCGCAGTTCCCCGCACGGCAGAAGATCCTCGGTCTCGACGAGAAGCATCTGCTGAAGCGGGCGTTCTCCGATCTCGTTCCGCGCGAGATCGTGCAGCGGCCCAAGCAGCCGTACCGCGTACCGGACGCGTCGAGTTTCTTCGGCGACCGCCCTCCGGAGTGGATGACGGAGGACGTCTCGCCCCGCGCCGTCGAGGACGCCGGCATCTGGAACCCGCGCGCCGTCGAACTGCTCATCGAGAAGTGCCGCAGAGTGCAGGGTCACGGCATGGGCAACACCGACAGCATGCGTCTCATGGCCGTGCTGACATCGCAGCTGCTGCACCGGATGTTCATCCGGGAATGGCGGGCACCGGCGCCCGATCCGCCGGGCCCGGTGACGTGCTTCGACCGGAGGTCGGCCGAGCGGACAGCGGGAATCGAGAAGGGGACGCATCATGAGTGAATTCGGACCGGACAGCCTCGCCATCGACGAGGCGGCCGAGGTGGACAGGATCAGCGAACGCATCCGCGCCTATCTCGCCGCATCCAGACGCAAGGGCATCGTCGTCGCCGTCTCCGGCGGCATCGATTCGAGCGTCGTCGCCGCTCTCAGCGTTCGGGCGCTCGGCCCTGAGCGGGTGCTCGCGCTGCACCTTCCGGAGCAGGAGTCCTCGGACGACACACTGTCCTACAGCACGGAGCTCACCGACTGGCTGGGGGTCGAATCCGTCACCGAGAACATCACCCCGATCCTCACCGCCGCAGGATGCTACCGCCGACGCGACGACGCCATCCGGTGCGTCGTCCCGGACTTCGGGCCGGGGTGGAAATCGAAGATCGTCCTGCCGAGCGTCGTCGACTCGGACGCCTTCCGGCTCTTCTCCGTCGTCGCGGAATCCCCCACCGGGGAGCAGGTCACCGAGAGGTTGACGGCCGCGGCGTACCTCGAGATCATCGCCGCGTCGAACTTCAAGCAGCGCACCCGCAAGATGCTCGAGTACTACCACGCGGACCGGCTCAACCACGCGGTCGCCGGGACCCCGAACCGGCTGGAGTACGACCAGGGCTTCTTCGTGAAGCTCGGCGACGGAGCGGCCGACATCAAGCCGATCGCCCACCTGTACAAGACGCAGGTCTACGCACTGGCCGCGTTCCTCGGCGTCCCGGAGTCGATCCGCTCCCGTCAGCCGACCACCGACACCTACTCGATGCCGCAGTCGCAGGAGGAGTTCTACTTCTCACTCCCGTACTCGCTGATGGATCTGTGCCTGTACGGCCTCAACCACGGGGTCGACGCCGCCACCGTCGCGGAGGCGGCCGGCCTGCGCGCGGAGCAGATCGAGCGCGTGTTCCGCGACATCGAGCAGAAGCGCCGCAGCACCGCCTACCTGCACGAGCCGCCCGTCCTCGTCTCCCCGGTCGCCGAGCTGTCGCATCTCGACCTCGCCTGATCCGGCGCCGACAGTCGCGTGCGCGATCGCGGCGGCCACGTCTGCGGTGATCGTCGAGACCGCCGTCACGCCGCGCACCCCGCCTTCCGCCGCGCGCTCGGCGACCGCGCCGGTGAGGAGCACGTCCCACCCGCGGGCGGCGCCGTGCACGCAGATGTCCCGCCACGGCACCGCGTCCTCTCGCCGGCCGACGCCGAGCGCCTTCCACACGGCCTCCTTGACGGCGAACCGCTCGGCGAGCCCGTGCGCCGCGCCTCCGGTCTCCGCGCGCTCCCGAGCGGAGAACCAGCGATCCGTGAAGGCGGCGCCGTGCCGCTCGACGATCCGCGCGAAGCGCGCGAGATCGACGAGGTCGATCCCGACCCCGCGCAGGTACGGCTCAGGAGCGGAGGCCGGCAACAATCCGGATCATCTCTGCGGCGACGACCCGACCACCCCGCTGATCGAGGTGCCCGGCATCCGCGCTCAACGCCGAATTCAGCACGTGGTACTCCTCGCCGTCCAGCGTCCGCACGGCGGGGTCGGTGGACATCGTCGACTCGACGGCCGCGATGTCGAACAGCCGCCCGCTGTCGGCGTACTGCGCGCGGATCAGGGCGTTGTACTGCGCACGGACGCGGTTGTCGGCCGGTCCCATCCGGTCGTCAGAACCGAACAGGGCCTTGATGTTCGCCCCGAGGCTGCGGTCGGTGGTGAGCGGCACGGTGGCGTACAGGAAGGTGATGTCCGGATGCCGCGCCTCCAGGTCCGCCATCAGCGCCCGATACTCCTCGAACACGCGCACGGGGTCGGTGTCGGACGTGATGTCGGTGTAGCAGAGCTTGACGATCGCGACGGAGGCCGCGTCCCCCGCCGGGCCGTCGACGAGTGCCCGGAACGCCGCGAACTTGCCCAGCGGGTCGCCGTTGACACCGACGAATGCGTGGACGATCGATGCCCCGTCCGCGGCCCCGACGCCGTTCGTCGCGTCGGCGACCACGGGCGCCGCACGTCCGGCATCCGCGTAGACGCCGGCGATGCCGTCGAGGATGTTCGCCCCCACGGACTGGTGGCCGAACAGCACGGTCGTGCCGGCGAACGCGTCGAGCTCGGCCGGGGTCACCTCCGGCACCGCGACCTCGGTCGTCGTCGCCCTGGGCATCATCATCCACACTCCGATCGCGATGAGCACGGCGACCGCTGCCGCCGATGTCGTCCAGATACGCCCGCGCGTCGTCATCGTGCTCCTGCCGGCACGCTGGACTCGACGGTCTCCGGATGGAACCACGCGCGCACCTCGCGTTTGACGACCTTGCCGCTGCTGTTGAGCGGCAACCGGTCGACGAACGCGACGCGCTCCGGCACCATGTGCTTGGGAAGGCGCGCGCGGCAGTGCGCCGTCAATCGCGCGGCATCCGCATCGGCATCCGGGCGCATGACCACGGCGACGGCCACCGATTCCCCCGCCACGGCATCGGGCACGCCGACGGCGGCGACGGAGATCACCTCCGGCAGCTCCATCACTGCCGTCTCGACGTCCTGGCTGGCGATCCGGTGCCCCCAGGACTTGATGAAGTCCTCGGCACGATCCACCACGTAGATGTACCCGTCCGCATCCCTTGTCGCGAGGTCTCCGGTGTGCAGCACACCACCGGGCATCTTCTCCGCCGTCCGCCGCGCATCGAACAGGTAGCCGGGCGAGACGTTGTCACCGGAGGCCCAGATCTCGCCGATCTCGCCGGGCGCGACGTCCCGGCCCTCCCGGTCGACGACCCGCAGCGTCACGCCGGGCAGACCCCTGCCGATGGAACCGGGGCGGCGATCGAGGTCCTCCGGCGGCAGGTAGGACAGCCGCGCCGTCGCCTCGGTCTGCCCGTACATGACGAACAGCCTCGCTCGCGGGTGCGCGGTGCGGATCTCGTCGATGATCGTCGGGGACATCCGGCCCCCGGCCTGCTGGATGAGGCGCAGATCGGGGAGGTCGCGTGAGCGGAACGAGCTGTTGCGCATGAGGGCGTGGAAGTTCGACGGCACCCCGGCGATGCCCGTGCAGCGCTGCCCGGCGAGCCGGTTCACGACGGCTTCGAGGTACACGCAGGAGGGCTGATTGACCAGGCAGGCCCCTGCGCGCAGGTGCGTATGGAGCAGAGATGCGCCGAAGACGTAGGAGAAGGGCAGGACGACGAGCATCCGGTCCTCCTCGGTGAGCCCGACGTACCCGAGGATCGAGTCGGTGTTCGCCTGGATGTTGCGATGCGTGATCCGGACGACGCGCGGGGCGGCCGTCGTCCCGGAGGTGAACAGGTAGGCCGCGTCGCCGTCGGGATCCACGTCACGGATCTCGAAGGGCACGGAGGCCTGTTGCTCGAGCAGCTCGTCGCCGAGCACGGCGATCTCGGGCGCGAGGGTGTGGCGCCGGCGCTCCGGCCCGGAGAACATCACCGCCCGGCATCCGACCCATTGCAGGCGGGAGCGGAACTCCTCGGGGGTCAGCGCCGCCGGCATCGGCACGCAGACGAGTCCCGCCGCCATGATCGCGAGGTAGGCGGCGACCCAGAAGAAGCTGTTCGGACCGGCGAGCGCGACCGGGAAGCCCGGCGGCAGACGCAGATCCTCCAACCGCGACCCGAGCGTGGCCACTGCGCTTCGGAGCTCGCGGTACGTGTACGTGGTGTCGTCGTCGACGAATGCCGGCGCCGTGTCCTGCCCTGTCCCCAACAGATAACGCGCTGTGTTCATGACTCCCCCAAAGAGTCCCGGCCTCCCCAGTTCAGCCGGTCACGACCAGATCATACGCTCGCACGGCGACGTCCGTAAGCCCGCCTCTGCAGTGGGCGGTCCGCGGATTCAGAGTCGTCGGCCGGAGGTGACTCGATCGCGGGGACGATGCCTGTCCGCGTCTCTCCGTCTCATCCTCCTCGACCGCTGGTGCTGACCCTCCGTTTCGACCAGCATCCGGCCAGCAGCCGATCGCCGCGACGCGCGCTCCGCGCACGAAACCGACGACTCATGAACTCCCCTCGGGCCCT
This sequence comes from Microbacterium ginsengiterrae, assembly GCF_014205075.1. NCBI lineage: Bacteria > Bacillati > Actinomycetota > Actinomycetes > Micrococcales > Microbacteriaceae > Microbacterium > Microbacterium ginsengiterrae. The sequence goes on along the minus strand of NZ_JACHMU010000001.1, from coordinate 1,881,618 downwards.
TCGACCCCGTTTCTGGATCACCGCAATCGACCTCCCCCAGTGAAGGTCACGGTCATCCAGCCCCAGCTCCTCCCGTCCGCTCGGATTACGAGCGGGAGGAGACGTCGTAAAATTACGCCTGGTCTGCCGGAGTTCAAATACGGTCGAATGGAGTTGTTACCGTTCCGTTACCAAACGGACGTGCCGGAGCAGCGATGACGGCAGGAGCTCAGCGTTCTCAGGAGAGAGCGAGCCGGTCCTTCACGACGGCGGCGAGACGCTCCGCGTACGCCTGCGCGGATTCCGCATCCGCCGCCTCGACCATGACGCGGACGAGCGGCTCGGTCCCCGACTTGCGCAGCAGCACGCGGCCGGTGTCGCCGAGTTCCGCCTCGACTGCCGCGACGGCGGCCTGGACGCCCTCGTCGTCGGAGCAGCGGTCCTTGTCGACACCGCGGACGTTGATGAGGACCTGCGGGTACACCGTCATGACGGACGCGAGCTCAGCCAGCGACTTCTTCTTGTGCGCCATCTCGGCGACGAGGTGAAGACCCGTGAGGACACCGTCGCCCGTCGTCGCGAACTCGCTCATGATGACATGCCCGGACTGCTCGCCGCCGAGCGCGTAGCCACCGGCGTTCATGTCCTCGAGCACGTAGCGGTCGCCGACACCGGTCTGCCGGACGGTGATGCCGTGTTCGCGCATCGCCATGTGCAGACCGAGGTTGCTCATGACCGTGGCGACGAGCGTGTCGTCGGTGAGGTGGCCTCGCTCCTTCATCGCGACGGCGAGGATCGCCATGATCTGGTCGCCGTCGACGATGTTGCCCTGCGCGTCGACGGCGAGGCAGCGGTCTGCGTCACCGTCGTGGGCGATGCCGACATCGGCGCCGAGCCGCACGACGGCCTCGGCGAGATTGTCGAGGTGCGTCGAGCCGACGCCGTCGTTGATGTTGATGCCGTCCGGCTCGGCGCCGATGACCGTGACGGTCGCTCCGGCGTCCTTGAACGTCTCCGGCGAGACACCGGATGCCGCGCCGTGCGCGCAGTCGAGCACGACATGTATGCCGTCGAGGGAATGCGGCATGGAACCGAGCAGATGGAGCTTGTAGCGGTCCTCCGCGTCGGAGAAGCGCTGGATGCGCCCGACGCCGGAACCGGTGGGGAGGAGCTTCTCCCCCGCCATCGCGGCCTCGATGCGCTGCTCCACGACGTCGGGGAGCTTCACACCACCACGGGCGAAGATCTTGATCCCGTTGTCCGGCGCGGGGTTGTGCGACGCGGAGACCATCACGCCGAAGTCGGCGTCGTGATCGCCGACGAGGAACGCCAGGGCCGGAGTGGGGATGACACCCGCGTCGAACACGTCGACGCCGGATGCGGCGAGGCCTGCCGAGACGGCGGCCACGAGGAATTCACCGGAGACGCGCGGGTCGCGGGCGACGACGGCGGAGAGCCGTTTGCCTTCTGCCCTGCGCGCCTCTGCGGTGCGGCCCTGGCCCAGGACGACAGCAGTCGCCTGGGCCAGGGAGAGCGCCAGATCGGCGGTGAGGATGCCATTGGCGAGTCCTCGCACACCGTCGGTGCCGAAAAGCGGCATCGGAGTGGTGATCCTTAGCGCTTCGAGTACTGAGGCGCCTTGCGGGCCTTCTTGAGTCCAGCCTTCTTGCGCTCCTTGATGCGCGCGTCGCGCGACAGGAAGCCGGCCTTCTTCAGAGCCGGACGGTTGTTCTCGACGTCGATGCCGTTGAGGGCACGGGCGATGCCGAGACGCAGGGCGCCGGCCTGACCCGAGTCGCCGCCACCGGAGATGCGCGCGATGACGTCGTACGCACCCTCGAGGTTCAGCGTCTTGAACGGGTCGTTGATGAGCTGCTGGTGCAGCTTGTTCGGGAAGTAGTCCTCGAGCGTACGGCCGTTGACCGTGATGGTGCCAGAGCCGGGGACCACGCGCACGCGGGCGATGGCCTGCTTGCGGCGACCCACGGCGGCGCCGGAGACGTTGAGAACCGGACGGGGAGCCGCCTCGGTCGAAACGCTCTCCGGGCTGGAGGTCGAGTAGCTCTGCGGGGTTTCGGTGGTGTCGATGTCAGCCACGAGTATGTCCTTAGTCGTTGCGGCGCTTACTGGGCGACCTGGTCGAGGGTGTACGGCTGCGGCTGCTGAGCGGCGTGCGGGTGCTCGGCACCCACGTACACCTTGAGCTTCGACAGCTGCTGACGGCCCAGGCTGTTCTTGGGGAGCATGCCGCGGACGGCCTTCTCGACAGCGCGGACGGGGTTCTTCTCGAGGAGCTCCTCGTAGGAGACCGACTTCAGGCCACCCGGGTAACCGGAGTGACGGTAGGCCATCTTCTTCTGGAGCTTCTGGCCGGTGAGGGCGACCTTGTCGGCGTTGATGATGACGACGAAGTCGCCGGTGTCGACGTGGTTCGCGAAGGTCGGCTTGTGCTTGCCGCGCAGGAGCGCTGCAGCGTGGGAGGCCAGGCGTCCGAGGACGACGTCGGCTGCGTCGATGACGACCCAGTCGCGCTGGACCTGCCCGGTCTTCGGGGTGTAAGTGCGCGTCACAATAGTGCTGCTTTCTTGATCGAACGGAGAGGTTCGTGAATCCCGCTCCGGGGTGGTTCCTTCCTGAAGGAGGGGAACACGCCAGTGGAGGGCTCACGTTCGCGGTGCTCGGCAGACGAGTACCAAAGAGTTAGCTTACGGCATCCGACCGGCCCGGCCAAATGCACCCGTCAGCGGTCGTATCCCCAGGTGAAGGCGATCGTGCCGGGGCCGAAGCCGTGACGGGCTGCGTGCACCGAGCCCGCCGACACCCGCGCCGGCCATGTGTCGTACTCTTCGACGCCGGCAGCCTGCTCGTGCTCCTCGCACCACGACGGTACGGCATCGGGGTGGAAACGCGCCCACAGGAGGAGCTCTTTGACCGTGTTGCTCGTCCCTCTGCGCGACCGACATGTCCGACACCGCCCCGGGGACGGTCTCCTCCTCGATCTCCAGCAACAGCGTTCCGCCGGCACGGAGCGGCTCGTCGAGCTCAACGAGGTAGCCGAACACGAGCCGACTGGGGTGCAGGTGCGTGCTCCCCAGCCGTCCTCCGGCGTGGATGGTTATCTGCGGGATCGCGCTGATCGGATCCGGTGCGCTCCCGTAGAAGGGCAGATGTGTGAGTCCGTCGACGGTGGACTGCACGAGCGATCGCGTCACCCGGCGGGCGAGGAGACCGTCCGCCCCGATGTACGCCTGCACCTGGCAGGAGATGCCGCGCGTGCTGGAGATCGGCGGGGCGGACAGGGCCGCTTCGGTCTGCGCGTACGCGTCCTCGATGTCCGGGACCACTGGGACGACCTGCTCCGAGACACGGCCGAGCCTCGGCGACGGCCCGATCCTCGATCCGAGGTGACCGCGCGGCAGGCCGAGGATGCGCTCGATCTCCTCGACGGCGGCCAGGGACGACACGCCCTCCGGGGTGCGTGCCCCTGATCGCCAGTAGCTCAGCGTGGCCGTCGACACCGGATTGCCGCTGTCGACCAGCCGGCTGCGCAACCATGCGAGGGTCACGCCGTGGTCGCGGATCGCGGCGTGCAGCGCCTCGGAGAACGTCGCAGGCGTCTCGGCCGATGCGTTCATCACAGTTCCCTCGATCGTCTGTGAAGGCGGCTGTCCTAGATTCAGCTTACGGTTCGGCCCCGTGGCCCCCGCCATACGAGGCAGAACCGTCTGGGGACGAGGCCTGGGGTCGCCTCTCCGGAATCCGGGCCCGCGCCTCTGGGGTGGCGGCGGGCCCGGAAGCCGGACCCGCCGCGCCGGCTACTCCGGGAAGGGAATCCGCGGCGCGCGCCCTGATGGTGCCTGCGCGAACTGCTTCTCGGCACGGACGCGGTCCCTCTCGATCGTCGCGAGGGCGTCCTTCACGCAATCGGCGAACACCTCTCCCCCGGCGTCGCCCGGGTGGATGCCGTCGCCGGCGAGCAGGTCCTCATGCGGGGCGATGGCCCCGTTCCAGTCCGCGACCCACACTCGGCGGTGGCGATCGGCGAAGCTCTCGAGGTCGGCGTTCACGCCGGGTATCCAGTCGCGCGGCGCGTGCGCGTTGACGAGGATGAGGTTGCGCTCCGGGCCGACGATCCGCGACATCTCTCCGAGCACCCCGCTGTCGACCGGCCCGTTCGTCCCGAGTGCGACGACGACGTTCTCGCGCAGCTCTCCGCTCGCGGCCAGCCGGTCGAGGATCTCCGGCCCCGTCCAGATCGAGCGGGACACCTCCGCGTCGACGGCGATGCCGGGGAACTCGTCCAGGAGCGAGGGAGCAGAGGCCAGCATCACCGAGTCGCCGACGGCCGTGATCTCGGTGCCGTCGGGGATCACGTCGGCGTGCTCTTCCTCCGCAGCATCGGCCGGCGCCGGAGTCTCGGCGGCATCCTCGAGCGCGTCCTGCCCGCGGTCGATGGCCACCGCGGCCGTGGTGGTGTGCGGCGCGTCGAGGATCGCCGCCGTCGTCCCGCCGAGGGCCACGGCGACGACCGCCAGCGCGGCGATCGCCGCGAACCGGCTCAGCGGTCTCCCGGCCATCCGTCGCCCGACGGCGCGCAGGGAGCGCCGGAAGCCGCGTCGGCGGAAGGGCATCTCGACGAACCGGTACGACGCGGCGGCCGCGGCGACAGAGATCAGCAGTGCGAGCGCACCGGCCCACGGCGGGACGCCGCCCTCCGGCCCGAACCCCTGGACCCCCACGAGCACGAGGACGAGGACGGGCCAGTGCCAGAGGTAGAGGCCGTAGGAACGGTCCCCGATCCACTTCAGGGGGCGCGCATCCACCGCGCGTCCGAACCAGGACCCGGGCCAGACCCCCGCGAACACCGCGAGGGCCGCTCCACCGGTCGCCAGCAGCAGGGTGCCGGGGAATGTCGCGGCGTCGGAGGTCTCTGGGATGAGCGCGGCGACGACGATCGCGGTGACACCGACCAGTCCGGCGCTCAGCGACGCGCTCCGTGCCGCGGCCGAACGCATCCACGGCCGCTCCGGCACGTTCTCGACGGCGAGCGCGAGCGCGATGCCGAGCAGCAGGCCGAACGAGTGGGCGTCGGTGCCGAAGTACGCACGGGTCACGGCGCCGGCTGCGGCCAACTGTCCCATCCACCACGCCGAACCGGCCGCAGCGGCGACGACGAGAGCCACCCGCGCCCCGCGCGCAGGAATGAGGAGCACCAGCGGGAGCAGGAGCGGCCACACGATGTAGAACTGCTCCTCGACCGCGAGTGACCAGAAGTTGCGGAACAGCTCGGGGGCGGTGTCGGCGAAGTAGTCGGCGCCGTCGGCGACGGCCAGCCAGTTGTAGCTGAAGGTCGCAGCCCCCAGCACTTGCCGCCCCATGCCGACGAGGAGGTCTCCGCCCAGCAGCCATGCGGCGGTCGCGCACACCGTCACGACGATGGCGAGCGCCGGCAGCAGTCGGCGCGCTCGACGCCGCCAGAAATCGAGCAGGCGGCGCGGCGCTCCGCGCCATCCCTCGCGCGACGGACGCAGCAGCAGCGAGGTGATGAGGAAGCCGCTGATGACGAAGAACACGTCGACCCCGACGAACCCGCCGCGCAGCGGCGACTGTGGGAAGAGGTGGTAGACGATCACGAGGGTGACCGCGATCGCTCGCAGACCGTCGAGGCCCGCGAACCGCGAGGACGTCGTGTGATTCGGCATGGGGAGAGGCGCGTCGGCACCGCCGACGGAAGGATGAGATCCAGTCTAGGCACGCGTTCGGACAGAGCCTGCGCGCACCCTGCGCACGAGGCGGAGGCAGCTCGGCCCGATTAGGCTGGACCGGTGAGAATCCGCCTCGACATCGCCTACGACGGCACGCACTTCCGTGGGTGGGCGAAGCAGCCGGGGCTGCGCACGGTGCAGCGCACGCTCGAGGCGGCGCTCGCGCGGATCGTCGGGTCGGACGTCCACTTCGTCGTCGCCGGACGAACGGATGCCGGGGTCCACGCCTCCGGTCAGGTCGCGCACGTCGACCTGAACGATGCGCAGTGGGCGCGCGTCGAGGCACGGCACGGGCGAGCCGCCTCCGATCCTGCCGGCTCGATCGCCGCGAGGATGCGCGGTGTGCTCGGCGCGTACCCTGATGTCGTGGTGCGCCGCTCCTCCCTCGCCCCTGCGGGCTTCGATGCACGCTTCTCGGCGGTCTGGCGCCGGTATCGGTACCGCCTCGCCGACGACGCGGCCGGCTACGACCCGGCCCGCCGACACGACACCACGAGCATCCGTGGCACGCTCGACGTCGAGGCGATGGATGCCGCGGCCCGCTCACTCATCGGCCTGCACGACTTCGCCGCATACTGCAAGGCCCGCGACGACGCGACGACGATCCGCACGCTGCTGGACTACGGCTGGAGCCGGGACGACGACGGCGTGCTCATCGCCGAGGTGAAGGCGGACGCGTTCTGCCACAGCATGGTGCGGGCACTCGTGGGCGCGTGCGCGGCGGTCGGCGAGCAGCGGCTCGACGTCGGCGACCTCGTCGTCCTGCGCGACGCGCTGCGCCGCACCAGCGAGTTCAAGGTGCTTGCGGCACGCGGACTCACCCTGACCGAGGTGGGGTATCCCGCGGACGAGCTGCTGGCGACGCGTGCGGAGCAGACGAGGGCGCGACGCGACGCGGAATAGGCGCACGCCACGGTCCGCATCGACACCTCTGACTCAGGTGAGGGCAGTAGCGTTGCGATGATGAAGGTCATCTCGTACAACCTGCGCAAGCATCGTGCCGCCCGGGAGCTCGAAGAACTCGTCGAGATCCACGAGCCCGATGTGCTGTGCCTGCAGGAGTGCGACGTGTCCGCGCTTCCGGACGAGATCAGCGGGCTCACCCTGGCCGACGCCACCCAGGGCAACCGACTCGGACTCGCGATGTATTACCGGACCAACCTCTTCCGCGTGCAGGACATCCGCACGATCGGCCTGAAGAAGTCCCTGCACGACCGGATGCTCAAGCCTGCCCACGAGCGGGTCCTCGGCGTACGGATGCACGACATCGACAGCGGTCGCGACCTCATCGTCGCGTCCTTCCACGCGGCGCCGCTGACGGCACTGAACTCCCTGCGGCGCAACCAGATCCGTGCGGCGCTCACCGAGCTGGAGTCGATGGGCCCCGGCCTCCCTGTTCTCATGGTCGGCGACTACAACTATCCGGTCTTCAAGGAGAACCTCGGCCAGACGGTGCGCGATCACGGATACACCCTCACGCTCAGCGATGACCGCACGTACACGCGCTACCGCGTCTTCAAGGGTCACTACGACTTCGCGACGTCGGACGGGTTCCGGATCGACAGCATCACGACCCTGCCCCAGCGGTCCAGCGATCACCGTCCCATCCTCGTCACCGCTGCCGTCGACTGACCCAGGGGATACCCCTCGGGGGTATATTGGTCGTGGGGCGACGCTCCGGAGCACCACGACGAAGGGACCAGACATGAACACCACCGAGTACACGGTCACCGGCATGACCTGCGGCCACTGTGAGATGTCCGTGCGCGAAGAGGTCGCTCAAATCGCCGGCGTCGACGCCATCGAGGTCAGCGCACAGAGCGGCACGCTCGTCGTGACGGCATCCGCCCCCGTCTCCGACGCCGACGTCCTCGCGGCCGTCGACGAGGCCGGATACTCCGCCGTCCGCGTCTGAGCGACACCATGGGCAGCGTCGAACTCGAGATCGGCGGCATGACGTGCGCGTCCTGCGCCACCCGCATCGAGCGCAAGCTCAACAAGCTCGACGGCGTCGAGGCGACCGTCAACTACGCCACGGAGAAGGCGAAGGTGGCCGTACCGGCCGGGCTCGATGCGATGGCGCTCATCGCCGAGATCGAGAAGGCCGGCTATTCGGCGCAGCTGCCCGCCCGCACGGAGCCGGATGCCGAGCACCGGGATCCGGAGCTCGACGGCCTCCGACAGCGATTGATCGTCTCCGCGATCCTCACGGTCCCCGTCGTCCTGCTGGCGATGATCCCCGCCCTGCAGTTCACGTACTGGCAGTGGGCCTCGCTCACTCTCGCCGCACCCGTCATCGTGTGGGGCGGCTGGCCGTTCCACCGTGCAGCCTGGACGAACCTGCGCCATGGGGCGGCGACGATGGACACCCTCGTCTCGCTCGGCACGATCGCGGCATTCGGCTGGTCGCTGTACGCCCTGTTCCTCGGAACGGCAGGGATGCCGGGGATGCGGCACGTGTTCGAGTTCACCCTCGCGCGCTCCGACGGCGCCTCGAACATCTACCTCGAGGTCGGCGCCGGCGTGACGACGTTCATCCTCGCCGGCCGCTACGTGGAGAAGCGGGCCAAGCGCCGGGCCGGCGCCGCCCTGCGGGCCCTGCTCGAGCTCGGAGCGAAGGACGTGTCGGTGCTCAGGGACGGCGTCGAGACGACGATCCCGATCGATGACCTCCGCGTCGGCGACGAGTTCGTCGTGCGCCCCGGCGAGAAGATCGCGACGGACGGTGTGGTCGTGTCGGGGCGTTCCGCCGTGGACGCGTCGATGCTCACGGGCGAATCGGTGCCCGTCGAGGTCGACGAACAGGATCCGGTGGTGGGCGCGACCGTCAACACGAGCGGACGACTGGTCGTACGAGCGACCAGGGTCGGGTCGGACACCCGGCTGGCGCAGATGGCCGCTCTCGTCGAAGAGGCGCAGACCGGCAAGGCGGAGGTGCAGCGGCTCGCCGATCGGATCTCCGGCGTCTTCGTCCCCATCGTGCTGGTGATAGCCGTCGCGGCGCTGGCCGGCTGGCTGCTGGCAGGTTTCCCTGCGACCACCGCGTTCACCGCCGCGGTCGCCGTGGTCGTGATCGCATGCCCCTGCGCGCTCGGTCTCGCCACGCCCACCGCCCTGCTCGTCGGCACAGGCCGCGGGGCGCAGCTCGGCATCCTCATCACGGGCCCCGAGGTGCTCGAATCCACCCGCCGGGTCGACACCGTCGTGCTCGACAAGACCGGCACCGTGACCGAGGGGCGCATGGCGCTCGTCGATGTCGTCGTCGAGGATCAGGGGGATGCCGAGGAACTGCTGCGCCTCGCCGGTGCACTCGAGCACGCGTCGGAGCATCCGATCGGCCGGGCGGTCGCGCAGGCGGCGCCCGCTCCCCTGCTACCCGTCGACGGGTTCTCGAACATCGCCGGTCGCGGCGTGGAGGGCATCGTCGACGGTCGCCGCGTGATCGTGGGGCGCGAGTCGCTGCTCGCCGAGCGCTCGATGCCCCTCTCGGAGTCCACTGCGGCCGCCAAGGCGCAGGCCGAGGGCGAAGGGAAGACCGTCGTCGCCGTCGGCTGGGACGGGACGGCCCGGGGCATCCTCGTCGTCGCCGACACGGTGCGGGCGACGAGCGCTCAGGCCATCACGGAGTTGCGCGCACTCGGGTTGACACCGATCCTGCTCACCGGTGACAACGAGGCGGCCGCACGATCCATCGGCGCGCAGGTCGGCGTCGATGAGGTCATCGCCGAGATGCTTCCGGAGGACAAGGTCGCCACCGTCGCCCGACTGCAGTCGGAAGGCCGCGTCGTGGCGATGGTGGGCGACGGCGTCAACGATGCCCCGGCCCTTGTGCAGGCCGACCTCGGGATCGCGATGGGCACCGGTACGGACGTCGCCCTCGAGGCGGCCGACATCGCACTCGTGCGCGACGACCTCCGCAGCGCGGCGGACGCGATCCGGTTGTCGCGCCGCACGCTGGGGACCATTCGGTCGAATCTGTTCTGGGCGTTCGCGTACAACGTCGCGGCGATCCCGATCGCCGCGTTCGGGATGCTGAACCCCATGCTCGCCGGCGCGGCGATGGCGCTGTCGAGCGTCTTCGTCGTGGGAAACAGTCTTCGGCTGCGCGCCTTCCGCTGACGCCGGCCGTCCTCCGCATGCAGGCCGGGACGCCGTTGTCAAGGCCGGGGACGCGTGCGGTGTGACCTCTTAGAGTCGCCAGAGTCACGGCACCCGAGCCGGCTGACCTGGAGCGAAGATGAATGCGACCGACGAACGCCCGACAGAGGCACTGCTGGACGGCAGATACCGCATCGGCGAGTGCATCGGACGAGGCGGCACGGCGGCCGTCTACCGCGCGGAGGACACCCTTCTCGGGCGCACCGTGGCGGTCAAGGTTCTCCGGCAGTCCGAGGACATGCCCTCGGCCGGCGAGCGCGTGCACGACGAGACCGCGGTGCTGGCATCCCTGAACCACCCCTCCCTCGTGACGCTCTACGACGCGCGGCTCGATCCGCAGCAGCCGCAGTTCCTCGTCATGGAACTCATCGATGGGCCGACGCTTGCGACGACGCTGCGCCGCGCGCCGCTCACGGGGCTGCAGGCCGCCTCGCTGGCGCTCGATCTCGCGGAAGCATTGGAGTTCGTGCACGATGCGGGGATCATCCACCGGGACGTGAAGCCCTCCAACGTCCTGCTGGCCCCGTCGTCGCGCCGGGAGGCCGGATGGACGGCGAAGCTCACCGACTTCGGCATCGCGTTCAGTCTCGGCGACGCCCGCCGCACCTCGCCCGGCATCGCCATCGGCACCGCCGCCTACATGGCGCCGGAACAGGTCACCACCGCGGAGCTCACCCCTGCGGTCGACATCTACTCCCTCGGGCTCCTGCTCATCGAGGCGTTGACCGGGGAACCCGCGTTCCCCGTCTCCGGTGGTGTGCAGACGGCACTGCTGCGACTGAGCGAGCCACCGACCATCCCGGACGATCTCGGGCCCGACTGGGTCTGCCTGCTCACCCGCATGACGCGCATCGCGCCGGAGGAGCGCCCCTCGGCCGAAGAAGTCGCCCAGGCTGCGTCGCACCTGCGTGATGAGCTCTCCGCCAAGGACGCAGTCGGCGGCCCACTGCGCGCACCGTCGGCGCTCGCACCGCTGGCGGCGACCGCGCACCTCACCGGTCCGACGAGGGAGATCACCAGCGCGCTCCCCACCCCGGCGCGGCGGACGCGCAGGAGGCGGGCGCCGTGGGCGGCGATCGTGGGTGCCGCTGCGGCCGCCGCGGTGATCGTCGGCGGGATCTGGGTGCTGGCCCCGTCCGGGTCGCTCGGGCGCGAGGCCGCTCCGGCATCATTCGACGGAGTGACCGACGGCGCTCCGTCCAGTACGGTTCCTGCGGATGAGGCCGAGGACGTCGCCGCAGAGGATCCCGCCGTGCAGGAACCGGTGGTGCAGGAGCCCGCGCCGCAGCCGGTCGAGCAACCCGCCCCGTCCACTCCGCAGGAGCCGGGCCCCGCTCCCGTGGCTCCGCCCGCTCCGCCCGCCGGTGGACCGGCGGAGGGCGATGGCGGCCCGGCCGGGGACGAACCGGCCCCGAACGAGGGCCCCGGCGGCGCTCCGAACCCGAACAAGGGCCCGGGGAACAACTCCGGAAACCAGGGCCCCTCGGGACCCGACCGCACCGAGAGCTGACCCCGGCGGTCGACGGTCAGAGCATCGCCGTGAGCACTCCACCGTCCGCTCGGAGGGCAGCGCCGTTCGTGGCGGAGGACAGCGGGCTGGCCAGGTAGGCGACGAGGTGGGCGATCTCCTCGGGCTCGATGAACCGCTCGAGCAACGTCGTGCGGTTCTGCCCGATGATCGCGTCTCGGACGACCTCAGGAGGCAGCGACTGGGCGTCGGCGACCGCGCGCACAGTGCGTGCGACGCCGTCGGAGAGTGTCGGACCGCCGAGGACCGTGTTGACGGTCACGGAGGTGCCGCGGGTCAGTTTGGCGAGACCGTTGCTCACAGCGAGCATGGCCGCCTTCGTCGCCCCGTAGTGGATCATGTCCGCGGGGACGTTCACGCCGGATTCGCTCCCGATGAAGACGATCCGGCCCCACCCGCGCTCTCGCATCCCGCCGAGCAGCCGCCGCGACAGCCGGACGCCGCTCATGACGTTCACCTCGAAGTACCGCATCCACGCCTCGTCGTCGATGGCGTCGAACTCCGCGAGATCGAAGAGCCCGACGTTGTTGATGAGGATGTCCACGGCGCCGAGTTCGTCCAGCAGTGCTTCGACCTGCTCGGAGTCCGCGAAGTCCGCGACGATGCCGGACGGGTCCGACCCTGGATGTGCGGAGCGAATCCGATCTACCGCCACCGCCAGACGAACCGGGTCCCGCCCGTTCAGGATCACCTGGGCACCCTCGGCCGCCAGAGCCGAGGCGACGGCGTAGCCGATGCCCTCACTGGAGCCGCTGATGAATGCTCTTCTCCCCCGCAGATCCAGATCCATGTGCACTTCCATTCCCGACGGAGGTCTCGTCGTTTTACTTGCTCAGGAAAGTCAACCTACCTCCCAATTACTTGCTTGAGCAAGTTGGATAGGGCCAGATCGACCGCCCCGTGCCGTACGCTGGGGGCATGCCAGAGACCCCGCAGAGCGCCCCCCTGAGCGCAGACGAACTCGAGATCTGGGCCTCGGTCGCCACACTTCTCGAGCGCCTCCCTGCTGCTTTGGACGCCCAGCTGCAGCGAGACAGTGATGTCACGCACTTCGAGTTCGGCATCCTCTATGCGCTCGATGACGCCCCGGAGCGTTCACTGCGCCTCAGCACGCTCGCGGACTACGCGAGCTGCTCACTCTCGCGCCTCTCTCGCGCAGTCACGCGCCTGCAGGCCAAGGGGTGGGTCCGACGCGCCGTCGACGAGTCTGATGGCCGCTTCACGCTCGCGATCCTCACGGATGAGGGGCACGCGCATGTCGAGCGCTCCACGCCCGCTCATCAGGCGCTCGTCCGGCGGGTCGTCTTCGACGCGCTCACCTCCGCTCAGGCGAGGCAGCTCGGCGCGATCGCCCGCCGGATCTCTGACGCAGTCGGGCACGGAACGACATGGAGGCCGACCGCGTGATTCCCATGACGCCGGGCGAAGCGCAGCTCAGCCGCGCGCGGGCCGCATCAGCGCACCGAGCAGCGCGACGGCCGCGGCGATCCAGAACGCCGCTGCCACGCTTCCGCTGAGGTCGGAGGCGATTCCGAGCAGGGGTGCCGCGCCCGCCTGCCCCAGGGCGAGGACGAGGAACACCACGCCGACGCCCCTGGCAGGGTCGGAGGCGAACACCCGCGTGCTCCACACGAGAAGGAGTCCGGTGAGGGCGATGTAGACCGCGCCGAAGACCGCGGATGCCGCGATCGCGACGATCGCGCTCTGCGACGCCGCGGCGAGCGCGGCCAGGCTGCCACCGAGGGCGATCATCAGGAGGACCCAGGAGCGGCCGAGCCCGAGCCGCTCCGCCATGTCACCCGCCGCAGCACCGAGCAGCCCGCATGCGCCGAGGACGATCCAGGCGATCGTCGCGAACGGCGACGTGTGCCCACCCTCTGTCGTCAGCAGGTCCTGCCCGAAGGTCCAACCGGCCGCACTGGCGACCCCCATCGTGGCGGAGGCCGCGGCGAGCCTCAGCAGACCGCGCGGCAGTCGGCGGTGGCGCGTCCGCTCGGCGCCCGGCGAACTCTCACCGGCGGCGTCCCTCGCCGCAGGGACGGCGATGGCGCTCCAGAGCGTGACGACGGCCGCCACCCCGGCGAACGCGAACCAGGCGACGCGCCACTGGTCCTGCGCGAGGAGGGCGATCGGTCCGGAGACCATGACCCCCAGGCCTGTCCCCGCGTTGACGATCGTCTGGGTCCGGTCGCGCACCTCTGGTGAGACGCGGCGCGCGATCGCGTGCACGAGCGGCGGGGATGCGACGCCGGTGCTCGAACCGGCGATGATCACGCCGACCGCCAGCATGACGACATCCGGCGCCATGGCGATCACCGACGTCCCCACCGTGGCGAGCAGACCGGCGGCGAGCGCGACCACCCGCGCACCGGCCCGCGGGGTGACGGCCGTGGCGAGCAGGACGCCGACGCAGTATGCGACGTAGCTGCCCGACGCGATCGCCCCGGCCGCGGTGGCATCGAGGTCGAAGGTGTTGCGGAAGGCGGGGACGAACAACCCATAGGCGAAACGTGCGAGGCCGTAGCAGACGGCGATGAGCGAGATCCCGGCTGCGGCGAGGTGGATCGCCTTCGCCGGAGCGAGGATCCCGGTGGTTGCGCCGCCCGCGCGTCCGCCCATCTCTCAGCCTCCCTTACTTCACGCCACTCACGCCACTTCACGCCACTTCACCGATCTGTGAAGAATGCCCCACACTAGTACACTGATCGGCGAAGTCAACCGGGGGTGACATGACGAGGACCGATGATGCAGCGTTGACGCCGGCCGCACGGCGCATCCTCGACACCGCCTCCGCGCTCTTCTACGCCCACGGGATCACAGCAGTCGGCGTCGACATGATCGCCACGGAATCCGGGATCACCAAGCGCACCCTCTATGACCGATTCGGGTCGAAGGACGCTCTCGTCGTCGCATACCTCCGTGACCGCGATGTGCGCTGGTGGGGCCGCTGGGAGGAGAGGCTCGCACAGGCCACTGCGCCGCGAGCGCTGACCGTGTTCGATTCGTACGCCGATGACGTGCGCCCCTCGGGCCGTGGCTGCGCGTTCATCAATGCTGCCGCCGAACTGGCGGAGTCGCACCCTGGCCGAGTCGTGATCCGGAAGCACAAGCTCCGCGTGCGCACAAGGCTCGAGGAGCTCATCCGTGAGGACGGCGTGGACGATCCGGTCGCCGTCGCCGAGCACGTCTTCCTCCTCCTCGAGGGAGCGATCGCGCATCAGGGCATCGATGGGAACACGACTCGCCTGCGAGGCGCTCGGCGCATCGCTGAAGCTCTCCTCGAGGCGTGAGACGCCGAATCGTCGCTCTTTACATGAGCGCAGTGGGTTCGTGCAACCCCCTCTTGTGCGTCGTCCAGGGCGCGTAGCGTCATCGTCAGCGGGGCCGGAGATCGTGCGGGCCCCCCGTTTCACAGTCCGTCCGCCGTTCATCAGACTCCCCCAGGTCGGAGCGGCGGGCGGGCTGGCATCCCACTCCCCGCACATTTGCAGAACCCCACCCCAGATACACGAGAACCCCCGGAGTCCCCCGGGGGTTCTCCTGCGTCTGGAGGGGCGCGATGCGAATGTCGGCGATTCGCGTAACAGAACGCCGCCGGCGCCGTCTTCTCAAGTAGCGGAGCCCCGAAGCCCGCGTTCATGCCGCGGCTCGCCCCAGGGCGTCCGTCAGCGCGGTGAGGATGGCCCCTCGTCGTCCTCACCGCGCGCTCTTCCGGCTGCGCCGGGGCGGGGCCCTCAGCCGATGAGGTAGACCATTCCGCGACCGTTCGCGGTCAGGGTCTCGACGAATGCCTGCGCACGGTGGAGGAAGGTCGCGATGCCCACGGACGCGTGGGGTTCCATGCCCCATGCGTCGGCAAGCGGATCGCTGGAGACGATGCTGCGCGGATCGTGGACCGCCTGCTGAGCGAGGTCGGCGTCGAATGCGTATGCGTAGTAGCGGATTCCCATGCGGTCATCGTCGCGGCGCCAGCACCACTTTGGTCCTGGCCTTCCGCGCATTGCGGAGAACAGGCTCGGACGCCCCATCGTGGAGAACGATCCCACCCGGAGCGGGCCACCGGCACCTGCTGCGCGACGGAACCTCACGCGGGTACGCAAAAACCCCCGGACGAACCGGGGGTTTTGATCTGTAGCAGGAGCGGGGCTTGAACCCGCGACCTCACGATTATGAGTCGTGCGCTCTCACCAACTGAGCTACCCTGCCGCACGGCATCCGGCTGTGAAATTTCGAATGCTGCGAGCCCCGAGTCAGGATTGAACTGACGACCCCTTCCTTACCATGGAAGTGCTCTGCCACTGAGCTATCGGGGCGTTGTCACCCGTGAAGGCAACCACACGAGAATACCATCACTTCGGCGTTCTCACGAAACCGGGGCGACACCGTCGTACCGCCCGGCGTTCTCGGTGAACCACGCCATCGGATCGATGGTGGATCCGCCGACGATGAGTTCGAAGTGCATGTGCGCACCGTACGAGCGACCGGTGTTCCCGACCTTGCCGACGATGTCGCCGACCTTGACCGTGTCGCCGGATTCGACCTGCAACGATCCGTACTGCATGTGCGAGTAGTGGCTCGTCACGAGCTCGCCGTCGATCATGTGGTCGATGTACACCGTGACGCCGTAGTTGCCGCCGGACTCGGTCGCGATGCGGACCTTGCCGTCCGCGATCGCCTGCACCGGAGCGCCCTCGCCGGGGAGCAGATCGAGACCCTCGTGCAGCCGGCCGTCGCGCATGCCGAAGCCGTAGCTCATGGCGACGCCGACGATGAAGGGCCACTGGATCGCCGCGTCGGGGTCGTTCGTGTAGACGGTGTTCGAGTAGTTGATGCCCTGCTGCGTGGCCAGGTCGATCAGGGAGGCCGTGGAGAAGCCCTCAGCACGCTGGATCACGTTCTCGGGAAGGTCCGACGACGCGACGAACGCCTGGATCTCGGCATCCGAATCGCTCCCCCCGGATTCCTTCGCCCCCGCGACGAGAGACATGCCAGCGGTCGTCTGCCCGCCCTGCCAGGCCGCGACGGCCTCGGCGGGCAATGTCATCGAGACGGCGAGCATGCCCGCGATCCCCATGATTCCGACGGTCGCGCCGGCAGCGGCGAACTTGCGCCGTGCGCCGCGGCGCCGGGCAGGAACGTGGACGGCTGCCGTCGGCAGGGATGCGCGCTGCTCATCCGGCCCCGTGACCGTGACAGGTGCGGTGACGGGCGCCTCGGAGAAGCAGAGGGCTCGGGATGCCGCGGCGAACGCGTCGGCGTCCTCGCAGTCCGTCGTCGCCTGAGCGGTCGCATCGGCCTGCGCGGTGACCGCGGCGGCGTCGACGGCCGTGGATGCGACGTGCGTGGAATCGGCGGGCGACGGTGCGGGGCGAGACGACCGGCGCATGCGACGCGGGGACGCGGCAGGCTCGGCGACGGCCTCGACGATGACCTCGGTGGCCGCGACGACCGTCGCCGCCACCTCTGCGATCAGCGACTCGGCAGCGGTATCGGCCTCGGGTTCCGGCGAACGCTCGGCGGGCTCGACCGCAACGCTCCGGCTCGCACGAAGGGCACGTCGCGACAGCGGCGCGGCGGGGACGTCGGCCGGGGCGACGACGGGAGATGTCTCGATGTCCGCTGAGAGCGCGGAATCCGCGGTCTGTCGACGGCTGGAGCGGCGCGTGGGCGCGTGCTCAGCCATGGGGGAATCGAGGGGCAAAACGGTCTCTCGGCTAACTGGTGACGATTTCGGGGCGACCGGCGTCGATCAGTGCGGGGGGACGACGGCGACGAACAGAAAAACCCTACCCTGACGGTCCTGGGAATGCCATGACGGCACCCTCTAGACCTCCTTGTGGAGAAGGTCTGAAAGCCGTTCGTGCAGGGCAGGTCCGGCAGCGACCACCATCGGCCTGCTCGACGTGGTGTCGAACCGGCTCAGGCGTCCGCCGGCCTCGGTGACCAGAAGAGCGCCCGCCGCGAAGTCCCACGGGTTCAGGCCACGCTCGAAGTATCCGTCGAGTCGGCCGGCGGCCACGTACGCGAGGTCGATCGCGGCCGAACCGCCACGTCGAAGGTCTCGCGCAAGGGGCATCACTCTGCGCACGGTGGCGAGGTCGCCGTCGTGCGTAGACGGGTCGTATCCGAAGCCCGTCGCCAGCAGAGCGCCGGCCGGGGTCTCCGTCGTGACGGCGAGCCTCCGGTCGCCGAGCCAGGCCCCGCCGCCGTGCGACGCGGTGAACAGCTCCCCGATCGCGGGGGCACACACCGCGGCGGCGAGCGGCTGCCAGGTGTCAGGGTCCGACCCGCCCTCCACAGCGGCGATGCTGACGCTGTACATCGGGATGCCGTAGGCGTAGTTCACGGTCCCGTCGATCGGATCGACGACCCACGTCACGCCGGTCGTGCTCTGCGCCGCGCCGGACTCCTCACCGAGGAAACCATCGCCCGGGCGCTCGGCAGTCAGGCGTGCACGGATGAGGTCCTCGACCTCGCGGTCGGCCTCGGTGACGATGTCGGCGAGGGTCGACTTCGTCGCGGCGAGCGCGACCCCGGCCGCCCTGCGCTCGCGGGCGAGGGCCCCGGCCTCACGGGCGATGTCCGCGGCGAGCTCCTGGAGCAGGACCTCCACGGGCTGGTCGCCGATCATCGGCGCGGCGCCGGTGGAGGCGGCGGGAAGGCCCCCGGTGCCGGGGGCGCCGTCGGCAGCTCGTCCGGTCGAGGTGGCACCGGCGGCTGCGCGCCCTCGTCGGGCGCAGCGGGCGCCTGGGGTCCCGGCGTCGCAGGCGCAGGCGGCACGGGTGCGGGCGGGACCGGCGCCTCACCCTCCGGCGCCACGACAGGCGGCGCCGGCACGTGCGGGGCTTCCGGCGACGGGGCGAACGGGTCGACGGCAGCATGCCCACCGCTCTGCGCGCCCTCAGGGGTCTGTGCGGGTGCCTCCTCAGCGGCCGTCGGGTTCCAGTCGCCCGCGATGCCGTCGGGTGCGGCGGGCGCACCGGCGGGCGGAACAGGGAGGCCGTCTGCACCGATCGGCGCATCCGGCGAGGACACCAGCGGCGCCTGCGGGGCGGCCGGTGTGGCGAAGTGCTCCTGCGGCGGAAGAGCGGGGAAGGACTGCTGCTGCGGGTAGCTCTGGGCCGGCATGCTCGGCCGGCCCGTGTAGTACGCGTTCCAGTCCGGTGATCCGTCCGGCATCACGGGGAGCGGGGTCGCGCCGTCCGCATACGTCGGCCACGGCGCTGCGGCGGCGGGAGCGCCACCTGGCGCGAAAGCCGCCGGCTGCTTCTTCGGCGCGAACAGGGCGTTCAGCAGCGGGATCAGGGTGGTGCCGA
This sequence comes from Microbacterium ginsengiterrae, assembly GCF_014205075.1. Classification (NCBI taxonomy): domain Bacteria; kingdom Bacillati; phylum Actinomycetota; class Actinomycetes; order Micrococcales; family Microbacteriaceae; genus Microbacterium; species Microbacterium ginsengiterrae. Next base: position 1,862,872 of record NZ_JACHMU010000001.1, on the reverse strand, counting down.
CCGCGGTGAGGATCGCCAGCGCCACGACGAAGCGCCAGTAGAGGTCGCCGTACCTGAAGGTGTCGGGAAGGGTGAGGTAGATGACGAGCATGGCGACGAGCAACACGAGCATCGCGAGCGTCACATAGTAGATGACCCTGGTGAACGTGGTCACGTACCGCTGCGCGGCAGGGACGAACAGTCGCACGTGCAGCAGGGCGAGCTGCAGGACACCGATGATGACCAACAGCATGAAGAAGCGTCCGACACCGCCGGTGTACTCCTCCGGTTCCTCCGGCAGCCAGATCTTGATGGCGCCCGCGATCAGGGCGACAATCCAGGTGATCATGCTCGCCAGAGCCAGCCAGTCGGGTCGTCGCGTGGCGAGTCCCGCCTCGAGGATCGCGATGCCGGCGAAGCCCGCGAGCAGCAAGATCGTCAGGAAAGCGCGGCCGATGATGCCGTTCTGGTCACCGATGAGCACCCACACGACGCAGACGAGTGCTGCGGCGATGAGCGCGCCGATCGCGATCCAGATCGCTCCGCGGATCAGCAGCGATGCCTGCGGCTTCGCATTCGTCCCGTTGACCTCAGACATGGTGGCCCCCTCCTGAGCTGATGATGCCCTCATCCTTGCACGCGCGGATCGTATCGCGCGGGGCATCACGGCATGTGTGAGTAATCAGCGCGGCTTCTTCGTGGATGCCGCGGCGAACGCCGCCACCCTGGCCTTGGCGTCCTCCGTGTCGAACGACGCACCGATCGACCGTGCCTCCTCCGCCAACTGCTCGGCGAACGTGCGGCCGGGCTGCGACCGCACCAGTCGTTTGGCCTCGCCGTACGCCCCAGCGGCTCCGGCCAGCCAGAACCGCGCGACCTCCTCGGCGCGGGCGCGCACGAGATCGGCCTCGGCTGCGGCATCCGCGCCCGTCACCACCTCCGCGACGAGGCCCCACTCGAGCGCCTCCTCGGCGGTGAGCAGACGGTCCTGCAGGACGAGCTGCAGCGCGCGGCGGCGACCGACGGCATCCGCCAACTGCGCCGACACCGACAGGTCAGGGGTGAGTCCGATGTTCGCGTAGAGGCTGCCGATCCGCGAGCTCGCACCGATGACCGCGTAGTCCGTGCTCAGCAGGATCCCGAGCCCTCCGCCCGCCGTCGTCCCGTGCGCGGCGGCGACCACGGGCACGGCGGACTCGGTCAGCGCGCGGATCCCGGTGTTGATCACGCCGGCCAGCTCCGTCAGTGGAGAGCCGTCGTGCATCGTCGAGGCCATCTCGATGACGTCGCCGCCCGCGCAGAATGCGGGGCCGGCGGCGTCGAGGAGGATCGCCTTCACGTCATCGCGAGTCGTCGCCTCGGTCGTGGCATCCCGCCACGCGTGCGCGAGATCGGCATTGAACGAGTTGAGCCGGGCTGGACGGTTCAGCGTCAGGCGGGCGAGGCCCTCATCGACAGAGAACAGGATGGCGTCGGTCATGGGCATCTCCTTCGAAGCGCGGGCCCCGCCAGCCTAGTCAGGGCGCCGTGTCAGTCCGTGTCCTCTTGTACGCGAGCGACAAAGCGCTCCATGCGGCGGCGGGTGCCGTCCAGTCGCATGTCCACCTGTCCGGCGGCGCGGACCTCGTTGGGAGCGAGTGGATGCGCGAGGCGCACGTTCTCGTGGCAGGACAGGTCGGCGCAGATGTACGTGCCGACGCTGTCGCCGCGGTGACCGGCAGGGCCGGCCTTGCGCGCCGAATACAGGGCGACCTGGTTACCGGGCTGCATGGTCTGGCAGATGTTGCACATGCCGGACCGCGAGCGCCCGGGATCACTCGCCCGAAGGACGATGCCGACGGGCCCCTCCCCCGCGTCGATGACGATGCACCCGCGCTTGCTGGATGCCGGATCACGCCAGGCGAGGAAGTCGTGGAAGTCCCAGTCGACGAGGAGGAAGTCATGCGGCATCTCGATCATCCGCAGCTCGTCGTCGGTGGCGTTGATGAACGACGCCCGGACGTCGGACTCGGTGAGCGCTCGCATCGCTCCAGTCTATGAACTCGTCGCGGTGGCGGGCGCGTTCGCCCCCGCTTCGTGAGCTCGGGACGAGTGGCTCACGGCAATGCATCCGGAGAAAGAAGAAGACCCCCGCTTCCCGGAGGTCTTCTGTCGTTTGGTTGGTGGCGAGTGAGGGATTCGAACCCCCGAATGCAATGCAGTCTGATTTACAGTCAGATCCCTTTGGCCGCTTGGGTAACTCGCCAGGTGCACACCCGTCCAGCTTGTACAGCCAACCGGGGGCGCGAGTATCAAGCATACCTGTCCGGCGCAGGTGTAAGAAATCGAAACGTCAGCTGCCCCGCACGCCGCGATCGCCCTGCTCGAGCGACTCGGGAGTGCGCAGGAGACCGCCCTCTGCCCGGCACGTCGCCGCGGCGACGGCCATGGCACGGTCGAGCAGACGCTGCCACTCCTCCCCCGCCTCGGGGAGGCCGGCGGCCAGCCCCTCCGCCACGGCCGCGAGTGTCGCATCGCCCGCCCCGACGGTGTCGACGATCGGCCCGGGGAGCTCGGTGATGCCGGCGCGGAAGACCCCGTCATCCGTCTCGAGGATCGCGCCGTCCTTGCCCGCCGTCGCCAGCACCGCGCGCGCTCCACGCTCTCGCAGACGCGCGCGCAGCGCGTCGAGGTCTCCGTCGTACAGCAGCGCGGCGTCGTCCGCGCCGACCTTGGCGATCACGGCATCCGCGGCCATGCGCTCGAATCCGCGGACGAACTCCGCGCGGTCGCTGAGCATGCCGGCGCGCGGGTTCGGATCGATCGCGACGCGCGCATCGGCGAGGGCGTCCGCGAGGGCGTCGACCTCATCGACGCGGTCGAACGGGAAGCAGCTGATCACCGCGAGGTCGGCCGCCGCGATCGCCTGTCGTGCCTCGTCGCCGTAGCGGATCGTCCGCTGCTGCGCCGCATCGTTGAAGGCGTACGACGGCTCGCCGTGCGCGTCGCGCTGGACGATCGCACGTGAGGAGCCGAACGGCGCCGCGCCCGCGACGAGCGACACGTCGTGGTCGCCGAGATACTCGCGGATGTGGGTGCCGGCCTCGTCGTCTCCGACCATCGCGATGAGCGTTGTCGGGATGCCGAGCCGCCGAAGCCCGACCGCGACGTTCAACGCGGCGCCGCCGACGAGCTCGCGGACTCCGCCGGCGTCGTGGATCTCATCGATGAGGGCGTCGCCGATGACGACGGTACGAGGGGTGTGGGGCATGACTTCATTCTCGCGCACCGTGAGGTCGCTCCGTCGCACCGTGAGGTCGCTCCGTCGCACCGGGAAGGACGCCCCGCTGACCACGGCGCGTGGGTCACCCTCGAGGATGACGCACGTCATTCCGCAGGCCGACGCGTGGGCGGAGGCGCCGAAGAAGGATGGAGAGCATGAAGAAGACCTCCGTTCGCCTCCTCGCCGCCGGCCTCAGCCTCATCGCCGTCGGACTCGCCACCGGCTGCTCCGCCGTCGACCGCATCGCCTATCAGCGCGAGACGCTGCACTTCGACGACCGGAGCGGCTTCGTCGCCGGCTTCGACGCGGCGGCCGCCTGGCTCCCCTCGGACGGGCAGGACATCTCCGTCGTCCGCTCCACCCAGGCGAGCGACGCGCTCGTGTCCGTGCAGAGCGACGCGACCCTCGACCCCGACCTGTGCACCTCGGTCCCCCGCCAGTCCGCCCCGGACTACTCCTTCGAGGGGATGCCGGACGTCTATAAGCGCGACACCGTCTTCGCGTGCGGCGAATGGAGTGTGATCGCCTCGGACACCGGGTGGATCGGGTGGACCCCGAACCACCCGGACGAGCAGGCCGCGAGTCCGCGCTGACCGCACACCGGACTCCACCGCCCGGACCCGACGCCCGGACATGACGAAGGCCCCGCCCCTCCGAAGAGGTGCGGGGCCTTCGTCGATCGGCTCTCGCCTCGATCAGTTGTACGTGCCCGGAGTCACGTCATCCGTCGAGAACGCGTCGAAGTCGACGTATCCGAAGTCGCCCTCGGCGTACGCGCCGTCGGATGCGAAGATCCGGTTCGGGTAGCGCTCGCTCTTGGCTTCCTCGGTGGCCTCGACCGTGACGTTGCGGTACTTGGACAGACCGGTTCCGGCGGGGATGAGCTTACCGATGATGACGTTCTCCTTGAGACCGACCAGCGGGTCGCGCTTGCCCTGCATCGCAGCCTCGGTGAGCACGCGGGTCGTCTCCTGGAACGAGGCGGCGGACAGCCACGACTCGGTCGCCAGCGACGCCTTGGTGATACCCATCAGCTCCGAACGGCCGGACGCGGGACGCTTGCCCTCTGCCACGGTCTCGCGGTTGATCTGCTGGTAGCGCTTGAGGTCGACCATCTCACCCGGGAGCAGGGTCGTGTCGGCGTGATCGACGACGGTGACCTTGCGGAGCATCTGACGGACGATGACCTCGATGTGCTTGTCGTGGATCGGCACACCCTGCGAGCGGTACACGCCCTGGACGCCACCGACGAGGTACTTCTGCACCTCGCGGGCACCCATGACACGCATGACCTCCTTGGGGTCGAGCGTGCCGACCTGCAGGGGCTGACCGACCGTGACGTGCTGGCCGTCCTCGACGAGGAGCGTCGCACGCTTCAGGACCGGGTAGACCACTTCCTCGTCACCGTTGTCGGGCGTGAGGATGACCTTCTTGGCCTTGTCGGTCTCGTCGATCGTGATGCGGCCATCGGCCTCGGCGATCGGCGACGCACCCTTGGGCGTACGAGCCTCGAAGAGCTCCTGCACACGGGGCAGACCCTGGGTGATGTCGTCCGCCGATGCGGAACCACCGGTGTGGAAGGTACGCATCGTCAGCTGGGTTCCGGGCTCACCGATCGACTGCGCGGCGATGATGCCGACGGCCTCACCGATGTCGACGGTCTTGCCGGTCGCGAGCGAACGGCCGTAGCACTGCGCGCAGACACCGACGGCAGAGTCGCACGTGAGGACCGAGCGCACCTTGATGCTCTCGACACCGAGCTCGACCAGCTTGTCGATCAGCACGTCGCCCACGTCGTCGCCGGCCGCGGCGAGGACCTCGCCGGACTCGCTGACGACGTCGGAGGCCAGCGTACGGGCGAACACCGAGTTCTCGACGTTCGCATCGCGCACGAGCTCACCCTGCGAGTTCGGAGCGGCGATCGGGAGCTCGAGGCCCTTCGACGTGCCGCAGTCCTCTTCGCGGATGATGACGTCCTGCGAGACATCCACCAGACGACGGGTCAGGTAACCCGAGTCGGCGGTACGCAGAGCGGTGTCGGCCAGACCCTTACGGGTACCGTGCGTCGCGATGAAGTACTCCGCCACCGACAGACCCTCGCGGTACGAGGAGATGATCGGACGCGGGATGATCTCACCCTTGGGGTTGTTCACCAGACCACGCATACCCGCGATGTTGCGGATCTGCAGCCAGTTACCACGAGCACCCGACGACACCATGCGGTTGATGGTGTTGTCCTCGGGGAAGTTGGCGCGCATCGCGGCCTGGACCTCGTCGGTCGCCTCGGTCCAGATCTTGATGAGCTCCTGGCGACGCTCGGCGTCGGTCGTGAGACCCTTCTCGTACTGCGACTGGACCTTCGCGGCCTGCTTCTCGTAGCCGGCGACGATCTCCTTCTTGTTCGGAGGAGTGAGGATGTCGCTGAGGGCGACGGTCACACCGGAGCGCGTGGCCCAGTAGAAACCGGCATCCTTGATGCGGTCCAGCGTCGCCGCCGTCTCGACCTTGGGGTACTCCTCGGCCAGCTTGTTGACGATCTGCGACAGCTTGCCCTTGTCGGCGGGCTCGCGGACGAAGGGGTAGCCCTTCGGCAGCGTGGCGTTGAAGATCGCCTGACCCAGCGACGCGTCGACGAGGCCGTGCTTCTCGTAGCCCTCCGGAGCCTCCCCCTCGAGGAAGTTGAGGCCGGGGATGCGGATGCGGATCTTCGCCTGCAGGTCGAGGGTGCCCTCGTCCTTGGCGAGGATCGCCTCGGAGACCGAGCCGAACGCGCGTCCCTCACCGGCTGCGCCGTCCTTGACCGTGGTCAGGTGGTGCAGACCGATGATCATGTCCTGCGAAGGCAGGGTGACCGGACGGCCGTCCGACGGCTTCAGGATGTTGTTCGACGCGAGCATGAGCACGCGGGCCTCGGCCTGAGCCTCGACCGACAGGGGCAGGTGGACAGCCATCTGGTCACCGTCGAAGTCGGCGTTGAACGCCGCGCAGACGAGCGGGTGCAGCTGGATGGCCTTGCCCTCGACGAGCTGAGGCTCGAAGGCCTGGATGCCGAGGCGGTGCAGGGTGGGTGCACGGTTGAGCAGGACGGGGCGCTCGCGGATGATCTCCTCGAGCACGTCCCAGACCTCGGGACGGGTGCGCTCGACGGCACGCTTGGCGGCCTTGATGTTCTGCGAGTGACCGAGGTCGATCAGGCGCTTGATGACGAACGGCTTGAACAGCTCGAGCGCCATCTGCTTGGGCAGACCGCACTGGTGCAGCTGGAGCTGCGGGCCGACGACGATGACCGAACGGCCCGAGTAGTCGACGCGCTTTCCGAGCAGGTTCTGGCGGAAACGACCCTGCTTTCCCTTGAGCATGTCGCTCAGGGACTTCAGGGCGCGGTTGCCGGTGCCGGTGACGGGGCGACCGCGGCGGCCGTTGTCGAACAGTGCGTCGACGGCCTCCTGCAGCATGCGCTTCTCGTTGTTGACGATGATCTCGGGGGCACCGAGGTCGATCAGACGACGAAGACGGTTGTTGCGGTTGATCACACGACGGTAGAGGTCGTTCAGGTCGCTGGTGGCGAAGCGGCCACCGTCGAGCTGCACCATCGGGCGCAGCTCCGGCGGGATGACCGGCACGACGTCCAGAACCATGGATGCCGGCGACATGCCGGTCTCCAGGAAGGAGTTGACGACCTTCAGACGCTTGATCGCACGGATCTTGCGCTGGCCCTTACCCTCGGAGATCTGCAGGTGAAGGCTCTCGGCCTCCGCCTTCAGGTCGAAGGCAGCAAGGCGACGCTGGATCGACTCCGCACCCATGTGGGCCTCGAAGTACTGTCCGAAACGGTCCTGCAGCTCGTGGAAGACGTCGTCCTCGGGACGCAGGGCGCCCACCTCGAGGGTGCGGAAGTCCTCCCAAACGCGCTCGAGCTTGGCGATGGCGTCGTCGGCGCCCTTGCGCACCTGCGACATCTCCTTCTCGGCGGCGTCCTTGACCTTCTTCTTCGCGTCGGCCTTGGCGCCCTCGGCCTCGAGAGCCGCGAGCTCCTCCTCCAGCTTGGAGAGGCGCTCGGCGATCTTCGCGTCGCGACGATCGGCGAGCGTCTTCAGCTCGAGACGGATGTTGTTCTCCTGGGTGGCCAGGTCGCGGTGACGAGCTTCCTCATCGACCGAGATGACCATGTAGGCGGCGAAGTAGATGACCTTCTCGAGGTCCTTCGGCGCCATGTCCAGCAGGTACCCGAGGCGCGAAGGCACGCCCTTGAAGTACCAGATGTGGGTGACGGGTGCGGCGAGCTCGATGTGGCCCATGCGCTCACGACGGACGGAGCTCTTGGTGACCTCCACGCCGCAACGCTCGCAGACGATGCCCTTGAAGCGGACACGCTTGTACTTGCCGCAGGCACACTCCCAGTCACGGGACGGACCGAAGATCTGCTCACCGAACAGACCGTCCTTCTCGGGCTTGAGGGTGCGGTAGTTGATGGTTTCGGGCTTCTTCACCTCACCGTAGGACCATCCGCGGATGTCGTCTGCGGTGGCCAGGCCGATGCGAAGCTCATCGAAGGTGTTTGACTCGAGCACTAGTTCTCCTGTGTCTCAATAAAATTCTGCGAAATCGTGAACGCTGTACGCGTCAGATCTCGTCGATCGAGGCGGACTCGAATCGGCTGGAGATGTTGATACCGAGCTCCTCGGCGGCACGGAATGCCTCGTCGTCGGTGTCGCGGAGGTTGACCGCCGTGCCGTCTGCCGAGAGGACCTCGACGTTCAGGCAGAGCGACTGCATCTCCTTCATGAGCACCTTGAAGGACTCGGGGATGCCGGGCTCCTGGATGTTCTCGCCCTTGACGATCGCCTCGTACACCTTGACGCGGCCGAGGATGTCGTCGGACTTGATCGTGAGGAGCTCCTGGAGCGCGTATGCGGCGCCGTAGGCCTCGAGGGCCCACACCTCCATCTCACCGAAGCGCTGTCCACCGAACTGTGCCTTACCACCGAGCGGCTGCTGGGTGATCATCGAGTACGGACCGGTCGAACGGGCGTGGATCTTGTCGTCGACCAGGTGGTGGAGCTTCAGGATGTACATGTAGCCGACGGAGATCGGTGCCGGGAACGGCTCTCCGGAGCGGCCGTCGAACAGCTGGGTCTTGCCCGAGCGGTCGATGAGGCGGACGCCGTCGCGCGTCGGCAGCGTCGAGTCGAGGAGACCGGCGATCTCCTGCTCCTCCGCGCCGTCGAACACCGGGGTGGCGACCTTCGTGCCAGGAGCAGCCTCGAAGGCGACCTCCGGCAGCGTCGACGCCCACTCGGGGTTGCCCTCGACCTTCCAGCCCTGCTTCGCGATCCACCCGAGGTGGGTCTCGAGGACCTGACCGAAGTTCATTCGACCGGGGATGCCGAGCGGGTTCAGGACGATGTCGACCGGGGTTCCGTCGGCGAGGAACGGCATGTCCTCGACCGGCAGGATCTTGGCGATGACACCCTTGTTGCCGTGACGGCCGGCGAGCTTGTCACCCTCGGTGATCTTGCGCTTCTGGGCGATGTAGACCACGACGCGGCGGTTCACGCCGGAGCCGAGCTCGTCGTCGCCGTCCTCGGCGTTGAACTCCTTGACGGCGATGATCGTGCCCTGCTCACCGTGGGGAACCTTCAGAGAGGTGTCACGGACCTCGCGGCTCTTCTCGTTGAAGATCGCGCGGAGCAGGCGCTCCTCGGCCGACAGCTCGGTCTCACCCTTCGGCGTGACCTTGCCGACGAGGATGTCGCCGGGGCGGACCTCTGCACCGATGCGGATGATGCCGCGCTCGTCGAGGTCCTTCAGCAGCTCAGGGCTGACGTTGGGGAGGTCACGGGTGATCTCCTCCTTGCCGAGCTTGGTGTCGCGGGCGTCGACCTCGTACTCCTCGATGTGGATCGAGGAGAGGGTGTCGTCCTTCACCAGGTCCTGGCTGAGGATGATCGCATCCTCGAAGTTGTAGCCCTCCCACGTCATGAACGCGACGAGCAGGTTCTTGCCGAGCGCGAGCTCACCGTTCTCGGTGGCGGGGCCATCGGCGATGACCTCGTTCACCTCGACGCGCTCACCCTCGGAGACGACGACCTTCTGGTTGTACGACGTGCCCTGGTTGGAGCGATCGAACTTGCGGAGGTAGTACTCCTTGGTGCCGCCCTCATCGAGCTGGAGCACGACGCGGTCTGCGGAGACCTCGGTGACGACACCGGCCTTGTCGGCGGTGATGACGTCGCCGGCGTCGATGGCCGCGTAGCCCTCCATACCGGTTCCGACCAGCGGCGAGTCGCTGCGCAGCAGCGGCACAGCCTGACGCTGCATGTTGGCACCCATGAGGGCGCGCTGTGCGTCGTCGTGCTCGAGGAAGGGCACGAGCGAGGTCGCGACCGACACCATCTGGCGCGGCGAGACGTCCATGTAGCCGATATCGGCGGGGTCGAACATGTCGACCTCACCGCTTCCGCCCTTCGGGCGGGCGAGGACCTGGCTGTCGACGAAGCGCTTCTTGTCGTCGAGCACCGCGTTGGCCTGAGCGATGTTGAAGTCGTTCTCCTCGGCGGCGGTGAGGTAGTCGATGTCGTCGGTGACCACGCCGTCGACGACGCGACGGTACGGGGTCTCGATGAAACCGAAGGAGTTGATGCGCGCGAACGTCGCGAGCGAGCCGATCAGACCGATGTTCGGGCCTTCAGGGGTCTCGATCGGGCACATGCGGCCGTAGTGCGACGGGTGGACGTCACGGACCTCGACGCCGGCGCGGTCACGGGAGAGACCACCGGGGCCGAGGGCCGACAGGCGGCGCTTGTGGGTCAGACCCGCGAGCGGGTTGTTCTGGTCCATGAACTGCGACAGCTGCGAGGTTCCGAAGAACTCCTTGATCGCGGCGACGACGGGGCGCACGTTGATCAGGGTCTGCGGCGTGATCGCCTCGATGTCCTGCGTGGTCATGCGCTCGCGGACGACGCGCTCCATGCGGGAAAGACCGGTGCGGACCTGGTTCTGGATGAGCTCGCCGACGGCGCGGATACGACGGTTGCCGAAGTTGTCGATGTCGTCGGTCGCGATGCGGATCTCGGCCTTCTTGCCGTTGCGCAGACCCTCGAAGGTCTCGTCGCCGCGGTGCAGGCGCACCATGTACTTGATCGTGGCCACGATGTCCTCGACGGTGAGCACCGACGAGTCCAGCGGCTGGTTCAGACCGAGCTTCTGGTTGATCTTGTAGCGGCCGACCTTCGCGAGGTCGTAGCGCTTGGCGTTGAAGTAGAAGTTGTCCAGCAGCGCGCGGGCGGCCTCAGCGGCGACCTGCTCGCCCGGACGGAGCTTGCGGTAGATGTCGCGAAGCGCGTCTTCCTTGGTGAGGATGGTGTCCTTGGCGAGGGTCTCCTCGATGGAGGGGAACCCGGCGAACTCGGCGAGGATCTCCTCGCTGGTCATTCCGAGGGCCTTGAGGAACACGGTGACGGACTGCTTGCGCTTGCGGTCGATGCGGACGCCGACCTGGTCGCGCTTGTCGACCTCGAACTCCAGCCATGCACCACGGCTGGGGATGACGCGCGCCGAGACGATGTCCTTGTCGGAGGTCTTGTCGGGCGTCTTGTCGAAGTAGACACCGGGCGAACGCACGAGCTGGGAGACGACGACACGCTCGGTGCCGTTGATGATGAACGTTCCCTTGCTGGTCTGCAGCGGGAAGTCGCCCATGAAGACGGTCTGCGTCTTGATCTCACCGGTCTGGTGGTTCATGAACTCGGCCTCGACGTACAGCGGGGCGGCGTAGGTCTTGCCGCGCTCCTTGCACTCGTCGATCGAGTACTTCTCGGGCTCGAGGTACGGGTTCGTGAAGCTCAGCTGCATCGTCTCGCTGAGGTCTTCGATCGGAGAGATCTCCTCGAAGATCTCCTCGAGACCGCTGAACTCGTTGAGGTCCTTGCGGCCGGCCTTCTTACCCTCGGCGACGCGCGCCTTCCAGGTGTCGTTGCCGACGAGCCAGTCGAAGGACTCGGTCTGCAGCGCGAGAAGGTCGGGGACCGTCAGCGTGTCGGAGATCTTGGCGAACGAGAGACGCGATGCGCCGCGCCCGTTCTTGTTGGTGGTGGATGTGGATGCGTTGGGAGCAGCAGCCAAGGGAATAACCTCCGTGAGCCCCGCAGGGCTTCTCGATTCCTTTGTCGTCAGGTGGAGTGCGCGCTCGATGCTCAGCATCTGCCGACCACCATATGAGGGCAGGGAGAAAGGAGGCGCAAGGAATAACTATACGGCGGATTTCACGACATGGCAAGCAGAATCCTTGACCAATTCCGGATGCTGCGGTAAAAGCACCCGGACGGGCTGGCGGAGGCCGACGCCGGTCAGGCGATGTTGAGCTCGTTGCCGGGGATGGATGCGAGAAGGCGACGCGTGTACGGATCGCGCGGGTTCGTGAAGATCTCCTCCGAGGATGCCGCCTCCACGAGCGCGCCGTCCTTCATGACGCAGACGTAGTCGCTGATCAACCGCACGACGGCGAGGTCGTGCGAGATGAACAGGTAGCTGAGCCCGTACTCGCGCTGCAGGTCGCCCAGCAGCGTGAGGATCTGATCCTGCACGAGCACATCCAGCGCCGACACCGGCTCATCGCAGACGATGAGGTCGGGAGACAGCGCCAGGGCGCGGGCGATCGCGACGCGCTGCCGCTGACCGCCGGAGAGCTCGGACGGGTACCGGCGCAGCATCGACTGCGGCAGAGCCACATCGTCGAGCAGCTGGCGGACGCGTTTGCGGCGGTCGGCACTGCTGCCCCGCTTGTAGAAGTCGAGCGGCTCCCCGATCAGGCGCTCGATCGTGAACATCGGGTTCAGGCTCGAGTACGGATCCTGGAAGATCGGCTGGACCTGCTGGCGGAACTCCTTCGACTCCGCACGACTGAGCGAGGAGATGTCCTTGCCCTCGTAGCGGATCACACCGGACGTCGGCTCGATGAGCTTCAGCAGCATCCGCGCCGTCGTCGTCTTGCCGGACCCGGACTCCCCCACGATGGCGACGGTCTCGCCGCGCGGGATGGCGAGGGAGACGTCGTTCACGGCGACGAAGTCGTCGCTGCGCCCGCGCACGGGGTAGACCTTGGTGAGGTTCTCGATCTCGACGATGTTGTCGGCCCGCGGTGGCGTCGACTCAGCGACGTCGGCCCGCTCGCCCCGGTTCTGCTCGCTCGGCACCCCGGAGGGAGCGTCTGCTGTTGTCGCGGTGGTGAAGGCCTCCGGTCGCAGGCGCGCGGCCGCGACGGACGGCGCCGCCGCGACGAGCGACTGGGTGTACGGATGCTGCGGAGCTTCGAGGATCTGCTGAGCGGGGCCCTGCTCGACCACACGCCCCCGGTGCATGACGACGACGCGCTCCGCGCGCTCGGCGGCGAGCCCGAGGTCGTGCGTGATGAGCAGCACGGCGGTGCCGAGGTCCCTCGTCATCGCACCGATCTGATCGAGGATCGTCTGCTGCACGGTCACATCGAGCGCGCTCGTCGGCTCGTCGGCGATGAGCAGACGCGGCTTGCAGGCGAGTCCGATCGCGATGAGGGCACGCTGACGCATGCCGCCGGAGAACTCGTGCGGGTACTGCTTCGCACGCTTGGGCGCGTCGGGGAGACCGGCGGCCTCGAGCGCCTCGACGACCTTCTCCGCCACGTTCTGACGGTTCGCCAGGCCGTGCGCGAGGAGGGTCTCGGCGACCTGCGTGCCGACCTTCGCGACCGGATTGAGGTTCGACATCGGGTCCTGCGGGACGAGGCCGATGTCGCGGCCTCGGATGCTGCGCATCTCGTTCTCTGACGCCTTCGAGATCTCCCGCCCGTCGAGGCGGATGCTGCCGGAGGCGATCCGGCCGCCGCCTGCGAGGAGTCCGATGATGGCCATCGCCGTGGTCGACTTGCCCGAGCCGGACTCGCCGACGATCGCGACGGTCTCACCGGCGGAGATCTCGAGATCAACGCCCTCGACGGCATGGACGATGCCGTCCGTCGTGCGGAAGTCGACGGCGAGGTCCTTGACGGAGAGCATGGGCGCTCCGGTGCTATGTGCGTCGTTCGTCATGATCAGCGTGCCCTCGTCCTCGGGTCCATGGATTCGCGCAGCGCCTCACCGAACAGCGTGAAGCCGAGCGCGGTGACGGCGATGCAGATGCCGGGGAAGAACGCCAGCCACGGCGCGATCGACAGCTCGCTCTGCGCGTATGTGAGCATGCGTCCCCACTCCGCCGTCTCGGGGCGTCCGCCACCGAGGCCGAGGAAGGACAGCGCCGCAGCGTCGATCACCGCGGTGGCCAGGGTCAGCGTGCCCTGCACGATGACCGGACCGATCGCGTTGGGAAGAACGTGCGACATCGTGATGCGTCCGCGACCGAGTCCGAGGGACTGGGCCGACAGGACGTAGTCGCTCGAGCGCTGCTGCAGCATGGATGCTCGCAGCAGACGCGCGAAGATCGGCACCTGCGATGCACCGATCGCGATCATGATCGCGTACGGCGTCTGGCCGAGGATCGCGGCGATCGAGACGGCCAGCAGCAGGTTCGGCACCGACAGGATGATGTCGACGATGCGCATGATGAGCGTGTCGACCCAGCCGCCGAAGGTGCCGGCGACGAGGCCGAGCAGCATGCCGCCGACGAGGCCCATCGCGGTGGAGACGACACCGATCAGCAGCGAGGCCTGCGCGCCCCAGATGAGTTTGGAGAGCACGTCACCGCCGAAGCGGTCGAGACCGAGCGGGAACTCGGGGAGCTCCCCCGGACCCGGGATGTGCGTCGGGGTGATGAAGCGTGCACCGGGAAGGGCGGTCTCCGGGTACGGCGCGAGCAGCGGCGCGAGCACCGCGACGAGCAGGAACAGCAGCACGATGATCGCGCCGGCCCACGCGGTGGGGCTGCGGCGCAGACGGCGGAACACGTCCTGCCAGAAGCCGCCGGAGCTGTCCTTGAGGTCGGCGTGCGCGACGGCGACGGTGTCGATGACCTCGCCGCCCTGTGCGGGGGGAAGCGGAACGCTCATTGGACCCTCACTCTCGGGTCGATCAGGCTGTAGGAGACATCCACCGCGAGGTTGATGAGCGCGTACGCGATCGCGATGAAGATGATGAAGCCCTGCAGCACGGGGAAGTCTCTGGTGAAGATCGCCCTGGCGAGGAACGATCCGACACCCGGGAAGGCGAACACCGTCTCGGTGAGCACCGCCCCGGAGATGAGCAGACCGGTCTGCAGACCGATCGTCGTCACGACGGGGAGGAGGGCGTTGCGGAGGATGAAGCGCCCGCGCAGCGTCGAGTTCGACACGCCCTTGGCCCGGCCGGTGCGGACATAGTCGGCGTTCTGGACCTCGAGCACGCTGGCCCTGGTGATGCGCACGATGATGGCGAGCGGAATGGTCCCGAGCGCGAGAGCGGGGAGGATCAGGTGGAGGATCGCGTCCCACGCGGCGTCGAACTCACCGGTGATGATGCCGTCCCACACGTAGAACCCCGTCGGATGCGTCGCATCGATGCGCGGGTTCTGCCTGCCGTCGGCCGGCAGCCATCCGAGCTGCACGGCGAAGATGTACTTCAGGATGAAGGCGAGGAAGAACACCGGGATCGTGATGCCGACGAGGCTCATGACGACCGAGGCGTGGTCGCTGAACTTGCCGTGCCGGCGTGCCGCCCAGTAGCCCAGCGGGACGCCGATGCCGATCGCGAAGATCAGCGCCGCGATCGACAGCTCGATGGTCGCGGGGAAGCGCCGGAAGAACTCTTCCAGCACTGGTCTGTTGGTCTGGATCGAGGTGCCGAAGTCTCCCTGGAGGAGCCGGCCGATCCAGACGAAGTACTGCTCGATGAGCGGCTTGTCGAAGCCGTAGAGCGCGTTGACCCGCTCGATGGCCTCCGGTGTCGCGCGCTCACCGAGGAGGGCGACGGCGGGTCCGCCGGGGAGGGCCCTGACCCAGGCGAACAGCAGGATGCTCAGGCCGAACAGGGTGGGGATGAGGAAAAGCAGTCGCCTGCCGATGGTGCGCAGCAAAGAAGGACTCCGTTTGCGTAGACGATAACGATCCGCCCCGCACCCCCGACCGGAAGGGCGGAAGCGCGGGGCGGATCGTTATCGCGTCACTTCGTGAGGACGATCTCGTTGAAGACCTCGTCGTTCACCGGGCTCGCCGGGAAGCTCTCGACGCGGGGGTCGAAGGCCAGCGTGGGAGCCGGGTGCGCCAGCGGCACACCGGGGATGAACGTCGCGACCATCTCGTTGATGTCCTCGTACAGCGCGGTCTGCTCCTCGAGGTCCGGCACGCCGCGTGCGTCCGACAGGGCCGTGAAGAGCTCCGGGTTGTCGAAGCCCCACTCCGAGCTCTGCGCGCCGAAGAAGACGCCGACGAAGTTGTCGGTGTCGTTGTAGTCACCGGTCCAGCCGAGCAGGTGGATGCCGTGGTCGGCCGTGCCGGAGGTGCGGTCGAGGTACTCGACCCACTCGTCCGAGACCGGGGTGGTCTCGACGCCCGCCTCGGCGAGCTGCGAGGACAGCACGGTGAAGATCTGCTCGGGGTCCGGCATGTAGGGGCGCGAGACGTTGACCGGGTAGTTGAAGGTCAGCGACAGCGGGTTGGACTCGTCGTAGCCGGCTTCTGCGAGCAGGGCCTTGGCCTTGTCGACGTCGTAGTCGTACGTCGTGATGTCCTCGTTGTAGCCGTTGACCACCGGCGGAATGAACTGCGTGGCCTTCTGCGTGCCCTCGGGCAGCACCTGGCTGATCAGTGCGTCCTTGTCGATCGCGTACGACAGCGCCTCGCGGACCTTCGGGTCCTGCAGCTCGGGGATCGCCTGGTTGAACGCGAGGTACAGGATGGTGAACGGCGGACGCGAGACCATCGTGAAGCCGTCCTCCTCGAGGGCGGCGGTGTCGGCGGGGCCGACGAGGTCGTAGCCGTCGATGTCGCCGGCTTCCAGCGACTGGCGACGGGCCGTCGGGTCATCGATGGTGCGGAAGATGATCTGCTCGATCTGCCCCTTCTCGCCCCAGTAGTCCTCGTTGAAGCTCAGCGTGAGCTGCTCGCCCGGGGCCCAGTCGTCGAACTTGAACGGTCCGGTTCCGGTGGGGTGACCCATCGCGTACTCGGACAGCTGCGGCGCCTCGGCCGATCCGCTGACCTCGTCCGCACCGAACTCGGCCATCGCGGCGGGGCTCTGCATGCTGAACGCCGGCAGGGACAGCGCGGGGATGAATCCGGCGAACGGCTTGTTCAGCTCGACGGTGACGGAGTAGTCACCGTCGGGGGTGCAGGACTTGTAGACGGCGTTCTCGGGGTTCTCCGCGTAGCCGTGGAACAGCTTGCTGTAGTAGTAGGCGAGCGCCTCGGACGCGGCGAGGCCCGTCCAGTTGTACCAGCGGTCGAAGTTCGCGCAGACGGCCTCGGCGTTGAACGGGGTGCCGTCGTGGAAGGTCACGTCCTCCTTGAGCTGGAAGGTGTGCGACATGCCGTCCTCTGCGGACTCCCACGACTCGGCCAGCAGCGGGGCGGGGTCGGCGGTGCCGGGCACGGTGCCGACGAGTCCTTCGAAGATCTGACGCGACACACGGAAGGTCTCGCCATCCTGTGCGAATGCGGGGTCGAGGCTGGCCGGGTCGGACGATGCGGCGAACACGAAGGTGCTGTCGACCTCGCTGCCGCCCTCTCCTGCGTCATCTCCTCGTTCGCTCGCGACGCAGCCCGCGAGCAGCATCGCTGCGATCGCGGTGCCCGTGACAGCGATGAGCCCTCGCCGTCGGCGCATGGATGTGGTGTGCATGCTGTGTACCTTCCCTGTGGGCGCTACCTTGCGCGTTCCGGGAGCATCGTCGCACCCGTCACACGTGATGCATTTGACGCTACCCAGCCCGCACCTGGAATCCAAACGCATCCATGTTGCGATCCGGTATCAGCTCGATAACGCTCTCGCGTCAGGATCCGAGAAGCAGAGCGCGCGCCGCCTCGGCACCTGCACGGCTCGCGGCGGTGACATCCACGACGGGAAGCGGGAGCGGTCGCTGCGCCGCGAGCCCCACGTTCACCACGACGGCGTCCGGCCGGTGCTGCGCGGCGAGCTCGACGAGTTCGCGCTGCGGCGCATCGACGTCGGGCCGGTCGATGAGCAGCACGAGGCGCCCTCCGGCGTCGATCGCGCGCTGCAGCGCGGCATCCCGCTCCTCCGGAGTCGCCCGCTGGACGTCGAGGCGGACACGGAAACCGTCGTCGCCGGCGATGGCCTCGGCGACGTATGACGCGGCGCTGTCGACCGCGAGGGTCGCTCGCCGGCGCGCATCGACGACCGAGAGCGCCGAGGCGTCGGCGTCCGCGACGCCGGCGCCGGTGACGCGGAGAGTCCTGCGCACGATCGCGCCTCCGTCGAAGGCCGGTGTCTGCGCCGGAGCGGCCGCACGCAGACGCGCCGCCAGGGCACGCACGCGATCACGCGCCTGCTCGACGCGTTCACGCGGGAGTTCACCGGTGCGCAGCGCGGCGACGATCGCCTCGCGGGCGGACAGATAGTCGCGCTCGTCCTGGTCGCTGGATGCCGCGTCCCCTGGATTGGTGGGATTGCCGATGCACAGCAGGTCGGCGCCTGCGGCCAGCGCCTGCACGGCGCCGCCACCGATCCCGACCGACTCGCGCACCGCGGCCATGTCGAGAGCGTCGGTGATGATGACGCCCTCGAACCCCATCCCGCGCAGTCGCGCGAGCACGTCGGGGTTCAACGTCGCAGGACGCTCGCCCCACGCCGGCACGACGATGTGGGCGGTCATGATGGTCTCGACGCCCGCGGCGATCGCGGCGCGGAAGGGTTCGAGGTGCACGCGCTCGATCTCCGCGGGGTCCAGTTCGATGACCGGAAGGGCGTGGTGGGAGTCGAGGTGGGTGTCCCCATGACCGGGGAAGTGCTTGACGCACGCCGCAACTCCCCCGTCCTGCATCCCCTGCACCTCGGCGGCGACATGTCGCGAGACGAGGTCGGCGTCGGCGCCGAAGGCGCGCACACCGATCACGGGGTTGCGCGGGTCGGTGTTGACGTCGGCCACCGGCCCCAGGACGACATCCACACCCACCGCGCGCGCACGCCGTGCGAGCTCGGCACCCGTGGACCTCGTCGCCTCGACGTCGTCGAGCACGCCGAGCTGGGCGGCACCGGGAAGGGTCGAGCCCGTCGCCACCTCGAGGCGCGTGACGCTGCCGCCCTCCTCGTCGATGCCGATGAGCGCGTCGGGGTTGGCCTCGTGGATCTGCGCGCTCAGCTGCGCCAGATCCTCCGTGATGTTCTGGCCGAAGTAGACGAGACCCGCCAGGTCGTTCTCGAGCGCATCGCGCAGCCAGGTCGGCGCGCCGTCGCCGTCGAGACGGGTTCCGAAGAAGCCCGGCCACAGCACGCTGTTGGCCAGGCGGGTGAGTTCGTCGGTCATCCCTTCACCGCTCCGGCGGTCATCCCGCTCGCGAGACGGCGCTGCACGATGACGAAGAAGACCATGACGGGGATGGTGATGATGGTCGAGGCGGCCATGATGCTGCCCCAGTCGTTCGAGTGCAGACCGAAGAACGACTTCAGACCGATCGCGACCGTGTACTGGTCGGTCGCTCCACCGAGCATCGTCATGGCGAAGATGAACTCGTTCCACGCGGTGATGAAGCTGAAGATGCTCGTGGCGACGAGCCCCGGCATGACCAGGGGCAGCAGCACGGAGCGGAACATCCGCCACCAGCTCGCGCCGTCGATGTACGCGGCCTCCTCAAGCTCGACGGGGACCGCGGCCACGAAGCCGCGCAGCATCCAGATGCCGAAGGCGAGCGAGAGCGCCACGTAGACGATCATCAGACCGATGATGCTGTTGAGCAGACCGAGGCTCTTGACCTGGAGGAACAGCGGGATCACGAGCGCCTCGAGCGGGACCATCTGCACGACGAGGATGAGCATGAGGATCGTGGTGCGGAACTTGAACCGGAACCGCGCGACGGCCACGGCGGCGAGCAGGCACACGAGGGCGCTGACGAGCACCGTCACGATCGCGACGATCGCGGAGTTGCGCAGGTAGGTGCCGAACCCGCCCTCGGTGAGGACGTAGGTGAAGTGGTCGAGCGTGAACTCTTCCGGGATGAACGAGCGGCCACCGCTGGAGGCGTTCTTGTCGAAGGCGCTCGAGATCATCCAGTACGCGGGGAAAAGCGTGAACGCGAGGACGACGGCGACGGCGACGCCGGTGCCGAACCGCGAGAGGACGGACTTCTTCGGGTTCACAGTTCGTCCTCCTTCATGAGCGACCGGATGTACACGATCGTGATGCCGATCAGCACGAGGGTGAGCAGCACGGCCAGGGCCGCACCGAACCCGTAGCGGTTTTGGCCGAACGACTCGACGTACGACCAGACGCCGAGGTTGAGCACGGATCGGTTGGAGCCGGATCCGCCCGGCATGAGGTAGACCTGCGCGAACACCTTGAAGTCCCAGATGGTCGACAGGATGATCACGACGGAGAAGACGGGGCGCAGGGTCGGGAAGACGATCTTCCAGAACCGGCGCCAGGCGCCGGCGCCGTCCATGGCCGCGGCCTCCAGCATCTCCTTCGAGACGCCGAGGAGTCCGGCGAGGACCGTGATGGCGACGAACGGGAAGCCGTGGTGGACGACGTTGAGGAGCACGATCGCGTAGAACGACCACTGGTTCGTGAACCAGTTGACCGGGCCGTCGATGAGCCCGAGGTCGATCAGCGTGCGGTTGAAGATGCCGCGGTCGGCATCGAAGATGAACGTCCAGACGTAGGTGCCGGTGACCGCGGGCATGGCCCAGGCGATCATGATGCAGCTGGAGACGATGACGCGCCACGTCGTCCCGAGACGCTGCAGCAGCAGCGCGACGAGGGTGCCGACGGCGACGGTGGTGAGCACCGCGACGGCGGCGAAGCCGACCGTGTTCGGGAGCACGATCGTCCACAGGGTGGAGTCGGTGAGGGCCTCGATGTAGTTGCCGAAGCCGATCCAGTTGCTCTCGCCGGTGTTGATCTCGCGCAGACCATAGTCCTGCAGCGAGTACAGGAAGACCTGCACCAGCGGCCACAGCATGAGCACGGCCAGGATGAGAAGTCCTGGCGCGAGGAGCAGCCACGGGCGTGACTTGGCGAGCCGCGTGAAGCGGTTGGATCGGCGGCCACCGGCCACGGAGGCGGGGGTGGACCCCGCCTCCGTGGGTGTCGGCAGCGGTGCGTGCACCGTCGACATCAAGGGATACTGCCTAACTTGTCGTTATTGAGGGTGTGCCGTATTACTGGTTGAGCAGCTCGGTCATCTCGGCGGCGGCGTCCTTCGTCGCGGTGGCGACGTCCTTCTGCCCGCTGAGGATCGACTGCATCATGGCGTTGGTGGTCTTCTTCGCCTGGACGGCGCCGAAGTTCGGGGTCACCGGCACGGATGCGCCCCCGTCGACCATCTGCTCGGCGAACGGTGCGACGAGCGGGTCGGTCGAGGCGAGAGCCTCTTCCATGGCCGATGCGACACCGGGGAAGTAGCCGGTCTGCTCGGCCCACTTCTCGGCGTACTCACCGGTGGTCATGAACTCCACGAACTCCCACGCGAGGTCGGCGTTGTCGGTGGTGTTGAAGACCGACAGGTGCGATCCGCCGAGGACGGACGGAGCGATGCCGCCGTCCTTGCCGGGGATGACGGCTGCGCCGATCTTGCCCTCGAGGTCGGGGTTCGCCTCGACGAGGGAAGCCGGGGTCCACGAGCCCGAGAGCATCATGGCGACGTTGCCCTGGGTGAACGCGTCACGCAGGTCCGTCTCCTTCCACGTCGTGGCTCCTGCGGAGGAGAAGCCGTACTCCGTGGCGAGGTCCGTGTAGAACTGGATGCCCTCCTGCGAGGCTGCGCTGTCCAGCTCGCTGGTCCACTCGCCGCCCTCCTCGGTGGCGACCTCGCCGCCGGCGCCCCAGACCCAGGGGTAGACCTGGAACTCGGCGTCACCCGGCACGGGGAAGGCCATCATCTCGGGATGCGCGGCCTGGATGGCCTCACCCGCGGAGATGATCTCGTCCCAGGAGGTCGGAGCCTCGAGCCCGAGCTCCTCGAAGATGTCGGCGCGGTACACGAGCGAACGGACGCCCGCGTACCACGGCATGCCGTAGAGCTCTTCGTCGTAGGTACCGGCGACGGCGAGACCCTCGACGAGGTCGTCGCGCAGGCCGTCCTCGGCGTCGACGTACTCGTCGAGAGCGAGAAGTGCACCGGCGTCGGCGAACTCCGCCGTCCAGGTGGTGCCGGTCTCGGCGATGTCGGGGGTGGTGCCACCGGCGATGGCGGTCACGAAGCGGTCGTGCGCGTCGGCCCACTGCACCTCTTCGAACTCGACGGTCGCGCCGGTCTCGGCGTTGAACGCCTCGGCGACCTCGTCGAGGAACGCGGTGGAGTCGGGGTTGGTGCCCTGCATGATCCAGACGCTGAGCGTCTGGCCTTCGCCGTCCGCACTGCCGTTGTCGCTGCCGCCCGCGCAGCCGGCAAGGCCGAGCGACGCCGTGACGCCGAGCGCCACGATCGGAAGAATGCGCTTCTTCATCAGGTGAATCTCCTCATTGAAAACTGCCTTCGGCTACAGGGGTTGCATGCCGATCCTCGAAAAAGTATTCATCACTAACAAAATCCCCGCAAATCCTGCCGACGATCGTCACAGACCTGTAACACGGGCGAAAGCGCGGACCTCCGGTGCACACCGCCAACGCGGCGAAGTAGGCTCAGCGGGTGGGCAGAACCCGATCCAAGGACGAGGCGCATCCCGAGGCCCGCCTCGATCACGGCGGCATCGCGACGATCTCGCCGTCCTCCTTCACCTCCGGCTTCGAACTCGTCGTCGACGGCACGCCGCAGTCGCACGTCGACCTCGAGGACCCCACCCACCTGCATTTCGAGTACGTGGTCCGCATGGGCGCCGTGATCGATCAGCTGCGCGCCGGCCCGTTGACGGCTGTGCACCTGGGCGCGGGGGCACTGACGATCCCGCGTTACATCGAGGCCACTCGCCCCGGTTCGCACCAGCAGGTCATCGAATGGGAAGCGCCGCTCGCCGCGCTCGTCCGCGAACACCTCCCCCTCCCCCGCGGTGCGGCGATCAGGATGCGGATCGCGGATGCGCGCGCCGGCGTGCAGAAGCTGCCGCCTGCCCTCGTCGGCGCGTGCGACCTGGTCGTGTCGGACGTGTACTCCGGCGCCCAGACGCCCGCCCATCTCACCAGCGTCGAGTTCTACCGCGAGGTCACGGGCCTGCTGGCCCCGACCGGCGTGCTGCTGGTCAACGTCGCCGACGGCCCCGGCCTCGCCTTCGCGCGTCGGCAGGTCGCGACGATCGCGCATGTCCTGCCGGAGGTCGCCCTCCTCGCTGACACGCAGGTGCTCAAGGGCCGCCGATTCGGCAACCTCGTCATCGCCGCATCCCCTTCTCCCCTGCCCACCGAGTGGCTGCCCCGGATGCTGGCCGCCGGCCCACACCCGGCCAAGATCGCGCAGGGGGCCGAGGTCGTCGCGTTCGCGCAGGGTGCGCGGATCGTCACGGACGCGGATGCGGTGGCGTCTCCGAAGCCGGACGCGTCGATCTTCCTCCGCTGAAATCGTCATGCGGGGCGCGCCGACCGCCCGACTGTTGCCGCCCGAGGCAGACTGGGTGTGCGGCGGAAGGAGAGCGCATGGGTTACATCAAGGGTTACGACTCAGAGACTCTTCGCGAGCAGGTCGATCAGAGCGAGTGCGCCGAAAGACTGGCGGAGATCGAGGGGCAGCGCAGTCTGCCCGCCCTGCTCGAGCGGGTGTGGCTGCTGAAGGTGCTCGACCGCCTGGACGAGGCGCTGACCGTCGCCGACGAGTCCGTGCGGGTGGCCCGCATGGCCGGAACGCGCAAGGACGTCCTGCGGTCACGCGTGCTGCATGCGACGATCCTGCAGTACCGCGGCGCCTACGCGGCCGCCGACCAGGAGCTGGCGACCTGCACGACCGAGGCCGAGGGCCAGGGCTGGGCCGGTATCGCGGCGTTCGCGCACCATCACCGTGGACGAAACGCCTACGAGGGCGGTGACTTCGAGATCGCCCGCGAGAGCTTCAAACAGTCTCTGTTCCTGCGCCGAGAGACCGGCGCGTCCGACTCGGAGCTGGAGAGCGTCCTCCTGGCCATCGAGGCCGTCGAGAAGCGGCGCACGTCCAACCTCGTCGCCGGCTGAGCACGCAGGCTCACCCGTCGCGATGTCGGCGGAGTGTTCTACGCTGAACGAATGGCGGAACTCGATCGTGTACGCGTCTGGGCAGAGGCGCTGATCCGCCTGCACCTCGACGAGACGTGGTCGTTCGGCTTCGACAACGCCAAGCGCCGCGCAGGACAATGCGACTTCCGCACGCAGCGGATCACGGTGTCGCGCTATCTGGCCGCGCGCTTCGAGGATGACGAGATCCATCAGGTGCTGCTCCACGAGGTCGCGCACGCGATGGCGGGCCATCGCGCAGCGCACGGACCGGCCTGGCGCCGGATCGCCCGCGAGATCGGGTACGTCGGCGGCACGACCCATCACGGCGAGACCGCAGAGGAGCTCGCGCCGTGGGTCGGGACGTGTCCGGTCGGCCACGTGACCTATCGGCATCGTCGGCCCTCCCGCGCGACCTCGTGCGCGAAGTGCTCGAAGACGTACGATCCGCGGTACGAGTTCCGGTGGGTGCGGCGCGAGATCAGCGCGAGCACTCGACTCGCCGCTCAGACACCCCGCTAGGCATCCGCTGCGCGTCAGACGAACGGGACGAACGCGGCACCCTCGAGGATCGGCACCGCATCGGTGGCATCCACCTCTGCCGCGGCGGCCGGGGCGGTCGGCACGAGCCCCGTGGCCTCGATCTGCGCGGTCGCGTCGACTCCGGCGGCGATCTCCTTGCCCGATCCGGATGCCGTGAGCAGATGCCGCATCGCCCGCCGCAGGCCGCGCGCCGATTCGCAGGCGGCGGCGGCCTCCGGCGAGGTGTGATCGGCACCGAGGTCGCTGAGCGCGGCGATGATCGTGCCGGCGCCGAGGAGGTCCTCCACGGCGAACCGGAGGTCGCCGTCGTCGGTGAGCTCCCCCGCCGCGATCACCGCGACCGAGGTGCGTGCCTGCCGTCGGTTCTGGATCTCCAGGACGGCCCGTGCGACGGCGGCCGCGTTGCGCAGCGACCCGACGAGCACGGTCGCATCCCCGGACGCGGCGGCTGCGGCGACGGCCGCCCCGTTGCGCGACCAGGTGCGGGCGTCCGCCAGGGCCACCGCGCGGCCGGTGGCCGCGGCATCCGTGACGGTGGAGGAGAACCGGAGCACATCGACGACCACGACGATGTCCGCCGGTGCGAGACGGGCGAGTCCCGCCGTGCCCCACTCGAGACGGACCTGGTACGTGGACTGATCGAACGGCTGCGGCATGCTTTCAGCCTACGGCCGACGCGCGGGGTCACGATCGAACGTTTCCCCGCGCGACAGCCGTTCACCGCCGCGGCGTCGACGGTCAGTCGACCGCGAGCGCCTCGACCGGAGCGACTCTCGTCGCCAGCCGCGTCGGTGCCGCAGCGGCGACGACGGTGAGGACGGCGGTCGCGGCGACGATGACGATGATCGGCACCAGCGGGACGGCGGGGGCGACGAGGCCGGCGGTCTCCTCGAAGTACGGCGGCATGCGCACCGAGCCCAGCAGGGACTGCGCGGCGATCCAGCCGTAGAGGACCCCGAGCACGAGACCCGTGGCGGTCGCCGTCACCGTGATGTGCAGCGCCTCGAGCAGGATCATCCGGCGCACCTGCCGGTTCGACAAGCCGACGGCGCGCAGCAGTCCGAGCTCGCGCCGGCGCTGCACGACCCCGATCGTCAGCAGGTTCACGAGGCCGACCGCGGCGATGACGGCCGAGATGCCGACGAGCACCATCATGACGGCGGCGAAGCTGTCCATGACGAGCGCGAAGTCCTGATCGACCTCGCCACCGGCGGCCTTCGTCAGCAGCACCTTGACGGACTCCAGCGCGACGGCGAACATCGTCACGAGTGTGACGCCCATCACGACGCCGATCGCCATGCGGCTGGAGCGCTCCGGGTATCGCAGCGCGTTCTCCGCCGCGAGTCGGGCGGTCGCGGAGCGGCCGAACAGGCCTCCGACCAGCCGCAGCAGTGGCGGCATCACACGCACGGCGGCGAGCGAGATGCCGGTGAAGGACAGCAGCCCGCCGACGAACGCGATGATGACGCCGAGCGGAGTGACGAGTCCGACGAGCACGCCGAATCCCAGCAGCGCCGTGCCGAGGATGATCAGCAGCAGCGCACCGACGTGACGGGCGGGCCGCGCGGCGGCATCCTCATGAGACCGCTCGACGGAGCCGCCGATGGCCTGCAGCGGCGTCACGGTCAGCACCCTGCGGGAGCCGCTCCACGCAGCCGCCCACGTGGTGAGCGCCACGCCCACGACCGGCGCGAGGATCCCCGGTTGCACGAGGGTGACGTCCGGCACGACGCCGATCAGGCGCTCGGCGACGGCGATCCCCGCGGCGGAGACGAGCAGCCCGCCGACGAGACCGATCACCGCTCCGATCGCGCCGACGACGAACCCGTGGCCTGCGACTTCAGAGCGCTGCGAGCGCGCGGTCGCACCGATCAGCCGCATGAGCGCGATGCGGCGCTTGCGCCCGGCGACGATGGTCGCGAACGTGTTCGCGGTGACGATGGCGGCGACGTAGAGGGCGACGCCGATGAGGAGCACCGAGAGGATCGCGACGACGACCGCGAGCGTCTCGCTGTCGCCGATGTACGGGTCGGACTGCAGCATCCGACCGATGTAGGCGGTCGCCTCGACGAGGACGACGCCGAACGCCGACGAGAGCACGGCGACGAGGATGCTCGCCCCCATGCCGCGGTCGCGCAACCAGCCGAACCGGGGACCGGTGGCCGTGGTGTCGGGGACGACGGTGGTGACCGCACTCATGCCGTCACCTCTGCGGCGAGCATGTAGGCCGCGATCTGTTCGGCGCTCTGCTTGGGGTGGTCGGCGACGATGCGCCCGTCGCCGAGATAGAGCACCCGGTCGGCGTGGCTGGCGGCAACCGCGTCGTGGGTGACCATCGCGATCGACTGCCCGTGCTCGCGGCTCGCGGTCGCGAGAAGCTGCAGAACCTCTCGGCCGCTGCGGGAGTCGAGGTTCCCCGTGGGCTCATCCGCGAAGACGAGGTCGGGGGCGGTGGCCAGGGCCCTCGCGATGGCCACGCGCTGCTGCTGGCCTCCGGAGAGCTCGTGCGGACGGTGGTGCAGGCGGGTCGCGAGCCCGAGGCGATCGACGAGACCGTCGATGCGGGCCTTCTCGATCGCGCTGGGGCGCCGGCCGTCGAGCTCGAACGGCAACAGGATGTTGCCGATCGCATCGAGGGTCGGTACGAGATTGAAGGCCTGGAAGACGAAGCCGACGCGGCGGCGGCGCAGCAACGTGAGGTCGAGATCGCCGAGCCCGGTGATCTCGGTGTCGCCGATCCACGCCCGCCCCTCGGTCGGACTGTCGAGCCCGGCCATGATGTGCATGAGTGTGGACTTGCCGGAGCCGGAGGGCCCCATGATCGCGGTGAACTGTCCGCGGCGGATGCCGACGCTGATGCCGTCGAGCGCGTTCACGGATCCTTCACCGGATCCGTAGGTCTTGGTCAGGTGCTGGACGCGGGCGGCGAGCCCCAGGTCGCTGGTCGTGATCTCCATACCCTCACGCTATGAATCGGGGATGCCGCCCCACATCGCCCTGGAGCACGATCCCCGTACATCGGAAGGATGATCCCCGCCCGGGGCGGGACTACGCCAGGCCGTGCTCGAACGCGAACACGACCAGCTGCACGCGGTCGCGGAGGGCGAGCTTGGTGAGGATGCGGCTGATGTGCGTCTTCACGGTCGCTTCGCTGAGATATTCACGCCCGGCGATCTCCGCGTTGGACAGACCACGAGCGGCGAGCGCGAAGATCTCCTGCTCGCGGTCGGTGAGGGCGGAGTACTGCGGCGGCACGGGGCGCGTCTGAGGTGTGAAGTGCGCGAACAGTTCGCGGGTGGCTGATGCCGCGATCACGCTGGATCCGGAGTGCACGGTGCGGATCGCGGCGAGCAGGAACTCGGGCTCGGCGTCCTTCAGCAGGAAGCCGCTCGCCCCCTGGCGGATGGCACGCGCGGCCGCTTCGTCGAGGTCGAAGGTGGTGAGCATCACGACCTTCGGGGCGTCGGGGCGCGCGAGCAGCTCCGCCGTCGCGGTGAGGCCGTCCATGACCGGCATCCTGATGTCCATGAGGACGACGTCCGGGCGATGCGCGGCGACCGCGGCGAGCGCCTCCTGCCCGTTGCCCGCCTCGCCGACGATCTCCATGTCGGGCTGCGACGAGACCAGCATGCGGATGCCGGCTCGGAACAGCGCCTGGTCGTCGACCAGCAGCACCCGGATCATTCTTCTCCTCCTGTTGCGCCCTCTGCCGGGCTCCCGATGGGCAGTCTGCCACGCACGACGAAGTCCACGCCCTCGCGCTCGGCGCACAGCGTCCCCCCGATGAGCTGGGCCCGCTCACGCATGCCGACGATGCCGTGCCCTCCCCCGCCGGACGGGCGCGCGTCAGCGTCGGTGACCGCGTTGCGCACCTCGATCTCGACGCGATCGGCCAACCAGGACAGCCGCACGTCGACGACCCCGCCCGCGCCGTGGCGGATGGCGTTCGTGAGGGCCTCCTGCATGATGCGGTAGACCGCCAGCTGCACCGCCGCCGGCGGCTCCCCCGGGGGTGTGGGATCGACCGTGACGCGGGGTTCGAGGCCGGCCTGCTGCACCTGCTGGAACAGCTGATCGAGGTCGGCGATGGTCGGCTGCGGCCCGTCGCCCTGCCGGTGACGCAGTTGCGTGAGCAGCATCCGCACGTCCGACAGCGCGGCACGCGCCGTCTGCGACACCGTCCCGAGGGCTTCCGTCGCGATCGCCGGGTCGGATGCCGCCGCATACCGCGCGCCGTCGGACTGCGCGATGATCACGGCGAGCGAATGCGCGACGATGTCGTGCATGTCGCGGGCGATGCGCACGCGCTCCTGCTCCTCCGCCGTGGCCGCCTCGGCGAGGGTCTGCGCCTCCCGTGTCGCACGCCACCGCAGCACCATGCGCCATCCGAAGCCGCCGAGCCACGGCGCCCCCAGTGCCAGGATGCTCATCACCGCGACGAGCGTGATCGTCGCGATGGAGCTGACGATGCTTCCCGCCGGCGCCAGTCCGTTCACGAAGAAGATCTGCACCGACGCGAGGACGCCGCCGACGAAGGCCGATCCGAGTCCGGCCCAGAACACCTTCGTCGATCCCCACGCTGCCGTCGCGTACAGCACACCGAGGATCGCGAGGTTGATGGGCAGAGGACCGAGCCCGGCAGCCATCTGCGCGATCGCCCCTGCCCAGGCCACCACGAGGGAGATGCCGGGCGCGAGCCGACCGACAGCCACCGCGCCGCACTGCAGCGTACCGGCGAGGAACAGGATGCCGATTCCCACGGCGTCCGAGACGATGGGGCTGAGGTTCCCCGGGGCGTAGAAGGCCAACGACACCGGCACGGTGAGCGCGAAGAGGACGAACGCGCCGACGATGTCGAGGACGAGCGCGGTGCGCGAGAGCGGGCGGATCACTCTCTCACGCTACGCGAGCGCACATGGCGCGGCATCCGTCGGGAGATGTATCCTTGCGCGCCGCCTCGATCAGGCGCGCGCGATGATCTCCCCGTGCGGCACCAGGAACCAGCCGTCCTCGGCATCCGCCCACCGCCGCCAGCCCTCGCTGATGCGGCGCAGGTCGGCCGGCTCTGCCATCCCCGCGTCGACGAGCTGACGGGCGAGGGCAGATCCCACGATGCGGTCCGCCCACACCCCGCCCCACCACGCGCGCTCCTCGGGCGTCGCGTAGCACCAGGTGGATGCCGTCGCCGTGACATCCTCGAAGCCCGCGGCCTTCGCCCACGACAGCAACCGCCGTCCGGCGTCGGGCTCTCCACCGTTCGCACGGGCCGCATCCCGGTAGAGCCGCACCCAGTCGTCGAGCTCCGGAAGCAGGGGGAACCAGATGAACCCGGCGTAGTCCGCATCGCGCGCGGCCACGACGCCACCGGGCCGTGTGACCCGGCGCATCTCGCGCAACGCCTGGACGGGGTCTGCCACGTGCTGCAGCACCTGGTGCGCATGGACGACGTCGAAGGCGCCATCGGGGAAGCTCAGCCCGTGCACGTCCTCGATGGAGAAATCGATGTTCTTCGTGCCCGCTTCCTCCGCTCGAGTGCGGGAGAGGGCGAGTTCGGCATCGCCGATCTCGGTCGCTGTGACGTGTGCGACGACCTCGGCGAATTCGACGGTGATGGTCCCCGGCCCCGCCCCGACGTCGAGGAGTCGCGTGTCGGGCGAGAGGAACGGTCGGAGATACGCGGCCGAGTTGTCGATGCCGCGGTTGCTGTGCGACCGGAGGACCGATTCGTGGTGTCCGTGGGTGTAGACGGTCATGGTCGCCTCTCGGTTCGTGGCGCGGCGGTCAGCGCAGGACGGAGGCGATGCGGCGGATCGCCTCCCGATCGGGTTTTCCGGACGGCAGGGTCGCGAGCTCGTCGACGAGGATGAGGCGAGCCGGTCTGGCGTGCTTGCCGATCTCGGCGGCGACGGCGGCTCTCGCCTGTTCGAGCTGTTCCGTCTCGCTGCGGCGGAGTGCCCGCCCTCGGGCGGCGACGATCACGGAGGACTCGCCCCATCGCTCGTCCTCAACCGCGACGACGACGGCGCCGGTGAGTCCGGGGATGCCGCGGACGATGCGTTCCACCCGATCGAGGGAGATGTTGATACCGCCGGAGACGATGACGTTGTCCGCGCGGCCCTGCACCTGGACCCTGCCGTCCTCGACGATGCCGAGGTCCCCCGTGCGATACCAGCGGATGCCGTGCTCGTCGCGGATGAACGTGCGATCGGTGAGCGCGGGATCGCCGAGGTAGCCGTCGGCGAGCATGGGCCCGGCGATCTGCAGTTCGCCGTCGACGGTGCGGACGGCCGCCGTCTCGAGCGGGCGGCCGTCGTACACGCAGCCTCCGCTCGTCTCGGTGGAGCCGTAGGTGCGGACGAGCCGGGCTCCGAGATCGGCCGCGCGGTCGCGAAGCGGCTGCGGGAGCGCCTGCCCTCCGACGAGGATCGCGTCGTACGCGCGGAGGGCGGCGAGGACGTCCGGATCGTCGGAGGCGTCGATCAGGGTCGCGATCTGCGCAGGAACGAGCGCGGTGAAGCGCGCGGACGAGGGCAGGGCGTGCGTCGCCTGCGCGAAGGACTCGGGGGAGAACCGTCCGCCGAGAACCACCGGATCCGTTTCGGCGAAGATCGAGCGCACGATGACCTGGAGGCCGGCGACGTAACCCGCCGGGAGTGCGAGCAGCCAGGAGCCGGTGCCGATCCGCCGCGCGGTCGCATCGGCGCCCGCGCGCAGGGCCTCCGCGCTGAGCACCACGCGCTTGGGCACTCCCGTCGACCCGGATGTGCCGATCACGACGGCCGTGCCGTCGGCGACCTCTTCCGGCTGATCGCCGAGCATGCCGAGGCCGAGCGCCGGACCCCCCTCGAAGGCACGGAGGAGATCACGCTGCAGCTGAACGGCGTCATCCGCCGTGACCGACATCAACCTCGTCATGTGCTCATGCCTCTCAACTCAAGCGCATTTCGACTCGCTGCGCTCGCTCAATGTTGACCCGGCTCGCATCAACGCTTCGCATTGACGCCTCCTACCCCCAGCGCATTTCGACTCGCTGCGCTCGCTCAATGTTGACCCGGCTCGCATCAACGCTTCGCATTGATCCGAGCCGCGTCAATAGTGCCAGGGGAAGGAGGACCAGTCGGGGTCGCGCTTCTCGAGGAAGGAGTCGCGCCCCTCGACCGCTTCGTCGGTCCCGTAGGCGAGGCGGGTGGCCTCACCGGCGAACACCTGTTGCCCGACCATTCCGTCGTCGACGGCGTTGAACGCGAACTTCAGCATGCGGATCGCCGTGGGCGACTTGGTGAGCACGGTGCGCGCCATCTTCAACGCCTCGCGCTCGAGCTCGGCGTGCGGCACGACCCGGTTGACAGACCCCATCTCATACGCACGCTGCGCCGAGTACTCCTCAGCGAGGAAGAACACCTCACGGGCGATCTTCTGCCCGGTCTGGCGCGCCATGTACGCCGAGCCGTAGCCGGCGTCGAAACTGCCGACGTCGGCGTCGGTCTGCTTGAACCTGCCGTGCTCGGCGGAGGAGATCGACAGGTCGCAGACGATGTGCAGCGAGTGCCCGCCACCTGCCGCCCAGCCGGGGATCACGGCGATGACGACCTTCGGCATGAAGCGGATCAGTCGCTGCACCTCGAGGATGTGCAGTCGCCCAGCCCGCGCGGGGTCGCCGACGGAGTCCGCGGAGTCGGAGTACTTGTACCCGTCGCGCCCGCGGATCCGCTGGTCGCCGCCGGAGCAGAACGCCCACCCGCCGTCCTTCGCGCTCGGACCGTTCCCGGTGAGGAGGACGGCACCGATCCTGGGATCCTGGCGGGCGATGTCCAGCGCGCGGTACAGCTCGTCGACCGTGTGCGGCCGGAACGCGTTGCGCACCTCCGGTCGGTCGAACGCGATGCGCGCGACTCCGCCGTCGTGCGAGACATGCGCGGTGATGTCGGTGTAGGCATCGGCGCCGGGCGCGAGCACCCATTCCGCCGGATCGAACAGCTCGGAGACCATGGCCCCAGCCTATGCCGCGCGGTCGGCGCGACGCGTCTTGAGCCAGCCGTCCACGACGTCCCACACGGCGATGCCGATGATGAAGGCTCCGGTGATCACGGCGAGGATGCGGAAGGTCCCGCCCTGCATCGCCGACTGCGCGTCTCCGGCGGCGAACCCCTCTCCTCCGGCCGCGCTCACGACGGCGAGGAACTCAGGGTTGACGAGCTGACCGGTCGCCAGCAGCACCACCGCCGGCACCGCGACCAGGACGGCGAGCACCGTGTTGACCGCAGCGGCCGTGCGGGTCCAACGCCCTCGCCCGTAGACGTAGACGGCGAGCACCGCTTCCGCGCCCATGAGCGCGAACAGCCCGGTGATCCACCACGGCCACAGATCGGGATGCAGGACCGGGATCGGCTCACCGCCGGTCGGGAAGAATCCGCGGAAGTGGTCCCAGAGCACGGCACCCGCACCGAGCAACAGGAAGACGACCGTTCCGATGAGCTCCGACCGACCGACTCCGCGCTCGGAGGGCTCGGGGAGCATGTCGACGTTCCACTGCGTGATGGTCGTGTCGCTCCCGGTCCGTTCGAGGATGAAGAACACCAGCGTGACCCAGAACGCGACGTGGACGATGGCGCCGACGCCCGCGACGGCCGCCGCGCCGATGACCTCCCCGATGTCTCCACCGGCGATCACCTGCCCGATCGCGACCCCGACCATCGCCACCACCGGCACCATGATCCCCAGCAGCTTCAAAAGACGCCACCAGGCGAGGTAGTAGCGCGGCCCGATGAGATGCAGAGGACGGTCGGCGTACCCTGCGGCGAGCGCGGCGGGGTCGCCGAGATCGGTGAGCACGGCGCGCTCCGCCTCCGCCCTGTCCTCCCCCTGCTCGACGCGCGTCTCGACGGCGTCCTCGACCGAGGCCTGCAGTTCGGTGCGGACGTCGGCCTGGAGAGCCGGCGGGAGAGACGCGACGGTGGCGCTGATGTAGCGCTCGGTGAATGTTGCAGCCATGATCAGTGCTCCTGTTCAGACGTGTCGGTGGTGAGGGTCGCGATCGCCGCGGTGAGCGATGCCCACTCAGTGGTGAGGGTGTCGGCGAGTCGGATGCCGACCGAGGACGTGCGGTAGAACTTGCGGGGCCGCGCCTCGTCGGTGTTCCACTCGCTCGTGAGATGCCCCTGCTTCTCGAGCCGCCGCAGCAGCGGGTAGAGCGTGTTCGCATCCGTGGCGAAGCCGCGACGCTCCAGCTCCTCGAGCAGCCCGTAGCCGTAGCCCGGGGTGCGGAGCAACTGCAGGCAGGCAAGCACGACCGTGCCGCGCCTCAGCTCCTGAAGGTGTGTCTCGAGCATCTCGTCCATGTCCGGAACATTACCGTGCGTCACACACCATTGTCAATGACACGTTGCTGGAACACAGCACCGGAGTACGGTGGCTGAATGCTCGAACTCACACTGGTCGACGCGTACGACGACGAGGCGGTCGATCGCTGGTGGGACATCTACGCCGCCGCCGAACGCGCCGATCGTGGCGCGGACACCGCGGTGTGGACGAGGAACGAATCGCGCCACGAGCTCCGGCAACGCAGTCGGACCGTCGAACGCCGCGCCTACCTCGCTCTCAGCGACGGGGTGGTCGTCGGCAGCGGCCGGCTCGCCCTTCCGCTCCGCGACAATCTGCGCACCGCCTCCCTCGGCGTGCATGTGGCGCCGGACATGCGCCGTCGCGGTACCGGCTCGGAGGTGCTCGCCGCACTCGAGTCCGCGGCCGGCGCCGCCGGGCGCGACATCCTCACCTCGACGGCCTCCTGGCCGTACGACGCCGGTCTCGACGGAACGGGAGTCCCCGGCCGGGAGTTCGCGCGGCGACACGGCTACGCGCTGGCGCTCGGTGACGTGCAGAGCCGCCTGCGACTGCCCGTCGACGACGACCTGCTGGGCGCTCTCGCGGCCGATGCCGCGGCCCATTCGACCGGATATGCGCTGCGCTCCTGGATCGGGAGCGTCCCGCAGCCGCTCGTCCACGGATGGGCCGAACTCGACGCCGCCGTGGAGACCGAGGCGCCCGTCGGCGATCTCGACCTCGAACCCGGCACGGTCGATGTCGACGCGGTCCGAGCCGACGAGGCCCTGCTCGCTCGGCAGAACCGTCGGAGCTTCGGGACGGCCGCCGTCGATGCGTCGGGCCGCGTGGTCGCCTACACGCAGTTGGTCGTGTCGGGCGACGACGGGAACGCGTACCAGTGGGGGACGCTCGTGCGACGGGAGGCGCGCGGACACCGCCTCGGCATGGCCGTGAAGGTCGCGAACCTCCGGATGCTGCAGGAGCAGGCATCGTGCGTGCGCTCGGTGTACACGTACAACGCCGGGGTGAACGAGCACATGCTCCGCATCAATCGTCGGCTCGGCTTCGTGCCGTCCGAGCACATGGGCGAGTTCCAGAAGAAGATCTGACCTGCCCGGTTCGACGAGGCGCGCATGGGTTTCGCGGCCCGCGGATGCAGAATGAGGGCATGACGCCGGATCTGAAGGACCTCCTGTCGACGGCCAGAGTGGTCGCGCTGCCGATGACCACGAGATTCCGCGGCGTCGATATGCGCGAAGCGCTGCTCCTGGAGGGCCCGGAGGGCTGGGCCGAGTTCTCGCCGTTCGTGGAGTACGGGGATGCCGAGGCCTCTGCCTGGCTGCGCGCCGCCGTGGACTACGCCTGGACCCCGCAGCCGGCGGCGCGGCGGGACAGCATCCGTGTGAATGCGACGATCCCGTCCGTCACGGCGACCAGGGTGCCGGAGATCCTCGCCCGATTCCCCGGATGCCGCACCGCCAAGGTGAAGGTCGCAGAGCCAGGCCAGCACCTCGCGGACGACGTCGCGCGCGTTCGCGCGGCACGTGAGGCCCTGGGGCCGGAGGGACGGATCCGCATCGATGCCAACGCCGCGTGGAACGTGGACGAGGCCGAACGCGCCCTTCATGCCCTGGCCGAGTTCGACCTCGAGTACGCGGAGCAGCCGTGTGCGACCGTCGATGAGCTGGCGGAGCTGCGCGGGCGCGTGAAGTACATGGACATTCCGATCGCGGCGGACGAGAGCGTCCGCAAGGCGGAGGACCCCATCGCTGTGGCGAGGGCCGGCGCCGCCGACCTCGTGATCATCAAGGCGCAGCCCCTCGGCGGCATCCGGCGCGCGCTGGACATCGTCGCCGAGGCAGGGCTACCCGCCGTCGTGTCCAGTGCCCTCGACACCGCCGTCGGACTCAGCCAGGGTGCGGCTCTCGCCGCAGCCCTCCCGGAGCTCGACCACGACTGCGGCCTCGGCACCGGTGCGCTGTTCGTCGAGGATGTCGCCGAACTCTCCCCCGTCGACGGCGCGATTCCCGTGGGGCGCGTCACGCCCGATCCCGCACGCCTGGCGCGGCACGCCGCGACCGCCGACCGCACGCAGTGGTGGCTGGACAGGCTCGCCCGTTGCCACGCGCTGCTCGCGGCATCCGAGCACTGACCCCGGGCAGCGACCTCAGGAGCCGGCGGGGGCGATGATCAGCCCCACGAGCTGTCCGAGGGACTCGGCGCCGGCGCGGTGCAGTTCCTCGCCGTCGTAGCCGGAGAGCGCGGCACGGACCATGCACCCCTCCCACTGCACCATGAGCATCTGCGCGGCGACGGGGACGTCGACTCGCAGCGCGAACAGGCCGGAATCGACGATGTCCTGGATGATCGCCTCGATGCTGGCGATCATCGCCCTGTCCTGCGCGCGCAGCGCCTTCCCGAACGCCTGGTCCCGCAGGGCATGGATGCGGATCTCGCTCATCATCAGGACGTCGAGGCGGTCGTCGAGCCCGGAGTCCAGCACGCGCTGCACGAGCGCGACAGGGTCGGCGGCGGCCATCTGCCCATCCGCGACGACCTCCCCGATACGGCCGCGCACCGACGCGAGGCGCTCCTCCGCGACCGTGGAGGCGAGCTCGAGGAACAGTTCGTCCTTCGACTCGAAGTTGGAGTAGAACGCTCCGCGCGTGAAGCCGGCCCGCTCGCAGATCGCCTCGACGCTGGCCCCGTCCAGGCCGACCTCGGCGAACACCTGGGCCGCCGCGTCCAGTAGTCGGGCGCGCGTGTTCTCACGCCGCCTCGTCACGGGAATCGTCATCGCGTCCTCCTCCTCCCAGCTTCACATCCGGTGCACAGTTTCGCACCGACATCTCGACGTACGATACATGGGTGTATCGGATACATCTCTGTATCCATTCTCCCATCCGGCTTCCTCGGAGGATCCTGTGTCCACACTCCTGTCGTCCCTCGGGCGTTGGTCGTTCCGTCACCCGTGGCGCGTTCTCGCTGCCTGGCTGCTCATCCTCGCCGTCGCCGGCGGCGGCGCTCTCGTGCTGCAGAAGGGCACGGACAACTCGTTCACCATTCCCGGCACCGAGGCCCAGGAGGGCATCGAGCAGCTCTCGCGCTCGTTCCCGCAGGTGAGCGGGACGAACGCCCAGTTCATCGTCGTGGCCGCCGAGGGCGACAAGATCACCGACGAGGACTACCGCGGACCGATCGAGGATGCCGTGGACGACCTCGCCGACCTCGACGACGTGCTCGCCGCCACCTCCCCCTACGACGAGATGGTCGAGGGCATGGTCAATGACGAGGGCACGGCAGCCATCGTGCAGCTGCAGTTCGACGGCCAGTCCACCGACATCTCGGATGAGACCAAGGACGAGCTGAGAGGAATGGTCGACGTCCTGCGCGGTGAGCTGCCCGACGGCACCGACCTGAAGCTCGGGGGCGATCTGTTCGCCATCTCCATCCCCGGCGTCTCGATCACCGAGGCCGTGGGACTCGTCATCGCCCTGCTCGTCCTCGTCGTCACCTTCCGGTCGTTCGTCGTGGCCGGGCTCCCGCTCCTCACGGCCGTCCTCGGCGTCGGCATCTCGATGGCCGGCATCTTCGCCGCGACGGCCTTCGCATCGGTGTCCTCGACGACCCCGTTGCTCGCGCTCATGCTCGGCCTCGCCGTCGGCATCGACTATGCGCTGTTCATCATGGCAAGGCACCAGGATCAGGTGCGCGCCGGCGTCGATCCGGAGGAATCGGCCGCACGGGCCGTCGGCACGGCCGGATCGGCCGTGGTCTTCGCCGGCATCACGGTGCTCATCGCCCTGATCGGCCTCGGCTTCGCCGGCATCCCGTTCCTGACGACCATGGGCATCGCCGCGTCCGTCGCCGTGGCGGTGGCCGTGGCCATCGCCGTCACCCTCACCCCCGCCGTTCTCGGTTTCGTGAAGGGGCGCATCGTCGGGCGTCCGAAGAAGCAGAAGGCACCCAAGAAGGGCGATCGCCCCCACCGCGGGTTCAGCGAGCGCTGGGTGGGCGGTGTGACCAAGCACCCCGTCATCACCTCGGTCGCCGTCCTGCTCGGACTCGGGATCGTGGCCGTGCCGGCGCTCAGCCTCGACCTCGCGCTCCCGAACGCCGGCGTGCTCGCCCCCGAAGACGAGGCCCGCCAGGGCTACGACCTCACGGCCGAGGAGTTCGGCCCCGGCTTCAACGGACCTCTCGTGCTCACCGGCACCATCGTCACATCGACCGACCCGCTCACCCTCATGGAGGACCTCGGGGATGCCGTGGCCGCCGTCGACGGCGTGAAGGAGGTCGCCCTCGCCGTCCCCAACGAGACCGCCGACACCGGCATCGTGCAGGTGATCCCGGAGACCGCGCCCGACGACCCCGCCACCAGCGACCTCGTCAGGGAACTGCGCTCGCACCATGACGAATGGCTCGACGAGTTCGGCATCGACGTCAAGGTCACCGGATTCACGGCCGTCGCGATCGACATCTCCGACCAGCTCGGCGGCGCGCTCCTCCCGTTCGGCATCTTCGTCATCGGTCTGTCACTGATCCTGCTGACGATCGTGTTCCGCTCCCTCTGGGTGCCGATCACCGCGGCCCTGGGGTACCTGCTCTCGATCGTCGCCGCGTTCGGTGTCGTCGCCGCCGTCTTCGAATGGGGCTGGCTCGCCGACGTCCTGCACGTCGCGAAGGTCGGCCCGATCATCAGCTTCATGCCGATCATCCTCATGGGCGTGCTGTTCGGGCTCGCCATGGACTATCAGGTCTTCCTCGTCTCCCGGATGCGCGAGGACTTCGTGCACGACGCCGACGCGAAGTCGCCGGAGCCCAGCCGACGGCGTGCGGCAGCACTGCGCGCCGTGCGCAGCGGCTTCACCGGGTCGGCGAAGGTCGTCACCGCGGCCGGGCTGATCATGTTCGCGGTGTTCGTCGCGTTCGTCCCGGAGGGCGACTCGTCGCTCAAGCCCATCGCGCTCGGCCTCGCCGCCGGTATCGCGATCGACGCCTTCCTCGTCCGCATGACGCTGATCCCCGCGCTCATGGCGATCCTCGGCGAGCGCGCCTGGCGGATCCCCGCATGGCTGGAGCGGATCCTCCCCTCCGTCGATATCGAGGGCGAGGCCGTGGAGCGCGAACGGCACCTCGCCGCGTGGCCGGGAGACGACTCGATCGTCGCGGCGGACGACCTCGTCCTCAGCGCGGATGCGCCGATCGTGGGCGGCGTGTCGCTGCGTGTCGCTCCTGGCGGTGCGCTCATCGCCACCGGAGGCGACAGCCGCGTGCGACGCATGATCGCCCTTGCGGTCACCGGTCGGCTCACCGCGGACGGCGGACGGCTGCGAGTGGTCGGGCACCTCCTGCCCGGTCGCGCCGCCTGGGTCCGCGGTCACGTGGGCTACGTACCGGTGGACGACACCGATGCCGCCCTCGTCGACCTCCGTGAGGCCCTACGCGGACGCTCGAGCCTCGTCGTCATCGACGGCATCGATCGGTTCACCGGAGGCCAGCGGGACCAGGCGACGACGATGCTGCAGCGCGCCGCAGCATCCCGCCCGCTCGCCGTGTTCGCCACGGCATCCGATCCGGACACCGCACGCATCATCCTGGCGGAGGCCGCATGGCCGGCCGCCGACATCATCGACGTCGCGCAGACGTCGGCACGAAACGACCTCGAGGTGAACGCATGAACCTCCCCATCGAGCGGGCACGCTCCCGCAAGCCCGTCACCGTCCTGACGATCATCGGCGTGCTGCTGCTGCCGGCGATCATCGGCGGCATCCTCGTCTCGGCGCTGCAGAACCCGACTGAACGACTCGAGACGATGACCGCGGCGATCGTCAACCTCGACGAGCCCGTGACGATCGACGACCAGTACACCCCGCTCGGGCGTCAGCTCGCCGCCGGTCTCGTGGAGGGCTCGGACGAGCTGGACTCCAACCTCACCTGGGTCATCTCGAACGAGTCGGATGCCGCTGACGGACTCGCTGACGGCACGTACCAGGCGGTCATCACGATCCCCGAGGAGTTCTCGGCGGCCGCGACATCGGCCGGGCAGACGATCGCCGACGGCAGCGGCACACCACAGAAGGCGACGATCGAGGTGACGACCCCCGACGACGGGCTCATCGCCGACGACCTCATCACCTCCCAGATCGCGGCTGTCGCCGCGAACAGCCTCGGCACCATGCTGAGCGAGGCCACGACGGAGAACATCCTCGTCGGGTTCACGACCATCGGCGATCAGATCGGCGAAGCCGCCTCCGGCGCATCCGAGCTGGCGCGCGGTGCCCGCTCCGCCGCCGACGGCGCCGCCGAGATCCCTGACGGCGCGTCCCAGCTCGCGGACGGCGCCGCACAGCTCGGCTCCGGCGCGTCCGACCTCGCCTCCGGGCTCGGAACAATCGCCTCGGGAACGTGGGACGCCGCGGACGGTGCGGACGCGCTGGGATACGGACTCACCAGCGGCGCTGCCGCGCTCGAGGCGTCGGGTCTCGTGCCCGATCAGCTCTTCACCGCGGCGAACGGCGCCCAGCAGGCGACCGCCGGGCTCCAGGGCGGCATCGACGACCTCGCCGGCGGCATGAACGCACTGCTGGCCGCGTGCGTCGGCCGCGAGGACACCGATCCGGTGTGCATCGGGCTCGCCGAGATGGCAGCGGGGATGCCACAGTTGCAGGCTGCAGCCAGCGGTGCCTCTCAGGCCGCGGCCGGCACGGCCACCGGTCTCGGCGCGCTCAACACGGAGGCGACGCGGACCATCGCCGGGCAGCTGCGTGAAGCGGGCAGTGGCGCGACCACGCTCGCCGGTGGTCTCGCCCAGCTCGCGGACGGCGTCGACCAGTCCGCGGAGGGCGCATCGGCGCTGAGCTCCGGTGCCGGATCCCTCAGCGAGGGTGCCACCGCACTCGCGGACGGAGCAGGCGAGCTCGCGACGGGGCTCGACACCCTGGCCACCGGAACCGGCGACCTCGCCGGCGGGCTGCGCACGGCATCCGAGCAGCTCCCCTCGTTCAGCGACCAGGAGTCGACCTCGCTCGCATCCGTGATCGCGGACCCGGTGACCTCGAACGCCGAGACGAGCTCGATCTTCGGCCCGACGGCGATCCCGCTGCTGGCCGCGGTGGTGCTGTGGTTCGGCGGGCTCGCCTCGTTCCTCGTGATGCGGGCGCACACCGCGCGTACCCTCACCTCGCGCCGCTCGTCGGCGGGGCTTGCACTGCGGGCGTTCTGGCCCGCGGCGGCGATCGGTGCGGGCCAGGGCGTGCTCGTCTCCCTGATCGTGCAGATCGCGGCGTCCTACGACGCGGCCACCTGGTGGGCGTTCGCGGGGACCGCCGTGGTCGCCGGCATCGCCTTCGCCGCGGTGAACCAGGCGCTGGTCGCCGTGTTCGGCGGCGTCGGCCGCTGGATCAGCGCGCTCGTCGGTGTCGTCGCCGTCGCGACGGGGCTCATCTCGACCGTGCCCGGCTGGCTCGCATCCATCGGTTCGTCGCTGCCGACCGCTCCGGCGTTCACCGGGCTCATCGCCGCGAACGGCGGCGCCGTCGCCGCGCTCGTCGTGTGGGGGGTGCTGTCCCTGATCGTGACGACCGTGGCCGTCGCGCTGCGACGCACGACCTCGCCCAAGGCGGTGCTCGCCACGGCGTGACCTGCGGGGCGGCCGCCGCCCTCGAAACGCAGAAGATCCCGGCTCCGTTCTCGGATGCCGGGATCTTCTGCGGCCATGGCGGCCG
This sequence comes from Microbacterium ginsengiterrae, assembly GCF_014205075.1. Lineage (NCBI taxonomy): Bacteria > Bacillati > Actinomycetota > Actinomycetes > Micrococcales > Microbacteriaceae > Microbacterium > Microbacterium ginsengiterrae. The sequence goes on along the minus strand of NZ_JACHMU010000001.1, from coordinate 1,821,811 downwards.
CGACGCGATCAGGCCCTGTTCAGTGCGGCCTGCTTGAGCTTGTCGAACTCCTCCGACGTGATCGCTCCCGCATCCAGCAACTGCTTGGCGTGCGCGATCTCGGCGGCGGGTCCCTGTGCCGATCCGGAGACCGAGCGGATGTAGTCCTCGGTGGCCGCCTGCGCTGCCACAGCCTGCTTGTTGGCGCGCTCAGCCATGCCGCCTCCGCGGGCGATGAGGTACACGATCGCGGTGAGGAAGGGCAGGAAGATGAGGAAGACGAACCACAGCGCCTTGGCCCAGCCGCTGAGCTTGTGGTCGCGGAACAGGTCCGCGATGATCGAGAAGAGCGCGATCAGATAGGCGACGAAGATGAAGATCGTCAGGAACCACCAGATGACGTCCCAGATAGCAGTCCAGTAGGACATGTTTCTCCCAGTTTTCAGGTGCGACGGTCGGGTCGCCTCGCACTTTCCCACAGCATATCGATCGGCGACGGTCGGCACGTGCGCCGTCCGTTCCTGACCGATCCGTCTCAGCTCGCCTCGGTCGAGGGGCAGCAGTACCTGCTGCTCCGGCCGGCCGGCCCGGTCTCGGCGTCGTATCGTGCGATGCAGGCCGAGCTGCTGGGCGTCGCTCCGGACGGCGTGACGCATCCGCACACCGAACACATCACCCTGCGGGCGTTCTCCGAGCCTCGGCGGCGAGAAGAGGTCACCGACCTTGTACGCGGGTGGGCCGCACGACAGCATCCGATCGACATCGTCGCCGATGCCGTCGATGCCTTCCCGGCACCGTGGCAGATCGTCATCCTGCGTCTGGCGCGTACGCCGTCACTCGTGGCGGCGTACGCGACGCTCACCTCTGCGCTCGACTGCTCCGGTCTCCGGCGTCTGGACGAGCTCGCGCTCGACGACTGGGTGTTCCATCTGTCGCTCGTCTATGGGAAGACGCTCGACGCCGCCACATGGGCCGAACTCGACAGTGCCGCACGTCGCGAACTCGCCGACCGCCCCCACTGCACCGCCACCGAGGCGGAGTTCGTCTGGTACGAGGACGGACAGGAGAACGTCGAGGTCATCCCGCTCGGGTGAGCGCGATCGCCTCGTGACCGATCAGCTCAGACCGCTGTACGCGTGGAGCCCCTTGAAGAACACGTTCACGATCGTGAAGTTGAACAGCACGGCGGAGAACCCGATGATCGACAGCCACGCCGACGGGTTGCCTCGCCACCCACGGGTGGCGCGGGCGTGGATGTAGCCGGCGTAGAGCACCCAGATGATGAAGGTCCAGGTCTCCTTGACGTCGAAGCCCCAGTAGCGGCCCCACGCGTCCTGCGCCCAGATGGAACCCGCGATAAGCGTGAAGGTCCAGAGGATGAAGCCGACGATCGCGAAGCGGAACGCCGTGCCCTCGAGCTTGTCGGCGTCGGGAAGGGTCGCGAGGAAGCGCGGACCAGTCTTCTCCGCACCCTCCTCGATGCGGCGAGCGCGATGCGACTGCATCAGCTGCAGCACCGAGAGCCCGCAGGCCAGCGCGAAGAATGCGGTCGCGACGGTCGCGACGAACACGTGGATGACGAGCCAGACGCTCTTGAGCGGGTCCATCAGCGGCACAACACCGACGTAGAAGCTCACCGCTGCGGCGCCCATGAGCACGACGACGAGCCCGGTGATGAAGGTTCCGAGGAAGCGCAGGTCGATGCGGGTGAGCACGAGGAGGTACACGAGGACGATGAGGAGCGTGCCCATCATGGCGAACTCGTAGAGGTTCGCCCACGGCACGCGCTCGGCGGCGATGCCGCGCAGGATCGTCGCGGCCAGCTGGAAGACGAATCCGAGACCGGTCAGCGCCGTGCCGATGCGCGCCATCACGTATCGCGGCTTCGCCGGCGGCTCGGATGCCTCGACGGCGCCGGAGGTGCTGCCCGCCCCTGCTCCGACCAACGCAGCCTCGCGGGAGCGGACGAGACGTGCGTCCGCATTCACCTCGGAACGACGCGCCAGATCGAACGCGTACGCCACGAAAGCCGCCGCATAGATCGCGATCGCCGTCCAGATGAGGAGGATCGACAGGGAATCGAGGTCGGACATGGTGCCAGTCTACTTTCGAGGGGTTGCGGATGAGGGGGTGGCATCGAGCAGTCGGGCGTGACCTGCGACGAGGTCGTCGACGGCAGCGCCGAGGGTCGGATCCTCGCCGCGGGCGAGGCCCGCGTACTCGAGGTGCAGTTCGCCGTCCACGGTGGACGCCTTCACCCACATGCGTCGACGCGGCACGAACAGGGCGAGCATGAGTCCGACGAGCACGAGCACGGCGAACACGAGCACCCAGACGGCCGAGGCGTCGTGATGCACCTGCAGGGACGCGAACCGCTTGACCGACTCGGTGAAGTCGGTCGCGCCTGCAGGCGACTCGTCCTCGAAGGTGACGGTGCCACGGTCACCGGGGAGCTCGGCCGTCTGGCCCGGCTGCAGCTCGATCGAGTCAACGCCGCTGCCGTCGCCGGCGATGGGGGTGAGCTCGTCGGTGTCGAGCACGTACACCGAGCGCGGAGTCCCGTCGTCGATGCCGAGGTCGCCCTCGTAGACGCGGAGGGTGAGCAGGGGTGCGAGCAGGTCGCCGTGCGCTGAGGCGTACGCGCCGTTCTCGAGGGCGACGGCGCTGGGATAGAAGAACGCCGCCATGCCGAGCTGCTGCGGCATGCCATCGGTGACCTTGATCACCCCGAGCGAGGTGAGCGCGGTGTCCTGCGGCAGGAACGGCACCGAGTTGCTGTAGACCACATCGCCGTCGGCGTTGCGCACCGTGATCGTCGGCGCATAGCCGTTGCCGAGCAGGTAGATCTTGTCGCCCGCGATGTCGAGCGGGTGGTTGACCCGCACGGCGTCCTCGCGGGTCTCCCCGTTCTCACGCACGGTCACGTTGGCCGAGAAGTCACCGGCCTGACCGGATGCCGCCGACCCGTACTCCTGGTAGGTGACGTCGAAGGAGTCCAGGGTCATCGAGTAGGGCGAGAGCGCGTCGTCTCCGACGAAGCGCCCGCGGTTCATGGACTCGTAGTCGAGCAGCGTGTTGACGAACGTCTGACCTTCGACGACGACGCGCTGACCCGTGTACGCGAAGCTCCCGCCGACGCCGACGACGATGAGCACGCCGACCAATGCCAGGTGGAACAGGAGGTTTCCGGTCTCGCGCCAATAGCCGCGCTCCGCCGACACCGAGAAGGTTGCGCCGGAGTCGTACCGCTCGACCCGGTAGCCGAGCGCCTTGAGCTGCTTCTGCGCGACCTCGATCGCCCGCGAGGCCTCGGCGTCGGCATCCTGCGCGCCGTCGGCGAGGGGGCGGACGACCTCACGATGATCGCTGAGGCGGCGCAGTCGTGCGGGCGTCCGAGGAGGCCGTGCCTGCAGGGCCTTGATGTGGTGCTTGATGCGCGGGATGACGCAGCCGACGAGGGAGACGAACAGCAGCAGGTAAATCGCGGAGAACCACGGCGAGAGGTAGACGTCGAACATGCTCATCGCGTCGAGCACGGGGAACAGGTCAGGGTTGTCGGTCTGCCAGGCCGTCACGCCGTTGGGGTCGGCCATCCGCTGCGGGAAGATCGAGCCGGGGATCGCGGCGATCGCCAGCACCAGCAGCAGGATGATCGCGGTGCGCATCGACGTCAGCTGGCGCCATCCCCAGCGCAGCCAGCCGACGAAGCCGAGGCGGGGCTGAGTGATCGCGGAGTCGTCGCCGTCGATGTGGTCGGACGGGCGGAGCGGATCGGAAGACGTCACGGCATCCTTCTCGTGGGAATCAGAGCGGGAGGATGACACTGCCCATCACCGCCGTCAGTCTGGACATGATGTCGGTCCACAGGCCGGTGACCATCAGGACGCCGAGCGCGATGAGCAGCGCGCCGCCGATGATGTTCACCACGCGGATGTGGCGACGGAGGAACCCGATCGCCTTGGTCGCCCATCCGAAGCCGAGAGCGACGAGCAGGAACGGGATGCCGAGGCCGAGGCTGTACGCCAGGCCGAGCAGGCCCGCACGCCACGGATCGCCGAGCGTCCAGGAGACCGCGGTGATCGCCGCGAGGGTCGGGCCGATGCACGGCGCCCAGCCGATGCCGAGGGCGAAGCCGAGAAGCGGAGCGCCGATGAGCCCGGTCTTGGAATTCAGGTGCATGCGCCACTCGCGCTGCGCGAAGCCGAACAGCCCGAGGAAGACGAGGCCCATCGCGATGATCACGACACCGAGGATGCGTGTGATCACCTCACCCCACTGCAGGAAGAACACCGACGCGGTGCCACCGATCACGGTGAACGCGATGAAGACGATGCTGAAGCCGAGGATGAACAGCAGCACCCCGAGCGCGAGGCGGCCGCGCGCCGGCGAGCCGGCAGCGGCAGAGGATGCGCCGCGAGGGGCGACCGCACCACCGATGAACCCGAGGTAACCGGGCACGAGCGGGAGCACGCACGGGGAGAGGAAGGAGATGAGACCGGCGAGCATCGCGACGGGGATCGCGAGCCAGAGTGCGCCGGAACCGATCAGCTCGTTGGTGTTCACGCGCTCTCCGCGAGCGCGTCCTTGACGAGCGTCGAGAGGATGCTGGGTCCGTCGAGCTGGCCGATGATCCGAGCCGCGACGCGCCCCTGCTTGTCGAGGACGAGGGTCGTCGGCGTCGCCTGGATCGGGGTGGCGTTGGCGAAAGCGAGCTTGGCCGCACCGCTGTCGACGTCGATGATGCTCGGGTAGGTCACGCCGTAGCTCTTCGCGAACGACAGGGCCGTGTCCGGCTGGTCGTAGATGTTGATGCCGACGAACGACACGTCGTCATCGTTGTACTCCTGCCAGACCTTCTCGAGGTCGCCGGCCTCGACCCGACACGGCGCGCACCCGGCGTACCAGAAGTTCACGACCGTCACGTCGCCGGCGATGTCGGCGCTGTCGAACTCTTCGCCGTGCTCGGTCATGCCGCTGAAGATGACGGGTTCACCCCGCTCTTCGACGGGGATCTCCTCGACCGCACCGTCCGCCGAGATGTAGCCCTTGCCGTCGCCGTCCAGGTACTGCTGGGCGACGGGATCTGATCCGCAGGCGCTCAGGGAGACGGCGAGCACCGCGGCGAGCGCGGCTCCGAGCATCCTTCTGGAGCGAGGATGGCGGGAGGAGCGGCCGTCGCGAATCGGTCGAATCGTCGAGGCGAAAGGCACATTCCCAGTCTACGCAGGGCTTTCTATGGGTGATCTGGAAGATGAGCGGCGGCGGTCAGACCGCGCCGAGGTCGATCCCGGCGCCGGCGGGCTCGGCGTATCCGACCTCCCGCCATACGTCGCCGACGCGCTCGAATGAGGTGACGCTGGACAGCGCGCACCGACGGGTGCGCGGGTCATGACGCAGCCGCAGACCGGCGACGTGCAGATGGGTGATCCAGATCGGTGCCTGGTGCGAGACGATCACGGCGTCTCCGGACGGCGCCTCGTTCCACGCACTGTTCATCGCCTCCTCCATCCGGTCGGCGATCAGCAGATACGGTTCCCCCCAGCTCGGCGTCGAGGGGTTACGCAGATGCCACCAGTTGCGGGGGTCCCGAAGAGACCGGCTCATCCGCGTCCCCTCGAACACGTTCGTCGGTTCGATGACCCGTTCGTCGAGTACGGGCTCCAGCCCGAAGATCTCGGTGAAGGGCTCAGCCGACTCCTGCGTCCTCTGCAGAGGAGAGCAGTGCAAGGATGCGACTGGCCGCCCGAGACCCTCGATGTACTCGGCGGCCGCGCGTGCCATCCGCCGGCCGTCCTCGCTCAGCTGATAGTGCGGCAGTCGCCCGTACAGGACCCGGCGAGGGTTGTGCACTTCACCGTGGCGGACCAGATGCAGACGTTCGGCGGGCATTCAGACCTTCCGGTAGGTGGCCGATCCGAAGCCGATGATGAGGTGGCCGATGAACGGGAACAACCAGAGCAGGAAGAACGAGAACACCCCGCCCTTTCCGAAGTTCCTGCCCTCCTTGATGGCCACGACGATCGCGAAGATGACGTTCACGAACGGGATCAGGTACAGCAGCGCGAACCAGCCGGACATCCCAGCGATCTTGACGAGGAAGACCCAGTTGACGATCGGGATCAGAGCGAGGATGCCGGGGTAGCCCGCCTTCACGAAGACCTTCCACATCGTGATCGCGTAGATCACGTAGAAGATGATGCTCACCCACATCGTGTTCGTCGAGACCATCTGCTCGCTGATCAGATTCCAGTCCACGGCGTTCTCCCCTTGCTCCCCCGACCGCCCTTCGCGGTCCGTGTGGCCAGAGTCTATCGATCAGGCGGACCCCGCCGTGGGACGCGGGGGGATCCCCCCGTAGAATGAGCGGGTTCCCTTTTCTGAACTGGAGGAATCTCCGTGCTTCGCACTCACACGACCGGCTCCCTGCGAGCCGAGAACATCGGTCAGACCGTCACCCTCACGGGGTGGGTCGATCGTCGTCGTGACCACGGAGGAGTCGCTTTCATCGATCTGCGCGATGCCTCGGGCATCGCGCAGGTGGTCATCCGCGACGAAGAGGTGGCGCATCCGCTGCGCAGCGAGTTCGTCCTGAAGGTCACCGGCGAGGTGTCGCAGCGCCCTGAGGGCAACGCGAACCCGAACCTGCCCACCGGCGACATCGAGGTCATCGCGACCGAGGTGGAGGTGCTCAACGAGTCCGCCCCGCTGCCGTTCCAGGTCTCCACCGGCCTCGGCGAGAGTGAGAGCGTCGGCGAGGACGTGCGTTTCGCGTATCGCTATCTCGACATGCGCCGCCCGTCCGCGGCATCCGCTCTTCGCCTCCGCTCGAAGGTGTACAAGGCGATCCGCGACGAGCTCGACGCTCGGGAGTTCGTCGAGGTCGAGACCCCGACCCTCACCCGCTCCACGCCGGAGGGCGCCCGCGACTTCGTCGTGCCTGCGCGCCTGCACCCCGGCAGCTGGTACGCCCTGCCGCAGAGCCCGCAGCTGTTCAAGCAGCTACTCATGGTCGGTGGCGTCGAGAAGTACTACCAGATCGCCCGCTGCTACCGCGATGAGGACTTCCGCGCCGACCGCCAGCCGGAGTTCACGCAGCTCGACATCGAGATGAGCTTCGTCGACCAGGAGGACGTCATCGAGATGATGGAGTCCCTCATCGTCGCGATGTGGGCCACCATCGACGTCACGGTGCAGACCCCGATCCCGCGCATCACCTACGCCGACGCGATGGCGAAGTACGGCTCGGACAAGCCGGACCTACGCTTCGGTCTCGAGCTCGTCGAGGCGACCGACTACTTCTCCGAGACGACGTTCCGCGTCTTCCAGGCGGAGTACGTCGGCGCGGTCCGCATGCCCGGCGGTGCGTCACAGCCCCGCAAGCAGCTGGACGCCTGGCAGGACTGGGCCAAGCAGCGCGGAGCCCGCGGCCTCGCCTACGTGCTGTTCAACGAGGATGGCTCGCTCGGCGGCCCCGTGGCGAAGAACCTGTCCGAGAAGGAGCAGGCCGGGCTCGCCGCCCTCACGGGCGCGGAGCCCGGTGACTGCGTGTTCTTCGCCGCAGGTTCGGCGAAGGACTCCCGTGCACTGCTCGGCGCCGCGCGCGTCGAGATCGGTCGCCGTCTCGGACTGCTCGACCCCGACACGTTCGCGTTCACCTGGGTCGTCGACGCTCCGATGTTCGAGCCGGCAGCGGATGCCGTCGCATCCGGTGACGTCGCCGTCGGCGCTGGCGCGTGGACGGCCGTCCACCACGCCTTCACGGGGCCGAAGCCCGAGTTCGCCGACACGTTCGACACGGACCCCGGTTCGGCACTGGCCTACGCGTACGACATCGTCTGCAACGGCTCCGAGCTCGGCGGCGGGTCGATCCGTATCCACCGCGAGGACGTTCAGAAGCGCGTGTTCGAGGTCATGGGCATCAGCGACGAGGTCGCGAACGAGCAGTTCGGCTTCCTCCTCGACGCGTTCAAGTTCGGCGCTCCCCCGCACGGCGGGATCGCCCTCGGCATGGACCGGGTGATGCAGCACCTCACCAAGACGGAGTCGATCCGCGAGGTCATCGCGTTCCCGAAGACGGGCAACGGGTTCGACCCGCTGACCTCCGCACCCGCGCCGATCACGCCCGAGCAGCGCGCCGAGGCCGGCGTCGACTTCGTTCCCGAGGACGACGAGTCCTGATCCAGGTCTGATCAGAGAGGACCCCGTGCCGCATCGGCCGGGGCCCTCTTTGCGTCACCGTCGCTTTCTCTTCGGGTCGTTGAGCGAAGGCGGCGGAGCCGCCGCAGACGAAACGGGCCCGAGTCGTCACCCCGCGGGTCGTCGAGCGGAGGCGGCGGAGCCGCCGCAGACGAAACGCCCCCGAGTCGTCACCCCGCGGGACGTTGAGCGGAGGCGGCGCAGCCGCCGAAGACGAAACGGGCTGAGCAAGCGAAGCGCGTCGAAGCCACCAACCTCTGGAACAGGCTTCGACTCCGTCGCTCCGCGACTGCGCTCACCCCGTTTCGTCTCGCTCCGCTCGCTCAACGACCCGCACCACCACGCGGGACGTTGAGCGAAGACGGCGCAGCCGTCGAAGACGAAACGGGCTGAGCAAGCGAAGCGCGTCGAAGCCACCAACCTCTGGACCAGGCTTCGACTCCGCCGCTTCGCGACTGCGCTCAGCCCGTTTCGACTCGCTCCGCTCGCTCAACGACCCGCAACACTCCACCCCGCGGGACGTTGAGCGGAGACGACGGAGCCGTCGAAGACGAAACGGGCGTCCCCACCGGAACAGGCTTCGACTCCGCCGCTTCGCGACTGCGCTCAGCCCGTTTCGACTCGCTCCGCTCGCTCAACGACCCGCAACACTCCACCCCGCGGGACGTTGAGCGGAGGCGGCGTAGCCGCCGAAGACGAAACGGGCTGAGCAAGCGAAGCGCGTCGAAGCCAACCCCCACCAGACCCGGCTTCGACTCCGCCGCTCCGCTCGCTCAACGACCCGCACCCCCGGACCCCGCGGACCTCAGCGGAGCAGGGCGAGACCGGGGATGATGTTCTCGTTCCACACGTCGACACCGAGCTTCCCGATCAGCGCGACCACGACGATGAGGAACACCACGCGGATGAACTTCGTGCCGCGGGAGATGGCCATCCGCGACCCCAGGTAGCTTCCGGCGACGTTCGCGACGGCGAGGATCCCTCCGAGCAGCCACAGCACCGAGCCGTGCGGGATGAACAGCAGCAACGCACCGGCGTTCGTGGCGAGGTTGACGATCTTCGCCTTGGCGCTGGCCTGGAGGAAGTCGTATCCCATGAGCGCGACGAGCGTGATGACGAGGAACGTCCCGGTACCAGGACCGATCATGCCGTCGTAGAAGCCGATCACGAGACCCGCCGCGCCTGCCATGATGTGATGTCTGCGGCCGGAGAACCGCAAGCGTGTGGCCGCCCCCATCTGGGGTCTGAACACCGTGAACAGCGCCACGGCGAGAAGTGCGACGACGATGATCGGTTTGAAGGCGGCGGGTGGCAGCACCGTGGCCACGGCGGCTCCGCCGAATGAACCCGCCAGGGCGATCGCCGCCATCGGCAGCGCCGTGCGAATGTCGGGCTTCGCTCGACGGTAGTAGGTGACGCTGCTGGTGGCGGTGCCGAACACCGACGCGAGCTTGTTGGTCGCGAGCGCCTGCACGGGGGCGATGCCCGGGATCAGCAGCAGCGCCGGCAGTTGCAGCAGCCCTCCACCGCCGACGACGGCGTCGATCCAGCCGGCCCCGAAGGCGGCGATGACGACGAAGACGAGCATGCCCCATGTGAGCTGCTCGAGCCCGAGCAGCTCACCGATTTCCACTGCACCATTATCTCCCTGCCCCCGGGGCGGCGAGGACGCTCACCCCGGGGCAGAGAAGGCTAGAGGACGCGGGAGAGGAAGTCCTGCGTCCGCGGATGCTGCGGGTTGGCGAGGACCTCGCGAGGGTTGCCCTGCTCGACGATGACGCCGCCGTCCATGAAGATCAGGCGACTGCCGACCTCACGGGCGAAGCCCATCTCGTGCGTGACGACGAGCATCGTCATCCCCTCGTCCGCAAGGGACCGCATCACCTGCAGCACCTCACCGACGAGCTCGGGGTCGAGGGCCGAGGTGGGCTCGTCGAACAGCATCATGTCGGGGTTCATGCACAGCGCGCGGGCGATCGCCACGCGCTGCTGTTGACCGCCGGACAGGTGACCGGGGAACGCCGCAGCCTTCTCGCGCAGGCCGACGCGATCGAGCATGGCGTGCGCGACCTTCTCGGACTCCACCTTCGAACGCTTCAGCACCCGTCGCTGGGCGAGGGTGAGGTTGTCGAGCACGTTGAGGTGCGGGAAGAGGTTGAAGCTCTGGAACACCATGCCGATGCGGGTGCGCACCCGGTCGATGTCCGTGTCCTCATCGGTGATGTCGATTCCCTCGACGAGGATCTCTCCGCCGGTCGGCGCTTCGAGCAGGTTGATCGAGCGCAGGAGCGTCGACTTCCCCGAGCCGGACGGCCCGATCACGCAGACGACCTCGCCCGCGGTGACGGTCAAGTCGATGCTCTTGAGCACCTCGTTGTCGCCGAAGGTCTTGACCAGCCCGCGCACCTCGATGGCGGGGGCGTGGATGTCGATCAGATCGGTGCTCATCGCTGCCTCGCCATTCGTCGCTCGAGCCACGCGCTGAAACGCGTGAGGGGAATCGTCACGACCAGGTAGAGCAGGGCCGCCATGATCAGAGGGGTCGCGTTACCGTTCTGGGTGGTCGCGTCACGGGCGAAGGTGGTGAGCTCCTTCGACCAGATGAAGCTTCCCGCGATGAACAGCAGCGACGTGTCCTTGAGCAGCAGCACGAACTCGTTGGTCAGCGGCGGGATGATGATCCGGAACCCCTGCGGGATGACGATCCAGAAGGTGGTCTTCATCGGGGACATGCCGAGTGAACGCGACGCCTCCGTCTGCCCCTTCGGCACGGCCTGGAGGCCCGCCCTGATGGTCTCCGCCATGTACGCCGAGGCGACGAGGATGAGACCGACCAGGCCGAGGACCACCGGGCCGCCGAGATCCTGATTGCGCACCCCGACGGCGATCGGAAGGATGTAGGCGATGGCGAAGATCGTCAACAGCGCGGGAAGCCCGCGGAAGAGCTCGATCCACACCGTCGCGATCCACCGGAACGGCGCGATGATCGACATCTTCATGAGCGCCAGCACGATCCCCAGCAGGAGACCGCCGAGGAACGCCACCGCGGTGAACCACAGCGTGTTCACCAGGCCGGTCGTGATGATGCCCGGGAGCATCTTGAGCGCGACCTCGGGGTTGAAGAACAGCGGCCCGAGCCGCGCCCAATCCGCTGTCACCAGTCCCCACACGAGCAGGGCGGCCAGCACCACGTAAACGGTGTAGCGGTAGAGCTTCTGTTTCTGCGTGCGCCTCAACGCCATCGCCAAGGTCCTTCCGACCCGTCGTTCGGGGTCAGTTCGCGGTGAAGTACGTGTCGTAGATCGTGTCGTACTCGCCGCTGTCGCGCAGCTCCTGCAGGGCCGAGTTGACGGCCTCGAGCAGCGCCTGCTTCTCGCCCTTGGCGAAAGCGAAGCCGTACTGCTCGTCGGTGTTGTACTCCTCGACGATCTTGTAGGTCGAGTCGGCCTTCTCGTGCTCGAGGTTCACCGGCTGGTCCTGCAGGATCGCATCGATCGTGCCGGCCTGGATCGCCGGCCACAGCTCGCCGTCGGACGGCAGCTGCAGCAGCTCAGCGCCGGGGGCCTTCTCGGCGGCGTAGGACTCGCCGGTCGTGCCCTGCTGGACGCCGACGATCTTGCCGTCGAGGTCATCGATGGACTCGATGCCGGAGTCGGTGCGCACCAGCAGCGACTGCAGCGAGTCGTAGTACGGGTCGGAGAAGTCGAGGTTCGCCTTGCGCTCGTCCGTGATCGTCATGGCGGATGCGCCGAGGTCGCACGTGCCGGACGCGAGGGTGGTGCCGGACTGCAGAGCGTCGAATCCGACGTCCTGGACGGCGAGCTTCAGGTCGAGCTTCTTGGCGATCGCGTCGAGCAGGTCGATGTCGAAACCGGTGTAGCCGGTGCCGTTGTCGCCGCCCTCGAACTCGAAGGGAGCGTAGGGGATGTCGGAGCAGATCGTCAGCGACCCCGCCTCGACCAGGCCGTACTCGTCTCCGCTGGACGCAGGAGCGTCGTCGCCCGCGTCGTTTCCGCCGCCGGCGCAACCGGCGAGGGTGAGGGAGGCCGTCGCCGCGAGGGCGATGCCGAGGAAGATGTGACGGCGTCGAGTCATGACCGCTCCTGAGTGATGGGACCTGATGGCCCGCGTTCGGGTACGCAGACATCCTGACACGGACTCGGACGGAAAACCCATTTCCGCGGGTTACGGTTCCGTTTCAGCCCGTGTGCTATGAGATCGATTCCGCCGCGGCGCCGAGGGGTGCGAGGAACGTTCGCCGGACGTCGCTGAGATCCGTGTCCACCCTGCTCGGATGCACGCGGTTGGTGAGCAGGACGCCGAGACCGCCGGTCGACGGTCGGACCGCGAAGCAGGTTCCGGTGAACCCGGTGTGCCCCACGGCATCCACGTCGCCCATCCATCCGGCGTCCCGTACGCGCAGCCCGACGGCCTGCCCGTACCCGGCGTCGGCGCGGGCGATCGGCGTCGTCATGAGCCGGACGCTCTCGGTGGAAAGAACGCGCGCGCGCCCTCCCTCCCCTTCGTCACGGATCATCCGCGCGAGCGCGGCGACGTCGTCGACCGTGCCGAAGAGCCCGGCGTGACCGGCGGGCCGCCCGAGGGCGTGCGCGAGCTCGTCGTGCACCTCCCCGCGGACGAGCCCGCGATGGGGCTGCCACTCCGTCGCGACGGCGAACGCGGGATCCGGGCGCCAGGTGAGATCGTCCGCACCGAGCGCGTCGGCTGCCTCGGCGACCAGTGCGTCCAGAGCCCGGCCGGAGGCGCGCTCCAGCAGCTCTCCGACGGCGATGAACCCGATGTCCGAGTACAGGTGCATCTCGCCGGGCGCAGCCTGCAGCCCACTGCGCAGCGCCGCCGCCCGCAGATCGTCACCGAAGAGACCGTCCCGCCAGCCACCGCACTCCGCCGGCAGCCCCGCCGTGTGGGTGAGCAGATGCCGCAGAGTGATCGTCCCGGCATCCGCCCCCTCTCCGACCGTCAGGACGTCGGAGACCGGCGCGTCGAGATCGACGACGCCCGCCTCCACCAGGCGCAGGACCGCGACCGTGGTGAACACCTTCGTCAGTGAGGCGAGGTCGAACACGTGCCGCGGCTCCAGCGGCGTCGCGTCGTCGGACGCCGGGGTGCCGACGACCTGACGTTCCTCCGCGGCGTCAGTGCTGACGACCCTGATCGACGCCCATGCGGACCCCGGGGCGCCGTTCACCATCGCGGATCTCCCCCCATCACTTGCTCATGCCCGACGTGAGGCCGCTGATGATCTGCTTGGTGGCGAGCAGGAACAGCACCACCAGAGGGATCGTCGCGATCGTCAGACCGGCGAAGAGCTGCGGCCAGTCCGTCGAGTACTCACCGAAGAACCGGGTGAGCCCGACCGGCAGCGTGTACGAGTTGCGGTCGCGCAGCAGGATCAGCGGGTAGAAGAAGTCGTTCCACACCGGCACGAACCGGAAGACGATGACGGTGGCGAGCGCGGGTCGCACCAGCGGCAGCAGGATCATCACGAAGGTGCGGAGGGGACCTGCGCCGTCGATGCGGGCCGCCTCCTCCAGCTCGATCGGGAGTGCGCGGAAGAACACCGTCAGCACGAACGTGGTGAAGGGGATGCCGAGCGCGCCGTACACGAGGATGAGGCTGAAGACGTTGCTGGTCATCTTCAGGGAGTCCAGCAGGTAAAACAGCGGCAGGATCGCGAGGTGCACCGGCAGCATGAGCCCGGAGAGGAACACCGCCTCGATGCCGCGGAAGAACTTCGCCCGCGCCCGTGCGAACGCGTAGGCGGCGAGCATCGACACCACGGTGGTGACGATCACCGACCCGACGGTGACCGTGATCGAGTTGATGAAGTAGGTGTCGAAGGATGCCGTGACCCAGGCCTTCTGGAAGCTCGTGAAGGTTGCAGGGAACGGCAGTCCGAGCGGCTCGGAGGCGATCTGCTGCTGGCTGCGCAGCGAGTTGTTCACCATCAGCAGCAGCGGCCCGATCGCGATCAGGGCGTAGCCCCACAGGAACACGTTCGCCAGGACGCGCCCGATGAGAGGAGTGTCCGACGTGCGCCGGCGCCGCCGCGCAGGGGCGGGTCTGCCGGCGACGACGGCCTCGGTGGTCGGCTCTTCGCGTGTGGTCAGCAGAGTGCTCATCAGAACAGCTTTCGTTCGGCTCGGCGCATCGAGGAGGTGATCACGACCGAGATCACCATGATGAAGATGAACAGGACGGTGGCGAGGGCGGACGAGACGCCGATCGAGTTCGGGTTACCGGATTCGAAGGCCGTCCGGTAGAACAGCAGCATCATGACGTCCGTCGATCCTGCGGGCGCCCCGTTGGATCCGGCGAGCGCGAACGGGATCGCCATCGACTCCATGCTCCCGATGAAGGTGAGCACCGTGATGATGCCGATCGTCGGGGTGAGCATGGGAAGGGTGATGTAGCGGAACCGCTTGCCTGCGGTGGCGCCGTCGAGGGACGCCGCCTCCTCGATCTCCTCGGGGATGCCGCCCAGCGCTGCCCCGTACAGGAGGATCGGGAACCCGATCCACTGCCATGCGCTGACGAACACGATCACCCAGATCGCGAGATTCGGGTCGCCGAGCCACGGCAGGGCGAGACTCTCGAGCCCGACGCCGCGCAGGATCGCATTGACCGGACCGAAAAGTGGGGAGAGCATCAGCGACCACAGGTAGCCGATCACCATGGGGCTGACGAGGTACGGCAGGGCGAAGATCGTCTGGAAGAAGCGCTTGCTGCGCCCCCTGCGGTGCAGCAGCGTGGCGATGCCGAGGCCCAATGAGTTCTGGAACACGATCGCGCCGGCGAACAGCAGCAGGTTGTGGCCGAACGCGTTCCAGAGCTCGGACGCGTACGGCTCCTTGGTCAGCAGGGTGATGTAGTTGCCGACGCCGGCGAAACCGCCCTGCTTGGTCCCCTGCCAGTCGAAGAACGAGTAGCTCAGGGCGGCGAGCATCGGATACAGGATCAGCACGGCGAACAGCGCCGCCGCCGGAAGGACGAACATCAACGCGGTCGGAGTCGTCAGGGCGATTCCCGTTCGGGACCGTCCTGCCTTCTCACGCCGGCGCAGCGGGATTGTCAGAGCCATGGCTTCTCTTTCGCTCCGCGGTGGGGATGCCGCAGCATCCCCACCACGAATGGATCAGGATGCGGGGGTGAACCAGGTCGCGATGCCCGACTGGAGGTCGGCACCGAGCTGCTCCGGCGTCTTGTCACCGAGGAACATCGCCTGGACGTCCGGGCCGAGCACGGCCGTTCCGGTCGGGTCGCCGTAGCGGAAGTCCACCAGCAGAAGGTACGGGGCGGGGTTGGCGGTGTACGCCTCGTTCATCTCCTGCATCAGCGGGTCGGAGTACTCGACGCCGGGGAGCGCGGAGAACTGGTCGACCTCGTCGGCGACGAGCTGGCCGAACTCCACGGTCGTCATCCAGTTGAGCAGTTCGGTCGCGGCCTCCTGCTTGTCGCTGGACGCGTTGATGCCGAAGCTGCCGTCGGCGTAGCCGGGGGTCACCGCGTGGTCGAGGATGCTGTCCGGAGCCGGGGGCACCTCGTAGACGCCCCACTCCGTGTCCGGAGCGGAGTCCTGGAAGGTGGGCAGATCGAACGAACCGCCCGGCCACTGCGCGGCCTGGCCAGAGGTGAACTGCAGCACGGCATCCGCCACGGCGATGGCGTTGACGTTCTTGTCGAGGTACTTCTGCATGTCCTTGACGATCTGCAGCGAGGCGACATAGTCCGCGTCGGTGAAGTCGGTCTCACCTGCGAGCACCTTCTCCTCGAACTCGGCACCGCCGTAGCGCGACGCTCCGACGATGTCGTGGAACATCGGCAGGACCCAGTCCTCACGGGCCCCGAGTGCCATCGGGGTCATGCCCTCGTCGAGGAGGGACTCCTGCAGGTCGATGAACTCATCCCACGTGGTCGGCTCTTCAAGGCCCATCTCGTCGAACATCGTCTTGTTGTAGAACATCTGCATCGTCTGGTAGGCGAAGGGCACGCCGTATGTGGCACCGTCCTCGCGTCCCTGCGCGGCGCGCAGGACGATCGGATCGAACTGGTCGAGCCCGTCGACGATGTCATCGATCGGCACGATCTGCTCGGACTGGATGGCGGACTGGATGCCGCCGTAGGCGCGGAGCATGGCGATGTCAGGGCCGTCGCTGCCCTCGAGCCCGGTGGCGAGGATCTGGTTGTACTCGGTGGGCTGGAAGCCCTCGAACTCGATGGTCACACCGGGGTGCGACTCCTCGTAGACGTCGAAGACCGCCTCCCACTTCGGCGAGGAGGAGGCCTGCCACGACCAGATCGTGAGAGTGACGTCATCCTCACCTGCATCGGATGCCGGCGCGCAGCCGGCGACGGCGAGACCTGTGACGACGAGGCCTGCGGTGAACGCAAGGCGGATCGAACGATGACGCATGAGGTTCCTCTCGGTGTGAAGCACCGCCGCGAGATCGGCGGCGACAACGGTGTCGTGCATGCCCAACCCTGGGCAAGAGATTCCAAACTAGCAAGCATTTTCGGAAATTAGTTACACGGCGGAAACAATTTCTGTCAGGATGGGCGCGTGCCCACCAGCGCCACGACCGCCATCCACCAGCGGCGGTCCACACTGACGCCGACAGAGCAGCGCATCGCCGCGCACGTCCTGTCGGATCCCAGTCGTGCCGTGGAGCACTCGATCACTCAGCTGGCCGTCGCCAGCGGTACCTCGGTGGCGAGCATCGCGCGCTTCACGCAGAGCGTCGGGTTCTCGGGATACCCGGATTTCCGCCTCGCGCTGGCGAAGGAATTGGACCGCGACGAATCCGCCCGGCAGCGGTTCCAGGTGTCTGCGGGTGACGTCGACCGCGACGACGATGCGGTCACGACCGTCCGCAAGATCGCGTTCGCGGAGGCATCCGCCATCGAGCTCACCGCCCGTCAGATCGACGTCGCCGAGCTCGAGCGTTGCGCGCAGGCGATCAGGGCGGCGCGGCGCATCGACATCTACGGGTCCGCGTCCACCGGCCTGGCCGCGCACGACTTCGAGCAGAAGCTGCACCGGGCGGGACTGATCGCGCAGGCCCGCACCGACCAGCACCTCGCTCTCACCGGCGCGGCGCTCCTGTGCGCGCGGGATGTCGCGATCGCGATCTCCCACTCCGGGCGGACACTCGGGATCGTCCAGTCCGCGCAGGTCGCGGCCGGGGCCGGCGCGACGACGATCGCCCTCACGAACAACCCCGAGTCCCCGCTCGCACGCGCCTGCGATCTCGTGCTGGTCACCGCCGTGTCCGAGTCGACCTTCCGCTCCGGAGCGATGTCCAGCCGCATCGCCCAGCTCGCCGTGCTCGACTTCCTCTTCGCCCGCATCGCGCAGGCGGACTA
The DNA here is from genome assembly GCF_014205075.1 of Microbacterium ginsengiterrae. Lineage (NCBI taxonomy): Bacteria > Bacillati > Actinomycetota > Actinomycetes > Micrococcales > Microbacteriaceae > Microbacterium > Microbacterium ginsengiterrae. The sequence goes on along the minus strand of NZ_JACHMU010000001.1, from coordinate 1,804,252 downwards.
CGACACCATCGCCGACAATCTGCAGCGCACCTACGACGCTGTCACCACCCACAGAATCGACTGATCATGCTTCTCGGAATCGACCGGCTCGTCCGGCGCGACATCAGCCCCGACCTCCTCGCTCGACTCTCGAGCAGCACGCTGGGAATGCTCACGAACGATCTCGCTCTGACGTCGGACCTCGTCCGCGGCCGCGAGCCGCTCGCGGCATCCGGATGGGACGTCTCGGTCTTCTTCGGCCCGGAGCACGGCCTGAGCGGACGCGCCAGGGAAGGCGAGCATGTCGGCGACGACGCCGACCCCGTCACCGGCGTTCCGGTGCGAAGCCTCTATGGCGCGCACGTCCGCCCGACCACAGCCGACCTCGCCGGGCTGGACGCCGTCCTCGTCGACCTGCCGGATGTGGGCGCCCGGTTCTACACCTACATCTGGACGATGAGCCACCTGCTGGAGGCCTGCGCCGACGCCGACGTCGCCGTGATCGTCCTCGACCGGCCCAACCCGCTCGGCGGAGATCTCGGCCACGCGGAGGGACCGATGCTCGACGAGGATGCGCGGTCTCTCGTCGGACGATGGGCGATGCCGATCCGGCACGGGCTGACGATCGGTGAGCTTGCCCGTCACTGGGTGCGCACCCGGCACCTCGATGTCGAGCTCGAGGTCGTGGAGGTGGCCGGTTGGCACCGGCACCGCACCGCGCTCGGCCGAGCGGAGCTCACCTGGATGCCGCCGTCGCCGAACCTCCCGTCGGCTGCGACCGCGCTGCTCTACCCCGGCACGTGTCTCGCCGAGGGCGTGAACGTGTCGGAGGGACGCAGCACCGCGGTGCCGTTCCGCGTCATCGCGGCTCCCTTCATCGACGGCGAGCGGTACGCGGCGGCGATCGCGGATGCGGGACTTCCCGGCGTCGTGGCCGTGCCGTACGGGTTCACCCCGCTCGTCCGCGACCACTCAGGAGAGTCGTGCGAAGGGGTGATCCTGCACGTCACCGATCCGGATGCGTTGCGCCCCGTCCACACCGGTGTGCGACTGCTCTCCCTGCTCGAGCAGGTGCACCCCGGCGCGCTCGAGGAGCGGACGCTGATGCCGATGCCCGGCGAATCCGATTGGACGCCGCTGGAGAAGCTCTTCGGAGTCAAGGGCGCATTCACCCAGATCGTCGACGGGGAGTGGGACGACGCCGATCGGCTCGCCGTCCCCGAGTGGCGCGAACAGGTCGCCGAGGACCTGCTCTACCGATGAACCGGCGGCACCGGCCGGATCAGACCGTGAAGTCGACGGCGACGCGAGAAGCGACGACCGAGCGGATGTAGGCGGCGACCTCTTCGTGCGCCGGATGCACCTGGTACTGCTCGAGACTCTCGACGGAATCGAAGTCCGCGACGAGAGTGACGTCCCAGTTCGCGTCCGGGTAGAGGGAGTTCGCACCGGCCGAGATCGCACGCAACTGCGGCACGACGCCGTCGAGGGCGTTCAGTCGACGGGCGACTTCTTCGGCCTGTCGACCACGCTCGGCCGTGTCCTCGCTCGCGAGCTTCCAGGTGACGACGTGACGGATCACTTGCTCTCCAGTCTCTCTCGCAGGCGGTCGGGTGAGACCCGCCACTGCGCATGGAACTCCCCGTCGATCAGGACGACGGGGATCTTCTCCCACCACAATTCGTGCAGTGCCGGGTCGTCCTCGATCGAGAGCTCCTCGATCTCGATGTCGTCACCGATCTCGTCGGGCAGCTCGGCGACGACCTGCTCGACGATGCCGAGTGCCGTCGGGCACAGGTGGCAGCCCTGCTTCCCGATGACGGTGACTGTCGTCACGCCGACGGCTTCTCGACGGGATTCCCGAGGGCGATCCACTCGCCGGTGCCGCCTTCGACGTTGGTCGCGTCGTATCCGCGCTCCTCCAGAGCCTGGACGACGCGCGCCGAACGACCGCCGGCCTGGCAGATGACGTCGAACGCCTCCGCGGGGAGTTCGTCGAGGCGGTTGCCGATCTCCGACATCGGGATGTTCACGGCGCCCGGAACGTGGCCTGCCGCGTACTCGTCCTTCTCACGCACGTCGATGAGCGGCGTGCCCTCTCGCGCGGTGAGTTCGGCGATCGTGATCGACTTCATGGCATCTCCTGATCGGTGCGGAGGCGCGGGCAGAGACACGAAGCGCCCCTATGACGAGCTCGAAAGCCGGCCTGGGGCGCTCGGTGTCTGGCCGCTTACTTCTTGTTGCGGCGCTGGTGGCGAGTCTTGCGAAGCAGCTTGCGGTGCTTCTTCTTCGCCATGCGCTTACGGCGCTTCTTGATGACTGAACCCACGGAAACCTCACTAAGTCAGGGGCTGGGCGTCGTTCAAAAGTCGGACACCCGGGTACGGGCACGGAAAAAATGCCTCGGAACAGTTTAGCAAACGCGAAGCCGCGCGAAGTGCACGCGACGAAACGTCTGCCGTGACGCGTCAGCCGACGTCGGAGACGGGCCGCTGCAGAGCATCGGCCACCGCTGTCTCGGGCACTCGGTAGCTGCGTCCGAACCGGATCGCCGGCAGGTCACCGGAGTGCACGAGCCGGTAGACGGTCATCTTGGACACGCGCATGAGTTCTGCGACCTCAGCGACCGTCAGGAATCGGACTTCAGGAACATCGGGCATCCCACGTACCCCTTTCTGTGATGCCCAACTCTATGGGGAACACGGGACGCCTGTAAACCCACGGGGAGGATGTGACGGATGTGACTGACGGCGGTCAGTTCCGGCGTACTGAGCGCTCGCGCGCCTCCTTCCGCACTTGCCGCTCGTGCTTGCGCGCGTCACGCAATGCCTTCTCCGCCGCGCGCACCGCCTTCGCCGCCTCCCTGACGCGCTTGTCCGACGCCACTTCCGCGTGTTCCTCCGGAAGCCAGGCCGTCTCGACCTCGTGCGTCTCGCCCCGGTCGAGAGCGGCGATATACGACTCGAGGCCATCGAGAGTGCGCTCGAGCGCGAACCGGAAGGGGTCGTCCTCAGCGGTGAAGATCCCCGCGTCGATCGCGTGGCGCAGGTGCGGGAATTCCTCCTCGGTGATCACCCGGTCGAAGAGGGCGGCCTCGCGCGCACTGACCTGCTCCGCCGTCAGCCCGGTGAGCCGCGACTGCTCGGCGTACCCCGAGAGGACCATCCCGTACCAGCGCGCGTGGCCGGACACGGCGAGCGCCGCGGCCATCCGCTCCCGCTCGTTCAGCGGCGTGCCCGACAGCGCCTCCAGACCGGCGTCCATCCATGCGGAACTGTTCGGCGTGATCGGGGACCCGGTGATCGGCAACGACAGGATCCACGGGTGCTGAAGGAAGATCAGGGTCTGCGCCTCGAACAGCGCCCGCAGCTTCGCCCGCCAACCGTCGTGGTCGCGGAAGGCCTCCGGCGGGAGGCCGGTCGCCTCCTCCTGCATCAGCAGCAGCAGGTCGTCCTTGGCACTGACGTAGCGGTAGAGGGACATCGGGGTGAACCCGAGTTTGGCGGCCACCGCCGCCATGGACACCGCACTGATTCCTTCGGCGTCGGCGAGTGCGACCGCGGCCTCGACGATCTTCTCCACGCTCATCTCTCGCTTCGGGCCGCGCTGCGGGTTCGCAGCGACGCCCCAGGCGAGCGCGATGCCCCTGGGGAGTTCGGGAGTCTCGTCGTCCGTCATGTCGACCATCCTAGGTCTGTTTATCTCGTAAACAGTGTGTTACCGTCATACACCAAAGTATGCGACATACACAGTTTCGCGTCTACACAGAAGGACAGCGACAGGAAGAGAGAACGACATGACGACATCCGCCATCGAGGTCCGCGCGCTCCGCAAGGCATTCGGGTCGAAACCCGTGATCGACGGACTGGACCTCACCGTCGCCCGCGGCGAGATCTTCGCCCTGCTGGGCCCCAACGGCGCAGGCAAGACCACGACGATCAACATCCTCACCACACTCATCCCGCCGGACTCCGGCAGCGCCACGGTCAGCGGGTTCGACGTGGCATCCGCACCGGCACAGGTGCGCCGGCGGATCAGCCTCACCGGTCAGTCCGCCGCGGTCGACGACGCACTCAGCGCGACCGAAAACGTCGTGATGTTCGGGCGTCTCGCCGGACTCTCCGGCTCCGCAGCGCGACGCCGCGCGAAAGACCTCCTGCACGGCTTCGGATTGGACGACGTCGCGTCCCGGCGCGTCGCGACATTCTCCGGCGGGATGCGCAGACGTCTCGATCTCGCGCTGAGCTTCGTCGTCACCCCCGAGGTGCTCTTCCTCGACGAGCCCACCACAGGGCTGGACACCCGCAGTCGCCGCGACCTGTGGGGCATCATCCGCGCGCTGGCATCGGCGGGGACCACGGTGTTCCTGACCACGCAGTATCTGGAGGAGGCCGACCAGCTCGCCGACCGCATCGCGGTGCTGCACGACGGGAGGGTGGCGGCCCTCGGGACCGCCGCAGAGCTGAAATCCCGCATCGGCGGAGACACCGTCGAGCTGCACGATTCGTCCGGTGACCTGCTGCGGGAGATCGCCACCGACGGCTCGGTCACCGGGCTGCGACGCGCGCTCGACGAACTCGACCGCGAGGGAGCCGACGGCGTCATCACCCTGCGGCGACCGACACTCGACGACGTGTTCCTCGCCGTCACCGGCTCCATCGACTCCGGTGCGTCGTCGAGGCATGACCCACATGACACGCTGAGCGAAGGGACATCGAGATGACCACTGCACTGTCCGCCGTCGCGGCATCCACCCCCGCCGTCCGCCCGCCGCTGCGCGGCCTCACCGCCGAGTCCGTGTTCTTCGGTCGGAGCCTTCGCCATTCGCTCCGCGACGGCGAATCGCTCCTGATGGCGATCCTGCTGCCGGTGATGCTCATGCTGATGTTCACCTGGGTCTTCGGCGGTGCGATCGACCCGTCCGGGGCCTACGTCGACTACGTCGTCCCCGGGATCATCCTCACGTGTGCCGGCTTCGGGGCCTCCTCCACCGCCGTGTACGTGGCCAATGACATGCGTACCGGCATCATCGATCGCTTCCGCACCATGCCCGTGCGGGCGGGAGCCGTGCTCACGGGGCACGTCATCGCCAGCCTTGTGCGCAACCTCGTGGCCACGTCGATCGTCGTCGGGGTCGGCGTACTGGTGGGCTTCCGACCGACGGCGTCGTTGGGCGACTGGATCCTCATGGCGCTGTTCCTCACGCTGTATCTGCTGGCGATCACCTACCTCTTCGCCGCGATCGGGCTCGCGGCGGGGTCGCCGGAGGGCGCCAACGGGTACGGCTTCATCCTGCTGTTCCTGCCGTACCTCTCCAGCGCGTTCGTGCCGGTGTCGAGCATGCCGGACTGGCTGCAGCCGATCGCTGAGCATCAGCCGATCACCCCGATCGTCGAGACGATCCGCAGTCTGTTGATGGGATCCTCGGCGGGCACGCAACCCGCCTGGGCCATCGTGTGGTGCATCGGCATCCTCGCCACGGCAGTGGTGTGGGGAGCGTGGCTGTTCCGCCGGAAGGCGGGAGCGCGCTGACCGCCCCGCGCATGCGCAGGGTCCTCGGCGCAGCCGGGGGCCCTGTCCCGCGTCAGGCGCCGAGGCGCCGAAGCGCGGTGGTGACGACGTGCTTGGCGGATGCCGCGGCGCGGCCGACGACCTCTGCGGCGTGCGCCGCGCCGTCGGGCAGCGGCACCGTGGTCCAGTCGATGTCCGGCGCGTCCTCGCCGAACGCATCGACGAGGAAGGGGACCAGCCAATCGTCGACGACCTCGAGGGGGTCGACTTCGAGGCTGTAGAAACGGCGCTGCCCGTCTTCGCGGACGCTGACGAGTTCGGCATCCCGGAGGACCTTGAGGTGCTTCGACACGGTCGGCTGGCTGATGCCGAGCTCACTGACGATCTGCGACACGCTCGTGCCGGACTCCCCCTCCGTCGACCGCCGCAGCAGAAGCTGGAGGATGTCTCGCCTCGTGCCGTCCGCGATCACGTCGAAGATGTCCGTCATGAAGTTCAGATTAGCCGCCCCCTGGTCGGAGTACCATGACGAGGGCTCGTTACGACGCCGTGTCGAGCGGCCACTGACGAGCACGGGAGGATGCGATGTCCGGCAACAGCTGGTCGGCGTCCTCTCGCGGGCGCTGGGGGGACCTGGCGCACGCGGTGCGCCGGCTCATCACATCGTCGCCGTCGCGCTTCGCGATCCTCATCTTCGCGACGCTGATCCTGCTGTTCACCGCCCTGTTCTCCCTGCCGATCGCATCGGCCTCGGGAACCGTGACACCGCTGAACGATGCACTCTTCACCGCGGTGTCCACCATCTGCGTCACAGGGCTCTCGACGGTGGACATGGCGACCCACTGGTCGCCCTTCGGCCATGTGCTCACGTTCCTCGGCGTGAACATCGGCGGAATGGGCGTGCTGACCCTCGCCTCCGTGCTGGGCCTGGTGATCTCGAAGAAGCTCGGCCTTCGGGCCAAGCTCCTGGCAGCGGGAGACAGCAACCCGCTGCGCGCGCACGGCGGGGTCGTGAACGAGGGGCAGACCGTGCGACTCGGCGAGGTCGGTCAGCTGCTGATGACCGTCGCCATGTCGCTGATCCTCATCGAACTGGTCGTGGCCGCTCTGCTGTACCCGGGCCTCGTGATGGCGGGCATCCACCCGCTCACCGCCCTGTGGGAGGCGCCGTACTACTCCGCGATGGCGTTCACGAACACCGGCTTCGCCCCGAACGCCACCGGCGTCGTCGAGTTCGTGGACGACTACTTCGTGCTCACCGTGCTCATGATGGGCGTCTTCCTCGGCAGCATCGGCTTCCCGGTCATCTACACGCTCGCCAAGCACCACTTCCATGTCAAGCGGTGGTCGCTGCACTCGAAGCTCACCCTCATCACGACGGCGATCCTGCTCGTCGTCGGCGCGGTCGTGTTCATCATCCTCGAGTTCGACAACCCGAAGACGTTCGGGGCGATGGATGCCGTCGACACGACGTTCCAGTCCTTCTTCCTCTCCGCCATGACGAGGTCGGGCGGTTTCAGCGTGATCGAGATCAGCGAGCTGAACGGATCGTCGAAGCTCGCGATCTCCATGCTCATGTTCGTCGGTGGAGGGTCGGCGTCCACCGCCGGCGGCATCAAGGTCACCACGCTCGCCGTGCTCGCCCTCGCCGTGTGGTCCGAGGCGCGCGGCCGGCAGTCCGTGCAGGTGTTCGGTCGCCGCATCCCCAGCGACGTGCAGCGCGTCGCTCTGAGCGTCGTCGCATGGGGCGCGACGATCGTCGCTCTGTCGACGATCGTGATCACCCAGATCACGAAGGCCTCGACCGAGGACGTGCTCTTCGACGTCATCTCCGCGTTCGGCACCGTCGGCCTCTCGACGGGACTGACCGCGGAGCTGCCCCAATCCGCGACGTACGTCATGGCCGCGACGATCTTCATGGGGCGCGTTGGTACAGTGACACTCGCCGCGGCGGTCGCCGCGACGACGAGAACGCAGCTCTATTCGCTGCCCGTCGAAAGGCCGATCGTTGGTTGAAGGAATCCGCGGCGACGCACCGGTCCTCGTCATCGGACTGGGCCGTTTCGGCGCAGCCTGCGCGGGAGAACTGGACCGTCTCGACCGCGAGGTGCTCGCGATGGACGCGAACCTCGAACTCGTGCAGAAGTGGTCGGATCGGGTCACCCACACCGTGCAGGGCGATGCGCGCAACATCGACGCGCTCAAGCAGATCGGCGCGCAGGACTTCCAGGTCGCTGTCGTCGCCGTCGGCTCGCTGATCGAGGCATCCGTCCTCATCACCGCGAACCTCGTGGACCTGAAGGTCCCGCAGATCTGGGCGAAGGCGGTCTCGCAGTCGCACGGCAAGATCCTCGCCCGCGTCGGAGCGAACCACGTGATCTATCCGGAGCGCGAGGCCGGCGAGCGCGTCGCCCACCTCGTGAGCGGCCGGATGCTCGACTTCATCCGCTTCGACGATGACTTCGTCCTGGCGAAGATGTACCCGCCGAAGTTCATCCGCGGCGTCGGTCTGAACGAATCCGGCGTGCGGACGAAGTACAAGGTGACCGTCGTCGGTGTGAAGAGCCCCGGCAAGCCGTTCCGATACGCGGAGGCGAACACGGTGGTCACCAACCACGACCTCATCATCGTGTCCGGCACCAACAGCGACATCGAACGGTTCGCGTCGCTCGACCGTTGAGCGCGTGACGGGCAGGGACTACCTCCCGGCGGCCATCTCCTTCGCCCGCGCGAGCGCGGCATCCGTGGCGCGGGCGAACACCTCATCGAGGCCGGCATCCTGCAGCACGGCGACCGCACGCTCCGTCGTCCCCTTCGGGCTGGTGACGCGACGGCGCAGTTCGGCGGGCTCCTCGCCGGAGGACTCCAGTAGCGCCGTCGCGCCGATGAACGTCTGCTCGACCATGAGCCGCGCGTCGGCCTCAGTGAAGCCCTTGCCGATCGCCGCCTTCGTGAGTTCCTCGATGAGAAGGAACACGTAGGCGGGGCCCGAGCCGGAGATCGTCGACAGCGCGTCGATCTTGTCCTCCGGCACCTCGATCACCGCACCGACGAGCTCGAAGAGCCGCCGCACGATCGCGAGGTCGTCCCCGCTCACCCCGGCACCGGGCGCGAGGCCGGTGACGCCCTTGCCGACCGTGGAGGGGGTGTTGGGCATGGAGCGGATGACGCGCGCATCGTCGCCGAGGCCCTCGGCGAAGGTCGCGAGCGTGACCCCGGCGGCGAGGCTCACGACGATGGCGTCCTCACGCAGCACCGGTGCGACCTCGCGGAGCAGATCGGGAACCATCGCCGGCTTCACACCGACGAGGACGATGCGGGCGGATGCCGCGGCATCCGTGTTCCCGGATGGGGTGTCGGCGAGGGCGACGGCACGGACGCCGTGGAGACCGTCGAGCGTCGCCGCCTTCTCCGCCGTGCGGTTGGTGGCGACGATCCCGCCGTCGACGGGGATGCCGGAGGCGACGACGCCACGGAGGATCGCGCCTCCCATGGAGCCGGCACCGAGGAACGCGAGGGACGGGAGGGAAACGACCATGCGGCAATCCTATGCGGGCCGCGCGGACGGTCCCCGAGGTGCCTCATGCGGATCATGGACGGCGGAACTAGACTCGCCGCATGAGCGGATCTGCCAGCACACACGACCTCGACCAGATCATGGATGCCATCCTCGGGTGCTCCGACGTCGAGAAGCTCATCAGCCTCAAGACGTACCCCGTCGACGACGCGTTCGTCGTCGCGGCGAAGATCGCCCTCCCCGCGGAGAAGACCGTCCGCGACGTCGCGGACTGCATCAACGACATCGACGAACGCATCCGTGCGACGGTCCCCGCGGCCCGCGCGGTGTACGTCCAGCCCGACATCTACCGCCCGTCGCTGGATCCCGAACCGTCGACCGACGTCTTCGTGCTGAAGTCGGAGGACTGAGCGGGCTCGTCTCCGAGGTGCTGCTCAGCGCCGCTGCTCGAAGAAGTCGCGCAGCAGCCGGGTGGCCGGGACCTCCGCCACTCCCCCGATCACCTCTGCGCGATACGGCAGTCGCCGATCGCGCAACACGTCGTACATGGAGCCGGCGGCACCGGCCTTGTCGTCCCACGCGCCGAAGACGACGCGCCCGACACGCGCCTGAAGGATCGCTCCGGCACACATGATGCACGGCTCGAGCGTGACGACGAGCGTGTGATCTTCGAGGTTCCACGACCCGATGGCCGCTGCCGCCGCGCGAAGGGCGATGATCTCCGCGTGACCGGTCGGGTCGTGCGTCGTCTCGCGAAGGTTCCGCCCTTCGCCGACCACGCGACCGGCCGCATCGAGGACCACGGCTCCGACCGGAACCTCGCCCGCCGCGGCTGCCTCCTCGGCGAGCTCGAGGGCGCGCAGCATCCCGTCGTCGTCCGCTCTGGCCATGATCCGAGCGTATCCGCAGCCGCGGCGCATTACCCTATGGGTATGCGTGTTCACGTCGCCGACCACCCTCTCATCACTCACAAGCTCACGGTGCTGCGCGACGCGCGCACCTCGTCACCGGTGTTCCGCCAGCTGACCGAGGAACTCGTGACCCTGCTCGCCTACGAGGCGACGCGCAGCGTCAAGGTGTCCCCCATCGAGATCCAGACGCCCGTGACGACGACGATGGGTGTGAAGATCTCCGAGCCGCGCCCGATCGTCGTGCCGATCCTGCGTGCCGGACTCGGCATGCTCGAGGGCCTGGTCAAGCTGCTCCCCACGGCCGAGGTCGGTTTCCTCGGCATGGTGCGCGATGAGACGACGTTCGAGCCCACGACCTACGCCGAGCGTCTGCCGGACGATCTCAGCGACCGCCAGTGCTTCGCGATCGACCCGATGCTCGCCACCGGCGGATCGCTCGGCGCCGCGATCCAGTTCCTGTTCGACCGCGGGGCGAAGGACGTCACCGCGATCTGCCTGCTCGGCACCCCTGAGGGTGTCGCGGCGATCGAAAAGCTCGTGGGCGACCAGGACGTCACACTCGTGCTCGGTGCGCTGGACGAGCGCCTCAACGAACAGGGATACATCGTCCCCGGTCTCGGCGACGCCGGAGACCGCCTCTACGGCACCGTCTGACTCGCACGGTCTGACCGCGGCCTGAACCGCGGCGACCGAACGACCCTCAGCGACCTCGTCGGGACAGCCTCGTCGCGTGGGCGGCATGGCGCCGTCAGTCGCGACCGGCTCCGTCAGTCGCGACCGGCGCCGTCAGTCGCGGTCGGCGCCGTCGGTCGCGACCGGCGCCGTCAGTCGCGGTCTGCGCCGACGAGGTGCGCGAAGGCGCTGAGCCGCGCGACCCCTTCCGGCGTCCGCGGGAGGTCGTCGAGCAGTGCCGGCGAGTACACGAGGTACGCCGCGACCTGCGCGCGTGAGATCGCCACGTTGAGCCTGTTCTGCAGGAGCAGGAACTCGGGGCCGCGAGGTGCATCCCGTCCGCTGGAGGCGGCGAGGGTCGTGATGGAGACGACCGCTTCCTTGCCCTGGAAGTTGTCCACCGTACCGACGGGCACCTCGGGGAACCCTGCCGCCGCCAGAGCGTCGTGCACGAGCTGTTTCTGCGCGTTGTACGGTGCGACGACGATGAGGTCCGTCTCGCGCAGCGGTCGGGGCCGGCCCTCATCGACGGTGTCGACGAAGTATCGGCCGATGAGGTCCTGGACGATCCGCACGACCTCCTGCGCCTCTTCAGGAGACTGGGTGGCGTTGCCGCGGTGCCGCAACGGTCGGAGGTGGAGTCCTGCCTCGACCCCCTCGACCGCGCGGCCCTCTGTGCCGGGCGCCGACGCCAACTGCCCCGCGTACGACAGCCGGGACACCGGCGCCGCGACGGCCGGATGCATGCGCCAGCTGCGGTCGAGGAAGTATCCGTACTCGGGGCGGACGACGGCGTCGCCGTCCATCACCCAGCCGAGCGCCGACGTGTCGACCGGCTCAGGGTGCGCGCCCTGGCTGACCTGCGGGAGCTGCTGCGGGTCCCCGAGCAGCAGCAGGCGCTTCGCTCCGGCCGCGACGGCGATGGTGGAGGCGAGGGAGAACTGGCCCGCCTCGTCGATGACGATGAGGTCGAGGCCGCCGCGCTCCACGCGGGTCGTGTTGCTGAAGTCCCACGCGGTTCCCCCGACGACGACGCCCTGCCCTTCCCGCTCGGCGAGGAATGCGGCCATCCCTGACTTCGGGATGGGCGTGTATGCAGGGTCGGACCCCTTCTCCTTCGGGCTCTTGGCGACCTGACCGGCCGGCACACCGGCGGCGACGACGCGTTCCAGCAGCGTCTCGATGATCGCGTGAGATTGCGCCACCACACCGATGCGGAAGCCGTGCTCGTTCACGAGCCGCGCGATCACGTGCGAGCCGGTGTAGGTCTTGCCCGTTCCCGGGGGCCCCTGCACAGCGAGGTAGCTGCGGTCGAGATCGCGGACCGCCCGCACGATCGCGTCGATGACGTCGCCGTCGGCCGGCGGCAGCCCCGCGCCGGTGATCGTCCGCGGGGGCGTGCGCCGGAGGATGTCTGTGGCGGCGTCGGCGGGGAAGGACGGAGCAGCGTCGTGCACGGCATCCGCCCACTCATCGATCGCACCCTGCAGCGACACCACGCGAGGCGGCGCGGCCGGCGTGAGCGCCAGCGGGAACTCGTCCCAGGTCTGCCCTCCCACCGACGTCTCGGCGATGACGTAGCCGTCGTCGAGAACCTCGATCACCGTGACCGTGCGTGCCACATGCACCGCGCGCGACGGCGCCTCGACGTCGAACGGGGCGGGGATCGGGTACAACGCGAACGGGTTCGCCCCCTCACCGAGCGTCGTGCCGGGAGAGATCTCGCCGCGGATCTCGATCTCGCGCGACGTGACCCGTCGGCCCTCTTCGATGCTCCAGTCCCGACGCAGCGTGGAGGCGGCGGCATCGATGCGCACGACATCCCTCGTCTGGTCCCACATCGATACCGGCTCGCGCAGCCGCTGGAAATGGCCGATCCAGAAGCTCTTCGCCTCGCGCGGGTAGTAGTCGATCGCGGCGGCGGCGACCCGATGTGCCTCACCGTCCCCGCCGGCGGCGACGTCGCGCTCGGCATCGGCCAGGAGCGCCACCGACCGAGGGGACGGCTCGTAGATCAGTTCGTCCGGCACGTCGGGCGGCGCGGGGTGGACGCCCTTCTGCCGCGCGATGTCGATCAGCCAGTTGCGCAGCCTTCTCGTCGACACGCAGTCGTAGCGGTTGTAGTCGGCGAGGTCGGCGAGCACGGCCTCCGCCTCACCGGTCTCGCCTGCAGCGGCGAGCTGCCGCGCGGCGACGTACTGCACGATCGAGTCGTCGCCCTTCTGGACGTCGCTCGTGCGCACCTCATCGCCCATGTACAACGGCTCGAGCTTCTTGATCGAGTATGACCTCGACCCCACGCGCACCGTGCGCAGCACGAGCGGGTAGAGGTCGACGAACACGCCCTCGCGCAGGAGCTGATCCACTTCGCCCTCACGGATGCCGTGTCTCGCGGCCATCGCGACGAGGTGCGAGGTCTCGTAGGGCGCGTAGTGGTAGATGTGCATGTCGGGGTGCGCTGTTCGACGCGCATGCACGAAGTCGAGGAACAGTTCGAGCGCGCGCTTCTCGTCAGCGAAGGTGTGCGCCCACAGCGGCGTGTACTGATCGTCGTTGTCGACCCAGCCGAACAGGTAGTCGATGCCCCACTGCGCGTGGCCGTCGGTGACCGCTTCGGTGTAGAGCGGGTCGCCCTCGAAGTCGAAGAAGATGTCGCCGCGGCTGGGGCGGGGCAGGGTGTGGATGGCGTCGGGGTGGTAGACGTCATACGTGGGGGAATCCGCAGCCTCCGCGCGGATCTGCAGCCGCGCCTGTGCCCGCAGCGACTCGAAGGTGTCGACGTTCATGCCGGCCGGCGGAAGGGTCGCCGCCGCGAGGGCGTCGATCGTGTCGATGCCGGCGTCGCGCAGCCGCGCGCGTTGCACCGGTCGCATCCGCGCCACCATCAGGAGGTCGCGCGCCGCGTCGACCTGCTCGGTGCAGGTGGCGCAGCGACCGCACGCGACGATGCCGATGTCGCCGCGCTCATCGCCCCACGCCAGCGGCGCGCCGGCGGATCCTGCTGCGATGTCGCGGTCGGTGATGAGCGTGCGCAGCCGAGCGCGGCGCACGTGGAAGAGCGGGAGCAGGTCGGCGACGCAGTGCGTGCTGGTCGTCCCGTCGCCGAGCAGGAGGTCGACTTCGTCGGACCGAGGGATACCGAGCCGGTCGAGCTGGTCGACATATGCCGCGAGCTGCATGAGAGCCGTGACGCGCGCGGTGCGGGCGAGCTTGGAGTCCTGGACTCGCCAGCGGCCGTCGTCTTGACGCAGCAGGAAGTCGGCGAAACCAACGAACTCGTCCGTCGCGAAAGCCGCCTGGAACACGAGCTTCGCGTCGGATCGCAGCGCCGAGATCGTCTCTTCGACCACCGCGGCGAGTGCGTCCGCGTCCCCGGAGTTCACCCGGGAGAGCTCGTGCACGGCATCCGCGCCGAGCTGCTCGCGATACGCGGCGAGTACGGCCGCCTCATGACGGTCTCCGAGCTCCGCTGCCCGCGCGAGCGTCGCGTCTTCCGGCTCTTCCACGGCGGGCACCCGACCGAGCTTCGCGTCGATCGCCCGCGACCACGCGAACTCGCACTCAGCGGCCGCTTTCAGGTCGCTCGCGCTGAAGATGACGCGCTGCGCCTGAGTGTCGATCCGCATGTTTCGAGCGTAGCCGGGGGCGCGGACACCGGACTTCGGTGTCCGGCTTCGACTCGCTGCGCTCGCTCACCCCGTTTCGGCACTTCGGCTCGCTTCGCTCGCTCAGCACACCGCTGCGGCGCTTCGCGCCTTCGCTCAACGACCCGTGGCTATACGCTCGAGGACCGCCTTAGCTCAGCGCCACCAGTCGTCATCCGGCCCGACGGGCATCTCGCGCTTGTGCCTGGTCGCGAGGTACTTCTGTTCGATGCGCTCCGCGGCCTCGGCATCCACCTGCTTGCCGAGGAGGTAGTCGTCGATCTGCTCGTAGGTGAGACCGAGCTCGTCCTCGTCGGCGCGGCCGGGCTGATCGTCGAGCAGGTCGGCGGTGGGGACCTTCATCCAGAGTCGCTCCGGCGCGTCCAACTCGCGCAGCAGCTGCTTGCCCTGCCCCTTGGTCAGCCCGGAGAGCGGCAGCACGTCCGCTGCGCCGTCGCCGAACTTCGTGTAGAAGCCGGTGACGGCCTCGGCGGCGTGATCGGTTCCGATCACGAGGCGGCCGTCATGCCCGGCGAGGGCGTACTGGGCGACCATGCGGATGCGCGCCTTGATGTTGCCGCGGTTGAAGTCGGAGACCTCGGCGCCTGCCGCCTGAGCGATGTCCTTCTCGACGCCGTCCACGCCGTTCTGGATGTTCACCTCGACCACTCGATCCGGGGCGATGAACTCGACGGCCGCCTTCGCGTCGTCCTCGTCATGCTGCACCTTGTACGGTAGCCGGACGGCGATGAACTCGGCCGTGCCGCCCCCGTCGCGCACCCGCTCGACAGCGAGCTGCGCGAGGCGACCGGCGAGAGTGGAGTCCTGTCCACCGGAGATGCCGAGCACGAAGCCGCTGCTGCCGCTTGCGACGAGATAGTCCGCGAGGAACTGCACCCGCCGTTCGATCTCACCTGCCGGCTCGATCTCCGTCCGTACACCGAGGGTCTGAGCGATCTCCTGCTGAAGCGTCATGCGACCAGTATCACCCGAGGCTGTTACAGGCGGATGACGCTTGACAGATCCACCGTCGGTAGGGTGGCGAGCGGCCGATCGCATCCGCGATCGCCACCCGAGAACGAAAGCGAGCACCATGCCCCTCATCGGCACCAGCGACCTCGATGTCTTCCCGCTCGCCCTCGGCGGCAACGTCTTCGGATGGACCGCCGACCGCGACGCGTCCTTCGAGATCCTCGATGCCTTCACCGAGGGAGGCGGCGATTTCATCGACACCGCCGACTCGTACAGCGCCTGGGTCGACGGAAACAGCGGCGGAGAGAGCGAGCGCATCATCGGCGAGTGGCTCGCCTCTCGCAGGCCGAAGGGCGTGACCGTCGCGACCAAGGTGAGCCAGCACCCCGAGTTCCGCGGGCTGTCGGCGAAGAACGTGCGCGCCGCCGCGGAGGCGTCTCTGCAGCGCCTCGGCGTCGAGGCGATCGATCTGTACTACGCGCACTTCGATGACGAGGAGACGCCGCTCGCGGAGACCGTCGCCGCCTTCGGAGCGCTCGTCTCGGACGGGCTCGTGAAGCATGTCGCCGTCTCGAACTACACCGCCGACCGCATCCGCGAATGGATCGAGATCGCACAGGCCTCGGGAACCGCACTCCCCGTCGCGGTGCAGCCGCACTACAACCTCGTGCACCGCAACGACGTCGAGGAGGACATCATCCCCCTCGCGCAGGAGTTCGGCATGAGCCTCGTGCCGTATTACGGGCTGGCCAAGGGATTCCTCACCGGGAAGTACCGCTCGACGGACGCCGCTGGGGCGTCGCCGCGGGCTGCCGGAGCCGCGCAGTACGCGACGGCCCACGGTCTGAGGGTCATCGGCGAGCTCGAGCGCATCGGTGACGAGCACGGCTCGTCCGTGGCCGCCACCGCCCTCGCATGGCTGCGCTCCCGCCCGACGGTCGCCGCTCCCATCGCGAGCGCATCGCACGCCGGGCAGGTGGCGGATCTGCTCGCCGGCGGACGGCTGGAGCTCACGCCGGAAGACATCCGGGCACTGGATGCCGTGTCGGCGTGGAGTCCGCAGACGGCCTAAGCCGACGACGGCGAGGGGCGCTCCCCCGCCGGCCGTCAGTCGCGGATGCGGCTCGGACCGGCGGCGGTCTGCTCGACCACGAGTTGTGCGGGGATCTGCTCCTGCATCGACTCGACGTGGCTGATGATGCCCACCGTCCGCCCGCCGGAGCGCAGTTCGTCGAGCGCGCGCATGGCGACTTCGAGGGTGTCGGCGTCGAGAGAGCCGAATCCTTCGTCGATGAAGAGGGTGTCGAGTTGGATGCCGCCGGCACGCGCGGTGACGACCTCGGCGAGGCCGAGCGCCAGCGCGAGCGAACTGAGGAAGGTCTCCCCGCCGGAGAGAGACTGCGGCGGACGCGTCTGCCCGGTGAAGGCGTCGAACACGACGATCCCCAGGCCGGATGCCGCGCCCCGGGAGGCGAGCGCGTCCGAATGCTGCAGACGATAGCGTCCGGTCGACATGTCGCTCAGGCGACGGTTGGCGGCGTCGACGATCTCTTCGAGTTCGGCGGCGAGCACGAAGGTCTCGAGCGTCATCTTGTGGGTGTTGCCTGCGCGGCCGGCGATCGTGTCGGCGAGAGCGCGGAGCACCTCGTGCTCGTCGCGCTGTCCGGCGCTCCGGGCGTGCGCGGATGCGGCCGACTCGATGAGACTCGCGAGCTGCTCCGACGTCGCCGTCGCTCGGCCGGCCTCGGCGACGGCGGCCTTCCAGGCCGTACGTGCCTCGGTCGCGGCGAGCTCCGCCGGAGCGATGTCGATCAGCTCCTCCGGCAGCGTGCGGAGTTCGAGGTCGAACAGCGTCGCCCGCTCCTTCTCGCGCTGCGCCGCGTGGGCGGTGATGCGGGCTTCGAGTGATTCCTGCTCCTGGGCGGAGCGCATCGCCTGCTCGGCCGCCTCGACGTCCTCGAAATCCGACGCGGCGAGAGCGTCGCTCTGTCGGCCGATGGCCTCCGAATGCGCCTGCGTGGCCCGCCTGCTCTCGGCGAGAGCGGCGGCCAGTGCACGGGCGGCCTCGATGTGGCCCCGTGTGGTGTCGATCCGTTCGGCGACGGTGGCGAACCCGCCGCGCGCCTCGATGATCTGCTGTGCGGCCTGCTCGTCGCGCTGGCTCGCCAGGGCGAGGGATTCGTGCGCGGCGGCCAGGGTCGCGGCGGCCTCTTCGCGGGTCTCGTCGAGCCGTGCGATGCTCGTGCCGACCTCCGCCACCTGCGCGTCGACGGCGGCGAGGGCGTCCGCGGCGGCGACAGCCTCCGCATGCGCGCGTTCGGCTTCGGCCTGTTCTTCCTGCGCCGCGGCGGTCGTGCGTCCGTCGGCGACGGCGTGGGCCGCCGCCACATCGCTCCGCGCCGTGCTGACGCGTTCCTGCGCCGCCTTCTCAACGGACTGGGCGGCGTCCCGCGCCTGTTCCGCCGCGTTGATGTCGTCGGCCGAGACAGGGTCGCTGTGCTCGGCGGGCGCCGGATGTTCGGTCGCGCCGCAGACGGCGCACGGCTCGCCCGCGACGAGGGCGATGGCGAGCTCTCCGGCGAACCCGTCGAGGCGTCGCCTCCTCAGCTGCGCGAGAGACGCCTGGGCGCCGGCAAGGGCCTCGCTCGCTTCAGCGAGGCTTCGCTCGGCGGTCTGCAGGGCGACCTCCGCGGCTGCGGCCCTCTTCGCCGCCGACGTCCGCGTTTTCGCAGCGGCGAGCGCGCTCGCGAGGTCGTCCACGCGGTCCGCGCTGCGCCGCAGCGCATCGCGCCGCTCGGTCAGTTCCTGCAGCCGTGCGGGCAGCTCGGCGCGCTCCGCTTCTCCGGCTTCGACGAGAGCGGCTGCGACGGACACCTGCCGTTGCGCCTCCTCGAGCTCCGCCGCGCGCGCAGGCGTGTCGCGTTCGAGCGTCGCGGCGTTCTGCCAGCCGCCGGTCTCCCGCGTGCGGTCGGCCGCCCACGCTTCGAGAGCCTCCGCGGAGGTCTCATCGATCGTCATGCCTGCGGCGTCCCACTCGGCGCGCGCTTCCCCCTCCGCCGTGAGGGCGGCGTCACGCACCTGCTCGGCCCGCCACACGGCCGCGATCGTCGCCCGCAGCGCCTCGGCCGCTCGCGCGCGCTGCAACGTCGACTTCGCCTCGTCGATGCTCGGCTGTTCGGCGTCCAGTCGCGCCAGCGCGGCGCGTGCTCTGTCGCGCTCCTCCTGCGCTCGTCGGTCGTCGCGCTGCGCCGCCAGTGCCGCATCCGCGAGGCTGAGGCGTTCTTCGGCCGCGTCGCGGTCCGCGGCCCGACGCTCCGCGCGATATTCGGCTCTGGCCAGGGCGGCCCGGAGCGCATCGATGCGTTCCGACGTCGTGGCGACGAGCGACGCGTCGTGCTCTCCCCACAGTTCTCCGTCGGTGATCACCCGCTCCGCCTCATCGATGCGCGCATCGACGGTCGCCATCACACCGGAGAGCGCGCTCTCCGATGCCCGACGACGCTCATCGAAGCGGGATTGCACGTCCTCGAAGCGCTCGGTGCCGAACAGCCGTCGGAGCAGCCCCTGACGTTCCTTGCTGTCGGCGAGGAGGAACCGCGCGAACCGGTTCTGCGCGAGCAGGATGACCTGCAGGAACTGCTCACGACTCAGCTGGAGGATCTCGTCGAGCTCGTCTGCGACCCGCTTCTCCTTGGTCGCGCGCGTCACCCAGTCGCCGCCGGCGTCGAGCATGTCGAGGCGTACGGCGGACGCCTGCTTGGTCAGTCCACCGCCGCGCTTGGCGGGGCGCAGGTACTCGGGCGATCTCACCACCCGGTACCGGCCGGAGCCCGTGCTGAACTCCACCACGACCTCGGTGGGGTCGTCCGGTTCGCAGTGGTCGCTGCGCAACCTCTTGTCACCGCTCTCGTAGCGCGGGACCGACCCGTAGAGCCCGAAGCAGACGGCATCGAGGATGCTCGATTTGCCGGCGCCCGTCCGCCCGGCGATGAGGAAGATCCCGTCATCGGAGAAACTGTCGAAATCGACGACCTGCCGATCGAGGAAGGGACCGAACCCCTCGATCTCGAGGCGATGGAGGCGCACTATACGAGCGCCTCGGCGATGACGCGATCGTCGAGCACTTCGCGGATGAGTTCGCTCTCGCGCTCCTTCGGCCCCTGCCCTGCGCGCACGTGCTCGAGGAACGCCTCGATGCGCTCGACGTCGGTGACCGCGGCCTTCAACCGAGCGGAGTACGACTGTCGGCTCGCGTCGTCCGTGGACTGCGCCGGAGTGTGCTGCACCATCGCGCAGTAGGGAAAGCGCTCCTTCAGCCGCCGCATCGGCTCGGCCTGGGGCAGGGTGTCGGTGTACTCGGCGCACACCCAGTCGTCGGCATGCGCGGTCACGTTCTCGTCCGACAGGATGTCGTCGAGCGGGCCCGTGAGCGTGACCAGACGCCGCGGCACCGGCAGCGCCGACCAGCGCACCTCGGCGAGGCCGTCGGCGTCAAGATCGATGATCCAGGAGCCGCGCTCCTTGTGCTGCTCGCCGAAGCTGTAGTGGAGCGGCGCACCCGCGTAGCGCACGCGGTCACTGAGAGCCTGGCGGCCGTGGATGTGGCCGAGAGCGACGTAGTCAGGGCCGTCGAAGACCTCGAGCGGAACGACGTCGAGGCCGCCCTGGCGCACCTCGCGTTCGAGACCGACCGTCGCGTCGACCCCGGCGGCGAAACAGTGCGCGATCGCGACCGAACGCCCCTCGCGCTCGGCCATCGCGCCGCGCACCAGACCCATCGCATGCGACATGGTCTGTGCCTGCGTGCGCAGCCCGGCCTCCGGCCAGTGCTGACGCACGATGGCCGGCTCGAGGTACGGGATGCCGAAGAAGTGCACGGGGCCTGCCTCGTCGTCGATCGTGACGGGACGAGCGATCGCCTCGGGATCCGTGAGCACGTGGATCCCGTCGCGCAGCAGCCCTGCCTGGAATCCGAGGCGGGCGGCGGAGTCATGGTTGCCGCTCGTGACGATGACCTTGGCCCCGGTCTCGTGCAGGCCGACGAGCGTGTCACCCAGCAGCGTGTACGCCGGACCGGCAGGCGTCGCGGAGTCGAACACATCACCGGCGATGATGACGACGTCAACGTCGTTCTCTCGCACCTGCGCGATCAGCGCACCGAAGACCTCGGCCAGCGCATCCATGGTCGAGTTGCCATGGAAGGTGCGGCCGATGTGCCAGTCGGAGGTGTGCAGGATTCGCATACTCACACCGTAGATTCGCCCACGGACATTCCCGCCGAGGCGTGCCGCAGCACGCCTCGGCGGGACGGCTCAGCGGCCGGCGACCGGCTCCGCACTCGAGGCGACCGACCCCTGCGGGAGCAGATCCTCCTTGCGTCCGCGCACCATCACGATGGCGATGCCCGATGCGATCAGCATCCCGATCGCCGCCGCGACGAACGTCGCACCGTATCCGTCTGCCAGCGCCTCAGGCGACACGCCACCGGCGCTTCCGCCGACAGCGACGGCGTACACGGCCGTGAAGACCGACAGGCCGATCGAACCACCGATCTGCATCGCCGAGTTCGTGACGGCCGAGGCGACACCGGCGTCATGCGGCGCCACACCCGTGAGCGCGACGTTCTGCAGCGGGATGAAGACGAACGACATGCCCAGCCCCATCACCAGCAGCGCAGGAGCCACCTGCACGAAGTACTCGCCGTCCGCAGTGATGAACGAGAGGTAGAAGAGCCCGGCGGCGACCACGAGCGGTCCGGTGATGAGCATCGGACGCGGTCCGATCCGGCCGAGCATCTTCGTCGCGAGCGGAGCGAGCACCATCGTCCCGAGCGGAAGGGGGAGGCTGGCCAGTCCCGCCTGCAGCGCACTCTGACCGAGGACGATCTGCAGGTGGAAGGTGAGGTACACGGTCGCGCCGATCATGACAGTGCCGGCGACGGCCTGAATGAGGAACGCTCCGCCGCGGACGCGGTTCGTCACCACCCGCAGCGGCAGCAGCGGGTTGGCGACCTTCGTCTGCACCCGGACGAACAGCGCCAGAAGCAGGATGCCGGCAGCGAGGAATCCGATCGTGAGCGGGTCACCCCAACCGGACTCGGCGATGCTGAACCCGTAGACGAGCGCGCCGAGGCCTGCCGTGACGAGCAGCGCGCCCCAGATGTCGTAGCGGTTGTCACCGGCGGCCTTGCTCTCGGCGAGGAACAGTGCTCCGCCGATCAGTCCGATCGCGACGAAGAAGAGGTTCACCAGAAGGCACCAGCGCCAGTCGAAGAACTCCGTGAGGAACCCGCCGAGGACCAGACCGACAGCGGCGCCGGCACCGGCGACCGTTCCGAACACGGCGAAGGCGGTGTTGCGCTCCGTGCCGGACGGGAACAGGGTCGTCAGCAGCGCGAGGGCTGCGGGCGCGAGCATGGCGGCGAAGACACCCTGCAGACCGCGACCGAGGATGAGCTCCCCGCCGGTACCGGCGACACCGGCGTACAGCGAGGCGAGCCCGAAGCCGATCATGCCGACCATGAAGGTGCGCTTGCGCCCCCAGTAGTCGGCGATGCGACCGCCGAGCAGCAACAGCGCGCCGAAGGCGAGCGCGTACGCGGTGACGACCCACTGACGCAGATGATCGTCCATGTTCAGCGCGATCTGCGCCTGAGGGAGGGCGATGTTGACGATGGTCCCGTCGAGGACGACGACGAGCTGCGTCAGAGAGATGACGAACAGCGCCCACCATTTCGCCGAGGGGCGTGCGCGCAGGGATGACGACATGGAAGAACCTCCGGTGTCTTGTGAAGGATGCCGGAGGTTTCAAGCCTCGGACCAGCCGCCGTTCCCGGGGCCGACCGCCTCAGCGAACGGTGCTGAGCAGACCTGCATCTTATCGGAGGTCGTGTCGCAGTCCCTGGCGCGGCGAGGGCTCAGCCGCGGCGGAGCAGGCCCTCGTGGCCGGGGTTCTGAGCGAACCACTCGGCGACGTACCAGCACACCGGTTCGACCTTCCGGTCCCCTCGGCTCTCGATGTCGGCGATCGCGCCGGCGACCACCTTCGCCGCATAGCCGTTGCCCCGGTACGTCGGGATCGTGAACGCCCTGGTGAGCGCCATCGTCTTGCCGTCATCCCGGTAGTCCAGAGCGCTCACGAGCACTCCGTCCCTCGTGAGGGTGTAGCGCGAGGCATCCTTCTCGTCAGTGACCAGGAACCCGTCGACCATCATGGAATCCGTCATCCCCCCACGCTATGCCACGCCGGAACGGGCGGACTCGCTTTGACACGGGGGGACATCATCGGACATAATCGCCCCCATGACCACCAACGCGCGCCCTTTGTCCGCCCAGGAGGCGAACAGGACTGCCGGGATGATGATGCCCGGCTGCGTTGGCATGTGTTGCCGAATGTGTCGCTGATCTCTCAGCCACTCTGTCCGGTTCCGCCCTTCGCCATCTGCGAGGTGTGAACCCCGAGCATCCACCCGTGTGCTCGCTCTCGGCCCTCAGGGTCATTCACGCAACACATCGGAGCCGTATCGGCTCACCCGTCCAAGGACTCCCATCATCATGTCGAACACCGCCCTCCTCGAGCGTCCCTCCACTCGCGCCCCTCACCTCCGCCCCATTCCGCGCTTCGTCGAATCGGATGCCCCGGCCGCACCCGCAGCCCCCGCCGACCTTCCCGCGACGCGTTCGCCGCGCGGCTTCGCCCTCTACGTCGGACTCGACGAGATCAAGGCCGCAGAAGCCGGGGTCAGCCTCCCCCTTCTCGTCGACGCCCTTCGCCGTACGCTCGCCGAGCTCGCACCGGGCGCGGAGACGCACGCCACGGTGGCTCTCGCCCCGCACGGCTCCGGCGGCCGTGACCTCGACGTCGTGCGCCTCGCCCTGCAGGAGCCGGGCGCCGTGGCCCGCGCGAAGGCGGCGACGGAGGCGGAGCAGAAGGATGAGGACTACGGCGTCACCGTGGACATCTCCCGCAAGCGCGTCCTCATCGACGGCGAATCGGCCGCCTTCACGTACAAGGAGTTCGAGCTCCTGCAGTACCTCGTGCTGCGCGAGGGCCGCACGATCGAGCGCGCCGAGCTCGTCGAGGCCCTGTGGCAGTCGCCCGAGGACGAGACCCCTGGCGAGCGCACCATCGACGTGCACGTCCGCCGACTGCGCGCCAAGCTCGGTCGCTACGAGGACATCGTCCGCACCGTCCGCGGCGTCGGCTACCGGTTCGACCGCCACGCCGACGTCGTCATCCGCTACGGCCACGGCACGCCTTCGCCCGACCGCTTCTGACGCTCGCTCCCCGCGACCCGACCCGACTGTCAGGGCAGGGACGTAGGGTGTTCGCATGACCATGACAGCGGATGCCGCGACCGCCGCATCCGCGCACGCCGAGCCGCTTCGCACGGTCTATCGACCACCTCATCCGCTGAACCTCCTCCGCACGGTGGGCGTGCTCGCGCGCGGGCCGAAGGACCCGACGATGTTCGTGGAGGGCTCGACTCTGTGGCGCGCAGCGCGGACCCCCGCCGGCGTCTCGACGGTCGCGCTCCGTCAGACGCATGAGGGAGTGCATGCCACGGCCTGGGGACCGGGCGCCGAGTGGACGCTCGGCCAGCTCCCCCGCCTGTGCGGCGCCGACGACGATGCGAGCGGCTTCGACGTGTCAGGGCACCCGATGCTCGCCGCGATCGCGCACCGCACCGTCGGCACGCGCCTGACCCGCACCGATCTCGTGTTCGATGCGCTGGTGTGCGCGACGCTCGAGCAGAAGGTCACCTCTCTGCAAGCCTTCGGCGCATGGCGGGTCCTCGTCACCCGCTTCGGTGAACGCGCCCCGGGGCCCGCCCCTCGCACGCTGTTCGCTCCCCCGTCCGTGGACGGGTGGCGACGCATCCCGTCATGGGCGTGGCATCGAGCGGGCGTCGAGCCTCCGCAGTCGCGCACGATCGTCCGCACCGCCGAGCGTGGGCAGCGCGTCGCCGACGCCGTACTCGCCGCGCAGGGCGGCGCCGAGCGCGAGCGCGTCCTCACCAGCCTGCCCGGCATCGGGGCGTGGACGTCCGCAGAGACCCGCATCCGGGCCCTCGGCGACCCCGATGCGGTCAGCGTCGGCGACTACCACCTCGCGCATCAGGTCGGGTACGCGCTGACCGGCTCCCGCGTCGACGACGACGGCATGCTGGAACTGCTCGCCCCCTGGGCCGGTCACCGCCAGCGCGTCATCCGGCTGATCCTCGCGGGCGGTCCTCGTGAACCGCGCCGAGGCCCACGACTGGCGCCGGAGGATCACCGGCGCCGGTGAGCGGCGCGCAGGGGCCACGGATAGGCTGACACCATGGCGGCGACGAAGAAGCAGCGGTGGACCTGGCTCGGCGGCACGGTCGTGCTGTTCATCCTCGGAGTGGTGATCGGCCTGATCCTGCAGAACGTCTGGCTCGGGCTCCTTCTCGCTCTCATCGTCTCGGTGGTGTGGCTGATCGCCGCGGAATCGCGCAAGGGCGGCAACGCCGGCGTCAACGACGAATCGCACGGCATCGAGGTCTGACCGGCGCCGCGGCCTCGTGGCCTCTGTCGGGCTCGCTGAGCGACGACCGGCTCAGTAGTAGAC
Source organism: Microbacterium ginsengiterrae (assembly GCF_014205075.1). NCBI lineage: Bacteria > Bacillati > Actinomycetota > Actinomycetes > Micrococcales > Microbacteriaceae > Microbacterium > Microbacterium ginsengiterrae. Next base: position 1,779,452 of record NZ_JACHMU010000001.1, on the reverse strand, counting down.
GGCGAGCGGTCCGCGCGGGCCGTCGACGACCTGCACCTCGGTGTCGAAGACATCCGTGAGCACGGCATCCGTCATGATCTCGTCCGGCGGGCCGAACCGGACCACACGGCCGTCCTTCACGGCGCAGATGTGATCGGCGTAGTGCCCGGCGAAGTTGATGTCGTGGAGGACGATGACGATCGTCTTCCCGAGCTCAGCCGCAGCGCGCCGCAGGTGCTGCATCATCTGCACGGAGTGGCGCATGTCGAGGTTGTTGAGCGGTTCGTCCAGCAGCACGTAGTCGGTGTCCTGGGCGAGCACCATGGCCACGTACGCGCGCTGACGCTGTCCGCCGGAGAGTTCGTCGAGGTATCGTCCCTCCAGTGCGGAGAGGCCGAGGAAGTCGATGGCCTCGCTGATCACTCGTTCATCCTCGACGTTCAGTCGTCCCTTCGAATACGGGAAGCGGCCGAAGCCGACGAGCTGCCGGACGGTGAGCCGCGTGATGAAGTGATTCTCCTGCCGCAGCACGGAGACGATCTTGGCGAGGTCCTTGGACGGCGTGCGCACCACGTCGTATCCGCCGATCTCGATGGTTCCCTCGTCGAGCCCGAGCAGGCGCCCGATCATGGTGAGCAGCGTCGACTTGCCCGCGCCGTTGGGGCCGACCAGGGCCGTGATGCCACCGGCGGGGATCTGCAGGTCGACGGGACCGATCGCGACCTCGTCGCTGTACTGCTTGCTGACGTTCGCGAGCTGGATCACAGCCTGCCCTTTCTGAGGATGACGATGAGGAAGAGCGTCCCGCCGACGAGCTCGATGATGATCGAGACGACGCCCTGCGCGTAGAACAGGTTCTTCATGACGAAGTAGGCCCCGGCGAGCACGACGAAGCCGGTCAAGACCGCGATCGGGAAGATGAGGCGGTGGTCGTAGGTGTCGGCGAACTGGTAGGCCAGCGTCGCCACGAGGAAGCCGAGGAACGTCATCGGTCCGACCAGAGCCGTCGAGACGGCCATGAGCACCGAGACGAGCACGAGCGTGCGGATCAGCTCGCGACGGTGGTGGATGCCGAGGCCGGCGGTGATGTCCTTGCCCATGGCGAGGACGTTGAGCCGGCGGGTGTTCGACCACAACAGGATGCCGGCGGTCAGCGCGAGCGGAATGGCGATGGGGAGCTGATCGGGATCGGCGTTGGACACGCTCCCGAACATCTGCGCCGTGAGCACGTCGAACTCACTCGGCGTCAGCAGCCGCTGCATGAAGGCGGAGACGGATCCGAGCCCGCCGCCGATGATGATCCCGATGAGCAGCATGACCTGCAGGTTCGCGTAGCGACCGGACAGCAACCAGCCGTACAGCAGGACGGACAGACCCACCATGATGACGATCTGCAGCACGAACTGCGCGTTGCCCTGCAGCGCCACGAGGCCGGCGATTCCGAAGAAGTACACACCTGCCGTCTGCACGGCCATGTAGAGGGCCTCGAAGCCCATGATCGACGGGGTGATGATCCGGTTCTCCGTGACCGTCTGGAAGCTCACCGTGGCGATCGCCTGGCAGAAGGCGACCAGCGCCATGACGACGATGCTCGTGCCGCGCATCTGCGCGATCCGCCAGAAGCCCTCGGAGCCGGCGGGCATCGGGTTGTCCCACGCGAGAAGCCCGACGGCGAAGCCGACGGCGAGCACGATGAGGATGCTGAGGACGACGATGTACTTCCGCCGCGCCGCCCGCGTCGGAAGGGCGCCCGCGCGCCGCTCCGACGCCGGACGGGCCGGCAGGCTGCGGCGTGTCTCCGACCTAAGCACGACGGCGCTGCTTCAACAGAAGGGCGATGAAGACCACGGCGCCGACGACGCCGAGGATGAGCGACACCGGCACCTCGAAGGGCATGATGATCGTGCGACCGATGATGTCGCAGACCGTGACGATCGCGATGCCCAGCAGGCACACCCACGGCAGGTTGCTGCGCAGGTCGTCGCCGCGGATCATCGAGACGATGTTGGGGACGATGAGCCCCAGGAAGGGGAGGTTCCCGACGATCACGGTGACCACACCGGTCGCGACCGCGATGAGGCCGGTGCCCAGCAGGACGACCCGGTGGTAGTTCAGGCCCACGTTCGTCGAGATCTCCTCACCGAGTCCGGCGACGGTGAACCGGTCGGCGACGATGAAGATGACCACGCCGACGATGGCGACGATCCACAGCGCCTCGTACTGTCCGCGCAGGACGGATGTGAAGCTGCCGGCGAACCAGACGCCGAGGCTCTGCAGCGTGTCGGTCTCCAGCGCGATGAACGTCGTGACGGAACCGACGACGGCGCCGAGCATGATGCCGACGATGGGCACGATCAGTGAGGACCGCAGCGACACGCGCCGCAGGAACAGGAAGAAGACCATGGTGCCGACGAATGCGGCGATGACCGCTCCGACCATCTTGGGAACGATGCCCGCTGTGGGGGCGAGGATCATCACCGCGAGCAGGCCGAGGCCCGCCCATTCCGTCGTCCCCGTCGTCGTCGGCTCGACGAAGCGGTTCTGCGTGAGCAGCTGCATGACGAGGCCCGACATGGCCATGGCCGCTCCGGCGAGCATGAGCGCGACGGTACGGGGGATGCGGGTGATGGCGAACATCTGCGCGCCGTCGTCGGCGCCGAAGACGTCGTAGACGCCGACGAACAGCGAGGCGACGAGCAGCAGCGCGACGACCGCGATGCCGATCAGCAGCGCGGGGTCGAACAGTCGCCCCCGGGTGCGAGGGGTGTCTGCGGCCGCGGGCAGCGGCGTACCGGTCCGGGTCATCTCACTCCGGTCGTTCCTTCCGAGCGACGGGACCGGCCGGATCGACCGGTCCCGTCAGGCCATCACTTGCGTGCGTCGAGTGCGTCGGCGAACGCGTTGAGGAACTCGGTGTAGGTCTGGATGCCCTCGTTCGTGTAGGTGTCCGCAGGCATGTAGACGATGTTCCCCTCGGCGATGGCGGTGACGTTCGCGAGGGCCTCGGAGTTCTCGAGGATGTCGGCGGCGGGTGCGTAGTTCGGGTCATCCGCACCGACGGCCGCGTCGCGGTCCATCACGAGGATCCAGTCCGGGTCGGAGTCGGCGATCGCCTCGACCGCGATGTCGTCTCCCTGGTGGTCGTCGCTGGCGTCGGCCACTTCGAGTGCGGGGGTGAGTCCTGCGAAGTCGAACACCGGGCCGAGCGTGCGACCGACGGTCGGCGCGATGTAGCCGATCTGTCCGCCCGACGTGGTGACGGCCATGACCGTCTCGCTGTCGTCGTAGGCGGCCTTCACCCGTGCGATGGCCTCGTCGAGCGCGTCGGTGAGCTCCTTCGCCTCGGCCTGCTTGCCGAAGATCTCGCCGAGAACCGTCGTCTGGCGCTTGAGCTCCTCATCGAAGGGCTCCCCGTCGCGGGGATCGAGTTCGAGCACGACGGCATCCGGCGCGTACGTGACGAAGTCGTCATGGAACTGCGCGAAGCGCTGGCCGTTGATGATGAGGTCGGGCTCGACGGCCACGATGGCCTCGAGGTTCGGTTCCCGGTGGCTGCCGAGGTCGATGATCGAGGAGTCCTCGGTGTAGGAGATCGTGTTGGGCATGAGGGCCACGGCGGCCGCCGAGAGCTCGATGCCCCAGGAGTCGAGCGTCTCGAAGGTGCGGTTGTCCGTCGCGACGACCGAAGTGAGCGGCAGGTCGATCGTGTGCTCGCCGTTGTTGTCCTCGATCGTGACCGTGTCCCGTGCGGCGGAGGTCGGCTGTTCCTGCTCTGCGGCGGGAGTCGACGCACATCCTGCGACGGCGAGAGCGGAGACGAGGACGGCGGATGCTGCGGCCAGCGAACGGCGCGATGACATGGGTGGCTCCTTGGATGATGAATGGCGACCGATTTAGGTTAGGCAACCCTGAGTACGCCGCAGTCAGGCTAACCTAAGTTCATGACCGATCCGAAATCCTCCTTCGCCCTGGAGCGTCGTCGCCTCGATCTCCAGTTCCGCGTCGTGACGCTCACGGCGCGGGAGCAGCTCGCGCCCGACTACGTACGCGTCCGACTCGAGGGCGACGACCTCTACGGCTTCACCTCACTCGGCAGTGACGACCACATGCGGCTGTTCTTCCCTGATGAGATGCCGGAAACGATCGAGGAGCTCCGTGCGGCACCGAGCCGCGAGTACACGCCCCTCGTGTGGGGCGAGAACTGGCTGGAGGTCGAATTCGCGATCCATGGTGACGAGGGCGTGGCAGCGCGGTGGGCGGCGACAGCGCCCATCGGGGCGCAGATCGGCGTCGGTGGCCCCCGCGGCTCCGCCGTGCTGACCGGCACACCGGGCTCCTGGTTCCTCGCGGGCGATGAGACGGCGATTCCGGCGATCCGCCGCTTCTCGGCGCTCATGGGTGATCAGCCGGCGCGCATCGCGGTCGAGGTGCGCGGCTCGGACGATGAGGTCGCGATCGAGGCTCCGGTGAAGGTGGAGTGGCTGCATCGCGGCGATGCCCCGGCGGGATCCGCCCTGATCGCGTTCCTCGATCGGCTCGACGCATCGGATGCCGTGGGTGCCGACCCCTTCGTGTTCATCGCCGCCGAGCAGTCCGTCGTCTCCCCCGGCCGTGCACTGCTCGCTCGATGGGGCATCCCGACCGATCGCGCCGTCGTGAAGGGCTACTGGAAGCGCGGCACGGCCGAGTACCACGCCCCGCACTGACCTCGCGCCCTGAGGCCGGCCCTCACACCGACGGAGCAGGGTGCGCGATCGCGGCATCGACGCGATCGGTGAACGCCTGCGACGGGACGAACAGCAAGAGCACAGCGGCCGCGAGCGCCGTTGCGCCGCAGACGACCCACACCGTCATGTAGCCCTCCAGCGACCCCGCAGTGCTATCGGTCGCACCGGCGCTCGACGCGACCCCCTGCAACAGGGCGATGCCGAACACGCACGAGGCGATCGCGCCTCCCACGGTCTTGACCGAGTTCGTCAGGCCGGTCGCGACGCCGGTCTGCGTCTCTGGTGCGGCGGATGCCGCTGCCGCAGGGAGCGCGGCAACGAGCGCGCCGGATCCGACGCCGACGATCACCATGTTCACGACCACCTGCAGGTACGACCCGTGCAGCGGGAGGAACAGCAGGAACCCGAGCGCGACCAGGCCTGACGCTCCGATGAGGGTGAGCCGCGGTGTCGTCAAGCGCGAGATCACGGGGAACAGCAGCGCGCCGACGATCATGCCGATCAGGTAAATGCCGATGATGAGCGACGTGGCGAACCCCGTGGTGCCGAGTCCGTAGCCGTACACGTCGGGATCTGTGCGGGCGAAGGTCGACAGCGGCGCCTGCGCACCGAGCACGCTGACCCCGAACAGCCCGGCGGTGAGGAACACCGGCCCCAGTGCGGGCGAACGGAACATCCGCACGTCGATCAGCGGGTCGTCGTGACGCAGTTCCCACATGACGAACGGCACGATCAGCACGAGCCCGAGCACGACGACGGCCCACGACCACGGGTTGACCAGCCCGCCCTCGAGGCGCAGAAGGCTGAGGCCACCGGTGAAGCAGATCAGCGCCACCGAGATGAGCGAGAGACCCCCGATGTCGAGGAGACCGCCGGTGGAGTCCGGGGACTCCTTCACCCCGAACAGGATGACGAAGAAGCACACGACGATCAGCAGTGCAGGCACCAGCAGCACGACCGTCAGCGGCAGTGCGTCGACGAGCGCCCCGCCGGCGAGCGCACCGACGATCGCGCCCGTCTCGAGCGCGGCGACGAGGAGGCCGGCCGCACGAGCGGTGATGATCGACCGCCCCTCCATCCGACGCGAGCGCGACCAGATGAGGGCGATCTCGAGCGGCAGCCAGACGACGTAGAAGCCCATCAGCGTCCACGCGACGAGGAACACCCAGAACGAGTCCGTGAACGGCAGGGCGAGTGCCGCGGCTGCGGTGAGCGCGGTGGAGATCAGGAGCATCCGCTTGTGGCCGACCATGTCGCCGAGCTTCGCGAACGCCGGCACGACGAGCGCGGACAGCATGAGCTGCGTCCCCTCGAACCAGTTCACGTCGGCGTCGTGGATCTGCAGGTGGCGCGCGATGTCGGAGAGCATCGGCGTGTAGTACCCCTGCAGCACGCCGCTGGTGAACTCGACGAACGCGAGGAAGCCGACGACGGCGGCGAGCGCGCCGAGGGTCGCGGTGCGGGTACGGGGCATCATCGCTCCATTCGGGTCGGTGGGTCGATCACGACGCATGGGTGAGGCGCTGCAGCAACGATCGGTGGAACTTCTCGCCTCGCTCGAGCGTCGCGATCTCGACGCTCTCGTCGACGCCGTGGATCGCCGCGCGCTGAGCATTGGACATCTCGAGCGGTGCGAAGCGGTACACCGCCGGGGTGAACCGGTGGAAGTGGCGCGAGTCCGTCGCCGCCATCATCACGTACGGGACGGGCCGCACACCGGGGAACGCGGCCTCGAGTGCCTCGCCGATCAGCGCGAACTGCGCGTTGTCGGTGGGAGACTCCGGAGACGGATCGATGCCCTCGACCACTTCGAGGGAGACGAGCGGATCACGAATGCGGCGACGTACGCGCGCCACTGCCGAATCGACGCTCTCTCCCAGCGCGATGCGCAGATTGATCGTGGCGGATGCCTGGGAGGGGATGACGTTCGCCGCCGTCCCGCCGGACTGCATCGTCGGCGCCACCGTGGTGCGGACCATCGCCGCAGACTCCCCGCCCAGCACCGCGAACACTCTGGCAGTGAGCGGTGGCACGGCGGCGAGCAGTCTCAGCAGAAACCGCGAGGCTCCGGTCGCCTGCGCGGAGAACTGCGACAGCATCCGCGAGATCGCCCTCGGTGTGCGAGGCCGGAACGTCGTCGGCCCCAGCCGCTCGACCGCCCGTGCGATCCTGCGCACGGCTGTGAGCGTCGGCGGCGCGGAGGCATGACCGCCGTCGCCGCGCGCCGTGAGCTTGAGAGTCAGCACGCCCTTCTCGCCGACGCCGATCATCGCCGCTCTGCCCTGGACGAACGACAGCGGCGCGTCCACGACCGCCCCACCCTCGTCGATGACCATCCACGGCACGACCCCGCGCTGCTGGAGGGACTGCGCGATCTCGGCAGCGGCGGCGCCGAACGTCTCCTCGTTGCCGCCGAACGACAGGTAGACGTCGCGCGCCGGCGTGAAGCCCTCGGCGAGGAGGTTCTCCACCGCCTCGAGTATGACGATCAGCGGGCCCTTGTCGTCGAGGGCACCGCGCCCGTGGACCCGTCCGTCGGCGATCACCCCGGCGAACGGCGGATGCGTCCATGCGTCGGACTCGTCGACGGGGACGACGTCGTAGTGCGCCATGAGCACGAGGGGCGCGGAATCGGAACGTCCGCGCCAGTGGAACAGCAGGCCGAAGTCGGTGTGGCGCTCCAGCGTCAGTCGCGTGTGCGTGAGCGGATACAACTCGGCGATGAGCGCGACGAACTCGTCGAACGGTGCCATGCCGCGCTCGTCGACCTCGGCCGACACGGTCGGCAACCGGATCATGCGGGACAGCCTCTCGGCGATGCCAGGCCTGGCCGTCTCAGTACTCACGGGCTCATGCTATTCCAGCCGCGCACTCCACCCTGCCCTCCGCCGCGGAAGCCGACGCGGATCGTCGAGGCGGCGGAGACCGCACCGCGCGAAAGGGAGAATGGGCAGGTGAGCCTGTTCGCCTTCGCCCCGTCCCGCGGCCCCCGCTGGCAACTGGGCGTGCAGGCCGCGATCGGCATGGCCGTCCCGATCGCCGTCATGACGCTGATCGGCCAGCCGACGCTCGGCTTCATCGCCGGGTCGGGCGCCTTCACCGTCCTGTTCGCCGGAGCCGCCCCTGTCGTCGAACGCGCGAGGGTCCTCCCGCTGGTCGGGGCGGGGCTGCTCATCTGCGCGACGCTGGGTGCACTCGCCGGGGCGAACCTGTGGCTGACCAGCATCGGCATCATCGGGGTCGCGACCGCGACGGCCGCGCTCGCCTTCGGGTTCCGCCTCGGTCCGCCTGGGCCCCTGTTCTTCGTGCTCGTCTTCGGACTGTCCGGGCAGATCGTCGGCCAGGGAGTCATCGCTCCCCTCGGCTACGTGTCGGCGATCGCCGCCGGATGCCTGTTCTCCTACCTCGTCGCGCTCTCGCCGTTGGCGATCAGGCGCGTCCGCGCGCGGGAGCCGCGGCCGCTGCGGGAGATTCTTCCCGGCCCCTCATTCGACGACGCTTCCCGCCTGCTGCTTCTGCGGGTCATCATTGTCGCCGTTCTCGGCGTGCTGATCGGAGTGATCGTCGACCCGCACCGCAGCTACTGGATCGTCGGGGCGGCCGTCGCCGTGATCGGCGTCGCCGCGGATCGCCGGGCCGCGTTCCAACGCGGACTGCACCGGATGCTGGGAACGGTCGTCGGCGTCGGCGTGTACGCGCTGCTCGTGCTCCTCCACCCGTCGGGTCTCTGGATCGCTCTGCTGCTGGGCGTCATGCAGTTCTCGATCGAGCTGGTCGTGGTGCGCCACTACGCGATCGCACTGATGATCATCACGCCGCTCGTCCTGCTGCTCACCGGCGCCGCCACCGGACAGATCGGGGCGATGGACGTCGCCCTGGAGCGGGTCGTGGACACCGTCGTCGGCGCTGCGCTCGGCGCCGCATCCGGGGTGCTGCACCCGCGAGCGAGTGCCGGCTCGCAGAGGAACTGACGCAGTCTCGAATCCTGCGGGCCCGACCGGGGTCACGGAGCGGGCGGGGAGATGACCGCCTGCTCATCCACGAGATGCAGGGTCTCCGGCGAGCGCGCAGCGAGCTCACGCGCGGTCCGCGCGATCACCGTGCGCATGGCCGCCGCCGCACGCGTGGGGTTCACGTCGTTGCGGTGGGCGATCACGATCGTCCGCTCCAGCTGCGGGTCCGTGAGGCGGGTGGCACGGAGCGACGGGCGGTCGACGGGCACGGTTGCGGGGACGACCGCGACACCGATCCCCCGTTCCACGAATCGCAGCACGGCATCCATCTCGGCCCCCTCGACCACAGGAGAGGGTGTCAGGCCCGCCGCGCGGAAGGCGGCATCGGTCGCATCACGCAGGTCGTAGCTCTCAGCGAGCGCGACGAGGGGCAACCCGGCGAGGCCGCGCAGATCGATCGTCGGCGTGACGATCATCGGCTCGGCCGCGGAGGAGACGACGACGAGCTCCTCGGTCAGCAGCGCGGTGCGAGAGAGCGCTGTGCCGGTGACGGGACGCGAATCAGTCATCGTGACCAGCGCCATGTCGACCGTCCCCGCGGCGAGCTGCTCGATCAGCAGATTCGAGCCGCCCTCGACGAGCTGCAGCTCGACACCCGGGTAGACGGAGCGGAACGACCGCAGCACCTCGGCGACGAGGCTGATGCACAACGTCGGGGTCGCCCCGAGCCTGACCCGCCCGCGCTGCAGCCCGGCGAGCTCTGCCATCTCGGTCCTGATCGCCTCGGCATCCGTCAGCATGCGCCGCGCCCGCGGGAGTAAGGTCTCGCCCGCCGCCGTGAGGGTGATGTTGCCGCGGGCACGGTGGAACAGTTCTGCGCCCAGCTCCTGCTCGAGCGTCGAGATCTGGCGACTCAGTGATGGCTGCGCAAGATGAAGGGTCTCCGACGCGCGGGTGAAGTGCCCGAGCTCCGCGACGGCGACGAATCCCCGCAATTGCTCCAGGTTCATGCGATGAGTCTATCGTGACCACACTCACAATGCATTGGAGTAATCACGAACTCGCTCGTAGCGTGGACCGCATGACTGCTCGCGAACGCCAGATCTCCACGACCGTCCTCGTCATCGGAACGGGTGGCTCCGGCCTGCGCGCGGCGATCGAGGTCGCCGAGCACGGCGTCGACGTGCTCGCCGTCGGCAAGCGACCGCGCAACGATGCGCACACCTCGTTGGCCGCAGGAGGCATCAACGCGGCGCTCGGGACCATGGACGTCGATGACACGTGGCAGCAGCACGCCGCCGACACGATCAAGGAGAGTTACTTCCTCGCCAACCCGCACACGGTCGAGGTCGTCACCCGGGGTGCGGAACGCGGCATCCGTGATCTCGAACGCTGGGGCATGGACTTCGCACGCGAGGACGACGGACGCATCTCGCAGCGCTTCTTCGGAGCGCACACCTTCCGCCGCACCGCCTTCGCCGGCGACTACACGGGACTCGAGATCCAGCGCACCCTCGTGCAACGGGCCGAACAACTGGACGTGCCCATCCTCGACGGCGTCTACATCACGCGCCTCCTCGTGCGCGACAACGTCGTCTTCGGCGCGTACGGCTTCGACCAGGCCGACGGCACCCGGTACCTGATCCATGCGGATGCCGTCATCCTCGCCGCCGGCGGGCACAACCGCATCTGGCGCCGCACCTCATCGCGCCGCGACGAGAACACCGGCGACTCGTTCCGCCTCGCCGTCGACGCCGGCGCCCGCCTGCGCGACCCCGAGCTCGTGCAGTTCCACCCCTCCGGGATCATCGAACCCGAGAATGCGGCCGGAACCCTCATCTCCGAAGCGGCGCGCGGCGAGGGCGGCATCCTGCGCAACGCCCTCGGCGAGCGCTTCATGGCGAAGTACGACCCTGAGCGGATGGAGCTGTCCACCCGCGACCGCGTCGCGCTGGCCGCGTACACGGAGATCGCCGAGGGCCGCGGCACGGAGAACGGCGGAGTGTGGCTCGACGTCTCTCATCTGCCGCGCGAGACGATCATGACCCGCCTGCCGCGCGTCTACCAGACCATGATGGAGCTGCAGATGCGCGACATCACCACGGACCCGATCGAGATCGCCCCGACAGCGCACTACTCCATGGGCGGCGTCTGGGTGCGGCCGGAAGACCACGGCACCGATGTCGACGGACTCTACGCGATCGGCGAGGCCTCCAGCGGGCTGCACGGCGCGAACCGCCTCGGCGGCAACTCCCTCATCGAGCTGCTCGTGTACGGGCGGATCGTCGGACAGGCGGCGATGGCCTACGCCGGGGCCCGCGACGCGCAGCATCGATCGGCGGATGCCGTGACCGCCGCCCGCGCCGAGATCGACGACCTCCTCAACGCAGACGGGCGTGAGAACGTGCGTGCACTGCAGCGCAGCATCCGCGACACGATGACCGCGCACGCCGGCGTCGTCCGGTCCGAGGAGGGCCTTCGTGCCGGACTCGAGGAGCTCGCGTCGATCGAGGACCGGATGACCGACGTCGGCATCCACCCCGACATCGCCGGCTTCCAGGATCTCGCGCACGCGTTCGACCTCAAAGCGTCCGCCCTCGCCGCTCGCGCCACTCTCGAGGCCGCGCGGGAGCGTCGCGAGACCCGCGGATGCCACAACCGAAGCGACTTTCCGCATGAGGACCCCACCCTCCGCGTCAACCTCGTGTGGTCGCCGGCCACAGGGGTGACGCGGGAGGAGATCCCGCCGGTGCCCGACGAGATCTCCGCACTCATCCGCGACGTCTCCAGCGACGGCAAGCTCGTCGAGTAGGACGCTCCCCCAGCCGGTATGGATGCCGTCGGTCATCCGGTCGCAGAACCGTCAGCATCCATCCGGCCCGCGCGTCCGGGTGACGCTATCGGAGGCGGCGGCGATACACCACGACGGCGGCACCGTACGCCACGACGAGGATGCCGACGAGCCAGGCCAGCGCGATCCAGATGTCGCCGCCGACCGGGTGGCCGGCGAACAGCGACCGGAGGGTGTCGACGATCGAGGTGACCGGCTGGTGCTCGGCGAACCAGGCCACCGGCGCCGGCATCGACGCGGTCGGCACGAACGCCGAGCTCACGAAGGGCAGGAAGATGAGCGGATAGCTGAACGCGCTCGCGCCGTCGACGGTCTTCGCCGACAGTCCGGCGATGATCGCCAGCCAGGTCAGCGCAAGAATGAACAGCAGCAGGATGCCGGCGGCCGCGAGCCACGCTCCGAACGAGGCGCCCGTGCGGAATCCCATCGCGAACGCGACCGCGGTGACGATCGCCACGGAGAGGATGTTCGCCACGGCGGACGTGAGCACGTGCGCCCACAGCACGCTGGAGCGGGCGATCGGCATCGACTGGAATCGTTCGAAGATCCCGCCCTGCATGTCGAGGAAGAGTCGGTACGACGTATAGGAGATGCCCGATGCGATCGTGATGAGCAGGATGCCGGGGAGCATGTAGTCGATGTACGACCCTGCACCGCCGGTGTCGATGGCCCCGCCGAACACCCAGACGAACAGCATGAGCAGGGCGATCGGGGTGATGGCGGTGGTGATGATCGTGTCGGGGCTGCGAAGGATGTGACGCAGCGAACGCCCGGTGAGGACCCGGGTGTCGCCGAGGACGTGACCGGACATGTCAGTTCCCTTCTGCGGGTCTCGGGCCGACGAGGGCGAGGAAGACGTCCTCGAGGCTGGGCTGCTTCTCGACGTACTCGACCTCTGCCGCCGGCAGGAGTCTCTTGAGCTCGTCGAGTGTGCCGTTCTGGATGATCGTCCCCTCGTGGAGGATGGCGATCCGGTCGGCCAGTTGCTCGGCCTCGTCGAGGTATTGGGTCGTCAGCAGGACGGTGGTGCCGGCATCCGCCAGCGCACGAACGGTCTGCCAGACCTCGATGCGTGACTGCGGGTCCAGCCCCGTGGTCGGTTCGTCCAGGAACACCACCTGGGGATGCCCCACGAGGCTCATCGCGATGTCCAGGCGACGCCGCATGCCCCCGGAGTAGGTGCCCGCTCGGCGACCACCCGCCTCGGTCAGCGAGAACCGTTCGAGCAGTTCGTCGGCGACACCAGCAGGGCCGGAGACGTGCCGCAGCCTCCCGACGAGGATGAGGTTCTCCCGCCCGGTGAGCACCTCGTCGACGGCGGCGAACTGTCCTGTGAGGCTGATCGACTCGCGCACGTCCGCCGCCGAGGTGACCACGTCGTGGCCGTTGATGACGGCGGTTCCGGCGTCCGCGTTCAGGAGGGTCGAGAGGATGCGGATGAGCGTCGTCTTTCCTGCGCCGTTCGATCCGAGCAACGCGAAGATCGTGCCGCGCTCGACATGGAGGTCGACACCTTTCAGAACGTCGAGGCCGTGGAAGGACTTCGTGATCCCGCTGGTGGAGATCATGATCGCTCCTCCTCCGGCGGCTCTCCCTCGACGGCCGCATCGACGGCATCCGCGAGGCGTCTGCGCTGTTTGTCCGCCCAGTGCCTGCCGGAGTACGCCTGGGCGAAGGTGTCGGCGAACTCGGACGGCTCCTCCCCCACGATGTCGCGCACCGGAGTGCCGTCGGCCGCCGCCTGTTCCCAGAGGTCGGCGAGATCGGCGAACATCGTGACCATCGTGTCGCCGTCGACGATGCCGCCGGAGGCGAGGAGGTAGCGGTGCAGCGCCTTGGCGGTGCTGCGGTACGGTTCGGGCAGTCCGTCGATGCGCGCGACGCTCTGCCGATATTGCTTCTTCTGTTCGAGCGATCCGGTGAGCGCTTCGATCCACTTCGCAGCCATGGTCATTCTCCTTCGTCGTCGCGGGAATCGGGTCGGTGGAGATGTTCGATGCGCTCGGCGAGGAAGCTCCACGTCTTCCAGAAATCGCCGAGCTGGGTGCGGCCCTTGGCGGACAGCGAGTACACCTTGCGCGGTGGCCCCTTCGCCGATGGCACCTTCTTCACATCGACGAAGCCGCGCTGCTCGATGCGGACGAGCAACGCGTACACCGTGCCCTCGACGAGATCGGTGAACCCTTCGTCGCGCAGTCGGGACGTGATCTCGTATCCGTACGCAGGGCGCTCGGCGAGGATCGCGAGCACGATGCCCTCGAGTGTGCCCTTGAGCATCTCGGTCATCTGACTTGCCATCGGCGCCCTCTTCTACTCAGTGTCATTGACTACCGGTAGACGGTAACACTGAGTAGCAGTACTTGGCAATACCGAGTACTGCTCCTCAGCGGGCGCCGTTCACACGAGGCATCCAGGCGCCACGGAGGTGCCGCCCAGCAAGCATGATGCAGAATCGTTACCTTGTGCGCTCGACCCGAAGGTGCACGTGCCGCCCCGAAGCGGCCCCGCTACGTCAAAGGATCATCACTTCCCCATGCCCGAAACCCGATTGATTTCACCCACCCGCCGCCGTGCCATCGCGCTCACGCTCGCCGCTGGAGCTGCGCTCGGGCTGCTCGCCACCGCCGGCCTCACGACTGCGGCCCCCGCCGCCGCTGACGTCTCCGGCCGCGCCGTGGCGATCGATCGCGCCGACCTGCGCGCCGAGCTCGCGACCACTGCCACCGCCGTCGAGGACGGTCGCGCCGTCGTCGCCGAGGCCGCGAAGGCCGTCACCGAGATCAAGGACTCCGGCTACGACCTCGGCGAGGTCTCCATCGACACCGTCGGCCTCGCATCGGCGCTGAACGCGCTCTCCGCGGAGGACGCCGTCGGCGCCACGCGCGCCACCCTCACCGCGAACGCGATCGTCGAGACGGAGATCGTCGAGGCGGCGACGGAGTCCCTGCGCGGACGCCTGGACGCCGCAGTCGCTCAGAAGGAAGCCGAGGAGGCCGAGAAGGCGGCAGCCGCAGAGGCCGCTGCCGAAGCCGCCGCCCTCGCGAGCGCGAACACCCCGGACGGCGCGCGAGCCGTCGCCGCGCAGATCGCCGCGAGCGACTACGGCTGGGGCGCCGACCAGTTCTCCTGCCTCGACTCTCTGTGGATGAAGGAGTCCGGCTGGAACTACCAGGCCTACAACCCCTCCGGCGCAACGGGCATCCCGCAGGCTCTGCCCGGCGACAAGATGGCGACGTTCGGCTCCGACTGGGCCACCAACGCCACCACGCAGATCCGCTGGGGCCTCGACTACATCTCGCAGGTCTACGGCGCACCGTGCGCCGCGTGGGGTCACTCGCAGTCCGTGAACTGGTATTGATCTCTCGGCCGCGGCCGCGCCTCTGACGCGCGGCCGCGGCACTAATCTGTTGGCGTGAGCCGAGAACAGCACCCCCTTCTGGCGCCCGGAACGTCCCTCGAGAGACTCGCCACGGGAGCGACATGGAGCGAGGGCCCATTGTGGATGCCGGACGAGCGCGCGGTGCGCTGGAGCGACATCCCCGGTGACCGGATCCTGCGGTGGGATGCCGCGACAGGGGAGGTGAGCGTCCATCGCGACCAGGTGGAGTTCACCAACGGGCGGATGCTCGACAGCGACGGCAGCGTCGTGCAGTGCTCGCACGGACACCGACGACTGGAGCGCGAGGCGTCCGACGGCACTGTGACCGAAATCATCTCCCGTTGGGGAGAGTACCGTCTGAACTCCCCGAACGACGTCGCGCTCGCGCCCGACGGCTCCTACTGGTTCACGGATCCGCACTACGGGATCGTGCAGCCTCGAGAGGGACACCCCGGCATCCGCGAGTACGGCGACTGCCGCGTCTTCCGCTGGTCAGCCGAAGACGGACTGACTGCGGTCATCGACGACATCGACCAGCCCAACGGGATCGCCTTCTCCCCCGACGGCGGCACGGTCTACGTCACCGACACCGCCGTCGCACTCGGCGACGGACCGGGTCACTGGATCCGCGCGTTCGACGTCGACGGCGCCACTGCTCGACGGGGCCGTCTGTTCGCGACGATCGAGGTCGGGGTGCCCGACGGCATCGCCGTCGACGTCGAGGGACGCGTCTGGTCCTCCGCGGGTGACGGCGTGCACGTGTTCGAACCCGACGGCGCCGAAGTGCTCTTCGTCCCCGTGTCGGAGGTCGTGGCCAACGTCACCTTCGGCGGCGACGACGGTTCCGACCTCTTCATCGCCGCCACCACGAGCCTGTATCGCGTGCGAACGACGACGCGAGCAGCGACCTTCTCGGACTCTCAGCGCTGAGGCCGCCGGAGCGGAGATCAGAGCCCCGCGGCATCCAGGAATTCCAGGATCGCGGCGGCAAGCTCATCGGGAGCCTCCAGAGCGACGTAGTGGCCGACGCCGTCCAGGATCGTCGAGGCGACCTCGCCCGAGACGATGCCCTCCACCGTCGCCGCTGTGAACGGGCCGCCGAATCCACCCACCGCCAGCGCGGGGACAGCCAGCGCCGAGCGCTGCGCCATGGCACGGAACTCTTCTCCTTCGCTGAGGATGGAGCGGTAGATCCCGGCGGCGCCGTTCCAGCCACCCTGCCGAGCGAATCCACGCGCGAATTCGGTCACGTCCGCGTCCGTGATCGATCCGGGCACCGCGGTCATGGACGGGAACGCCCAGTGCCCGAGGATCTCGGCCTCGCGACCGGCGAACAGCATGTTTCCGATGCCGGGGGCGGCCAGTGCGCCGATGTGCCAGGAGCCGCCGTTCGTGATGTCCGCGAAGGCCTCGAGTCCGAATCCGGCGAGCCCCATCTCGACAGCGACGATGGCAGCCACATCCTCCGGGTGGGTCATCGCGAGTCGGTAGAGGGCTCCGCCGGCGATGTCCTGCCCCAGCACCGTGAACGCCCCGAGGTCCAGGTGCCGGATCAGGGCGTGAAGGTCGTCGGCGGCGACTGCGCTGCTGTGATCCTCCGCGGCGACCGACGAGTCGCCGAACCCGCGCAGGTCGACGGCGAAGACGCGGTGATCGTGTGCGAGGAGCGGGATCACCCGGTGGAAGGCCCACCACGACTCCGGGAAGCCGTGGACGAGAAGGATGGGCGATCCGTCGCGACCCGCCGAGACGTAGTGCAGCTCGCCCCCGTCCACCGCGATGCGATGGTGGGAGACCTCGGCGATCGTGCGCCCGATGGGAGGGATGTTCATCTGTGCACTCCTGCTCATATAGACAACCTAGTTGACTAATAATCGCAGAAGACAAGACGGTTGTCCATCCTTCGAGTCGCCGTAGGATCGGAACATGGAGGCGACACCAGGGGCGCGATTGGCATCACTGCTCGACCAGACCTTCCGCGCGATGGTCGCGCACGCTGTCGAGGAGCTCGGTCGCCGCGGGCACCCTGGAGTGACCGCCACGCTCGAGTTCGCGCTCGTCGAGATCCGGGCCGGTGCGACCGACGCATCTGCGCTCGGCAGGGCGCTGGGAGTCTCCAAGCAGGCCGCAGCCAAGACGATCGCGACGCTGGAGCACCTCGGATACGTGCGACGCGAAGCACACCCCACCGACGCGCGACGGCGACACGTCGCGGTGACCGCACGCGGCGAGGAGATGACCGCGATCGGCGCAGCGGCGTTCGATGACCTGCGCCGACGATGGATCGACTCGCTCGGCTCCGCCGATGCCGAACGTGCCGAGGCTGCCCTTCAGGTCCTTCTGGAGCAGAGCCGCGAGGACGCAATCGCGCGCGCCCAGGGCAGCTCGACAGCGACCTGACCGCGGGCGGTATCCCTCCCCGAGATCATTCCGCGAGGAAACTCTCGATCGCCGCGATCGTCACGGCGTTGTCGCGATGCAGGACCGTTCGGAGCCCGCAGGCCTCTGCCCCGCGGATCGGCCCCTCGTTGTCGTCGATGAAGAGGACGTCCTGCGCAGATGCACCCATCCGCTCCAACGCGCTCAGGTAGGCGCCGGGGTCGGGCTTGGCCACTCCCTGCTCGTGGCTGTAACAGATCGGATCGAAGATCGACGCAAGCCCGAAGCGACGCTCCTCCTCCTCACGCGCACCGTCGCCGGAGTTCGACAGGATGGCCAGGCCGGCGCGCCCGCGCAGTGACCGCGCATGGTCGAGGAGCTCCTGATTCGCTTCACCGCAGTACGCGTCCCACATCTGGGATCGCATCTCCTCGACGTCAGCGGTA
The DNA here is from genome assembly GCF_014205075.1 of Microbacterium ginsengiterrae. Taxonomy (NCBI): domain Bacteria; kingdom Bacillati; phylum Actinomycetota; class Actinomycetes; order Micrococcales; family Microbacteriaceae; genus Microbacterium; species Microbacterium ginsengiterrae. Next base: position 1,761,738 of record NZ_JACHMU010000001.1, on the reverse strand, counting down.
TCGATTCCCAGTGCCGCGCCGAACCCGCGCCAGTACTCCTCGGCCACCCCGGACCGGAGCGTCGTGTCGGGGAGGTCCGCCGCGTGCAGACACCGGCGCAGTTCGTCGACGCTGAGGCCGAGGCGTGCACCCCAGCGTTCCTCCAGCTCCCCGGGCCAGCGATGATCGTCGACCATCTCGATCACGCCACCGATGTCATAGAGGATCCATCTCATCCCGTTCCCCCAAACAGGGTCGGCGCTCATTGCGCGTAGACGTTCTCGGAGATCATGGTCGCTCCATCCGGGGCAGGGGCGCCATCGGCGACGACACCGAACGCGCCGGCTGCTCCGCTGAAGCGCGTCGACCCGTCGCCGCATCCGACGCGCCACTCGTCCGAATCCAGAACGACGATGAGGCACTTCATGTCCGCTTCCGATCCCTCCGCGATCCACAGCGCGAAGCCGTCGTGTTCCCCGACGTATCGGCTCGACGACTCATCAACACCTTCATAGGGATTGTCGGGCAGCAGCGGCAGTTCATCGGCCGGTCGCCGGTCTCGCTGCAGGTCGGAATACGTCTCGAGATCGCTGGCACAGCCGCTCAACGCGAGCGCTGCGGCGAGAGGAACGGCGGCGGCCGCGGCGACACGGCGTGAGAAACGCATGCCCACGATCCTCACCGATCGGCGCCGGATGCGCCACCCGTCCGTCGAGGCAGCCCAACCGCGCGCCCCCGTCGGCACCATCCTCTGCGAGCGGCGGCGAACGCCGCCTCAGCGCAGCTCTCGCCTCACATAGAGACGTACGGCGACGGCGGTGCCGATGATGATTCCCAGCAGACCGACGCCGACGCAGATCCCCGCGCCGAGCCCGAGAGGGATCGACGCGAGCGCCTTCGTGTCGAGGAGACCGGTGGCCTGCGCGAGCCAGGCCGCCCCCGCGATGAGGACGGTGGGTGCGTAGACGACGAGGCGGCCACGGGAGTATCCGACGCGGAACAGCACCGGCAGCTGGACGCCGACGGACACCCCGACGATCGCGAACGCAGCCGCGTATCCGAGCACGAGCCCGTCACCGGTGATCGTGGCGCCTCGGGCGGCGGCGGTGATGAGCGTGGTGACGGTGGCGATGATCATCGCGATGATGCCGTAGAGGAGGATGGATGCCGTTCGCCCCAGCACGACCGCACGGCGCGAGATCGGGAGGACGCCGTAGAGCCTGTCGAGGCGGTCGCGCTCGTCACCGAGGAATGGCGCCGAGAGCATCAGCGAGGTGACGAAGGCGGCGGTGACGATCGCCATGCCGGGGACGGGAAGCACGACGCCGACCACGATGATGAAGGCGAAGGGGACCAGCGTCGCGCGTCGAGGGAACCACGACAGCACATCGAAGCGGGTGAATGCGAAGCTCATACTCGTGCCTCCTCGTGTGCGGCGGCCAGGTGGATGATGATGTCATCGATGGTCGCTTCATCGATGACGACGTCCGGCCCGAAGGCCGCGGAGTCCTCGGTACGGATCAGCGCAGACCATTGCGCGCCGGAGTACTGCGGGCCGAAGGTGCCATCGGGCACCTCGCCGGTGCCCCGCGCCATGGCGAAGTCGTCCTTGGCATCGGGAAGGATGCCGCGGTGCGCGACCCGACCGCCGACCAGCACGATGAGCTGATCGGCCAGGTCGTCCAGGTCTGTGGTGATGTGCGTCGAGAAGAGCACGGCGTGCTGCGGGTCCACCATGAACTGCCGGATGACATCGCCGATGTCGCGGCGGGATCGCGGATCGAGGCCGCTGGACGGCTCGTCGAGGATGAGCAACTCGGGCCGCTGTGCAAGGGCGGCGGCAAGCGAGAGCTTGACCCCCTGACCGCGCGAGAGTTCGTCCACCCGCTGATCGCGGGGCACACCGAACTGGTCGACGAGTTCGAGGAAGCGATCCTCATCCCAGTTCGGATAGAACGGGCCGAGCCGCCGGCCGAGAGAATGCACCCGCCAGTCGCCGGCGGCGGTGGGCTGGTCAAGGACGACGCCGATCTTGGACAGCGCCGCGCTGGACCCGGCCGGTTGACCGAGGACCTCGATGCGGCCGGCATCCGGATGCACCAAGCCGAGCAGAGAGCGGATGACGGTGGTCTTTCCCGCTCCGTTCGGACCGACCAGGCCCACCACCTGACCACGGGGGATCACGAACGAGACCTCACTGACCTCGAAGTTCGGTCGGGTGACACGCAGATCGGCGATCCGCGCCATGTCGTCAGTCATCGGGGTCACTCCTCCATGCCTCGTCGAGGCGTCGGTGTATGTCGTCGATGTCGATGCGCGCGTGACGGGCGGCGAGCCGGAGTTCGATCAGCGCCGCATCGACGCGCTTCTCGAGGGCTTCCGCGGCGATCACAGGATCGACGTCCTGCACGACGAATCCACGCCCATGCTCGTTGTGGACCAGCCCTTCCGCCACGAGATCGTTGTACGCGCGTGTGACGGTGATGACGCTCACTCGCAGGTCTGCTGCGAGCTGTCGCAACGAGGGCAGCGAGCTGCCGGCCGAGGCTTGGCCGGACAGGATCGCCGCGCGCACCTGCGTCTTGATCTGCTCATAGATCGGCACAGATGCGCTCGTCGAGATCACCACACGCATACGTTCTCCTTCTGTATATAAACACCATAACAGTTGGATGCGAATGCGTCACACGGAAAGGGCCGAGCACGCTCCGGGCTTCAGGCCTCCGGCGTGAGCGCGGCCGCCCAGACGGCGCGGTGTGAGGTCACATAGCGAACCACGTTCTGCCAGTACTCCCCGTGCCCAGCCACGAACATGCTCGCCCAGGGCTCGATCCCCGCCTCATGAGACGAGCGCAGCAACGCATACATCGCCTCTGTACGCTCGACCAGCGCCGACGGCAGTTGAGCCCGCATGGTCGCGTCCGCGCCGTAGCCCGCGACGAACGCCGCAAGGTCTCGCGCCGATTCTTCGGTCGTCCGCGCGGGATCGGACAGCGTGAAGGCCTGGGCCGCGTAGGCGACGTCCCACAGGCGGGTGCTGGGAGCGGCGGCATCCCAATCGATGAACACCCAACGTTCGCCGATGATGAGGTTCCACGGGGCGAGGTCGTTGTGGCAGATGAGCTCGTCGCCCGGTGCGGGGATCGCCGTCTCCCAGACGTCGTCCGCATGGCAGGCGAAGCGCGCGCTCGCGTCATGGATGCTCCGCACCATCGCCCCCACGCGGCGGAGGTCGGATGCCGACAGACGAGGGCCGTCCATCGCAAGTCGTCCGGGAACGAACTCCAGGACCTGTCGCCCCGCGTCATCCCGCCCGAAGAGGGTGGGCGCGTCGATCCCCTTCGTGCGGAGAGCGGCGACGAATCGGGACACACTGGGTGTCGACCGAGCCCAGGGCTTGCGCACCGTGTCTCCGACTCGGACGACCGCACCGGATGCATTGCCTCCGGCCAGGATCTCTTCCCGCATGGGGGAAGAGTATCGGACGCGTTCGTCAGAGAGGATGGGTCGCATGCCCATTGATCGTTCCTACATCCGAGTGAAGGCCATGCTCATCGCTCCGAGCACCGACGGCCTCCGTCATCTCGTCAGTGTCAACGCGCCATCCGAGGAGAATCCCGTCGGCTTCCACCGGCTGATCGGTGGGAGCGTCGAGCTGGGCGAGACGCACCAGGAAGCGATCGTCCGCGAGGTGGACGAAGAACTGGGCGCGCGAATCGTCGACCTCAGGCACCTCGGAGTGGTGGAGAACATCTTCCGCTACAACGGCGAACTCGGCCATGAGATCGTCGCGCTGTACTCCGGAACATTGGACCCCGCGCCTGCCGATGAGGGAGGCACGTTGGTCGAGTCGGACGGTTCTGTGGTGCCGGTGGTCTGGCGCCCGTTCGAGGACGAAGGCATGGCGACGCCGCTCTACCCGACGAACGCGAACGACTGGATCCGCCGGGTGAGGACGTAGCCCGTTCATCCGTGGTTCTACGATCCAGCGAACTGGAGCGAGCCGGCGTCCCCGGCGGATGACCAGGGCTGTCTGCGCTCCCGATCATCCCTGCTGGAAGACTCGGCCCCTCAGTCCGTCACGGCGGCGACCGCTTCGATCTCCACCAGTTGATCGTCGTATCCGAGGACGGTGACGCCCATCAGCGTGCTGGGCACATCGTGATCACCGAACGCATCGCGGACGACGTCCCATGCTGCGACCAGGTCTGGCTGTCGCGCCGATGCCACCAGAACTCGCGTGCTAATGACGTCGCGCAGGTCGGCACCCGCGTCGGCGAGAGCGACGCGCATGTTCTCGATGCACTTCGCAGCCTGTGCAGCGAAGTCCCCGACACCGACCGTCGTTCCGTCGTGATTCAACGGGCATGACCCCGCGAGGAAGATCAGCCGCGCCTCGGCCGGCGCCGTCGCCGCGTAGGCATATTCCGCGACGTCGGACAGGGACGACGACCGGATGAGAGTCACTGCTTTGGGCACTGTGCACCTCCGTCATTGGCAGGTCGGCCCCACCCTCTCATGTCGCGCCGCCTGTCGGGTCAGTGAGCTACCGACGATCATCGCCCCGCAGCGATTCGAGTGCATCCGCGATCTGCTCTACGGGCAAGCATCCATCCAGCACCACTGATGCGCCCGCTCGAAGGAGCGGTTCGACCTCGGCGACGTAGGTGCGTATCTCGCGTTGCTGTTCGACAGAGCGACCGTACGGGTTCGCTCGTGAGGCGACTCGTGCGATGAGCACCTCAACTGGCGCACTCAGCAGGACCATGTGGTCGAACCGATCGTAGAAGCGCCGCTGATTCTCGGCGGTCCCGGACACGAAGACATGGCTCGTCGATGCCAGCAGCGCAGACATACGGCTCTCATTCCATGGACCACCGTGACCATCAGTCCATCCGTCGTAGTCGGTGTCGACCGTGAGATGGCCACGCCCGGCGAGCTCAGCGAGAACGGTCGACTTCCCAGCTCCGGACATCCCCGTGATGAGCACTCTCGCCATGTCGCAACGTTAGCTGCACCGCCCCGACCGGATGCCACGCGGCCAGGTGGCTACCATTCACGCATGGACCAAGCGGAGCGGGACCAGTGGATTCAGGACTATTACGCCAGGCGGTTCGCCGAGTCGGATCGCCTCACGACTCGCTCCGCCAATGGACAGATCGAGTTCCTCCGCGTGCAGCAACTCGTGTCCTCGCGACTTCGGGAAAGCAGCCGTGTGCTCGATGTCGGTGGTGCGACCGGAGTTCACGCCCGGTGGCTCGCCGCGGACGGGCACTCCGTCACGCTGATCGATCCTGTGCCCGAACAGGTGGCGGCCGCTGCGACCCACATCCCTGACGCTCGCGCACTCGTCGGCGATGCACGCGACCTGCAGGTGGAAGACGGCTCAGTCGACGCCGTACTCCTGCTGGGCCCGCTCTACCACCTTCAGGACAGGGCCGACCGTCGTCGCGCCTGGCGCGAGGCATACCGGGTTCTCGTCCCGGGCGGGCTCGTGTTCGGCGCGGGGATCTCTCGCGCCGCCGCAGCGCTGAAGATCGTTCTCGCACGTTCCTTCCACGACCTCCCGGCGAACGCGCTCCTGGCTCTCCTCGAAGACGGCACAGATGTGAGGGCCATTCCGACCGAGGGGTTCCCGGGCGGCCACCATCATTCGGCGGCAGAGCTCACCGATGAGGCCGTCGCCGCCGGATTCACGGGCGTGACCACGGTGGGTATCGAGGGACCCGCAGGACTCGGCTTGGAGATGCTGCCGCCGGAAGATTCCCTCGTCTCAGCGGGGCTCACGATCGCGGATGCTGCGACTGCTGCTCCGCCCATCGCGGACCTCTCGCCGCATCTGCTTGCCATCGGCACCAGGCCGACGTGACGCGCGACGCGGCCTCGGCCGCCGCCTCCCCCGAACCGCCCAGTGCCGAGCGGAGCGCTGGGACCCAAGACCCTTCCTTGTTACCGCAGCTCGCATGCGCGCGACCCTCACAGCGGACGATGACGCAGCGATGAGCCGTTCCGTTCGGCTTCGGCCGATCGCCATAATGGCGCTGGGCACCATTGTCTTGCCACTCGCGATCGTGGCGATGTTCAACAGTTACGGACCGCTGACGGAAGAGGGTGCGATCCGTATGGCCTTCGCGAGCGTCGCCGGCCAGGTCGTGGCGATTCTCAGCGGCATCGTGGCGGTCGGCATCGCCGTACAGCGGCGTTACAGTATCCCGCGCATCGCGATCCTGGGCACGCTTACACTCGTCATCGTCGCCGTCGCGGTCGGGGTGTGCACGTCGGCCGGCGATCTCCTGCTGTCTCGCCTCGACCTGATCGCCGAAACCGATCTGCTCAACCAGTGATCAGACCGCGTTCGCGGCTGCAGAACGCCCGATCTATTCGAGGACGAGCGCGACGCTCTCCGGCCGGTCTTCGTACCTGATCTCCACGGTGACAGGGTGGTCGGTGATCTCGTCCGGCAGTTCGAACTCGTGGGTGATCGGGGCCATGTCGGCGGTGCACGGATCGTTCGGCGAGGGCGCGAACGTCACCGCGAGGCGGTTCATCGCCTCCGGCGAGAGGATCGTGGGAACAGGGGGACAACTGCCGCTCCCCCACGTGACGGTCGCGAAGGTCTCGCCTTCCTCGAGCCAGGTCACCGCTGGACCACTGAGCGGATCGGCATCAAGACCCGCCGGGACGCCGGACCTCGTCGCATAGGCAACGCTGGCGGGGGTCGCGCTGCAACCGGCCAACACGCAGACGGCGAGCGCGACGCCGATCGAGCTGATTCGCCATCTCTTCACGGGGCCATTGTCCCTGAACCCCGCGCGGGTCGCTTCTCCGCTGTCACAGACCGCGGACGCCGACACGAGAAGATGGGAACATGCGCGTCGGCGTCGAGTGGATGGAGCGGCACCAGGTCCCGCTCTATGTCGGCGCGCTCGCGCTCAGCGCCGCGGTGGGGCTGCTGATACCGGCGGTCGCACATCCGGCGGAGGTGGCGATCACTCCCGCGCTCGGCCTGCTGCTCTACGTGACGTTCCTCGGCGTGCCCTTCGGCAAGATCGGGCACGCGTTCCGCGACTGGCGGTTCCTGTCCACCGTTCTCGTCGTGAACTTCGCCCTCGTCCCGATCGTGGTGTTCCTGCTGTCGCGGTTGGTCGCCCACGACCAGGTGCTCCTCGTCGGGGTGCTGTTCGTACTGCTGACCCCCTGCGTGGACTACGTGATCGTGTTCACCGGCATCGCCGGCGGCGCGAGGGAGCGGCTGCTGGCGGCCGCTCCGCTGCTCATGCTCGCGCAGATGCTCCTGTTGCCGCTCTACATGTGGATCTTCGTCGGCGATGGATTCGTGCGGACGATCGACCTTTCCCCCTTCGTCGAGGCGTTCCTCCTGTTGATCGCGCTTCCGCTCGTCGCCGCCGCACTGACTCAGCTCATCGCTGCCCGCACTCGATGGGGCGCGGCGGTGCAGCACGCGGCGCTGGGCGCGATGGTGCCGCTGATGATGCTCACCCTCGCGGCGGTCGTCGCCTCCCAGATCGCCGGCATCGGCCGCCGTCTCGATGCGCTTCTGCTCGCGGTCCCCGTCTTCGTCCTCTTCGCCGCGGTGATGGTCGCTGTCGGAACCGCCGCGGGAAAGGTCGCAAAGCTCGACGTTCCTGCACGCAGAGCGGTCGTGTTCAGCGGCGCGACCCGCAACTCCCTCGTCGTCCTGCCCCTCGTCCTCGCGCTCCCGCCCGCGTACGGTCTCGCCGCACTCGTGGTGGTGACGCAGACCCTCGTCGAGCTGCTCACGATGGTGATCTTCATCCGCCTCATCCCGCGGCTGATCCCGGCGCGATCTTTCACGACCACAACCCCGGACTGATTCAGCGCAACAGGGTTCCGAAACGTTCGAACGCGCGATCTGTGGCCCGCGCCGCGGCGGGCGAGATGTGTGTGAGCCCGAAGAAGCCATGAACGAGCCCACATTCCTGGTGATGCTGAACCGGAACACCGGCGCGGCGCAACTTCTCGGCAAGCAGTTCGCCCTCATCGCGCAACGGGTCGTGCTCCGCAGTGATGAGCACGACCGGCGGGAGGCCGTCGGCCGTCGCGTGAAGAGGGCTGTTCTGCGGATGAGCGCGGTCCCTGGGCGCCGGTACCCATTGCTCGATGAACCATGCAAGGTCCGGTTCGTCGAGACCCCAGCCCTGGCCTTTCTCCGAGATGCTCGGTTGGCTCAGCGTCATATCCGCGTTCGGGTACCCGAGAAACAGGGCCGACGGCAACATGGATTCCTCGACCTAGTCGCACCGCTGCCAGCATCGCGATCGCGCCTCCGGCGCTGTCTCCGGCCAATGCGATGCCATTCCGCAACGAGGCTCCCAACTCCGGCAGATGCTCAATTGCCCAGCGGAACGCGCCGACGGCATCTTCGACAGCCGCGGGGCTGGGGTGTTCCGGCGCGCGTCGGTAGTCGACGGCCATGACCGATACATCCCCCGTGGACGCCAAGCGCCGGCACACAGCATCGTGAGTGTCCAGGTCACCGATGACGAATCCGCCGCCGTGCAGATAGATCACCAACGGTCTGTCATCAAGGGATGGCCGATACAACCGCAGCCTCAACCCCGAATGGGTGCGAACGTCCCGAACGACGGGCAGCTCCGGGCCGGCAGGCCGCGACCTGGCCCGCGCTTCGGCTCGGCGGCGCAGGGCGTACACGCCGACGTCCGCACACGACGGCCCTGGATCTGCGCGGATGCCGGCGAGCCACCGTTCGAGTTCAGCGTCTGCGATCACCGGAGATGCGTCCTGCGAGGACGTCAGCTTTGATGTCCGCAGGGGCGATGATGTCTTATCCGGATCGACCACCCGTGGATTCTATTCTCTGAGCGGGATGCCGCGATGAGCGGTCGCCGACAGCGATCGGCGGTTGGGTCCTCAGGAAACCGTGACAAAACCGTTGCATTCGTTACCTCGCCGTTATACAGTGATCGCACGGTGAATGTTTGCTGTGGCATCCACCGCATGTGATTGCAGGACACTCTTGGTGCAAGGGACAAGGGCCGGTCGGGAGCCTCTCCGACCGGCCCTTCACCGTTCCGTTAGTCTTGGTTCTCATGACAGACCGGAAGCTCGCGCTCGAAGCGTGGGAGGGCCTGTTCCGCGCCCAGCACGAACTCCTCGCGGCGATGAGTGCCGACTTCGAGGACACTCCGATCACCCAGGCGGAATACGACGTGCTCCTCACCGTCACCCGCGGCCCGAACATGACCGCCCGTCTCCGCGACGTCACGACCCACATGCTCATCAGCCAGCCGAGCGTTTCCCGACTCGTCGACCGGATGGTCTCCCGCGGCCTGATCACCAAGACCGGAGACCCGGAGGACGGGCGCGGTTCCGTGCTCACGGCGACGGATGCCGGGGCCCACGCCTTCCGCGAGGTGGCCACCGTGCACAGCCACTCGATCATCGGCCACATGTCGGCGCTCGACGACGACGAGCTGCGCACGCTGCGCCGCCTCACGCAGAAGCTCCGCGACCACTGACAGCAGAACTCCCCATTGCCCTCGCGCGACTGTCTGGCATAGTCGAACGCGAATGTCTCCGCGACGTCCGCGGTGACAGGGAGGGGAAGTCATGGAGATCGCCGGACTCGTCGGCATTCTGATACTCGTCGGCATCGGCGTCGTCATCCTGATCGTCGTCGGCCTGATCGTGCTGCTTTTCGCGCGCAGCTGGATCAAGGTCGCTCGGGCGGATGAGGCGCTGGTCATCTCGGGTCGGAAGCAGAAGATCCAACGGGCCATCCTGGCCGCCGACGGTACGAGCAGTTCCGAGAGCGTCGACTCCCCCGTCACCGTGATCGTCAACGGCAAGTCGCTGGTCAACCCGATCACGCAGCGCCACGAGATCATCTCGCTGCGCTCACGCCAGGTGTCGCTCAACGCCGAAGCGCAGTCGCTCGACAGCGTCACGCTCAACGTCGACGGCGTCGCGATCGTGAAGATCGGCTCCGACCCGCTGTACGTCCGTCGTGCCGCCGAGCGCTTCGCGTCGCAGGACAAGGCCATCGAGCAGTTCACCACCGAGCAGCTGGAAGGTGCACTCCGCGGCATCGTCGCCACGCTCTCGGTCGTCGAACTCATGCGCGAACGCAAGAAGTTCTCCGACCAGATCGCCGCCGACGTCTCGCAGGAGCTCGCCGAGCAGGGCCTGATCCTCGACTCGTTCCAGATCAAGGGAATCACCGACAAGGTCGGCTACATCCAGTCGCTCGGTGCCCCCGAGATCCAGTCGAAGCGCCAGGCAGCGGAGATCTCGCAGACCAACGCCGACCGCGCGATCAACCAGAAGAACATCGCCAACCAGGAAGCCAACCTGATCGAGCAGACCGCGCTCGACACGAACACCGCCAACGCGAACGCCGGCATCGGTCGTGCCCGCGCAGAGGCCGAGCAGGCGGAGTACCTCGCACGCGCCCAGGCCGAGCAGGCCGTCCTCCAGCAGCAGGCAGAGAACCGGCAGGCCCAGCTGGATGCCGACGTCAAGCGCGTCGCGGACGCCCAGCGGTACGAGGCCGAGACTCGCGCTCAGGCCGAGCTCTACACGCGCGAGCGGGCCGCAGAGGCCGCCGCGATCGAGCAGGTCAAGCAGGCCGAGGCGCGCACGAAGATCGCCGAGCAGCAGGCCGAGGCCGACCGCGCACGTGCCGCCGGTGAGGCCGCCGCAGCAGAGGCGAAGGCATCCGGTGAGGCGAACGCCCTCCGTGCTCTCGCCGACGCAGAAGCCGAGGCACGCCGCCTCCGCGCGAACGCCGAGGCCGATGCCATCCGCGCAGAGGGTGAAGCGCGCGCCGCGGCGACCGAAGCCGAGGCCAAGGCCATCGCCTCCAACCAGGAGGCCTTCCTGTCGCAGCGTGTGCTCGACGTGCTCCCCACGATCATGGGCGAGTTCGCGAAGGGCTACGCCACGATCGGATCCGTGTCGATCATCGGCGGCTCCGGCGAGGACGGCGCGTCCGGCGTCGTCGGCGCCGACAGCGCGAAGGCGCTGAAGTCCGTGTTCGACAGCGTGAGCTCGGCGACCGGGCTCGACCTCGCCGCCATCATCCAGGGTCAGGCCGTCGGCCAGGGCATCGGTGCGGGCATCGCGAAGACGCAGGCGTCGGCCGCAGCGCCGGCGACGGCATCCGCTCCGAAGCGGTCCCGCGCGACAGCGGCGGATTCCGGCACCGGGTCCTCCGCCGACGAACCAGCAGAATCCGCAGAGTGATCTGAGGCGGCGCCGCCCGTTCGTGTCCCGCGTGTTGCGGGGGCCCACGAGCGGGAGGCGCCGCTTCTGCATCCCCACCCATCGGAACGCGCGAAGATGGAGGGGTGCAGAGATCTCCGTTCGACGTCGAGGCGCTCGGCACCGGTCTCGCCTTCGCCGCCGCGCTCGGCGACCTGGACGCCGCACTCGCGGACAGCACGACCGCCGTCATCAGCGCGCCGCCCGGCACCGGGAAGACGACCCTCGTCCCCGCCGTGGTCGCGAACCGGTCCGAGGGACGCGTCATCGTCACCCAACCCCGCCGCGTGGCCGCCCGCGCCGCGGCCCGGCGACTCTCCGAGCTCGACGGTTCGCCCCTCGGCACCCGCGTCGGCTTCACCGTCCGCGGCGAGCGCCAGGTGGCCACGGACACCCGCATCGAGTTCGTCACCGCCGGAGTACTGCTGCGGCGGATGCTCTCGGATCCCGGCCTCGAGGGGACGGCCGCTGTCATCATCGATGAGGTGCACGAGCGGGCGATCGAGACCGACCTGCTGATCGGCCTGCTCGGCGAAGCCCGGCAGCTGCGGGACGACCTCGCCGTCATCGCGATGTCGGCGACACTCGACGCCGACCGTGTCGCCCACGTCCTCGGCACGGACGCCGCACCCGCCCCGGTGGTCACCCAGACCGTGCCCGCCCATCCGCTCAAGGAGCGCTGGATGCCGAGCTCCGCTCCTCGGCTCGACGGACGCGGTGTCACCCGGGGCTTCCTCGACCATGTCGCCGACGTCGCGGTCTCCAGTGGGCGAGAACTCTTCCGCACCGACCGCACCGCCGACGCCCTCGTCTTCGCGCCGGGCGCACGCGAGGTGTCCGAGATCGCCCGTCGTCTCCACGAGAAGGCGGGCGACATCGACGTCCGCGAGCTCCACGGGCAGATGCCCGCTGCCGAACAGGATGCCGTGATCCGCGGACGCCGTGCCGATCAGCCGCCGCGCATCATCGTCACGACCTCACTGGCGGAGTCCTCTCTCACCGTTCCCGGCGTCCGGCTCGTCGTCGACACCTGCCTCTCTCGCCAGCCGCAGCGCGACGCCGCTCGCGGCATGAGCGGCCTCGTCACCGTGCCGACCTCGCGCTCCTCCGCCGTCCAACGAGCGGGGCGCGCCACGCGACAGGGCCCGGGCACAGTCGTGCGCTGCGTCGACGAACGGACGTACGCCGCAGCACCGGCCAGGCCGGCGCCCGAGATCGCGACCACCGACCTCACCGACGCCGCCCTCTTGCTCGCCTGCTGGGGCACACCGGGCGGGGCAGGGCTGCGCCTGCTCGACCCTCTGCCCGCCGACAGCCTGCGCGACGCCGTGACCGTGCTGCGCGGACTCGGCGCCATCGACGACGACGGACGCGCGACCGACGCGGGGCGCGAGCTCGCGCGCATCCCCACGGATCCGCGGCTCGCCCGTGCCCTCCGCGACGGAAGCCGGATCGTGGGCGAGCAGCTCGCCGCCGAGGTCGTCGCGCTCCTCGGCGGAGACGCCCGTGTGGCCGACGGCGACGTCGCGGCCGCTGTCTCAGCGCTGCGGCACCGGCGCGACCCCGAGGCCCGCCGGTGGACGCGCGAGGTCTCGCGGCTCCGGAGGTTCACGCCAGCAGGCGTGCCCCACCGAGAGAGCCCGGCAGCGGATGCGGTCGGACTCGTCATCGCCCTCGCCTTTCCCGACCGCATCGGGCGACGCGTCGATCGCTCGTCGCACGGGGCGACGTTCCTGCTCGCGTCCGGTACCCGCGCCGGGGTCACCGGCGCACTCGCCGACGCCGAGTGGCTGGCCATCGCCGACGTCGCACGCGCCCAGGGGCGAGCCGCGGCGGGCACCGGCGCCGTGATCCGCGCCGCCGCCGTCATCGACGAAGACGACGTCGAGCGCGCGGCCGGCCATCTCCTGACGGATCGTGTCGAGGCCGAGTTCGTCGACGGCCGTGTCACGGCTCGCCGCGAACGGCGGATCGGCGCGATCCTGCGCTCCTCGGCGCCGGTCAAGGCCGGCACGGACGGAAGCGGTCACGACGCCGTCCGGCGGGCGATCGAGCGCAACGGCCTCGACGTCTTCCGCTGGTCGGATGCCGCCACGCACCTGCGCCGACGGTTGGCGCTGCTGCACCGCGAGATCGGTGACCCGTGGCCGGACGTGTCGGACAAGGCCCTGCTCAGTGACCTCGAGTCCTGGCTCGGCCCCGAGCTCACCACCCTCGCCGGCGGCACACCCGCATCGCGGATCGACCTGGCACCGGCGCTCAGGCGACTCCTGCCGTGGCCCGCGGCCACGGACTTCGACGCTCTCGCACCGGAACGGCTGACCGTACCCAGCGGATCGAACGTGCGCATCACCTACCCTCCGTCGGACGACCCCACCGCGCGACCCGTGGTGGCCGTCAAGCTGCAGGAGTGCTTCGGATGGGCCGAGACACCCCGTGTGGCGAACGGGCGGGTGCCTGTCCTGTTCCACCTGCTCTCCCCGGCCGGTCGGCCCCTGGCCGTCACCGACGATCTTGCGTCGTTCTGGTCGGGCCCGTATGCCCAGGTGCGCGCCGAGATGCGCGGGCGGTACCCGAAGCACCCCTGGCCGGAGGACCCGTGGCAGGCGGTCCCGACCCGGCACACGAAGAACCGCGCCGCGCGGGGGTGAGGGTGGTCAGCGCGTGCGGCGGCGCGACGCGCACCGCGCCCCTCAGCATTCGATGACGTTGACGGCGAGCCCGCCTTCGCTCGTCTCCTTGTACTTCGTCGACATGTCGAGCCCGGTCTGCCGCATCGTCTCGACGACCGCATCCAGTGAGACGTAGTGCTGCCCGTCCCCACGCAGGGCGAGTCGTGCGGCGGTCACCGCGGTGGACGCTGCGATCGCGTTGCGCTCGATGCACGGGATCTGCACGAGGCCACCGATGGGGTCGCAGGTGAGACCGAGATGGTGCTCCATCGCGATCTCCGCCGCGTTCTCGATCTGCCGGTTGGTGCCACCCATGACGGCGGTGAGGCCGCCGGCGGCCATGGCGCATGCCGAGCCCACCTCGGCCTGGCAGCCGCCTTCCGCGCCGGAGATGGACGCATTGGCTTTGAACAGAGACCCGAGCGCCGTCGCGGTGAGGAGGAATCGACGGATGCCGCGGCGACGATTCGCCTCGACGACGAGCTCTTCACTCGCCGGATCGTGCGCCTCCGCGCTGGCGGCATCGCCGTGGAAACCGAGCAGGGCGCTGCCGACGAGTTCACCGTACGGCGTGACGGCGTTGCCGGACCCGAGTCCGGACCCGGCGAGGAACCGCCACCAGTACATCGCGACGGCGGGCAGGATTCCGGCGGCGCCGTTCGTGGGCGCGGTCACGACGCGGCCGCCCGCCGCGTTCTCCTCGTTGACCGCGAGAGCGAACGCGCCCAGCCATTCCCCGGGGATCTCTCTCGCCCCCTCAGCCTCGATGGCCTGGAGCTGCTCCCGGATGGCGCCGGCCCGACGCTTGACCTTCAGGATGCCGGGGAGGACACCGTCGGCGTGCAGGCCGGCGTCCACGCATCCGGCCATCGCGTCCCAGATCGCGTCGAGACCGGATGCGACCTCCTCCTCCGACCGCAATGCCATCTCGTTCTCGCGCGCGACGTCGGCGATCGTGATCCCGCGTTCGTCGCACAGCGCCAGCAGCGAGGCGGCATCCGTGTAGTCGAGCGGAAAACCGCCGGCGGCGATCCGGGCGCTCTCACCCTCGCGCCGGATGAACCCGCCGCCGATGGAGTAGTACGTCTGCTCCGCGAGCACCTCACCGTCGGCAGCATGGACGCGGAGAGTCATGGCATTCGGATGCCCCGGCAACCGGGTACGGGGCGCGAACTCGATGTCGGCCTTCCGGAACGGCACCGTGTGCGCGCCGGCGATGATCAGTCCTGCCCCCTCGGGGAAGTCCGCCCAGGCCGCGCGCACGTGGGCCGGTTCGCACGTCTCCGGTTCCCGTCCTCGGAGTCCGGCGACGACCGCATCCGGGGTACCGTGGCCGATCCCCGTGGCCCCGAGAGACCCGTACAGGACGCAGCTGACCCTCGCCACCTCGGGGAGACGCGGATCTGCGCGCAGGCGCCGCGCGAAGTCGAGCGCCGCCCGCATCGGTCCAACCGTGTGGGAGCTCGACGGCCCCACACCGATGGAGAACAGGTCGAAGGCCGAGACGTACGCAGTCACTCCCCCAGGCTACGCCGGGAAATGAGAAGAACCCCGCCGCTTCCGCGACGGGGTTCTTCAGGCACTGTGCGCCACAAGGGACTCGAACCCCTAACCTTCTGATCCGTAGTCAGATGCTCTATCCATTGAGCTAGTGGCGCATTTCCCGGCCTGTTTCAACGAAACGGGCCTCAGCAAGAATACATGACGGAGGACAGGAACGCGAAACGAGGCTCAGGATGCACCCTTGGCCTTGCGCCGGGCCCGCTGCTGCGACGACAGCGCCTGCAGATCCACCAGCCGCAGCGCCTGCATCCGCGCCTCGCGCATCGTCGCGTAATCGGGGTCCTGATCGGGCCTCATGCCCTCGACGACCAGTCTGCGATCGAGGTTTCCGCGCACGTCGGCCCATGCGGCCTCCCGCGCCTGCTCGACGAGCGCACCGAGCTTCTCCTCGTCCTGCGCCATCGCCGTCAGCCGCTCGGCGACCCCGGCGGACTGCTTGGCGCGGCGACGGAGGTTGCGCACGTCCCGGTCGCGATAGTCATGCGTGCCGGCCGGATCGGAGTAGCGCCCGCGCGCGCGCTTGCGCAGTCGCGTCGCCGTCTCTGCCGCCTGCTCGGACTCTGCGGCCATGGCCAGGAGCGCCTCTCTGGCATCCGCGAGATAGCGGTCGGCATCGAACACCCCACCGCCGGCGATGGTGCCGACCAGGATCCTGTTCTTCACGTCGAGGCGCGCGGCGGCAGTGGCGATGGCGACGCCTTCGGCAATCGCATCAGCTGTTCTTCCCACTGCGACCTCCTCCTGATCTGATCGTATCGTCCACGTCTGACGCCCGTGTCGGTCAGAATGGAAGTCGACAGGTTCTCCACCTGCGACGAAGCGACCGGTGCGGCCCGAACCGCTCCGCGAGGAGGATGGATGCGACGGCTCACCCTTGCCGGGAACACCACCGTGATCACCGGTGCCGCGAGCGGCATGGGAGCGGAAGTCGCCAGGCAGCTCTCCGCCTCCGGCGCGCGGCTCGCCCTCATCGACCACAACGCCGAGGGCCTCACCGCCTTGGCAGAGCAGTTGGGCGAGGGTGTCACCACACACATCGTGGACCTCCGCGATGACGATGCGGTCTTCGCCGCCGCGGCGGACATCGTCGCGGCGCACCCGCGCATCAACGCGCTGATCACGTGCGCCGGCTCCTCGATGCTCGGCACGCTGGAGCAGCTCACCATGGAGGAGATGCGCTGGCTGATCGACGTGAATCTGTGGGGCACGGTCTCCATCACGAAGGCGCTCCTGCCTGTCATGCGTCGTCAGCCCGCCGCGCACATCACGCACCTCGCCAGCGTGTACGCCCTCGCCGCCCCTGCCGGGCGCATCCCGTATTCCATGAGCAAGTTCGCCGTCCGCGCGTTCTCCGAGTCCCTGCGCCACGAGCTGGAGGACTCCTCCGTGACCGTGGGTGCGGTCTACCCTGCGGGCGTGCGGACCGGGATCATCCTGCACGGCCGCTACGCGGCATCCATCGACCCGTCCGTCGCCGCCAGGGCCGCATCCGCCCAAGCGGCGATGTACCACACGGAGCCGTCCGACGCGGCGGCACGCATCGTCCGCGCGACCGTCCGCCGACGCGCGCGCACCATGGTCGGACGCGAGGCACGGCTCATCGATGTGCTCGTCCGCTTCTCCCCCTCGCGCTACTGGCGTGTGATGCGCGGTCCTTTGCGTCAGGCGGTCGACACGACCACTCCGACGGTCTGACGTCAGTCGCCGACGGCGACGTCCTCATCTCCGTCGTCGGTCCGAGGGTCGGCCGAACGGCGCGACATCCGCTCGAGGAAGCGCCGCTCGGTGGCCTCGCGGCCGGCTTCCAGGTGCGCCTCCACCAACTGTCGCACCTCTGGCGCCTCTCTTGAGGCGATGGCGTCGAACAGCTCGCGGTGCGAGGCGGCCATCGCGCCAGCATCCTCGTATGTCCCGAAGATCCACCGCAGACGTGTCACGAACGTCTCCGTCAGCTCGGCGAGCACATCGTTGCCCGCGAGGACGACCATGTACTGGTGGAACGCGGCAGCTGCGGAGCGCGCGGCGAGGACGTCGCCCTCGCGGGCCGCCGCCTCCTCGCGTTCGACGATCTCGTGCAGGTGCGTCAGCGTCTCGTCGTCGTGCCGCTCAGCGGCGAGGACGAACAGCGCGGTCTCGAGCATGAGGCGCACCTCCGAGAAGTTGCGCACGTCCTCGAGGGTGTACTCGCGCACCACGGCCCACTTCCTCGGCCGGGTCACGACGACGCCCTCCGAGACGAGCATGCGAATCGCCTCGCGCACGGGAAGACGGGATACCTGCAACTCGGCGGCGATGTCGCGCTCGACGAGCTTCGTGCCCGGCGCTCGACGTCCGAGCACGATGTCTTCTCGCAGGATTCGCGCGACGCGCGCCGACTCCAGTTCCCCTTCTGTTGCCCCCATGGGCACAGTCTGGCACTGATCAGGCGTTTAAGGCAGGCGATTTGCGACGGCGAGATTCTCCTCGAGTTCCTGGGCATTCTGACGCCGCACGTACGCCGGACGATCGCGCTCGACGCGCCAGGACTCGCTGAGCGGGCCGACGTCGACGGTGTCGAAACCGATCTCGTCGTAGAACGCCGTCACGAACGCGGCCGCCTCGCTGAAGTCGCTGGAGGTCGCCAGCGCTCGGCGGTTCGGGGTGCCGGCGGGGGTGCCGTCCGTGGTGATGTCGCTCCACGTGATGTGGTTGAAGGCCTTGGCGACCTTCGAGGCCGGGAGATGCTCCTGCAGCAGCTGCGAGGTGGTCGTCTCACCCTTGTCGAGCGCCTCGATGTGACCGTCCCGTTCGAAGTAGTAGTTGTTCGTGTCGAGGACGATCTTGCCCGCAAGCGGCTCCACCGGCACCTTCGACAGCGCATGCAGCGGCACACTGACCACGACCACGTCTCCGGCGGCGCCCGCTTCCTCCGCCGTGGCGGCGCGCGCTCGAGGGCCCAGCTCCTCGACCAGGTCGCGCAGGGTCTCCGGGCCGCGGGAGTTCGCGATCACGACCTCGTGTCCGTGTGCCACGGCCGCTCGTGCGACCTGGCTGCCGATGTGTCCTGCGCCGATGATTCCGAAAGTCGTCATTCCAGGGACAACGCCTCGGGAGAGCGTGTATTCCGTCAGGTGAGCTTCCGCAGCGCATCCTCCGCGGCGACCCAGCCGAGCATCGCGCACTTGACCCTGGCGACGTAGCGCGAGACGCTGCCGAGCGCGGCGGCGTCACCGAGGAGTTCCTCGTCGGGCTCGATCTTCCCGCGGGAGCGCATCGCCTCGCGGAACACGTCGATGCGCTGCTGCACCTCGGGCACCGTCATGCCCTCGACGAGTTCGGCGAACAGTGAGGCGGAGGCCTGCGAGATGGCGCAGCCGTGCCCCTCCCACGCGATGGCCTCGATGGTCCCATCGGCGGCCGCGTGCACCTGAAGCGTGATCTCGTCGCCGCAGGTCGGGTTCAGCTGATGGGACTGGGCGGCGACCTCGTCGCGCAGCCCGAAGCCGTGCGGCGTGCGGGAGTGGTCGAGGATGAGCTCCTGGTAGAGGTTCTGCAGGTCGCTGGAAGTCATGAACGCACTCCGAAGAATTCGATGGTCGACCGCACGCCGTCGAGGAACGCGTCGACCTCGGCCTCGGTCGAATACAGGTAGGTGCTCGCCCTGGTGGAGGCCGTCACCCCGAGCCTTCGGTGCAGTGGTTGCGCGCAGTGGTGCCCGACACGGACGGCGATGCCGCGATCGTCGAGGAACTGGCCGACGTCGTGCGAATGGATGCCGGGGACGTCGAAGCTCGCCAGTCCCACGCGCGGCAACTCGATGCCCGCACCGAGGACGCGGACGCCGTCGATCGCCGCCAGCCCGTCGACGAGCCGCTGCCCGAGCACGGCCTCGTGCGCGGCGATGCGCGGCATCCCGACGGCGGAGAGGTAGTCGATCGCCGCGGCGAGCGCGACGGCCTGCGAGACCTTCTGGGTTCCTGCCTCGAAGCGCTGCGGCGGGGGCAGATACGCGGCCGAGGTCGTCGTGACCGTGGTGATCATCGATCCGCCGGTGAGGAACGGGGGCATGGCCGCCAGCAGTTCTCGGCGCCCGTACAGCGCGCCGATGCCCGTCGGACCGAGCATCTTGTGGCCGGACAGCACCGCGAAGTCCACGTCGAGGGCACGCACGTCCAGGGGAAGGTGCGGGGCCGACTGGCAGGCGTCGAGCAGGACGAGAGCGCCGACCTCACGTGCCGCGGCGACGATCGGCGCGAGAGGAGTGATGACGCCGAGGACGTTGGAGACGTGCGTGACGGCGACGATCTTCGTCCGCTCCGAGATCTGCATCTCGTCGAGGCGGAGCGCGCCGTCGTCGTCGAGCGGGATCACCCGCAGGGTCGCCCCGGTGCGGGCGGCGAGCTCCTGCCAGGGCATGAGGTTGGCGTGGTGCTCCATCTCGGTCGTGACGATCTCGTCGCCCTCACTCAGGCGGAATCGTTCCGCCTCGGGGCCGCCGCGGCCCACTGACGCGTTCGAGAATGCGTAGGCGACGAGGTTGATCGCCTCCGTGGCATTGGAGGTCCACACGATCTCGTCGTCATCGGCGCCGATGAACCGCGCCACGGTGCCTCGGGCGTCCTCGAAGACCTCCGTCGCCTCAGCGGCAAGGGTGTGCGCGCCCCGGTGCACGGCGGAGTTCAGCGTCGTGACGAAGTCGCGTTCGGCGTCGAGGACCGCAAGCGGGCGCTGCGATGTCGCGCCGGAATCCAGGTAGACGAGCGGATGCCCGTTGACCTCGGTCTGCAGGATCGGGAAGTCCGCCCTGATCCTCTGGACGTCAGCCTCGGTGAGAGGAGCATCGGTGATTGCCGGGGAGCTCATCCTTCAAGCTTCTCACCTGTCGGCGCTTCCCGGGCGGCGACAGGTGCTCAGGCGGGCGGGTCGTCGGGGTTCAGCGCCTTGAGCGCGTCCTCCTCCACCTCGTTGTCGGCGTCCAGCTGCTCCTCCGTTGCGCTGGACCCGCCGAGAGGCGTCCCGTCCGAGTCAGCGGTACGGTCAGCGGCGAAGTCGTCGGGTCGGGTTTCCTCAGCAGGGTCGGGTCGGTGGTCGTCCATACCCGCACGCTACGCCGGTTCACGCGCCTGCGCCATCCATTCCGCACCCCTCGCGCTCGCCGCCGCAATGCGGTATGTCAGGCGGTGACGCGGTCGTTCTTGATGAGGATGCCGGCGGCGATGAAGACGAGCGCGGCGACGAACTGCGCTCCCGTCCAGATCCAACCGTCGAACCCGAACGGGTAAACCGGGTTCCACACCACGGCGACGGCTGCGAACACGACGGTCCACCACCACTGCCGTGCCTGCCAGGCGAACCACGCGACGATGAGCGCGAGGATGGCGACGACGAACAGGATGATCGTCTCCACGAGGCCCTGCGTGAACAGCGGGGACAGGAACAGTGCGATCGCTGCGAGGAGACCGGGAGCCAGAGCGTTGCGCTGCGTCTGCGGTGTGGGAGAGGCCATGCCTCCATCTTCCCGCACTTCCATTCTATCGGCGGGCCCGGGGCTTGCGGCAAGGCCCCCTCCGCGGCGCATACTTGTCGGTCGTGCGCGGCCATCCACCCGTCGCGCACCGGATCGGAGCCCTCGTGAATCCCCTGACCATCAGCCCTTTCCACCTGCCCGAAGCACTTGCCGCGAAGGCGGATCCTGCACTCATCGCTCGCGACGAGGAACGGCTCCGCACCATTGCGGCAACACTGCATGACAGCATCACCACCGAGACCGCCCGACTCGAGAGGATTCTCGCCGCCCCGTCCGGCGTCGGGGGCGCCGCCGTCGAGCGCGATCTCGAGATCCACCGTCTGAACGCTCGCCTGTCGATGCTGCGGCGCTACGGCATCGACATGTGCCTCGGCCGGATGGTGACGACCGAGGGCGAGCACCTCTACATCGGGCGCGTGGGTCTGACCGGTGCGGACGGTGGGCAGCTCCTCATCGACTGGCGTGCTCCGGCGGCTGAGCCGTTCTTCGGGGCGACGCTCGCCGAGCCGATGGGCCTCGTCAGCCGGCGACGCTACCGCTGGGCGGACGGCCGCATCCGCGACTACTGGGACGAGGCGTTCACACCGGAGGCGCTCGCGGACGGGGGCGCACTGGACGATCAGTCCGCATTCATCGCGAGCCTCGGTTCCGCCAGGTCCAGCCGGATGCGCGATGTTCTCGCGACGATCCAGGCGGATCAGGATGCCGTCATCCGCGCGGGGTCCGCAGGAACGCTCGTCGTCGACGGCGGTCCGGGCACGGGGAAGTCGGTCGTGGCCCTCCATCGTGCCGCGTACCTGATGTACTCCGACGCCCGCATCGCGAACGGAGGCGGCGGCGTGCTCGTCGTCGGTCCACATCGGCCCTATCTGGCCTACGTCGACGATGTCTTGCCCAGCCTCGGCGAGGACCGCGTGCGCACGTGCGTCCTGCGCGACCTCGTTCCGGAGGGCAGGAACGCACGCGCAGAGCACGATGAGGACGTCGCCCGGCTCAAGGCGTCGGGGCGTCTCGTCGATGCGGTCGAGACGGCCGTCCGCCTGTATCGACAACCCCCGCAGCACGATGTGTCCGTGGAGACACCCTGGGGCGACCTGCGGATACGTCCTGACGACTGGGCCGAGGCCTTCGCGACCGACACGGGCGCCGCGCATAACGATGCGCGCGAGGAGGTCTGGGAGGTGCTCGTCGACATCATCGCGGATCGCATCGACGGGTGGATCGAGCTCCAAGTCCTGCGTCGCGTGCTCGCTGCGGACGAGACCCTCACGCGGACGTTCGATCGCGCCTGGCCGCTGCTGGACGCGGTGCCGCTGGTGGCCGCTCTGTGGACCGATCCGGGGTTCCTGCGGGCCGCGGCCCCGTGGCTGACCGACGACGAGGTGCGGATGCTGCAGCGCGACGACCCCACGGCCTGGACGGACTCCGATCTGCCCCTCCTCGACGCCGCACGTCGCGCGGTCGGCGACCCGGACGCCGGTCGGATCCGACGTGTGCGTGAGCGGGTGAGGGCAGAGGAGCGGGCGTACCGGGAACTCGTCGCCGATTCTCTGGCGGAGGTGTCGGACGACGACCTCGGACTCATGTCGATGCTGAGCGGCGAGGACGTCCGCAACAGCCTCGATGACGACGGCCTCCTCCCGACCATCGCGCACGATGCCCTCGCCGGGCCCTTCGCGCACGTCATCGTCGACGAAGCGCAGGAGCTGACCGACACCGAATGGCGGATGCTGCTGAGCAGATGCCCGTCGCGCAGCTTCACCGTCGTCGGTGACCGCGCGCAGGCACGGCACGGTTTCCGGCGCACCTGGGAGGAGCGGCTCGCCGACGCCGGACTCCGCGACATCGTGCGGGCTTCACTGACAGTGAATTACCGCACTCCGAGGGAGGTGATGGCCGAGGCGGCCCCCGTCATCCGTGCCGCGCTGCCGGACGCGAACGTCCCCGTGTCAGTGCGCTCGAGCGGCATCCCGGTTCGGCACGGCCGTCGCGAGAACCTCCAGGCGATCGTCGACAGATGGCTCACCGAGAACGAGAAGGGAACGGCCGTCGTCATCGGCGATCCGTCGTTCGCGGAGGTCGAGCGCGTCCGGTCCCTCTCCCCGGAGACGGCGAAAGGCCTCGAATTCGACTTCGTCGTGCTTGTCGAACCCGAGGCCTTCGGCGATGGGATCACGGGGGCCGTCGATCGTTACGTCGCGATGACGCGCTCCACGAGGGAACTCGTCATCGCGACGTGAGGGTCAGATGCGCGGTGGGAAGTGCGGGATCTTCCGCGGCCGATCCGCCCGCGGAACGACCGCCGCGGCGGCGGCGTCGTCGAGGTCGGCGAGCAGTTCGTTCAGGCTGCGATAGCGGGAGCGCGTCGGGCAGGGGCTGCGAAGCCACAGCACGTCGTAGGTACCCGTCTCATTCCGGTCGACGTAGCCCACCAGGCGGGCGGCGTCGTTCTCGGTGAGGGCGCTGTCGCAGATGCGCCAGGCCGTGCGGGCGATCGGAATGACTTCCCAGACGGATGCCGGTTTGGGGGGTTCCGGCGCTGTCATGGTCACAGTGCCTTCCCTCCGGTGACGGCGAGGATCGCGCCGGAGGTGAACGAGGACTCCGCCGAGGCGAGGTAGACATACGCGCCGGCGAGCTCCGCGGGCTGACCCGCGCGCCCCAGCGGGGTGTCGCTGCCGAACTCCGCGACCTTCTCCTCGTCCCACCCTGTTCCCGGGATCAACGGCGTCCAGATGGGCCCGGGCGCCACGGCGTTGACGCGGATTCCGCGCTCGCCGGCCTCCTCCGCGAGTGCCTTGACGAACGCGACCTGAGCGGCCTTCGTCATCGCGTAGTCCACGAGACCCGGCGACGGGTTGTAGGCCTGAATGGATGCCGTGACGATGATGCTCGCCCCCGGCTTGAGGTCGGGGAACGCGGTCCTCGCCGTGATGAGCATCCCCTCGAGGTTGGTCTCGAAGACTCGACGCATCTGGTCGGAG
Organism: Microbacterium ginsengiterrae; assembly: GCF_014205075.1. Classification (NCBI taxonomy): domain Bacteria; kingdom Bacillati; phylum Actinomycetota; class Actinomycetes; order Micrococcales; family Microbacteriaceae; genus Microbacterium; species Microbacterium ginsengiterrae. Next base: position 1,737,769 of record NZ_JACHMU010000001.1, on the reverse strand, counting down.
CGGAGGTTCTCGAAGCCGTCGATGTCGTGCTGGTAACCCGCGTTGAGCACGAGGACGTCCAGGTCCCCGAGTCCGTCGCGGGTCTTCGCCACCACGTCGGCGGCGAACTCGTCGTCGCGGAGATCTCCGGCGAGGCTCAGCCCGGTCCGACCGGCCTCACGGACGTATTCGAGAGTGGCATCGGCATCCGCCTGCTCCTCTCGCATGTGGGCGATCGCCACGTCTGCGCCCTCACGGGCGAACGCGATCGAAACGGCGCGCCCGATCCCGGAGTCGCCGCCGGTGATCAGCGCCTTGCGGCCTTCCAGCCGCCCGTGGCCCTGGTAGCTGTCCTCGCCGTGATCGGGCTCCGGACGCATCGATGTGGTCTGGCCCGGCTGATCCTGGGTCTGCCCGGGGAACTCGCCGTCGTGGTGCGTGTGTCGCGGGTCGGGGGTGCTAGCAGTCATGCGGGGCTCCTTGGGGGATCGGCGGTATGACCACCCTCCCCCGGACCCCCGATCCGAACCAGGCCCTTGACAGGCTCAGCCGAATCCGGATGATGTCACATCCCGGTAGCCGGAACCTCAGCCGCCCAGGTCGCCCGAGCCCGCGTCGTTCGTCTCCGGCGGCTCCGGAACGAGGTAAAGGCCCGTCGGAGCATTCGCGGTGAACGCGAGCGCGTCGACCCAGGCGCGGTTGATGGAGGGCTGGCGCCCCCCGTAGTACTTGTAGACGATCGAACTCCCGGGGTGCACCCAGACGGTGGTGCGCCCTCCCCCGACACTGGCGTCTTCGCGCCAGCTGAACGCAAAGGGCTCTCCGCGGCGCAACTTCGCACTGATCACAAGCTGCAGGTGTGTGAGCGCACGGTCCTCGATCTCGACCTTGACGCCGCCCTCATAGATGAACTTGCCCATGATCTGTAGCGTAGTCGTATGGGCATGATGTTCTACGGCGGCGCGAAAGAACCGATCTTCATCGACGATCGGGCTCTCGCCCACCTCAAGGTCGTGATCGCGACGAAGCTTCGCCGCAATGAGAGCTTCACTCTGTCGTGGCGGCACCACGACGGCTCCGGTCGTTCGACGATCTGGCTGCATCCCGCCATACCGCTGCGATTCACCTTCGATGAGCCCGAGACGCCCAAGCTCTCGGCGGAATGGATCACCGCGATGGCGAACTCCGCGAACTCCAGCGGCGGGATCTCGCTGGTGGAGGAGCACGTCACCCCGGGTGGTTCTGCACAGAGCTGACCGCAAGGTCAAGCCCCTCGTGCCGGATCACGGCCGTGAGTAACGTGGCTCCTCACAGACCGATCGAGGAGGAGCATATGAGTTCTCAGGATGCACCGCAGCCGCCCCAGCCGACGACGACCCACGCGGAGTGGGGCGCAGGAAACCCCCATCTGAAGGTCTCGCGCGACGGCGAGCGCTTCGAGTTCGCACTCGACGCGGAGTCTGTGCGAATCGGGTCGGCCGAGGGCAACGAGCTGCGCCTGGCGGACACGGACCCCGTGCACGCCGAGATCCTGCATGACGACCAGGACGAGTATGTGCTCACCCTGCACGGCGCAGGCGAGATGAACGCGAACTCCGGCGCCGCGGAGACCGGCGCCCCCGAGCGGTCGGAGATCCTTCGCACCGGCGCGAGCTTCACAGCGGGCCCGTGGCGGCTCGTGTTCGGACGCGAGGAGTTCGCCGATCATGGACGCCCGTATGGTGGCCGCACCGGCGGCGAGCTCTCCGATCAGCCTCCGCAGCCCGCGCGCCCGGACTACAGCGAGGGCGAGACGCGCGAGTCCGACGGTGCCCGCTCCCCCGAGGGCGAAGGTCTCGAGGTCAAGGACGGCTGAGGCTGCGCTGTCAAGGCCCCTCTTCCCTGTTCCGGCTGACCCTATCGTCGGGGTTCCGGCATCGCCCGCGCACCACGGAAGGACCACACGCATGACTCTCACCAGCGACATCATGACCCCCGCGCCGAGGTGCATCGGAGAGAACGATGCGCTGAGCATCGCGGCATCCGTCATGGCGGAGCTCGACGTCGGAGCACTCCCGATCTGCGGGGAGGATCGCAAGCTCAAGGGCATGCTCACCGACCGCGACATCGTCGTGAAGGCCGTCGCGATCGGCCTCGACCCGGAGACCACCCCGGCGCGGAGCCTTGCGGAGGGCGTCCCGGTCACGGTCGACGCGGGGGAGGACATCCGCATCGCCTTGGATCGGATGAAAGAGCATCGCGTTCGCAGGCTCCCCGTTCTCGAGGACCACAGGCTCGTCGGCATCGTCAGCCAGGCCGACATCGCACTCTCGTTGAGCCCGCAGGCCACCGGGGAGACCGTGGAGAGCATCTCTCGGCAGGCCGCCGCATGAGCCTCGACACCTCTTCCGCACCGGACGACGTCGCGACGCTCAGCGAGATGGCTCAAGACCGCGGTCTGCGGATCGCCGTCGTGGAGTCGCTCACCGCGGGTGGTCTCGCCCACGCCGTCGGGGCCGGCGAGAAGGCGTCCGAGTGGTTCGCCGGCGGCATCGTCGCCTACATGGTGGACGTGAAGGAACGCCTGCTCGGTCTCACGCCGGGTACCGATCCCTGCTCGCCCGAGTGCGCTGAGCAGCTCGCGACCGGTGGACGCGAACTCTTCGACGCCGACATCTGCGTGTCCACGACGGGCGTCGGCGGCCCGGACCCGGAGGGTCCTCACCCGGCAGGGACCGTGTATCTCGGTTGGTCCGTGGAGGGCGACCAGGGACACAAGTTGCTGGAGGTCGACGGATCTCCGGAGGATGTGATGGCCGCGGCCATCGCCGCCGCCACCGAACTGCTCGTCTCGCACGGCGAGAAGATCCGCGCGTGATCTGACGGGCGACGACCAGGACGACAGAAGGAGAACATCATGCCTCGCGGCGCGAACTCACGACTGAAGGACCCGGAACTCTACGAAGAGCTGAGGAAGGACGGCGCCTCGAAGGAGAAGGCCGCCCGCATCGCGAATGCCACCGGCGGCACGAAGAAGGGCCGTTCGGAGGTCGGTCGACGGGGTGGGAAGTCCGGCGACTACGAGGACTGGACGGTCGACGAACTCCGCAAGCGAGCGAAGGAACTCGGGCTGACCGGGTACTCCCGCAAGAAGAAGGCAGACCTCATCTCGGCGCTGCGCAACCACTGAGTCGCGCAGCGCCGCACCGACGGAACTACAGCTCGACAGGCGGGCTGGGCTCCGCTTCCGAGGCCTCGGGGTGCCGCACGAGGTTGACGATCGCGGCGGCGAGCCCGCCCCAGACCGTCACCATGGCGATGATCATGAAGATGATGGCACCGGTGGTCATCGGCCCGCTCCCTTCTGCGTGGAATCCGTCTGCACCTGGATCGTGCCGGTCTCAGCATCCGGCTCGTACTTCTCCTCGACGAGGAACTCGTCGTACTCCGGATCGTCCTTCGCGTGCGAACTCCTGCTCCACGGCAGGAGCGAGAGCAGGATCGCGATGACGACGAGAGCGATGACCATCCCCCACCCGAAGACCGACACGAACCAATCCGGGTATCCGCCGTACGTCTCCGACGCCTTCGAGACGATCTCACTGATGAACAGATAGCCGAGCACGACCGGCGCGAGCACCCCGACGAGCAGCTTCCAGATCAGACCGACGCGGAAGCTCGACCGGCGGTTCAGGTGCTCCTGCAGGACCGGCAGCTTGTGCAGGACCCAGGCGACGACGATCACCGCGGCGAGCGCGACGGCCATGATCCCGAACGCGTTCACGAAGGCATCCGTCGTGTCGAGCACCGCGAGCGCGGTCGTCGTCGAGAAGAAGGCCATCGAGATCACGGCGAGCGGGATCGTCACCGTCAGCGTCGCGCGCACGCGGCCCCAGCCGAGTTTGTCCTGGATGGCGGCCACGATCACTTCTAGGACCGAGATCATCGAGGTGAGGCCGGCGAAGGTGAGGGCTCCGAAGAAGAGCACGCCGATGATCGGACCGCCTGCGGCCTGCGACACGATCGTCGGGAACGCCACGAACGCGAGCCCGATCCCGGCCGATGCGACCTCGGACACCTCGGCCGCCTGGGCCTGGGCCATGAAGCCGAGCGCGGCGAAGACGCCGATGCCGGCGAGGATCTCGAACCCGGAGTTCGCGAATCCGACCACGAGGCCCGAGCCCGTGAGGTCGGTCTTGCGCTTGAGGTACGACGAGTAGGTCACCATGATGCCGAACGCCACCGAGAGGGAGAAGAAGATGTGGCCGTAAGCGGAGGCCCACACGCCGGGGTCGGCGAGGGCGGCCCAGTTCGGAGTGAAGAAGGCGTTGAGTCCGTCCATGGCACCAGGCAGGAACAGCGCCTGGATCACGAGGACGATGAACATCAGCGTGAGCAGCGGAAGAAGCACGGTGTTGGCCCGCCCGATGCCGCGCTTCACACCGAAGCCCATGATCACGATCGTCACGATCCAGACCACGAGCAGCGGGACGCCCACCTGCGGGACGAACTCCAGGGACAGACCCGTCGAGACGTCGCCCATCTGCAGGAAGTCGCTGAAGAAGAAGTCGTTCTCGTTGCCAGGGCCCCACGTCAGCAGGGCGGAGAACCATGTGTACATGGCCGCCCACGCGATGATGACCGCGTAGTAGACGGAGATCACGACGCAGATGAGCACCTGCCACCAGCCGAGCGGCTCGGCTGCCCGGTGCATGCGCCGGAACGCGAGCGGCGCGGAGCCGCGGAATCGGTGCCCGATGGAGTAGTCGAGGAAGAGGAGCGGGATGCCAGCGGTCAGCAACGCGCACAGATAGGGAATGAGGAACGCTCCGCCACCGCCCTCGTAGGCGACGTAGGGGAACCGCCAGATGTTGCCGAGGCCGACGGCCGATCCGATGGCCGAGAGGATGAAGACGTTCCGCGATCCGAAGGCCTCGCGCTTCGGAGGACGCGCCACTGCGTTGCTCATGCGCCGACCATACCCGAACGTACCCCTATACTGAGCCTGACTCGGGGGAGAACAGGCACATGCATCGGTGCAAGACGGTGTGGGGAACGGGCGCGCTGTTGGCGTTGACCTTGGTGTTCTCGGCGTGCGCGATGACGCCTAGTGCTGCAGTGCCGACCGCTGCCGCGATCGTCGAGCCGACCGCGACGCCGACTCCGACTCCGACGCCTCCTCCCCCGCCGCCTCCCAACGATCTCGGGGAGGAGCGGATCACGCAGATCGTGACGGTCGACTGCCCCGGCGCGATCGGTGCCGAGAGCGTCCGGATGCTCGTGCAGGCGAAGGCGGACGCCGTTGATTTCTTCGCCACCACCCACCAGTGCGGTGATCTGCCGCTCGTGCTCGCCGCCGGGGACGACGTCACCGCGTTCACCACACCGCTGCAGTACGTCGACGCTCCGTGCCAGGCCGGGACGATGTTCACGGTCTGGGCGCACTACGACGACGACCTCATCTTCGGCAGCCCGTCGATCCCCCTCGCGCTCGACGCAGGGCAGTGCGTCCGCAACCTGTATTTGACTGGTTCGGATGCCGGAAAAGGGCTGGAGTACGCGCGCGAACGCGAGAACGGCCTGCGCCACGCGTACGACGCACTGCTCGGCGGACCGCGCGAATGGACGGAGCGCACCGTCACGCTCGCGAACGGCCTCACCCTGGCGATGAGCCGCCCCGCGGAGGACGCACGGGTGGCGTTCTTCTTCCTTCGACTTCCCGACGGCGGTCTGGATGCGGAGGGCTTCGAATCCACGGGGTGGACGAGCCTGCCGAAGCTGTTGGCAGGGACCATCGGGCAGCTGCAGATGATCGACACGGGCGCACCCGTCGACCTCGACGGCATCGGCTCGACCGTCGCCGAGCTCTACGGTGCATACGACCCGCTGAGCGTCATGGCTCACCTGCCCGGTCGGGCGAAGGGGACGTCCGGAGATCACCCCGACCATCAGGTCACCGGCGACATCGTGATGATGACGACCGACTCCGGCCGGATCGACGCCTCGCGCGTCGTGTACTCGCAGGGATACCCGATCGAGAACCGGGACGTGAACCTCGGCGGGGAGCTGCTCGCGCGGAAGCTCGAGGCCTTCGCCATCTACGCCGCGCACGACCCGATGGTGAAGTGCACGACCGTCGACACATGCCTGAAGACCAAGCGTTTCGGACCGTGGCTGCTGCGTCAGTACCTGACTCCGCACACCGAGATCATCCGTCCGTAGCCGAGGCGTCCTGAGCCGCGCTCAGTTCGCAGACCGGCGGCGATCACTGGAGCGCCGCACCACGAGTTCGGGCTCGAGCACGACGTGACGATGCACGTGTCCCTCGTCGTTCGACGAGTGTTCAAGGAGCAGCTGTGCAGCGTGCGCCCCCAGATCATCGATGGGCTGACGGATGGACGTCAGCGGCACGATCCAGTCCTTCGCGAAGTCGATGTCGTCATAGCCGACGAGCGCGATGTCGTCCGGCACGCGCAGCCCGGCGGCGACGATCGCACGGTACGCGCCGAAAGCGAGCATGTCATTGCCGCAGAAGATCGCATCAGGAGCACCGCCGTCGAGGAGCAACTCGGCCGCTCTCCGCCCGTCGCGGATTCCGATGCCCGAGACACTCACCTCAGTGAGGTGACGGTCGGGGTCGAGGCCGGACGAGATCATCTCCTGGCGCGCCCCGGCGGCTCGCTGCGCGAACTGACGCAGATCGGGCGAGCCTCCGATGAACGCGATGTTCTCATGGCCGAGATCGAGCAGATGCCGGACAGCCAGTCGCCCGCCGAGGAAGTTGTCCACGGTGACAGAGCAGTGCTGCTCCCCTCCGTCGAAGTCGAGCAGGACGACCGGCAGTTCGCCGGGCAGATCCAGGTACCGGTCCGCATGGCGTTCCGGTGTGGCCGGAGCCAGGAGCACCCCGCGGACGCGCTGCGCCGCGAGCATCGTCAGCAGCGCGTCTTCCCGACTGAGATCACCTTCCGAGTTGCACAGCATCACGACGTGCTCCGATTCGCGCACGGCACGTTCGAGAGCGTGGGCGGTCTCCATGTAGAACGGACTTTCCACGTCGAGTACGACGAGCCCGATCACGTTGCTCACAGCCCCCGTGAGCACTCGAGCCTGCTGATTGGGTACAAAGCCCAGTTCACGAATCGCCTCTTGGACGAGCATCCTGGTGCGAGGATGCACCCGCTCGGGATGATTCAACGTGTTGGAAACGGTCCCCGTGGACACGCCTGCACTCTCCGCGACATCCCGAAGTCGTACGGACGCGCGTGGTTGCCCCTCCGATCCGGTCATTCGTTTCCCCCGTCGTCGCACTCGCGGTGGTGCTCGCTCACTATATGGCTCTTGACGTCCCTTGCGGAGACCCTTGCTGCCATGTAGATTTTGAAGCGCTTCAGAAAATGAAGCGCTTCAAAATCGTTATACCACGCAACGACGCGGTGGTCCCTTACCTTGTCGTTGCGATCCCGATTCGCAGTCGCATCAAGGAGAGATCATGAAGCAACGACGCTTTACCGCGCTGGCGATGGGCATCGCCGCCGTCCTCACACTCGGACTCGCCGCCTGCACTCCCGGCGGTCAGTCAGCCGACCCCGGCGCCGCACCCGCCGAGGGCGGCGACGGCGACTACACGATCGCCATCGTCCCCAAGGACTCGACGAACCCGTGGTTCGTGCGCATGGAAGAGGGTGTGAAAAGGTTCGCTGCCGACACCGGCCTCGATGTCTACCAGAAGGGTCCCGCCGAGACGGACGCGACCATGCAGGCTCAGGTCATCCAGGACCTCATCGCCCAGGGCGTCGACGCGATCGGCGTCGTCCCGGTCGACCCCGGCGCTCTGGAGACGGTCCTCAAGCAGGCGATGGACGCGGGAATCGTCGTGGTCACCCACGAGGGCGCCAGCCAGGAGAACACGATGTACGACATCGAGGCGTTCAACAACACCGACTACGGCGCATTCATCATGGACAACCTCGCCGAGGCGATGGGCGAAGAGGGCGTGTACACCACCATGGTCGGCCACGTCACGAACGCCTCTCACAATGAATGGGCCGACGGCGCGGTCGCCCAGGCGGAGGCCAACTACCCGAACCTGACGCTGCTCGAGGCGGAGCCCAGGGTCGAATCGCAGGATGACGGCGAGGTGGCATATCAGGCGGCGAAGGAGCTGCTCAAGAAGTACCCCGAGATCAAGGGCATCGTCGGAACGTCGTCGTTCGATGCGCCCGGCGTCGCCCGCGCGATCGAGGAGCTGGGGCTGACCGGCAAGGTCTTCGTGAGCGGAACGGGCATGCCCGCCGCCAACAAGTCGATCCTCGACAAGGGCCTGGTGAAGACCCTCACGCTGTGGGATCCGGCTGACGCCGGCTACGCGCTCGCCGCGCTCGCCGAGAAGATTCTCAACGGCGAGGAGATCACTGACGGACTGGACCTCGGTGTCGCCGGTTATGAGGACATGAACTTCGCCGAAGGCAGCGACAAGGTCCTTGAGGGCAACGGCTGGGTCGTCATCACGAAGGACAACGTGGACGAGTTCGGATTCTGACCGAACCGGGTGCGGCAGGCGACGCGCCTGCCGCACCCACCGCTCGAACACGAAAGGAAGCACCGATGGGCGACAACGTCATCGCCGTGCGGGGTGTCAGCAAGGCCTTCGCCGGAGTCCAGGCGCTGCAGGACATCTCGTTGGAGATCGCTCCCGGCGAGATCCACTGCCTGGCCGGAGAGAACGGCAGCGGCAAGTCGACGCTGATCAAAGTCATCTCCGGCGTTCACTCCCCCGACGCCGGCACTGTCGAACTCGGGGGCGAGACTTTCACGAAACTGAACCCCCGCGAGGCGATCGCACATGGTGTCCAGGTCATCTATCAGGACTTCTCGGTCTTCCCGAACCTGTCGGTGATGGAGAATCTGGCACTGACCGCAGAGCTCTCGGACGGTCGCCCCCTCGTGAGCTGGCGCCGCATGCGCCAGGTCGCCACGCAAGCGCTCGAGAAGATCGGTGTCGAGATCGACCTCGAAGCCAGGGTCGGCACGCTTCCCGTGGCGCAGAAGCAGCTGGTCGCCATTGCGCGCGCCCTGATGAGCGACGCGCGTCTGATCATCATGGATGAGCCCACCACCGCGCTGACGCGCCGCGAGGTGCGACGACTGTTCGGCATCATCCTCGATCTGAAAGCCCGCGGGATTGCCACCCTGTTCGTGAGCCACAAGCTCGAAGAGGTCTTCGAGATCAGTGAGCGCTTCACGATCATCCGCAACGGCAAGCACGTGATCACCTGCCTGCCCGAGGAACTCGACCGCAAGTCGTTCTCCACGTACATGACCGGTCGTGAGTTCGACGAGACGCGCTTCGCTCCCGTGATCGAGGACGCATCGCCCGTGCTGGAGGTCTCCGGTCTCGGACATGACAACGCATTCGAGGATGTCGACCTGTCATTGCGTCCTGGCGAGATCCTCGGGATCACAGGGCTCCTCGGCTCGGGACGCACCGAACTGGCACTTGCGCTGTTCGGTGCGCTCAAGGCAGAGACCGGGGAGATCCGGATCAACGGCGAGACCGTTCACCTCAACGGCGTTCGCAGCGCGATCGCACACGGCATCGGCTACGTGCCGGAGGACCGTCTCACGGAAGGACTCTTCCTCGAGCGCTCGATCGGATCCAACATCGTGATATCCGAGATCGACGCCTTCGTCTCGTCGCTCGGAGTACTCGATCAGCGGAAGGCGGATGCCGAGGCACAGCGCTGGGTCGACGAACTCCGCATCGCCACGCCTGATCCGGAGAATCCCGTCAACACCCTCTCCGGAGGAAATCAGCAGCGAGTGGTGCTGGCGAAATGGCTCGCGACGAATCCGCGCGTGCTCATCCTCAACGGCCCCACCGTCGGCGTCGACATCGGGTCCAAGCACGACATCCACCGCGTCCTGCGGGCACTCGCAGCCGAGGGGCTCGCCGTGATCATCATCTCCGACGACATCCCCGAGGTCCTCGAGAACTGCAACCGGGTACTCGTCATGAACGCCGGTCGCATCGTCAGCGAACTCGACCCCGCGACCACGGACGAGCACGATCTGGCAGCGCTGATGTCCGAAGACGTCGATGCCACCTCGAAGGGAGCCTGACGTGCAGAGTCTCATCCACCGGATGCTGCGGGCGAACGAGTTCTATCTGCTTCTCGTGATCGTCGCGCTGAGCCTCATCATCCAGGCCCGCAGCGGGCAGTTCTTCAGCGCGAACAACATCGTCGACCTCGCGAACGCGATGGTCGTCCCCGGAATCTTCGCGGTGGGAGCGTTCCTCGTTCTCGTCTCGGGCGGCATCGACGTGTCCTTTCCGGCGCTGGCATCGCTCGCCGTGTACGCGACCACTCGGATCCTCGTGGACGCCGGCTGGAGCGGCGGGGTGTGGCTCCCGTTCCTCCTCGCGATCGCGTTCGGGGCAATTCTGGGTGCGTTCAACGGCCTGTTCACATCCCGGATCGCCGTACCGGTGCTGATCATCACGCTCGGCACGGCCAACGTCTTCTCGGGATTCATGCAAGGTGCGCTCGGGTCGGTGCAGATCCCGAACATCCCCGCCGGGATGAGCGAGTTCGGTCGCGCGACGCTCTTCGTCGCAACGAACCCCGCTTCGGGATTGACCTCGAACATGCCGGTGTCGTTCCTGCTGCTAATCGCGGTCGTCGTCGGCGCCTTCCTGCTTCTGCGCTACACGAAGTTCGGGCGCGGCATCTACGCGATCGGTGGCGATGAGAGCGCCGCTTCTCGAGCCGGGTTCAACGTCCGCCGCATCAAGTTCTGGCTGTACGTCATCGTCGGAATGACCGCCGCCATCGCAGGGCTCGTCCGCACCAGCATGATGGAGCAGATGCACCCCACCAACCTCCTCGGTATGGAGCTGATGGTCATCGCCGCGGTCGTCCTCGGTGGGACCGCGATCACCGGCGGGACAGGAACCCTCACCGGCGCGATGCTGGGCACTCTTCTGATCGTCATCGTGCAGAACAGCATGATCCTCGTCGGCATCCCCACTTTCTGGCAGGGATTCGCACTCGGCGTACTCATCATCGTCGGCACCGGAATATCTGCCGTCCAGTTGACACGTCGTTCCCGCAAGCGCTCCGCGGCGCTGGTCTGAGAACGGAATCGAACATGTACTCCACAGGCACCACCTCTCCCCGACCGAGGCTTGCTGTGCTGCGCGACCAGCACGTCGTCCGGCTGGCCGCAGTACTGGCCTTGCTGCTGATCTTCTTCGCTGTGATGAAGCCGCAGTATTTCTTCGGCCCGGCGACCTGGCAGTCGATGGCCGTCCAGTTCCCGGAGTTCGCGCTGATGGCACTCGGCGTGATGCTCACCATGATTCTCGGAGGGATCGATCTCTCCGTCGTGGGCGTCGCCAACATGACCGCCATCGGGAGCGCTTCACTGATGCTGGCCATCGCCCCCACCGGAGCGGATGCCGGCCAGGGCCATCTCGCCGTCGTCTGCGCGATCGTGTTCTCGCTCGTCCTCGGTGCCGCGGCCGGCGCGTTCAACGGTTTCCTCGTGGCCAAGGTGAGGATCCCCGCGATCCTCGTCACTCTCGGCACCTTCGAGCTGTTCACCGGCGTCGCCATCATCATCAGCGCGGGGAAACCGATCAGTGGTCTGCCTCCGCAGTACGCGGAGGTGATGGCCGCCCGAGTCGCGGGCATCCCGATGCCACTGGTCATCTTCGTCGTCGTCGCTGCGCTCATCGGGCTCCTCATGACCAAGACCGCGTTCGGCACGAAGCTCTACATGCTCGGTTCCAACGAGACTGCCGCCAACTTCAGCGGGCTGAAGACGACCAGTCTCATCATCCGCACGTACATGCTCTCCGGAATCCTGGCCAGCGCGGCCGGCCTCGTGATGCTCGCGAACTACAACTCCGCGAAAGCCGACTACGGTTCCACGTACACACTGCTGGCGGTCCTCATCGTCGTGCTCGGAGGGATCAACCCGAACGGCGGTTCCGGGCGACTCACCGGGGTGATCCTGGCCGTGGTCGTGCTGCAGGTGCTCTCGTCGCTGCTGAACACCTTCCCCAACATCAGCAACTTCTACCGACCGCTCATCTGGGGTGGCGTGCTGCTGCTCGTGATCGTCGTCAACCAGTGGGACAAACGCGGCAACCTCATGAGGCTGCTGCGATGGAAAGGAACTCAGTCATGAGACTCGTCAAGGACCGCCATGTCGTCGTGGGAGCTGATTTCGCGGGCTTCCCGCTCAAGGAGGCGGTGAAGAAGCACCTCGAGGAACGCGGGTGGACCGTCGAGGACGTGACGCCATCCAAGGACGACACCCCCATGTACCACCGTGTGGGGTTCATGCTGGGCTCGAAGATCGCCGAACGCGAGTACGAGAAGGCCCTCGCGTTCTGCGGTTCCGGCATGGGAATCCACATCGCGGCGAGCAAGTGCCCACACGTGCATGCCGCGGTATGCGAAAGCGTGCCGGCGGCCAAGCGCGCCTCGACGGCGAACAACGCCAACCTGCTTGCGATGGGCGGTTTCTTCATCGCCCCGCGCCTGGGCAAGGCCATGGCGGATGCGTTCCTGGACAACGCGTTCGGCGCCGGGTATGAGGACTGGGACGGCTTCGAGGAGTACCACCGGATCGGATACGACGAATGCGAAGGATTCGACTACGAGGCCTACCGCGCCAACGGGTACAGCGTGCCTCATCCACGTGAGGCTGCGCTCGGACCGGAGCCGCGCGGACTGGCGTTCTGACCGGTTGAGGAGACGACATGGCACAGGTCCTGCTGGCGGGCGAATCATGGTCGACCACCACCATCCACACCAAGGGCTTCGACACCTTCACCACTTCGTCGTACGGTGAAGGTGCAGCCGACTTCATCAGCGCCCTCGAGACACGCGGTCACGCTGTCGAGTTCCAGCCCAACCATGTCGCGGCCGAACGGTTCCCGTCCGATCGCGCGGCTCTCGCCGACATCGATGTGGTCGTGCTCAGCGATATCGGGTCGAACACCCTGCTCTTGCCGGACGGCGTCTTCTCCCGCGGAGAGCGCTTTCCGAACCGGCTGCAGCTCCTGGTCGACTGGGTCCGCGACGGCGGTGCTCTGCTGATGGTCGGTGGGTATCTCAGCTTCCAGGGGATCGAAGGGAAAGCGAATTACCGCGGAACAGCGCTCGCCGACATCCTCCCTGTCGAGATGGAGATCGGCGACGACCGAGAAGAGACCCCGCAGGGGGAGCAGCCGCGCGTCGTCGCTCAGCACGCGATCACCCACGGGCTGGATCCGCACTGGCCGCACATTCTCGGTCATCACAGGGTTCGGCCGCGCCCCGGGGCAGAGGTACTGGTCGAAGCGGGCGCGCACCCGCTTCTCCTCGTCGACGACGAAGGCGCTGGGCGGGTCGCTGCGTTCACGAGCGATATGGGCCCACATTGGCTGCCGCCGGAGTTTCTGGCCTGGAGCGGGTCCGCAACCATGTGGTGCAACCTGGTCGAATGGCTCGCCGAAGGCCGTCGCGGATGAATCCGAGCTTCGCGGCGCTGGACTTCGGCGCCACGAGCGGGCGGGTGATCATCGGAGAGCTGGAGTCGGGTCGCGTCCGTATGCGCGAGGCGGGGCGGTTCGCCAACTCACCTGTCACGATCGGCGGACGCATGCATTGGGACGTGCTCTCCCTGTGGGACAGCGCCATCACCCACTTGCGCGACGCGGTGCGAGCGGACCGCGGACTGCTCTCGGTCGCAACCGATACCTGGGGGGTGGACTACGGACTCTTCCGTCGCGGGCGGATGCTGAGCAACCCCGTGCATTACCGCGACGAGCGCACGTTGGAGCAGGTCGATCGCGTGCACGCGCGCGTGGCGGCCGCCGAGATCTACGCCATCGCGGGGACCCATTCGCTGCCGATCAACACGATCTATCAGCTGGCATCCGACGCGTCCGAAGGCGCGATCGAGTGTGCCGACACAGCTCTGCTGATGCCTGATCTGTTCACGTACTGGCTCAGCGGTGAGCGCATCGCGGAGCGCACGATCGCCTCGACGACCTCGCTGATGAATGCTCGCACGGGCGAGTGGGACGCTCGACTGCTGCAGGCCGCAGAGACAGATGCGACTCTTCTGCCGCCCATCGTCCCTCCCGGCACCTCTCTCGGCGCCGCCACGGCCGAGGTCGCAGAGGCCATCGGCACGTCGGTCGAGGTCGTGGCAGTCGGCGCCCACGACACGGCGTCCGCGGTGGCCGCGATCCCGATGACAGGAGAAGGCTCCGCGTTCGTCTCCTGCGGAACGTGGGGGCTGGTCGGGGTGGAGCGAGACGAACCGGTGCTCACCGAACGGTCTCGGACGGCGGGTTTCACGAACGAGTCGGGCATCGACGGCCGCCACCTCCTGATGCGCAACGGCATGGGCTTGTGGATGCTGAGTGAGTCCATCCGACTGTGGGAGACTGAGCGCGGCCCCGTCGATCTGCTGTCGTTGCTCGCCGCTGCGGGGACGGTCGACCGCCGACTCGCCGTTGTCGACGTCGACGATCCCGTCTTTCAGACGCCAGGTGACATGCCGGCGCGGATCGCCGCATGGTGCGCGGAGCGCGGGCTGCCTATGCCCGTCGGAATGGCCGAGACCGCGCGTTGCATCATCGATTCCCTCGCGCAGTCGTTCGCCGACGCAGCGCTGGAGTCCACCTCTCTCACCGGCCAGACGCTCGCCCGCATCCATATCGTCGGCGGCGGCTCGCGCAACGCGTTGCTGTGTCAACAGCTGGCCGCGCGTGCCGGTGTGCCGGTGTTCGCCGGCGCTGACGAATCGACGGCACTCGGCAACATCCTCGTGCAGGCCCGCGCGATGGGTGAACTGAGTGGAACGCTGGATGACCTTCGCGCCGTCGCGGCGCGCACGGTTGCACCCAAACGATACGCCCCCCGATGACCCCCACCGCAGGAAAGAGACCAGCACGCATGAACGCTCGCGTCAGCCCGAACCTCGTCAGCGCGGAGCTGATCGAACTCACCCGCCGCCTCGGCCTCCCGGAGCGGGACCTCGTGATCCTGGCTGAGGGGAACACGAGTGAGCAGATCGACGACAGGACGCTCGTCGTGAAGGCCTCTGGGTCTTCGATGGCGGACGCGACGGCTGACACGTTCGTCGCTGTCGATCAGGAGGAGCTTCTGCGCATCCTGCGCGACCCGGGCATGAGTCAGGACGACCTGACGACTGCGCTCACGGCGGCGACCGGGATCAGGGCATCGATCGAGTCACTCGTGCATGTCGCCGTCAGGGCGTTCGGGCCGAAGAGGTACGTCGCGCACACGCACCCCACGGATGTCGTGGCGCTGTTGGCAAGCGCAGAGGCCGAGACATCGTTCGCATTGCCGGTGTACTCCGAGGAGTACATGATTCTCGGACGCCCGCTGTTCGTCCCCTACGCGCAGCCGGGCATGGAACTCGGCCGGGTCTTCCTGGATCTCTTGGGCGAGTACGTCACGGAGCATGGCGAGCTGCCATCGCTCGTCTTGCTGGGCAACCACGGCATCGTCGCGATCTCCGACACTGCGGCCGGCGTTGAGGCCATCTCGCTGATGGCCGTCAAGAGCGCGCGCGTACGTCTGGGAGCGCGTGCGGCAGGCGGTGTCGCACCGTTGGATGCCGCCACGATCGCGTCATACTTCGACCGCCCGGACTTCCGCGAGCGCCGGGCAGGTCTCGCAGGTACCCAGTAGAGCCGTGGCTGCTGCGTCAGTACCTGACTCCGCACACCGAAATCATCCGTCCGTAGCCGAGGGGCTCTCGGCCTTCTTGCTCTTGCCCTTCCCTGCCTTCTCCTGCTCTTCGGAGACGAGCGAGAGCGGGTCGGCGATGTCCTCCAGCGACTTGCCCGCGGCGCTGACGCCGAAGATCCCGCAGATCACTCCGCCGAAGATCATCACGGCCGATCCGAGCACGTAGCCCCAGAACAACGGGGTGCGGTCGGTGCCGTCGCCGATGAACGACCCGTACAGCGTGGGCGCGATCGCGCCGACGGCCTGTCCGATCGAGAAGACGTAGGAGATCACCTGGCTGCGCAGCTCGAGCGGGAAGATCTCGCTGACCGTCAGGTAGGCAGCGGATGCGCCGGCCGACGCGAAGAAGAACGAGGCGCACCAGAAGATCGTCTGCGTCGTCGCGTTGAGGACGCCGGCGTTGAAGAGGAAGGCGCTCACGAGCAGGATGAGACCGGCCATGACGTACGTGCCGAACAGCATCCGCCTGCGGCCCCACGTGTCGAAGAAGTGTCCGAGCACGAGCGCACCGGTGAGGTTGCCGACGGCGAAGACGATGAAGTACGTTCCGGCCGACGCCGGAGGAGTGTCGTAGAAGTTCTCCAGGACGAGCGCGTACGTGAAGAAGATCGCGTTGTAGAGGAACGACTGGGTGACCATCATGGTCACCCCGACGAACGTACGGCGCGGGTACTGCTTGAACAGGACCTTCGCGATGACCATGAACGGCACCCGGCCGTACTCCTTGACGGTGATCGCCTTCGACTCGTCGACAGGAGGGATCTCTTCACCCTCCTTGCGGATGCGATCCTCGATCTCGGAGACGTTGCGCTCGGCCTCCTCCTCACGGCCGTGGGTCATCTGCCAGCGCGGGCTCTCGGGGATGTGGCGGCGCATGTAGATCAGCAGCAACCCGAGGACAGGGCCGACGAAGAAGCTCAACCGCCACCCGATGTCCTGCGCGAAGATGTCGGTGTTGAGGAAGAACACGCTCGCGACCGCTCCCAACGCCGCGCCGCCCCAGTAGGTGCCGTTGATAGCGATGTCGACGCGTCCGCGGTACTTCGACGGGATGATCTCGTCGATCGCGGAGTTGATCGCGGCGTACTCTCCGCCGATCCCGGCGCCGGCGACGAACCGCCAGATGTAGAAGAACCACGGGGCGAAGGAGAGGCCTGCGATCGCGCTGCCGATCAGGTAGACAGCGAGCGAGATGAGGAAGAGCTTCTTGCGGCCGAGCTTGTCGGTGAGCCGGCCGAACACGAGAGCGCCGCAGACCTGACCGAGCAGGTAGAAGGTGCCGGCCATGCCCACTTCGACCGCGCCCATGTCGAGCGTCTTGGCGAACCCGTTCGCCGCGACGATCTGCACCTCCAGGCCGTCGAGAATCCACGAGAATCCCAATCCGACGACGATCAGCCAGTGGAACCGGGACCACGGCAGTCGGTCCATCCGCGCCGGAACGAGTGACATGACTTCTTTGACCTTCGCCGCCGGTGATGACATGCGCGATCCTCCCTCTGAGAAGGACCCTCACCGGATCCCTGAGCATTTCTACTCCTGCTCACGGATCTGCGGAGAAGGGTTGACCGGGCACCCGCTCGGGTGTACATCCGCCTGGAGGATGCACACCCGAGCCGCTCACTCCCAGCGGAACAGTGCCGCGGCGACACCGATCCCGAGGATCGTCGTCGCAGCGAGGCTCGCCCAGTTCTGCAGGCTCACCTGTTCGCCCTGCCAGGTCGCCTGGAAGGCCTCGACCGCAGCGCCGAACGGCAGCCATGAACCGATCTCGGACAACTGCGGCGGCAGGTTGTCCGCCGGCCCGAACATGCCCCCGAGCGCGGCCATCCCGAAGAAGGCGACCAGTCCGATGGCCGCGGCGGCATTGGGCGTCGGTGCCACCGATGCCACGATCATCCCGACCGCGTACATCGCCGTGCACAGGGCGAGGAGGACGAGCACAGCCATGGGCAGATCCTGCGGCAGCCGGGCACCGAAGAAGACGATCGCGATCCCGCAGGCGATGACGATGCCGCACACCATCTGGAGGAAGCTGACGACGATCTGCGCGATGAGCACCATCGCCGGTGAGGCCGGTGTGACCGCCAGGCGCCGGAGCACTCGCGTCTTCCGGTAGGTGGCGAGGTAACCGGGGAAGTTCATCACCGCGATGATCGTGACCACGAGGCTGAGCACGACGGGGACCGCGTAGAGGTCCAGCACGGTGATTCCCGGGCGCACCTCCTCTCTCGGGTTCTCCAGCGACAGACCGTTCATCACGAGCAGTAGCACGGGAAGTGCCAGAGGGATGATGATGTTCGCGGGATCACGGAGGATCATCCGCGCCTCGGTCTGGATCATCCGCGCCCAGGCCTTCGCGCCGGGGCGACGGGCGATGACGGGGAGCATGGTCGTCACAGTCATCAGGCGTTCTCCATCTCGTTCACGATCGATTTTCCGGTCAGACGCACGAACGCCTCCTCGAGGGTGTCGGCGGACACCTGCGTCTTCACCTGCGCCGGAGTGCCCTGGGCGATGACGCGTCCGGCGTCGATGACGGCGATCCTGTCGCAGAGTCGCTCGACCTCATCCATCGCATGACTGATGAGGATCACCGTCTGCTCCTTCAGTGACTCGATGGTCGCCCACACCCGGCGCCGCGCCGTGGGGTCCAGACCGGTCGTCAGTTCGTCGAGCATGACGACGCGTGGTCGTCCCACGAGCGCGAGCGCGATCGACAACCGCTGCTTCTGACCGCCGGAGAGCCGGGCGAACCGGGTCCGGGCCTTGTCCTGCAGCTCGACCATCGCCAGAGCGCTGTCAGCATCCAGTGGGTTCGCGTAGAAGCTCCGATAGAGGTTCACGAGTTCGCGCGCGGTCAGAGAATCGTGCAGGTTCGCCTCCTGCAACTGCACGCCGAGGACCTGCCGCACCCGGCCGACGTCGCGACGAGGGTCGATTCCGAGGATGCGCACGCTCCCTGCTGTCGGGCGCCGGAGTCCTGCGAGCATCTCGACCGTCGTCGTCTTCCCTGCTCCGTTGGTGCCGAGGATGCCGAAGGTGTCGCCGACCGGGATGCGCAGACTGATGTCGTTCACGGCCGTCTTCCTGCGATATCGCTTGACGAGATGTCGCGCGTCGACGGCGAGTGGAGTCGTTCGTTCGTTATCCATGACGGCCAGCCTGTGCGCTTCCTCCCCCCTGCACATGTGCCATCGGTCATGGCCGCGGCCGTGACTTTCGGCACCTGTGCAGCCGCCGCAGGTCCGAATAGGGTGGAGCACCATGAACCGTTTCCCGGCCACCGTCGGCGTCGGTCACAGAGCGGGCCGGCGCGCCGACGATCTGGCCCGGTATGCGATTCTCGGGCTCAGTCTCGCCGTCGGCGTGGTGACCGTGATCTCGGACGAGCTCGCCGTGCAGGGGTGGCTGTGGAGCGGCGTCCTCGTGGCATGGTTCCTGACCACCAACCTCGCCGTGAGCCGGCGCCCCGGCCGCGCGGTGCGACTCGCGCTCTACGGGTGCGCCGTCCTCGCATCATGGGCGCTGCTGTTGACGGTGTCATCCCGAGGGAGTCTCGTCGTCATCCTGCTGATCGCTGTCGCCGCCATCGGCAGTTCACTGCTCCCGCTGCCGTGGGTGCTCGCCGTGGTGACGGCGAACTGCGTCGTCGTCCTCGTCCACGCATGGTCGACCGGCGCGGACGCTCTGGATGGCATCGGCGCGTCGATCTTCTATCTGGTGATCCACCTCGCCGTCGTCTTCACCGCCTATGCGATGTCGCGTGAGGCCCTGCTGCGCGCCGAGCTCGAGCAGAAGAACGTCGCGCTCGAGGCAGCCAGTGTTCTGCTGGAGGACTCGACCGCGGCATCCGAACGGTTGCGGATCTCCCGCGACCTGCACGATTCGATCGGGCACCAGCTCACGGTCCTCAACCTGGAGTTGACGGCCGCCCGGCATCGTCTCGACGCCGACGCCGACCTGCAGCGTGAGGGGCCGGCCGTCCGCGCGCACGTCCGACGTGCGGGCGGCGTGGCGAAGGATCTGCTCACCGACGTGCGCACGACGGTCGGCGAATTGCGTGCGGCTGGTCCCGTCGATCTCCGTCGGGACCTGGAACGCCTGGCGCGCGCTGTTCCGAGTCTGCAGATCCACGTCGCGGTCGACGAGGGCATCGATGCCGGCGAGCAGACCTGCGCCGCCGTCGTGCGTGCGGCGCAGGAGATCATCACCAACACCATCAAGCATGCCGAAGCCACGGAACTGGAACTGGAACTGGTACGGGAGGAGGATCGGTTGGTCCTCCGCGGGGCCAACGACGGCACGATCCCGGCCGGCATCACACCGGGGCACGGCCTCACCGGACTGTCGGAGCGTCTCGCCCTCCTCGGCGGGGAACTCGTCATCCGCACCACCGACCAGTTCACCGTCGAGGCCCGGCTGCCCCTGGACCCGGAGCGGCGGGCTCCACGATGACCGGCGCTGCTCCGCGTGTCGTTGTCGTCGACGACCAGACACTGGTCCGCCAGGGCATCCGTACGCTGCTCGAACTGGCGGGTGTCGATGTGGTCGGCGAGGCATCCGACGGGGCCGAGGCGATCCGCGTGTGCGCAGAGCTTTCCCCCGACGTGGTGCTGTTGGATCTTCGGATGCCGGCCTACGACGGCATCTGGTTCCTCGAGCAACGGGCTCGCGAGGGGCTGCACGTCCCCACCCTCATCCTCACGACCTTCGATGACGACGCCCTGGTGATCGACGCGTTGCGCGCCGGTGCGCAGGGATACCTTCTCAAGGACGTCACGGTCGAGCAGCTCTCCCACGCGGTGGCGTCGCTCGCCGACGGGGGAACGTTGATCGGCCCATCGATCACGGACGGTCTGGTGCGCTTCATCCGCTCCGGCCCGCCTCCCAACGGAGCAAGGGGCGACATCGTCGAAGACCTCACCGATCGTGAGATCGAGGTCCTGCGTCTGGTGGCCGAGGGCTATTCCAACAGCCAGATCGCCGGCCTCATCCACCTCGCGGAGGGAACCGTGAAGAACCACATCTCATCCGTCCTCGCGAAACTCGGTGCGCGCGACCGCACGAACGCCGTGTTGCGCGCCATCCGCGAAGGGATGCTGGGCTGATACGCGCATCCTGATACGACCTGCCGGTGATCGCGCCGAATGCAATATATTGGCAACATGTCGGTCACAGACTTTCCTCGCTACCCGCTCACCTTCGGCCCCAGCCCGGTCCACCCCCTGACCAGGCTGAGTCATCACCTCGGCGGCGCCTCCATCTGGGCGAAGCGCGAGGACTGCAACTCCGGTATCGCATTCGGCGGCAACAAGACCCGCAAGCTGGAGTACATCGTCCCCGATGCGCTCGCACAGGGCGCCGACACCCTGGTCTCCATCGGCGGATACCAGTCGAACCACACCCGCCAGGTGGCGGCCGTGGCCGCACACCTGGGTCTGAAGGCCGTCCTCGTGCAGGAGAAGTGGGTGGACTGGCCGGATGCCGTCAACGATCGGGTCGGGAACATCCTGCTCAGCCGGATCACGGGAGCGGAGGTGCGCCTCGATCCCGCCGGCTTCGGCATCGGCTTCAAGGACTCCTGGAAGCGAGCGCTCGACGACGTCGCCGAACGCGGCGGTAAGCCCTACGCGATCCCAGCCGGCGCCTCCGACCACCCGCTCGGCGGCCTCGGATTCGCCAACTGGGCCCACGAGGTCGCCCAACAGGAACAGGAGCTCGGCGTGTTCTTCGACACGATCGTCGTGTGCTCGGTGACGGGCTCAACGCACGCCGGAATGATCGCCGGGTTCGCGGCCCTCGAGGACGCAGGCGGTCGACCGCGGCGCGTGATCGGCATCGATGCCAGCGCGAAGATCGACGAGACGCGGGATCAGGTCGAGCGGATCGCGCGTGCGACCTCGGGACTCATCGGTGTCGAACGAGAGCTGCGCGCCGACGAGATCACCGTGCTCGAGGGCTGGGCAGGAGACCTGTACGGCATCCCCGTGGAGTCGACGATCGATGCGATCCGACTCACCGGCCAACTCGAGGGGATGATCATCGACCCCGTCTACGAGGGGAAGTCGATGGCCGGTCTGATCGACCTCGTCCGCACCGGCGACATCCCTCGAGACTCGAACGTGCTGTACGCGCACCTCGGCGGGCAGCCGGCGCTCAACGCGTACAGCGCGCTGTTCACGAACAGTGAGCCGCTGCCGGTGTGACGGAGCCCGATCAGCTTCTGATCAGGGATTTCATGGCGGAGACGGAGGGATTTGAACCCTCGGTCCCCGTGAGGGGACTCCACCTTAGCAGGGTGGTGCACTAGGCCTGACTATGCGACGTCTCCAGGCATCCGACCCCAGGGGTGCAGATGCACTCAGTAATCATAACGGGTTGCGGCAGTGCGGTCGAACCACACCCACCTCGGTGGAGGATGTCGGATCCAGCATCGCAGGGCGGCGCCGCCGCGCACAGCATCGGCCATGGTTGTCCAGTCCATGTTCTGGGCGAACCGAGCATGGGAATCCACGCTCCGCGCGACTTGAATGACCAGTGCGGGCAAGCTCGTCGCTGACGCTGCACCGCACCCATCGACAACGAAGGAGCATCGATGAGCATCGCAGTCCAGACCGGAGCATGCGTCGGCGCAGGACAGTGCGCCCTGGTCGCCCCCGACGTCTTCGACCAGGATGACGACGGGATCGTCCTGCTGCTCGAGCCGGACCCTCAGGGCGCCGATCTCGATGCGGCGACAAAGGCCGTCAGGCTCTGCCCCGCGCGCGCGATCAGCCTGACCGCGGCATGAGCAGCCCCGCACGAGTCGTCATCGTCGGGGCCTCCATCGGCGGGCTGACGGCTGCGGAGACGCTGCGCCAGGAGGGCTTCGACGGCGAGATCGTGCTCGTCGGCGATGAGCCACACCTCCCCTACACACGCCCGCCGCTGTCGAAGCAGATCCTTCTCGGCGACTGGACTCCGGCGCACGCGACGATCCTCACAGCCGGCCAGCTCGACGATCTGCACATCGAGATTCGCACGGGATGCAGCGCCGTCGGCCTCGACACGGAAGCGCGCGTCCTGCAGACGTCGGCGGGGTCGATGCCCTACGACGAGCTGATCATCGCCACCGGCACCATGCCGCGTTCGCACCCGCTCATCCCTTCGGCGTCGTTGCGCACGATGGACGACGCGATCCGCGTGCGCGACCGGATGGAGGCCGCACGCCGCGTGGCCGTCGTCGGATCCGGCATCCTCGGATCAGAGGTCGCCTCCGCGGCACGCGCGCGCGACGCGGAGGCGCTGCTCATCGGCCGTTCCGGCATCCTCAGCTTCGGCGGCGCCGGCACGCTCCTGGATGCACAGCTCCGCAGCCTGCACGTCGCGAACGGCGTCGAGCTCGCGCTTCGCACGCGCATCCTCGCCGCACGCTCCACGGAGTCCGGCACCACGGAGCTCGTCTTCGAGGACGGCAACGCGCAGACCTTCGACCTCGTCGTGACGATGATCGGCAGCATCCCCTGTACCGACTGGTTGGCATCGTCGTCGCTCGACGTGACCGATGGAATCGGCTGCGACCCCCACGGGTCCGCGGCCGACGGCGTCTGGGCGGTCGGCGACGTCGCCGCATGGTTCGATCCGGTGCGTGGGCGCCGGGTGCGCATCGAGCACCAGAGCAACGCGATCGAGCAGGCGATCGGAGTCGCCACCCGGATCGTGCACGGCACCGACTCTCCTCAACCGGTTCCGCTCTTCTGGTCGGAGATCCACGGCGCGCGCATCCAGGCATATGGCCGCTTCGCGCCGGAACGACCGCTCGAGGACATCTCCGACGGCGACGGGACAGGGCCCGTCTACGCCAGCAGGGACGCGGCAGGAGAAGTGCGCGGAGTCATCGGCTGGAACACCCCGCCCCGCGCCTTCCGCGATGCACGCGCCGCAGTCGTCACGGCCGCCCCCGACCTCATCACGCACCCCACCACCACCCCGTCCCCCGCTGTCGTCCCGCCCCCCGCTCTCGTTCCGAACCCGTGAGCACCGAACACCCGAGCATCCCGAATGCCCGAGATCCCGAAGGAAACAGATCGATGACGATCCCCGCCCAGTGCCCATTCCTCGCCCGCTCCCTCCCCGGCGACGGAAC
Organism: Microbacterium ginsengiterrae; assembly: GCF_014205075.1. Lineage (NCBI taxonomy): Bacteria > Bacillati > Actinomycetota > Actinomycetes > Micrococcales > Microbacteriaceae > Microbacterium > Microbacterium ginsengiterrae. The sequence goes on along the minus strand of NZ_JACHMU010000001.1, from coordinate 1,713,901 downwards.
GCCACTGACACCCTCCCCTCAGCTCGCGGAGTGGCGCGAGGCCGGCGCCTTCGTGCCGCTGGACTTCCAGGACGGGCACGAGGGCCTCGTCGCGACCCGATACGACGCGGCCGTCGCGGTCCTACAGGACCCCCGCTTCAGCATGCGACCGTCCCGGATGCCGGTCGGCCCTCCCGCGCACGGCGAGGAGGACAAGGCCGAGAGCGCCGCCGTGCCGCTCGAGGCACCGGGTGAACTGGATGCCGCGGGTCAGGCATCCGACGATCTCAACCTGCTCAACCTCGACGGCGATGTGCACTCCCGGCTCCGTCGCGCCGTGACGGCCCGGTTCTCCGTGCGGCAGGCCCGCGCTCGCGAACCGTGGATCCGCGGGATGATCGCAGAGCAGATCCAGAAGCTGCGCGAGCGCGGCCCCGAGGCGGACCTGTGGCGCGACTACGGCATGCCGATCTCCGCGCGGACTCACTGCCACGTGATCGGCATCCCGGAGCACCACTACGAGACGTTCGTCTCGCTGTTCGTCGAAGAGTCCACGGCCCAGCAGAAGTACGACTTCATCCGCGCCCTGCTGGAGGAGCGTCGGGATGACCCGGGCGAGGATGTGATCTCCGATCTCCTCCGCAATGAGGACCTCAGCAGGGTCGAGATCGAGGCGCTCCTGCGGCTCCTCATGGGCGCGGGACGCGACTCCGTCGCGTATCTGATCGCCACCGCTTCGGTCGCCATCCTGACGCACCCCGATCAGCTCGCCGTGCTCCGCGAGGACCCGGAGAGGATCCGCGCCGCGGTCGAGGAGTTCATGCGCACCGGCGCGATGTTCGTCACGCTTTTCGCGCGCACGGCGACCGAGGACATCGAGATCGAGGGCACGACCATCCCGTCGGGAACCTCCGTCGCCGTCTCCCCCGTGGCTGCCAACCGCGACCCCGGTCATTGGGGCGACGACGCGGAGAGTTTCGACGTGTCGCGCGACGCCTTCGGTCACCTCGGCTTCGGCTACGGTATCCACGGCTGCATCGGTCAGCAGGTCGCCAGGGTGGAGATCCGTGAGGCCATCGCCGCACTCATCGAGTCCTTTCCCGACATCGCGCTCATCGACGCCGACCAGCTTCGGCCGCAGCCGTTCGCGCACCCCGTCGCCGTGTACGAGGCCGGCACGGTGTCGGTCCGCCTGGAGGGTGCTCCGACACCCGCGTGAGACCTACCATTGTCGATGTGACGCTGCTGCCCTCCGACGACGACCCGATGGTCGTCGGAGCCAACTGGTACCGCTTCACCTCGGGCGAGCAGATCATCAACCCGCACGTGATGAGCGTCTCGTTCATCTGGATCGTCAGCGGCGGCGGAGAGATCCGCGCCGGCGGGCAGACGTTCGCCGTCGACGCGCAGCACGTGATCCGCCTTCCCTGGCACCATCACGTCGAGTATCGCGCCAACCGTCGAGGGCCGTTCCACATCGGCACGCTGCACGTCGTCCCGCGGTACGACCGAACAGGTGAGGTCGTGCCCCGCGTGGCGCACCTCCCCGGTGATCCACTGCTCGACGACACGGCTCGGCACGGCGACCCCACCGCGTTCCGCCCCGGCCTGTCGACGATGCGCAACGCCGCCGCACGGCGAATCACCGACTACGGCACGATCGCGATCGAACGTCTCGGCGAGGGCGCATTCGACGAGGAGTACTTCCGGGCGCTCGGACGCCTCATCATGTTCGAGAACGCCGCGTGGGCCGACACGCATGCCCAGCAGACCACCCTGCCCGGATCGCTCGAGCTCATGATGACTTTCATCCGACACCACATCGCCGAGCCGCTCACCGTCGCGCGCGTCGCGGAGGCCGCGCGGTGCAGCGAGACCACGGCACAGCGTCTGTTCACCCGGCACACCGGCGAGTCCATGCAGGCCTGGATCCGGCACACGCGTCTCCGTGAGGCGGGGAGCCTCCTGCGCACGACCGGCATGCGCGTCAGCGAGGTGGCGCATCTGGTCGGTTACCCCGATCCGCTCTACTTCTCGCGGGCCTTCCGGAGAGCGTACGGAGTCGCTCCGACGCAGTTCGTCCGCGAGACCATGCGTCCCTGACGCCGCTCGGAGTCACCGGCGGACATCGACCTGGGCCGGTGCTCGTCCAGTCCATGTTTCGGCGTTCACACCACCTTCGACCCGCCCCCCGCGGTGCGTAGATTCGACACATCGTCGCGCAGAGCGCGCGCCCGAGCGTGAAGGAGCGCACACCACATGACCGTTCATCGTCGACCCTTCGGCCGCACCGGATGGGACATCAGCGAGGTGTCCTACGGCGCCTGGCAACTCGGCGGACAGTGGGGGCATGTCGACGACGATGCCTCGGTCCGCTCGCTGCTGACCGCGTACGAGTCCGGCATCAACTTCGTCGACACCGCCCAGATGTACGGGTCCGGGCACAGCGAGGAAGTCATCGGCCGGTCGCTGCGGGAGTGGCGCGGCGAGCGCATCTACGTCGCCTCCAAGGTGCAGCCGCCGAAATGGCCGCACCCCTCGGTCGACGATCCGGACATCGCCGCAGCGTACCGTCCCGAGTATCTGCGCGACCAGGCCGAACAGTCCCTGCGCAGGCTCGGCGTCGAGCGCATCGACCTGTACCAGTTGCACTGCTGGATGCCGAGCGGGATGCGCGACCTCGGATGGCTCGAGACCCTCCACGAGTTGCGCGACGAAGGCAAGATCGACCGCATCGGCGTCTCCCTTCGCGATTACCGTGCCGACGAGGGCGTCGCACTCGCGGAGTCCGGCCTCGTCGACTCGATCCAGGTCATCCACAACATCTTCGAACAGCGACCGGAGGAGGCCCTCTACCCCGCGGCGGCAGCGTCCGGGACCGCGATCATCGTCAGGGTGGCGCTGGACTCGGGCTCCCTCAGCGGCGCGTGGACGCCGGACACGTACGACCAGTGGGAGGACGATTCCGTGGTGAAGACGATGTTCCGGGGTGAGCGCTTCACCGAGACGCTCGCACGGGTCGAGGCCATCAAAGCCGTCACCGCACCGCACTACGCCGGTCTCGACGAAGCCGCCATCCGCTTCGTGCTCGATCGACCGGAGGTGTCCACCGCGATCGTCGGCATGAGCTCAGACCGCCGGATCGCGCGCAACCTCTCCTTCGCCGACGGACGCGGCCTGGTCAGCGGCCTTCGCGAGCAGCTCGCACCGTTCAACTGGGAAAGGAACTTCTACGTATGAGCACAAAGAGCGCCGCCGCAGAGCGCCTCACTCCGGCGCAGATCGAAGAGCGCCTCGATCACGCGTCCGTCGCCTACCTGCCTCTCGGATCGTTGGAGTTCCACGGGCCGCACCTGCCGATCGGTCTCGACGCCCTCACCGCACACGGCATCTGCCTTGCCGCCGCCGAACAGTACGGGGGCATCGTGCTGCCTCCCTACTACCAGGCGGTCGGCGGCGAGCACACGGTGTACCCGTGGACGCTGATGAGCGGCGCGCCCGATGCGATCGAGACGCTTCTCGGGGAGACTCTGTCTCGCCTGAGCGCGCTCGGCGTCCGCCGCGCCGTGCTGTTCAGCGGCCACTTCGCCGATGAGCAGCGCGATCTCGTGACGCGCGTCGCCGGATCGTGGAACGCGCGGGACGCGACGATGCACGCGGTCGCCCGCACGCTGGGACAGGCGCCGGAACCTCCCGTGGCCCCCGACCACGCCGGACGTTTCGAATCACTCGTGCTCCACGCGCTGCACCCCGAGCTCGTCGATGTGACGACTCTGCCCGACGCCAGGACCCATCCGGCGCCGGCGGGCGAGGACCCGTACGGACCGGACCGGCACCGCCCGGACCACCCGCTCCACGGGATCTTCGGAGCGGACCCCCGCGACCTCGACATCGACACCGCGGATCCCCTGTTCACGCACCTCGTGTCGTGGGTGGCGGGTCTCGCCGACGAAGGCCGAGAGACGACAGTCTCGATCTGAGGCGTCCACACGAGGAAACCCCCGGCCGCGAGCGGCCGGGGGTTTCCTCGTCAGACTGGTCGACTCAGAAGTCGAAGTCGCCGATGTTGTCCGCGTCGAACACGTACGGGTCGCCCAGCAGCACCGTCGAGTCGGCGCCGACCGTGTACGAGCCGAGCTTTCCGGCCTCGAAGGTGTCGCCCTCTGCGCCGGTGATCTCTCCGGTGATCAGCGCAGCCGCGGCGTACGCCGACAGGTAGCCGAGGTCCTCGGGGTTCCACAGCGCGAACGCGGTGACCGTGCCGTCCTCGATGTACTCGCGCATCTGGTTGGGCGTGCCGAGACCGGTCAGAGCGACCTTGCCCTTGTAGTCCGAGGTGGACAGGTAACGGGCAGCTGCCGAGATGCCGATCGTGGTCGGCGAGACGATGCCCTTCAGGTTCGGGTGCGACTGCAGCACGGCTGCGGTCTTGTCGAACGAGATCTGCTCGTCGTCATCGCCGTAGACGACCTCGACGAGCTCGATGTTCGGGTGGTCCGCCTCCAGAAGCTCCTTCATCTTGTCGATCCAGGCGTTCTGGTTCGTGGCGTTGGCCGTGGACGAGACGATGGCGATCTCTCCCTCGTCACCGATCTGCTCGGCGATGAGATCGACCTGCACCTGGGCGATGCCGTCCGCGGTGGCCTGGTTGACGAACAGGTCGCGGCATTCCGGGTTCGTGTCGGAGTCGAAGGTGACGACCTTCACACCGGCGTCGCGGGCCTCGTTGAGCGCATCGCAGATGGCCTTCGGGTCGTTCGCCGAGACGACGAGCGATCCGACACCCTGCTGGGTCGCGGTGTTGATGTAGCTCACCTGGGTGTCAGGGCCCGACTCCGCGGGGCCGACTTCCGAGAAGTCGCCGCCGAGTTCGTCGACGGCGGCGAGGCCGCCCTTGCTGGACGTGTCGAAGTACGGGTTGCCGAGGCTCTTGGGCAGGAAGGTGATCGCGAGGTTCTCGCTGTCGCCGCCGGAGGCGTCACCGGAGTCGCCGTTCGAGCCACCGGTGTCGGCGCAGCCGGCCAGGACCAGCGTTGCTGCCACGAAGGCAGCGGCCACGGCGGCCACACGCTTGTGTGCAAACTTCATTGTTCATTCCTTTCGGGCGGAAGACCGCGGCGGGTACCGACGGTCAGGGGCGCAGCGTCGTCATGATGCTGTGGGTGCTGCGACGGAGGTGGGAGGTCCTGTTCTGCTTCGGACCTTCTGGAGCCAGGCGAACACGCTCGCGCTGACCACGGACACCACCAGCAGCGTGCCGGTGATGACGTTGATGACGTCGGAGGTGACGTTGGCCAGGCGCAGCGCGCTGGAGAGGACGCCGATCAGGAGGACGGCGGCCACGACGCCGTAGAGCTGTCCTCGGCCCCCGAAGACGGAGACACCGCCGAGGACGACCGCGGCGATCACCTGCAGTTCGAGCCCGGTCGCGTTGTCTCCTCGCGCATTACCGAAGCGGAGCGTGTAGAAGATCCCGGCGAAGGCGGCGACGAGACCCGCGGCCATGAACAGCAGGAACTTCGTGCGCTCGATGTGCACGCCGGAGAAGCGGGCGGCATCCTTCGACTGTCCGATGGCGTAGATGCCGCGACCGAACGGAGTGAAGTGCAGCACGACGACGAAGATCGCCAGGAGGATCAGGAACGGGATCATGATGTAGGGGATCGTCGTCCCCGCGATCTTCGCCTTCGCGAGCGCCGTCCAGGCTTCGGGGAAGTCGGTGACCGCAGTGGTGCCGAGCAGCCCGACCGCCAGTCCGCGGAACAGCGCGAGGGTACCGATCGTCACCGCGAGCGACGGCAGTCCGATCACGGTCACGAGGAAGCCGTTGAGCGCGCCACCGATCATGCCGACCAGGAGCGCGGCGATCGCGGCGACCTCGAAGGGCAACCCCATGTGGACGCCGGCGCCGGTGACGACACTCGCAAGGCCCACCATGCTGCCGACGGACAGGTCGATCTCGCCGGTGATCATGATGAGGGCCATGGGCAACGCGATCAGCAGGATCGGTGCGACGTCGAGGAGCAGGTAGTTGAGGGTGATGGGCTGAGCGAATCCGCGCACGGTCGCCATGGAGTAGGCGACGACGAGGATCAGCAGCCCCGCGATGGCGGCTTCCGGAGTGAAGAGCACACGCCGCCATGCCGGCTTGGCGAAGTCGCGCGACACGCGATTGGTGGTCGTGGTCGGGGTGGCCGTGGTGGTCATGACTCGTCCCTCGATTCGATGAGTCGCTGTCTCTGTCGCACGGCGAGCCAGCGGTCGAGCACGATGGCGCCGATGATGAGCACGCCGACGACGGCGCGTTGCCAGAAGTCCGGGATGCCGAGGATCGGCAGCGCACGGTTGATCGTCATCAGCAGCACAGCGCCGATCGCCGCGCCCCAGATGGTGCCGATGCCGCCGGTGATCGCGACGCCGCCGATGACAGCCGCGCCGACCGCGTCGAGTTCCCAGCCCGCACCGGCCTGCGAGCTGACCGTGCCGTATCGGGCGACGTAGAAGACACCCGCGAGACCGGCCAGCGCGCCCGAGAGCACGAACGCGCTGAGCACGCGACGCGTGACGCCGAGCCCGTACAGTTCCGCGGCAGCCGGGTCGGAGCCGATCGCATAGTACTCACGACCACCGCGGGTGTTGCGCATGTACCAGGCGGCGAAGGCGAGGATGATGACGGCCACGATCGTGAGGATCGGGATGGTCAGCACCTGCCCCGTCCCGATCGCGAGGAATTCCCGGGGGATATCGGACGCGTTCACCCTGGTGGAACCCGCCCACATCACGTTGATGCCGCGGTAGGCGTAGAGGGTGCCGAGGGTGATCACCATGGCGGGGACCCGGGCGAACGCGACGAGAGCACCGTTGATGAGGCCGAGGACTCCGCCGAACAGCACCGCGAGCAGGATGACGACGGGAATGGGCAGCCCGGGGGCGTCGATGAACAGCCGCCCGGTGAGATAGGCCGACAGCCCCATCACCGAGCCGACCGAGAGGTCGACGTTGCGCGTGATGATGACGATCGCCTGACCGGCGGCGACGAGCATCAGGATCGACGGGGTGAGCAGGAGGTCGCGCCACCCGTCTGCGGAGAAGAGGAAGCTCGGATTCGCGGAGGTGGCGGCGATGACGACGACGGCGAGCGCGATGAGGATGCCGAACTCCCGGGCCTTGCCGAGCGCGCCGATGTGCTTGGTGATCCCCGAGACGGGGATGCGGGTGGTGGGAGAGGAAGTCACGAGTGCTGCTCCGATGCGTGGGTGGCGGCGAACATCACGTTCTCGCTGGTGGCGTCCGCCCGGTCGATCTCCGCGGTGATCCGCCCTTCTCGCACCACCAGGACGCGATCGGCCATGCCGAGGACCTCCGGGAGCTCGGACGAGATCATCAGGATGCCCATTCCCTGTCCCGCGAGCTCGGAGAGGAGACGGTGGACCTCGGACTTCGTACCGACGTCGATGCCGCGGGTCGGCTCATCCACGATGAGGACATCCGGCTTCGTCGCGAGCCATTTGGCGAGCACGACCTTCTGCTGGTTCCCGCCCGACAGCGTCGCGGCGACGGTGTCCAATGCATAGGACTTCACCTCGAGGCGGCTGGCCCACTCCCGCGCGGCACGGTTCTCCATACCCGTCGTGAGCAGCCCGAAACGCGCGAGCTCACGACGGATCGCGATCGTGATGTTGCGACCGACCCCGGAGTCGATGACCAGGCCCTGCTTGCGGCGGTCCTCCGGGACGAGCGCGAGGCCCGCCCGCATGGCGTCGGTCGGACGTCCACCGCGGATACGGCGCCCACGGACGGAGACTGTGCCCTCGCGATAGGTGTCCACACCGAAGATCGCACGGGCGATCTCGCTGCGACCGGCGCCGACCAGGCCTGCGAGCCCGACGATCTCACCCGAGCGGACCGTGAAGGTGATGTCGTGGAAGACACCAGGAGTGGTGAGTCCTTCCACCTCCAGGAGCGGCTCTCCGATGACGGCATCCTGCTTGGGGAACAGATCCGTGACCTCCCGCCCGACCATCTGGCGGACCAGTTCCTGCGGGGTCGTCTCGTCGATCGGGCTCGTCGCGATGTAGGCGCCGTCGCGCATGACGGTGACGGTGTCGCACAGCGCGAACACCTCGTCGAATCGGTGGGAGATGAAGATGAGGCCGCGACCCTCGTCCCGCAGGCTGCGCGCGATCGCGAACAGACGCTCGGCCTCGACGTTCGACAGTGCCGCCGTCGGCTCGTCCATGATGAGGACCTTCGCCTCGAGTGAGACGGCCTTGGCGATCTCGATCACCTGCTGGTCGGCGATCGAGAGTCCCTCGGCGGGGCGATCGGGATCGATGGTGACACCGAGCCGGGTGAACAGACGCTCCACCTCGTGACGCATCGCCTTCCGGTCGATGCGTCCGAATCGTCCCGTGATCTGCCGTCCCATGAAGATGTTCTCGGTGACTGAGAGGTCGGGGAAGAGCGTCGGCTCCTGATAGATCACCGCGACGCCGGCGGCCTTCGACTGCGCCGTGGACGTGAAGTCCACATCCTCACCGTCGAGGCGGAACACACCGCGGTCGCGGCGGTAGAGTCCGGCGACGATCTTCACGAGCGTCGACTTGCCCGCGCCGTTCTCGCCGATGAGCGCGTGGATCGAGCCGGCGTGGAGACGGAGGTCAGCGGATCGCAGCGCGACGACGGCGCCGAAGGACTTGGCGACCTCCGAGAGCTCGAGGACCAGGGGGGCATCGCTGCTCGGCACAGGTTCCTCCTCGTTGAGGGATAGGGATCGGGTATGAATCGATTCATTTTTCGATTCAGGGCAACTGTAGGGACACACCGGGCATCGGTCAAGTCTCGAAACGGACACGGTCGTGTCTCAGAACGGACACGGGTGGGGCTCGCCGCCGAGGCTGCGGTGACTGTGCCGGAATCCGCGCTCTCAGCGCCCCGTCGACGCGCGCACGACGAGCTCGGGCTGGAAGCGGACGTGCCGGATGGCCGCACCGGAAGAGTCGAGCGACTCCAGGAGCAGCTCGACCGCCTCCGCACCGATCGTGCGCGCGGGCTGGCGCACGGAGGAGAGCGAGACGACGGCCGACTCCGCGAAGTCGATGTCGTCGTATCCGATGAGCGCGAGGTCCTCCGGGATCCGCATCTCGCCGAGAATGGCGGTGCCCTGCATCACACCGAGGGCGAGCAGATCGTTCGCGCAGAAGACGGCGTCCGGCCGTTCGGAGATCGGACGACGGGCGATCTGCTCGCCGGCATCCCGACCGTGCAGCACCGTCAGCGCACCCTGCTCGATCACCTCCAGCGTGGCGTCCGGCACGCGGGCGAGCGCGCGCCGCGCACCTTCGAGTCGGTCGGCCACCTGCCGGATGCCCGCGGGACCGCCGACATAGGCGATCCGGCGGCGACCGGTCTCGAGCAGGTGCTCGACCGCCAGCATCCCCCCGCGGACGTCGTCGACGGCGACCGAGGGAACACGCCCTCCCGGCATCTCCCCATCGACGATGACGAGCGGGGTCCCACTGTCGGTGAAGTGCCGGAGCATGTCGGCGTCGACGTCCGTCGGAGTGAGCAGTACGCCATTGACGCGTTGTTCGCGGAACAGATCGAGGTAGTTGCTCTCGCGCTCCGGCACCTGATCGCTGCTGCCGAGCAGGACAGACATCCCCTCCCGAGCTGCGCGTTCCTCGGCGCCTCTGGCGACCTCGGCGAAGAAGGGGTTGGCGCTGTCCAGGATGATGAGACCGATGCTCCGGCTGCGCCCTGCGCGCAATTGACGAGCGGCGTCATTGCGTACGAAGCCGAGCTCATCGATCGCCGCCTGGACACGGGCGACGGTCGCCGGCGACACCTTGTCCGGACGATTCAGCACGTTCGACACGGTGCCCACCGAGACGGACGCCGCAGCGGCGACGTCCTTGACGCTCACGGTCATGCGGTCCCCCGACCTCTCCGGCTCGTGAATCGCGTCTCTTGACGGATTCTTACCCTCACACTATCGTTTGAAACGATTCACGGTTGGATCGTTTCATATTCCGTCCTCCCGAGACCTCCACAGCCAGCGCGAGCCACACGAAGGAGTGCCATGCCCCGCGTCGCCTTCACCCTCCACGTCCGCCCGGAAATGATGGACGCCTACATCGAGCGGCACAGTCCCGTCTGGCCCGACATGCTCGCCGAGATCGCCGCGGCCGGTCGCCGGAACTACTCCATCTTCCTCGACCGCGCGTCCAGCACTCTGTTCGGGTACTACGAGACCGACGACGACGATGCGGCGCGCGCGTACCTCGCCGGATCTCCGGTCGCGGCCCGATGGGAGGCGTCCATGGCGGAGTTCTTCGTCGATCTCGACGGACGCGCCGACCAGGCGGCAACCTCCCTCTCCGAAGTCTTCAACCTCGACGATCAGCTGGCGGCGTCTGCCGGCTCCGAACACGAAAGCCCCGCATCATGAGCGTCCTCTCCCCCGCCGTCCTCTCCGAACTCGAGAAGCAGAGCATCGAGCTGCCGTCCTGGGCGTTCGGCAACTCCGGAACACGCTTCAAGGTGTTCGGCACTCCGGGCACGCCGCGCGACCCGTGGGAGAAGATCGCCGATGCCGCCCAGGTGCACCGGTACACCGCGCTGGCACCGAGCGTCGCGCTGCACATCCCGTGGGACCTCGTCGACTCCTTCGAGGATCTGCGCAAGCACGCCGAGGATCACGGCGTCGCCCTCGGCACCGTCAACTCCAACACCTTCCAGGACGACGACTACAAGTTCGGAGCGCTGACCCACGAGGATGCCGCGATCCGCCGGAAGGCGATCGATCACCACCTGGCGTGCATCGACGTCATGGACGCCACGGGTTCGCGGGACCTGAAGATCTGGCTGGCCGAGGGGTCGAACTACCCCGGACAGGCCGACCTCCGCGGCAGGCAGGACCGCCTTCAGGATTCGCTCCAGGAGATCTACGCCCGCCTCGGCGACGATCAGCGGCTCGTGCTCGAGTACAAGTTCTTCGAGCCGGCGTTCTACCACACCGATGTTCCGGACTGGGGAACGTCGTACGCCCAGGTCAGCGCTCTCGGCGAGAAGGCCATGGTGTGCCTGGACACCGGGCACCACGCCCCGGGGACGAACATCGAGTTCATCGTCATGCAGCTGCTGCGCCTCGGCAGGCTCGGCTCGTTCGACTTCAACTCGCGCTTCTACGCGGACGATGATCTGATCGTCGGCGCCGCTGACCCGTTCCAGCTGTTCCGGATCCTGTTCGAGGTCGTCCGCGGTGGCGGACTCAACAACCCGGACGTGGCGTTCATGCTCGATCAGTGCCACAACATCGAGGACAAGATCCCCGGGCAGATCCGGTCGGTGCTGAACGTGCAGGAGATGACGGCCCGCGCGCTGCTCGTCGACACGGATGCCCTCACCGCAGCCCAGCGCTCCGGCGATGTCCTCACGGCCAATGCCGTCTTCATGGATGCCTTCTACACGGATGTGCGTCCCGCTCTGGCAGAGTGGCGGGAGTCGCGGGGGCTGGCCGCCGACCCGATGGCGGCGTACGCAGCTTCCGGCTACCAGGAGAAGATCGCCGCCGAGCGCGTCGGCGGCGTGCAGGCGGGCTGGGGCGCCTGAGCGCGGCCCCGACAGGTATCGAACAAGGATTGAGAATGACGAACCCCACAGCAGCAGCCCTCATCGAGCGATCGAACCGGCTCGGCGCTGACCCGAAGAACACCAACTACGCCGGCGGCAACACCTCGGCGAAGGGAACGGCGACCGACCCCGTCACCGGTCAGCCCATCGAGCTGCTGTGGGTGAAGGGCTCCGGCGGCGACCTCGGCACGCTGACGGAGGACGGCCTCGCCGTGCTGCGACTCGACCGCATGCGCTCCCTCGTGGATGTCTATCCCGGCGTCGAACGCGAGGACGAGATGGTCGCAGCGTTCGACTACTGCCTGCATGGCAAGGGCGGCGCAGCCCCGTCCATCGACACCGCGATGCACGGGCTCGTCGACGCCGCGCACGTCGACCACCTGCATCCGGATTCCGGCATCGCGATCGCGACCGCCGCCGACGGCGAAGCCCTCACCTCGACGATCTTCGGCGATCGCGTCGTGTGGGTCCCCTGGCGGCGCCCCGGCTTCCAGCTCGGCCTCGACATCGCTCGGATCAAGGCCGCCCACCCGCAGGCGATCGGATGCATCCTCGGCGGTCACGGCATCACGGCGTGGGGTGACACGTCGGAGGAAGCCGAGACGAACTCGCTGTGGATCATCGACACGGCCGCCGCATACATCGCAGACCACGGCGCCGCCGAACCCTTCGGCGGCGTGCGTTCCGGCTTCGAGGCGCTCCCGGAGACGGACCGTCGCGCCCGCGCAGCCGCGCTCGCGCCGACGATCCGCGGCATCGCCTCGACGGACAAGCCGATGATCGGCCACTTCACCGATGCGGACGTGGTGCTCGACTTCCTCGCCTCCGAGAAGGCGCCGGCCCTCGCCGCCCTCGGCACGAGCTGCCCGGACCACTTCCTGCGCACGAAGGTCAAGCCGCTCCTGCTCGATCTGCCGGCGACCGCCTCCCTCGAGGAGCAACTGGCCCGCCTCGGCGAGCTCCACGCCGAGTACCGCGCCGACTACCAGGCCTACTACGACGCGCACGCGACGGACGACAGCCCCGCCATCCGCGGCGCCGACCCCCTCATCGTGCTCGTCCCCGGCGTCGGCATGTTCAGCTTCGGTGCGAACAAGCAGACCGCTCGCGTCGCCGGCGAGTTCTACGTCAACGCCATCAACGTCATGCGCGGCGCCGAGGCGCTGTCGACGTACTCGCCCATCTCGGATGCCGAGAAGTTCAAGATCGAGTACTGGGCGCTGGAAGAGGCGAAGCTGCAGCGGATGCCGAAGCCGAAGTCCCACCAGGGGCGCGTCGCGCTCGTGACCGGCGCGGCGAGCGGAATCGGCAAGGCCGTCGCCACCCGGCTCGCCCGCGAGGGCGCCTGCGTCGTCGTCGCCGACCTCGATCTCGAGAAGGCGCAGTCGGCAGCGGCCGAGCTCGGGAGCACCGACGTCGCCATCGGCGTCGCCGCGAACGTCGCGGATGCCGAGGCGATCCAGGCAGCCTTCGACGCTGCGGTCCTCGCCTTCGGCGGTGTCGACCTCGTCGTCAACAACGCCGGGCTGTCGCTGTCGAAGCCGCTGCTGGAGACGACCGAGAAGGACTGGGATCTGCAGCACGATGTGATGGCGAAGGGATCCTTCCTCGTGTCGAAGGCCGCCGCCCGTGTGCTGATCGACCAGAAGCTCGGCGGCGACATCGTCTACATCTCGTCGAAGAACTCCGTCTTCGCCGGCCCGAACAACATCGCCTATTCGGCGACGAAGGCCGACCAGGCCCATCAGGTGCGCCTGCTGGCGGTCGAGCTGGGTGCACACGGCATCCGCGTCAACGGCATCAACCCCGATGGCGTGGTGCGCGGATCCGGCATCTTCGCCGCCGGCTGGGGCGCCAATCGTGCCGCAACGTACGGCGTCGAGGAGAAGGACCTCGGCCAGTTCTATGCGGACCGCACGATCCTCAAGCGCGAGGTCGTCCCGGAGAACGTCGCCGACGCCGTGTTCGTCCTCACCGGCCCGGAGCTCAGCCGGACGACGGGGCTGCACATCCCCGTCGACTCCGGTGTCGCGGCGGCGTTCCTGCGATGACAGGGGCGCCCGACGGCGCGGCCGTGCGCGCCGTCGCGGCCGTCGACCTCGGAGCGACGAGCGGCCGCGTCATGATCGGGCGGATCGGCCCGCAGACCCTCGAGCTCGAGCTCGTCTCCCGCTTCCCCAACGGGCCCGTCGAGACACCGGAGGGACTGCGCTGGGACTTCGACGCGCTCTTCGAGAACGTGGTCCGCGGACTCGCCAAGGCCGTCCGCCGGGAACCGTCGATCGAGAGCATCGGCATCGACGCCTGGGCGGTCGACTACGGCCTGCTCCACGATGGCGTCCTGCTCGCCCCGCCGTTCCATTACCGTGACGGCCGCACGTCGCGAGGAGTGGAGGAGGTGCACGCGCGCGTGCCCTTCTCCGACCTCTACGCTCGCAACGGCCTGCAGTTCCTGCCGTTCAACACCCTCTACCAGTACCGCGCAGATGCGCGGACATCGGATGCCGACACCGCACTGCTCATCCCGGATCTGATCGCGTACCTGTTGACCGGCGTCCGCGCCGCCGAACGCACGAACGCCTCGACCACCGGACTGCTCGACGTGCACACCCGCGAGTGGGACATCGACCTCGCCCACGCGCTCGGCATCCCGTCGGGGATGCTGCCCGCCATCGTCGACCCCGGCACCGTGCTCGGCACCCTGACACCAGGGATGGCCGCGCGGATCGGCGCCGACCTCCCTGTCATCGCCGTCGGTTCGCACGACACCGCATCCGCCGTCGTGGCTGTGCCGATGACCTCGCCGGATGCCGCCTACATCTCCTGCGGAACGTGGGGGCTCGTGGGCGTGGAGATCGCGGAGCCCGTTCTCAGCGACGCAACACGCGAGGCGAATTTCACACACGAGCTCGGCGTCGACGGGGGGATCCGGTTCCTGCACAACGTCACCGGACTCTGGCTGCTCAGCGAGACGGTCCGCGCGTGGGAGGCGGAAGACGGCGCGAAGATCGACCTGCCCGCGCTGCTGGAGGCCGCCTCCGCCGTGGACGGCCCCGTCCCCGTGTTCGACGCGAACGACCCGTCGCTGAGCGCCCCAGGGGAGATGCCGACCCGCATCGCGGACGTCCTGCGCGCGCAGGGTCATGCCGTTCCGGACGGGCGTGCCGCGTTCGCCCGGAGCATCATCGAGTCCATCGCCGCCGCCTTCGCCGGTGCGATCCGCTCCGCGGCCGAACTGTCCGGGCGCCCGATCCGGACGATCCACCTCGTCGGTGGCGGATCGCTCAATCGGGTGCTGTGTCAGGCGACGGCGGACCGCTCCGGCGTGCCGGTGCTCGCAGGCCCGGTCGAGGCGACGGCACTGGGGAACGTCCTCGTGCAGGCCCGCACGCTGGGCGCCGTGCCTTCGACACTCGAAGAGCTTCGCGCGCTCGTTTCGCGTACCCACTCACCGGAGCGTTACACGCCGCGCCCGTAGGCGAGGAGGCGGACGACTACTGCCGGACGTTGCCGTTGGAGCAGGTCTGCTGCGCGGCCGAGTTGCCCTTGATGGTGTCCGGGAGAGCGGCGACGCCGTCAGCAGGGGTCTCGGGGTCGGCGGGCTCGGTCGGCTCCGTCGGCTCCTCGGGCGCCTCAGGCTCTTGCACGACGACACCGTCGTTGGCGGTGTTCTCGTGCGTGACCTGAAGCTGCTGGTTCGCGTTGATCGCATCCCACATCGCCTGCGCCGACTGCATGTCCGGGACCACCTTGTTGGGATCGCTCGGGTCGTCGTAGGTCGGGTACTGGAGGAAGACGATGTCCTCGAACGGCACGTCCTTGACCGCGAGACCGATCTGGACGATCGTCATCGGGTTGGTGAGCGACGTGCTCGCCTCGACGTTGCTGAGAGCAGTGTGCGCCAGGCGGAGCATGACGGGGACGTTCCCGAGCACCTCACCGCTGATGAGCTTGCGGGCAAGGCTCGACATGTACTGCTGCTGGTTGCCGATGCGGCCGAGGTCGCTGCCGTCGCCGACACCGTGGCGGGTGCGAAGGAACTGCAGCGCCTCGAGACCCTTCACGGTGTGCGTGCCGGCCTCCATGTCGAGACCGGTGTAGTAGTCCTTGATGGGGTTCGCGAGGCAGACGTCGACACCGCCGATGGCATTGGTGATCTCGATCACGCCGCCGAAGGTGACGGATGCGGCGAACTCGATGTCCTGCCCGGTGAGCTCCGTGATGGTCCGCGCGACGCAGTTGAGGCCGGCGTCCATGTACGCGCTGTTCAGCGGCTGCTTGCTCATGGCCCAGGTCGTGCTGCCGTCGTCGCGGGTGCACTCGGGGATCGGCAGCATGAGGTCGCGCGGGAAGCTGACTGCCGTGATCCGACGCGGCTCCTCGGAGACGTGCACGAGGATGTTCACGTCATTGAGGTTTCCCTCGGAGTCGGGACCGGTGCAGCGGTCGCCGAAGTAATGCGCGTAGTCCTCTTCGCAAGTGTCCGTGCCGACCAGGAGCAGGTCGAAGCCGCCCTCGTACTCGCTGATGTCCGGCGGGACGGGCTTCTGACCTTCGAGCTCGACCGCATCAGCCGTGGCGGTGCCGTACAGGTCGCTGACCACGAAAGCGCTGACTGCTGCCCCGCTGACGAGGACGACGGCCAGGGCGATGCCGAGGATCTTGAGGAACTGGCTGACCGGCCCCGGGGTGCGCAGCTGACCGTGGCGTGCCACAGTCTTGCGACGACGGATCTTCGCGCTCACTCAGTGCCTTTCAATCTGCGGAGGGCGTGGGATTCGAACCCACGAGACATTTCTGCCCACTGGTTTTCAAGACCAGCTCCATCGGCCGCTCGGACAGCCCTCCATCGACGGACGAATCCGGCGATCAGTGGTCGAGTCTAGCCGGTTTCGATTATCCCGGGCTGACCTGGGCGGCTCCTGGATGCAGCAGCAGCGCGTCGAGAGCCTGTGCGAGGCCGCCGTCTTCGACGACGGCGGTCACCTCGCCCGCGGCATCCTTGACCTCGTCAGGGGCCTGCCCCATCGCGACCGCACGCCCGCCGATCTCGCGCGCCCACTGGAACATGCCGATGTCGTTGCGACCGTCGCCGACGACGAGGACGCGCCCGCCGTCGAGGCCCAGCTCACCGTGCACCCTGGCCAGCGCACTGCCCTTGTCGACACCCTGCGGCGCGATGTCCAGCCACGCCGTCCAGCCGATCGCGTACGAGACCTCGTTCAACCCCGTCTCGGCGACGATCCGATGGAAGTCGTCCTCGTCATGTTCCGGTGAGACGACGACGACGCGCGAGACGGGCAGCTCGCCCAGCTCGTCGAGGTCGACCAGGCGCCCGCCGTCCATCGACCAGTCCGCGAGGGACCCGGTGAACAGGCGCGTGCCGTCCTCGATCTCCACCATGTAGTGCGCCTCGGGGAGCCGCTCGGTGAGCAGCGCCAGCACCTGGCGTGGGTCGAACGTCTCGACGTGCCAGCGCTCCCACCCCGACGCGCCGCGCCGCATCGTCACAGCACCGTTCGAGCACACCACATAGTCGGCGACGAGGCCGAGCTCCTCGACCCAGTGCTCGGTCGCCGTCCAGCTGCGACCGGTCGCGATCGTCACGACGTGACCGGCGTCCCTGACGCGCGCGATGGCCTCCGGCACGCCGGGGCTCATCGTCTCGTCCTGCAGGATGATCGTGCCGTCGACATCAAGGCCGACGAGCCAGGGCGAGGTCACTGCGCGTCCTGAGACGCGGCAGTCGCGCCCGCCGGGGTGATCACGTCGATGCCGCCCAGGTAGGGTCGCAGCACCTCCGGCACGACGACGGACCCGTCCTCCTGCTGGTGCGTCTCCAGCAGCGCGACGATCCAGCGGGTGGTCGCGAGCGTGCCGTTGAGCGTCGCGACGTGCTCGGTCTTGCCCGCCCCATCCGGCCGGTGGCGCACGTCGAGCCGACGCGCCTGGAACGTCGTGCAGTTCGAGGTGGATGTGAGCTCACGGAAGGCCTGCTGGGTCGGCACCCACGCCTCGATGTCGTACTTGCGTGCGGCGCTGGAGCCGAGATCACCGGCGGCGACGTCGATGACACGATAGGACAGGCCGAGAGCGGTGAGCATCTCCTCCTGGAGTGCGACCAGGCGCAGGTGCTCGGCCTCCGCGTCGGCCGCTGCCGTGTACACGAACATCTCGAGCTTGTTGAACTGATGCACCCGGATGATGCCGCGGGTGTCCTTGCCGTAGGAACCGGCCTCGCGGCGGTAACAGGTGGACCAGCCCGCGTAACGCAGAGGACCGCGGGACAGATCGACGATCTCGTCCTTGTGGTAGCCCGCCAGCGCCACCTCGCTCGTACCGACGAGGTAGAGGTCGTCGTCCTTGTCGAGGTGGTACACCTCATCCGCGTGCTCGCCCAGGAATCCCGTTCCCTGCATGATCTCCGGCCGCACAAGCGTCGGAACGATCATCGGGGTGAAGCCCGCCTGCAGCGCCTTGTCCAGCGCGAGGTTCATCAGGGCGATCTCGAGGCGCGCACCGATGCCCTTGAGGAAGTAGAAGCGGGCGCCGGAGACCTTCGCGCCGCGCTCCATGTCGATCGCGTCGAGCATCTCGCCGAGCTCGAGGTGGTCGCGCGGCTCGAACGGGAACACGGGCGTCTCACCGACCCGCCGCAGCTCGACGAAGTCGGCTTCGCCGCCCGCGGGGACGCCCTCGATCACGACGTTCTCGATCTGTGCGAGAGCGGCGGCGGCGGCATCCGCTGCCTGGTTCGCCTCCTGCTGTGCCTGCTTGACCCGCTCGGCGAGTTCCTTGGCCTGCGCGACGAGCGCGGTCTTCTCCTCCTTGGGAGCCTTCGCCACCTGCTTGCCGAAGGCGTTCTGCTCCGCGCGCAGGTCCTCGAACGCGGTGAGCGCCGCACGACGCGATCGGTCGGCCTCGATCGCCGCATCGACGGTGGTGACGTCGTGACCGCGCGCAACCTGCGAGCGGCGGACGATGTCTGGTTGGTCGCGGAGAAGGGCGAGGTCGATCATTACTGAAGTCTAACCAGCGCGCGCCCTGGAGCAGGAAGCTCGTAGAGTGAACGCCATGACCAAGACCCCGGCACTCCCCCGCCAGGCGGCTCTGGTCTTCAACCCGATCAAGGTGGACGAGAAGCGCCTTCGCGCCTCGCTGCGCGCGCATTCGAAGGACGCCGGCTGGGCGTCACCGCTCTTCCTCCCGACGACGGTCGAGGATGCCGGCCAGCAGGCCACCCGCGACGCGATCGCCGCCGGCGCCGATGTGGTGCTCGTCGCGGGCGGCGACGGCACCGTCCGCGCCGTGGCGGAGGCGATGGCCGGGACCGATGTACCGCTGGCGATCGTCCCGAGTGGAACAGGGAATCTGCTCGCCCGGAACCTCGGCCTGCCGCTGATGGATCCCGACAGGATGATCCGCGCCGCACTCGGCGATTTCCGCTTCCCCATCGACATCGGCTGGGCCGAGCTGACCAGGGAGGACGGGCAGAAGACCGAGCACGCGTTCGTCGTGCTGGCAGGGATGGGTCTGGACGCCGACATGATCGCCAACACCAGCCCCGACCTCAAGAAATCCGTGGGGTGGGTCGCGTACGTGGACGGCGCGGCACGTTCACTGCCCAGCGCGAAGCCCTTCCGCATCGTCTACCAGGTCGACGACTCGCGGCTGCACTCCGCCAAGGTGCACAGCGTACTGTTCGCCAACTGCGGCACGCTCCCCGCCGGGATCGCTCTGATCCCCTCGGCGTCGATCGCGGACGGGACGATGGACGTCGCCGTCATCCAACCCACCGGCCCCTTCGGGTGGCTGGGGGTGTGGCGCAAGATCTGGTGGGACAACTCCGTGCTCCGCCGAACCCGCGCCGGGCGCCTCGTGCTGCAGCGGCGGGGAAAGGACGCCTCCGTGCGCTACCTGCGCGGGAAGGACGCCGAAGTGGCGCCCATCACGCCGACGGCCATCGAGCTCGACGGCGACGAGTTCGGGCTCGCCGTGCGGATCCGCTGCCGGGTCGCGCCATCCGCACTGCTTCTGGCGCTCCCCGACGGGCATCCGATCGACAGGCTCTGACGCCCGGCGAACTCAACCGCGCAGGTGAGTTCAGCCGCGCAGGACGTCGACCGTCGCGTCGAGGTCGTCTCCGACGAGCGTCAGCGTGTAGTCCGCGTCGTCGTCGACTTCGCCCTCCAGGCCGATGAGGGTCGCGCGAGGAGCCATGTCCATGGTGCAGGCGCGGTCCTCGGTCTTGAAGTTCACCGTCGCGCCGGTGGCCTGGGTGTCGATGCTCTCGACGACCGGCGGGCAGCCGGACGAACCCCACGTGAGCAGCACGATCCCGGCGTCGTCGAACCATCCGGCGCTCGGCTCGTAGTCCGTCGCCTCACCGGGGACGCCGGTCAGTGCGGGGTTGCCGTCGAGATCGACGTCGTCGGTGATCTCGTCGAGGGTCACGAGGAACTCGACATCCTTCGTCGGGTCGACGCCCTCCGGGAGCGCTCCGACGCTCGCGCGCGGCGCGAAGTCGGCCGTGCACGCCTGCTGATCAGAACTGAGCGTGAGAGCGACGGTGACGTTCTGCCCCTCAGCGGAGACCTCGTCGACGAACGGGATGCAGGTGGACGATCCCCAGGTGACGATCGCGAACATCCGGCCGTCGTCGAGCCACGCCGCCTCGAAGTCGTCGCCGTCGGCCGGCGTGCTCGTGCTGCCCGTGTCGTCGGGCTCTGCACTGCTCGTCGGGCCCTGCTCGCCGGGGGATGCCGTGCATCCGGTGACGATCAGTGCGGCGGCGAGTGCGGCGGCGGCGGACAGGACCAGTCGCGTCGGGTTCTTCACGGGATCAGACTATCGCGCGAAGACCGCCGCTCACTGCAGAGCGGACGTCAGTCGCGCGAGGTTGTCCAGGACGGTCGACCGCAGCGGCTGACGGAGCCACTCCTCGAGCGTGAGTTCACGGCTGAGGGTGCGGTACTGGTCCTCGACAGCGCGCATCTCGGAGACGAACTCCCCACCGCGCACGAGCATCGACACCTCGAGGTTCAGGCCGAACGATCGCATGTCCATGTTGCTCGAACCGATGACGGCGACCTCGTCGTCGATGGTCAGGCTCTTGGTGTGCAGGATGTACGGCTTGCGGTACATCCAGATCCGGACGCCGGCGCGCAGCAGCGCTTCGTAGTAGCTGCGCTGGGCGTGGTAGACCATCGCCTGGTCGCCCTCTTCGGAGACGAACAGTTCGACCTCGACGCCGCGGTCGCACATCGAGCTCACCGCGAGCAGCAGCGCCTCGTCCGGGACGAAGTACGGGCTGACGATGACGATCTTCTTCTTGGCGGCGTAGAGCAGGGCGAGGAACAGGCGCAGGTTGTTCTCGACCTCGTATCCCGGCCCTGAGGGCACGATCTGGCAGTCGAGGTCTCCGGTGCCGATCTCGGCGTTCGTGATGTCGATCTCGCTGAGGATCTCGTCGGTCTCGCTGTACCAGTCGCTGAGGAACATCGCGTTCAGGCTGAGCACGACGGGACCGTCGACACGGACCATGAGGTCGACCCAGTGCAGCCCTCGTTTGATGTTCTTGGGCAGGTTGTACGAGGAGTCGGTGATGTTCTGTGAACCGAGGTAGCCGACCTTCCCGTCGATCACGAGGAGCTTGCGGTGGTTGCGCAGATCGGGCCGTTGCATCCGGCCCTTCAGCGGCTGCATCGGCAGCATGAGGTGCCAGTTCGCCCCCATCGCGTTGAGGCGCTTGACCGTCGCGCGGTAGCGCGGTTTCCACCGGTTGGCCCAGTGGTCGAGGAGGACGCGGACGGAGACCCCGCGCGCGGCGACCTCTTCGAGGGCGCGGAAGAAGTTGTCGGTCGAGTCGTCGGACTGGAGGATGTAGAACTCCACGTGGACGTACTCCTGGGCGGAGCGGATCGCCTCGGCCATGGCGTCCAGGGATTCCTGGTAGTCGCTGATCAGGTGCGCGCCGTTGTCCCCGGAGATCGGCAGGGCACCGAGGTTCTGGTTCATCGTGACGACGGAGCGGAACCAGTCAGGGGCGTTCGGGCGCAACGTGCCGAAGTGGAGCTTGTCGCTCGTCGCGGCGATGTACCGGTTGATCTGATCCTGCTTGCGACGGCGTGCGCGCGGAAGACGCGGGTTGCCGATGACGAGGAACAGCACGACACCGATGTACGGGATGAAGAACACCGCGAGCAGCCATGCCATCGCGGACATCGGACGCCGGTTGCGCGGGATCACGATGATGGCGGTGATGCGGATGGCGATGTCGACGACGAATGCGATCGCCAGCACCCACCACGGCCACTGCTCCACGCGCCACCCCAGGATCCGTTCTCACGCGCCGAGACCGGCGCACCCTCTCAGCGTAGCCGGTGCCGGGGGCGGGGCCGTGCCGTCAGGCGCGGGGAGGCAGACCGCGCGCCGCGCGCTCTTCGGCTTCGATCTCGGCGTGCACCTTGCGCTCGGTCCGATCGAACCGGATGATCCCCCGCAGGACGAAGAAGAAGATGACGCTGACGGCCAGGGTCGGCAGGAGCGACCACACCACCGCACCCCAGAAGCTGTCCATGCCTCCATGGTACGCGCTACGGCGGGGAGGACGGCGACTCCTCCTGCACGGCTGAGCCCACGCACGGCCCCCTGTGGACCACGGTTCCCACCGCGCCTGGTGCGCCACACTCGCCGCATGACCACCGTCCTGCACGCCTCTGATCCCGCCCAGTTCCTCAGCCTCGTCCCCGCACTCGCCGGGTTCACGCCTCGCCGGAGCCTCGTGCTCCTCCCGTTCGCGCAGTCCAGGGCACACGGCGCGATGCGTATGGACCTGCCGGTCGACCGCTCGGCGCTCGACGAGTACGTCGATGCCGCGATCGGCCTGGTCTCCCGCGTGACCGGCACGGAGGCCATCGCCGTCGTCGTCTACAGCGACGACCACCCGCAGCGCACCCCCGACGGCGTCGTACTCCCGGAGACGGTCCTCGTCGAGGAGCTCGTCACGCTCGCCGTCGCGTCCGGCCTGCGGATCGTTGACGCACTGTGCGTGATGACCGATGGCTGGTCGTGCTATCTCGACGACGACCCGGCCGTCCGTACGCTGTCCGGGATTCCGGCCGCGCCGACGGTCGCCGGCGACGTGGACCCCGCCGTCGATCAGTACACCGGAGGGATGCTCCCCCCGTCCGACCTCGGCGAGATGGAGCGCGTGGAGCGTGCGCTGGGTGAGCTCGAGGCGGCACTCTCGCTCGAGGAGACCAAGTCCGTTGCTCGCGTCGATCCGCAGGCCATCGCGGCGACCCTGCTGCTCGACGACATGCCGCAGTTCTTCGAGTCCCTCATCGAACGGCCGCCGGATGCCGAGACGCCGTTCGTCACCGCGGCGCTGCTGTGGTGCCTCGACCGTCCGGCCATCCGTGATGCGGCCCTGCTGCAGTGGGCGACGGATCTGCCGACGGGCCTCCGCGCGTGGGAGGCGCAACTGGCGTTCTCGATGGACGGCGCAGCCATTCCGGACGACCTCGGACGGATGATCATCGGGCAGGGGCCGGGTCCCGACCTCGACCGCCTCCGCGCCGCCCTCGTCGTCGCGCGGACGGCCGCCGCCTGCGCGCCCCACGCCTTCCGGCCCGCACCACTCACGATGGCGGCGTGGATGTCCTGGGCGCTCGGCCGCTCGACGAACGCGTCCCAATACCTCGAGCAGGCACGGCGGATCGCACCCGGTTATCCGATGGCCCACCTGCTCGAGGCGTTGATCGACGGCGCTGTGCTCCCCGAATGGGCGTTCCGCCGCGGCGGACGACCCATGGATGCTACTTGACGAGCGGGAACAGGATGGTCTCTCGGATGCCGAGCCCGGTGATCGCCATGAGGAGACGGTCGATCCCCATCCCCATGCCTCCGGACGGCGGCATGCCGTGCTCGAGCGCGCGGAGGAACTCCTCGTCGACGCGCATCGCCTCGACGTCGCCGCGGGCGGCGAGTTTGGCCTGCTCGACGAAACGCTCACGCTGGATCACCGGGTCGACGAGCTCGGAGTACCCGGTGGCGAGTTCGAATCCGCGGACGTACAGGTCCCACTTCTCCACGACGCCGGGCAGCGAGCGATGCTCACGTACGAGGGGCGAGGTGTCGACGGGGAAGTCCATGACGAAGGTCGGCCGCACGAGGTCGCCCTTCACGAAGTGCTCCCAGAGCTCTTCGATCAGCTTCCCGTGGATGGCGTGCGGAGGGATGTCCACGCCGTTGGCCTCGGCGAACGCGATGAGGTCCTCGACGGAGTCGTCGACCGTGAAGGTGCGGCCGGCGGCGGCAGAGAGGGAGTCGTACATCGAGATGCGGTCCCACTCGCCGCCGAGGTCGTACTCCGTGCCGTCCGCCCAGGTGACGGTGGTGGAACCGGAGACCGCGATGGCTGCCTGCTGCACGAGCTCCTGCGTGAGCTCCGCCATCTGGTTGTAGTCGCCGTAGGCCTGGTAGGCCTCGAGCATCGCGAACTCGGGGCTGTGCGTGGAGTCGGCGCCCTCGTTGCGGAAGTTGCGGTTGATCTCGAACACACGCTCGATGCCACCGACGACGGCGCGCTTGAGGTAGAGCTCCGGCGCGATGCGCAGGTAAAGCTCGGTGTCGAACGCGTTCGAGTGGGTGATGAACGGACGAGCCGACGCACCGCCGTGCTGCACCTGCAGCATGGGCGTCTCGACCTCGAGGTAGTCGTGCGCGCCGAAGGTCGCCCGCAGGCTCGCGTTGACGGCAGCCCGTGCGCGCACCGTCGTTCGGGCCTGCTCGCGAACGATGAGGTCGAGGTAGCGGCTGCGGACGCGCCCCTCCTCGCTGAGCTCGGCGTAGGCGTTGGGCAACGGGAGGATGGCCTTGGTGGCGATCTTCCAGTCGTCCGCCATGATCGACAGTTCGCCGCGGCGGCTGGAGATGACCTGCCCGTGCACGAAGACGTGATCGCCGAGGTCGACGAACTCCTTCCAGCGCGCGAGCGACTCCTCGCCGACCTCGGCGAGGGAGATCATCGCCTGGATGCGCGAGCCGTCGCCGGCCTGGAGGGTGGCGAAGCAGAGCTTGCCGGTGTTGCGACTGAACACGACGCGGCCGGCGACGCCGACGACGACGCCGGTCTCGGCGCCTGCCTCGAGCTCGCCGTACTCCGCGCGCAGCGCGGGGATCGTGTGCGTGACGGGCACGGCGACGGGGAACGCACCGCCGCCGGCGTCCTCCCGCTGCGCGATGAGCTTCTCGCGCTTGGCGAGACGGACGGCCTTCTGCTCGTGGATGTCCTCGCCTTCGGCGACGGGTGCGGGCGTGGGCGCGTCAGGCGCGGTGGTCATGGCAGCTCCTTGCAAGTCGCCTTCGAGTTTACCGGCCGCCGCGTCGCGGCCCCGCTTCGTGCCGAACCACCCGGCACTGATCACTCCCCGGCGTGCAGCGCCTCCTGGAACTCGTTCGCCGTCCGCAGCAGGGCATCGCGCATCTCCGGCACCTGCGACCGGACGAAGCGGGATGCCGGCACCGCCACCGTGAAGGCGGCGACGGGGCGATCGAGTCGGTCTCGGACGGCGACGCCCAAGCCGCTGACGCCCTGCTCGGTCTCCTCGAAGTTCGCGCCGTACCCCTGCTGGCGGATACGGCTGAGATGCCGCTTGAGCGAGGGAAGATCGCGGTAGCGCGCGGTCGGCCAGTCGGGCAGGCCGTTGGCGTACAGGCGGTCCAGTTCCGCCGCAGACATCGCCGCGAGGATCGCCTTGCCTCCCGCGGAGCAGTGCGCGGGCATCTCGTCGTCGACGCGGACTCCGACACGCAGAGGCAGTCCGCACTCCACTCCGTCGAGGAAGCGGATGTTGCGGCCGTGCCGCACCATGACCTGGACCGTCTCTCCCAGGTCATCGTTCAACTTCTCCAGCGCCGGGTGCGCCAGCGACCGGATCCGGCTCAACGTCAGCGACTCAGCGCGCTGATCGATGAGGGCAGGACCCAACCGGTAGCGCCGGTCCCTGTCCTGCACGGCGTAATCGCGGAAGACGAGGGACGACAGCAGGCGGTGAGCGGTGGACGGCGCGACGCCGAGTATCGCCGCCGCATCCGAGACGCTCAGGACCTCGCCTCGTCGAAGCGACGTGAGCAGCACGAGCGCGCGGTCGACCGACTCCACTGGTGGGGAGGGATCCACGGCGCTCATCGGCCGTCCTGCCCGTTGAGCCCGAGGAGGGCGATGGCGTTGTCCCGGATGATGAGCGAACGCGACTCCTCCGGGATGTCGAGGCGCTCGAAATCGGTGAGCCACCTGGTCGGGTCGATGAGCGGGAAGTCCGACCCGAAGAGCACCTTGCGCTTCAGGAGTGAGCCCGCCTGGCGCACGAGCTGCGGCGGGAAGTACTTCGGCGACCACCCGGACAGATCGATGAACACGTTCGCCTTGTGCGTGGCCATCGCCAACGACTGATCCATCCAGGGGACGGACGGGTGGGCGAGGATGATGCGCAACGCGGGGAAGGCCGCAGCCACGTCGTCCACGAGCATCGGCTCGGACAGCCTGAGGCGGATGCCGCGCCCGCCGTCCAGCCCCGCACCGATGCCCGTCTGGCCGGTGTGGAACAGCGCGATCATCCCGTGCCGGGCCAGCAGGTCGTACAGGGGCCAGTGGGCCCGGTCGGACGGGTCGAAGTTTTGCAGGCTCGGGTGGAACTTGAACCCCCGCACTCCGTGGTCCTCGATGAGCGCCCTCGCCGTCTCGACTGCCGCGGCGCCGAGGTTGGGATCCACCGACCCGAACGGGATCAGTACGTCGGCGTTCGCGTGACAGGCGTCGGCGATCTCGGCGCTGCTCAGCGCGGGCTGTCCCAGTGCGGATGTCGCGTCGACCGTGAACACGACCGCGGCCATCCTCAGCTCCCGGTACTTCGCGGCGATCCGGTCGATCGTCGGCGTCCGGTCCGATCCGCTCCGGAAGTAGGCCGCGGACGCATCCAGGAGTTCCTGGTCGAGCGCGAAGTGGCCGTGGTCGTCGGCCTCGACGTGCACGTGCATGTCGACCGCGACGAGATCCTCGACGCGCATCGCCGTCCGGGCGGCCGTCATCGCAGTGCCGCCAGTTCCACGAACTGCTGGAGAGCAGCCGCGTCGTCCACGGCATCCGGGTCGACAGCCTCGGCCAGAGGACGCCCCGACAGGATGCGTTTGACCGGGACCTCGAGTTTCTTGCCGGTCCTCGTGTGCGGCAGCAGGTCCACCCGCAGCACACGATCGGGAACGTGGCGAGGTGACAGCTCGGCGCGGATCGCACCGCGCAGACGCTCGATGAGCTCGTCATCCACCTCGTGTCCCTCCGCGGCGACGACGAACAGCAGCAGTTCACCGTTCCCACCGTCCGGATCGTCGAGATGCACGACGAGGCTGTCTGCGATCTCGGGGAACGCGTCGATGACTCCGTAGAAGTCCGCCGTTCCCAGCCGCACCCCTCCGCGGTTGAGCGTCGCATCACTGCGGCCGGTGATGATGCAACTGCCGACATCGCTGAAGCGGATCCAGTCGCCGTGCCGCCACACCCCCGGATAGACCTCGAAGTAGGCGGCGCGATAGCGGCTCCCGTCCGTGTCGCCCCAGAAGCCGACGGGCATCGACGGCATCGGCTTGCGCACGACGAGCTCCCCGAGTTCGCCGATCACCTCCAGGCCGTCGTCGTCGAAGGCGCAGACGTCGACCCCGAGGCTCGGCCCCGCCATCTCGCCGCGGTACACCGGCTGCCATGGGCCGCCCTGGACGAGTCCGGTGCAGACGTCGGTGCCGCCGCTGCCGACGTTGAGCAGCACCCGGTCGCCGAACTCCTCGTGCACCCAGTCGAACGCCGAGGTCGGCAGCGGGCTGCCGACCACACCGAGCTGACGGATGCTGGTCAGGTCGAATTCACGGGTCGGATGACGCTCTGCCCGCATGCCGTGCAGCAGGAAGGCGGCGCTGAGGCCGACCACCGACGGGCGCCATTTCTCGATCAGCCGCCACTGGAGGTCGGGGTCCGGCCCGACAGGGTTGCCGTCGATGAGGATCATGCTCGACCGCGTCAGCAGTGCCGACGCGACGGCGTTCCACACCATCCATGACGTGGTGGTGAACCACATCAGCCGGTCGCCGGGGCCGAGGTCCCAGTGCAGGGCGTGATTCTTCAGGTGCTCCAGGAGGATGCCGCCGTGCCCGTGGACGATCGGCTTCGGCAGTCCCGTCGTGCCGGAGGTGAACAGCACGGACAGTGGGTGATCGAACGGCACAGGCTCGAACGAGAGCTCTCGTCCCGTCCCGGCGCCGATGCCGATCAGCTCGTCCCACGACGTCGCGTCGCCGATGCCGTCGCCGAGGTACGGCACGCTGACGACGTGTCGCACGGACGGCAGTCCGTCGCGGATCGCACGCACGTCATCGGCGCGATCGATGACCTTCACGCCCTGACTCGTCCCGTAGCGATACCCGTCGACGACGAACAGCACGGTCGGCTCGATCTGTCCCAGCCTGTCCAGCACGCCCTTCACGCCGAACTCCGGAGCGCAGGATGCCCAGATCGCGCCGAGGCTCGCGGTGGCGAGGTAGGCCACGAGCGTCTCCGGGATGTTGGGCAGATACGCGGCGACTCGGTCCCCGGCCCGGACGCCGAGCTCCTCCAGCCCGGCGCGCACATGTGCGACCTGATCGCGCAGCTGCCCGAACGTCAGAGAGATGTCGGCGCGCGTCTGAGACGAAGCCATCACGGCGACGTCGTCCTCATGCGCGCCCGCACGCAATGCATGCTCGGCGAGATTCAGCGTCGCCCCGGGGAACCACCGGGCACCGGGCATCGCCCGCCCCTCGAGCACCGCTGTGGCCGGCGTGTGCGCGATCACCTCGAAGAAATCCCACACACTCTGCCAGAAGTCCTCGAGATGGTCGATCGACCACCGGTGCAGTTCGCCCCAGTCCGCGAACGTCAGTCCGCGCTCGTCCTCGAGCCAGGCGAGGTACTCCGCTGTCTGAGATCCTTCCCGCGGCCGCTCAGGAGCGGGGATCAGTACTTCGGGCCCCTCAACCATGTCGATGGCCTCCCGACGTCTGGGTCTTCGTCGGCACCGTGATGCTCGAGGTGATCCACGACATCATCTTCTCCTTCGGGTCGAAGGCGGGTGCACGCTCGACCCCGCTCCACACCG
The DNA here is from genome assembly GCF_014205075.1 of Microbacterium ginsengiterrae. Lineage (NCBI taxonomy): Bacteria > Bacillati > Actinomycetota > Actinomycetes > Micrococcales > Microbacteriaceae > Microbacterium > Microbacterium ginsengiterrae. The sequence goes on along the minus strand of NZ_JACHMU010000001.1, from coordinate 1,685,102 downwards.
TCTCGGGACGGCACTGGAGCAGCAGCAGGTTCTCACGCTCGGGGAGCTCCTCGTCAACGGCGAACTCGATGTCCTGAGGACCTCCGTGGCGCTTCTCCAGCCTCTTGCCGAAGGCCGCGAGCGCCACGACCTCCTCGTCGCTCAGGCAGAGCTGGTCGCGCCGTTCCTCCGGGACCTCGGTCGTGCCGTCGCCTCGGCGGTACTCGACCCGCTTGTCCCCGAGCACGCGCGACTGCACCGACAGACCCACCTTGCTCACCGTGAACCGGTCGGGGGTGACCTCCCCGCCGACGACCGCGAGACCGAGACCCCAGCTCGCCTCGAGCACGATACGGGAGCGGTCGCCGCTGATCGGGTCGAGGGTGAACATCACCCCGGCGGTCCGTGCTCTCACCGTCTTCTGCACGACGACGGCCATCTCGACACGGGCGAGGTCGATGCCGCGCTCGAGCGCATAGCGGATCACGCGGGGGGCGTAGACGCTCGTGTAGCAGCGGTGCACGTGGGCGAGCACGTCATCGATGCCCTTGATGTCGACCCAGGTCTCGAACTCGCCGGCGAAGCTGTCGGCGGAGGAGTCCTCCGCCGTTCCGCTGCTCCGTACGGCGACGGCGACGTCCTCGACACCGCTGAGCACGCTCAGTGCGGCGTACCCCTCGCGGATCTTCTCGGCGACGTCAGCGGGGAGCCGTGACGCGGCCATGAGGATGTCGATGCGTTCGGCGGCGGCCTCGATCTCCGCATAGTCCTCCGGGTCGAGATCCTTCAGTTGAGCGGCGATGTCGCGCCGGAGATTGTCCTGATCGAGGAATCGGCGGTACGCGGAGGCGCTGACCGCGAATCCCGGCGGGACGGGAAGGCCGTCGGCGGTCATCTCACCGAGACCCTTGCCCTTGCCGCCGACGAGGCGTGCGTGGGTGCATCCCTCTTCGTCGAACCGGTATGTGTAGGCGTGCGGATCGAAGCTCATGCCGATGCCTCCTCGAGGATGGTGACGGCGCCGGTGTCACCGTCGACGCGGACGCGCTGTCCGGTCTTCAGCCGTGCCGTGGCGAAGCCCGTGCCCACGACGGCGGGGATGCCGTATTCGCGGCACACGATCGACGCGTGGCTCATCATGCCGCCGATGTCCGTGACGACCGCCGATGCCACGGAGAAGGCCGCCGCCCAGCTGGGGGCGGTGATCGCGGCCACGAGGACTTCTCCCGGCTGCAGGCTGGCGAGGTCCTTCTCCGTCTTCAGGACCCGGACGGACCCCTCGTACGTTCCCGGCCCGCCGGGGATCCCGGACAGGACGTTGGGATCGCTGTCCTCCGACCCCAGCCAGTCCTGGACCCGCTCGGTGGTGACGCCGTAGTTCATGACCGCGAAGGGGTCCGTGACCTCGATCGGAGGAACGCCGTACGCCGGCGGCGCGCCCTCGGCCTGGAGAGCGGCCACGATGCCGCGGCGCTCCTCGACGATGGCAGCCCACCGCTCCTTGCCGCGCGCCGGGACGCCGATCGCCCAGGACTGCACGACGTCGGCGAGGACCTCGTCGAGTTCGAACCGGTTGATGTAGAAGATGTCGTCGCGGGTGGATGTGAAGCCGGCGCTGACGAGGAAGTCGCCGAGCTCCTTCACCTTCTCCCAGAACACCGAGTGTGCCCAGTGCTCGACGTAGATGTTGTGCTCCTCGATGAACGGGAACACCGTACGTGAGAGGTTCAGCAGCTCGTCGAACTGCGCCTTCTCCGCTTCGCTGAGCAGATCCCGGTACTCCGAGACGAGCTCATCGCGTTCGCTGCGCAAGCGCTCGACGGGACGGCTGACGACCTCGCCGGCTGCGATGCGCCGGGCGTAGCGACCGATGCCCTGCATGGGGATGTTCGGGTCGGAGATCCAGGTCTCCTGGTCGTTGGTGAACCCGTACTCGGCGAAGTAGTCGAACCACGGATTCTTCGAGGTCTCGTACTCGGCCAGCCACCGGCGCCCGTTCTCACTGCCCGCCAGCACAGTGAACGTCTCGGAGGCGTCGCGTGCGGCGGCGACCTCCTCGACGAGGTCGAGCTCCACGGCGAGGGTGGCCAGCCGACGCAGTTCGTCGTCCGGGCGAAAGGCGAGCACGTCGACACCGGCGACCATGCGGGCGATCTCCTGGTCGCTGATCTGCGGGAAGGCCTGCTTGCAGAACTGGAAGAAGACGATGTACCCGCCGTAGCCGAGGTTGAGGAACTCGAAGTGGTGCTGCCAGATCACGAAGAAGTCGTCGATGAGGCGGTGGTATCCGGCGATGATGTCCCACGATGTGGAGACGCCGCGAGCCTCGGTCACGACCTCGATCGGGTCGTACTCGCCCAGCGGAGGGAACGAGATGGTGCGCATGCGCTCGACGGCGTCGGTGACCTTCGTCTTCCACTTCGCGTACAGCTCGTCCCAGTTGGCGTAGTAGTGGCCAGCGCGCTCCTGGAAGACCTCGACGCGGCGGCCGATCTCCTCTGGGTCGGTGATCGCGATCGGACGAATGTAGACGTAGCCGTTCATCACGCGCACGTCCAGGCCCAGCGACGTCGGCAGCACGAAGATGCGGGCGCTGTTCTGGCCCGCGCCCAGGTACACCGCCTCGGCGCCGATGCTGTCGAAGGGGTGCACGCCGCGGGACCAGTGCATGGTGTCGGCGAACCAGAAGCCGGCGTCCTCCTCATCGCGGCGTTCTTCGCCGGGGACGAGGTAGTACGGGTACATGGATCGCCAGTTCTCGGCACCCTCGGGTGCGTCGACTTCGTGGAAGAACGGGAAACGGCGCTGGTTCTCGGTCATTTTCATGCTCCTTGTCGGGTGGTCTGCGGTGCGAGGCGACGATGCAGCACCGCGATGTCGTCGAGGACGATTTCGGGTCGGGTGGGTCCGGTGAGGTCGTCGGCATCGCTCTGTGTCGTCGCTCCGGAGAGGAGGAGGATGCCGGTGCCCCCCATGTGGTGAGCGAGTCGGATCTCGGCGGGGGCATCGCCGACGACCGCGGAGGCTGCGCCGTCGACGCCCAGTCGCCGCAGCAGGCTCTCGGCGAGTACCGCGGACGGCTTGCCCGCCACCTCGGCCTTCCGGCCGGTGGCGAATTCGATGCTCGCGGCGATGGCTGCCGACACGGCGAGAGAACGACGGATGCCGCCCGAGAACCAGGGCGAGTCGACGGTGGTGTAGAACGCCGCGCCGGCGGCCACCGCGAGGGCTGCGGCGTTGAGCACGGGTGTCTCATAGCTGGACGCGGCGCCGACGACGACGACGTCGGCGAGTTCTTCGCCGGGTGCGGCAAGGGTGATGCCGCGCTCGCGCATCGGCTCGGTCACGCCCTCCGCTCCGACGACGAGGACGCGCGCACCGGGGTGGTGGGCGAGCACGTGGTCGGCGGCGGCGCTGCCTGCGGTGACGAAGGCGTCGTCGCGGACGGGGAGGCCGATGTCACGCAGGTGCGCGGCGTAGACGGCCGGGGGCAGTTCGGAGGCGTTGGTGCAGACGACGACCTCGTCACCGCGATCATGCAGCAGCTCCATGATCTCGATCGCTCCGGGAAAGGGCACGCCGCCCTTTCCGCCTGCGCGGGTGGTGCGCACCAGGCATCCGTCGACGTCGAACACCCAGCCGCGGATGTCGTCCAGCGCAGCGCTCATGCGGTCCCTCCCGGTCGAGTGAGTGCGAACTTCGCGTCGCCCTGTGAGAAGGCGACGTTGAGCTGCGGACGGTTCTCCACGGCCTTCAGCAGGGAGGCGAGAGCGGATGCCGCGCCGGTGCCGCGTGCGGCCTGCATGGCGTCGACCTGCTCTGCGGGCATGACGGCCCGGAGCAGCAGTTCCTCGTCGTCCACACCCCCGAAGCGGGCGCGCATCTGCTCAAGGGTCTCCTCGCTCGAGCCGTCGGACGGCGGCAGCTTGCCCCGCGCGGTGGTCATCGCCCGATCCATGAGGTTCTGGTCGACGTCGCCGGGCAGGGGGCCGAAGTCCCCGCGCAGCAGATCGATGACCTCGTCGCTGAGCTGCTTGTAGCGCTCCCCGGTGATGACGTTGAGTGTCGCCTGCGTGACGATGTACTGCGCGAAAGGGGTCATGACGATCGGCCAGCCGAGGTCGCGCCGCACCGCGACGGATTCCTCGACCACGGCGTCGAACAACTCGGGGCGGCCCATCTCGCGCAGCTGGCGGGCGAGAGTGGACTGCACTCCGCCGGGGATCGTGTGCCGGTAGTAGTCCTCGTCGTATTCGCGCGGAACACCCGCAGGGAGTCGCTTGATCTGCGCCTGACGGGTCCAGTAGGCCGAGGCGCGTTCCATGGCCTCGACGTCGACGTCCACGGAATGACCGCGTGCACGGAGGTTGCGCACCATCGTCAGAGCCGAGGGGTGCGAGGAACCGTTCGCGAGCGGAGGGAGCGCGGTGTGCAACTTCGTCATCCCGAGGTCGGCGGCCTCCAGGAGGGTGAGCGGCGACACCCCGGTCGTGGCGTGGCTGTGGATCTCGTCCAGGCGCAACCGGCTCAGACGTCCCTGCAGCATGGGTACCATTCCGCGCAGGCGCTCCGGGGTCATCAGCCCGGCTGGGTCCTTCAGATAGATGCTGTCGATCGCATCGCAGTCGTCCAACTCGGCGATGCGGTCGGCGTAGTACTCGTCCGTGTGCACGGGGCTCGTGGTGTAGCAGATGCCGCCGACGACATCGGTGAAACCGGCATCCTTCGCCATCCGCGCGATCCGGCGGGCGCCTGCCATGTCGTGCATGGGGTCGATGACCCAGAGCCGGCTCACGCCGTTGCGCACGAGCAGTCGGAAGGCCAGCTCGAAGAGCACGTCGGGGGTGCGGTAGAAGGTGATGAACCGCTTGCCCGTCGTGAGGAAACCGAGGGGCGTGTCCGGCATGAGTCGCTTCGCCGTACGCAGCATCTCCCACGGGTCCTCCTTGTGCGTGCGCACGGCCATGGCGAGGATGGTGCTGCTGGCGGTCTCGATGGCGCGATAGCCGACCTTGTTCAGGTCGGGCGCGGCGCCGGCGATCATCCGGGTCGTCATGCCGACGGCGCCCCACATGCTCTGATTGCCGTCGCGGATCGAGACGTCGACGAGTTCGACATCGGTCATGAGGCACCTCCGGACAGGATGGTGTCGCCGAGCCAGTGCGTGGTGACGTCGTTCTGGGCGAACACGGGGTCGGTGACGATTCGGCGCAGCAGCGGCTGCGAGGTCGTGATGCCGTCGATGGCGAACTCGTCCAGCGCGGTGACCATGCGGGCGATCGCGGCGTCGCGATCCGCACCCCAGGTGATGAGCTTGCCCATCAGGGCGTCATAGAACGGGGGGAAGTCGTAGCCCTGGTAGATGTGCGAGTCCAGCCGGATGCCGCCGCCGAAGGGCGGGCGCCACACGGCGACATGACCGGGAGTGGGCATGAGGTCGCGGTCGGGATCCTGAGCGGTGATGCGCACCTCGAGTGCGTGGCCCTCCGGTTCGGCATCGGCCTGGGTGATCTCGATCGGCTCGCCGAGGGCGGCGAGCAGCTGCTGGCGGACGAGATCGACCCCGGTGACCTGTTCGGTGACCGGATGCTCCACCTGCAGACGCGGGTTGACCTCGAGGAAGGCGACCTGACGGGTACCGACGTCGTAGAGGAACTCCACCGTGCCGAGGCCGACGTAGTCGAGTTCGGCGGCGATCTTCAGCGCGCTCGTCGTCATCACCTCACGGGTGGTCGCATCGATCGAGGTCGACGGCGACTCCTCGACGACCTTCTGATAGCGGTACTGCACGGAGCATTCCCGCTCGCCGAGGTGGATGCGGTTGCCGTGCCGATCGCCGAGGATCTGCACCTCGATGTGCTTCGCCGAGGCGACGTAGCGCTCGAGGAAGACCGTGCCGTCTCCGAAAGCGGCGGCAGCCTCGCTGGAGGCCACGCTCCAGGCGTCGGCGAGCTCGGCGGCCGAGTGGACGAGCTTCATCCCCCGGCCTCCGCCGCCGTAGGCGGCCTTGACCAGTACCGGGAAGCCGATCTCCTCGGCGAGGCGCGAGACGTCCTCCCAGTTCTCGGCCGTTCCCCCTGCGGACACGGGGACGTCCAGTCGCTCCGCGAGGGCACGGGCGCTCAGTTTGTCGCCGAGTGCCTCCAGCGCCTCGGGTGACGGTCCGACGAACACGATGCCGTTGTCGGCGCAGCCGCGGGCGAGATCCGGGCGCTCCGAGAGGAACCCGTACCCGGGATGGAGGGCTGTGCATCCTGTGGAGATCGCAGCCTGGAGCACCGCGTCCACCGACAGGTAGCTCTCTCGCGACTGCGGACCGCCGAGGACGACGACCCGGCCCGCGCGCCGTGCGGCGAGGGAGGAGCGGTCGGCGAGCGAGACGCCGAGCACGGTCTCGTATCCGAGGCGATCGCACGCCTCGATGATCCGCACTGCGATCTCGCCGCGGTTGGCGACGAAGACGCGCTCGGTCACGAGGCCCGCCCGAGGACGAACAGCGGCTGGTCGTATTCGACGAGGTCGCCGTCTCGGACAAGGATGCGACGGATCTCTCCCGCCTCTGCGGCCGGCACGGAGTTCATGAGCTTCATGACCTCGATGATGCAGAGCGTCGCATCGGCGGTGACCGTCTGTCCCTCCTGCACGAAGGGGGGCTCGCCGGGCTTCGGAGAACCGTAGAAGGTGCCGAGCATGGGCGAGCGGACGACGAACTCATCGGCGGCGAGCTCATCGCCTGCGCCGGACGGAGCCGCGGCCGCTGCCGCGCGAGTGCCGGCCGCGGCCGTGGGCGCGGCTTGAGGCGAGGCGACGGACGCCGGTGCCGTCGTCGTGCCCGCTGCCGAGGGAGTCGTGGCGGTGCCATCCACAGGGAGAGGCGCATCTCCGCGGCTCACGGCGATGCGCAGATCGCCCTTCTCGAAACGGAACTGGCTGAATTCCGTCTTGTCGAGCAACTCGATGATGGCGGCGAGCTCTTCGAGGTCGATGTCCACGCGGGCGACTCCTCACATCAGTGTGATCGTGACGGAACCGTCGTCGGATCCGCGTGTTCAGAGTAAGTCCCGATTCCTGTGGACGCAATGAACTTGCTAAGCATTCCGCCCTACGGAATCTTGCTTGCGCGTGGGGGAGCGGCTCGGTCGCTCCCGCGAGATCGTCGATCTGTACCCTCGAAGGATGTTCAGGAGAAGACTCCCTCGCATCCTCGCTCTCACCGTGAGCGTCGCCGCGCTGTCCTCGTCCGGCGCCTCGGCCACCGCCGCCCAACCGATGGCGGACGTGGACGACTTCGACTTCTCCTCTTGGGAGGCGACGTTCGACCTGAGCCTCGACGACGACGGCCGCGCCGTGCTGCACGCGACCGAGACCAGGGTGGCGGAGTTCCCCGACTTCGATCAGAACCGCGGGATCGTCGCCGGCTTCCCTGAGCGGTATCAGGGCGCTCCGTTGCACACGACGATCCTCTCCGTCCGCGACGAGGACGGTCAGCCGGTCGTGTTCGAGACCGAGGAGGACGACGACGTCCTCTACGTCCTCACCGGAGACGACGACTTCGTGCACGGACCGACCACCTACGTCATCGAGTACGAGATGCACGACGTCATCCTCGCCGCATCCGGCACGAAGGTCGACGAGTTCTACTGGGACCTCCTTCCGCTCGACAGCACGCAGGACATCGGCGCGTTCCGTGCGGACATCCGGTTCGACGAGGAGCTCGCCTCGCGGCTGACGGGTGATGCCGCCTGCTATCAAGGAGGGCAGGGGGCCACCGACCGGTGCGAACTCGGTTTCGACGGCGCGGGTGACTTCACGGTCGAGGCATCGCAACTCACAGCGGGCGAAGGGGTGACGGTCGCGATCGCGCTCGAGCCCGGCACCGTCACGCAGCCCCCGGCACGACTGCCGAACCCCGCGACCGACGTCGTGCCATTTGCCGCGGGCGGGGTCGCCGCCCTGTTGTCGGTGGGCGGCTGGGTCGGAGCCGCCGCGATGGTACGCCGCCGTCGGCGCGCGACCGGCATCGTCGTGGCACAGTACGACGTGCCGGACGACATGCCGCCGCTGCTGGCCAGCGCCATCGTTCCCGGCGCGAGGAATGCGCTGTCCGCGCAGATCATCCACCTCGCCGTGCGGGGCATGATCCGGCTGGAGGACATTCCGGAGGCGGGTGAGAAGAAGCGGAGACCGCGGCTCCGCCGGCTTGACGCCCCGATCCCCGACCCGCTCGACGCGCAGTCGCTGCGCGCGCTGTTCGGCAGCGACGAGCGCGGTGTGATCATGAAGATGCCCAAGAACAGTCAGTCGTTCGCCGAGCGGGTTCAGAAGCTGCTGAAGTCCGCACCGGCCGTGGCGAGGGATCGTGGTCTGACGACCAGGGCGAAGAGCCCGGCGGCCCGTCTGCTCCTGACTGGAGCGCTCATCGCGTTCGCCGTCATGGTCGGGCTGTTCGTCTGGGGCGCGGCGACAGGGCGGGATTCCGCGATCGGCGTGGGCGTCGCGATGGTGGCGTGCGGCATCCTCGTCCTCATCTCGACGATCATGGCGTTCGCGAAGCACACCGTCCTCAGCCCCGATGGCGCACTGCGGTTGGAGTATCTCAACGGCGTGCGCGAGTTCATCCGCGTCGCAGAGGCCGATCGCCTGCGGATGCTGCAGTCGTACAGCGGCGCCGAGCGCCGCGACGACGGGGGTGTCGACGTGATCCACGTGTACGAGCGCCTGCTCCCCTACGCCATCCTGTTCGGACAGGAGAAGGAGTGGGGCGGGGTGCTGGAGAGCGCGTACAGTCAGGCGCACCGCGAACCGGGTTGGATCGACGGCTCGAGCTACGGCATCGCCACGAGGATCGCGCTGTTCTCGGCAGCCACGAGCTCCTCCTCCGTCTACGCCTCGCCGAGCAGCGGCAGCTCGTCGAGCTTCGGCGGCTCGTCCGGTGGCGGCTTCTCCGGCGGCGGTGGCGGAGGCGGATTCTCCGGCGGCCGCTGACCTGGCTTCACGCCCGCGGACGCCAAACTCAGACGGCGGGCGGGTCGGACTCCTCGCGCAGAGCGGTCTCCACGGTCGACTGCACGAGCGCCGACAGGTACCCCCCGGGGTTCTCGACCCCGATGCGGCGCAGCAGCGACGTCGACTGTCCGATGATCGCCCGCGAGAACTCGGATGCCGTGGCGATCGCCTCCGCATACGCTGGCCGGTCCTCCTCGGCGATGACGACCGGCTCGCAGCCGAGCTCGACGGCGAGCGCCTGCGCGATCGGGAGCACGGGGCCCGGCGCGGAGACGGCGGCGAAGCTCGCCTGCAGCTGACGCAGATCGATCGAGGTGCCGGTGAACGAGATCGCCGGATGCACCGCGAGCGGGATCGCGCCTGAGCGCTGCGCCGGCTCGAGGACCCCGATCCCGAATGCGGGGTCCGTGTGCAGCACGAGCTGCCCCGGTTGCCATGCACCGACGTCGACGAGACCGCTGACGAGCCCCGGCAGCTCATCGTGCGGCACGGCGAGGATCACCAGCTCGCTGCGCCGCAGCACCTCCTGCGCGTCGAGCACGGGGACGTCGGGCAGCACGCCGGCGACCCGGTCGTCGTCGGATCCGCTCGTGATGCCGATGATCGCGTGCCCCGCCCCGCCCAGCGCCGCGCCGATGACAGGGCCGACCCTCCCTGCGCCGATGATCCCGACGCCGAGGCGGCCGTCACGCCTCATGGGACCTCTCCGAGGTGGCGGACGGGTCGACGGCGGCGGGGTCCGCGGCGGAGGTGTCCGCGAGCACGGCGGCGACCGCATCGGCGTCCTCCGCCCAGCGGTGACCGTGATCACGCTGAACGGCGACCGCGGCACGGTGGGCGATCTCCTCCAGCGACGCATTCACCTCTGCGCTGTCGATGCCGACCACGTCGCCGAGCACGGGCCCGGTGACGCTGTGCGCCTTGAGGTATCCGACGCGCTGCAGACGATCGATCGGTCCCTGCTGGGACGAGATCCCCTGGAGTCGAACGAGGGGGAACACCGCGAGCTTGCGGACCATGACGCCACGACGCATCAACAGGGCGAAGTCGGTGACGGCGAACCCGTGCCGCTTCCACGAGAGCGGCCGCCGCCACCAGGCGCGCCGGACCATCCTCCGATACGGGTCCGCCTGCGTCTGCGGCCCCTGGATGCCGTGCTCCCAGACGAGCGGCGCATCCTGCGCGGGGAGGTCGGGAAGGATCAGCCCGAGCACCCGCTGCACATCGGCGGCGTCGCCGACCGGCAGCACGATGTTGAACTGCTGGGCGGTGCTCGACTGCTGCTGCGCGAGGCTCTTGCCGCTCATGCGATTGATCTTCACCATCCACCACCCGAACGGTCGCCACAGCACCGATTGGGTGACCTCGACCGCGAAGATGCGGCCAGGGGGGATGGTCTCGGTGACGGTCGTGAACAGCCCGTACGTGATGCGGACGCCATCCGGCGTCGGAGCGATCGAGTAGCGCAACGACTTCGAGATCTGCGACCAGGTGATGGCGATCGTGGCCAGGAGCATCGGGATGCCGACACCGAGCGAGATGCCCAGTACGGCGAGCCACGAATCCGGGTCACCGTCGGCGAGGATCGCCGGGACGGTGAACGCGAGCATGATGCCGAAGAGCACGCCGAAGAACAGCAGCCACAGCAGGGCCGTGAGCAACTGCGACCCGACGAGGCGACCGGTCGGGATCTTCACGACGCTCTCCGCCGCGACGTCGGCGAGGTCGACACCCTCGATGAGGCCGTTCACGCCCTGGTTCATCGAACCGACGAGCTGGGCGCGGACACCCGGCGCCGCTGCCGCCGCCGGCGATCCCCCGCCGGCGCGCTCCAGTCGCGCGGCCCGCGCTCCGGAGGCCAGGCGCAGGATGTCGGCGCGCACCCCCTCCGCCTTGGTGGTCGTCAGGTACTCCAGCGGCACGTTCGCGTCCGTTCCCGCGCCGACGACCTCGAGCTTGGCCATGCCGACGAGGCGGGCGGGGAACGGCCGGGTGAGGTTGACCCCCTGCACCCGGTCGAGCGGCGCACGCCGCTGCGAGCGGAAGATGATCCCCTTGCGCACTTCGACGTGCTCGTCGTCGATGCGGAACTGCTGGAACCGCCACACGAGCCAGAACGCGGCGATGAGAACGATCAGCACGCCGAGGACGGAGGCGAGCGCGATGAGGATGAGGTTGTTCGACAGCACCCAGTCCACGGGGTCTCCCCCGGAGAAGTCGTCGATGTGGGTTTCGGGGGCGAACAGGTCGACGGCCCAGTAGATGATGCGCTCACGGAAACTGTTCGCCAGGATGCCGGCGACGATGATGAGCACGAGGCCGCCCTTGAACAGCGGCGTCAGCGGGTGCAGTCGGTGCCACTCGCCGTCGGCGAGGGACTCCTCGGCCGGGGGCGGCGCGGGTGAGGACGGGCCGGCGGGCGATGCCCCCGGCGTCCCATCGGAGGATGCGGGCCCGAAGCCGTGATCCCCTGCCGCGGACACGCCCATCGGCGGTGCGCCGTACTGCGGCGGACCGACCGGCGGCGGAGGGGCCTGCCCGGCGAACCGATCCGGCTGTTCCGGCGTGCTCACAGGCCGGTCCGGCGGGTCTCGGCGACCGTGATGAGGGTGTCACGCAGCGATTCGGCCGCGGCCTGCGTGAGTCCGGGGATCTGGACACCGGTCGCCGTGGCGGCGGTCACCATCTTCAGCTGCGACACGCCGAACGCGCGATCGAGCGGGCCGTGGGTGATGTCGACGAGCTGCATCCGCCCGTAGGGCACGGCGATGATGCGCTGCCACAGGATGCCCCGACGGAACACGATGTCGTCCTCGCGGAGCATGTAGCCGATGGCCTTCGCCTGACGTGGCAGGACGATGAGGGTCGCGAGGATCACCACGACGGAGATGCCCGCGGGGATCCACACCCAGGTCTGCTCGAAGGCGAGGCCGACGACGAGGGCCGCGGCGATGATGAGCGCGAGCAGGATGCCGTTCTGCACGAACTGCGACGTGACGTACCGCGGCGAGATCTGGTGCCACTGCCCGTCGAGCGCCAGGCGGCCCGCCCCGCGGGGTTCCCGCAGGTGCTCATACGTCCCCTCGTCGAGCACCGGAGCGGACACGCGCGGCGCCTGTTCAGCTCCGGTCGGCTCCGGCGGCGGGGTCATCTGGCTGTCGGTCATCAGGTTCCTTCGGCAGAGTGCAGAACTGTTCGGCGACGAGTGCGGCGCCCGCGAGGACGAGCGCACTCGCCACGAGGGCCGTCATGGCCACAACCGACCCTACCTGGGGAGCGACGGGGCGCGACAGGAGGAAGACGAGCAACCCGGATCCGAATCCCGCCATGATCGCCCCGAGCAGGCTGGACGCCCTGGCGAAGGTCGCCGCGCGCATAGCACGGAATGGGTCGATGCGTCCGCGCGATGGGTCGCGCAGGCTCCGCCGCACCGGCCACGCCAGCACGAGGCAGGCCGTCGCGAGCAGAAGCAGCAGAAGCGGGAGGAATCCGGACGGGGAGAACGTCGCCCGCCCGCTCGCCGTGAGCAGGTGGTCGATGAGATACCCGATCCCTCCGCCGGCGAGAGCCAGGAGGATGAGGACGAGCGGCGAGGTGCGCTTCATCGACGCAGCGCCTCCACGAGATCGGCGACCCTGCCGCGCCCGGGGATCTCGGCGTCGGGGTCCAGGCTCAGCCATGGCTCGAGGACGAACAGCCGCTCCGCAGCCCGAGGATGCGGGAGGAGCACATGCGGATCATCAGACCGCAGGTCCCCGTAGACGATGAGGTCGAGGTCGAGGGTCCGGTCGCCCCAGCGCTCGCGGCGCTCTCGACCGTGCTCCTCCTCGATCGCGTGCAGCAGCCCGAGCAGCACCTGCGGGGCGAGGCGCGTGGTGAAGGTGGCGACGGCATTCAGATAGGCGGGAGCGTCGGGATCGGGGCCGTCGAGGCGCTCGGCGACCGTCTCGTACAGGTCGGACACCCGCACGTCGTCGACGAGCGGCAGTCGGGAGATGCGCAGCGCCGCCTGATGGATTGTCTCCGCCCTGTCACCGAGGTTCGCCCCCAGCGCGACCACGACCGCGGTCGCGTCACGACCGGGACGAGGGTCAGGCGTGGAGATCGGCGGCATCCGGACCATCATGCGGCTCCGTTCCTGCTGCGGCGGATCGTGACGGACACATCGGTGAACGTCAGTGGGATGGGCGCGTGCGGTTTGTGCACAGTGACCTCGACCTGTCCGACCCGATCGTCATCGAGGACGACGTCGGCGATGCGCTGCGCGAGGGTCTCGATGAGGTCCACCGGTTCGCCGCCGACGACGGCGGCGACGCGTTCGGCGAGCTCGCCGTAGTGGACCGTGTCGGCGACGTCGTCGGATGCCGCGGCATCCGCCAGCGAGAGATGAAGACGCAGGTCGATGATGAAGTCCTGGCCGTTCTCACGCTCATGCGCGAAGACGCCGTGCCTGCCGAAGACCGTCAGTCCGGTGAGGGTGATCGTGTCCATGCCGCGGCTCACCCTTCCCACGCGCGCGCGATCGCGAGCGCATCGCGTGTGGCTGCGACGTCGTGCACGCGCACGGCCCAGACGTCGTGACGGACGGCGAGCGCGCTCGTCACCGCCGTCGCGAGGTCGCGGCGGGCCTCGGAGACGTCGGCGGCCTCCTCATCGCCACGCCGGAGCGTCTCGGCGAGGAACCGTTTGCGTGATGTGCCGATGAGCACGCGGTATCCGAGTCCGGTGATGTCGCCGATCCCTCGCAGGACGTCCCAGTTCTGCGCACCCACCTTCGCGAATCCGATGCCCGGGTCGACGATGATGCGGGAGGGCGCGATGCCGGCGGCCGCCGCCTCGCCGATCCGCTCGCGCAGTTCACCGGCGACCTCGCGCGACGCGCGCCGGTACTCGGCTCCGGCGTACATGTCGTCGGACGGTCCTCGCCAGTGCCCGATCGCGAAGTCCGCACCGGACTGTGCGACGGCCGCGCGCATCTCGGGGTCGGAGAGCCCTCCGGAGACGTCGTTGACGATGCGGGCTCCCGCGTCCACCGCGGCCGCTGCGGTCGAGGCGTTGAGCGTGTCGACACTCACGACGATGCCGTGCCTGGCGAGCTCCTCGATGACGGGAAGCACACGCTCCTGCTCGACCGCCGGGGCGATGCGCTCCGCGCCGGGCCGGGTGGATTCCCCACCGACGTCGAGCACCGTGGCGCCGGCGTCGCGGAGTGCGAGCCCGTGTGCGATCGCGCGCTCAGGATCGAGGTAGCGCCCGCCGTCACTGAACGAGTCGCTGGTCACGTTGACGATGCCCCAGATGCCGGTCATGCCTGCCCGCTCCCGATGAGAGCGATCAGCTCGGCACGCGCGGCCGGCTCGGTGTAGGCGCCGCGCGCGGCGATCGTCAGCGTCGACGCCTCGGTCTGACGCGCACCGCGCATCGTGACGCAGCCGTGCACGGCATCCAGGACGACGAGGACACCGCGGGTGTCGAGATGCTCGGCGATCGTGTCGGCGATCTGCTCGCCGAGGCGTTCCTGGACCTGAGGGCGCGCCGCGAGCGTCTCCACGACGCGGACCAGAGCGCCGAGCCCGACGACCTGCTCACCCGGCAGGTACGCGATGTGCGCACGTCCGGCGAAGGGCAGCAGGTGATGCTCGCACACCGAGCGGAAGCGGATGTCGCGCAGCAGGACCGCGCCCGACGGCAGGGTCTCCGGTGCGGGACCGCGTGTCACGCTGATGGTCTTCGAGAGCGGTTCCGCGGCGTCCTCCCCCACTCCGGAGAAGAACTCCGTGTAGAGGTCGGCGACACGCGTCGGGGTCTGCTTGAGCCCCGGTCGATCCGGGTCCTCCCCAATCGCCTCGAGGAGTTCGCGGGTCAGCCGTTCGACCCGTTCGCGGTCGACGGCCACGATCAGGCCGTCGCCGGGCGCGCCTGCCCAGGAGCCGGTGCGCCGCCGGTCGTTCCGAGGGCGGATGCGGCGTCCGTCGAACCGTCGACGGACGCAGCGGCATCCGCGGGGATCACGCGCGTCGGCATCTCGATCGGAGGACGATCCGAGACGGGGCGGTCGTCACTCGACAGCCACAGCGGACGCTCGGGGAGCTTGCGCACGTCCTTGAAGATGTCGGCGATCTGGTTGTGGTCGAGGGTCTCCTCTTCGAGCAGCGCCAGCGCGAGCCTGTCCAGGATGTCGCGGTTGTCGCTGATGACCTGGTACGCCTCGTCGTGCGCCTGTTCGATGAGCGCGCGCACCTCGGTGTCGACGCGCTCGGCGACGGTCTCCGAGTACTCGCGGCCGCGGCCCATGTCACGCCCGGCGAACGGCTCGCCGCCCTCGGAACCGAGCTTCACGGGGCCGAGGAGCGTGGTCATGCCGTACTCGATGACCATCTTGCGAGCGATGCTCGTCGCCTTCTCGATGTCGTTGGATGCCCCGGTGGTCGGGTCGTGGAAGACGAGCTCCTCGGCGACACGGCCGCCCATGGCGTAGGTGAGCTGGTCCTGCAGCTCGTTCCGCGTGACGGAGTACTTGTCGTCGACGGGCATGACCATCGTGTACCCGAGAGCCTTACCGCGCGGGAGGATCGTGATCTTCGTCACGGGGTCGGTGTAGTTCATCGCCGCAGCGGCGAGCGCGTGACCGCCCTCGTGGTACGCGGTGATGAGCTTCTCGCGGTCCTTCATGACGCGGGTGCGACGCTGGGGACCGGCTATCACTCGATCGATGGCCTCGTCGAGGGCGCGGTTGTCGATGAGCTGCGCGTTCGAACGCGCAGTCAGCAGAGCCGCCTCATTGAGGACGTTCGCGAGGTCCGCACCGGTGAAGCCCGGGGTCTTGCGCGCCACGACTTCGAGGTCGACGCTCTTCGAGAGCGGCTTGCCCTTCGCGTGCACGTTGAGGATGTGCAGACGGCCCTTGAGATCCGGAGCGTCCACACCGATCTGCCGGTCGAAACGACCGGGGCGCAGCAGTGCGGGGTCGAGGATGTCGGGACGGTTGGTCGCCGCGATGACGATGACGTTGGCGTTCGGGTCGAAGCCGTCCATCTCGACGAGCATCTGGTTGAGCGTCTGCTCGCGCTCGTCGTTGCCGCCGCCCATGCCGGCGCCGCGGTGGCGACCGACGGCGTCGATCTCGTCGATGAAGATGATCGCCGGGGCGTTCTCCTTGGCCTGTGTGAACAGGTCGCGGACGCGGGAGGCACCGACACCGACGAACATCTCGACGAAGTCCGAACCCGAGATCGAGTAGAAGGGTGCGCCGGCCTCACCTGCGACGGCGCGGGCGAGGAGGGTCTTACCCGTTCCTGGAGGGCCGTACAGCAGCACGCCCTTGGGGATGCGGGCGCCGATCGCCTGGAACTTCGCCGGGTCCTGGAGGAACTCCTTGATCTCCTCGAGTTCCTCGATGGCCTCATCGGCACCGGCGACGTCGGCGAACGTGACGGTCGGCGTCTCCTTGTTGACGAGCTTCGCCTTCGACTTGCCGAACTGCATGACCTTGCCACCGCCGCCCTGCATGGAGGAGAGCAGCCACCAGAAGAGCAGACCCAGCAGCAGGAGCGGGAGGAGGAGCGAGAGCAGTCCGTCGAACCAGGTCGCGCGCGGCACGACGTCGTTGAAGCCGTCCTTGGGGTCGGCGGCGTTGATGGCCTCGACCACCTCGTCGGCGCGTGCGTCGACGTAGTAGAACTGCACTTCCTTGGCGTCTTCGAACGCCTTCGAGAGGGTCATGTCGACGCGCTGATCACCGTCGGTCGTCGTCACCTCGGTGACGGTCTGACCGGCCAGGAGGTCCAGACCCTGCTGGGTGGTGATCTGCTTCGGAGCACCGAGATTGGAGATCAGCAGGAACCCGCCGAACAGCAATACACCGATCAGCACTACGTACAGCAGTGGGTTCCGGGTGATCTTCTTCGCGTCCATGATGCGTTCAGCGTATCGCGCGGGTCCTTGGCCCCTGCTGTGATTCGCCCACGGCGTACCCCTCGGATTCAGCTCCGCGCATCGATGATGCCGGCCTCGACCAGCGCTCGGATGCCGTCCTCGAAGGTGTCGCGGACGGCGATGGACGGCCAGCGCGCGCCGATGGACGCGAGATGCGGCAGCGCCTCGGGGTCTCGTCCGGCGAACCCGGCGCGCTGCGCGCGTTCCTCCGGCGTCGCATCCTGCGAGTGCGCGAGGACGAGGATCTGGCCGACCGTGAAGTACCAGATGTTGCGGAAGAGCCACACGGCCTCCTCCTCGGAGCATCCGCCGTCGATCGCGGCGCCGAGGATCACATCCACCACCCACACCGAGGCGTCGCTGAGCATGCCGAGGAAGCCGTCCGTCGTCAGCACCTCCGCGACCCACGGGCACGCGAGCAGCGCGTCGCGCATGACCCGGGCGGCCGCGACCGCCCGCTCGCGCGGTGCGGTGGGGAGTGCGGGTCGCGGCACGGCGCCCAGGTACTCGTCCAGCAGCAGCACGAGCAGATCCTCGCGCCCCTGCACGTGGTGGTAGAGGGTCGTCGTGCCGATCTCCATCTCGGCAGCCAGCCGCCGCACCGTCAGCCGATCGACGCCGTCCCGCTCGATGAGGCCGCGGGCGGCATCGAGGATGGCGCGCGTCGAGGTGACGGCGGGGCGTCCGGTGCGCCGACCGGTCGGAGACGAACGAGGCATCCACCCATCATCCCCTGTCCACGCATCCATCACGGGGTTGCGGGTCGGGCATCACCCTGTTTACTTTAGGAACATGTTCCGTAAGTCGTCGTCATCGAACATCTCCTCCGCATCCGCCACGCTCGCGGCTGTCGCGGTCGTACAGTTCACGGTCTCGCTCGACCTGTCCGTCGTGAACGTCGCCCTCCCTCGCATCGCGGACGGGCTCGGCTTCACCGATGCGGCGGTCACCTGGGTCATCCACGCTTACGCGCTCGCCTTCGGCGGGTTCCTCCTTCTCGGTGGGAAAGCCGCCGACATGTTCGGACGCCGACGGATGCTGCTGGTGGGCCTGGCCGTGTTCGCCGCCGCCTCGCTCGTCGGCGGCCTCGCACAGACGCCATGGCATCTGCTCGCGGCCCGCGCTCTGCAGGGGGTGGGCGCAGCGGCTGCGGCTCCGGCCGCCCTCGCGCAGCTCACCTCCGCATTCCCCTCCGGCGCCGCCCGGGCACGGGCGTTCGCCGTCTGGGGCGCGGTCAATGCGGCGGGCGGCGCCATGGGAGTGGTCGTCGGAGGCCTGCTTACGGAGTACGCCGGGTGGCGCTGGATCATGTTCATCAACGTTCCGATGGCGCTGGCCGCCATGCTCCTCGCGGCCCTCCTACCCCGGGACGAGGGCTCGAGACAGGGCCGCCCTGACGTGCTCGGGGCGATCCTGGCGACCACGGGCGTCGGCGCGCTCGTCTTCGCCATCGTCCGCACGGACACGGCACCGGTGGCATCCGCCGAGACGATCGGTGTCCTGACCGCCGCGGCCGTCCTTCTCGCTCTGTTCGTCCTCGTCGAGCGCCGCACAAGGCGGGACCCGCTGGTGAGACTGGGCCTGTTCCGTCTGCGCAGCGTGTCCGGCGCGAACCTCTACAACCTCCTGCTCGGCGCGGCGATGGCCGGCGCCTTCTACCTGCTCTCGATGCAGATCCAACGCGTCATGGGCGCCGGGCCGGCCGCGGCGGGTGCGATGTTCCTGCCGTTCGCCCTCGGCGTCGTCGCCGGTGCCGCGATCGGCGGTCGCCTGCAGTCCCGGCTCACCCCTCGCGACCTGCTCGTGATCGGGGCTGTGCTGGCGGGTCTCGGGTTCTGCTGGTTCACCGGCGCCGGCGCATCGGCCACCTTCGTCGGGAACGTGCTCGGCCCCTCCCTCGTCACGAGCGTGGGCTTCGGCCTCGCGCTCGGTCCGGTGGTGTCCACCGCGACCGCCGAGGCACCCCCGCGCGACGCCGGCATGGCCTCCGGGCTGCTCAACACATCTCGACAGATCGGGGCATCGCTCGGACTCGCGGTGATCGGCGCCGTGGCGCACGCCCGCGTCGACCCCGCCTCGTCGGCCCAGGAGATCGCCGTCGGTCACGCATCGGGATTCGCCGTGTGCGCACTCGTGCTCTTCGCGTGCGCCGGTATCGCCCTCGTCCTCATCCCCCGCACCATCCACCGAACACCGACGGCGGACACGCCGCCGTCAGAGAGGAAGGAATCATGATCGACTCGACCGCTCGTCACCGCGCATCCCTCATCGCACTCGCCGCCGGCTTGCTGAGCACGGTCGTCGCATTCGTCGTGCCGCTGATCGACGTCACGACGGGCGACACTCTCGCCGCGCACGTGCGCGCCGGGTACCCCGAATACTCGGAGGCGGAGATCTCCACGGTCACCACGTCATGGCTGTGGGTGATCGGGATCGTCGCCGCGATCAGCGCGGTCGGATGGCTCATCGCCCTCGCCGGCACAGCACGACACAAGCGCTGGCCGGTCTACTTCGGCGCCGCCGCCCTGGTCATCGGCATCCTGCTCGCGCTGACCATGATGTTCATCCGCGACATCTCCGACGACACCGGCCTGCCGCTGTCGCTCAGCGCGATCCAGCTCCTGCCCTGCATCGCCGGCGCGGTCGCCGTCGCCCTGCTCGCAGGACGCCGGACGCCGAATCCCACCCGGATGCGGAGCGAGCGCTTCGCTGTTGGGGGCGCAGGTCAGCTGTAGACGTGCGGGGCGAGGACTGCGACGTCGCGCAGGTTGCGGTAGCGCTCGTCGTAGTCCAGCCCGTACCCCACGACGAAGTCGGTCGGGATGTCGAAGCCGACGTACTTGCAGTCGATCTCGACCTTGGCCGCCTCCGGCTTGCGCAGCAGCGCGAGCACCTCGATGGACGCGGGGCCCCGCGACTCGAAGTTCTCCAGCAGCCAGCTGAGGGTCAGGCCGGAGTCGATGATGTCCTCGACGATGAGCACGTGCTTGCCGTGCAGGTCCGTGTCGAGGTCCTTGCGGATCTGGACGACACCGCTGGACTTCGTGCTGGAGCCGTAGCTCGACACGGCCATCCAGTCCATCGGGGCGTGGATCGGCAGGGCCCGGGCGAAGTCCGCCATGACCATGACGGCCCCCTTGAGGACGCCGACGAGCAGCAGGTCCTTGCCCTCGTAGTCCTTCGTGACTCGGGCGGCGAGCTCTTCCAGCTTCGCCGTGATCTCCTCCTCTGTGACGAGGATCTTCGAAAGGTCGTCCTGGATCTCAGCCGCGCGCATGTGTCGATTTTAGGTGACGGATGCTGTGCGTTCCGCACTACTGTGAGGATCGAGCGGGCGCAGCCCCCAGACGGAAGGATTTCCCATGGCCCTTGACGACATCCTCGCGCAGGTTCCGATCGACGACATCGCCGCCAAGTTGGGCGTCTCCCCCGCCGAGGCGAAGACGGCCGTCCAGCAGGGCGGGGCGGTCCTGCTCGGCGGACTCGCGAAGAACGCGCAGAGCGAAGAGGGGTCCGCCGCGATCCAGAAGGCGCTTCAGCGCCACCAGGGCCCCAAGTCCGTCTCCAGCGTCGACGAGGTCGACGAGAAGGACGGCGGCAAGATCGTCGGCCACGTGCTCGGCGATGACGCAGGCACCGTGGCGGCGAAGCTCAATGCGTCGGAGAAGACGCCGGGCATCGACTTCGGCAAGCTGCTCCCGATCCTCGCCCCGATCATCATGAACCTCATCGCGAACAAGAGCTCCTCGGGCTCCTCCGGCGGAACCTCGACCGGGAACGCGCAGTCCGGCGGCGGCATCGGCGACATCATCGGCGGACTGCTCGGCGGCGGCAACTCGAACGGCGGCGGCATCGGCGACGTGCTCGGCGGCATCCTCGGCGGCGGGTCGTCCTCGTCGGGCGGCGGCATCGGTGACCTGCTGGGCGGCCTGTTCGGCGGCAAGAAGTAGCAGCAGCGGCGCGCGCGGATCAGTGCGCGGTGAACACGATCCGCGCGCCGCGGCGGGCGGCCGAGCAACCCGGAAGGTCGATCGGTCCCTGCCCCGTCCAGTCGGTGACGAGGCGAGCGACCTCGAGGGTCTGCGAACGGCTGAGGCTCGCACCGAACTCGCTGTGCGCGACGAGCCGGATGATCCGGTGACGCAGCGCCGCGGGGTTCGCGGCGAGCGCGGCCACGCTCACGGAGATCCCCGCTTCGGCGTGCTCGACGATGTCCTCGATGGTCTCGTGGATCATTTCGTCGAAGGCCTCGGCGTCCTCCCGCAGCTGCTCGGCGGTGCGGGCGAGCGCCTCGGCGACGCCGGGGCCGAGTTCGGCTTCGAGCACCGGCAGCACGTTCTCGCGCACACGGACCCTGGCGTATCGGTGCTGGGTGTTGTGCGGGTCGTTCCACGGCGAGAGTTCGGATGCCGCGCAGAAGGCCTCGGTCGTCGCGCGGCGGACGCCCAGCAGCGGGCGCAGCCAGACCGTGCCGTCCTCGTCCTCACGGCGGGCCGCCATTCCCTGCAGGCTCGCGGTCCCCGACCCCCTGGCGAGTCCGAGAAGAACCGTCTCGGCCTGATCGTCGAGTGTGTGACCGAGCAGCACCGCGGCCGCGGCTTCCTCGGCCGCGATGGCCCGCAGCGCCGCGTATCGGGCCTCACGCGCCGCCGCCTCCGGCCCGTCCGCATCGGCGCGCACCTCCACACGCCGGACGCGCGAGCGGATGCCGAGGGCCTCGGCCTTCGCCGCGGCATCGGCGGCGGCATCCGCTGAGCCCTCCTGCAGAGCGTGGTCGATCGTCGCGCTGATCAGGCGGATCCCACGGCTCCGCGCCTCGAAGGCGGTCGCCGCGGCCAGCGCGAGCGAGTCCGCACCGCCGGAGAGGGCGACGATGACGGCGGCGCCGTCCGGGAGGTCGGCCAGCGCCGGGCGGACAGCACGTCGGATCTCGGCGATCGCGGGCGAGAGTGTGGGCATCCCCCCACGCTACGACAACGCCGAGGCCTACCGCTGTCGGGCGTGCAGTCCTATTCTGAGCGCGTGAGCGCGCCGACGGAATTCGCCCCCGAGAGGATGAAGGCGTTCGTCGATGCGGTCGTGGCGATCGCGATGACGCTGCTGATCCTCCCGCTGCTCGAGGCGGTCTCCGAGGCCTCGGACGAGGGGACGAGCACCGCCGAGTTCCTGGCGCAGCACTCCGGACAGCTCCTCAGCTTCCTGCTGAGCTTCGTCATGATCGCCATGTTCTGGATGGAGCATCATGCGCTCTACCAACACGTCGAACGCATCACGACGCCGCTGCTGTGGATCAACGTCGCGTGGATGCTGACGATCGTGTGGCTGCCGGTGCCGACGTCCATGCTCGGCCAGATGTCGGGGGACCCGCTGCAGGCGTTCCTCTACATCGGAACCCTGACCATGACGCAGGTGTCGACGCTCGCCGGCAAGCTCTACTTCCTCCGGCATCCCGACTGCATCGATCTGGATGCCGATGCGCTGCGTCGAGGGGCGAGCGGAGACATCGCGGCCATCATCCTGTTCGCCATCGCGTTGCCGATCGCCGCATGGGTGCATGTGATCGGGTATTTCGCGCTCGTGCTGATCGCGTTCGTCGGGCCCCTGGAGAGATTGCTCCTGCGAGCGCGCGGGTAAGCTTGCTCCCGCATCCACCCCGTCTTTCCTGAGGAGCACACGCATGGGCGCACACGACGCCGTCATCGAGATCCCCCGCGGCAGCCGCGTCAAGTATGAAGTCGACCACGAGACCGGTCGAGTCCACCTCGACCGGGTCCTGTACACGACCTTCGGCTACCCGGCCGACTACGGCTACTTCGACAACACGCTCGGCGAGGACGGTGACCCGCTCGACGTGCTCGTGCTGCTCGACCACGCCATCTACCCCGGCGTCGTCGTCGAGGTCCGCCCGGTCGCCGTGCTGAAGATGAGCGACGAGGCCGGCGGCGACGACAAGCTCGTCGCCGTGCTGTCGAAGGACCCCCGCTGGGCGCACATCCAGGATGTCGGCGACCTGGCCGAGTACACGAAGAAGGAGATCGCGCACTTCTTCGAGCACTACAAGGACCTCGAGCCCAACAAGTGGGTCAAGGTCGACGAGTGGGGCGACGCCGCGGAGGCGCAGCGCATCCTCGACGAGGCGATCGCCCGTTTCGGCGAGCAGGGCCACTGACCCTTTTCACGAAAGAGCCCTCGGTCCGCGTGATGCGGCCGAGGGCTTCTTCGTGCGCGGATCGCGGCGTCAGACCGAGATGCCGCGCGCTGCCATGAAGTTGATCGGGTTCGTATAGGCGCCCCAGATGTAGACCTCGAAGTGGAGGTGGCATCCGAAGGAACCACCCGTGTTCCCCTCGTAGGCGATGACCTGCCCGGCGTTGACCCACTGCCCGGAGCGGACGGCGAACGAGCTGATGTGGCCGTACCCGGTGCCGATGCCGCCGCCATGCTGAATGCGGACGTAGTTGCCGTAGCCGCCGTACCATCCGGCGTAGTCGACTGTGCCGGACTGGGCGGCGAAGATCGGAGTGCCGCACCCGGCGGCGAGGTCGACGCCGTAGTGCCAACTGGAGGCGCAGCCGTTGGCGTTGCACTGGGACTCGCGCGGCCCGTAACCGGAGCTGCGCCATCCGCCGTGCGGGCGGACCCAACCGCCAGAGCCGGCTGCAGCGCCACCGCCGCCTCCGCCGCCGCCACCGCCGCCACCGCCGCCGCCGCCGCTGTTGTTCTTGGCGGCTTCAGCGGCGCGACGTGCAGCCTCTTCTGCGGCGCGGCGCTTGGCTTCTTCGCGGGCCTTGCGCTCGGCCTCGCGGACGCGGACACCCTCCTGGTAGTCGGCGACCGTCTTGGCGGTCTTGTCCTTGAGAGCGGCGAGCTGGGCCTCGAGCGTGCTGAGATTCGCGGTCTGCTCGTCCAGCGCCGCCTGAGCGGCCTCCGCCGCCTCCTGCGCGGCGATCATCTTCTGCTCGGCGACCTGCTGCAAGCGGTCGCGCTCCGTGCGGGCGACGACGGCCTGGTCGCTCAGCGCCTGCGCGGAGTTCCGGGCGGCGACGGCCTTGTCGTAGACGGACTGGTTGAACCCGAGCAGCTTGTCCATCGTGCCCAGGCGCGAGAGCAGCTCGTCGGCGTTCGCGGCGGAACCGGCGAAGAAGAGCTCGAGGGCGGTGTCGTCGCCTCCGTTACGGTACAGCTGCGCGGCGACCTGGCCGGCCTTGCGTGCGGAGTCCTCGGCGAGCTTCGACTGGGCGTCGGCCTGCGACTGGAGGTCCTCCGCCGTGGCGATGGCGGCGAAATACGCCTGCTGCGCTTCGTAGTATTCGTTGCCTGCGGCCTCCGCCGCGGCCTGTGTCTCGGCAACGCGCTGGGTGAGCGACTGGATGAGCCCCTCGATGCGAGAGATCTCGGCGGCCTTGGCCGCCTGGTTCTTCTTCGCGCGTTCGACGTCGTCCCAGCTGGGGTACGAGGCGGCGTATGCGGCGTTGACGCCGGTGCCGATGCCGAATGCGCTGAGAGCGGCGACGCCCAGGGTGCCGAGGCCGAGTGCGTTGCGGCGGGTGAGCGCGCCCTTCTGCCAGAAGGTTCGCTGCTCGGCGGCACTGGGCGCGCAGTTGCAGTCATCGCCGGCTGCCAGCGCAGCATCCATCGGGGACAGTTCGGAGTTCACACGGCCCCTTCCACCGAATTCACACATGACACACTAACAACATCTTTAACATCCGCAACAGAAAATGGTATGCAGCGGGTCGTGTGCGCTCTTCATCGTCCGCCCGAAACGCCCGGGCGGCGCGGAGGCTCGCCCTCGATTGGTGTTTTGGTCGAGATATCCCTTATGCTTGAGCGTCGGCAAGGAAGTCCCCCGGGACGTCCTTCGGCCCCATCGTTTAGCGGCCTAGGACGCCGCCCTTTCACGGCGGTAGCACGGGTTCGAA
Organism: Microbacterium ginsengiterrae; assembly: GCF_014205075.1. NCBI lineage: Bacteria > Bacillati > Actinomycetota > Actinomycetes > Micrococcales > Microbacteriaceae > Microbacterium > Microbacterium ginsengiterrae. Next base: position 1,660,260 of record NZ_JACHMU010000001.1, on the reverse strand, counting down.
TCCCGTTGGGGTCACTCCATCCGATACAATTTAAAAAGTATGGCCCTGTAGCGCAGTTGGTTAGCGTGCCGCCCTGTCACGGCGGAGGTCGCGGGTTCAAGTCCCGTCAGGGTCGCTCTATGCGACGGGCCCTTTTTTCGAAGAGGGCCTTTCGTCTAGGATGCGGCAGTTTTACGATGTGCCGCATGGCTCTGTAGCTCAGTTGGTAGAGCGCACGACTGAAAATCGTGAGGTCACGGGATCGACGCCCGTCGGAGCCACAAGGTCGATCATTACAGTCGGCCCAGAAACCCTCGCCTAGCTTCTACATGGCGGGGGTTTTGCTTTGCCCTCCGCGCCTCCTCTTCCCACGCGCCGCCCGTCCCGCGGGTCGTTGAGCGAGCGCAGCGAGACGAAACGCGCTGAGCGAGCGCAGCGAGCCGAAGCGTCACCCCCACGCACTCCCCCCGGTTGATACCCTCGACCACATGTTCCTGGCCGGTCTGCTCTCTGCGATCGCGGGAGTCGCGCTCTTCCACACCGCTCTCGCCAGGACCGTTCGCGCCAACCCGTCGACGGAGATCCCGTTCTCCCGAAACCCGGGAACAGCACCGGCCGGATCGATCGCGATGCGCGCCGTCGGCGCCGGCCTTATCGTCCTCGCTGCCGCGCTCCTCAGCACCACCGCCTGGTTCTGGCCCTTCATCGTCATCCTCGCCGGCCCTGTCGCAGCACTCGTGGTCATCCTGATCCACAACAACCGCGTCGCCCGAGGACGTCTCGCCGGGAACCGCTGACCACCGTTGCGTTCGACGTCGCGCACGGGGACGATATCCGGATGACGGATGGATCCGCGGCGCGATGGAACAACAACATCCACTATCACCGCCGCATTCTCGACGCCGTTCCTCCGGGCGCCCGCACCGCCCTCGACGTCGGCACGGGGAACGGCCTCCTCGCGGCCGACCTGCACCGCCGCATCCCGCAGGTGACGGCCATCGACACGGACGCCTCCGTGCTCGAATCCGGAACGGTGTCTGCGGCACCAACGTCGAGGCGCTGACGGTCGATCTGCAGGCGCTGATCCCCGAGCTTGGCTACCCGTTGCTCACCAGCGATGGCTCACCGGACGAGGCCATTTTCGATCTGCTTGAGTATGCGGCTCAGCGGCTTAGCTAGCCGGTCGGTCGGTCGGGTTCATGCGATCCTTCTCGAATCACCTCCCGTTCTCGGAAGATGTCTGTCGCGAACCGAGAAGTTCGAACAAACTGGAAAAGCCTTCGTCGCCGTGCCCGTCGGCAATTCGGCGTTGCATGAGCGTTCGCACCTCGCGCATGCGGGTCGTGTCGACACTGGCTGCTTCGCGATGATCGATCAAGTCGTCCATGAGGGCGACTTGCACGTTGAGGTCGCCGAGGTCTGGGGCGTAGTCGCCGCTCGCGATGGCGGCACCGAACATGGAGACCAGTGGCGCGTACCCAGTCATCGTTTCTGCAGCACGAGCGGCGAACTCCTCAACATCGACGCCCTCGGTGTGAACGAGCTGGAAGGTGTGCAGCAGGCCGATCAGAAACTCGTAGCCGATTGCTACCTGAGCCATGAACTCCACGGCAGCGAGCCCGGCATCTTCGCCGTAGAAGGTCGCCGTGCCGAGTTCTTCGATCGTGGAACGGTGTGCGTCGAAAACGCCCCGATCACCACTGAGTGAGACCTTCATCGATGCGGTTCCGGCATACGACGGGTCGCCGAGCAGTGCGCCGCCGATGTACTTTGCCCCGTGCTCACGAGCCCACTCGGCGTTGTGCCTCGCATCCGCGGGCGAGCCGCTCGTGAGGTTGACGATGACCGCGCCGGCAACAACATGGGTGATGCTATTCAGCACCTCGGTTACGGCAGTGCGATCGAGTAAACTCATGACGGTCAGCGGGCTGGCGGCGACCGCTTCTGCTGCCGCTGTTGCAACGATCGCGCCTTTCGCTGCCAACGGGTCGGCTTTGGCCGGGGTGCGGTTCCACACTGTCGTGCGGTAGCCCCGCTCGATCAAGGTGCTCGCGAGCGCAGAGCCCATCGATCCCAGCCCCAGAACAGTCACAGCATTCTTCGTCATCATCGAACGTTCCCTCTCGTGAACAAAACCAAGATGACGTGCACGCTAGGACCTCAAGTGCGCTTGAGGTCAAGGGGGGGGCAACCGAGATCGCCGGATGCGCTGCGGGCTAGGCGCCGTCGGCCGCGGGCCGTCCGGCGGGCGCTCCTCCCGTCGCCGCGTGCGGCGACGTCCGGGCGTACTCCGTGCACGCCTCGCATCGGGTGAGGAGGTCGTGCGTGCAGCCGATGACGTGCTCGAGGAAGCGCTCGGCGGCTTCGAGCCCGGCGCGCTGCGCCCGGATGCGGAGCAGCCTCGCCCCGATGACCTCGGCCCGGCTGGCATCGTCCCGCGTGAGCACCGCCCGGATCTCGGGCAGGCTCATGCCGACGCCCTGGCAGGCCCGCACGACGTGCGCGCGACGGAGGTGCTCCTCCGTGTACTCCCGGTGCCCGGACGCGGTCCGATCCGGAACGACGACCCCGGAGGCGTGCCAGTGCCGGAGCACGTGGGCGGCGACCCCGGTCCGTCGCGCGGCCTCGCCGATCTTCATGCCGACCCCCTCCCGCTTGACTTCAGGTCGACCTGAAGTTCTAGCGTGGAACCCATGATGCCACGCGAGATCCCGCTGTCCGATCCGGTGCCCGTCGTCGTCGACGGGACGACGATCGCCACCCGCGTCCTCGAACCGGCCGGGCCCGTGAGCGGCGAGGTCGTCCTCTGCCACGGGACCCCCTGGTCCTCGCGGGTGTGGGACCGGGTGGCGCGCGATCTCGGCCGGCACTCCCGCGTGTTCCTCTGGGACATGCCGGGGTACGGCGGGTCCGCGAGCGGGCCGCCAGTGGCGGTGGACCTGCGGTCGCAGGCACGGCGGTTCGCCGGGCTCTGCGAGGCATGGGGGCTGCAGCGGCCGCACGCCGTCGCGCACGACATCGGCGGCGCGGTGGCTCTCGGGGCGCACCTGCTGCACGGCATCGAGTACGCGGACCTGTTCCTCTGGGACGCGGTCGTGCTCGACCCCTGGGGCTCCTCCTTCTTCCGCTTGGTCGCGGAGCACGCCGACGTCTTCGCCCGGCTGCCGCCCGAGCTGCACGCGGCTCTGGTCAGGGAGTACATCGCCGGGGCGATCCGGCAACCGGTGCCGGCCGAGGACGTCGATGCGCTCGTGCGCCCGTGGCTGGGCGGAGGGCAGGCCGCCTTCTACCGGCAGATCGCCGCGCTCGACCCCGCCGACACCCGCCCGGTGGCGAGTCGCCTCGGGGAGGTGCGGTGCCCGACGCGGATCGGCTGGGGCTCCGACGACCCGTGGATCCCGATCCGACAGGCGTACGAGCTCCGGTCCAGGCTCCCGGGGCTCCCGGAGGTGGTCGAACTGGCGGGGGTCGGGCACCTGGCGCCCCTCGAGAGCCCGGACGCGGTCTCCGCCGCTCTGGGGGAGTGGCTCGCCGGATCGCCGCGGCGCGGCTAGATGCGTCGGGGGCCAGGGCCCTCAGCGGCGAGTTCGTCGTCAGCGTTGAGGAGTCGGCATGCGTTGAGGGAGAGGCAGCCGCAGCCGATGCACCCGGTCAGTTCGCGCTGTAGGTTTTCGAGTTGCTTGCGGCGTGCGGCGATTTCCTCGCGCCAGAGTTTGGCGACGCGCTTCCAGTCGGCCTGCGTTGGCGTGTCGTCGAGTGGGAGTGTTGTGAAGACTTCGCCGACCTGGTCGAGTGAGATCCCGAGGCGCTTTGCGACGACGATCAACGAGATGCGGCGGATCATGTGGCGGCGGTAGCGTCTCTGGTTTCCTGCTGTTCGGGTTGAGCAGATGAGTCCGAGCTGCTCGTAGAAGTGCAGGGCTGAGACGGGCACGCCTGTGCGGCGTGAGACCTCGCCGATGGCGAGCAGGTCTTCAGGTTCCACGAACGTCTCCACTTCACTTGACCTCGAGTCTACTTGAGGTATTAGCGTGGCGACAATCGAGCTTTCACGGCACTTCGCGGCAGCGATGGGCCGCTCCATCCGACTCGGCGATTGGAACGCAATGACCGACAGCACACCAGTACAGACCGGCACGGGAACATGGCGCGAACTGCTCACAGGGCGCAACGCGCCCATCGCTCTCGTGCTCGCCGGTGGCGTGCTCATCGAGGCGAGCAACGTCTACCTCACCACGAGCCTCCTGCCCACGATCGTCGGCGAGATCGGTGGAATGGAACTCTACGCATGGACCATGACGGCGTTCCTCTTGGCCTCGATCGTCACCTCAATGCTCGTCAGTCGCGTACTCATGCGCTGGGGCGCGACCGGCGCGTATCTCATCGCGCTCGGCACATTCGCGCTCGGCTCGCTCATCTGTGCTGCGAGCCCGACAATGCCGGTGCTTCTGACAGGTCGTGCTGTGCAGGGTCTCGGGGGCGGGCTCCTTGCCGGGCTCGGCTACGTCATGCTGCAGCGCGCGCTCCCCGAACGGCTCTGGGCGCGTGGCGCAGCGCTCGTCTCTGCGATGTGGGGTGTCGGAAACATCCTCGGCCCACTCGTTGGCGGGCTGTTCGCACAGTTCGGTGCCTGGCGGCTCAACTTCATCTGCCTCGCCGGCGCCGCAGTTTTGCTGAGCTTCGTCGCTATGAAGGCGCTTCCGCGCACCGAGCGTGGTCGCTCCGAGGAGGTCGTGCCGTGGGTTTCGCTCGGCCTCGTCGGCAGCGGTGTCATCGCGATCGCGATTGCGAGCGTTCTGCCGGTTGGCCTGGGCACCGTGCTCGCTTTCGCAGCGGGCGTCGTCCTTGCTCTGCTCTTCATCGCCTACGAGAAGCGCAGCACGAAAGGCATTCTGCCGCGGATCGCATTCGACCCCCGTTCACCGCTGGCCGCGGTGTACCTGACCGTCGCCGTTTTCGCCTTCGCGATCGGGACGGAGGCCTTCGTGCCACTCTTCGGGCAAGAGATCGGGCTCATGGGCCCGCTCGTTGCCGGGCTGCTCGGTGCGGCGCTCTCGTTCGGATGGTCGATCGTGCAGGTGTTCTCAGCCAACGTTTCGAGTGCAGCGGCCCAACGGTCACTCATTGTCGTCGGCCCTGTTGTCGTCGGGCTGGGGCTCGCCGCCTACGGGGCACTGCAACTCAATGGGCCATCTGTGACCGTGCTCGTGTTGTGGTTCGTGACGCTCTTCTGTGCAGGCAGCGGTATCGGCCTGGCATTCCCGCACCTCACGGTCGCCGCGCTCGGCAGCACAACGGATGAGGACGAAGGCGCGAAAGCGGCCGCCGCGATCAACACCGTGCTCATCATCGCGCAGGCGTTCAGCGCGACCCTAGCGGGCATGATCGTGAACTTCGCCCTGCCCGACATGGTGCATGCGGCCCGCACGCTCATGTTCACGTTCGCCGTCATCGCGATTGCGGGCACGATCTTCTCACGCCGCGCGGGCCGCGGGATCGAGGCCTGATGCCCGAAGCATCCGCAGTTCTTGGCATCGCGATCGTGGCGTTCGGCATGGCGCTGACGCCGGGGCCCAACATGATCTACCTGGTGTCGCGCACACTCTCGCAAGGAACGCTCGCAGGGTTCGTCTCGCTCTGCGGCACTGCGCTGGGTTTCGCCATCTACATGACAGCGGCGAACCTTGGCCTCGCGGTTGTCTTCACGCTGGTGCCGTGGCTGTACACAATCATCAGGATTGCCGGTGCGCTCTACCTGCTGTATCTGGCGTGGACCGTGCTTCGCGGCAGCGCAGGGCTCTTCGAACCCGCACAGATTCCGCGCGACTCGAAGCGTCGCCTCTTCGGCATGGGGCTCGCAACCAACCTGCTCAACCCCAAAGCTGTCATCTTGTACGCGGCCCTCATCCCGCAGTTCATCGACCCGGCGCGGGGCAATGTTGTCGTGCAGGGCTTCGTGCTCGGGGGCGTCCAGATCGCGGCCAGCATTGTCGTCAATAGTGCGTTCATCTTGAGCGCCGGCTCGATCGCGCTCCTGTTGCAACGTCGACCGCGTTGGGCCGTGTGGCAACGTCGCGTGGTCGGCGGGGCACTCGCAGGAATCGGCATACATCTGCTGCTCGATTCACACGCTCCCGTGAGTGCGGGGGCGGCCTCATGAGCACGCTCGAGCGCACGCGGACCGAGGCAACCCCGCGAATCCGAATCGGATGGGTTTTGCTCACTGCCTTCGCGCCAATCGTGTGGGGTACGACCTATATCGTCACGACGACGCTCTTGCCGCCTGGGCATCCGATGTTTGCCGCCATGATGCGTTCGCTGCCCGCGGGCCTCATTGCGCTGTTGATCTCACGCCAGCTGCCGCACGGAGTATGGGTGCTGCGCAGCTTCGTGCTCGGGGTGCTCAACATGGGGGCGTTTTTCCCGCTGCTGTTCGTGGCGGCGCAGAACCTCCCGGGCGGTGTTGCCGCCACGCTCGGCGCGAGCCAACCCATCATGGTCGCCTTCCTCACGGTGGGCATTCTGCACCAACGACTCTCGGGGCTCAGCCTGCTGTGGGGCGTCATCGGAGTCGTCGGTGTGGGGCTTGTCGTCCTGGGGCCGGGCGCGGGAATGAACGCTGTCGGCGTTGCCGCCGGGCTAGCGGGCGCAGCATCGATGGCTGTTGGTGTCACGCTCGCGAAGAAGTGGGGGCGCCCACCGGGAGCATCCGCCATTGCGTTTGCCGGGTGGCAGCTCACAGCCGCCGGCCTCATGCTGCTCCTCCCCGCACTGCTGATCGACGGCGTGCCGACAATCGACGCGAAAGCCTGGCTCGGGTACGCATGGCTCGGCATTGTTGGCGCCTTGCTTGCGTATTCGCTGTGGTTCGCGGGCATTCGCCAACTTCCCGTGACCGCGACCGCCCTGCTCGGTTTGCTCTCACCCCTTGTCGCTGCGCTCTTGGGTGCTGTGCTGGCAGGCGAGTCGCTCACACCCATCCAGCTCGTGGGGTTCGGACTCGCGCTCGCGGCAATGGTCGCCGGCCAACTCACTGCGAAACCAGCCAGTCTTCCGCCCCCGAAAGGATCACCATGACTACGCAACTCTCAATCCCCGCCGTCATTGGGGCCACCGAAAATGCGCTTCGCGCACTACTGCTCACGACCCTCGCTTCGACGGTGATCGCGAGCTACGCCGAGTGGGTCGTGCTCAACACCGTGAGCGCAGCCGGCACGGATGCTTCGAGTGGGCAGTGGCGTGACGAAACCGCCCGCGCTCTCAAGACAGAGATCGAACCCATCGAGGCAGCGTTGCGTGAGCGCGGCCTGATCGTGGGTGAGACGCAGCTGAGCGACGACGGCTTCGAGGCGCTGGTTGCCGCCCGCCGCGCCGTCGGCGCGGCGACGGCTTCACTCGTCGAGGGCATCAGCGAGTCTGATGTCGCAGCAACACGCCGTGTCTTGGCCACCTTGCGTGAACGCGCCGAGGCGCTTGTCAGGGTCCAGTCGTGATAGCACCCGTGGCAATGCCGGGTGGCAACGCACTTCGCGAGGCGCAAATGATCGGTAGCGTCGAGACATGGTGACACTCGACCACGTGCTGCAGCGCCCGACCGCGAATATCGCGTACCGCGATTCCGGTCTGGGTTCGCCGACGGTCGTCTTCATCCATGGTGCGGGTCTCGATCACGCGATGTTCGACGATCAAGCCGACCCGCTCGCGGCCGCCGGTGCACGTGTTGTGCAGTGGGATCTTCGCGCGCACGGGCAGTCGACACTCGCGGCGGGTACGCGATTCACGGCCGAAGATGCGCTCGACGATCTTGCGGCGTTGCTCGATGAAACGCAGGCATCCGATCCCGTTCTCGTCGGCCACTCGCTCGGCGGCAACATCGCACAAGCATTCGTTCGGACGCATCCGAACCAAACGAGCAGCGTCGTGATCGTTGACTCAGCGTGGAACACCGGACCGCTTTCGGCCACGTCGCGATTCTTGCTCGGGCTTGCAGCACCCTCGCTCGCACTCATTCCGGCGCGTAATTTGCCGGGTCTCATGGCGAAGGCATCGGCTGTGACTCCGGCGGCGATTGAGCGAGCAACGGAGACTTTTGGTCGAATGCCCAAGAAGACATTCCTCGACGTGTGGCGCGCGACTTCGTCGTTCATCGCACCCGACCCTGCGTATCGCTCGCCCATCCCGATCGGGCTCATGCGCGGCAGCGACGATCAGACGGGCAATATTTCGCAGGCAATGGGCACATGGGCTGCGGCAGAGGGCGTCGCAGAGCACGTCGTTGCGGATGCCGGGCATATCGTCACGTGGGACGCGCCCGCCCAGAGCACGGCGACCCTCCTCGAGATTCTTGGGCAGTGGCATCCGCAGCTCGTGAGCGGCGAGGGGTGATGCACGTGTTTGTTGCGGAGTACAACCCCGAGCGGTCGCGCACCGTTGTGCTGCTGCACGGTGGCGGCGTCGCAGGCTGGATGTGGGAGCCCGTTCGCGCCGAACTCGGCGACGAGTACCACCTCATCGTGCCGGATATGCCGGGCCATGACCACAGCGCGGATGAAGACTACGTCTCGCATGAGCAAACACTCAAACAACTGCGCGCGATGCTCGCGGAGCGAGCCACGGGTCCCGTTCATGTCGGGGGCTTCTCGCTCGGGGCACAGCTCGCCCTCGCGCTCGCGAGCGAAAACCCAGAACTCGTGAGCGGTGTCGTCTCGATCAGCGCCCTCGCGATCCCAGCGCGGGCTCTCGGCCTCACACGAGTACTGCTCTCGTCTACCGCGGGGCTTGCGAAGAACGAACAGTTCGCACGGGCACAAGCGAAGGCGCTCGGTGTGCCGCCCGCGCTCGTGCCCAACTATCTTCGAACCTCCGAGTCGATCTCGAAGACGACCTTGCTCACCGTTGTCGCCGCGAACGGCGCATTCGTGCCTCCATCTGGGTGGGAACGTTTCACCGGTGCCGCCATTGTGCTCGCTGGCGGTCGCGAGCCGCGCCCGGTTCAGCGATCCGCACGGCTATTGCACGCCGCCAACCCACGGAGCACCCTCGAGCTCGACCCAGACGCGGGCCACACGCTCCCTTTCAGCAACCCCGCTCTCGTTGCCCGCAGCATCCGCACGGTGACGATCGGACATGGCGAGGCTTAGCTCTAAAACTGATGGACGTTGTTGACAGTTGGGTCTTCCTGATGGGAAGGAAGATTGCATGTCATCATCTGAACGCGAGCTCGAGCGTCGAGCCAAGCACAAACTGGCCGTGCTACGGCATGCCGAGGAAGTCTCCGGCAGTGTCGCGGCCACCTGCCGGTACTACGGAATCACAAGAACCTGCTTCTACAAGTGGCGACGCCGCTACGAGGAGGAGGGCTTCGAAGGCCTCAAGGATCGCTCGAGTGTCCCGCACCACCAGCCAAACAAGACCGACCCGGAGGTGATCGAGAAGATCCTCTGGTTGCGTCAGCAGTATCACTTCGGCCCGCACAAGATTGCGATGTATCTGCAGCGCTATCACGACGTCACGATCAGCCCGTCCGGTGTGTGGCGGATCCTGAACAAGGTGGGCCTGAATCGCCTGCCGGCCTCGCAACGTTACAAACGCACCCAGACCCGCTGGAAACGCTACGAGAAGCAGCGTCCCGGCCACCAACTGCAGGTCGATGTGAAGTTCATCGAGCCGCTGGGACAGACCGGGAAAAAGAAGCGTTACTACCAGTACACCGCGATCGACGACTGCACCCGCGTCCGCGTTCTCCGGGCATACCCCCGCAACGATCAGAGGACCGCCATCCAGTTCATCGACCATGTCCTGTCGAGACTGCCGTTCCAGGTTGAGCAAGTGCAGACCGACAACGGCCAGGAATTCGGGCAAAGCTTCCACTGGCACCTACTGGACAAGGGCATCAATCACGTCAAGATCCGCCCTCGCACGCCACGCCTGAACGGAAAAGTGGAGAGATCCCACCGGATCGACTCGGAGGAGTTCTACCGGCTCCTCGAAGGCGAAGTCATCGACGACGCGAAGCTCTTCGCCGAACGCCTCCAGCAATGGGAAGACCACTACAACTACGATCGACCACACGGCGCCCTCGGAGGCCAAACCTGAATCGCCCTGGGTTTGGTTCCGCTTCCTTTGGGAGGATGAACCATGCCCCGCCAGTTCCCGCCGGAGTTCCGGCAGCGCGCACTCAGGATGCTCGATGAGGCGTTGCCTGAGCACGACACCGAGTACGCCGCGATCCGCCATGTCGGCGCGAAGCTCGGTGTCGGTCCGGAGACGCTCCGCAAGTGGAAACGCTCGTCTGAGATCGACTCGGGGGTCCGCCCGGGTGTCACGTCGGACGAGCATGCGGAGATCCGTCGACTCAAACGCGAGAACGCTGAACTACGCCGTGCGAACGAGATCTTGAAATCCGCGTCCGCGTTTTTCGCGGCGGAACTCGACCGCCCCACGACGAGATGATCCGGTACGTCGACATGTTCCGGGATCGTTTCGGGGTCGAGGCCATCTGCCGCACTCTGGGTGCGACAGCCAGTGGGTTCCTCACCGCGCGCGGCTATCGGGCCGCCAAGTCCCGGCCGCGGTCGGCGCGCGCGATCCGTGACGAGGTTCTCGGCGCCGAGATCACCCGCCTCCATGCGGAGAACTACGGCGTCTACGGGGTCCGGAAGATGCACGCGTTGATGCGCCGGCACGGGTGGCTGATCGGACGAGACCAGACCGGTCGAATCATGCGGACGTTCGGCCTTGAGGGCGCCCGCCGCTCTCGCCGGGTGTTCACCACACGCCCCGATCCGGCAGCCCTCCGGCCCGCGGATCTCGTGAGGCGCCAGTTCCGTGCGGACGCACCCTGCCGGCTCTGGGTCTCGGACATCACTTATGTCGCGACCTGGTCCGGGTTCGCTTACGTCGCGTTCGTGACCGATGTGTTCTCTCGCCGCATCGTGGGCTGGTCCGTCTCCGCGTCGCTGCGCACGGAAGCGTCGCCGCTGCCGGCGTTGGAGATGGCGGCGTGGTCCAGCGGCGGCATCACCGGGCTGGTCCATCATTCCGACAGAGGATCGAACTACGTCTCGCTCGTCTACACCGACCGGATCCTCGAGCTCGGCGCGACACCCTCGGTCGGATCCGTCGGTGACAGTTACGACTGTCAGTCTGTTTCTGCCCGATCTCGCAATGATGGGGTAGTCCTGGCCGGAGTGTTCTGACCCTTGCTTACGATTGGCCCGCAGGGTGCCTTGGCGTTGATCTGTCGAACCTCCGGCCGGGCGTGCAGTAACCGCTGCCGCCGGATCGGGCGTGACCTGATAGGAGCCTGGAGCCTCGTCAAAGCGTCCCCATGACAGTCCTGTCCACCCGCCGGCGACAGCGTGACAACCACGCTAACCGGTGAAGGAGAGCACACCATGGAACAGATCGAGCCCGCCCGCTCTGGGCACGTCGTGATCGGCGTCGATACTCACAAGCACATTCACGTCGCCGCGGTGATGGACTCGATTGGCGGGATCCTCGCGTCCCTGACGATCTCGACCAACACCGCCGGGTTCCGGCAACTGTCGGAGTGGGCGGCGACGTTCGGGAAGATCATCGCGTTCGGGATCGAGGGCACCGGTTCCTATGGCGCTGGCCTGACCTCGTTCATTCGCCGGAACGGGCACAAGGTGATCGAGGCCTCCCGCCCCGATCGGCGGCTGCGGCGCCTGAACGGCAAGTCTGACACGCTGGACGCGGAGAACGCCGCAAGAGCAGTTCTCGCCGGGTTCGCGACCGCGGTTCCGAAGACCGCTGACGGGGTCGTCGAGATGATCCGGCAGCTGAAGGTTGCGCACGATACCGCGGTGAAGGACCGCACCGGGGCGATGGTGACGCTCAAGGCGATGCTCGTCCACGCCACCGAGGACCTCCGCCGAGAGACCGCCAAGAAAACGCAGAAGATGGTCGCCCGGCACTGCGCCGCTCTCCGACCCCGTGGGCTGGCGACGCCCGAGGACGCGAACCGGCACGCGCTCAGGTCGATCGCGAAACGTTGGATCGCTCTGAACGACGAGATCAAGGAACTCGAGGCGCAGATCGAGCAGCTCGTCCTGCAGCGCGCCCCACACCTGCTCGACGAGTTCGGCATCGGCGTCGACACTGCCGCGGAGATCCTCATCGTCGCCGGCGACAACCCCGAACGCATCCATTCCGAAGCCGCGTTCGCGAAACTTGCCGGCATCAGCCCGGTCCCGACCGGCTCAGGGATGACCAGCGGGAAGCACAGGATCAACCACGGCGGACACCGTCAACTCAACGCCGCGATCTATCGGACCGTCATCGTCAGAATGAGATTCCACGAACCCACCATCGCCTACGTCGCCCGACGAACCGCCGAAGGCAAAAGCAAGCGCGACATCATCCGCTGCTTGAAACGCTACGTCATCCGCGAGGTCTATCACCTCATCAAGACCGACCCGAAAACCGGCGAGATCATGAGTTGACAACTATAGGAGCATCAACGCCCTCGCCGAGGCCGTCAACGGGCTCTACAAGACCGAGCTGATCCGACGTCGCGGGCCCTGGCGGACCATCGAGCAGGTCGAGCTCGCAACGCTCGGGTGGGTGTGGTGGTGGAACAACCAGCGTCTCCACGCCGAGCTCGACTACCGCACCCCCGCCGAAGTCGAGGCCGCCCACTACGCTGACCTCGAATCACCCGAGCCGACAACCGTCAGCCTCGGAAACCCCTAGGAACCAAACCCAGGGCTATTCAGGAACATGCCGGGCGCGCCGCCGGCGGGCGTCGTCATGTGCGGAGCCGTTCACGTGCGCATCAGCGTTGGCGCGGGTTGGTTCCGATGATACGGGGATTCAGTTCGAGCCCGGATTATGCATGAACTCGATTCGAATGCCGTTGTCATCCTCGACGAAAGATGCGTAGTAGCGATCGCTGAAGCGGGGGTAGAGTTTCGGTTCTCGGATCACGACCCACCCGACATCCACAGCGATCGAGTGCAGGCGGTCGACTTCTGCCGGCGAGTCGACCGCGAAGGCCAGGTGCTGCCATCCGATTCGACCATGCTGATGCGGGCCGGATCGAGGGTCTCGCGCCTGGCGCACGATGAACTCGGTCTGGCCCTCTGTGTACCAGGAAGCACCGCCGTCGCCGTCGGTGCGCTCCAGCCCCATCGCAGACAGAATCGGGTCGAACTGAGCAATGGCGCGCGCGACGTCGTTCACGCTCACGCTCAGATGGTCGAACAGAGGCATACCTCCAGCCTGCCACGCGCATTCCGCCTAGACGCGCACGACCTGCGCGACGCTGAGGCTTCCGGTTGCCAGAAAGGGGACGAGCGACGCGCGCGGGAACGGGCACGTATGGCCGTCGAGCTGGCCAGCCCTTATTCCGCCCCGTGCTGGAACAGACGGAGTCGTGTGTCCTCATCAGCGGGCATGAACGTCTCAAGGTGCAACGAATCGATGGTGACGTCCGTGGGGCCCTCGATCTGACTCGCCACACTGAACATCCGGAGCAGGCCGATGTCGGTTTCCAGTTCGAGCAGAATCGCCGGATCTGCTGGCTTCGCAGTCACGGCGTCGATGCGCGAAGAACTGGTGATCTCCGTATGCAAAGAGCGTAGGAACCGGTCGTCTCCTCGGCGGCGGATGCGCTGCTCGAGCTGGTGGACGAGGTGATTTCGCAGCGTCTCAATGTTCCGGATGCGCGGAGCCAGGCCTTCGGGATGGAGAACCAAGCGGATCGCATTGACCGGTGGCTCGAGCAGGCTGCTCTCGCAGTGGGCCAGCAAGAGTCCGGCGGCATGATTCGCATCGATGATGTCCCATCGATCATCCAAGAGCAGGGCTGGGTAGGGCGCGTAGGCGTCCACCAGAGTTCTCAGACTCGCCATCACCGACGGGAGATTCTCAGCGACGAGCCTTCTTTCAGGATGCCGTGGCGCGAACCCTGCAGCCAAGAGGAGTCTGTTCTGTTCATCTTCCGGGATGTCGAGGGCATCGGCGAGACGCAGGATCATTTCAGGTGTGGGATAAGACCGCCCATTCTCGAGATAACTGACGTGGCGTGTACTCACATCGGCGCGTGCGGAAAGGGCCAGCTGACTCAGTGCGCGGCGCTCGCGCCACCTGCGAAGTTCAGCGCCGATGAGTGACGTCGAAGCAGAGACACTCATGTTTCGATCCACGTGGCATTCGTCATCAGACCATGACCCCTGAGGTTATGGCCCGTTCCTCGTCCCTTCGCGAAAGTTGAATCCATAACCGGTCCGGCCGTAGAGAGGAATCGAAGATGAGTGACGATGGTGCGGTACCTGCGTACGCTGTCGGACTGATATCGGACGTGACGATCAACGAGGAGCTGCTCGAATACATGTCGCTCATCGAAGCGACGATAGTTCGTTTCGGGGGTCACTGGATCACCCATGGACGCAGTCCCGAGATCCGCGAGGGCCGGTCGGTGGGGGACATAGTCGTCCTCGGATTCCCGGATCTGACATCGGCACGCGCGTGGTACGACTCCGCGGAGTACCAGGCGATCATTCCGCTGCGAACGCGCAACAGCCATGCCATCCTCGCCATCGTCGAGGGCGTGCCCGCCGGATACACGACGGAGGCGACGATCCAGAAACTGCGCCCTCATCGTGCATAGCGGAGATCGCGGATCGGCAGACGTTCCCGAGCGGTCGCCGGACTCATGCCGTCCGCGCCGCGACGGTTCGCGCGCCACCGAGGAGCAGCAACGCGCATATCGCGAACGCCGCAGCCAAGAGCGGCAGCGAGCCGACTCCGGATCCGGCCAGAGCGATTCCTCCGACCGCTGCACCGATCGAGACGCCGAGGTAGGTGCCTGAGGTGTTGAGCGCGAGGGCCTGGGGAGCAACCGGACCGGCGAGCGCGTACAGGCGGGTCTGGATCGCGGGAGAGTTCCAGAACGCCATCCCGCCCCACACTGTGGCGACCGCGAGTACGACGGGGATGGGAACAGGTCGGGCCAGCCAGATACTCCAGAGCCCGGTCATCGCGGCAACGATGACGGCCACTCCGAACAGGAGGGTGCGATCCGGGCCCCAGCGATCGGTGGCGACACCGCCGAGCCAGATGCCAGCCATTCCCGCAGCTCCAGACAGCGCGAACGCGAATGCGCGTTCGTCGGGCCCTGCGCCGCTTACTGCTGCAAGGTAGGACGCGAGGTAGGTGAGCATCATCATGGATCCGGTCATCAGCGCACAGTTCGCCAAGAGCCCCAGCACAACCGCTCGACGTTTCAGCGTGCGCAGTTGTTCGACGAGTCCGACGTGACCATCAGGGCGGGCTGTGCGGGGGAGCAACAGCATCAGCACGACGAGTATGGCCAGCCCGGCCACAGCCATCGCTGCGAATGTGAAGCGCCAGCCGAACGCGGAACCGATCCACGTTCCTAGGGGGACACCGGCCGTGATCGACCCCGTCACGCCAAGCGAGACCACCGCGAGATACCGGCCGGTCCGTCCTTCGGGCGCATGGGATGCCGCGAAGGCGAAGAGCGATGGCGTCGCGCTCGCTGCAGCGAGCGCAGATACGACCCGCAACAGCACCAGCGCCTCGTACGAGGGTGTCAATGCGGCGAGTGCGTTCGCGATCGAGAAGACGATGAACGCGATCATGAAAAGCAGGCGACGGGGAAGCCGGGCGAGAGCGATAGCGGCAATCGGGGCGGCGACAGCGATCGTGAAGGAGAAGACGGTGACGAGCTGCCCAGCGATGGCTTCCGAGACCCGGAGGTCCGCTGCGATCTCCGGCAGCACCCCTGCGATCACGTAGTCGTCGGTGTACAGCACGAATGACGCGCCCAGCAGAGCGATCAGCCATCCCGGGAGCGCTCTGCCCCTCATTCCTCTTTCCTTGTCACAGAGCTACCGATTGCGTCGCCGGAGTACAGGCGGTCGAGCAGGACCCACCAGGCCCCCTGACCGCTCGCACTCATCGGATCGTCGCCCAGAACCTCGGTGAGTCTGTCCCGCAGAAGCACGGTCGACAGGCCGTGCGCGACCAACATCGCGGTGAGACGCCCATGGTCGATGTCATCCGCGACAGCGCCTGCGTCGCGCATCTTCTCCATGAGCTCTGTGCCGTGGGCATGTAGTCGCCGGTAGGCCGTAGCCGCCCGAGGAGAATCTTCGAGCAGCAGATACGAAAGATAGCGTGCAGTGTCGGGGTCGGAGAGCGCACTCGCGCCAGCGAGGTATCCCGCCGGCGGCAGTTCCGCGTCTGCCTCCGCGAGCGCCCGCAACGAATTGCTCAGGATGCCGAGCACGTGCTCGTCGACAGCGGCGATCAGGCCGTCGCGCGAAGCGAAGTGCTTGATGATGAGTGACTGCGACACACCCGCACGATCGGCAACGACCTTGAGTGTCGCGGCCGCCGGCCCACGCTCGCCGAACACGCGCAGGGCGGTGTCTCTGATGATCGCCTTCGCCGTGCGATCCTCTGGCTGGTAGTCGGACATCACGCGCCGTCATCGAGTCGTGTGGGCGAGAAGGCGATCAGTGCTGCCGTTCCCCAGAGCACCACGGCCGACCCGAGAGTCGCAACGGCGACGCTCGTCTCGGGTCCAAGGAACCAGAACGACGCCAGGCCCACCACTGCCACGAAACCCAGGCCGCCGGCGGTGGCGGAGTACATGGGGGTGCGGAAGATGTGCCTCAGCGGTATGAAATGCACGGCGACGACCAGAGCGACTGCGGCGGGAATCAACGCTGGCGCGCCCGCCCATATCCCACCTGCGATCACCAGAGCGATTGCGGGTACCTGCGCGGCTCCGACGATCTGAAAATCGCGCCACCAATGATCTCGCAGCTGTCGGATCTGCGCGTCTTGGGTCGGACGCAGTTTCCAGGTCACTATCAGCACGACGGACGTGATCGCGACGGCCACTGTGAGTACGACCGGGCGTACCGGCGCGAGAACGCCGGAGCCAGCAATAGCCCAGGCGAGGGCGAAGAGAGCCATGATGGTGGCTCCCGCCAATCGCAGTGATCGCCTGCTCACCTCATTCGGCGCCGCGCGATGATGCCGGCTCAGCTTCTCTTCCTGTTCGGTGATGCCAGCCACGGTGTCCTCCTCCGAGACTGCGAGAATCGCCGCAGTCGGTCCTGGTGCACAACCATACACTTAGGTGAACAGTTATGCACCATCGGGCTCAGCGGGAATCAGTGGAACGCGCATTGAGCCTGTGAAGGGCGAGCGAGCCGATTACGGCGATCACCGTGCCGACCATGACCTGGACCAGGTCGGCGAACGGTACGAGTCCGGTCTGCGTCGTACCGACCCCCGTGCCCGCGGTCGCCGCCAGGAGAAGTATCAGCGAGTACAGTCCGCTCCCGAAGACTGCACCAGCACCCACCCAGGCGATGGCGATCGGTATCCATGTGCGCGTGCGTCCCGGACGATGCAGAACAAGAGCGAGCATTCCGGCGACGGCCACCAACGAGAACAGGGCGGTGCCCGCATCGGACAGTCGCTCTGCGACGCCTCGACTCTCTGCGAGGTACGGCGAGAGGCCCAGTGTCGATCCCACCGCCCAGGATGCTCGGACGACGGCGACCGCGACGAGTGGTACCGCCGCGAGACATGCGAACAGTACGAGAACCGACTGGTCGGGTCCGGGGTGGTGGTCTGATAGCCGGCCCTGGAATGCCTGCGGCCAACGATGGAGGGCGTACAGAACGAAGGAAGCCGAGATCCCGATCGCCTGCGCGCCGAAGCCGAGATACACGAGCGGGCCGACCCATGCGGCGAGTGAGCCATCGCCAGCGACGAACGCGCCACCGAGTGCGGATGCGGCGACGGCTGGTCCGGTGATGACGAACGGTGCCAGCAGTCCCGTGGCCACCCAGGTGGGACCGAGCACCAGCCATGCGGGGATGCGCTCGCCCCACGAGTGCGTGAACATCAAGATGATCACTATCGCGATGATCTCCATGGCGGCCGTGACGACGTTGCCGCCCTGCACAACAGCTGCGTCCGCGGGAGACGGGCTCACGATGCCTACGGTCGACCCGGCAATCCAAGCCGCTTTGAGCAACAGGTACGGGAGGATCGCGATGATGGCCAGGTATCCGATGATCAATCGCGCTCGACCTGTGCGTCGGCTGTTCACTTGTTCATCGTCCGTGAGGGTAGCCGCGTGGTTGCCTGCGTTCATAGACGACAGTGTGTCAGTTTCGTCAGACCTCTCGGGTTCGTGCCTTTTCCGCGCGCGCGACCACGTCGTGCAGCGTCGCGGCCTGGTCGCCCATGCGAACGGTCCGCGTGCGTACCTCAGCTGTACGCACATTCCAGCCTCGGGGCTCGAGCAGTGTCCGAATCTGGTCGGGTCCGGTCACGGCGTTCTCCGGATGCGCATGTCCGTGCCCGTGCCCGTCACCGTGAAGGTGCCCGACGATGAGGAGCGTCCCGCCCGGTGAGACCCAGTCCGAAATGCGTTCGTAGAACGCGTGCCCGACACGAAGACCAGGGCGTGACGTGGATCCACGGCGATGTGAAGACGCATCCCTTCAGGGAAGCGCAGTACGACGTCGTGGCGTCGGTTGCGACGCTCCATCACCTTCCCGACCTTGATGGGGCCTTCGCACGGCTCGCGGCACTGACCGCACCGGGCGGCGTGGTCGCCGTCGTCGGACTGGCGCGCTCATCCCGTCCACTCGACTATGCCCTCGACGTCGCCGGCGCCGTGCAGCACCGACGCCTCGCTCGGCGGTTCGGACTCTGGGAGCATTCCGCTCCCGTGGTCTGGCCCCCGCCGCACACCTACGCCGAGGTGCGACGCAGCGCCGCGCACATCCTTCCTGGATCCACCTGGTCGCGGCTGGCGATGTGGCGATACGCCGTGATCTGGCGGAAGCCCGTCTGACCATGTCCGCCCGGTACTCTCCTCACTACGAGATCGTTCGAAGGAGACACCATGCGCCCGTACGTGGACAAGTCGATGCCCGAGGCGTGGCAGGCAGCGCTGGCCCTGTCATCCGCAGTGCGCGACGGCGCGGCGCAGCGCGGCGTCACGCCGCAGGAGTCCGAGCTGATCAAGGTCCGCGCATCGCAGCTCAACGGCTGCGCGTTCTGCCTCGACCTGCATTCGCGCGAGGCCAGGCAGTCCGGCATCCCTCAGCAGAAGCTCGACATGCTCCCCGCGTGGCGAGAGACCTCGCTGTACGACGAGCGTGAGCGGGCCGTGCTCGCGATCGCCGAGGCATCCACCCGGCTTCCGCTGACGGAGGAATCCGCCGCCGACCTCGAAGGCGCGCTGTCCGTGCTCGGCGAGGATGCCTTCGCCGCCGCCGAATGGGTGGCGATCGCCATCAACGCCTTCAACCGGATCTCGATCCTCAGCGAGCACCCGGTGCGCCCTCGGGATGCCGATGGTCGGGTGCTCCGCTAGCCGGAGGCCGCGCTCCTCACGAGCGGTGGCCTCCGGCTCGCGAGATCAGCCTTCGAGACCGGCGGTCACGGTGGCGAGGTCCGCCACGACGTCGCTGAGCTGCCCCGTCTTCTCCAGCACCGCACGCTGACGCATCGCGCCGTTGCCGTTCGTGAAGATCCGCTCGACGCCCTCGTCGACCAGGGCTTCATCGCCGTTCTCCTGCAGAGCGGGACGCAGGTCGTCGACGAGGTCGGAGACGACGTCGCGTGCGGGGCGCGGCGTGAGCGTACGCGGGTCGATGAGGTCTCCATCGATCCCGAAACGACCGGCCTGCCAGTGCATGAGCCGCAGGACCGCCATCGCGGTGGACAACGGTTCGGTGCCCGCGCGCCACTCATTCGCCGCCGTGTCGACGAGAGCACGGCAGAGGGCGGCGATCACCACGGTGTCCTCCGCGTCGGCGCACACATCAGCGACGCGGATCTCCACGGTCGGGTAGTGGTGCGACAGGCGCGCGTCGAAGTGCACCATCCCCTCGTCGAGGATGGCACCGGACCCGATCATCGCCTTCACGATCCGGTGATAGTTCTCCGCGCTGCCGAACAGTTCGGTCGGGCCGGTGGTGGGCCAGCGCCCCATGGCCTGCGACCGGAAGCTCGCGTACTTCGAGTTCTCGCCCTGCCAGAACGGCGAGTTCGCGGTCAGCGCCAGTAGCGCCGGCAGGCTCCCGCGGATGCGGTCGAGCACACCGACGCCCTCCTCATCGGACTCCACCGACACATGCACGTGCAGTCCACCGGTGAGCTCCTCCAGCGTGGTGAGACCGAAGTGCTCCACCATCTGCAGGTACCGCTCCTTGCCGACGATCGCCGGCTCCGCGCGCACCGGCGACGTCCCCGAGGCGATCACCCGTGCTCCGGCGCGTCGCGCGGCGTTGATCGCCTGCCGACGCCACACCCGGACATCCTCGCCGAGTGCCGTCATGTCCGTGTGCGGGACTGTGTCGGTCTCCACCTGCTGCTGCTGCAGCTCGTGCTCGATCGAACCGCCGGGCACCTCATCGGAGGTCGCCGCTGCGGCCTCCTCGTCGTCCGCCGCATGACGCAGCGTGTGCGCGGCCAGTGAGAGCGGCCGACCGGTCTCACCGTCGACGAGCATCAGTTCTTCTTCCACACCAACAGTTCGCATGTCGCCAGTCTGCCAACAGGCCCCGATCTCATCGAGGCGGTTGCGCGAAGGCGGTCCGACCGCGTATGAAGTTGCCGATCCGCACCGGAAGGACGAGGCTCGTAGGGAGACAACGAAGGGATGCCGCACCCGTGTGCCGACTGCTTGGCTACGTCACCACCCGCCCGACCTCGGTCGTCGATGTCCTCGGACGCGAGGATTTCGACACCTTCACTGCGCTGACCGAAGTGCACAGCGACGGGTGGGGCATGGCCTGGCATCCCTCGCTCGGTGCCGCCGTCGAAGCGGTGTCCTCTCCGCAGAACGCGTCCGTCGACCCGCAGTACGCCGCCCTCTCGGAGCAGCCGCTCGGGTGCAACGGCCTCGTCCACCTGCGGTGGGCGACGGGCGGACTGCCCGTCTCACCACAGAACACACATCCGTTCACCGACGGCGGACACGCCTTCGCCCACAACGGCCACATCGCGCCCATCGCACACCTGGAGGCGCAGCTCACCCCGGACTCCCGCGAGCGGCTGCGCGGCGACACCGACAGCGAGCGCTACTTCCAACTGGTCCTGCAGTGCATCCGCGAGGCCGACGGCGACGAGGAGCGCGGCGTCACCCGCGCGCTCGAGATCCTCATCGGCGAGTTCCCGAACTCCAGCCTCAACGCGCTGTTCCTCACGCCGACCACGCTCTTCGCGATCCACATCAACAGTCGGGTGCACTCGCCCGTCGACGCCCTTCGCGAGCTCTTCGAATCCGACGACGCGATACCCGCCAGCCACGCGACCGAGTACTACGCGATGGACTATCGCATCACCGATGACGCCGTGCATGTCATCTCCAGCGGCGTCGATGCGGACGGGTGGACGCGGATCCCGGAGGACACGGCCGCGATGATCGACCTCGCCACGCGGGAGGTCACACGACTGCATCCCGTGCCCCTCGGGTGACCGTCGCGGCCTGCACGGGGAGCCGACCGACGTGTGCACGAACCCGGACGCACGGATGCTGGCACGATATCCGTTGCCCGGCCGAATCGGAACCCCCACTGGTCACTCCTGGCCCCGCGATACGCTGACCACTCGGCATCCGATGACTCCACCCGAGGCCAT
The DNA here is from genome assembly GCF_014205075.1 of Microbacterium ginsengiterrae. Taxonomy (NCBI): domain Bacteria; kingdom Bacillati; phylum Actinomycetota; class Actinomycetes; order Micrococcales; family Microbacteriaceae; genus Microbacterium; species Microbacterium ginsengiterrae. Next base: position 1,638,609 of record NZ_JACHMU010000001.1, on the reverse strand, counting down.
CACGCACGAGATGAGGAGCGACACCATGAGCGCGATCGACGACTGGACCCGCCTGTGCGAACTGCTCGACGACGACCCGGAGATCACGCCTGCCGTCCGCGAGGCCGTGAACGAAGGGGACGATCCGTGGGATGCGCTCATCGATGCGCTCGATGACGCAGGCGCCCTCGCCTACCTCGACAGCGAGGACACCGGGGAGGAACTCGCCGAAGCGCTGCCGGCGCTCCCCCGCGTCCAGCGCCTCGGTATCGACCTCGACGAGGTGGGCGATGTGCACGATCTCGGATCGGCGATCGCGCGCGCCGAGGCGATCCTCGCACCGCACGACATCCGCCTTCTGCACATCGAGGATCCAGAGGACGAGGAGGCCTACCCGCTGATCGCCGTCTCATCGGCCGACCACGATGAAGCCGTCGCGCTCATCGAGAAGCTCACCCACTGAGCCGCCGCGGATAGGCTGAGCCGGTGCCCGTCGACACCCCCGCTCCCCGCCGCATCGAGGTGACGATGCACAAGCCGTGGTTCGCCCTTTACGCCGGCATCCGCCCCACCCTCGTGATCGACGGGAGAGGCCAGCCGACGCAGTGGGGTGTCGGAACGTGGCAGGTACCCGCCGACGAGAACGCGACGCTCGGTGTGTTCCTGTTCAACCGGCTGTGGCGGTTCGGGCGAGCGGAACTGACCATCGGCACAGGCCACCCGCCCGCGCTGATCTACCGGGCGCCGGTCCTGCCCTTCCTCCCCGGACACCTCCGCGCCCGACCCACCGGCGGCCCCGCGATGTGACGGACGCCCCTCTCCGAACGACAATGGAACCATGGCCATCGAACGACGCTCACGGCTGCTCGACTCCGTGCGACGCGCGATCCGGACGGACCCCGACAAGGTCGCACTGACCGAGGCGTACACGGTCGTCAACGAGACCACGGTCGTCAAGATCCTCGATCTGGCCCTCCGCATCGGCGAGTCGATGTTCGCCGTCGGCGCCTCCGCCCACGACGTGACGTTCTCGATCATCCGCGTCGCCCGCGTCTATGGGCTCATCGGTGTACACGTCGATGTGACCTTCAGCGCGATCAGCGTCTCCTATCACCGTGGGGAGGACGACTGGCCGACCACCATGATCCGCGTCGTCCGGGCGGCGTCGCCCGATCATGCGAAGCTGCAGCGCCTGCAGGCCCTCATGGTCGACATCTCCGAGGGATTGGGCCTCGACGAGGCGCGCCTGGCGTTCCGCGTCATCCGGCGTACGCCGTTCCTGTACCAGCCCATCGTCGTGATCTTCGCGCGTGCCCTCCTCGCCGTCGGCGTCGCGATCCTCTACGGGGCCTCTCCGATCATCATCCTGCTGAGCTTCCTCGCCGCCCTCGGTGCCGCCTTCGCCCAGGCCGGACTCGCTCGCCTCCAGGTCCCGCTGTTCTTCAGCCAGATCGCCGGCGGTTTCGTCATCACCGGTGTCACCACCGCCGTCTCCGCGCTCGGCGCGATCGGCGTCGCCCCCTTCATGGACGTGCAACCGTCGATCATCGTCGCCTCCGGCATCGTCCTCATGCTCTCGGGGCTCACCGTCGTCGGCGCCGCGCAGGATGCCATCGACGGGTTCGCACTCACGGCGGGCGGGCGCATCCTCGACCTGACGATGCAGACCCTCGGCGTCGTCCTCGGCATCCTCATCGGCCTGGAGTTCTCCCGGCTCGTCGGAGTGACCATCCCGCTGCCCACCGACGCCATCCCGTTCGGCTCGCTCGCCGCGCAGATCGCCGGAGCGATCATCATCGCCGTCGCCGTCGCCCTGTTCAACGGCGCCGGCCTGCGCATCATCCTCGTCAGTGCGGTGCTCAGCACCGTGGCGATCGTCGCCTACAGCGCGACGATGCTCCTCGGCGTGCAGGCCGGTGCGGCGAGCGCCGTCGGTGCGCTGCTGGCGAGCTTCATCGGCATCCTCACCGCACGAGGGGTGCACGTGCCCTCCGTCGCGGTGACGACCGCGGCGATCGTCCCGCTCGTCCCGGGGACGGCGGTCTTCCGGGGGCTCCTCGGCATCGTCGATTCGGATGGCACGGCACAGGGGATGCTGGACGGCATCGGCCCCCTCGTCCTCGCGGCATCCATCGGCGTCGGACTCGCCGCCGGCGCCTCGCTCGGGCTCTACCTCGGCACCCCGCTGCGGGCCACGCTGGCGAGCGTCTCGAAATCCCGCGCCCGCCGCCGCTGAGGACGCCGGCGATGGGACCAGCGTCCAATGCCCACCCTCCACCGTCGTTTCACAACGTTGGACTTTTGTCCATTGTCGGCCTCTCCTTGTCTTGAGAGAGTGTGCGCGTACGGATTTACGACGTTGTAAATTTTGTGGATGCGCCGGAATCCGTATTCCATCCGGCTCTCACGGGGAAGCCCGCATCGACGAGCCGGCCGAATCACGAGATGAGGAATCGATGGAGATCACATCCCCCAGCCGGCCGCATGGCCGGCGCACCCGCACCCGAAGAGCGCTCGGGCTGATCACGGCGTTGTTCGTCGCGATCGCCGGGCTCACGGTCGCCGCACCCGCTGCGGCGGCGACGCCATGGATCGACGTGCAGGACGACGGGTACCTGCGCATCAGCGTCCCCAACGCCGATGTCGAGGCCGCCGTCGGACCCGTGTCGCAGGTGGTGGTCGAGGGCAACTTCGGTCCGTCCCACAACTGGGCGCAGATCGGGCTGCAGCGAAGCGGTGCGAACTGGACCGCCACCTACGGCCCCTTCACCCCCGGCCTGTACTACTACCAGGTCACCGGAGACGACAGCAAGGTCCTCAAGGACACGTCGAACCCCACGAGCGTGGCCTCCGAGCCGGAGTGGAGCACGTTCTTCATCCCCGGCGACTCCGCCGCGCTGCTCGCCGACGCGCCCGAAGAGGCCGGAACGATCGAGACGCTGACCTACGACAGCGCCGTCGCCGGCGAGGAGCGCCAGGCGCTCGTCTGGCTGCCCCCGACGTACAAGCCCAAGGGCAAGAAGTTCCCGGTCTTCTACCTGCAGCACGGTGGCGCGCAGAGCTACCGCGACTGGGTCGAAGTGGGACGAGCCGAGCAGATCCTCGACAATCTGTGGCTCTCGGGCCGACTCGAGGACATGATCGTGGTGATGGGCAACGGCAACGTGCCCGACTTCTCGGCCGAGCTACTCGACAACCTCGTCCCCGCGGTGGAGGACGCGTACAATGCGTCGCCGTCGAAGAAGAAGCGCGCACTGGCCGGGCTCTCCATGGGAGGCGGCCAGACGTTCGAGGTGTTCAGCGAGCACCCCGGCGAGTTCGCCCAGATCGGAACGTTCGGCGCCGGCCGCTTCGGCGACCTGGACGACATCCCCGTGAAAAAGATGAACAACAAGACGGATCTGTTCCGCGTGTACGTCGGCAACCCGACGGATGTCGCACACAACGACGTCTACGACTCGTTCCAGAAGTTCGACGAGATCGGCCTCGACTACCAGTTCGACGGCGTGAACCCCGACGCCGGCCACAACTGGAACGCCTGGCAGGAGAACCTCATCGACTTCGCTCCGCGCCTGTTCACGAAGAAGCCGTCCGACCCCGCGATGAGCGAGGGGCACACCGCCCTCACCGAGCGCTTCGAGACACCGGCATCCGGCACGACGCCGACGCCGTGGATCAGCGATGGCGGGTTCGTCACGTTCGAGACGACGGCGGACTTCGCGGATGCCGAGTACGTGTCCGTCTGGGCGAACACGGCCCCCGGCGGCAGCTGGCTCCGCACCGAGATGAGCAAGGTCGGCGACCGCTGGCAGACGACGATCGGCCCATTGGACCCGTGGTTCTACCACTATCGGCTCATCGTCGACCGCCAGGCGGTCAAGGACACTTCGAACCCGACGTCGGTGACGTCGGAGCCCGCGTGGAGCACGTTCCTCGTCGAGGGCGAGGAGTCCCGCCTGCTCACGGATGTCGCCGCGGGCGAGGGCGGCGCACTGGATGTCATGACCTACCAGAGCAGTGTCGCCGGCGAGGAGCGCAGCGCCTATGTGTGGACGCCGCCCGGCTACGACGCCGAGCGTGCGGAGCCGTACCCGCTGTTCGTGCTCAATCACGGCGGCGGCCAGACCTGGACGGACTGGGTGGAGGTCGGCCGAACGCGGCAGATCCTCGACAACCTCTTCCTGGACGGCGCCCTCCAGCCGATGGTCGTGGTGATGCCGAACGGCAACGTCAGCGACTACCCGGCTGAGCTGCTCGACAACATCGTGCCGGTCACCGAGGCGACGTACAACGTCAGCGGCGACCCCGCGAAGCGAGCACTGGCCGGTCTCTCCGCCGGCGGCGCACGCACGATCTCCGTGCTGAAGGCGCACCCCGGTGCGTTCGCATCGATCGGCGTGTTCTCGGCGGGCTTCGGCAGCGGGGACGGCGTCGACGTCGACGCGATCAACGCCGGCACCGACCTGTTCCGGCTCTACATCGGCGACATCACCGACTTCGTCTACGAGGGCATGATGGCATCGCTGGTGACGCTGGACGAGCTCGGAATCGAGTACGAGTTCGATGGCGTGACCCCTGGGCCTCACGGCTGGGACGTGTGGCAGAAGAACCTCATCGACTTCGCGCCGCGCCTGTTCCAGGAGCTGCCGGCTGATGATGTCCGCCCGGAGGTGGCGCTCGTGTCGCCGTCGACGGCCGGGCCGTTCGGCGCGGTCGACATCCAGGTGGATGCGTCCGACCTCGGTGGGCTGGAGCGCATCGTCGCGAACATCTATCAGGACGGCACGCTCGTGCAGAGCACGCAGTCACCGATGGGCGGCGCAGAGAGCGGCACCCACACGGCGACGGTGAAGCTCCCTTCGGGTGACTACATGGTGAAGTACAACGCGCACGATCGAGCGGGCAACGTCTCGCGGACCGGCACGTTCGACTTCACCGTCGATGCGGACGGGTAGTCCGGCGACGGACACCTGCGTCCGCGACTGACGGACGACCGCGGCGTCGGCGCTCTGCACCTGCAGGGCGTCGGCGCCGCGCCGTGTCAGGCGCGCCAGACGTCGGGACGCGGCAACGGGCCGACCCGCCCCTCCAGTTCGGCAGCGAGCGCGACGATCGCCGCCTCTCCTCCCGGTCGACCGATCAGCTGGACGCTGACCGGGTGGCCGCTCCCGTCGAGGGTCACCGGCACGACGACGGCCGGCAGACCGCAGACGTTCACGAAGCTCGAGTACGGCGCGTACTGCACCTGCTGCGAGAAGTTGCGTGCGGCGTCGTCGGCGTCGAACCAGCCGACGGGCTGCGCCGGAAGCGCGAGCGCGGGGGTGAGGACGGCATCGAACGGCGCGAACGCCGTGATCGTCTCGCGCTCGAAGGCGGTCGCCGCGGCGAGCGCCTCGAGCACCTCTGCGCCGGTGAGACGGCGACCCTCGCGGACGAGCCAGGAGGTGATCGGTTCGACGAGCTCGAGCTCGGCGTCGGACAGGTTCATGCGTGCCGCGCTCGTGCGCCAGATCGTCGTGAACATCTCGGCGTATCCCCGCGGTTTCCAGTCGAACGCCTCGACCGCAGAGCCGGCATCCGCGAGGAGGGCCGCGGCGACCGCGACGGCCCGCTCGGCATCCGGATCGAGACGGATGTCCTCGGCGTCGTCCCACGGTGAGACGGTGGTGACGCCGACACGAGCGGATGCCGCACCCGCACCGACCGAGGTGAGGAACGGTCCTGCGCCCGGTGCGGCCGTCGCGTACGGATGCGGGCGCCCGGCGACCTGGACGTCGAGGAGCAGGGCGGCGTCGGCGACCGTGCGCGCGATGGGCCCAGCGACCGGCAGCCCTCCCGGGCTGTCGAGTCCGGAGGCGAACGGCACGCGCCCGCGGGACGGCTTGATGCCGACGAGCCCCACGGTGGCGGCCGGAATGCGGATCGACCCTCCCCCGTCGGATGCCGGGGCGAGAGGCAGCAGTCCGGCGGCGACGGCCGTCGCGGCTCCTCCGCTCGACCCTCCTGCACCGTTCGCGGGGTTCCATGGGTCGCGCGCCGGTGGGGCGACCTGGCTCTCCGTGTATCCGGTGAGCCCGAACTCCGGAGTGTTCGTCTTTCCGAGGCTGACGCCGCCGGCCTCATCGAGCACGGCGGCCTGGTCGCCGGTGACGTCGGGCACGACGTCGCGGTGCAGGCGCGAGCCGTAGCGGGTGGGCACGCCGGCCCGCGGCACGAGGTCCTTGTCCGCGAACGGCAGCCCCCACAGCGCACCGGTCGGCGCGTCGGCGGCGAGGGAGCGGGCGCGGGCGGTCGCGGCATCCGCTGTCACCTCGACGAACGCGCCGAGCCCGGCATCGAGGCGGGCGATCCGGTCGAGGTAGTGCCCTGCGAGGTCGACGGGGCCGATCTCGCCGGTCCGCAGCGCCGCCAGCTGCTCGATCGCGGTCAGGTCGTGCAGCTCAGACATGCCTCGAGCCTATGCCGCGGGATGCGGCACAGGCTCGAAGGTGTCGAACGACTACGAGGCGCGGCGCAGCTGTGCGGCGGCCGGGCAGTCGAACGGGTCGCGAGCGGCGAGCCCGACCCGGTTGAGGTACTCGATGACGATCGCGTACGAACGGATCAACGACGTCTCGGTGTACGGCACGTCGTTGGACGCGCAGTAGTCGCGGACGATCTCACGCGCCTTCGACAGGTACACGCGCGGCATGTTCGGGAACAGGTGGTGCTCCACCTGGTAGTTGAGACCGCCCATGAGGACCGTGGCCCACCATCCGCCGCGGATGTTGCGCGAGGTGCGCACCTGCTTGGAGAAGAAGTCCAGACGGGCGTCCGGCGCGATGATCGGCATGCCCTTGTGGTTCGGAGCGAACGATGCGCCCATGTAGACGCCGAACACGGCCATCTGCACGCCGATGAACGCGAACGCCATGCCCAGCGGCAGGAAGAGGAAGATCGGCGTCAGCAGCAGTGCGAAACGCAGGGCGATGATGCCGAGTTCGGTCCAGCGGCCCTTGACCTTCTTCGTCGTGACGAGGTACTTGAGGCTCAGGAAGTGCAGGTTCAGACCCTCCATCGTCAGGAGGGGGAAGAACAGCCATCCCTGGTGGCGGGTGATCATCCGGACGATGCCGCGCGACTTTGCTGCGTCTTCGTCGAGGAAGGAGATCGTGTCGACTTCGATGTCGGGATCCTTGCCCACCATGTTCGGGTTGCCGTGGTGCTTGGTGTGCTTGCTGTCCCACCAGGAGTAGCTCATGCCGATGGAACCGGCGAGGATCCTCGCGAGACGGAAGTTCTTCGGGCCGGATGCGAGGATCTGGCGGTGAGCCGCCTCGTGGGCGAGGAAGGCGATCTGGGTGAAGACGATGCCGAGGGCCGCGGCGATGAGGAGCTGGAACCAGCTGTCGCCGAGCAGGATGAAGCCGGTGATGCATCCGGCGAGAGCCACGAGGATGCCGGCGCCGACGAGGGCGTAGAACCAACGGGCCCGCTGCAGGAGTCCGGTCTCACGGACGACCTGCAGGACGCTCTTGTACGCGTGCGCCATGGGAGGGAACTCCGCGTTGCCGGAGTAGGTCTGGCGAACCGGACCGAGGGTGCCGGTGGATTCGACGGTTGTTGTGATGGAGATACGCTTCTCCTCCGATCGGAGCCCTTGAGCTGTGGAAGCCAAGGGCGGATGCCGATCGCTTTTCCTCAGGCTAACGAGGGCCGTATACGCCGCCGCGTATACGTCGGAGGGTCAGAAGCGGACGCGGCGCAGGTGTCCGCGCATGGTCTGGGCGAAGGATCGCCTACGGCGGCACGTGGATCCCTCCAGTGCCTGACGGGCATCGGCGAGGGTCGTGAACGACCCGATCTCGGTGCCGCGGCTGTCCCGGACGAGGTGTCGGTCGGTGTCGAACTCGACGAAACCGGCGAACTCGCCGTCGCGTGTCGCGACGTGCACGTCGTCGTCGGCCTGCTTCCAGGTGAGGGGGTTGGTGGGATGGATGGTCGTGGTCTTGCTCATGGTGATACTCATTGCTGTGTTCGGACACGCGTGAGCGCATCCGGAATTCTTCAGACCGAGGGCGGATGCCGCGCGCGTCGGTGTGCGCGGTCCGTGATGGCCCTGATCAGTGGCAATGCGGGCGCCGAATTGCGGCGGAACCTGCACATTGCATCATCAGTCTAACGTACGGGGCCGACGCAGGGGCCGACGCGGGGCTCTCAGAGTTCGCCCGGACGCATCGCCTCGGCGTCGATCGCCGCGACGATGCGCTGCGCGGCGGTGTCCGTCGTCGGCTCCTCGACCCCCGCAGCCGCTCGGGCGCGCCGCGGCGCGTAGACGAAGAGCGAGTGGAACAGGAAGCGCGCGAAGAAGGCCACCACGAGCGAGATCGCGGTCGCCACCACGCTCGAGATGTGCCACGTCTCGACCATGAGGACCATGACGGGGATCCGCAGCGCCGCCTCGACGTTGTTGAAGGTGAACGATGCGCCGAAGCGGGCCCACACGCCGCGGGCATCGCGCCGCATGTCACCGAAGACGAAGCGCTCCTGCAGGAGGAAGTTGCCGACGATCGTGACCTCGGCGCCGATGATCGCCGCCCACACATACGGCAGACCGGCGGTGGTCAGCGCCCACATGATCCCGAGGTTCGCCACCGCACCGATCGCGCCGATGACCGCGAAGCGCGACATCTTTCCGAACCGCAGCCTCGCGAGGTGCGCGAGGAAGGTCGCGCCCTGCCGCACCGACGCCTTGGACGTGCCGCTGTGCCGCTCGGAGAAGGCCATCGGCACCTCGGCGATGCGAAGCCCGTCGGTCCTGGCGAGGATCTCGAGGAGGATCTTGAACCCCTTCGGACGGAGCACGGCGAGATCCACCCGACGACGGTCGACGAGGAAGAACCCCGTCATCGGGTCGGTCGCCGCAGCCAGGCGCCGCGGGAACATCGCCTTGGTCAGCCATGTGGAGGCGCGTGAGACACCGAAGCGCACGGCGGTGCCGAGGCCGGCGGAGTCGCCGCCGCCCACGTAACGCGATGCGGCCACGACGTCGGCATCCCCCTCGGCGAAGCGGTCGAGCATCGTGACGATGAGTTCGGGGGGATGCTGCAGATCGCCGTCCATCACGACGCAGACGTCACCGCCGGCGGCCGCGAGCCCCGCGGCGACGGCGCCGCCGAGACCTCCGCTGTTCACGCGTCGATGGATCACCCGAACAGGGACGGCGGCCGTGGTGGCGACGCGCAGGATCTCGGCCTCGGTGTCATCCGCGCTGTCGTCGACGAAGAGGATCTCGGCGTCGCGCCCCTCGAGAGCCGCTGCCGTGCGCTCGACGAGCTCCGCGACGTTGTCCCGTTCGTTGAACGTGGGGACGATGACCGTGACAGCGATGCTCACGTGCGCCCCTTCGGAGTCTCGGATATGACGGCATCCATCGTCCCATGCCCGCGCCGCACGCAGGTACGGGCCCTTCACAGCCGGAGCCCAATATCCTGGAAGCATGACCTCGACTGCTCCGGAGACCATCACCATGTTCGGCGCCGACTGGTGCCGCGACTGCATCCGCACCAAGAAGCAGCTCGACGAACTGGGTGTCGAGTACACCTACGTCGATCTCGTCGCGAACCCCGCCGCAGCGGACATCGCCAAGGAGATCTCCGGCCGCACGAACATCCCCGTCGTCGTCTATCCTGACGCCTCGCACCACGTCGAGCCGTCGAACGACGACGTCGCAGCGAAGCTGCGCGAGCTCGCGCTGATCTGACGCGCATCGCCCGCCTGCTGAGCCGTCGTCCCGCCGATACACTGGCGCGATGAGCAACGTCGCTCGCCCAGAACGAGCCTCCACCCGCCTGTCCGCCCGCACGATCGTCACGTACGCGATCGGTTCGCTGGGCACCGGTGGCTACGCGACCCTTCCCGGTCTCGTCCTCACGTACTTCCTGACGGACAACCTCGGTGTCGCCGCCCTCGTGGCCGGCCTCATCGTCACCGCTGCGAAGGTGTGGGACGTCGTGATCGACCCGCTGATCGGGGCGGCGTCGGACCGGCAGCTCGCCCGCACGGGTTCCCGTCGCGGTCTCATGGTCCTCGGCGCCCTCACCCTTCCCGTCTTCTTCGCCCTCACCTTCGCCGTCCCTCCGTCATGGGGCCCGGCAGCGGGGGCCGTCTGCGTCCTGCTGGCCTTCCTCGGCACGGCGACGTCCTTCAGCCTCTTCCAGGTGCCGTACGTCGCCCTCCCCGCCGAGCTCACCGACGGATACGACGAGCGGACCCGTCTGCTCGGCTGGCGCGTGGTGGTTCTCACCGCGGCGATCCTCCTCTTCGGCGCTGGCGGCCCCATGCTGCGCCGCGCGACCGGCGACCCGGTGACCGGCTACCTCCTCATGGGCGTCGTCGCCGGCGTCGCCATCGGCATCGGGATGCTGATCGCCAGTCGCACCGCCCGCGAGGGCGTGGCCGCCCCCGCCGACACCGCGCGCACGTCGCTTCGCGAGCAGTACCTCGACGGGTTCCGCACACTGCGGCGGAGCGCGCCGTTCCGCGCGCTCCTTGGCACCTTCCTGCTGCAGGCACTGGCCACGGGCACCATGCTCGCCGGTGCGCAGTACGTCGCACGCTGGGTCCTCGGCGACGAGGCCGCCGTCGAGATCCTGTTCGTCGCCCTCGTCGCGCCGGCGCTCATCGCGACCCCCGTATGGACGGCGGTGGCCGCACGCACGGGCAAAGAGCGCGCCTTCCTCTTCGCCAGCATCCTCTTCCTCCTCTCGTCCGCGACGATCACGATCGCCCTCTGGTCCCCCGGTGCATGGATCTACGCCTCGGTGGCGGGTGCGGGAATCGCCTACGCCGGGCTGCAGTCACTGCCGATGGCGATGCTGCCGGACGTCATCTCGCACGATGAGCGCACGAGCGGACCGGGCAGAGCAGGCACCTTCACCGGGATCTGGACCGCCGGTGAGACGGTCGGATTCGCCTTGGGAGCGACCGCGGTCGCGCTCATGCTCGCCGTGACCGGCTACGTCTCCAGCGTGGCGGGGACAGGCGCCGCGCAGCCGGACTCAGCCGTCGCCGGCATCGTGCTGAGCTTCAGCATCCTGCCCGCCGCGCTCATGGCTCTCAGCCTCGTGCCGCTGTCGCGGTATCGCCTGCGCCGGTCGGACATCGACGCACCCGCCAGCCCCGTCTCCTGACCCGCGTGCGTCCGCATGCTCACACGACAGCACCACAGGACCGCGACATAAGCTGGGGACACCCCGCCCGAAGGAGACGCCGATGAGTTCAGCGACCACCCCCACCACTGCGACCACCCTGGACGAGGCGGAGCGCGCGCGACTGGACACGGCCATCGACGAGCTCCACACCGGAGCCAGGACCTGGGCGGCTCTCAGCCTCGCGCAGCGCGCGACACTGCTGCGCGGCGTACGCACGGCGGTCGCGGCATCCACGCAGGAGTGGGCCGAGACGGCGGCACACTCGAAAGGCCTCGGCGGCGGTCATCTGCTTCGCGGGGAGGAGTGGCTGGCCGGACCGTACAGCGTCCTCGGCGCGCTGGACGCCTATGTCGAGACGCTGACCCGGCTGGCGGAGGGGCGCAACCCGCTGGAGGGCGTCCGCGTCGACCGCTCCCCTGGCGGCCGCACGCGCGTGCATGCGTTCCCGCTGACAGGAATCGACCGCGTGCTGCTGTCCGGTTTCACCGGCGAGGTGTGGCTGACGCCGGGGACGACACCTCGCACGGCGCGCGCCGGTGCCGGCCTCGCCCAGCGCACCCCGACCGAGTCGGGCGGCGTCGGTCTCGTGCTGGGTGCGGGCAACGTCACCTCGATCCCGGTCCTCGACGTCCTGTACGAGCTCCTCGCGCACAACCGCACGGCGATCCTCAAGGTGAATCCCACCCAGGACGCCATGGTCCCCGTCTTCGAGCACGCCCTGGCCGCACTGATCGAGCCGGGATTCCTGCGGATCGTGCGCGGCGGCGGGGACGTCGGCGCCTTCCTCACCGGCCACAAGCGGTTGAGCCACGTCCACATCACCGGCTCCGCTGCGACCTTCGATGCGATCGTGTGGGGCTCCGGCAAGGGCGCCGCCGCCGCGCGACGGCGACGGGAGAACCGGCCCCTGATGAAGAAGCCCATCACCGCAGAGCTCGGCGGGGTCTCGCCCATCATCGTGGTCCCCGGCGAATGGACCCAGGCCGATCTGCGTTTCCACGCCGAGCACATCGCCACCATGCGCCTGCAGAACTGCGGCCACAACTGCATCGCCGGCCAGGTCGTCATCATCTCGTCCGACTGGCCCCAGGCGGAGGAGTTCCGTCTCGCGCTTCGGCGCGCATACGCCGCGGCGCCCGAGCGCCCGACCTGGTACCCCGGCTCCGGCGATCGCATGCATCAGGCGCACGATGACTACCCGGACGCGCTCGTGCTCGGTGATCGTCTGCTCGTCGAGATCGACGAGGGTGATGACCCGTCCGCGCTGGAGAACACCGAGTACTTCGCACCGGTGCTGGGTGTGACCACGCTCCCCGGGTCGGGGCAGGAGTTCCTCGATGCGGCGGTCGCATACGCCAACGACCGCCTCCAGGGCACGCTGGGGGCGAACCTCCTCATCGACCCGGTCACGCAGAAGGCACTGGGGACCGGCTTCGAGCGGGCGATCACGCAGTTGCGCTACGGCTCGATCGCGATCAACGCCTGGACGGCGTTCGGTTTCATCACCCCGACACTCACCTGGGGCGCGTTCCCCGGCAACACCGTTCAGGACGTCGGCAGCGGGATCGGGGTCGTCCACAACGCGCTGCTGCTCGACGCCGTCGAGCGGTCGGTGCTGCGCGGTCCGTTCCGTCCGATGCCGCGATCGCTTCCCGTCCTCAACGGCGGAGGGCGCTTCACGATCCTCCCCACCCCGCCCTGGTTCGTCACCGCACGCACGGGCGCGGCCGTGAGTGAGGGACTCACCCGGTTCCGTGCGACCGGAGGGGTCGTCGGGCTGGTCAAGACCCTGTTGCAGGCGCTGCGAGCCTGACGGGGATCACCCGGCGAACGCGTCCGTCGCCCGGCGGAGCGCCTGTTGGATGCCCGGCTCGGATGCCGAGTGCCCCGCGTCGTCCACGACGACGAACTCCGCTTGCGGCCATGCCCGATGCAGGTCCCAGGCGGTCATCATCGGCGTGCACACGTCGTACCGCCCCTGCACGATGACGGCGGGGATGTGGCGGATGGCGTCGACGCCGGCGATCAGCTGTCCCTGCGTCCACCACCCGTTGTTCACGAAGTAGTGGTTCTCGATGCGGGCGAAGGCCACGGCGGTGGCATCCTCGGTCATCCGCTGCACCGTCTCCTCGTCGGGTCGCAGTGTGACGGTCGAGCCCTCCCACTTCGACCATGCGCGCGCTGCGGGCACGTGCACCGCGGGGTCTGAGTCGAAGAGCCGGCGGTGGTACGCCTCGATCATCCTGTTGCGTTCGAGGATGGGGATCTGGGCGACGAAGTCCTCCCAGAGGTCGGGGAACAGGGCGGCCGCTCCGCCTTCGTAGAACCACTCCAGCTCTTCCCGCCGAAGGGTGAAGATGCCGCGGAGCACGAGTTCGGAGACCGAGTCGGGGTGCGCCTGCGCGTAGGCGAGGGCCAGCGCGCTGCCCCACGATCCACCGAAGACCTGCCACTGCGCGATGCCGAGGTTCTTGCGCAGGAGCTCGATGTCGGCGATGAGGTGCGCCGTGGTGTTGAACCGCAGGTCGGCGTCGGGGCTGCTGGCATGCGGCACGCTGCGTCCGCAGCCGCGCTGGTCGAACAGGACGATGCGGTACCGCTCGGGGTCGAAGAACCGGCGATGCCAGGGGGCGGTGCCGCCACCAGGACCGCCGTGGAGGAAGACCACGGGCTTGCCGTCGGGGTTGCCGCTCACCTCCCACGCGATCCGCTGGCCATCGCCGACGATCAGCATCCCGCTGTCGTACGGTTCGATCGGCGGATACAGTGCATCCGTGTTCATGGTCGCCCCCCCGGTGCTCGATCTCGTCCGCCTCAGCGGCATTCTCACCGTATCCCGGGCGTGCCGCTCACCCGCGACACCACGTCGCGGAGCGGGCGATCAGGTCAGAGCCGCGCGCCGTCGACCGAGAAGGTGTCGCAGCTGCCCAGGCCGTTCTGGTACCCGCTGGCGAACCAACCCTGGCGTTGCGCACTGGACCCGTGCGTCCACGACTCCGGGTTGTTGAAGCCGGCCTGTTCCTGGATGTGGTCGTCGCCGACGGCGAACGCCGCGTTCAGGGCGTCTTCGATCTGCGCCTCGGTCGGCTCCTCGAGGTAGGGCACACCGGCGTCGTCGGTCAGGCCCGCCGCATCCGCGAGCCATGCGCCGGCGTAGCAGTCGGCCTGCAGCTCGGTGCGCACGCTGTTGCTGTCCGGCCCCGTGCCGTTGTTCGGGTGCTGCTCCATCACACCGGTGATGTTCTGGATGTGGTGACCCCACTCGTGTCCGACGATGTACAGCTGAGCCAGCTCGCCGGCCGAGGCCCCGAACTGCTGCCGCATCACCTGGAAGAACGTCGGATCGATGTAGACGCCCTGCTCCGGCGGGCAGTAGAACGGTCCCACCGAGTTGGATGCCGTGCCGCACTGGGTCGACGTCTGACCGGAGAACACGTACAACTGCGGCGGGATGTACCCGTCGACGTGCTTCTCCCAGTAGTCGTCGAGGAGCACCTGAGCCCCTGCCATGCGGCAGTCGTCCTGCGTGTTGGCGTCTTCACCGGTGTCGCAGGCGAGGACGGTGCTGCCGGACTCCGGTGCGGCCCCTCCCTGTGTGCCGCCGCCGAGCAGGCCCGTCAGGTCGATGCCGAGCAGCGGCCCGGCGATGAGGGCGAGGATCCCGAGCAGGCCGACGCCTCCGCCGGCGATCGCAGCGGTACGCCCGGGACGGCGTGTGCGGTGGCCCGAGATGTCGGCGTCGGGATTGAAGGTCATGGGATGAGATTACCTCCGCGCCGATGCCGGTCGTAGGCTCATTGACATGGCGACGACGATCACGGTAACAGGAGCGGGCGGGCAGATCGGATACGCACTGCTCTTCCGCATCGCGGCAGGCGACATGCTGGGCCCCGATGAGAAGGTGCGGCTGCGGCTCCTGGAGATCCCGCAGGGTGTGAAGGCCGCCGAGGGCGCGGCGCTGGAGCTGGAGGACGGCGCGTTCGAGCTGCTCGAGAGCGTCGACGTCACCGACGATGCGGAGGTCGGATTCGACGGCTGCAATCTCGCTCTGCTGGTGGGCGCGCGACCGCGCGGCCCCGGCATGGAGCGCGGGGACCTGCTCGCGGCGAACGCGGGCATCTTCGGCCCTCAGGGCGCGGCGATCGCGGCCAGGGCCGCCTCCGACGTCCGTGTCACCGTGGTCGGGAACCCCGCCAACACGAACGCACTGATCGCCTCGGCATCCGCGGACGGCGTGCCGGCCGACCGGTTCAGCGCTCTCACCCGCCTCGACGAGAACCGCGCTCGGGCGCAACTCGCCGCCACCCTCGAGACGCCGGTGGCCGCCGTCCGGCGGGTGACGATCTGGGGCAATCACTCGGCGACGCAGTTCCCCGATGTGTCCCACGCGACGGTCTACGGCCGCCCGGTTCTCGACGCACTGGCCGAGCGAGTGGAGGACGTGCAGGACTGGCTCGAGGGAACGTTCATCCCTCGCGTCGCCAAGCGCGGCGCGGAGATCATCGAGGTCCGCGGATCGTCATCCGTGGCCTCCGCGGCGAACGCGGCCATCGAGCACACCCGCGACTGGGTCCGCGGCTCGACGGAGTGGACATCCGCCGCCGTGGTCTCCCACGGCGAGTACGGCGTGCCGCAGGGACTCATGTCGTCGTTCCCCGTCCGAGCCGTGGACGGGCGGTGGGAGATCGTGGAGGGGCTTGCCGTCGACGACTGGGCGCGAGCGCGGATCGAGGCATCGGTGGCAGAACTCATCGAGGAACGGGATGCGGTGCGCGAGCTCGGGGTTCTGCGCTGATCCGCACACAGGGCACAATGGAGGCGGAGGCACACCATGAGCGATCTGAATCAGGCGTCGGATGAGGCGCTGACCAGCCCGCTGCACCTGCCGCATGCGGCGGCGTCCTGCCCGAAATGCCTCAACGACGACGTGCACGACTGGTGGTCGGCCCGCCCGGAGGGCGCCAGACTGGTCGGCCTCGTCGTCTCCCGCGAGGGCATGCCGTCCGTGACGGAGCAGCGCGCCGACCTCACCCGGTTCGGGGTGCCGATCGAGGGCTTCCGACACCCGGCACCGGAGATCCTGGAGAGCTGGAGCGACCGCCTGGACCGGCTGCTGGACACTCTGCAGCGCGGGGACGTGCTCGTCGTCGCGAACGTGCACGCGCTCGGTCGCGACCGTGACGAGGAGACCCGCACGGTGGCCGCTCTGCGCAGCCGCGGGATCATGGTGAAGGTCCTCGGACACCAGGCGCGACACCTCGCCGACGCTGCCCGCTGAGGCGGGAGAGCTCCTCAGTCCTCGGAGTCCCGATGGGCGAGGAGCGCCTCGTCGTCCAGGAGCGGAAGATCGGCGCGCGTGACGACCTGCGACGTCACGGCGTATTCGACAAGGCGGGCCCGGCGGTTCGTCGCCAGCTTCCCCGGTCCGCCACGCAGACCCTGCACGCCCATCCGGTCGAGCTTGTCGCACACGTTGTCGAGCTTGCGATTGAACTTGCTCATCGTCCAGCCGAGCCGCTTGGCGGCGGCACTGGAGGAGGGCAGCTCGTTCATGCTCACGCCCTCGCGCCGCAACATGGGTTCGGCCAACGCGACGATCAATTGCTTCTGCAGAGTGGTGAAGCTCACCGGCATGACCGTGGTCTCGCCGCTCATCGATGCCTCCACGTGCCGGGAGACCCCGTACGGGGCCTCCTCGGTGTGCAGGCTCAGCTCGTAGGTCACCGGTCCTGCGGTGAACACGATCACGTTGCGTTCGAAGACGAGCGGCATCCGCGCCCCCGGCGAGAGCCAGGACTGGACCGCACCACCGGCGCTGGAGACCGTCGCCGCGAGCCGGACGCCCACGTTGGCCAGCCACCACAGACCGTCATGGTGGCGCAGCTCGAGGAAGTGCCGATGCAGATAGGGATTGTCGTCGATCTCCAGGTCACCCTCGCGCCCGATGATGAACGGCGTGTCAGGGCAGAGCTCGTGCCATTCCCCGGCGAATTCCAGCCGGAGCGGCGCCGGGGCGCGCGCGCCCACCTGCGTCGTGTCCTCTTCGCGTTCCGTGGCAGCACTCGACTCAGTCACGTATCTTCCCCCCTGGCGAATATCCTGCCACGCACAGCGTGATCCCACGGGAGATCCTCGTGAATTCCACGCCGGCGCCTGCTGCCGCGCACCTTCGCCGTCGGACACCGCACGGATCTCGATCGTCATCGCCTCCGCAGATCCTGCGCACTGCAGGTACTCCTCCGAGAAGGGGAGCGATTCGAGCAGGTTCGCGCCCTCGGGCACGCGCCACAGGCTCCACGCCCAGAACGTCGTCCCGTTCATCCGGTTCAGTGTGAAGCGGATCTGGTCCTCGTACGGTCGGATGTCGTCGACGAGGACCGTCCTGCTCGACCCGTTGCGCTGGGTGATGTGACGGGGACCGGTCATGGGCCTTCCTCTGAGCTCAAGACGCAGGACCCACCGCGGCCTCCGTCAGAACAGTCCGGAGTCCGAGTCCTCATCGTCCTCGTCGTCCTGCGGTGTGGAGGGCTGGTCGCTGTCTGCGGGCCGCCACGAGTACGCGCGATCGAGCAGAGTCCCGTACCGGGAGGCGCGGGGCTGGACGCCCTCGATGTCGCGGTCGCTGATCACCAGGACGGGATCCACCGCCAGGGGTGCGACCACCATCTGGCTGACGATGGTCTTCTCGATCGCGACACGAAGATCGCGAGCGGCGTATCGGTCGGTCTCCGCCGCCAGCCGTGCGATCAGTTCGTCTCGGCCCTCGTCGCCCGCACCGGAATGGTTCTGCGCGCCACCGCTCCCCCACTGGTCGCGCAGTTCGTCAGCGGTGCTCGGGAAGGGCATCAGACCGAGATAGATGTCCCAGTCATCGCTGCCGGCGGCGACGTCCTCCGGCGAGTCGCTGCCGCAGTCCGTCGCCACCCAGCCGCCTTCGGCGATCTGAGCGCTGAACGATGCGAACATGCCGGCGGCCACCTCCGACCCCCGGTCGTAGAGGACGCAGAGGGGGATGCCGGCCGGCACCCCGGCTCCTGCGCGCAGGTCCTCCGCATCCCGTCCGCCGGTGAAGGTCGCGGCGAACCCGGTGTCCTCCACCGCGACCTGATAGTCCGGTGAGCCAGGGGGGAAGATGACCGAGGACGCCGCGGTGTAGACGTCGTCCCATGCACCAGCGCCCCCTTCGACCACTTCGCCGCGGTCGAAGCTCCGCATGAGGACGCTGCGAGCGACGTCATCGGCCAGAGGCCGGGATGCCGCGATGTTCGCCCGAACCGTCCACACGGCCCCGTGCCCGATGTCGCGGACGCCGTAGTCGTTCCGGTCCAGTTGACGGATGCTCGTGAAGTTGTCGGCGCGGGGTACGACCTGCACGAGGTCGTACCGATCACCGACGGCGTTCTCGAGATTCTCGCCCTCATCGCGCTGCAGAGTGATGCGCTCGTATCCCGCGGACGGGCCGGGGACGTACGCCGCGTTCGCCCGGAGGACGACGCGCTGGTCGGGAGCCTCGTCGTCGCCATCGATCTTCTCGACCAGGTAGGGACCGCTCGAGAGCAGCAGATCTTCTCGGGGGATCTGCTGCTCCCCCACGGCGAACCCGGAGTTCCAGACGGAGACGATCTTCTCCAGCGCAGCGTCGTCCGAACCCGTGATCGACTCGATGACTGCCGTCTTCGCGGCCATCGGGTCGTCGACGCCGAGCGCGTGGCGACCGACGACATGCGCGGGGACCGCGACGTCGAGCGCCGTCTCCCAGCCGTTGAACGGGCGCGAGAAATGCACGTCGATGCGGCGCTCGAACTCGTCGTAGGCGGGGATCTCGTCGCTGAGCGCCATTCCCGTCGGCATCGAGTCGAACCGCAACGGATCGTCCGAGGAATCTGCCGAGCCGGCATCGTCACCGCCGTCCGTCGCGAAGAAGTTGGACCCGGCCGCCCAGGCCAGAAGCAGGTCCGCGGCGTCGACGGGGATACCGTCGGACCACTGAGGCTCCGCCAGGTCATAGGAGAGGCCGAAGGAGTCCTCGGCCTCGTCTGCGATCGTGATGCTCCCGAACCCCTGGTCGTACTCGATCTTTCCCGCCCGCTGCCGAGCGAACTGGGATCGCGTGAGCTGTTCGACCTCGAGGTTCCCGGCCAGGGCCCCCGCGACGCTCGCCGTGTTGACGTTCGTGAGCGCCTCGTCCCACGCGACGGTGATTTCCGTCCCCTCCAGGACGGAGGCGGGGTAGCCGTTCCCCGTGCACCCGACGAGGGACAGGGAGACGACCGCCGCCATCAGGGCACCGATCGCGGCGGTGACCGCCGGTCGCCTTCTTCGTTCCACGTTCTCCCTCTCCCCGTTCACAACACCCGCGCGCAGCCGCGCGCTGATCGTCACGACGACGGGGCGACCCAGCGCAGCGAAGAGATGCAGGCGTCGTAGAGCCGCTTCGAAGCGACGACCTGTTCGTCGTCGGCCTCCGCCTCTGCCGGGCGGGCGACCGTGGCGGTGAACTGCAGCGCTCGTCGCCGACGGGTCGTGGGGATCGGGGTGAGATACTCGACGGTCGTCAGTCCGATGGACGACTCACCGACAGTCACGGTCTCGTCGCGCTCGAACCGGATGAAGCGCTTGTCTCCGAACAGGGGCTGAGCACCGAACTCCCTGATGGCGTGCGAGACCATCTGATCCATCGAGATCTCGGGCGTCGCCGTGCGCGTCGAGACGACGATCGATCCGGGGATCCACAGCGTGTGCTCATCACCGGTCGTGGCCGCGTAGTACGCGACGGCTCCGGCGGATCTCATGGCCGAGTACGAGCCGTCGACGAGGCTCTGGGCCACCGCGTACAGGTCGGGGCGCTGCACGCTGAGGAACTTCTTGCGCAGCGCGGCGACGAGGGACGCGCGGTCCTCATCGCTGACGTCGCGACGCTCCCACCCCGCGGGGAGGTCGATCTCGAAGTCGGGCTCCGCGGACAGGCCGAGCTGTTCGCGCAGTGTGGGTCCGGCCCCGATGCTCATGCGTCCTCCTCGATGTGCAGCCGGCCGAGGGGGCGCGCCTTGAGCACCTCGACGTCGACGTTCGGAAGCATCCTGCGTTCCGCGAGAGTCTTGATCGCCTCGTTCCGTTCGCGCATGAGGTATCTCATCGCTTTCTCGTCGAGGTCCGCGACCGCCACGGGGGGTGCGGCGGGTTCGGGCTCGGGCTTCGGCGAGAGCTGGATGATGACGAACACGACGACGGCCAGCGGCATCATGACGAACGCGGGGAGCATCGCCACCAGGGAGACACCCCCGTCCTCTGCCGCGAGCTGATAGGCGAACAGGAGCCCGAGCACACCGAATGCGAACGTGAGCACGAGCATGACCTGCAGCGAGCCGTTGCGGCGCCGTCCTGTCGTGAACCAGTACAGGAAGATGAGCACGACGCCCAGGGCTGCGACCCCGTAGGACACCATCGCCCAGGGGATCGACCCGGCATCCGGCGCGTCGACTCGCCCGATCGCGATGTCCCTCGGATTCCCGAACACCGCCGCGAACCCGCCGATCGAGGCGAGCAGGGCCAGCAGCGGCGACACGCCCCAGGCGATGCGCCACCACGGCGTCTTCGACAGCGCGTCCGCCTGCCCGGCCCAGGCCAGCACGTGCGCCTCGAGCACATCGAGTCCGTGCGGTGCATCGCGTGAGACCCGGCGCGCCCAGCGCGACGGAGGAGGAGGGTCCGCGGGAAGCTCAGGCAACGACATGGCTTCCAATATTCCATGTATCCACGTCGTCACCGGGCAGGTCGACGGCCCGTTCGCCCAGGAAGGCGCGGCCGTCGTCGTATTCCAGCGTCAGCGACCCGACGATCTCGAGGAGGCCCTCCTGCGCGCGATCGAACACGACCGCTGCCGTCGGCTCGGTGTAGACGACGACCCCGACGTCACCGTCGACGAAGACGAACGCGGCCTGGTGAGCGACGACCCGCTCTCCCACGACATCGTCCTCGAGCGTCCTGGTCGCCAGCATCCCGTGTCCGGCCCCGGCGGTGTGGATGCGCGACAGGGAGAACCCTCGACTCCGCCACCATTCGAGCGGGGGCGGGTCCATCAGGCGTACTCTCGCTGTCGCCGCGATCGGCCGCGTCGTGGGCAGGAACGTCAGCACCAGCAGGTCCGAGGCGTCCCGGTCGCCAGCGATCTCGGTCATGACCTGCCTGATCACCGGTGCCGCTTCGGCATCGAACCGGTCACCGTGCGCCCGAGCGATGGCATCGACGACGGCTCCCGCCCATCGACCGCGCTCCGCGTCATCGGCGAGGATCGGCACCTCGATCCATCCGCCGGCGTCCGTGCCGGCGCGTGCTCGGATCGCGGTCACCAGATCACGTCCAGGACCGGCAGGTAGTCGTTACCGACATCCACCGTGCCGATCTCACGCTTCAGACCGTCGTACCCGGGAAGGACCTTCCCGAACATGCCGTCGACCTTGAAGACCGCTCCGACGACGCCCCTCTGCATCTCGACGACACCGGCTGCCAGCTGCCATCCACCGGCGGAACCGAGATCCTCGAAGAAGCTCAGGTCCTTACCCGTGAACAGGCGCGTCATGACACCGCCGAAACCTCCGGCCACGTCGGTGAAGGTCTTGGGGTTCTTGAAGACGCCGATGAGGTCGCCCCAGTCGCCCTTGTTCGCGATGTTGGTGAACTGGGAGACGAACTCCGAGCCGAACTTCCCGCCCTTGGACGCCAACGTGCCGCCGTCGGCGAGGATCCCGCCGATCTTGCCGATGGGGATCACGTCGATGATCGCGAGCGTGAGATCGACGCCGCTCGCCTCTCCGCGCGCGAACTGGATCGCGACGACGATGAGCGTGAGCCCGGCGACGATCGCCGCCAGGGCCCCGATGATCGGGCCGCCGATGATGATCGCCGCGATTCCGAGGACGAATCCCGCCCACGACAGAACGTCCTTGATCGTCGAGAGCCACTGCGTCCAGCCGTCGGCGATCTTGCCGGACATCTCGTCGGTGATGCCGCTGACGGCATCGTCGAACGCCTGCTCCCAGGTGTTGTAGTCGGCGTCGAAGTCCTCGGCCTCCTGCTCCCACGCATCGAAGGCCGCCTTCTTCGCGGCGTCCTCCTGCGCCTGCAGCTCCGCCTCAGGGCTGTCCGCGTCCGGCTGGAAGAGACCACCGGTTCCCCGCGGCTTCACCTTGCCCGGGAGTGCGGTGTATGTCGCCCACAGGGTGTCGCACATGTCGGCGTGGCCGTTGATCTTCGGCTTCACGTCGGCGAGCGTGTCGCCGTAGGCGGTGATGACGGGACCGACCGGCTTGTACAGCTCGCCCGCCTCCCGCAACTGCTTGTACGCGTCGCCGATGGTCTCGACGAGCTGCTCGATCGCCTTGCCCTGCTGGTCAGTGGCGCGCGTCGCGATCTGCTCGAGCACTGTCGCGCTGTCGAGCATCTGCTGGCCGAGTTCTCCGATCGCCGCGCCGCGAGCGGAGATCGTCTCCGGATTCCCCTTGACGTGCTCGATGTCACGCCCTGCTGGTGACCTATCCACGTTGCCCCCCGGCTGCTCCTGCACCCTGTTCCGGTTCCAGCGCGATCGCGAGTTCGTCATCGCCCTGGCGGAATCCGTCCAGGATCCCGGTCACTCGTTCGAGGATCTTGCCGAGGTCGTCGGCAAGCTCGCCGCGCTTCTTGTCCCAGCGCTCCTCGAACTCGCGTGCGGCGTTGCGGAGTTCATGCCGCCCGTACGGGTCGCTGATCGCGGACTCCAGTTCCTCCGAACTGGACACCGCCTCTTTGAACTCCGCGACGATCGCGGTCAGATTCGTCTCGACCTCGCCGAGTTCGGCGTATGAGATGTAGACGTCGCTCATGCCACACCCTTCATGTCACTTGCTGGTGCCACCGCCGACAGCGGCGGGGCCGGGTGCCATGCACTCGGCCCCGCCGTCCTTCGATCACAGGTCGCTCAGCCGCCCGCGAGAGCGTCGTCGAGATCGCGGATCGCCTGCGCCATGTCGCGAAGCGCCGTGGCCATGTCGGTCACGCCCTCGCCGGCCTGCTTCATACCGTCGGTCAGCTCCTGGTAGCCCTCCTGGAACTTTCCGGAAGCCTTCTCCGTCTTGAAGCCGTCCTCGACGAGGTCATCGACGTGACCCTGCAGTTCATCGAGAAGCTCGTCGATCGAGTTCTTGCCATCGTCCAGCTTCGTAGCCGCCGACTCCATCTCGTCGTAAGTTGCGCCGAAGTCACTCATGCGCCCACCTCATTCCTGTCAGAAACCGGCCCCCTGCGGACCGCCTGCACAAAGACTAATTAGCGCGACCGCCGGAGCGCCATGGGCAGCAATACCCATCCGGCACCGCCGGGGTCAGCCGAGCAGGCCTTGAGCGTTGAGCACGATGAGCGAGAGCACGACGATGACCACAGCCACAACGCCGAAGACGATGGCCACGCCACGTCCGACATCTGCGCGAACATCGCCGAACGACATCCCTCGGCTCTGGCGCCGCACAGATCCCCACACTCCGGAGGCCACCATGGACGCGGCCAGCGTCTCGACGACTGCTCGTTGCTCGTTCCATCGGCGTTCGCTGCCCGCTGCGACTGAGCGCCCGGCGAAGAGGTAGAGGTTCCGATCCCTGACCTCGATGTCGTACGAGCGTCCGACTCTCTGGAGGAGCTGCACCGTCTCGGGGGTGAAGAATGTCCGAGCGAGATGTTCACCGCCGTCCGCGACGAACAGTCGCGCCCCCCGACCGAATCCCACGTCCACACGCTGCGATCGGTGCCACTGATCGGGAACGATGCGCAGGCCGAGGATCCGCGAGAGGTGACCGAAACTCAGGATCATGTGCGGCAAGCGCTCAGGGAGACGGATGACGGCATAGGCATGGCGGCGTCCGGTCGGCGCTTTGAAGCCGCCTGACACCTGCGACGACAGGTGCCCGACCTCGACGTGCGAGCCGGCGACATCGTAGTCGAGCACGCCGAACCGCTCGTGGTCGGCGCCGTGGGCGAACGGCACGCCGGCGTACCCGCCCGTGCCCGCCTTCCACAGCGAGAACCGACCTCCGACCTCCTGGGCCAGTGCGCGCAGTCTGCCGACGGCAGTGGGCGAGAAGTTCACGACGTTCCACAGCGCCAGGATGCAGACCAGCGCCGCACCCACCGTCACGACGATCAGCGGCCCCGATGTGTCTTCGAGCGCGAACAGATTCACCCCAGCGGAGACGAGAGCGAGGACTCCGCCGACGCCGGCTGCCACCCTCGGGAACCGCATGATCGCGGCGTATCGTTCCGTCGCCGGATCGCCGTTCGCGGGTCGTGCTGGTCCGGGGGCGTCGGTCATCGTGTCGTCTTCTCCTGCGATTCGGTCGTGGTCATCCAGGCATATTCTTCCATCGCAAGGACGCGATCATGAGATCGAAGAAAGAGTGCACGAACTGGATCTGCTCGTCGTCTCTTGGAATGTCCACCGGGCGCCCGTAGCCCGCGAGCAACTCAAGCGCGCGTCTGCGTCGCGTACCGGGCACCGGGGTGACATACAGCGTCGAGCTCAGCACCACCTCTGCATCGCCGTCGCGTCGGATGCTCTCCCGCTCGGTTCGCAGCAACGCACGGTTCCTGTCAAGCGGCGCAGCGCCCTCGTCGATGATCAGGCGCTTGATGTACCCGTCCATCTCCTCCGAGGACGGCGCAGAACGAACGGTCGCGATGATCGATGCCGGCACGGGGAACGGTGTCGGCAGATCGGCTCCCGAAGGCGCGAAGTAACCGACGACGTTCTGCTTGCGCATCTCGCCCATCGATTGACGGAGCATGGTCCGCAGCACACCGAAGGCCTGCATCGCCTCGACGCTGCCGACGCGCATGAGCTGACGGCTCAGGCGCCGCTCGATCAGCGCCTGGGCGTCCGGTGATGCATCGTGGCGTTCCCAGCCCCTGGGCAACGACAGCTCGAACTCAGGGTCCGGCCGCGCGCCCAGCAGATCGCGCAGCGGCACGCCGGCATCAGACACGTGCGCTCATCCCTTCCTCCGGCCAGACGTCGGGGTCGTCGACGCGCCGATACTCGCTCTTCCCCGTTGTGAACGGCCGTCCGGTGGGGTCGGTCAGGACGCAGGAGTCGATGAGCTCGGCGATCGCGGGTGCCGCGGCGACGTACACATCGATCGGGCACGCGTGCACCCGCACGACCACTGCCGCGTCGCCTCGATCGAACACGACCGCGGCGTCGATCGACGCGACGCCGTACGCTTCCTCCTCAGGAATGCGACGGGTGTATTGGACGCCCTCTCCGAACGGCCCGCCGAGGTAAGGGGATGCCGCGAATCCGAGCGCTGCCCAATCGGTCGCTTCGTCCTGAACGACGGGGTGGACGGACACGCGTACAGGCACCGGAGACGGCGTCTGCCAGGTGACGAGGTCCGCGAGAGCCCCCTGTGGCCTCGAGCTCTGGAGCATGTCGAGCACCTGCAGGAGGGATTCGGAGAAACGTGGTCCAGCCTCGACCTCCCACCGCTTGCTCACTGCGTGCGCCACGGCGGCTCGCCATTGACGACGTCGCTCGTGCTCATCGGCCGCGGGGACGGCGGCCCAGGCATCCAGCGCGGCCGCGAACCGCAGTGTCCACATCAGCCGTCACCCGCGATGATGCCGCCAAGGGTGTTCAGGCTGACCAGTGGGCTGTATTGCGAGATGAGCGAATCGATCCCCAGGTCCGACATCGCGTCGGCGAACTTCATGGCGCCGGACATGTCGAACAGCATGCCGGCCCCGACGCTGCCGTGGACGATCAGATCGGAGACACCGTCCGCGAACACGCGGGAGATCTGGAGTCCGCCGTCCGCACCGATCCGCACTGTCGCCGGCAGGAAATCCGCGAGCCCCGAAATCCCCACGCCGAGCCTCGTCACCAGCGGCCCCATGTCGGAGATGAGCTTCGAAACCGGCCCCACACCGGGCACTGCGCAGACGATGTCGATGGCCATCGTCGCGAGGTCGGTCTCCCCACGGGCGTAGCGGGCTATCGAGACGACGGCGGTCGCCACTCCCACGACGGCTCCCGCGGTTGCCGCGATCGCGGCGATCGCGGCCGCGATGGGACCGGTGATCCAGAAGGTGCACACGATGAAGACGACGGCGAGAACGATCGCGGCGATCGTCAGGATGATGTAGGCGATCTCGAGGAAGTCCCCGAACCACTCGCTCCAGCCGTCCTTCGGACCGTGCTCGTGAGCGGTCTCGATCGCCGACACGGCGGTGTTCCACGCCGTCTCCCAGTCGTCGTACTGCTTGTCCCATTCGTTCGCCGCATTCATCCACGCCTGGAACGCGTCGTACTTGGCCTTGTTGTCAGCGGCATCGGCTTGCGCATCGGGGTCGTCGTCGCCAGGGTCGGCGGTGACATCGCCGTACAGGTCGCCCCCTGTCCCCGTGTACGTGGACCATTTGGCATCGGCGTCCGCGTAGGCGGAGGTGAGCGCCTCGGCGATCCCTCCGACATCGCCGATCTGGTGACCATAGGTGCGGATGGCGGCAGCGGTGTCGTAGTACATCTCACCGGCGTCGCCGAGGATCTCCCACGTCTCCCCGATGCTCTCGCGCAGTTTGTCGACCGCCTTGCCCTGTTGACCGTCATCGCTGTTGGCGATGTCCTGCAGGGTCGTCGCGGCGGACTTCATCTGCGAGGCGACGACGATCATGGCGTTCGCGGTGGAGACGACGTCCTCCGGAGACAGCGACACCCGTTCGATCTCGTTCCCTCCGGGCGTCGACGGCCAGTTGACGTAGGACCCTTCGCCCCAGCACATGCTCATGTTCTCTCCCCTCGTCGGTCGATCAGCGCGTCGAGCCGCTCGGCACGTCCGCGCCTCGCTCGAACTGTGCCGCGGCGTCGTCTTCGAACTTCTGGTAGTCGTCGTAGATGCTCTGAGCGAGGTCATGGATCGACGTGAGGTCCTCCACGAGGCTCTCCCTCTTGTCGTCCCACCGATCCTCTGAGTCCTCCGCGGCGTCGGTGAGCTCGCTGCGACCGAACGGCTCTCCGATCGCTGCGCGCAACTGCGCGCCCTTGCTGCCGGAACTGAGCTCTTCGATCATGTTGCCGAGCTTGGCGATGAGGTGGTCGAGCTCGGTGTACTTGATGACGACATCGGCCATTCGTCGACTCCTCGTTCTGTCTCGGCGCGGACTCCCCGCGGAAGTCCTCCCCACACTAACCAGCAGCCCCCGATCCCACGATGGGGAGCATTCCCCATCCTCGGATCACGTCGCCGTCAGTGGGACTCGCCCACCGACGCGTCTCCTCGCGCCTCGAGCCGAGCCCGCCGGCGCGCCCTCCGGGCAGCGCGCTCGTCGGCATCCGACAGCCCTCCCCCCGCCGGTGCGGCAGGTTCACTCACTGACGCGACCTGGTCGACCGAAGGTCTTCCCGGCATCCGGAATGATGCGTGCTCGACACCGGGCTGGTCGTCGTGCGCCACCGCCATCTGGATGAGCGAGGCGCGACCGGCCTGGACGAACATGCCCCGCCCCTCGGGGAAGTCGGTGCGCTTGACCCGGCCGAAGGGGACCTTGAACAGGCTGTCGCCGTCGTACGCATCCGGCTTGAGCGCGATGCCCTGCCGGGCGGCCTTCCACTCGCCCATGACGCCCGAACCGCCACCGGCTCGCGACACGTCGGCATCGCCGATGAGCATGTGGTCACTGTCGTTGATCGCCTTGAGGAGGGCTCGCATCGGACGGTCGGCGGGGCCGTCGACCAGATGCGGCATGTCCTCGCAGACGACCATGATCCGGAAGGGGATCGACTCGTCGGCGACGATATCGGCCAGTTCGGTCGCGAGCTCCTTCTCGTCCTCGCCCCTGATCGCACTGCGCACCCACGGCCGGAAATCCACGAGTTCGGATCGCCGTGTGCCGAAGTGGAACAGCTTCACCTGCGGATCGAACCGCTCCATGGCGATGATGAGCGACTTCATCGCATTGGTCTTGCCAGAAGACGGCGGTCCCGTGATGATGAACGACCCGGCCGGGTCGAAGCCCCGCGCCTCCAACGTGTCGTCGGCGATGCCGACCACCGGCTCGCCACCGACGCGGCTAGGAAGCTCGCGGATGTCGGCATGAAGGGGCAGAGAACCGATACGCGGAGCCTGGGCGACCCCCTGCGCGCGCAGCTCGGCAGCGAGCCTGTCGAGCTGCTTGGCCTGATCGGACGTGTTCGAGGTACCGCCGGGCACAGCGAGCTGCACCTCGCTCTTGTCCACGATCGCCCGACCGGGCGGGGACTGATCGCTCAGCACGTCCTTGGGTGCGCCGACGAGGGTGTACTGGTTCACGTCCGACAGGCGCAGCACGATGCGACGCGAGATGTTCGATGCGACTCCCGTGGGTACGGCACCGCCACGATCGGCGGTGATCACCGCGTGGACGCCGAGCGGACGGCCCTCACCGAGGATCCGCATGAACTCGCGATAGAACGGGGCCCTGTTCGACGTGATCTCCCACTCCTTCTTGAATTCGGGGAAGTTGTCGACCAGGAGGATGATGCGCGGCAAGGATGCGTCGGCGAGGTCGCGGTACTCGGTGAGGTTCGAGGCATGCGCCGCAGCGAACTTCTCACCGCGCCTGTCGAGCTCGGCGCCGAGCATGCGCAGCAGGCGCTGGACCCGCTCGACGTCCTCGCCGTCGATGATGGACCCCACATGCGGCAGCTTCTCGAGCACGCCGAGCGCACCGGATGCGAAGTCGAGCCCGTAGACGTGGACCGAGCCGAGGTCGGGACGCATCCCTGCTGCTGTCGCGATCGACTTCAGGACGGTCGACTTGCCCGCACCCGACGTGCCGAGGGCGAGGAGCGAGCCGTCGCGGTCCGGGATGAAGTGGATGGGAACCTGCTGCTGCCGCTCCGGCATGTCGGCGACCCCGAGCGCGATGCGCCCGTCGCCTTCGAGTGGCATGTCGGAGAGGTCGATCAGCTCGGCCAGGTCATCCAGCCACGGCCGGCGCGGCGCGATGAGACCCGCGCGCCGGTGCGCCGCGATGATCGACCTCACGATGCGCTTCTGGTCGTTGGGCCCGAGGTCCTCGTCGTGCGAGTCGCTCTCGGCGGGGCGGTCGGGCTCCCACTCGTGCACGCTTCCGAACCGCAGCTCTGCGACCTTCACCTCGGCCGCGGCCACCTCTTCCGTGGCCGTCCAGCCGCCCGCGTACGCCGACTGGAACGGTGTGAGCGGACCGGGCCCCGTCTTCGCGATCGCTCGACCGGGCAGGGAGGGCGGGAACGACGCGGCGACGACATCGTCGACGACGTCGCGCGAGTCGGACTCGTCCGCCATGCGCAGCGCGACCCGGAGGTTGGTGTTGGCACGGAGGTTGTCCTTGATGACGCCGGCGGGTCGCTGCGTCGCCATGATCAGGTGGATGCCGAGCGAGCGACCGCGCTGGGCGATGTCCACGACGCCGTCGACGAACTCCGGCACCTCTCCGGCGAGCGCCGCGAACTCGTCGATCACGAGCACGAGCGCCGGAGGGGTCTCCGGGTCCTGCCTCTTCTCGAGTTCGAGAAGATCCTTGACCTTCTTCCTGTTGAACAGGTGCTCGCGATAGTGCAGCTCGGCTCGCAGACTCGTCAGCGCCCGTCGCACGAGGTGCGGGCTGAGGTCGGTGACGAGGCCGACGCAGTGCGGCAGCTCCACGCAGTCCGCGAAAGCGGACCCGCCCTTGTAGTCGACGAAGAGGAAGGTGACACGATCGGGGCTGTGTGCGCTGGCGATCCCGAGGACCCATGCCTGCAGGAATTCCGATTTACCTGCACCGGTCGTTCCGCCCACCAACGCGTGCGGCCCTTGGGCGCGCAGGTCCAGCGTCATCGCGTCGCTGACGCCCTGACCGACGATCGCGCGGAGGTTCCCCGCTCTGCGCAGTCGGGGGCGCTCTGCCGCGGAGCGGTCGATGATCGAGTTGTTCTGGCGCCAGCGGTCGATGACGGCCTGCGGGTCGCTGGCGACCTCCTCGCCGACGAGAGACAGGAACGCCACCGAACTCGGGATGTCGGACTCGTCATGGATCACCGTCGACACGTCGGTGACCGACGCGAGCCGCTTGGCCATCATGTCCATGTAGGCGTTCGAGACGCCCTCGACCCGCGTCTGCGTGTACAGCTCGCCGGAGCGGACGAGCCCGACGGTCACATCGTCCAGGCCGCCCGTGACGTCCATGTAGCTCCGGCACGCGGCCGGCAGCGACTCCACGGTCGGCGCGACGAAGATCGCGTGCACGCCCACCTGCGCGCCGAGTTCGAGTACCTGCGTGAGCCGGGCACGATCGACGGGAGCGTCATCGGTGACCATGACGATCACCGAGATCCGCGTCTTCACCTCATGCTCCTGCGCGGCGCGGTGCACGTCGGTGCCGTACGTCATCGGGTTCCAGGTCTCCTTGAAGGGCCCCCGACGGTCGGGCCCCTTCACCTGACGCATGACGTAGTCCTCGAGCTGGTTCAGCAGCGCGTTCGCCGTCGGTGCACTGTCGGCGAGCGGAAGATCCTTGAAGGGACTCGTCTCGCTGGAGGTGTGCGGCAGCCACTTGAGCCACTCGAGCTCCTGGACCCATTCCGAGTCGGCGAACGACACGGCGACGACCTCGTTCGGAGCGTGCAGACCGAACACCTGGACGGCCAGTCCCCGGACGACATCCGCCGCGACGTCCTTCGGGCCGGCGACACCGATGGAACCGCTCGCCGGCAGCGTCTCCAGGACCGGCACGTCGTGCACGTACCTGTAGCGCTCCTTGAGACGCTCGACGCGCTCGATGTACTCCGGCAGACCGTCCTGCGTCTCGGTGTCGCCGATCGCATTGCGGGACAGTGCTGTCGAGATCCCCAGACGCAGGGCGAGGAAGTTCCAGTGCTCTGGCCGTCGCGTCCACAACAGGGGCCCGAGGCGCATCGCGTGGTCGAACACCTCGACGACCGGGGGGACCTCCTTGTTCCTGGCGCTCTCCTCGCGAGGCTTCTCGTGGAAGAAGACCTCCTCCAGGTGCTCGAACTGCCGCTCGAACAACTGCAGCTCATGATTGGTCTTGTTCTTCATCTGCCGACGCTGGTTGATGAAGTTCCCGAGCGCCATGAGCGGCGTCATGATGATCAGCAGCAGCGCGCGCGGGCGTTCGGTGATCAGGTAGATGGACAACGCCATGATGATCGGCGCGACGAGGATCGTCCAGGGGAAGATCCTCATGAGCGTCTCGGTCGGCATCCTCGGCGGCGTGTGCTGCACGCCGGGGTAGCGGTCCTCCACACGCGGACTGCGGTTGAACCGCAGGCTGCCGCCGCGCTCGAGGACGGCGTGATCCGCGAACGGGTCGTAGTCGTCGGCGAGCGCGATGACGAGGGTCGACGCGCCGATCACGAACGGCTGACCGGGCTCGAGACGGACGCGCTGGACCTGCTCACCGTCGACGTGGATGCCGTTCGTGGAGTTGAGGTCGACCAGCTCCAAGGAGGTCGACACCTCCAGGCGGGCGTGCTTCTTCGACACCATGCCGTCCGCCAGCACGACGTCGTTGGGGGCGGTGCGTCCGATGAAGGAGTATCCCGGTCCGACGGGGAACGACTGCCCCTTCAGCGGCCCGGCGATCGCGCGCACGATCGCGACGACCTTGCCGTCGGCCGCGGGGCGCTGCAGCGCACCGTCCACCGGCCGCACGGCGGCGGCGAAGCCCGATCCGATCGGGGCCTCGCTGATCGGGATGTCAGGCAGCAGCGGCTCGAGACGCTCACCGGTCGGCGGGGCGACGGCAAGGGTGAGAGGTCCTGAGGGATCGACGAGGATCGACCTGCTGGGATCGGCGGCCGCGATGTGGCGGGCGACATCCGCGGTCGTCGCCGTCGAATCGGCGACGACCGCGATGTCGACGGTGTCGCCGCCCGCGCGATGGAGAGTGAGCTTAACCTTCATTCCACTGTTCCCTCTGTCCACCGATCATGAACGTCATGACGCGTCGATCCTCATCGTGCGGTCGCCGAATCGCACCACGTCGCCGGGCGCGGCCATGAGGGACGCCCCCGACGCCACCTGCGTCTCGACGCCTCCGCGCAGGATGAACGTGCCGTTGGTGGATCCCAGATCTCGAACCTCGACGCCTCCAGGCAGCGGCCGGAGCGCGAAGTGCGTCTTCGACACCGAGCGGGTGTCGTCCGCGACAGGCACACGTACGGCCGCTGCGGAGGAGGCATCGCTCTCGGGGTTGCGCCCGAAGACCGTCAGCGCGTCGAGCACGTGTTCACTGCCCGAGTCGAGGATGAGCCGCACCGCGATCCGCGTGTGCCGTTCGACGGCCTCGACGGGGCGCTCCACGACCTCCACCTGGCGCTCCATCACCTCAACGGGGCGTTCCACGACCTCCTGCGGCACCCTCACTGCAGCGGGCCCTGCGCCCCCGGCGGGCGCCGGGGCGGCCGGGCCCGCGGGGGGTGGAGCGGTGTTCGCGGCGATGCCGGCGGGGATGCCGAGCACGACCCGATGGTCCGCTCCCGGAGTCGCCGGCGCAGGGCGCTGCTCGGCGATGCGGCGATCGCCGCGGTAGCCCCCGACGACGGCGGCGCCATCCCTCTCGCCCGCCGGCGGCGGGGTCATCGGCGTCGACTGACTGGTGACACCGACCGCATCCTGTCGGCCACGGCCCCTCGACTTCGCCACCCCGAGGACACCGGCGCTGACGGTATGCGCCGGCCGGTACTCGGGGAGTGCTCCACCGTTCGCGGAGGTCGCGAGCGAGGGCAGCGCGCTGGCCTGAGGCACGACCTCGACCTTGACGACCTTCCGCGCGATGCGCATCCGCTTCGCGTCGTAGGGATCGAGGCCCTTCTTGATGTCGACGAGCCAGACATGCGTCGCGTGGTCGTGCCACGCGCGCCCCCGCTGCTCCGGATCCCGGAGGGCGGAGGAGAACAGCACGGCAGGGCCGACCACGGGGATGATGTTCGAGAGGGCCACGATCAGGGTCCGCAGGACGATGCGCCAGAAGCCCGGCTTCGCCAGTCGCTCCACGTTGACGCTGCGGATGCCGACGATGCCCTTCCCGATGGTGACTCCCGCGCGCCCCTGGAACGCGCCCTGGATGATCAGCAGCGCAGCGGTGAGCAGCGCGCTGATGCCCGCCATGAGCGCGGCGAGGAAGAAGTTCGGGTGGTTGACGAGCCCGTACAGGGAGATGTCCGACCGGGCGAACATGAGCAGGAGCGGGACCGAGAAGGCCCAGTACGGGATCTGGACGAGCAGGTAGACGAGCACGTCGATGGTGACCGCGACGGAGCGCCGTCCGAAGGGGGCGGGGATCAGCCCGAGCGCGGCTGCATACGCGGGGTCGGCGCGACCGGCGGCATCCAACCCCTCGATCTCTTCGTCGGCGTCATCCACTTCCCAGATCGTCGACACGCGCCACCTCCCCTCGGTGAGGCAGAGTCCGTCTGCCCGCACCCTGCAACGTTACCCATACCGGCCCGATGTCTGAACCGGACGCATGGGTAGTCCTCCCCACAGTGCCGGATCCGGAACGTGACAGGATCGGGGGATGCCGAAGGATGAACCGCACGCCGTCGTTCTCTCGGACGGACGCACGGCCCACGTGGTGCCCCACGCGGACGGATGGATGCTGGAGGTCGGCGGCGTACGGCAGTCTCACATCGCCGCGCCAGGGCAGCCGCTCGCACTCGCGTACGCCCGCTGGATGATGGCCGCCCTCGGTCGTCGAGAGCGCTCTCGTGTCGCACAGCTCGGCGGCGGGCTGCTGATGCTCGCCCGCGAGATCGCATGGCGATGGCCGGGCGCCGAACAGGTCGTCGTCGAGTCCGAGCCGGCGCTGGTCGCGCTCGTGCGCACCCGTTTCCCTGCGCCGGACGGCGTCCGTCTGCTCGAGGGGGATGCGCGCGCCTGGCTCGCACGCGCCGGACCCCGCTCTCACGAGGCGATCCTCGTCGACGTGTTCCACGACGGACGGATCCCACCGGCGTTCTCCTCGATCGAGTTCGCCTCCGACGCGCGCCGTGTGCTCACGGATGACGGAGTGCTCGTCGTCAATTCGGTCGCCGGCCCGGAGCTGACGTTCACCCGCCGGCAGCTCGCCGGTCTGCGGAGCGTCTTCCCGCACGTGGCGATGATCGTGCAGGGCTCGGCGCTCGGCGGCCTTCGCTTCGGGAACGCCTGCCTCATCGCGAGCGGTACGGAGATCGAGGCCGACGCGACCCGGGAACAGCTGCGAGGCGACGCGTCCAAGGGCGCGCTGGTGACCGATCTCGACGCGCTCATCGGCGACGCATCGCCGATCCACGAGGCAGACGGCGTCTGGTCGCCCGAGCCGGATCTGCCGGATGTGACGTCCTCGATCGCGATGATCGAGGACATGCGCCGCACCCTCACCGACCTTCTTCCGCGACGCACCCCCGCGTCGGGGCAGAGGCCCGGCCGTCGTCACGACGAAGGATGACGTCGATGCACAGCTGACCGGACGCCGCGCCCTCCACGGTCACGGTCGTCTGCTCGGTCGTCTCCGTCGCACCGTCTCCGGCGAGGTCGACGGTGTTCCACAGGAAGAGGTCGCCGTCCTCCGGCGAGGGGTTCACCCAGCGGAAGGACACGGAGTCCCCTGTGCGCTCGCCCTCGAGGTCCTGCACGGACGGCACGGCGTCCGAGACGGGATCCTTCGGGACCACGGTGTCCTGAGTGGCCACCGGGTCCGGTTCCTCCTGGCCCTGCAGGAGGTTCACACCCACGATCGTGCCGCCGACGAGGACGGCGGCCACCGCGGCCACCGCGACCCAGAGGCCGGCTTTGGACGTGCGGCGGGGAGCGGCGACGTCCGTCGTCGGCGCCGATAACTCGGGGGCTACGTGCGCGTTCGGGATCTCGGGCGAGAGCGTTCGGGGTCCGCGCGCGATGGTGCGGTCGTCATCGACGGGCGCCGGTGCGGAGGTGCCGGCCGCCGCCGGGCGGATGACGGTGTCCGCGGACGCTGCGATGCCGCCGTTCGATGCGGGCGTCTCGAACCGCGGGACCGGCTGCGGTGTCGGCGCTGGTCGCTGACCGCCGATCGGCCTGGTCGTCGCGGATGGGCGGGTGCTCCCGGCGTCCGGCTCGATGTTGACGATGTCCCGCACGCGGGTGAGACCGTCGTCCTCCTCCTCGAGGTCCTCGGGAAGGGGGTGGTCGTCGACGATGTCGATGGGCGTGACCGAGTGGGAGAGTTCGATCTGCACCTTCTGCAGAGCCCGCGCGAACGCGACCGCGCTCGGGTAGCGGGCCTCAGGGCTCTTGGCCATGGCGCGCTCGAGGACCTGCTGCAGGCTCAACGGGGAATCGCCCCTGGAGAGCGCAGGCAGCGGTGCCCTCTCGATGCGCTCGATGAGATCGGCGCTCGTGTTCCGCTCCCCGGGACGCTCGAAGGGCGAGCGTCCGGCGAGGAGCGTGTAGACGGTCGCTCCGAGAGCGAAGACATCCGACCGCGCTCCGCTCACCGGCGGATCGGCGAAGAACTCCGGCGGCGACCACGGGATCGACATGCCCGTGGCCTCCGAGACGGCGCCGGTCGTGGAGGCGATGCCGAAGTCGGTGAGCGCGGGGCGGTTGTACTCGGTGACGAGGATGTTGGCCGGCTTGATGTCGCGGTGGAGGACACCCGCGCGGTGCGCCGTCTCGACGGCGCCGGCCACCTGGATGCCGACGCGCAGGGCCTCGGCGACCGACAGCGGCTCCTTGCGGGCCCTGGTCTGCAGGTTCGGACGAGGGCA
Organism: Microbacterium ginsengiterrae; assembly: GCF_014205075.1. Classification (NCBI taxonomy): domain Bacteria; kingdom Bacillati; phylum Actinomycetota; class Actinomycetes; order Micrococcales; family Microbacteriaceae; genus Microbacterium; species Microbacterium ginsengiterrae. Next base: position 1,602,660 of record NZ_JACHMU010000001.1, on the reverse strand, counting down.
GTTCTCCATCACGATGTACGGACGGCCGTCGCCGGCGACGCCCGACTGGTAGATCGTGACGATCGCCGGATGCGTGGACAGCATGGCCATGACGTTCGCCTCGTCGGCGAACTCCTTCGCGGCACCGTCGGAGATCCGATCCGCGAGGAGCACTTTCACCGCTACACGGCGTTTGGGCATCTGCTGCTCATAGAGGAAGACGTCCGCGAACCCACCGGTGCCGAGCACCTGCAGATAAGTGAAGCCCGGAAGCTCGGGCGGCCGGGAGGGGGGTCTGCTCACGGCAGGTCCTCGAACACGACGGTGACGCCGTCGCCGAGGTCGACGACGTCACCGGAGAGGACGAGCGTCGGCTCCCCGGGGTGCAGTCGCAGCGGATCCGCGCCAGGACGCAGCAGCGTCGAGCCGTTCGTCGTGTGCAGGTCGACGACCACGACGGTGTCGCCCTCCGGACGGATCTCGAGGTGACTGCGCGAGATGTCCTGCTGCGGACTCTCGACCGCGATCAGGTGCGGAAGGTCCGCTCCGCTCGCGCGCGTGGACCGGGGGCGGCGACCGATGATGACGGTCCGATCGAGGGTGACCACCTGTCCGGTCGACACACGCACGCGTCCGGCAGACCCTCCCACGACGGGCAGCACCGCGGTCGGCGCGTCCGGCGCGGCCGTCGGGACGTTCTGACGAAGAGCGCGCGCCTCGGCGAGTGAGATCGTCGCGCCGTCGTGATCGCCGTCCACTGTCAAAGGCGGCGCCGGTGGCGCGGGCGGTGCGGGCGGAGGGGCGGCGGGGCCTGGAGCGACGATCGTCGCGCCGAAGAGCTGGTCGAACTCGTCCGAGTCGGAGGCGTAGGTGACGTCCGAGGGCACGAGGGTCGCACCGTCGACGACATCGTCATCGGTGGAGGCCACCTCAGGGATCCGCTCCGTCTCGATGTCCGAGGACGTCGACTCCTCCGCAGACGGCTCCGACTGCGGCGGCTCGTCAGTGACCGTCTCACCGTCGTCGGCGATTTCTGCGACAAGCTCATCCGCCACCGATTCCTCCTCGGAGGGCTGCACCTCTGGCTCGCGCTGCTGCTCGGCGACGGGCTCGGGCGCCTGCTGTTCGGCCTCCGCATCGGCATCGAGTGCTGCGGGGAGTCCGGGTTCGCCCGACGGCACCCGCAGTGCGGCGAGGGTCTGAGCGACGCTGGCGTCCGCGTTCCTCTCCTCGGATCCGGAGTCGGCAGCGTGCGCATCAGGGACCGCGTCCGCGACCGGGACGATGTCCGCCGGTTCGATGTCGGCGGTGACGGTGGCCGCCCGGACGATGCCACCACTGATCGGGAGGTCCCCTTCGTCCGCTGAGGCGCCGGTCGAGATCGCGATACGGCTCGCGTCGGCGACGAAGCGCTCGCTCCATGTCGTCACGTTGGCGCCGGTGAAGCTCTCATGCCCGTCGGGGCCCGTGACCTCGACGATCGCCTCACCCCGGACGGCGACACGAGCATCGGGCCCCTCCATCACGACGGCCGCGAACGGCAGCATGGCGGCGAAAGAGCCGGATGCCTGCTCCGTGAGCGCGTCGATGACGGCGGCGAGTTCACCGGCGGAGCGCTCGCGCTCCCACAGCCGGGTGACGAGTTCCGTCGGCGCGTCGGGTGACAGCGCGATCAGAGCGCCGGGTGCCACGAGTACGTACCACTGGCCTGATCGGTAGGTCGTCTGCATCAGCCCATCCCTCCTGCCACGGCCTCGCGGGGCCGAGTGTCTTCGTCGATGTCGTCGTCCGCGCGCATGCGCACGCCGGGCCGGGAGGCGACCGAGACGGCGTCCACCACCACGACGGTGATGTTGTCCCTGCCGCCGGCGTGCACGGCCTCGCCGACCAGCGCGGCCGCCGCCGTTTGCGGATCGGGCTCTGAGGCGAGGATCGCGCTGATCTGCGCGTCCGGCACCTCCGAGGACAGACCGTCCGAGCAGATGAGCATACGATCGCCCAGTTCTGCCGGGAACATCCAGAAGTCCGCGTCCCCCGTGCTTCCGGCGCCGATCGCCCTGGTGATGATGTTGCGCCGGTGATCCGTGGCCGCCTGGGCGGCGTCGAGCTCGCCGGATTCGATGAGCTCCTGCACGACGGAATGGTCGACCGTGATCTGCTCCAGCTCTCCCCCGGCGAGACGGTAGGTGCGCGAGTCGCCGATGTTGAACGCGAGCCAGTAGCCCATCCCGTCGACGTCGGCGAGGACGACGCCGCTGAGAGTGGTTCCCGCGCGCCCGGAGGCGTTCACCGAGAGCGCTTCGACAGCCGTCCTCGACCGCCCGAGGGCATCGAGCACATCCTCGAGCTCCAGGCTCTGGCGGCCGATGTACGGCGCGAACTCGGCGACGACGGCGGCGCTGGCGCGTTCGCCCGCCTCATGACCGCCCATGCCGTCCGCCACCACGAAGATCGGTGTGCTGGCCAACAGCGCATCCTCGTTCAGCGCACGGCGGAGACCCGCGTGGGTGGACGACCCCGCCGACACGATGAGAGGTGCGTTCACGCGTAGCCCCCGATGGTCACGATGCGGTCGCCGATCTCGATGGCGTCTCCGAGGCGGATGCGGACCTGCTCGCCCGGCGGGCAGGTGATGCGATGTCCGTCGCGCACGATGATCGTCCCGTTCGTGGAGTGGCGGTCGATGATCCAGCCTCCCGACGGCTCAGCGGCGGCCTCGAAGTGCGTCTTCGACAGGGACAACGTCTCGTCGCGCACCGGGACGACCGTCGCGCCGTCCTCCGGGGCAGGATTGCGGCCGAAGAGCGTGCGGCGGGAGACCGTCACGCGCGTGCCGTCATCCCACGTGAACACGAGGCGGTGCCCCGGGATGCTGATGCGGGTGTCCTCGATGTCGCCGAGGTCGGCCGCCGGCTCATCGGCGGGAGCCGGCGCGACCGCCGGCGGTTCGCTCGCGGCCGCGCCGGGCGCAGGGGCGACGGGCGTCGCCGGAGCCGGCGGCACGGGCGGGGCCGGAGTTCGCCGCTCTGGCGGAGTGTCCTGTGTGATGCCGGGGACGAACGCGATCAGCGCGTCCTCGTTCGCCGACGGTGCGGAGGGGTGAGACACGGGCGTCGTCTGCGGCGCGGGAGGAAGCGGTGACTCGGGGGCGGAGGGACGGACCTCGTCCATGGCGCGCACCGTCTCATCGAGGCCGGGTGGCAGCGGCGCGGACGGCTGGGCAGGCGGCGTCTGCGGCGCGGAGGAGCCTGCGAAGTCGGGCGAGCTCGGGACCGGCGCGAGTCCGGGGATGGGCGGGACGCCGGTGAGCGGGCCGGCCGATGGCGTCGACGGCGACGACGGCCGCGGTGGCACCGAGACGGCCTGGGTCGCAGGCGCGTCGGCGACGGTCCCACGCGTCCTGGCGTCGAGCATCAGGGCGCCGGCGACCTTGTCATGCCAGCCCTGGAACTTGCCCGACCCGTCGAAGAGCGGCGTGAAGTAGCCCACGATGATCGACGCGGACAGGCCGAAGATGATGTTGCGCAGCAGTGCCTTGCCGAACCCGAGCGGAGCGCCGTCGGTCTCGCGCACGAGACGCAGGCCCTGGGCCCGCATGCCGATCGACCCGTTTCCGCCCTGGAGGACCGTGTAGAACACGAACCAGCCGAGCATCACAAGCCACACCAGCGGCGCGCCGATGCCGATGACGCCGAGCAGGCTCTCCGTTCCCGCCGAGAAGGCGATGACGACCAGGAGGATCGCCAACACGATGCCGATGCCGGCGGCGATCAGGGCATCGATGAGATACGCCACGGCTCGGCGTGATGTCGGGGCGACGGCGCCGAACGACGGTTGCGTCATGATGTCTCGCTCTCGGGTGCTTCGGTCGTGCTGTTGTCGATGGTGCCAGGTTCTCGCCGAACACGCGCGGATGCGGCATCCTTCAGGTTCTGGAATCCGCTCGACATCGCTGAGCCGCCCAACACGGAACGGAGGCTCAGTCGCGCCTTCATGCGCTTCCAGAAGCCCGCCTCGCTGCCAAGGCCCACGACGATCCCGTCGACCTCGTTCCAGAACGCGTCCACATCCTCCTGGCTGGGGTCATCCGGGCCGAACACGTCGGCGTCGGCGCGGTCGGCGAGGGCGGTGACCGTCGGCACGGCGAGGGATTCGGCGACCAGCGTCGCCTCTTCGCCGCGGGTCGCTCCTGGCGTCAGCCGCGCGCCGTAGTCGATCGCACGGTCGGTGAGCTCGTCCCAGCCGCCGGCGATCCGGTCGGCGGTGCGCTCCGCCATGCGCCGCGCGCGACGGCGGGATGCCTTCCAAGCACCGATGATGATGAACGGGGAGGCGAGCAGAGCGATGATCGCCAGCGAGATGCCCCCGATGAGGAGGATCGCACCGAGAATCGCGGCGATGTTCGTCGTCTCATCCTCGGACTCGCGATCATCCGGCAAGGTCGGCGGAAGGTCGACGGGCTCCTGCGGCGGGGGCGGCGGCTGCAGCACCTGCGGCTTCGGGTCGGCGCGCGGCTTGGTGTTCTGATCGTTCGGCACCTGATCCTCGGGCGGCGTCGGATCGAACGGCACCCAGCCGAAGCCGTCGAAGGGAACCTCCACCCAGGCGTGCAGGTTCTCCCCGTTCGCGGCGAAGTCGGCGGCGCCGGCATCCTTCTCGTCCGGGTAGAAGCCCATGACCACTCGGGCCGGGATTCCCAGCTCTCCCGCGAGCAGAGCCATCGCGACGGCGTACTGCTCGTCGTCGCCGATCATCTGATCTCCACCGATGAGCGTGGAGATGCGCTCGGAGGTGTGCCCGGCGCGCGAGAGGACCTCGCCCTCCAGGCCGTGGCTGAAGAACCCGTCCTCCGACAGGAAGTCGGCGAGGGCCTGCACCTGCTCGACGGGGGTCTCCGCCTCGGAGACGATCTCGCCAGCCAGGGTGCTGAGTTCCTCCGGGACGTTCTCGTGCTTCGGGAGGCGGACCGCGCCGAACTCGGCCTCGGTGAGCTGTTCGACGGTGACCTCCGCCGGGATGACGGTGTCCACCGTGTAGCTGTCGCCCTTGCGCAGCCCAGGGGTCGCCACGGCCGTGGCCGAACCGGTGCTGTAGAAGGTGTTGCGCCGGAGCGTGTCGGCGTCGCCCTCGTCGAAACGGAACTCCGAGACCAGGCCGGCCTGCGGCACCCACACGTCGTCGTAACCGTCGATGTCGACCTGGAGCGTCACCGGCACGCCCTCGGCGTCGGGTGACATGTTGGAGCGGATCGGGGTGAAGGCGCTCGAGCTCCCGGGTCCGCCGTCGACGACGTTGATGACCTGACCGTCGAACTCGTCCATCGCCGCGAGGCGGACGCGCGCGCCCTCCGGCAGGCCGCGCACGGTGAACAGCGTGCTGTCGGACGCGTCGCGGACGTGGCCGCGGAACGACTGCAGCGCGCTCGGGTAGTCGTGCACGTTGAACGGCGGGATGATCGTGTCGCGCAGCACATGACGGACCTCCCCCGGCGCCGTCAGCGCGCTGGTGGCCACCCCCGCACCGGCTGCGACGGCGAGCACCACGGCACCGGAGACGAGGCGCCGCATCCGCATGTGGCGGGCGCGTGAGGGATCACCCTCCCCCACCGATACGGCGGCCTCCTGCGGCGCCCAGATCTGGCGAACGGCGAGCCACGCGATGCCCGCCACGGCGAACACCGCGCCCTGGATGACCGGGACGAAGGGCTCCGGCGTGCCGAAGGCGATCACGGCCGCGAGCAAGACGCCGGCGGGGAGCAGGGCCCAGGCGGGGTGCCTCAGGCGCAGGGCGAGGGATGCGGTGATCACCGCCGTCACCAGCATGAGGAGGAAGGGGACGAGGAAGTGCCCGTCGGCGCCGGAGACGGGGGCGACGGTGGTGAGGAGCTGCTTCCACGAGGTCACGACCCCGATCGCGAGCTGCTGCAGCGTCTCGACCGTCGGCACGACGCCGAGGACCGTCGTGTGCGGCAGTGCCAGGGCTCCGCCGAAGACGAAGTACACCGCGACGGTGAGGCCGGCGATGATGAGGATGCCCCACCCGCGCCATGCGGCGAGCGCGGCGACGGCGATGCCGAGCAGTGCGCCGCCGAACGCTGCCACGAGGAAGCTCCCTCCGGCGAAGCTCGGCCAGAAGCCGACGGCCGCCGCGCCGAGCAGGACGAACACGGCCGCGAGGTCGAGCAGCCAGCGCCGGACGGGCACGGCGCCGGAGACGGAGGATGCGTTCATGGTCGCGGCGCTCATGCGAGGACCCGGTGGAGTGCGGAGGGGATCTGCTGCAGGGCACCGACGCTGACGACGTCCGCCTCGCCGATGCGCCGAAGCGCCGGCACCTCGACGGTGGTGTCGCTGACGACCGCGATGACCCGCGCCCCGTACGGCAGGCGGGCGCACGCGACCCGGAGATCCTCGTTCGACACCTTCGTGCCGCAGACGAGGACGACGACACTCGCGAGCGGAAGGGTCGCGGCGATCACGCCGCTGAGGTCGGTGATGCCGCCATCGCGGGGCTTCGACGCCTCGACAGCGGCGAGGGAGTCGAGGAGCTGTTTGCCCGTGCCCGCGCGGAGCTCTTGCCCCTGCACACGGACGTCGACGCGCTGCGAGTCACGCAGTGCGCGGAGGCCGATCGAGCCGGCGACCGAGATGGCGAGTTCGAAATCCGCGTCGTTCGCGTAATCCCCGCTGGAGCGGGAGAGACCGATGACGAAGTGCGAGCGGCGGGTCTCCTCGTACTGGCGCACCATCATCACACCGGTGCGTGCGGTGGACCGCCAGTGCACGTGACGCAGGTCGTCGCCGGGCTGGTACTCGTTGAGCGCGTGGAAGGAGACGTCGTCGCGCGACAGGTCCGTCGCGGGAAGACCCTCGAGGTCGCGGAGGAAACCGAGCGACTGCCCGTCGAACAGCACCGTCTGAGGGTGCACGAAGAGGTCGACCGGATCATCGCGTCGGTGCGCGCGCTCGAACAGACCGAGCGGGTCGCCTCTGACGACGCTGACAGGGCCGACCTTGACGACGCCGCGGCGGTGGGTGGGGATCGCGAACAGTTCCTCGGCCTTCTCGCCCGGCGCGAGCCGCTGGATGCCGAATTCACCTCGGCCGCCTCCGACGGGCAGGACGACGCGGGACGGGAGGATGGCGCGGCTGCTCGGGTTGGCGAGGGTGAGGGCGCCGACGGCGCGCTCACCGACGACGACCCTCGTCCTGGCGAGGTCGAGGTCGACGTCGTACTCGGTCCGGCCGATGAGGAACAGGGCGCACAGCACGAGCGTGATGGTCACGACCGCGGCCGTGATGGTCATCTCGCGCCAGCCCAGCGCGCCGCCGATGATCCAGAACACGATCGCCAGCCCCATGAGCACCCAGGCGAGCGGCCGGATGACGGCGGCGATCTTCTGCAGACGGTCTGCGATGCGCACGCCGATGAGCACCGCGATGTCCCGCCAGCCGGCGTCTCGGGTGTCCTCAGGTGCGGCGGGCAGCGTCTGCGCGGTCATCAAGCCGCCGTTCGAGCCTGGGGCGCTGCGACGCTCGCCAGTGCGCGCGAGATCACGACGTCGGCGGTGGTACCGGCGAACTCGGCCTCTGCGTCGAGCATGAGACGGTGCTGCCAGGCCGGCGCCATGAGCGTCTTGATGTCATCGGGCAGCACGTAGTGACGACCGCGGGATGCCGCCCACACCTTGGCGAGGCGCACCATGGCAATCGCCCCGCGCACGGAGACGCCGAGACGCACGCCGGCGTCCTCGCGCGTCGCTGCAGCGAGCTCGGCGACGTAGCGCAGGACGGCGGACTCCACGTGCACCGTGGCCGCGAGGTCGGCCATGTCGGCGACGGCGCTCGTGGTGATGATGGCGGACAGGCCCGACGACGGGTTGCGGTCGGATGCACCGGCCAGGATGCTCGCGGTCGTGTCGAGATCCGGGTAGCCGATCGACGTCTTGATGAGGAATCGGTCCAGCTGCGCCTCGGGGAGCTTGTAGGTCCCCGCCTGCTCGACGGGGTTCTGCGTCGCGATGACGAGGAACGGCCGCCCTGCCTCATGGGTGACGCCGTCGACGGTGACCTTGGACTCCTCCATGACCTCGAGGAGCGCGGACTGGGTCTTGGGCGAGGCGCGGTTGATCTCATCCGCGAGCACGATCGACGCGAAGATCGGGCCCTTGTGGAACTCGAACTTGTGCGACTGCTGGTCGTAGATCGTCACACCGGTAACGTCGGAGGGGAGCAGGTCGGGCGTGAACTGGATGCGCGAGCTCGTCCCCTGCACGGTGGCGGCGAGCGCCTTCGCGAGGCTTGTCTTTCCGGTACCAGGTGCGTCCTCGAGGAGCACGTGGCCCTCGGCCAGCATGGATGCCAGCACCAGGCTGACGACCTCCTGCTTGCCCTGCACCGCCTTGTCGATGTTCTCGACGAGGCGGTGGAAGGTTCCCTGGAACCAGGTTGCCTGCTCGGGGGTCATGCTCATGTGTCTGCTCGTCTCTCGTTCGTGATGTTCTGAAGCCGCGTGGGGGGGGCTACGGTCTCGGCCAGAAGTTCTTCTCGGTGTCGACGCTGCCGCCCCAGTTCTGGATGTCGACCCAGACGTTCACGCCGTCGCGGCCCTTCCAGCAGCTGAGCTGCGTCGACCCACTGCCGTTGAAGTTCACCGTGTGCACGAATGCCGTGCCGATCAGGCCGGTGTCGTTCCAGCAGCTGACCTTCTTGGACCCGATGTCGAGGTTCTCCCAGTGGACGACGAATTTCCGGCACCCGTTCACGCAGCCGTTGCCGGCCGCATCCCCCTGCGTGACCCACACGCGAGGCTGAGGAGGATCGTTGGTCGTCGCAGATGCACTCGCGGATGACGACCATCCGGCCGCATTGTGCACCTGCACCTCGATGGCCCAGTTCTGCGAATAGCCGTTGCCGACCGTGCGCGAACTGCTCGCGGCGACGGACTCCCAGCCGCCCCAGTTGCCGTTCTGGTTGCGGATGCGGATGCGGGTCTGGTCGATCGCCGCGCCGTTGTTCCCGTTGTTGCTCCAACTCAGGGTGACGTTCTGACCGTTGTTGCGGGCGCTCGCGTTTGGCTGCGGCGGGATGCCGAACGGCTTGACAGTGTTCGAACGCGCGGACTCGGCACCTGTGTAGCTTCCGGTGCCGGTGTTGGACAGGGCACGGATCTGCACGTTGTAATCAGTGCCGTTCGTCAGCCCGCCGATCGTGCGGTTGGTGAGGTTCTGCCATCCACCGCTGTTGAGGCGGTACTGGTAGGTGATCTCACCAGCCCTCGCGCCGTTGCGCTGATCCGCCGTCAGCGTGTAGTTGTCGGCGATCGTGATCTGGCGATCACCGGCCGTGATCGACGGCGTGTTCGGCGCATCGGGGCGGACCGCGCCGCGGCGCTCCGCCGACGGCGAGCTCCACTGGCCCCATCCGGCCTTGTTGTGTGCACGGATGATGTAGGTGTACCCCTCCTCCGCGGTGGCCACCGTCACGGCCTGGCTCGTCTGCCCTGCGGCGGGCTCCAGCGTGCGCACGGTGGAGCCGCCGCGCAACACCTGCAGTTGATACCCGTCGATGTCCGCACCGTTGTTGTTGGGAGCGCCCCACGTGACCTGCATCTGCGCCTGATCCCCGACCGGCGACAGTTCCGCCGTCGTCGGGGCCGCAGGCTGCAGCGGCGGCCCTGCGGGGACCTCCCCGAGCGACCAGCCGCTCCACGAGGACGGCTCCGGCGCACGGTTCACCGCCTGCACGCGCACCTGGTAGGACGTGCCGTTCTCCAGCCCCTCCCAGGTGAGGGAGTTCCCCGTCACGCCGGTCTTCTCCGTCACGCCGGACGGCGGCGCGGGAGAGATCTGCAGGTTGAACGACTCCACGGGCGAGCCGGGCGTCGTCGGCGTCTTCCACGCGACCTTCAGCGACTTGTCGCCGAAGACGAGCGTCGGCGGGATCGGGGTGTCCGGTCGCGCGTCCGGGCGTGCGACCTCGGACGCCCCCGAGGGCTCCGAGTCGCCGACACGGTTGGTCGCGACGACCTGGAACGTGTACTCGACATTGTTCGTCAGGCCGTCCAGCGTGCACGTCGTGGATTCGCAGCGCTTGGTGTACGCGCTGCCCGATGTGCTCGTGACGGTGTAGTGGGTGATCTCCGCGCCGTTGTTCGACGGTGCGGAGAACGACACCACGACGGTGCGGTCCTGCACGCTCGTCACCTGCGGACGCCCCGGCGCCTCCGGCACGCCCTGCACGGTGACCACGACGCGGCCGTCGACACGACGGTCGGAGTCCTCCGTCGCATCCTCGATCGTGTACCGGACCACCAGCGTGCCGACGAAGTCGGCGCTCGGGGTGACCTGTACCTGATCACCCTGCACGCTCGCCGTCCCGGACCCGGACTCCGGCGATGCGGAGACGAGCTTCAGCGGCGTCTCCGGGAACGGGTTGAAGTCGTTGTCGAGGACGGGGACTGTAATGGTCTTGCCCTGATCCGCCTCCGCGATGGTGTCGGTGTTCGCCGTGGCCAGCGCCCGTGTCGACGCGCCCACACGGACGATGACGGTGCCCTCGATCGGTTCGGTCTCGCCGTCGGAGACGCGGATCGTCAGCGTCTGCGCCGTCCCCTTCTTCGCGTTCGACGCGGCCTCGACCGAGAGGGTCGACCCATCGATGCGGGCCGAGACGCCGCCTCCGGCACTTCCCTGGAGCGAATAGGTGTGCGTGCCTTCGTCCTCCGGGTCCGGGTCCGAGGTCAATGCGGCGAGGTCGAGGGTCGTGGCATCCTCACCGGGCGCGACGTCGACCTCGCCCCGCGTGAACATCGGCGGCTGGTTGTCGGGCGGGAGCACCGTGATCGGGATCGTCAGAGTGGCCTTGCGACCCTCTGGGTCGTCCGGGCCGGTCCCGTCCGTGACCTCGAACGAGATGCCGTCCTCGCCGAAGTACCCGTCGGCGGACGTGTAGACGAGCGTGCTGCCGTCCTTGACGAGATCCGAGCCGTCGGAGTGGGCCGCGGTCACCTTGGCGTGCTCGGTGATCGTCACCGAGCCGCCGCCGGCGACCGTGACGTACTCGTCCAGCGGCAGCTGCTTGGTCTCCCCGCTGACGACCGTGACCGGCTTCGTCGAGGTCAGTGCGGGACGAAGATCCTTCACGGACGGCACGAAGATGAACGCCGAGGTCGACAGGTCGTCGCGGTCCGTGAGGGTGTAGCGGATGAGCTGCATCTCCTCGCCGACCGTCACGCGGACCTTGCCGTCCTCGAGGAGTGTTCCGCCCTCGCCCACCTCGACCTCGAGGCCCTCCGTGGTGCCGTCGGGGTCTTCGTCGTTGGCGAGGATGTCGACGTCCGTGGTGAGTTCACCGTCGGTCAGGTCCGTCGGCAGCACGCGGTCGTCGCGGGCGATCGGCGCGAGCAGCGGCACGTTCTCGTCGACCGTGATCTGCAGGACCGCCTGCGCGGTGGCCCCACGTGCGTCGCTGATCGTGTACTGCAGCGAGGTCTCCACCGGTCGGTCGGGGGCCTGCACGAGAACGCGGTCACCCGACACCCGGGCGCTGAGGTCGTCGAGCTCCGGAAGCACGAGACCGTCCTTCACCAGTGCGATCTCGTCGCCCTCTGGGTCGGAGTCGTTGAGCATCACGGGAACGGCGATCTCACGTCCGGGGCGGACGACGACGGAGTCCTTGACCGCGTATGGCGCCTGGTTGACGTCCTCCGCCGGCGCGATGCCGACGCGGACGGTCGCCGTGCCCTCCTTGCCGAGCCGGTCTCGCACGCGGTACGAGAAGGTGTCGACGCCGGACGAATCCGCGTACGCCTCGTACACGAAGTAGTTCGCGGCGACCTCGGTGATGCGCCCCTTCTTCGGGCTGGATGCCGGCCCGATCAGCTCGACCGAGTCGCCGTCGGCGTCGATGCCGTCCAGTGGCACCGCGATGTTCGCGATGCTGCCGCTGAGCACACGCGTGGTGATGTCCTGTGGGCGCGGAGCGGCGTTGTCCTCCTGCTCCGGCACGATCTGGATCGTGATGTACCCGCCGACCTTGTTGCCTCGGGTGTCGGAGACCTCGTACGTGGCGTAGACGGTCTTCGCCTCCGGTCCCGCCTTGAACCGCACCGTGTCCTGCGAGACGAAGATCTCGCCGTCCTCCGGGTCGACGAACGGCTCGATCAGCTCGGGCTCGAGCGTGAGCGCATCGCCGATCGGGCTCGTGTCGTTGTCGAGCACGGGGATCGTCACGACGTCGTTGACGCGCACGACGGCCTGGTCAGGGCTCGCCACCGGCGGCAGGATCTTCTCGGGCGCGGGGATGGGAATGACCACCACCTCACCCTCGGCGGTCTTCGATCCGTTCGAGATGCGGTACGAGATCTGCACCTGCTGGTCGAGCGCACCCTGGTCGCCGATGCGGAGCGATTCATGGTTGAGGACGGACACGGAGATGCCGCTGCCCGGCTCGACGCTCACCGACTGGACGACGAGAATGCCACCCGAGGGGTCGGTGTCGTTGTTCAGCACACCGAGCAGCACCTCGCCGCCGGTCGGCAGCAGGGCGACATCGCGCACGGCGATCGGCGGCAGGTCCTGCTCGGCGGCATCCGTGACGTCGATGCGCACGATGCCGGGGACACCGTTCGGCCCTGCGGCGACCTCGTAGAGCACGTAGTAGACGCCGGGCGACGGGGCGGTGAACGAGAAGGTCTTGTTCGGGTAGTCGGGGACGATCGTCGCACCGGGCGTCTCGTCGCCGTTCACCCGGGTGAGTCGGAGCGGTTCGCGTCCGGAGCTCGAGTCGTTCGCCAGCGGCGAGACGGTCACCTGCTCGTTGACGCGCGTGATCACGTGGTCGGCGTTCGTCTTGGGGAGGGTGGAACCGGCGGGACGCACGTCGAGGATGAGAGTGCCGGACGCGATCTCGCCGAGCGCATCGGCGACGGAGATCTGGACCTCTTTGCGGCCCTGGAGGCTCGCGGTCGCGCGGTACGTGATCTGGCCGTCCGTGGTGAACTCGACCTCGTCGCCGGGGGCTGCGACGACCTCGCGCAGATAGATGTCGTCGCCCTCGGGGTCGATCCAGTCCGGCAGGACGTTGTACGAGACGGTGCCGCCCGTCTCGATCGCGAGGGTGGTCGTGCGCTTGGCCTTGGGGGCGGAGTTGGTGTCCCAGTCCTTGACGGTGAGGTTGACGGTGGCGGTGTCCTTGCCGCCGCGTCCGTCATTCGCCTCGTACATGAAGGATGCCGTCCCCGACGCCTTCTCGTCGACGGCGATCTGCAGCGATCCGCCATCGTAGATCGGCTGCACCGTGCCGATGCTCGGCTGCTGTTCGGCGACCGAGGCGACGAGGACGTCGCCGTCCGCGTCGTTGTCGTTGTCGAGAACCGGGAGCGCGGTGGTCTGGCCCGGTCGCACCCCGTAGTCGTCGTCCTCGGCGATCGGCGGGGTGTTGACCTCGGTGCGGACGGGCAGGGTGGTCTCCACCGTCTCCTCGGTGGTGTCCTCCTCGTCTTCGGTCTCCCCCTCCGGCGGAGTCAGATCGTTCCAGTTGTCGACCTGCTGCAGGCTCTCGTCCGCGAGCCACGCGGCGCCGCTGACGGTGTCGTTGAGGAGGATGACGTCGCGGTTCACGCGGAAGGTCAGGGTCGTCGCCCCGTCCACGCCGTCGATCGCCCGGCGGACGTCGTCGCCGTCGCCGGGGCACTCGCGCACGAACTGTGCTGACCCCGCCCACGCGCCGTAGCTGCAGCCGAGGAGTGAGACCGGCGCGGCCGGGGTGCCCTGTCCCCCGGCGCTCGTGGCCGTGGGCTCGCCCCCGTCCAGCGGCACCTGCAGAAGCTGCGAGGCGGTGGCCACCGTCACGCTGTCGGTCGCCACGGACGCGTACTGGAGCACGGCGCTGTCGGCCTCGGTGATCTCGGTGCGGAATCCACCGGGGCTCATCACTGCGCTGTCCGCGGGCGACAGGACCACGGGGGTGTCGCCGACCGCCGTGATGGTCGGCGCTGCGGACGTGTCGAGCTCGCCGAGGGACGCCGTCTCCGGCTCGAGCGCCTCGCCCTGCGGGTCGACGGGAACGGTGACGACCTCGGCGCGGTCACCGGCGAGAGCGTACACGGTACCGTCGGCGCCGACGGTCACGTCCGAGTTCTTGCCGAGTTCGACGAGCGGGTCGGCGCCCTGGAACTCGAAGCCGGCGATGCCGGAGACGGGGAGGACCCACAGGTCACCGGAATCGGTGTCGAGGACGGCGGCCGTGTCGGATCCCAGCGCGACCTTCGCGGCGCCCGGGATCGTCGTGCTGTCGCCGAGGGAGACACGTGCGGGGTCGACGGCGGTGAGGGTGGCGTTGGTGCGGTCGGTGACGAGGATCGTCGACTCATCCTGGAGGATGTCGAAGCTCTCCCCCGTCGTCCGCAGGCCGCCGTCGAGAAGGGTCGATTCGTTGTTGAAGTGGCCCACCATGAGAGCGGAGGACTTCGTGATCCAGACACCACCGTCGTTCAGATCGACCTTGGTGGTGGGGTTGCCCTCATACGCGTAGGCGAGCGTTCCGATGGCGACGATTCCCGCCGTGACCGCAGCGATCGATGCCGCTGTCTTCGGCTTCGCGCGCAACCATGACAGCGCCTTCATCTCGGTTTCCCCCCCGGTACCTTCATGAGTGTGCGTCCGACCTCAGAGGGGCCGGGCGCACCGGTACATACTAACCGCGATGCAAAAATCGGTCGAAGGGTAGATATACCCATGCGGTCAGGTGTAGCGCCAGCATCCCTCGACGTGGTCGTCGACCATACCGGTCGACTGCATGAGCGCGTACATGGTCGTCGCACCGACGAATCGGAACCCGCGCGCGCGCAGCGTCTTGCTCATCGCGGTCGACTCCGTCGTCACGGCCGGCACATCGTCGAAGGACTTCGGTCGCGCTCTCTCGCGGTCCGGAGCGAACGACCACATGAGCTCATCGAGCTCCCCGTCGCGCATCCCTGCGACCAGGCGCGCGTTGCCGATCGTCGCGAGGATCTTCGCGCGGTTCCGGATGATCCCGGCATCCGTCATCAGCCGCTCGACGTCATCCTCGTCGAAGGCGGCGACGCGCTCCGGGACGAATCCGTCGAACACTTCGCGGAAGCGCGGGCGCTTGCGGAGGATGGTGATCCAGCTGAGCCCGGCCTGGAAGCCTTCGAGCGACATCTTCTCGAACAGCGCGCGGTCTCCGTGCAGCGGGACGCCCCACTCCTCGTCGTGGTATCGCTGGTACTCGGCATCCGTCCCGACCCACGCGCAGCGCGCGCGGCCGTCGGCGCCGGTGAGGAGTGAGCTCATCCCCTCAGCGTACGCAGCCGCGCCGACATCCCCTGGTCCGGGACTCAGCGGTTCTTGGCTGCCGCCTTGAGTGCCTTCTCCGAGACGGGCGCCTGGCCGGATGCCGCGAGGTTCGCGTAGTACTCGCGCGCCTCGTCCTGGCGGCGGGCCTCCGCACCGCTCGCGATGGGAGCGCGCACGTGCTCCGGCTCGTAGCCGAACGCGTTCACCAGGTCGAGGGCGTGCGGCCGCAGCCGAAGGCAGAGCCGGTCGATGTAGCTCGAGACGGCAGCGGCGCGCTGGGTGGAAAGGCGACCGTTGATGATGTGCCAGGCGAGGTGCTTCTCGATGAGCTGCAGGCCGAAGAGGTCCCGCAGCCACGTGAGCACCTGTCGGGTACTGTCGTCCGGGACGCTGTTGACGGCATCCGTGAACGCCTCCCACTGCAGCAGCTCGCCGTGTGCGCGGGCCGCCTCGATGAGGTCGGCCTGGTTCTCGTTGAAGAGCTTCTCGCCGAGGACCTTGTCCTTGCCCGCAGGGCGGAGGCGGCCGGCGATGTCGGCGACCATCTGCTGCACGCGGTCGGCGAGCAGTTCATGCTGCTGCTCGGCACGCAGACCGTTCTCGACCGAGCGGGCGGTCGAGCCGAAGTCGGCGATGTTCTGCCCGAACCTGCGGAGGCCGGCGCCGTGGAACACCTTGCCCGCGGTCTGTCCGACGGCGTACTTGGCGAGCGCTGCGGCATCCTTGTCCTTGAACTGCTTGGCGAAGTCGGTGAGCAGTCGCTTGCCGACCAGCTGGAGCAAGACGTTGTTGTCGCCCTCGAAGGTCACGTAGATGTCGAGGTCCTGACGCAGGCCCACCAGGCGGTTCTCGAACATGTAACCGGCACCGCCGCACGCCTCGCGCGCTTCCTGGAGCGTGTCGAGCGCGTGCCAGGTGGACAGCGGCTTCAGCGCCGCGGCGAGGGTCTCGAGGTCCTCACGATCGTGCGGCGTATCGGTGCGCCCCGAGAACACGCTGTCGAACTTCTGCAGGAACTCGTCGTGGGCGAAGATCTCCGCATACGTCGTCGCCAGCCGCGGCAGCAGTCGGCGCTGGTGCTTGCCGTAGTCGAGCAGCACGACCTCCTGGCCGTCGGCTCCGTCGAACTGACGACGCTCGTTGGCGTAGGTGACGGCGATGTGGAGGCCGAGCGCGGAGGCCCAGCACGCGGCGCCGTCGAGCGAGACACGACCCTGCACGAGCGTGCCGAGCATCGTGAAGAAACGGCGGCCGGGGCTGTCGATCGGGCTGGTGTAGTTGCCGTCGGCGTCGACGTCGCCGTACTTGTTGAGCAGGTTGGTGCGGGGGATGCGCACGTGGTCGAACGAGAGCCGTCCGTTGTCGATGCCGTTCAGGCCGCCCTTGAGGCCGTCGTCCTCTCGGGTGATGCCGGGCAGGTCGACGCCGTCGTCGCCGCGGAGCGGCACGTAGAAGCAGTGCACCCCGTGGTTGACGCCGTTCGTGATGAGCTGGGCGAACACCGTCGCCGCGATGCCATGCAGGGCGGCGTTGCCGAGATACTCTTTCGTCGCCGCGCGGAACGGCGTGTGGATGACGAACTCCTCGGTCTCGGGGTCGTAGGTCGCCGTGGTGCCGGCGGCGGCGACGTCGGAGCCGTGACCGATCTCGGTCATCGCGAACGCGCCGGGGATGGAGAGGTCCATGACACCCGGCAGCCACTTCGCGTGGTGCTCCTCGGTGCCGAGGTGCAGGATCGCCGAGCCGAACAGCCCCCACTGCACGCCCGACTTGATCTGCAGGCTGGGGTCAGCGGCCACGAGCTCCTCGAAGCCGGCGATGTTCGCACCGTTGTTCTCCTCGCCACCGAACTTCTTCGGGAACGCACGGTGGACGGCCTTGTTCTCGACGAGCAGGTGGAGCTGGGTGAGCACACGCTCGCGATGCTCGTCCTTGCCGAGGGAGTCGTCGCGCCAGAACGCCGAGTCCTTGATCATCTCGCGCGACTGCCGGCGCGTGTCCGCCCAGGTCCCGAGAAGGAGATCGTTGACCCGATCGACGTCGATTCGCGGCGTCGTGTCGGTCATGGAGTTCTGCGAAGTGCGGACGGCGGCGTCGACCATGGGGTTCCTCTCGACGAGAAGTCAGGATGCTTCAACGGTAGGACTCCTCCAACGAGCAGCAAAGCCGGATGTGCGCTTCCTCCAAACGCCCCGCCCTCCCTCGCCAGGGGCCATGTCGCCAGGGCACAGCGGGCGCAGCAGCCGCCTCAGAAGGCCGGTTCGATCGTGCCGTTGGACTCGATCACCTGGCGCACCTCGCCACTGGCGAACGCGGTCTTCAGCGCCTCGGTCGCATCGCTGTCGACGTCCTCCTCGCGCACGGCGACGTTCAGCACGAACCGGTCGTCGAGCTCGGCGATCAGGCCGTCCCGGTCGGGGGTGAGCCCCAGAGCGGCGATGTGGGACGGCCACTGGAAGACGAGGTCGGCCTCTTCGTACGCCGCATTGAGAGACGCGATGGGAACCTCGAGGAACTCGACGCCCTTCGGGTTCTCCACGATGTCGCCGACCGTGGCGGCGTAGGGGTCGACGGCCTCGTCGAGAGTGATCACGCCCTCGGCGTCGAGCAGCTTCAGGGCGCGGCCGAGGTTGGAGGAGTCGTTCGGCACGGCGACCGTGGCCCCCTCGGGGAGATCTCCGATGTCATCGAGGGTCTTCGAGTAGAAGGCGATCACGAAGTTGTACACCGGCTGGACGGCCACGAGGGATCCATCGTTCGCGGCGTTGAACTCCTGCATGTACGGCTCGTGCTGCGAGAAGTTCGCATAGGCGTCGCCGTCGTTCACGATGGTGTTCGCCGTGATGTAGTCCGACACTTCGACCAGCTCGATCTCGTAGCCGTCCCCGATCACTTCGCCGGCGGCCTCGACGACATCGGTCATCGGCGAGGTGACGGCGGCGACCTTGAGGACGACGGGGTCGGACGCGGCATCCGGATCCGCCGGCGCGGTGGCGGCGCATCCGGCGACGAGGACGGTGGCGCCGACGATCGCGGTGAGGATGCCGAGGCGGGAGATGCGCATGGTTACTGCTCCTTATACATATGTGTGGTCTAGCGGTGGTCGAGCCGCTCGGATGTTCGGTGGCCGACCGCCTGGATGACGAGCACGCAGACGACGATGATCGCGATCGTGATGTACATCAGTCCGTCGTTGTACTCCTGGTAGCCGTAGCGCATCGCGAAGTCGCCGATGCCACCGCCCCCGACGACGCCGAGCACCGTCGAATAGGACAGCAGGCTGATGGCCGCCGAGGTGAGCGCGTAGACGAGGCCGGAGCGCGCCTCGGGGAGGAGGATGCGCACGACGGACTGCATGTGCGTCGCCCCCATGGCGACGGCGACACGGGAGATGCCCGGCGGGATCTCTCGCAGGATCTGTTCGACGAGCCGTGCATAGATGGCCACCGCGACGAAGCACAGCGGGAGGGTCGCAGCCTGGGTGCCGAAACTCGTCCCCATCACCGCGCGGGTGAACGGGATGAGGAACACCACCAGTAGCAGGAACGGGAACGAGCGGACGATGTTGATGTACATGTTCGCGATCGTCCAGACCGCCCTGTTCTCGGCGATCGCACCGCGCTGGGTGAGGAACACCAGCGTCCCGAGCGGGAGCCCGATGAGCACAGCGGCAACGAGGGAGACGAGCATCATGAAGCCGGTCTCGGCCAGGGCTTGGGCGATGTCCTCTCCGTACTCCGCGAAGAGGTCTGCGAGCCAGGTCATCACATGAGTTCCCGCTTGACCTGTTCGTGATAGCTCGGCATCTCGCGCAGGTCGGCCTTCTTGACGGTGAAGAGCTCGCGCATGCGCCCGCCCTCGAGAAGCAGCGCACGATCGCAAATCGCCTTCACGACGTCGAGGTCGTGAGAGATCACGACGATCGTCGTGCCGAGCGTGTCCCGCGCGGCGCTCAGCACGCGGAGGATCTCCGCGCGGGTGCGGGCGTCCAACGACGACGTGGGTTCGTCGCACAGCAGCAGCGGTGGACGCGTGACGAGAGCACGAGCGATGCCGACGCGTTGCTGCTCGCCTCCGCTGAGTTCGGCAGGATAATGGTCTGCGCGGTGCGCGAGCCCGACGAAGGCGAGGATCTCGTCGACAGCGGCGCGCTCCTGGGCGCGAGTGCGGCGATTCGCCTCGCTGCCACGCGCCAGCTCGAGTCCGAGCGCGATGTTCTGTCGAACGGTCCGTCCACTGAGCAGGTGGATGCCCTGGAACACGACGCCGATGTCGCGGCGCAGAGCGCGCATCTCACGTCGCGTGCGACCCGCGACCGGCGCCCCCTCGACGAGGACCTGACCCTCATCGGCGGCGACGAGGCCGTTGATGAGTTCCAGCATCGTCGTCTTGCCGGCTCCGCTTTCGCCGATGACACCGAAGATCTCCTGCGGGCGGATCGTCAGATCGATGCCGCTGAGTGCCGGGGGCTGGTCGCGGCGCGTGCCGAAGCGCTTGGTGACGTCGACGAACTCGACCATCGCCGTGCCGGGAGAAACCATGGATGCCTGCCGCCCTCTTCGCTCGCGGCATCATCGCCTCGGAATTGGTGTACTGAGTCCAATTATAGTTGAGGGATGAGCATGAGGTACCGGACGCAGGCGATCAACAAAGACGGCGGCGAGGGCGAGACGTTCATCCCCGACGGTCTCGCGGTGGCGGTGTCGTCACCGCTGAACCCCGATCAGGACACGTCGGCGAGCAATCCGGAGCAGTTGCTGGCTCTCGCGTGGGCGACCTGCCTGAATGCGACCGCTCAGGTGATCGCGCCCACCGGGCGGCGCACCGCCGTCCGCGTCGAGGTGGAACTGCACGACGCCGCGGAAGGCGCCGGGTACGAGTTCCACGCCGACGCGTACCTGTCAGTCGAAGGCGCCTCTGCCGAGCAGACGGAGCAGGTGCTGGCGGCGTCACATGCGCGCTGCCCTGTCTCGAAGCTCTTGAAGGATGCCGCGACCGCGCGGGTGCACGCGGAGCCCTACGCGATCAGCTGACCGGGGTGGGGATCGGCTCCTTCGACGTGGACTCGTCGGACGCCGAGGCCTCCGACGGCGTCGGCGCCTTGCGCTCGGTGGATCGCGTAGACCGTCCGCCGCCTCGCGGCAGCATCCTGCCGACGAGGTCGTCAGCCCTGCGCCAGAGCGCCGTCGAGCGCACCCATCCAGTCACGCTCACCCACGTCTTGTCGCGGATGAAGAGCATGTCCAGGGCGATCATCGCCAGCGAGAACGGCCACAGACCGAGCAGCAGACCGATCCCTGAGTGCATGAACACGAGGGCCACGAGCACGAAGATCCGCGACGGACGCCACAACAGCGCGATCGGGAACAGGGTCTGCGACCAAAGCGCGATGAAGGTCGCCACGTAGATGAGCAGCGAGGACTGCCAGATCAGCTCGTTGACCATCGGGAAGACCATGAAAGCGTCGATGCGCAGAGAGTAGAAGAGCGCGGTGCCGGCCGGCCATGCCTCTCCCGTGAGCTTCCACACCCCGGACACCGTGTACACGACGATGATCTGGAAACAGCACAGCACCAGGGCGGCATTGTGCGCAGCGTTCCTGATGTGTGCCGGGATCCAGCGGCGCCGTGCCGACGAGGTGCGGCGGCGGCGATCGCGCAACCACGAGTCGACCGAGTAATGCGCGCTCAGGTTCGCGAAGACGAGGAACAGCAGGGTGATCCGGTAGAGCGTGTCCCCGCCGTTGAGCACGAAGCCGTTGTTCGATTGAAGGGATACCACGAGGATCAGCATGATCGGCGTGACGACCCGCGTGCCCAGCCCGATGGTGAACAGCACCATGAGGCCGATGAGGCCGAAGAACACCAGGTCGAAGAGGACGGGGTTGTCCTTGGGCAGGAGGACATCGAACGTCACGTAGCCTCGGCGGCTCGCTTCAGGATCGACCCAGAACGATGCCGCGCCCCAGATCATGGAACGATCTGCGATGCTCGGAACGACGGTCATAAGGAGACCGACCCCGAACAGGATGCGCAGGACGGCGAAACTGCGCAGATTGTGCTCCGTACTCGTGAGCCACCGCAGCCAGCGGTCGAAAAGATCATTCAGCTTCATTTGCGGCCCTCTCGAATGTGCCGACCGCGCCGTAGCGGTCGATGACTCCGCGGTACTGCGCGAGCACGTCGGGGTCGATGCTCAGGTTCGACTGCCGCCAGCCGAAGGTCCGCACGGTCGGGGTGAACTGCCGCTCGTCGTCGAAGCGGTGGGTGAAGTCGTTGGGCTGCTCGGTGATCACGCGCCACTGCACGCGCTCGATGTCTTCACCGAAGCCCGCCGTCGCGTACATCGTCGCGTAGCGCATGAGCATGTAGTCCACGCGGAGGAATCGGACGACGTCACCGTCGCCCTCGCCGAGGTCGGCGATGAGTTCCTCGACGGGGATCGGCCGGAAACCGCCGTCGCGCGCTTCGATGAAGGTGTCACGCACCCGCTCACGCTGTGCCTCGTCCAGCGCGAGGTAGCGCTTGAGATACGTGTTGGATGCGTTCCAGCTGTTTTTCTCGATGCGCGATGGCGCGAGGTTGCCCTTCACCGTGCGCTGCTCGATCTCGGTGATCGAGACCCACCCGCTCTTCACGAGCTCTCCACTGTCGTCACGCCACTGCGCGCGGATCTCGAACGTGCGGTTGCTCTTCAGGATGTCCGGAGCGAACACTCGCCAGTTCTGCGAGAAGTAGGGGAACGCGACGGTCTGGACTGCGCTGCGCAGCGGTGTGCCGCTGGGCGCGAAGATCAACGCGGTTCCTGCGATGACCACCAGGATGATGATTGTGGCGATGACGCCGGTCACTCGTGCGGACCTGCTCGGCGCCGATGGCGCGGCCTTGCTGTGCACCGGACTCCCTTGATTCTTCGTACAGCAGACGGGAACGCGGCTGGCGACCCGGAGTTTCCGGGCCGCCAGCCGTCGTTCAACCGATACGAGATGCCGTATCGGCCAGGATCCGGCTTACGCCTTCGCCTTCTTGATCATCTGACGGGATCCCACGACCGCCAGGGCACCAGCTGCGAGCAGCATCAGTGCCAGCGGGATCGCCGGGCCGGGCTCGGAGCCGGTGGCAGCGAGTCCCTTCGCGACGACCTGGAATCCGATGCTGACCGAGCCGGAGTCCTCACCCGTCAGAGTCACCGTGTGGGCACCGAGGTCGGTGCCGGCCGGGATCGTCCAGGTGAAGGTGACGGTTCCGTCAGTGTTGGCCACCTGCGTGCCCAGTGCGATCGGGTCGGAGTTCATGACTCCCGTCACGACCTCGCCCGGTGCGAAACCGGTACCGGTCGACGACTGGACCTGCTCGCGCTCGATCACGGGGTGCTTGATAGTGATGCCGAGCTCTCCGGCGTCAGTGTCGCCGTCGGTCGCGTCAGCGTCGGTCGCGTCCGCGTCCGTCGCGTCAGCATCCGTGGCGTCCGCGTCCGTCGCGTCAGCATCGGTCGCGTCAGCGTCCGTCGCGTCAGCGTCCGTAGCGTCCGCGTCCGTGGCGTCAGCATCCGTGGCGTCAGCATCCGTGGCGTCAGCGTCCGTGGCGTCAGCATCGGTCGCGTCCGCGTCGGTCGCGTCTGCATCCGTCGCGTCAGCATCGGTCGCGTCAGCATCCGTCGCGTCAGCGTCCGTAGCGTCCGCGTCCGTGGCGTCAGCATCCGTGGCGTCAGCATCCGTGGCGTCAGCGTCCGTGGCGTCAGCGTCGGTCGCGTCCGCGTCGGTCGCGTCAGCGTCCGTGGCGTCAGCATCGGTCGCGTCAGCATCCGTCGCGTCAGCATCGGTCGCGTCAGCATCCGTCGCGTCAGCGTCGGTCGCGTCAGCATCCGTCGCGTCAGCGTCGGTCGCGTCAGCGTCGGTCGCGTCAGCGTCCGTGGCGTCAGCGTCGGTCGCGTCAGCATCGGTCGCGTCAGCGTCCGTGGCGTCAGCATCGGTCGCGTCAGCATCCGTCGCGTCTGCATCGGTCGCGTCAGCATCCGTCGCGTCAGCGTCGGTCGCGTCAGCGTCGGTCGCGTCAGCGTCGGTCGCGTCAGCGTCGGTCGCGTCAGCGTCGGTCGCGTCAGCGTCGGTCGCGTCAGCGTCGGTCGCGTCAGCGTCCGTGGCGTCAGCGTCGGTCGCGTCAGCGTCCGTGGCGTCAGCGTCGGTGGCGTCAGCGTCCGTCGCGTCAGCGTCGGTGGCGTCAGCGTCCGTCGCGTCAGCGTCGGTGGCGTCAGCGTCCGTCGCGTCAGCGTCCGTCGCGTCAGCGTCCGTCGCGTCAGCGTCCGTCGCGTCAGCGTCCGTCGCGTCAGCGTCCGTGGCGTCAGCGTCCGTCGCGTCAGCGTCCGTCGCGTCAGCGTCGGTGGCGTCAGCGTCCGTCGCGTCTGCATCGGTGGCGTCAGCGTCCGTCGCGTCAGCGTCCGTGGCGTCAGCGTCCGTCGCGTCAGCATCGGTCGCGTCAGCGTCCGTCGCGTCAGCATCGGTCGCGTCAGCGTCCGTCGCGTCAGCATCCGTCGCGCCGCCGTCCACGACGAGCGTGTCAGACGCTGCGGTGTTGCCGTATTCATCGGTTCCGACGACGGTGTACTCCGTGCCGTCCTCTGCGTCAGCCGGGATCGGGACGGGCGTACCTGCCGGAATGTTGCCGTCCTCGTCCGTCGTCACGACGACGGGGCTACCGACCGGGTTGCCCTCGCTGTCCGTCAGCTGAAGGGAGACCTCGGTGAGAGGCGGCCATCCATCAGACGTGACCTCGGTGTCCTCACCCGGAGCGACCGGCGTGGTCGCCGTCAGCGTCGGCGTGTAGGCGACGATGTCGTTCGGTCCGACCTCGGCGCGGCCGAGATCGATGGTGAGGGCGCTTCCGCCGAGAAGGGTGATACGCGTGGCGACCTCGGCGTAGCTCCCGGGCCCCGCACTGCCCTCTTCTTGCACGTTCACAACGACGTTGGCAACGGTACTGATCAGGGTGAGCGCCTCAGAGAGCGCAGTGCTCGCAGCGGTGACCACACCCGAGATCGCGTTGCCGGCCGTGCTCACGGCCGAGTTCACCACAGGCAGCACCAGCGCGGACGTTGCGCCCTGGATCGTCGAGGTGAGCGGGCCGAGGATCGGGTTGAGCGCCGCAAGCAGGCCGCTTCCCGTGATCGTGAGCTGCTCGGAGTTGTCGAGCAGGTCTTGCAACGAGCCGTCGAACGAAATGTTCAGGCCAGCGGTACATACGACGACGCGAAGGAGGCAGATGCCTCCGCTGATCTGCACGTTGACATTGTCCAGCAGACCGGCGACGACCGTGTTGATCTCGCCCTGCAGCTCGGTCAGCGCCGCCGCCGCGTTTGCAGCGACCGTCGACAGCGTCGTGGCGCTCAACAGCGGCGTGTTCGGAGGAAGCCCGTTCAGGCCGACGATGTCTTCCCAGTCGACCGTCAGCGTGCCTGCCGCCGCGTTCAGAGTCACACCGGCGACGGTGATCTCCTGGCCGAGGATCGGATCAAGCGCAGCGGCGAGGTCCGCGGTGACACTAACCTCGAGGTCGTTCGAGCCGATGCTCAGCCCGGGCACGATTGAACCGAGCAGGTCCAGGGAGTCGAGCACACCGCCGAGAAGACCATCGAGAATGGTGTCGGACAGCCCGTTCAGCGTGTTCGACAGAGTCGTGAGAGCTGCCGTCGCCGTGGTGCTGATCGCACCGACCGCGGGGGAGCCGATGTTCGTCGTGGCGCCGGCGATCGTGTAGTCGAGGCAGTTCTCCGGAGCAGAGATGTCGCCGCAGTTGTCCGCCGGACCACCATCCACCGATGCGTCCAGAGCTGCCACACCCGTGACGCCGGCCAACGAGAGGTTGGCCGTCGAAAGTAGCGGCGTTTCCGGGAGCAGCGCCATCAGATCGAGTGTCGCGCTGGCGGGGAACTCCCCGCTGCCTGACGTGTCGATGATGCCCGCGTTGCTCACCGCACCGGATGCCGCACGCGAAACGCCGTTGTCGTCAGCTGCTGAGTACTGGTTCACCGCGCCGAGCTGGAGCAGCTGACCGAGTGGGATGCTGACGCCCCCGGGAATGTTCACGTTCAGTGCGCTCAGAACCGTGAGGTCCAGATCGGTGATGTCCGTGACAACCGGTCCGCCTTCGTTGACGGCTTCCGTTCCCGCAAGCCCGGCGACGGAATCGAGATCGATTCCGGTGAGGATCGAGCCGCTCAGGAACTGCGATCTCGCCTCCGAATGATCGCCCGGCGCGGCGAAGGCGGCGTTGGCCCCCATCACGTGCCCGACGACCAGCGCGGCTACCGCCGCGACTGATACGACCCTGGATTTGCCCAGAGCCTTTCTCCCCTTTGACATATATTCACTGCCCCTCTCCGGTGATGCGATTTCGTTCGCGTCACGCGGCCCTCCCCAGGTGTCGACAGATGCCGACAGAGCGCATGTGAACCCAAGTATGGTGGGGCCGCACAGCGGATGTCCAGCGGACTCACAGATAACTCCTGGTCCGTTACACACTCGCGACACGCGAGCGCACCCGGGGCGGAGTCTCTGCGTCAGTTCGCGGCGATCACGGCGAGCACGGAATCGCCGTACGCTTCGCGCTTCTTCTCGCCGATTCCGGTAATGCCTTCGAGGTCGCTCACGGACGCCGGACGCAGTTCCGCGAGAGCACGCAGAGTCGCGTCTCCGAAGACGATGTACGCCGGCTTTCCGATCTCGCGCGCGGTCTCCGCACGCCACACGCGCAGCGCCTCGAACAGCGACCGATCGCCCTCGGCAACCGCTTCTGAGGCCGCTGATGTCTTGCGCGCACGGCTCGTGCTGACGCGCCCCATGGTGTCTTTCCGCAGCGGAACGGGGGTCTCGCCCCGCAGGACGCCGCCCGCTGCCTCACCCGGGGCGAGGGTGCCGTAGTCCCCTTGTGCGACGAGGATGCCGCGAGCGAGAAGCTGACGCACGACGCTGCGCCAGTCCTGATCGGAGAGGTCACTGCCGATGCCGTAGGTGGCGAGGCCGTCGTGCCGCTGCTGCCGGATGCGGTCGTTCGAGGACCCACGGAGGATGTCGATCAGGTGCCCGGCACCGAAGGCCTGATTGCGCTCGCGCTTGAGTCGCACGATCGTGGAGAGGAGCTTCTGCGCGGGCACGAGCCCGTCGAAGGTGTCGGGTTTCTCCAGACATGTGTCGCAGTTGCCGCAGGGCCCTGACTCCTGCCCGAAGTAGTTCAGAAGATTCTGACGGCGACACTCGACCGTCTCGCACAGGGCGAGCATCGCGTCGAGGTGCTGCCCCATCCGCATCTTGAACGTGCGGTCACCGGGGCTCTGATCGATCAGCCGCCGCTGCTGCACGACGTCGCCGAGACCGTACGCCATCCACGCGACCGATGGCTCACCGTCTCGACCGGCGCGACCGGTCTCCTGGTAGTACCCCTCGACGGATTTCGGCAGGTCGATGTGCGCGACGAACCGCACGTCCGGCTTGTCGATCCCCATGCCGAACGCGATGGTGGCGACCATCACGACGCCGTCCTCGCGGAGGAACCGCGACTGGTTCGCCGCTCTGACCTCTGCGGGCAGACCCGCGTGATAGGGCAGCGCGTCGAATCCCTGCGCGGCGAGGTACGTCGCGGTCTGCTCGACGGACTTGCGACTGAGCGCATAGACGATGCCGGCGGAGCCGTCGGGCATCGAGCGGATGAACGAGACGAGCTGCTTGCGCGGATCGACCTTCGGCACGATGCGGTACTGGATGTTCGGCCGGTCGAAGCTCGCCACGAAATGCTTCGCGCCTTCGAGACGCAACCGCTCGGTGAGCTCGCGGTGCGTGGCGCGGGTCGCGGTGGCTGTGAGGGCCATCCGCGGCACACCGGGGAATCGCTCGCCGAGATCACCCAATGCCAGGTAGTCCGGGCGGAAGTCGTGACCCCACTGCGACACGCAGTGCGCCTCATCGATCGCGATGACGCTCAGCACACCGCGCTGCAGCAGACGCGTCGTCGCGGGAGACGACAGCCGCTCCGGCGCGACGTAGATGAGGTCGAGCTCACCGGCCAGGTAGGCGCGCTCGACCTCGGCGCGCTCAGCGGGCGCCTGCGTGGAGTTGAGATACGCCGCGTTCACACCGTTGGCACGCAGCGCATCGACCTGATCGTGCATGAGTGCGATGAGCGGACTGATGACGAGTCCGGTGCCCTCGCGCACGAGCGCGGGCACTTGATACGTGATGCTCTTGCCGCCACCGGTCGGCATGAGCACGACGGCATCCCCGCCGCCGATCACCTGCTCGACGATCTGCGCCTGATCGGCACGGAACGCCTCATACCCGAAGACGGTGTGCAGCGCCTCGGCAGCACTCGGGTACTTCGACGGAGCGGCTTTGCGAGCAGACGCCGTCGCCACGGCGCCGACGGAAGTCTGCGGGCCCTCCCCCCAGTCGAGCGGGGGCTCGTACCCGGATCCCTGCGGGGTCCAGTCCATCTCCTCCGGCGGCGGGGCGTCCTCCCACGGCTCGTCCGGCCAGGGCAGATCCTCGTACGGGTCACCAGGATTCTGCGGCATCCCTCCAGCGTAACGACCCCGGCCGACACCGGCCGCCCTAGTGTGGAACGAGAGCAAGGGAGCAGCCATGACCGAAGAGCCCACTGTCACCCGAAACGATGCCGCATCGCGCTACGAGATCCGCGTCGGCGACACCCTCGCCGGCTTCGCCGAGTTCAAGGAACGCCGCGGGGAGATCCTCTTCACCCACACCGAGGTCGACCCGGCCTTCCAGGGCAAGGGCCTGGCCCCGATCCTGGCCTCCCGCGCCCTCGCCGACGCCGTGGCATCCGGCACGACGATCGTCCCGTACTGCCCGTACATCGCCCGTTACCTCACGCGCAACGAGGTCGATGGGGCGGACATCCGCTGGCCGCAGCTTCCGACCGATCCCGCTGCGTCATCATGATCGGTCAACGGACCCTCCTGCTCGAACCGCGGGAGGTGCCGCTGGGCGGCGTCCGCGCCATGAGCGTGCTGCGGACGCTTCCGAACCGCGACATCCCGACGGTCGGCGCCTGGTGCTTCCTCGACCGGTTCGGCCCCGACGAGGTGCGCATGCGGGTCGATCCGCATCCGCACATCGGTCTTCAGACCGTCACATGGCCACTGGTCGGGCGCATCCGCCACCGGGACTCGGAGGGCAACGACGTCACCCTCGAGCGCGGCCAGCTCAATCTCATGACGGCGGGCGACGGCATCTCGCATTCGGAGTACTCCGTGGGGGACGACCCGATCCCCCTCGACGCCCTGCAGCTGTGGGTCGTGCTGCCCGACTCCGCGCGCGCCGGCGCGGCGGGATTCGAGCAGCACACGTCCCTGCCCTCGGTGACGGTGCCGGCGGAGACCGGTGCGAACGCCGCCGGCACAGTGGTCCTCGGGGAGTTCGCCGGTGTCCGTTCCCCCGCGACCGTGTACACACCCATCGTCGGCGCGGAGTTCGCGCTGGCTCCCGCCAGTCGTGTCGTCCTGCCACTCGACCCGGCCTGGGAGCACGCCGTCGTCCTCATCGACGGTGACCTGACCGTCGATGACCGGATGCCGGCACCCGACGAGATGCTCTACCTCGGCGACTCTCGATCCGGAGTGACGCTCTCGACGACAACGGGCGCGCGGATCTTCCTGCTCGGCGGAGAACCCTTTGAAGAAGACCTCGTGATGTGGTGGAACTTCGCCGCGCGGACGCACGACGAGATCGAGCGGGCGCGTGAGGACTGGGAGTCGGCGGAGGCCGCGGCGCGGTTCGGGCGGGTCGTCGACCACGGTGAGGAGCGGATTCCGGCCCCTGAACTCCCCCACGTCACGCTGAAACCCCGGCGCCGCTCGATCTGAGCACGCAAGAGGGGCACCCGCGAGAACGCAGGTGCCCCTCCCCCACCGGTTCCTACTCGGTGTCGACCGTGACGATCGTCCGCACGGCGGAGTCGCCGTACTGGACCACGCCGAGGTACCGCGTGCCGGCGGTGAGACCGGACCAGCTCAGCTCGAACGCGGTCTGCTCCCCCTGCACGACAGGAAGCGGGTTCGGCGAGGCGGCGAAGCCGCCCTCACCGTCCGCGGCCACATTGGCGTAGGTCATGTCCCACGTCATCGGCCCCGACGTGGAGTAGACGTTCGCGACGACGAGGTAGGTGCCGGTCGCCGGGGTCGGGATCGTGACCTGCTCGTCCGCCGACACGGTCGCCGACTGCCACATCTCGTAGTACCGCAGGTCATCCGCGGACACCACCCGGTACACGGTCAGATCGAGGTCGCTGCCCTCGTCATCCGAGGAGTCCAGGTCGAAGCGGGACAGCGCGGTGCCCTCCGGCACCTCGACGATCCATGCGACGTCCTTGTTCGCGTCACCGGAGTTCTCGTCGCCGGTGTGCCCGTCGACGGGGTTGTCCGGGTCCGTCAGCAACTCGAACGGCGTGAGACCGGCCGTCGTCAGCGGCAGCTCACCGTCGACCCCTGGAATGATCTCGACGACCGTCGATCCGTCCGCACCCGTACCCGACGTCTCCGCCGGAGCGTCGGCGGTCACCGGGAACACCGCGATCGGCGTGCGCACTGCTCGCGATTCGCTCGACCAGGTGAGCGACCCCGTCGCCCACTGCTCGACCGCGGCGCTGTCGTTGGCGAACGTGACGGTGTAGGTCGCCGTCTCACCCGGACCACCGAAGGAGAGCGTCGACGGCTCGACCGTGACGTCCACACCGGGCATGTCCACGGAGGCCGTGAACGCCCCCGCTTCGGTCGATGTGACCGTGCGGGTCACGGACTGCGCACTGGCCAGCGTGCCGATGGAGATCGACGCGAGGTTCAGGTCGCTGCCGTCGATCGGCTCGACGCCGTCGAAGTCCGCCAACCCCTTGCCCTCGAGGAACGCCAACCAGTCCGTCACACCGTTGAGGTACAGCATCCCCGGCTCGAAGAACCGCGTCGGGTCCACGTGGCCGGCACCCTGTGCGAACGGATCGCGGTTCGCCGAGCCGTCGGCGTTCACCGTGTCGTAGGCGGTCGTCATCATGGCCGACTTGATCTCCGCGGGTGAGGCGTTCGGACGCTCGCCGAGGTACAGCGCACCGAGTCCGGCGACGTGCGGTGCCGCCATCGACGTCCCCGAGAGGATGCCGAAGGTCGGAGCGTCCTTTCGGCCGCTGTTCGTGGCGGCGAGGATCGCCACACCGGGTGCGGCGATGTCCGGCTTCATCACGTCGCTGCCGTCCGCCTGCATCGGGCCACGGCTGGAGAACCCGGCGATCTGCGGAACCGGGGTCGTCTGGTCGGTCGTGTTCTCGCCGGTCAGAGTGATCGGACGATCCGTGCCGCCTCGCACGTAGGCGAGAACGGCCTCACGGTTCGCGGCCGCGAGGTGCACGGTCGGGATGACGTGGAAGTCGTTGTCGAGCGAGTCGGCCTCACCGGGGACGTTGACGAGCACGACACCGATCCCGCCGGCATCCGCCACGACCTGTGACTTCTCCGCGCGGGCGTTCACCCCGCGGTCGCACACGACGATGCGACCGGCGACCTTGGCCGGATCGAGCGTGCCGGGCATGCACAGAGCCGCGTCCGCCGCGCCGGCGGCCGCCGCGTCGCCGGCATAGATCGACGGGCCGGTGATGGTCTCGCCGAACGGCACGGAGACCGATGCCCCGGCCTGCGCGAATCCGTCGAAGCTGACCGTGCCCTCCCACGTGGGGATCGTGGATGCCGCGACCGTGGTGTACCAGGGCGACGCGTGGTCGGCCGTCACGGGATCGGGACCCGAGTTGCCGGCACTCACCGAGACGAAGACACCGGCGGCCGCCGCGTTGAGGAAGGCGATGTCGTCCGGCTCGAGGACGGAGGTGGCCGCCCCTCCACCGATCGAGTAGTTGATCACGTCGACGCCGTCGGCGACGGCCTGGTCGATCGCGGCGACGAGGTCGCTGAGGGCGCAGATGTCGTCGGAGCTGACGAGCGGGTCCGGTCCGACGAAACAGGCCTTGTACGCGGCGACCTTGGCCGCCGGCGCGACTCCGGAGATCGTGCCGAGACCGGTACCCTCGACGGTCGCCTCCACGCCGAACTCACCGGCCGCGGTGCTCGCGGTGTGAGACCCGTGACCGTCGCCGTCGCGGGGCGACAGGTAGTCGGACGAGAAGTCGTATCCGGCCGCCGCGGCGCCGGTCGAGAAGTACTGTCCGCCGACGAGCTTGGTCGTGTAGTCGTGCTTGTCCCAGTCCTGGCCCTGCACGATCTTGCTGCGGAACTGGGTCCCGTCGGACTTGTCGAAGTACACGTAGGAGCCGTCGGTGTACGGCTGTCCCTCGCTCTTCTTGTTGTTCTTCTTCTTGAGCTTGTCACCGGCGAAGGACGGATGCTCCGGGGCGATCCCGGTGTCGATGACGCCCACGACCACGCCCTCACCTGCACGGTCGACTCCACCGGTGGCTTCCCAGACGCCCCCGGCACCGGCCGTGTCGTCGCCGAGCCCGAGGAAGTCCGTCGAGGACTGCGCGTCAGGGTGCCGGATCTCATCGGGGAACACCTCGAGCACGTCCTTCGACGCACGAAGGGCATCGACCTGCTCGCCGCTGAGGTCGGCGCTGAAGCCGTTGAGCGTCACCTGGTACGTCGTGTCAGGGGTGACCCCCTCTGCCTTGGCGAGCTTGCGTTGTTCGTTCTCGAGGTGCGCGATGTACTTCTGCGAATCAGGGGACTGCGCGTCGAGCTGGGAGCCCTGATCGGGCTTCGTGCGCCGAAGGCCCTTCGTGTCGCCCTCGTAGGTGGCCAGCGGGTCGGCCTTCATGACGACGATGTAGTGTCCTGGCGTCCCGTCGACCGGGGTCGGATGCGTCACCTCCTCGACGCCGGCGAAGCTTGCAGTTGCCGAGGTTCCGATGACCAGTGCGGCGAGTGTCGCGCCGACTGTCAACCGGAGAGGTGATCGACCCATGTATGTCATCTCCGTTGATCGCGATGCACGGCGTCGTGGCCGCACAATCGATCAAGGTAATCCGCGATCACGGACCGCACCATTGGACTATTCGCCACTCGAAGGGCGATGTTCGGCAGGGTCGGCGCCGGAGGAGCGACCAGGTGGGCGCCCCTCTGCGCGCTCCGGCGTGTGCAGCCGCGCAAGGAATCGATCGGCGCGCGAAGGCGCGGCTCCGCCCCCCAGCAGCGAGACGCCGACGGTCACCGCGGTCGCGAGCGGAATGGTCCACGCGGCCGGCTGCGCGAGGAAGGGGGCGGCGGCCCCGACACCGCCGACGGCGGTGTGGACGAGCAGCGCGAGGGCCGGGGCGAGACCGCCGGTGACCATCCCCGCGACAGCGCCGCGCGCCGTGAGACCGGCCCACCAGACGCCGAGCAGCACGACGGGCGAGAGCATGGATGCGGCGAAGACGAACACCATCCCCACACTCGAGCCCAGCCCTGCCGGGCTCGTGAGCAGCGCGACCGCGAGTGGCACCGCGGCGCACAGGACCGCGGAGAGGCGGAACGCGCGTACCGACCCTGAGAAGACGTCCTGACTGATCACGCCGGCCAGCGACACGATCAGTCCTGCGGATGTCGCCAGGAACGCCGCGAACGCACCGGCGACCACCAGCGCCGTGAGGAGTTCACCGAACAGGCCGGGGAACACGCGTGCCGGCAGGACGAGCGCCGCCGTGTCCGCGACGGCGGGATCGGCCAAGTCGGGGGCGACGATGCGGGACACGAGGCCCATACCGCTGGAGACAGCGTAGAACGCGCTCACCATCACGATCACCAGCACCGTCGTCTGCCGTGCGGAGACGCCCGTCGGGCTGGTGTAGAAGCGCACCAGGACGTGCGGCAGCCCCATCGTCCCGAGCACCAGCGCGAGCATGAGCGACATGGTCTCGTACAGCTCGAAACCGGCAGGACCGGCCTCGGCGGGGAAGATCAGCACCGGGTCGACATCACGCGGTCCGCCGGTGAGCGCGAAGACGATGCACACCAGTGGCACGAGCAGCGCGAAGAGCTTCAACCAGTACTGGAAAGCCTGCACATACGTGATCGCGCGCATGCCACCGGCGGCGACTGAGCCCGCGACGAGGACAGCGACCGCGACCTCGCCCACCCACTCCGGGAGGCCGGCCACGACACTCAGAGTGAGACCGGCACCATGCAGCTGCGGCACGATGTACAGCCACCCGATGATCAGGACCGCCGCGCTCGTCACGCGTCGTGCACGCACACTCTCGAGCCTCGCCTCGATGAAGTCGGGAATCGTGTACGCACCGCTGCGGCGAAGGGGCGCGGCGACGAAGACGAGCACGAGCAGGTAGCCCGCGGCGTAGCCGATCGGGAACCAGAACCCTCTGGCGCCTTCGAGCAGCACGAGTCCTGACAGGCCGAGGAAGGTCCCGGCAGACAGGTATTCGCCGCTGATCGCGGAGGCGTTCCACACCGGACGCACGGTGCGCGATGCGACGAAGAAGTCGCTGGTGGTGCGGGAGACTCGAAGCCCGTACACGCCGATCAGCAGCGTCGCGACGATGACAAGACCCACGCCGATGAGGTCGAAGATCGGGTTCATTCCCGGTCCTCGAGTGTGCGATATGCGCTCTCGTTGCGGGCGGCACCGCGCAGGTACAGCACCGCGAACACGATGATCACCGGGTAGAAGCCGAACGCGTGCAGGATCCACGACAGCGGCAGACCCGCGACCACGATGTCGTCGACCGCGGGGATGAGCGCGATGGCCAGAGTCAGTGCGGCGGTGACCACAACGAAACCGACGACCGTG
This sequence comes from Microbacterium ginsengiterrae, assembly GCF_014205075.1. Classification (NCBI taxonomy): domain Bacteria; kingdom Bacillati; phylum Actinomycetota; class Actinomycetes; order Micrococcales; family Microbacteriaceae; genus Microbacterium; species Microbacterium ginsengiterrae. The sequence continues at coordinate 1,568,578 of NZ_JACHMU010000001.1, read as the reverse complement.
CCGAGGGCGAGCCGCAGCTGGCTGCGCCGAAGCGCTCGGGAGTAGACGGCATCCGCATCGTCGACGGGGGAACCCGGCAACGCGATCCCTCTGGTCTGTGCGCGCGAGCCGGGCGCCGGTGCGCGCGTCGCCGGGGTGTCGGCCGTCACGCGCACCCGGCGCGGCGGGGGCGTCGTCATCGCGCGCCATCCCGTCGCACGAGCGCTTCGCGAACGGCGGGCAGCAGTCGCCGGCTCACCGGCAGCACCACCGACCCGACCGTTACCGAAGGCTCTCCGCCCGACAGTGTCGCCTCGTCGATCGCGGACGCGGCGACGAGGTACGAGCGGTGCACACGGACGTAGCCGGCATCGGCCCAGCGCTGCTCGAGTTCCGATATCGGGATGCGGACGAGGTGTCCTGCGCCGTCGACGGTGTGCAGGCGCGAATAGTCGCCCTGCGCCTGCACCCAGCGCACGTCGTTGCGCGACACGAAGCGCACGCTGGACCCGACGGTGACGGTGAGGATCTCGCCCTCCGAGGAAGCGGCGGAGCCGCAGAGCTCGCCGACCCGGTCGATGGCCTGACGCAGCCGCTCCTGGCGCACGGGCTTCAGCAGATAATCGGCCGCCCTGATGTCGAACGCGTCGACGGCTCTGGCATCGTCGGCGGTGACGAACACGACGGCGGGAGGCCGGGCGAGCCCGGCGAGAGAGCGGGCGAGTTCCATGCCGCCGAGCCCGGGCATGTGGATGTCGAGGAACGCGATGGACACGATCCGTTCGGTGAGCATGCGCAGAGCCTGCGCACCCGACACGGCGGTGAGGATCTCGCCGATGCGAGGATCACGCCGCAGGAGGTGGGCGAGCTCGTCACGCGCCGGCTGCTCGTCATCGGCGACGAGGACATCCATCACCGCGCTGCTCCCTTCCACGCTCAGTCGCGTTCGGGGTCGTGCAGCGGCTGCGACTTCGGTATCCGCATCCGGACCAGCGTACCCGCGCCGGCATTCGTCTCCACGACCAGGCCGCCCCCGCTTCCGTACATCTGCCGCAACCGGGTGTCGACATTGCGCAGTCCGACGTGAGCGCCGTCGACCGCCGTCGTCAGCAGGGTGCGCAGCGTCTCAGGGTCCATGCCGACGCCGTCGTCCTCCACGGTGATCTCGGTATGCGTGCCGTCATCGCTCGATTCGATCCTGATCGACCCGCCGCCCTCGCCGGGCTCGACACCGTGCCGCACCGCATTCTCGACCAGCGGCTGCACCGACAGGAACGGGATGACCGTCGACAGGGTCTCCGGTGCGACACGCAGGGTCACCTCGAGCCGGTCGCCGAAGCGCGCCCGCTCGAGCGCCAGATACGAGTGGATGCTCTGCAGCTCCTCTGCGAGCGTCGTGAACTCGCCCTGCCTGCGGAACGAGTAGCGGGTGAAGTCGGCGAACTCGAGCACGAGATCGCGTGCTCGCTCCGGGTCCACGTGGATGAAGGAGGCGATCGCGGTGAGGGCGTTGTAGATGAAATGCGGCGAGATCTGCGCGCGCAGCGAGCGCAGCTCGGCCTCGGCGAGCGCCGTGCGCGATGCATCCAGGTCTCCGAGCTCGACCTGCGCAGCACACCAGTCGGCGACCTCTCCGGTCGCACGCACGAGCGCAGCGCGGACCCGCGTCGCGAAGGCGATGACGACACCGGATACCTGACCGTCGACGACGATCGGTGCGCCGACGGCCTCGATGTCGTCGCCGTCCGGATGCCGGAACACCTGACGCCGGCCGGACTCGCGGATGCGCCGAGAGATCCGCACCGCCGAGGAATCCAGTCCTTCGGTCGCTCCGTCGACGGAGACGGTGCCGTCCTGGCTGACGATCGCGATCGCCGCGCTGCCGAGCAGCGCGCGGAAATGCCTCGCAGCGCGAGCGACCTCCGGTCCGTCCAACCCGCCGCGCAGGTGCCGGGCAGCGAGGCTCGCCCGGTGCATCGCCTCGTACGACGCCCGCTCCGCGGCGCTTCCCAGATCCGCCGAGCCGCGGGCCAGGCGCCGGGCCAGGAGGAGCAGCACGGTGAGCACGACGCCGCCGAGCGCGCCGAGCACAGCGGCGAGCACGACGGCGTCGGTCATGGCGACAGCCTAGAACCCGCGCCGCAGCTCAACAGCAGCGCGCGCCCGGATTGCGATCCTGTTCATCCATCCGGTCGCGCCAGAACTGCCGCTCACTCATGGGCTCGCGGTCCGGATGCTGACGGCGCTCATGCGCGAGGTACGTCTCGTAGGCCGAGTCGCCCATGAGGTTGCGCATGTACCAGCGGATGCCGCGGCCGGCCCTGACCGTCCACCCGGCGAGCGCGCGGAGCGGGCCGGTCACGGCATCCGTCTGATTCGTCATGGCAGGCGATCCTCTCTCAGTGGTGCGCCGTGGAGCGGCGCTCCTCGTCGACGATCGGCTCCCACTCCTTCTCGAGCTCACGCTCTGCACGGGTGGGGATGAAGCCGGCCGGTGCATAGCGGTTCGACGCGACCGGGGCATCCTCGGTGTTCTCCCCGCCGCCGTTCCTGATCGCCTTGATCGTGACGATGACGGCGACGATCATCACGATGATCGCGAGGACGACGAAGATGATCGACAGCGTGCCCTGCACCGCGGTGTTGCGGATGACCGCCTCCACGACCGCGGTGTCACCGAGGCTCGTGTCGCCGCTGGCCAGCGCCTCCTGGTACTTGAAGTTGTTCGCCCAGTAGCCGATCGCGGGCACCGGGGAGAAGATCTTGTACATCGAGGCGGTGATGGTGATCACCGCGGTGAACGCGAGCGGAGCCGCGACGATCCACAACCAGCGCAGGTAGTTCTTGCCGCGCTTGGCCACGATCGCCATGACGACCGCCAGGGCGATGGCCGCCAGAAGCTGGTTCGCGATACCGAACAGCGGGAAGAACGTGTTGATGCCGCCCAGAGGGTCGGTCACGCCGAGGATGAGGATGTACCCCCAGCCCGCGACCATGATCGCCGTGCAGATCCAGACCCCGGGGCGCCACGAGACGTCGCGGAACTTCGGGAACCATGCGCCGATCGTGTCCTGCAGCATGAAGCGGGCGACGCGCGTGCCGGCGTCGACGGCCGTGAGGATGAACAGCGCCTCGAACATGATCGCGAAGTGGTACCAGAACGCCATGAGCGCCTGTCCGCCGAGGGCCTGCTGCATGATGTGGGCGAGTCCGAGCGCAAGCGTCGGTGCGCCGCCGGTGCGCGAGACGATCGACGGCTCGCCGACGTCGGCAGCGGTCCCGGTGAGCATGTCGGGGGTGAGGTTGACCCCGGTCAGCCCGAGCGAGTTCACGAACGCGACCGCCCCCTCGGCCGTTCCGCCGGTGAGCGCCGCCGGGGAGTTCATCGCGAAGTAGATGCCCTGGTCGATCGAGATCGCCGCCACCAGCGCCATGATCGCGACGAAGGACTCCATGAGCATTCCGCCGTATCCGATGAAGCGCGTCTGCCGCTCCTTCTCGATGAGCTTCGGCGTCGTGCCGGACGAGATCAGCGCGTGGAATCCGGACAGCGCACCGCAGGCGATCGTCACGAACAGGAACGGGAACAGCGGACCGGAGAAGACCGGCCCCATGCCGTTCTCCCCGAAGACCGTCACGGCCGGAACGGTGATCTCCGGGCGCACGATGACGATGGCGCCCGCGAGCATGACGATCACACCGATCTTCATGAAGGTGGACAGATAGTCGCGCGGGGCGAGCAGCAGCCACACGGGGAGGATCGCGGCGATGAAGCCGTAGGCGATGATTCCCCACGCGATGACCTCGCGGTCGAGGTGGAACATCGCCGCACCCCACTCGGTTCCGGCGACCCAGCCGCCGCCGATGATCGCCGCCATCAGCAGCACGAAACCGATGATCGAGACCTCGGTCACCTTGCCGGGGCGCAGGAAGCGCAGGTACACGCCCATGAAGAGCGCGATCGGGATGGTCATCGCCACCGAGAACACACCCCACGGGCTCTCGCCGAGGGCGTTGACCACGACGAGGGCGAGGATCGCGACGATGATGATCATGATGAGGAGCGCGGCGATGATCGCCGCCGTTCCGCCGATCCTGCCGAGCTCCTGGCGAGCCATCTGACCGATGGTGCGTCCGCCGCGGCGCATCGAGAAGAACAGCACCGTGTAGTCCTGCACCGCGCCGGCGAGGACGACTCCGACGATGATCCAGATCGTGCCGGGCAGGTACCCCATCTGCGCGGCGAGGACGGGGCCGACCAGCGGTCCTGCACCGGCGATGGCCGCGAAGTGGTGCCCGTAGAGCACGCGGCGATCGGTGGGGACGTAATCCTTGCCGTCCTGCTTGACCTCGGCCGGAGTCGCGCGCCGGTCGTTCGGGCGGGTGATGTACCGCTCGATGACCTTCGAGTAGAAGCGGTATCCGATCAGGTAGGTGCAGACCGCCGCGAACACGAACCAGATGGCGTTGACCGTCTCGCCTCTGACGATGGCGAGCATCGTCCAGGCCACTGCCCCGAGGAGCGCGATCGCGACCCAGAGCACGATCTTCGGCACGGTCCAGCGCGATTCCTTCGCGTGCTGCTCCGGTGTCAGCGCGGTGGGTGGCAGATTCGGATCACTGACGAGATCGGGTTCGCCGTCGATGACAGCGCCGGCTCGCGACTGCGAGCGGCGCGACGAGGATGATGACATGGGGTCTCCTTGTGTGCGCATCATTGCGTTTCCCCACGCTAGGAAGAGCGCGCCCAGGCCTCCGGCTCTTCGACGGGTCGATGCGACGAGCGGCATCTCGGGGGAGACGAGCGGCGGTTTTTCCCGCTCGACGCCGGGTCCCGGGGCCCGGGGGCGCCGCTAGGCTGATGGCGTGCCGAAGAACCGTGTGCTCGCGACCCGCACGCTGCTTGTCTGCGCGGCTGTCGGCGTCGCCACCGGCCTGGTCTCGGCGGGATGGGCGGGCCTGCACATCATCGCCGCGAGCGGCGCCATCCCCCTCTACGGACTCGTCCTCGGCTTCCACGTCCTCCCCGGTGTGATCGCGCAGCAGGTGCTGCGCGCGCCGTGGGTGGCGCTGATCACGCACGCCATCGCCGCCCTCATCGGCATCGCGTTCGTGCCGGCCATGGCGGGGCGTTACCTGCTCGCTGCCGTGGTCTTCGGCGGCGTCCAGGAGGCCGTCTCCGCCGCCACCCGATACCGGCACTGGGAGCCGTGGCGGTTCTTCCTGTCGTCGGCCATCACGGGGCTCGTCATCGCCGTCCCGCTGTGGTTCGCCTTCCACGTCTCCAGCCTCCCGCTCTGGGGCGCCATCGGATTCGGGGTGCTGTTCGTGATCGGACCGGTGGCCTGGACCGTCATCGGACTCGCGATCGGGTCGGCCCTGCGCCGCGCCGGCGTCATCCGCGTCTGAGCGTCGACGTGCGGCGCAGGTAAGGGCGGACTAACCTGGACGGGTACCCGTCCGAGTCTGACCTTCGTCGAGAGCGAGTGTCAGCCAGTCGAAGTGAAGGGCTGCCGTGCGCACATCCGCGCCCCTGCTTCGCGTGCGCGACCTCTCGATCACGCACGCCGGGGCCGGCCTCCCCAGCCCGCGCGGCGTCAGCTTCGACGTGCAGCCCGGCGAGGTCGTCCTCGTGCTGGGTCCGAGCGGATCCGGCAAGTCCACCCTCACCCTTGCCCTCAACGGACTGATCCCGCAGTCGGTGCCCGGCGAGGTCACCGGGACGGTCGAGGTCGACGGTCGCAGCACCGCGGACACCCCGGTGGCGGAGCTCAGCGGACACGTGGCGATGGTGTTCCAGGATCCGGACGCGCAGCTGGTCACGGGCACCCTGCTGGACGAGGTCGCCTTCGCGCTGGAGAACCTGCTGTTCCCCGTCGATGCGGTGCTCGCCCGCGCCGAGCGCGCGCTGCGCCGGGTGGGACTGTGGGAGCGCCGTAACGAGAATCCCGACCGGCTCTCCGGCGGAGGGCGCCAGCGTCTCGCGATCGCCTGCGCCATCGCGATGGGGTCACGGCTCATCGTGCTCGACGAGCCGACCGCGAATCTCGACGCGCAGGGCATCGACGACGTCTACGACGCGCTCATGGACCTCACCGCGACGGGGGACCGCGCCGTCATCCTCGTCGAGCACAACCTGGATGCCGCGATGCGCTTCGCGACCCGCACGATCGTCCTCGACCAGCAGGGCCGGATCGCATGCGACGGACCCATCAGAGAAGTCCTGCAGGAGCACACCGACGAGCTCCTCGCCATGGGCGTGTGGCTCCCCGCGGCGACTGTCGCCGGCAGGACGCTGCGTGCACGCGGCATCCTGCCCGACACGATCCCGCTGCCGCTCACCCCCGACGAGCTCGCCGCCGCCCTGGCATCCGCCCCCACCTCCCCCTCCGCCACGCCCTCCCTCTCCGCCGATCCCGTCCCTCCCCGCGCCACGGACCCGCTCCCGACCGCACGGATGCAGGGCGCGGGCACGGATGCAGGGCGACACGCCGCCGATCCGGCCGACACCCGTGCCTCGGCCCTGCATCCGTCCGGCGCTCCGGCGGCCGCCGCGACCGCGGAGCCGCCGGCGATCGTCCGGGCGCGCGGGCTGACCGTCCGGCGCGGGCGCACGGAGATCCTGCACGGCATCGACCTGGACATTCCGGCCGGCTCCCTGACGGCGATCGTCGGGGCGAACGGGGCGGGCAAGACGACGCTCATCCAGTCGCTCGCCGGCGTCGTCCCTCCTCCTCGAGGGCAGGTCACCGTCGACGGCGTGGACCCCGGCCGCGCCTCTCCCCACGACCTCGCCGCGCGCATCGGCTTCGTCTTCCAGAATCCCGAGCATCAGTTCATCGCACACACCGTCTTCGACGAGCTGGCGCACGGACTCCGTCTGCGCGGAACAGCGGATGCCGAGGTCCATGAGCGCGTCGGCGACATGCTCGCCCGCTTCGGCCTGACGGACAAGGCCGACACGCATCCCTTCCTCCTGTCCGGCGGCGAGAAGCGGCGGCTGTCGGTCGGCACCGCCCTCATCTCGCACCCCGGCGTCCTCGCCCTGGACGAGCCGACCTTCGGTCAGGACCGCGCCCGCGCCGCCGAGCTGCTGCGGCTGCTCGCCGACGTGCGGGCCGAGGGCACGACGATCCTCCTCGTCACGCACGATCTGCAGCTCGTCGCCGACCACACGACGCACACGGTCGTCCTCGCCGACGGTCGCGTCCACGCGACCGGACCCACGGCGGAGCTGCTCGCGACCGACGGGCTGTTCGAGTCCGCCGGACTCCGACTTCCCGCGCTGCACCGCGCCCTGACTCCCGAGCAGCGCGGCATGGTGACCGAGGTCGCCTCATGACCGCGCCCGTCCCGACGGTCGATCCATATGCGCCCGGCTCCTCGGCATCCGGCGGCCGTCTCCTCATCACGCTCAATCCGCTGGCCAAGATCGCCGCCGTCCTCCCCGCAGTGGTCGTGCTCGTCTTCGTCCGCGACCTCATCACCCCGCTGTGCATGATCGCCCTCGCCTACGCGGTGATCCTCATCGGCGCACGCCTCACGACCCGGACGGTCATGCTGCTGTTCCTCGTCATCCCGCTCGGCATCGTCGCGATCGGCTTCGGGTTCTCGATCTGGGTGGATGCCGCGGGCGTCGACACCACCGCGCCGTTCCTGCAGATCGGCGGGTGGACGCTGTTCACCGGGGCGGTGCAGATCGGTTTCACCACCGCTCTGCGCCTCGCCGCCATCCTCGCCCTCACCCTGATCGGCGGGCTCACCACCACCGGCCCCGACCTCGTCCGCGCCGGCATCCAGCACCTCAGGGTGCCGTACCGCATCGGCTACACCGCGCTGGCTGCCTATCGGTTCGTGCCGCGCTTCGGCTACGAGCTCAGTGTGATCCGTGCCGCGCATCGCGTGCGCGGTCACCACGGCGGACGCGGACCGTTCGCGAGGATCGCACGCGGCTGGGGCTACATCGTCCCGCTGCTGGCCAGCGCGATCCGCCACGCCGAACGCGTCGCCCTGGCGATGGACGCTCGCGCCTTCGGTGCGCACCCCACGCGCACCGAGCGGTACACGGTGCCCTTCCGGGTCCGCGACACGGTGTTCATCGTGCTGTTCATCGCGGCATCCGGGGCGATCCTCGCCCTCACGTTCCCCTGGCAGCCCTGACGTCGCGCCCCGCACAGCATGATGCCCGCCCTCCGGAGTGGAGAGCGGGCATCATGCGTCGTCGTCAGCGCTTGCCGGCGATCTGACGCGACACGATGTCGCGCATGATCTCGTTCGTGCCGCCGTAGATGCGGTGGACGCGCGCGTCGAGGAACGCACGGGCGATGGGGTACTCGGTGATGTAGCCGTATCCGCCGTGCAGCTGCACACAGGTGTCGAGGATCTCCCACTCCCGCTCGGTGGTCCAGAACTTCACCTTCGCGGCCTCCTCGGCCGTGAGCTTCTTGTCCTTGTACGCGAGCAGCGCGCGGTCGAGGTACGCCCACATGACGTCGACCGTGGTGGCGACGTCGGCGAGCTTGAACCGGGTGTTCTGGAAGTCGATGATCCGCTCGCCGAACGCCTCGCGGTCCTTCGTGTAGTCGACCGTCCAGGTCAGCGCGGCCTGCGAGGCCGCGGCGGCCGCGATCCCGATCGACAGGCGCTCGAGCGGAAGGTTCATCATCAGCTGGATGAACCCCTGCCCCTCCTTGCCGCTGATGAGGTTCTCCTCGGGGACGAACACGTCGCTGAACGACAGCTCGGCGGTGTCGTGCCCGTGCGAGCCCATCTTGTTGAGCTTCTTGCCGTGCTCGAAGCCCTCCATGCCGTTCTCGATGATGAGAAGGCTGAAGGCGTCGGGGCGATTGCCCTCACCGGTCTTGACGAACGTGACGACGATGTCCGCGGTCTTGCCCGAGGAGATGAACGTCTTCGCGCCGTTGACGATGTAGCCGCCGTCGGTCTTCTTCGCGGTGGTCTTGATGCCGCGAAGGTCCGAACCGGCGCCGGGCTCGGTCATCGCCAGAGCACCGAGGACCTCACCGGTGGCCATCCGCGGAAGCCACTTCTCCTTCTGCGCCTGCGTCCCCATGTGCACGAGGTAGGGCACGGCGAGGTCGTCCTGGATGCCGAATGCGCCGGCGAGCGATCCGGCACCTGCGCCGATGATCTCCTCGTTGACGATCGTGCGGAAGCGGTAGTCCTGCAGCATCCCCGCGCCGCCGAACTCCTCCGGGACGGAGAGTCCGATGATCCCCGCCTCACCGGCCGCGCGCATCGTGTCGCGGTCGATCTCGCCATCGGCATCCCATTTCTCGATGCTCTGCACCGAGACGTGCCGCTTGACGAAGTCCTTCACCAGGTCGCGAAATGCCTCGTGGTCTTCGTCGTAGATGTCGCGTTCCATGCCGTCCTCCCGAACGTTTCTGGCGTCGTTGCTCCGGCGAGTCTATTCGGGAGAGCGGATGCCGTCGCATGGCGTTGTGAGAATGCATCCCACCATGCATGACACCGGGTATCCCGTTTGTGGGAAGCCACAGATCCATGCGCTCGGCCGCCGGGTCAGCACGGCGCCACCGAGGATCAGTGCGGGTAATCCGGAGCCGCGGGCAGCCCGAAGAACTCCTCGAGCGAGCGGAACCCGCCCTCGTGGTACGCCGCCGCGAGGGCCGGACCGACGTAGCGCAGATGCCACGGCTCCGGCTCGTATCCCGTGGTCCCGGTCTGCCCGGGCTCGTACCGGATGATGAAGCCGTACTCCCAACTGTGCGCGGCCACCCAGTCGCTCTCGGATGTTCCGCCGAAGGCGCCGATCTCGCCGCATCCGCTGCCACAGGCCACCACGTCGACGGCGAAGCCGGTCTGGTGCTCGCTGAACCCCGGTCGCGCCGAGCTGAGGTCCACCACGGACTGCCCGGACTGCGCCACCTGATCGGAGTAGTTGGACACCTGCAGACCGTACGAGCGATAGGCGTTGTTCATGCCGAGCTCGCCGGCCCCCGCGTCGCGCAGCGCGGCTGCCATCTCGGCGAGCGCCGACGCGGCATCCTCGTCGATGAGATGCGATGCGGTCGTCATCTGGACCGATGCCTCGGTCATCCCGGCAGGTTCGTGATCCGCAGGCTCGAGGGCGCGGCTCTTGTTCACCACGACCCAGTGCCGGTTCGGATCACTCAACGACACGCATGGCGCGTTGCCGGTCACCACGGCGTCGCGGAAGGCCATGCCCCCGCCGAAGGCCGTGACGGCCGCCTCATCGTCACCGGAGGCGAGCGCATCCCGCACCGCGGCATCCGCACAGGGATCGGCAGGGTCGACGGCCGACACGTCGACACCCGGGAGGTGCGCCACGACACTCGGTGCCGGAGGCAGCGGCGCGGACTCGGCCGCCGAGGGCGCATCACTCAGCGCCCACAGCGCCCCCAGCGCCGTGACGACGAGTCCGACCGGCAGTGCGACGTGCAACGAACGAGGTGAACGTGACGCATGCCGGGGGTGCAGTGCGCCTCTCATCCGTCCATTCTCCCTTAACCTCTGCTCGAACATTTCTCGGAATCTCGGTTGACTTAACATCGCGTATTTGTTCGAATGAGTGCATGCGGTGGCAGGGACAGATGATCGAAGACACGGATGCCGCGGCGCTGCCCGGCCTCGAGAATCGCAGCGGGATGGTGCGATCGGTCACGACGCCGGAGTTCGCGGGCATGACCTTCCACGAGGTGCTCGCGAAGTCGGCTCTCAATCGGGTGCCGGGCGGTTCACGCATGCCGTTCGCGTGGACGATCAACCCCTACCGCGGGTGCAGCCACGCCTGCACCTACTGCTTCGCACGCGGAACGCACGAGTACCTCGACCTCGACGGCGGTGGTGACTTCGACTCACAGATCGTCGTGAAGACGAACGTCGCCGAGGTGCTGCGGCGAGAGCTCCGGCGCGGCAGTTGGGAGCACGAGACGGTGGCGCTCGGCACGAACACCGACCCGTACCAGCGCGCCGAGGGTCGGTATCGGTTGATGCCCGACATCATCCAGGCGCTCGCCGAATCGGGCACACCGATGTCGATCCTCACGAAGGGGACCCTGATCCGCCGCGACATCCGGCAGCTGAAGGAGGCCGCAGCCGCCGTCCCCGTCGACGTCTCGATGTCGATCGCGATGTACGACGACGAGCTGCAGCACTCGATCGAACCGGGGACGCCGTCCACTCAGGCGCGGCTCGACACGGTGAGGGCGTTGAGCGAGGCGGGTTTCCGCGTCGGGATCTTCCTCATGCCGATCCTCCCTCACCTCACCGACTCCGTCGAGGCGATCGATCACGCACTCCGCCGCATCAAGGACGCGGGCGCCGACCACGTCATCTACGGCGCACTCCACCTGCGGGCGGGGGTGAAGCCCTGGTTCCTGCAGTGGCTGGAGCGCGAGCACCCCGAGCTCGCCTCCTCCTACCGCGGGCTGTACCCCGGGGCAGCGGCCGAGGCGCCCACGCCGTACCGGAAGTGGCTCGCAGCAAGGATGCGCCCTCTCATCCGCATGCACGGACTGGACGTGCGCACGGAGGACGAGCAGCCCTCCCGGCGCCTCACCCGCCCGGCGATGCGCCCGGCATCGGTGGCGAGCGCATCGGCACCGATGCTCTTCTGACGGCGCGCGGCCCCAGCGGCGATCGGATCAGCGAGCGAGCGCGCGCACCCAGCGCGGATCGCGTTCGCGGATGCCGCGCTGCATCGTGACGATGCCGCCGAACAGCCCCGCCAGGCAGAACGCCGCCACCGCGCCGATGAGCGCGCAGGCGACACTCGTGGCGACCATGGCCTCCCGTCCGGGGAAGAACAAGATCGACAGGCCGAAGACGGCCACCAGCAACAGCAGCGCACACGCCGCCACCCGCACGAACATCACCGGGCTCTCCCGCACCGGGCGCGGAGCCAGCCAACCCGTCGCCGAACGGTCGCGCACGCCGAGAAGGTAGGGCACGCGCGACCAGATGACCGCCGCTCGCGAGAGCGCGCGTCCCGTGCGCCAGAGCCGGAAGAGGACGACCAGCCCGGCCGCCGCGAGCGCGACGCCGAGCACGACGAGCGCCACGGCCAGCGTCTGCTCGGCTGCCGTCGTGGCGTATCCGACGAGCAGGTCGACCATCATCCCGGTCAGCAGAGCCCCGACCGCGAACACGAGGAAGGCGCCGACGCCCCACAACGTGCGGCTCCAGCGCTCGTGGTCGGCACGGAGCGCCGCGGCGGCGGCATCCGCTCCACGGGTCGACTCCGGGAGCGTCCGTGCCGCATCGATGAGCGGCGTCGACTCTGGACGGATGAAGCGCATGCACTCAGGCTAACGAGCACGTGCCGCCCGGCCGCGTAGGCTCGATGATCATGGCAATCGGTTCGACCATCCACACGTTCGCAGTGCAGCTGGCCGACATGGATCGCGGCGTCTACGACGACCTCACGCTCCGCGTCGCACGGCATCCATCGGAGACCGATGCCTACATGGTGACGAGGCTGCTGGCGTACTGCCTCGAGTACGCAGAGGGCATCGCCTTCGGTGAGGGCATCTCGTCGACAGAGGAGCCCGCCGTCATCGTCCGTGACATGACCGGATCGATCCTCGCATGGGTCGAGGTCGGGGCGCCGGACGCCGAGCGCCTGCACCACGGCAGCCGTCTGGCCGAGCGCGTCGTGGTCTACACGCACCGCGATCCGGCGAAGGTCGTCGCGCCATGGGCGGGCAAGCGCATCCACAACGTCGAAGCGATCGAGGTGCGCAGCTTCGATCCGGGCTTCATCGATCAGGCCGTCGCACTGCTGGAAAGACGCAGCACCGTGACGCTGACGGTCACCGAGGCGCAGCTGTACCTCGACCTGAACGGCACGACGCTGAGCTCCGCCGTGCACACGCGACCCGCAGTCTGACGCCGCGAGACCGGCCGCGGCAGCGGCCCGCTCCCCCGCATCGGCCCGCTCCCCGGGGCACAACTCCGGAGGTTTTTCGTCGAGCCGCGGAAACTCGGCTGCAGAACGTGCGGAGAGGCCGGTTTCTCCGGAGTTGTGACGGGCGGCGGGAGCAGAACGCCCCCGCCGCCCGTACGGATCACGCGGTGAGGTCGGCGTCGGTCGGCATGCGACCGGCGATCTCCTCGATGATGTCGTCGCCGATGCGCGCCTGGTCGAACGGCGCATCGATCTCGGCGCGGCCGAGCAGCTCGGTCATCCGGCGCTGACGCTGACGCGTGATCAGGGTGACGACGCGGCCGGAGCGGCCGGCGCGACCCGTACGCCCCGACCGGTGCATGTACGTCTTGTACTCGTCCGGCGCGTCGGCCTGGATCACCAGGTCGATGTCATCGACGTGGATGCCGCGGGCGGCGACGTCCGTCGCGACGAGCACCTGGACACGACCGGAGGTAAGGCGCTGCAGGTTGCGCGTGCGCTTGGCCTGGTTGAGGTCACCGTGCAGGGACACCGCGGGGATGCCGGCGTCGTCGAACTGCTCGGCGAGCGTCTCCGCATACGCGCGGGTCCGCGCGAACACGAGCGTCTTGCCCTCGCGGTCGACCATGGACGTGAGGATCTCCGCCTTGTCGCGGTGGTCGATCACGAGCACCCGGTGGTCGATCGTGCTCGACTCCTGGTCTTCGCCTGCGACCTCGTACACCGCCGGCTCGACGAGGAACTCCTCCACGAGCGCGGCGACCTCACGGTCGAGCGTCGCGGAGAACAGCAACTTCTGGCTGCCCTCTGCCGTGTGGCGCAGGATGCGCTGGACCGGCTCGACGAATCCGAGCTCGCACATGTGATCGGCCTCGTCGAGCACCGCGATGCGGCACTCCGAGAGGTCGAGCTTGCCCTGGTTGATGAGGTCCTCGACGCGCCCGGGGGTGCCGATCACGATGTCGACGCCCTTCTTCAGCGCACCGACCTGGCGCGCCTGCGGGACGCCGCCGTACACCTGGGTGGTGAACAGACCGACGCTGCGCGCGATGGGCTGCACCGTACGGTCGATCTGCAGGGCCAGTTCACGCGTCGGAGCGAGGATGATCGCGCGCGGTGCGCGACCGAACTCGCGGCGCTTGCCGGCCTGCGACTTCAGCACGCTCTCCACGAGGGGAGCGCCGAACGCGATCGTCTTGCCCGAGCCGGTGCGTCCGCGGCCGAGCACGTCGCGACCTTCGAGGATCGAGGGGATCGTCGCGGCCTGGATCGGGAACGGCGCATCGGCGCCGAGGTTCTTCAGGGTCTCGACGATGTTCGATCCGAGACCGAGGTCGCCGAACGTCGTGCCCTCGACCTCGGGAGCGGCGACGACCTGAGCGGCGAGCTTCTCGTGGACGACGTCCTCGGTGGGTTCGAAGCGGGCCGGAGCCGTCTTGTTCCAGTCGTCGCGGCTCGGACGCTGTGCCCGGTCATCGCGCCGCGGACGGTCGCCGTACGACGGACGCTCGCTGCGGCCGCCCCTGTCGTCGCGACGGGCGCGGTCGCCGCCGCGGTCGTCTGCGCGCTGCGGACGCCCTGCGGCGCGGTCGCCAGCGAAGCGCGGACGGTCCCCCTGGAAGCGAGGGCGCTCACCGCGTCCGCTGTCGCGGCGGTCGTCGTCGCGACGCGGGCGGTCCCCATAGGAACTGCGGTCGTCACGACGCGGACGGTCATCGCGGTTGAAGCGACCCTCAGTGCGAGGACGGTCGCCGTACGACCCACGGTCATCACGACGAGGACGGTCATCGCGGTTGAAGCGACCCTCAGTGCGAGGACGGTCACCGTACGACCCACGGTCGTCACGACGAGGACGGTCATCGCGGTTGAAGCGACCCGCATCATCACGACGAGGACGGTCATCACGGTTGAACCGACCCTCAGTGCGAGGACGATCCCCGTACGATCCACGGTCGTCACGCCGCGAACGGTCATCGCGGTTGTAGCGACCCGCATCATCACGACGCGGACGGTCATCACGATTGAAGCGACCCTCGGTGCGAGGACGATCACCGTACGATCCACGGTCGTCGCGGTGGTGCGGCGCCTCGCGGCGACCGGATTCGGCACGGCTGCGGATTCCGCGGGCCTCATCGCGACCGGCGCGCTCCTGCTCGGTCCAGCGGCGCTTCGGAGCGCCGGACTCCGCCTCTGCACGGTGGCCGCGGTGGCCGGGGCTCCGGCTGCCGGGGCGACGGTCGTAGCGATCGGCACCGGCCGAACGGCCACGATCGTTCGCGAAGCTGCGCTCACCGGCATCCGCTCGGTCGTCGCGTGCCGGACGACCGGCGTCCGTGCGACCGGCTGCCGGCCTGCCGCCGGCGTGACGGTCGTGGAACGACGTCTTCTTCGCGTAGCGCGGCTCGAAATTGCGGGACGGGCGTCCGCCCTTGGGCTTGCCGTTCTTGGGCATGATGTCTTCCTGACTGTCTCTGACACGAGAACAGCGCCCGCTCACGCGCACAGAGATCAGCGCACGGCGGACATACCCGAGCATCCATCGGCCGGGGCCATTCATGTGATGGTTTATGAACCATCGGCCCCTGGGCTCACATTTGCTGAGGTCCCGCGCTGCGGGATGCCCGAAGCCGACCGGGAGAGTCTAACCGAGCCACCTGGGAGAGACCCTCGTACGATGTGCAGGTGAGCTCACTGACCCCCACCGGAACCCAGGTCCATCTGAGCCGCGGCTCCGTCACCGCGCAGATCGCCCAGATCGGCGCGTCGCTGCGCGGCCTGACCGTCGGCGGTGTCGACCTCGTCCCGCGCTACCCGGAAGACGGCCCGACGCCGTCCGCCTCCGGCATCGTGCTCGTGCCGTGGCCGAATCGCGTCCGCGACGGCCTCTGGCGAGACGGCGACACGGCCAGGCAGCTCGCGATCACCGAGCCGAAGCTCGGCAACGCCAGTCACGGCCTGCTCCGATTCTCCGCGTACGAGATCGAGCAGACGGATGCTGCGGCCACCCTCCGCGCGACCGTCCACCCCCAGACCGGCTACCCGTACGAGATCGCGACGTCGGTGACGTACGCGCTCACCGACTCCGGCATCCGCGTCACGCACACCCTGACCAACCGGTCCGATGCCCCGGCCCCCGTCGCGGTCGGCACCCACCCGTTCGTGACGATCGGAGACGTCGACCCGCGCAATCTCGTGCTTCAGGTCCAGGCGGGCGCGCAGTTCGAGACGGACGAGCGGATGCTGCCGGCGAAGGCCGTCCCCGCACCGGAGGAGCTGCGCACCGGCGTGCGCCTCGGCGGCATCACGCTCGACACAGGGTTCGCGCAATTGGTGAGGGGTGACGACGGCCTGGTCCGCCACACCCTCACCGCCCCTGATGGGCGCAGGCTCACACTCTGGCAGGGCGAGGGGTTCGACTTCGTGCAGGTCTACACGACGACGGACTACCCCGATCAGAAGCTCGCGGTCGCGATCGAGCCGATGACGGCACCGGCCGATGCGTTCAACAGTCGCATCGGCCTGCGTCGCCTCTCCCCCGGAGAGACCTGGACGCTCTCCTGGGGGATCGAACTGAGCTGAGCCTCAGCCGTTCTGCCCGCGGAGCTCACGTCGGGTGAGCGGGTGCTCCGCCGAGGTCGCGGCATCCGCCCCTGATGTGCCGCCGTCCGGGTTCTCACCGTCGGACCCGTCGCCGGCCGGGCCGGCGTCCGGCCCCGCCTTGCGCGCCTGGCGCCGCTCGCGCGCACCCTCGACGAGGTTGTAGAGCGTCGGCAGCACGATGAGGGTCAACACGGTCGACGAGACCAGTCCGCCGATCACGACGATGGCCAGCGGCTGCGAGATGAAGCCGCCGTGTCCGGTGATCCCCAGGGCCATCGGGGTGAGGGCGAAGATGGTCGCGAGCGCGGTCATGAGGATCGGGCGCAGACGCTTCTCACCTCCGGCCATGACGGCATCCGCCGTCGACAGCCCCTTCGACCGGTACTGGTTCACCAGGTCGACGAGCACGATGGCGTTCGTGACGACGATGCCGATGAGCATGAGCACACCGATGAGGGATGCCACACCGAGCGGCACACCGGTGATGATCTGCAGCAGGATCGCACCGGTCGCCGAGAACGGCACCGAGATGAGGAGCAGCAGCGGCTGGCGCAGCGACTTGAAGGTCGCGACCATCACGACGTAGACGATGAGGATCGCCGCGAGCATCGCGAGGCCCAGCTGAGCGAACGACTCCGACTGCTGCGAGGCGACACCGCCCACCTCTGCCGACGCGCCGTCGGGAAGGTCGACGGCCTCGAGAGCCGCGGTCACGGATGCCGTGGCGGTGGCGAGGTTGTCCGACGCCGGGGGCACCGTGATGGTGGCCGTCCGGCGACCCTGCTGCGTCGTGATCGAGGTGGGGCTCTCCGCCTCCTCGACCGATGCGATGTCCTCCAGGCGGACGACACCGGCCGGCGACGGGATGACGAGGTCGCGCAGTTCCTCGACCGTGGTCGGCGGCTCGGGTGCCTCCAGCAGCACCGTCAGAGAGGTGTCGTCGAGTTCGACGGTGCCGATCTGCTGCGGGCGCATGGTGTTCGAGACGAGCGAACCGACCGCGACCTCGGACAGGCCGCGCTCGGCGGCGGCGTCGCGATCGACGACGACGGCGATGTACGGCAGGGATGCGGCGAGGTTGCTCGTGACCTGGCCGATGCCATCGCGCCCCTCCAGCTCGGCGATGACGGCGTCGGTCGCCTCGGCGAGTGCGTCGCCGTTCGGGGCCGTGATGTCCACCTCGATGTCGGTCGAGCCGAAGCCGGCCGAGGCGCTGACACTGATGTCGCCGACGCCCTCGAGCCCGTCGACGGCATCCAGCACGTCAGCGCGCAGCTGCTCCTGATCGACGTCGCTCGACGTCATGATCGAGTAGGTGACCCCTGCGCCGCCGGAGAACGCGTCCATGAGCGCGGAACCGCTGGAGCCGATCGACACCTGCACGTTCTCGATGCCCTCGACATCGGCCAGCGCGTCCTCGACCTTCGCCGCCGCGGTGTCCTTGGCCTCGAGGCTGGCGGTCGGACCGAGATCCTGCGTGACCGTCATGGTGTTCTGACCGCTGTCGCTGAGGAAGTTGATCTTCATCAGCGGGGCCACCGCGAGTGTCGCTCCGAGGACGACGACGGCGATGATCACCGTGAGGCCGGAGTGCTTGAGCGTCCAGCTGAGGATCGGACGGTAGGCGCTCTGAAGGCGGGTGGGCGGGGCATCCGGGTGCTCCGGGTCGATGACCGCGCCGTTGTCGTCCGTGAGCTCCTTGCCGGGGCGGAGGAACCAGTAGGCGAGGACCGGGACGATGGTCAGGGCGACCAGCAGCGAGGCGACCATCGCGATGGTGACCGTCATGGCGAACGGACGGAACAGCTCGCCGACGACGTCGCCGACGAACACGAGCGGAAGGAAGACGGCGACCGTGGTGACGGTCGATGCCGTGATCGCCGCGGCGACCTCGCGCACGGCGAGACGGATGGCGTCGCCCTTGTCGGCATCGCCGACGTAGTGGCGCTTGATGTTCTCGATCACGACGATGGAGTCGTCCACGACGCGTCCGATGGCGATCGTGAGCGCGCCGAGCGTGAGGACGTTCAGCGAGTAGCCGAACGCCTGCAGCCCGATGAAGGTCACCAGCACGCTCGTGGGGATCGAGATCGCCGTGACCAGCGTCGACCGGATCGACAGCAGGAAGACGAGGATGACGATGACCGCGAAGACGAGACCGAGCAGACCCTCGGTCGCCAGGGTCTCGATGGACTGCTCGATGAACGGCGCCTGGTCGAACACGACGGTGAACTCCGCGTTCGGGAACGTCTCACGGAGCTCGTCGATCGCCGCGAGGACCCCCTGGGAGACCTCGACGGTGTTCGCGGCGGGGAGCTTGGTGATCGCGATCGACAGGGCCTCCTCGCCGTTGACGCGTGAGATCGACGACACCGGCTCGGACTCCAGCGCGACCGACGCGACGTCGGAGATCGAGAGGTCGGTGCCCACGAGCGGCAGCGCGGCGATCTCGTCGACCGAGGTGATCTTGGCACCGGTCTGCACGGTGAGGGTGCGCCCGTCCTCGGTGATGTCGCCGCCGGGGAAGAGCGTGCCGTTCTGATCGAGGGCATCGCGGATCGCCTGGGTGCTCAGCTGCGCCGCGGCGAGCTTCGCCGTGTCAGGCACGATGGTGATCTGCTGGCCGAGCCCGCCGACGATCTGTGCGGCGTTGACTCCGTCGACATCCTCGAGGTCGGGGATCGCGACGTTCTCGAGATCGGACAGCGCCGTCTCGGCGTCATCGAAACCGGTGACGGCGACCTGGATGACGGGGAAGTCGTCGATGGACACCGACAGGACCTGCGGCTCGACATCCGATGGCAGCTGCGAGGAGATGCGGTTGATCGCCTGCTGCATCTTCTGCTCGGCCGTGGCGAGGTTCTCGCCGTAGGTGAACGTCGCCTGGATGATCGACGCGTTGGTGGTGCTCGTCGCGCTCGTCGACTCCAGACCGGGGACCCCCTGGATCGCGGTCTCGATCGGCGTAGATACGTCGTTCTCCACGACCTCGGGCGAGGCACCGGGATACGTCGTCATCACCACCAGCGCAGGCAGCTCGAGCGAGGGGATGAGCTCCTGCTTGAGGTTCGTCAGCGCGAGCCCGCCGAACACGGCGGCGACGATCGTGACGAGCGCGATCAGCGCGCGGTTGCGGAGGCTGAGGACGGCGAGGTTCGACAAGGCTGTGTCTCTCGGTTCTGGAGTTGCGCGACGGGATGCGCGGTCAGTATTCCACAGTCGGCATTCAGGTTGCTGTGAGGGCGGCCTCAGATCGCCGTGCCGACCCAGATCCCGGCGAGCGCGGCGATCGCCGACGCCACGAAGGTCCCTGCGAGGTGGGCGAGCGAGGCGGGTCGCTCACCGCGCCCCCACAGATCGAGGGCATCGAGCATGGCCGTGCTGAAGGTGGTGTAGCCGCCGAGGAGCCCTGCCCCGACGACGAATGCCGCGTCCGGAATCGATGCCGTGGCCAGACCGAGCGCGAAGGAGCCGGTGACGTTGACGACGACGATGCCCCAGGGGAAGCGTGCGCCGACCAGCGCGGCGACGCCGGCATCGATGAGATACCGGAGGCCGGCGCCGATCCCGCCGGCGACTGCGGCGAGGACGAACACCAGCGGGGTGATCACGCGCGCCTCTCCTCTCGTCGCCGGCCGAGACGCATTCCCGCGGCGACGGCGCCGAAGCCGAGCAGCAGCGTCAGCAGCACGTACGCCGCCGCCAGGGCCGGCGCTTGCGCCCACAGCGTGAGGCTGCCGACCGCGAAGGCACTGTACGTCGTGAACCCACCGAGCACGCCCGTACCGAGGAAGACCCGCAGATCCGATGAGCGCGGCAGTCGAGCCGCCAGCACACCGATGAGCAGGGCGCCGACGACGTTCGCGACGAGGATCGACAGCGGCAGGCCCGACGCGTCGGGCACCACTTCCCCGATGCCGAGCCTCGCGGCGGTGCCGATCGCCCCGCCGAGCATGACGAGGAGCAGTCGGCGGATGGTCACGTGGGCAACTCTAGTCACGGCATCCGCCCGAAGAGACCGCAGGGCCATGCCAGCGTGCCGCGCCGATGTCAAGGAGGTGGGGGCGAGGGGTCGATCGGAGTTGACTGACCCCATGACACCGCTGTGGAAGTTGAACCCGTCCCTGCCGAAGGGCACTCCCTTCACACCGGGCGCGCGGCACGACGTCGTCGTGGTCGGCGCCGGCCTCACCGGCCTGACGACAGCGGTCATGCTCGCCAGGGCGGGCAAGGATGTCGCCGTCGTCGACGCCGGCGGGATCGCAGAGCTGTCCTCCGGCGGGAACACCGGAAAGCTTTCCCTGCTGCAGGGACAGCAGCTGGCGGAGATCCGTAAACACCACTCCGCATCGCTCGTGCGCGCGTACGTCGACGCCAACCGCGCCGGGATGCAATGGCTCACGGGGTTCGCCGATGACGCCGGCGTCCCCTATCGTCGGCGCACCGACCATTCATATGCGACCGGCCCTGAGGGCCTGGAGGCGGTCATGGCGGTGTACGAGACCGCCAAGGAGGCGGGGCTCGCGACCCGCATGCTCGATGCCGGCGATCTGTCGACGGTCGGTTTTCCCGCGACGCGCGCCGTCGCGCTCGACGATCAGGTGACGATCGACCCTGTCCTCGTCGCGCAGGCCCTCGCACAGGAGTTCCTCGCCGCCGGCGGCACGCTGCACACCGGCATCCGCGTCACCGGCGCGCATGCGCTGACGAACCCGCGCGTGACGACCCCGCGGGGCCCGCTGTTCGCCGAACACATCGTGCTCGCGACCGGGACGCCGATCCTCGACCGCGGCCTGTACTTCAGCAAGGTGCGCGGCATGCGGTCCTACTGCGTCTCCTTCCGGATCCCCGGCGCACCGCCGGAGGGGACCTTCCTCGCCGTCGACGGCCCGACGCGGTCCATCCGACCCGTCGCCCCGGAGGACGGACCGGCCGAGGTCGCACAGCTCGTCGTCGGCGGCAACGGGCACCCGGTCGGTCGCTCCGACGGGGAGACGGCCGCAGTGGACGACCTCATCGAGTGGACGCAGCAGCACTTCCCCGGCGCGGAGGAGACCCACCGCTGGTCGGCGCAGGACTACGAGTCGCACAACCTCATCCCGTTCGTCGGCGCGATGCCGCGGAGCCTCGGCCGGATCCGATTCGCCACCGGGTATGCGAAGTGGGGCCTGTCGAACGCGCCGGCGGCCGCCCTCCGGCTCACCGCGGAGATCACCGGGACGCCGATGTCCGACCGGCCCAGGTGGATGAAGCAGATCGCCACGCGGGTCACCGTGCCCGCGGACATCGCCCAGGGCGCAACAGAGGGCGGCAAGGTCGCTGCGGCCGCCACGCGCGGGTGGCTGGCGGCCGAGAAGAACCCCGTGCCCGTCGACCGGCCGGCGGAGGGACAGGGGGTCGTCGCCCACCGATCGGGACAACCGGTCGGCGTCTCGACAGTGGACGGCGTCACTCGGGCCGTCAGCGCGGTGTGCCCGCACCTCGGCGGCGTCCTGGACTGGAACGACGCCGAGTGCACGTGGGACTGCCCGCTGCACGCATCGCGCTTCGCGCCGGACGGCACACGGATCGAGGGTCCTGCGCTGCGGGACCTCACCCCGCTGCCGCGGACGAAGGGCGACTGAGCCCGCTCAGGTGTTCGGGGCGTCCCACCCGCGCTGGGGCTCGTCGCAGTTCTCCCGGAAGACGAACTGCGAGACGAGCTTGCGCTGACTGCTCGTCCAGTCGATCGCCGGCCTGCGCTGCTCCTCCGGCACGTAACCGAGCCGGTACACGGCCATGAGTTCGAGGTCGTCCGGAACGCGGAGGAGGCGGACGATCTCGTCCCAGCGCCCTGGGACCTCCATGGGGAAGGAGATGAACTGGATCCCCATGCCGAGTTCGACCGTGGTCAGCCAGACGTTCTCCATCGCCGCGCCCATGCTGAACACGGAGTAGAAGGACGACAGCTCACCCGGACGGTGCTCGTTGCGGTCCAGCATGACGCCGAGCAGCAGGGGCGATCCGGCGACGAGCTTGCGGTTCTCGGCCCCCAGCGTCTTCGGGACGCCGAACGTGTTCATGAGCGTCTGCCCGCGCTTCGTGAACACCTGGTTCGTGAAGGGGCGGAGCGGCGCGGGGAGCTTGTCGAACAGCATCCCGCTGCGCTTCTCCTCCATCTCGGCCTGGCTGAAGCGGAAGTAGGGCTTGTACCGCTCGAAGAACGTGCCGTTGGACATCGCCTCGGTCATGCTCTCGCCGGAGATGCGTGCGATCTCGTCGATCGTGTCGCGATTCTCGATCACGACG
Organism: Microbacterium ginsengiterrae; assembly: GCF_014205075.1. Lineage (NCBI taxonomy): Bacteria > Bacillati > Actinomycetota > Actinomycetes > Micrococcales > Microbacteriaceae > Microbacterium > Microbacterium ginsengiterrae. Next base: position 1,545,801 of record NZ_JACHMU010000001.1, on the reverse strand, counting down.
AAGCGCCACGGCTGGCTGTTCAGCTGCGAGGGGGCGCGGCTCGCGGCCTCGAGGAGGATCCGCTGGTGCTCCTCGGAGACCGGGTCGGGCAGGAACGGTCCGTTGGTCGTCTTGCGGCGTCGGATGGCATCGAGCAGTTGCATTCGGTCACTTCCGGTCGGCGGGGCGGAGCGAGCCGAGAAGGCCCGCGACGATGAAGGGGGCGGCGGCGAGCGCGATGACGGGGTGTCTGCGGCGGTGCGTCCCGGCGAACGGGATCACGGCCAGCGGCGCGGCGGCCGGCAGGAGGGTCAGCGCCGCACCGCGGCTCGCGGCGCGCGGACGGAGGAACAACCCTGCGGCGACGGCGACGGCCACGGTCGTGCACGTCGCGATGTACAGCGCGTGATGCAGCCAGCGGTAGCCGCTCGTGTCCACCACCCTCGTCGCCACGGCCGTGCCCAGGGCGCAGTTCGCGGCGTAACTGACGGCTGCGGCCACGAAGAACGGCGCCGCAGCGATCCTGTCCTGGCGTCGTCGCATGTCCCGACCTTACGCGGGAAGCGGGGCATAACTCCGGAGGAATTGCTGCGTGCGGCGTGTTCTCGGCGTGGCCGAGCCGCCCGCACCGATTTTCTCCGGAGTTATGGCCCGGACGCAGCCCGCATGCGTCGGACCCGGCGACCTAGAGGTGCGCCTCCGCGTAGATCCGCAGCGCGTCGCGGACGAACTCCGCGCCGCGCGTCGTGCCGTCTGCGGTGGCGTAGTTCGCACCGAATCGCGGGTCCGCCACGTACATCTCCCCGAGCCCGAGGACGTAGCCCTTCGTGTCACCGCCCGGTGTGGATGCCGGCGTTCCAGGAATCCCGGTCAACCACTGCACGTGTCGCCGAGCCAGGTTCTGCGCCTCGGCCGAGCCCGGCTCCGCGCCGCTCTCCGCCGCGGCGACCCAGTCCCTGGAGAGATCCGCGACGCGCTGCTGCCAGTTCCGACGATCGGCGTCCGACATCCCGCGCCACCAGCGGTCGCCGTCCGCGTAGGCCTTCTTGCCCCAGCGCTGCTCCACCTCCTCCCTGTACCGGGAGTTGTCGAACCCGTCGAACATGTCCTCTGCCATGAGGGATTCACCTGCTTTCACTGCGTGGATGGTCGATTCGACCGACGCGATCTGCCGCGCCAGCCGGTGCTGCTCCTCGCGAAGGTATGCGAGGTGCGTCTCGAGAGCGGCGGTCTCAGCGCGACCGTCGCGGGCATCGTCGAGCACGGCGAGGATCTGCGACAGTCCGAGTCCGAGCTCGCGCAGCAGCAGGATCCGCTGCAGGCGCACGAGCGCCGCCTGGTCGTAGTGCCGATACCCGTTCTGCGCGACACGTGAGGGCGCGAGCAGTCCGATGTCGTCGTAGTGACGAAGCGTCCTGCTCGTCGTCCCCGCCAGTCGCGCGATCTCCTGGATCGACCAGTCGCGTGTGCTCACGGCGTCCTCCTCTCGAATGACTCCAGGCTAGAAGTTGACGTTGCGTCAAGGTCAAGAATCTTTTCTCGCCACTCGAGATATATCGTGTTATCGTCGTCAAACGCGATATATCTTGAGTGTCGCGTCTCACACTGATCAAGGAGAATCCCATGACCGAGAAGTGGCTCATCGCCCCCGGCGAGGAACGCGTCATCGACATCGCCCAGGCGACCCGCCTCAAGGTCGGCCTCGTCGGCGGACAGGTCGATGTGATCGCGCACGACGAACCAGGCGTCCGCATCGAAGTGAGCGGCGTGACCGTGAAGGACCTCCGCATCGAGTCGGATGGGACGCAGATCGAGATCGACCACCCGCAGCTCGGCTGGGACAACTTCCTCGAGGTGTTCCGCAACTTCGGCTCCGGTGGCCCGCGCGCCGAGGTGAGCATCGCGGTCCCCCGTAGCATCGCCCTCAACCTCGGCGTGGTCAGCGCGGGGGCGCTCGTCTCCGGCCTCACGAACGACGCCCGGCTGAACACCGTCTCCGGCGACATCATCGTCGACACCCACACCGGCGACCTCACCCTGAACTCCGTCTCCGGCGACGTGCAGGTCCGCGGTCTCACCGGCTCCGCGAACGCCAACAGCGTCTCCGGCGACGTGGCGCTCACCGGTTCGGTGCGCAAGGCGACCGTCGACACCGTCTCGGGCAGCGTGTGGGTCGACGCCGGCGGGGCCATCAACACCATCAACCTCAACACGGTCTCCGGGAACAGCACCATCCGCCTCGAGGAGACCCTCCCGGCGAACTATGTCGTGCGCTCGATGAGCGGCCGCGTGACGATCGACGGCGTCGACAGAGGCAACTCGGGACCGACGAACTTCACCGGCTCCACCGGCGAGCTCGCCGGCTCGTTCGTCGACATCCGCACGAACTCGGTCTCCGGCGACACCACGGTGCTGCGTCGGCCGCTGGAGACGGTCGCCGATGATGAGGAGTGGGACTCATGAGCCCCGCCGTCTTCTCACACGGCGACCTTCGCCTCTACCTGCTGTCGCTGCTCGCCGAGGCTCCGCAGCACGGCTACGGCATCATCCAGGCGCTGACCGACCGGACCGGGGGCACTTACACGCCCAGCGCCGGCACGATCTATCCGCGTCTGGCGAAGCTCGAGGAGGAGGGACTCGTGACCAAGACCGTCGACGGACGCACCACCATTTACTCGATCACGGATGCCGGTCGCGCAGAGCTCGAGGGCCGCGAGAGCGACCTCGCCGACATCGAGTCCGGGCTCGCCGACTCCGTTCGGCTCATCGCCAGCGAGGTGCGCCAGAGCGTGCAGGAGGCCATGAAGAGCCTGCGGGCCGATCTCGCCTCCGCGGCGGCCGACGAGCGGACAGCGGCGAAGGCCCGGCCGTCGACGGCGGCGCCGATGAGCGACGACCGCGTCAGCAGCCGCGAGCAGCTGCATCGGGCCGATGCCGCCGTGAACGCCTTCCGCGCCAGGGTGCGCACGGATCTGCGGACGCACGTCGCGCGCGGCGGCGTGCTCGCCGAGTCGGTCGTCACCGAACTCGAGAACGCCCTGGATGCCGCGGCACGCGCCGTGACAAGGGCTCTGGGTTCGTCCGGCCGCTGAGCCGCCGGCGGGTGAGGGCTACTCGGTCCAGATCTCGGCCTGATCGTCCGGCACCGCTTCTTCCAGAGGAACCACGAGGACGGAGCGGTGCTGGCGGTGGGCGAGGCGAGCGGCCACGGATCCGGTGAAGAACTCCCTGATCGATTCACCCAGTCCGCGCTTGCGGGTTCCGACGACGATGAGCTGCGCGTCGAGCTTGTTCGCCAGTTGCTTGATCGCGAGCGCCGGGTCGCCGACGAGTTGCCGTGCGGTCCACTCGAGCCCGCTCCCCTTGAGGGCGGATGCTGCGGCGGCCTGCACCTGTTCGAACTCGGCGAGCCCCGCCTCGATGTTCAGATCGATCGGTGCGGAGTGCACGTAGCCGTCGGGATCCTCGTACGTCACGAAGCGCGTGACGTCGACATGCGCGATCACGAGCGGCGCCTTCAGGAGCTTCGCGTATCGCGCGGCCTCCTCGAGGACCCTGGGCGACTGATCGGGCTGCATGCCCACGATGACCGCGTGCTGCAGTGCGGCGTTCTGTCGCGTTTCGTCGGACGGAGAGGAGGTCTGGTCGGACATTCGGATCGTTCCCTTCGCCTGCCGGCGAAGGCCAGGGGGCCTGGCCCTCGTGCTATCCTGAATGCTACTCTTACCGGCTGCACGCCGGTGTCGTGAAATGCGTCGGGCGCCTGCCAGCCCGGCAGCTGAACTCGTTAGGGGGTCTCGCGCATGGGCCGTGGCCGTCAGAAGGCGAAACACACAAAGATCGCCCGCGAACTCAAGGCTTACAGTCCTTCGGTGAACTACTCCGCGCTCGAGCGCGAGCTGGCTCATCCGTCGGATGATGAGAATGCCTACGTCGACAAATGGGCCGACGAGTACGCGGATGAAGACGAAGACGAGCTCGAGAAGGCCTGACCTCTCCTGCACGTCGACCCCGCCACTTCGGTAGCGGGGTCTTCGTCGTACCTCGGCCCTGATACCGGGGCCGAGCACCACGCGTCAGAGCCTGAACGGACTCACCAGTCTCCGTGCTTGGCTTCCCACTCGTCCTCCACGGTGCGCCTCCGACCCGCGATCATCCCGAACGGCACCGAGATGAGCAGGACGCCCGCCATGACCAGGAGCGGGCCGATCCAGCTCCCCGTGGCATCGTGCAGCAGCCCGACGATCAGCGGGAACGACGCGGCCCCGAGGTACCCGACGCTCTGGACGAAGCTGCTCAGCGCCACCGCCGTCTCGGGCGTTCTGGCCCGGATGCTGATGAGCACCAGTGCGAGCGGGAACAGCAGCGGCGCCGTGCCGAGGAGCACGACCCAGAGCCAGATCAGCGCGGGGATCGGCGCGAGGAGGAGTCCGGTGATGCCGACGAGACCGCTTGCGGCGGCGATGAGCGACAGCGTCCGCGTCGCCTGGAAGCGGACGACCAGCGTCGGGACGAGCAGTGACGCGGGGAAGCCCATGAAGGCGAACAGCGACAGCAGGAGCCCTGCGACGGGCGCGGAGACCCCCGCCTGATCCACGACGATCGTCGGCAGCCACGCGAACGACACGTAGGCGATCATCGACGACGTGCCGAACACGATGCCGATCGACCACGCGAGCGGAAGCCGCACCAGTCGTGCGAACGCCCTGGCGTCGGGCACGGTGACCGCGGCGGCCGCAGCAGCGTCGTCCCCGCGCTCGCGGATGAGCATGAGGATCCAGGGGATGGTTCCGGCCAGCGCGAAGACCGCCCAGAGCGAGAGCGACAGGCGCCAGTTCGCCGCGTCGGCGACGGGAACCGCGACCAGCGGTGGGAGGAAGGTCGACACCGCCATCATCGTGGAGTACAGCGTCGTCATCACCCCGATGCGGTCGGGGAAGTACTTCTTGACCAGCGGCGGCAGCAGGATGTTGCCCATCCCGACGCCGGCGAAGATGAGGCCGGTCGCCAGCAGCAGTGTGATCGCATCCGTGGACAGACCGCGCAGCACGAGTCCCACGGTGATCGCGGACAGGGCGACGATGAGCAGGCGCTCCAGGCCCAGCCGGCGGGTGAGCATGGGGGTGAGCAGTCCGAAGACCGCGAAGCACACCGGTGGAGCCGTGCCGATCAGTCCCACCGCAGCGGACGGCAGGGGGAAATCGGCGGCGATGCGGTCGATGAGCGGCGAGAGCGACGCGACGGCGGAGCGCAGCGAAGCCGCCGCGAGCACGATTCCGAGAACCGCCAGGACCCGCCCACGCCACACCGGCAGCGGGGCCGTCACGAACTCTGCGAGCTCTCCACCCAGTCGAGGTACTCCTCGGAGACGGTGCCGGTGACGTAGTGCCCGTCGAAGCAGCTCATGTCGAGGTCGGTCACGCCGGAGCCCTCGATGATCGCGGCCTTGAGGTCCTCGACCTCCTGGTAGACGAGGTGATCGACGCCCAGCTCCTTCGCGATCTCGGGGATCGTCCTGTCGTGCGCGATGAGCTCGTGCTTGGAGGGCATGTTGATGCCGTACACGTGCGGGTACCGAACCGGCGGAGCGGCCGATGCGAAGGTGACCGAGAGCGCACCGGCATCCCGCGCCATCTGGATGATCTGCTTGCTCGTCGTGCCGCGCACGATCGAGTCGTCGATCAGCAGGACGTTCTTGCCCTGGAACTCGCTCGACATCGCGTTGAGCTTCTGGCGGACGCTCTTCTTGCGCACCGCCTGCCCCGGCATGATGAACGTGCGGCCGACGTAGCGGTTCTTGTAGAAGCCCTCGCGGTATTCGATGCCCAGCTTCCTGGCGACCTCCATCGCCGAGGGGCGCGCCGAGTCGGGGATCGGCATGACGACGTCGATCTTCTCGCGCGGGACGTGCTTGTCGATCGTGTCCGCGAGCCGCTCGCCCATGCGAAGGCGGGACTCGTACACGGCGATGCCGTTCATGATCGAGTCCGGACGCGCGAGGTAGACGTACTCGAAGGCGCACGGCGCGAGGGTGGGGTTCTCGGCGCACTGCTGGCTGAACAGCTCGCCCTCATCGGTGATGAAGACGGCCTCACCCGGCGCGACCTCGCGGACGACCTCGTAGTCGCCGTTCTCGAGGACGAGCGACTCGCTGGCGACGATCCACTCGTCGTGCTCGGCGCCGTCGCGGCGGCCGAGGATCAGCGGACGGATGCCGAAGGGGTCGCGGAACGCGAGAAGGCCGTAGCCGGCGATGACCGCGATGACCGCGTATGCGCCCTCGATGCGTGCGTGCGTGCGGCCGACGGCCTCGAAGATGCGCTCGGGGTCGAGATCGACGTCGGATGTCGTCGCCTGCAGCTCACCGGCGAGGACGTTCAGCAGCAGCTCGGTGTCGCTGGACGAGTTCAGGTGACGACGGTCGCGCTTGGCCATGTCGGCGGTGAGCTCGCGGGTGTTGGTGAGGTTGCCGTTGTGGATGAGGACGATGCCGTACGGCGCGTTCACATAGAACGGCTGCGCCTCCTCCTCACTGGATGCGGTGCCCTTGGTCGCGTAGCGCACGTGTCCGAGCCCGACGTTGCCGAGCAGCGAGCGCATGTCGCGGGTGCGGAAGGCCTCACGGACCATGCCCTCGGCCTTGGCCATGTGCATGACGCCGTTCGGCTCCGCTGTCGCGATGCCCGTGGCGTCCTGGCCTCGGTGCTGCAGCAGCAGCAGGGCGTCGTAGATGTCCTGGTTGACGGGGCCGCCTGCGACCACTCCGACGATTCCGCACATGGCGTGTTACTTCGCTCCATCCCGGTACGACCCGACCAGTCGCACCGCACCACCGTCGACGCCCTTGGCGCCCTCTTCGAACTCACCGACCGGGCGGGTGCCGGTCGAGACCGTCGCGACCTGCCAGGCGTCGATGCCCTCTGCGGCGAGGGCGGCGATCGCGGCATCCTTCTCGCTCGCGTCGATGACGGCGAGGAAGCCGATGCCGAGGTTCCACGTGCCCTCTGCGGACTCCAGCGTGGTACCGGCGATGTCGCTGAGCACCCGGAAGACGGGGCTCGGGGACCAGGTCGACCGGTCGACGTCCGCCCAGCTGCCCACCGGCAGCACACGGGCGAGGTTCGCGGCGATGCCGCCACCGGTGACGTGGCTGAGCGAGTGCACGGCGCCGTCCTGCAGCGCGTCGATCAGGCGCAGCAGCGGACGGGTGTAGAGGCGGGTGGGCTCGAGGAGCGTCTCACCCCAGGTGGCGCCGAAGTCGGCGGCGTTGTCGGCGTAGCTGATGCCGGCGCCGGTGATGATGTGGCGGACGAGCGAATAGCCGTTGGAGTGCAGCCCGCTGGAGGCGAGGGCGAGGACGACGTCGCCGTCGACGACGCGTTCCGCACCGAGGACGGCATCCGCCTCGACGACACCGGTCGCGGCTCCTGCGACGTCGTAGTCGCGGGGGCCGAGGAGCCCGGGGTGCTCGGCGGTCTCTCCGCCGACCAGCGCCGTGCCCGTCGCACTGCACGCCTCGGCGATGCCGCGCACGATGTCGGCGATGCGCTCGGGGACGACCTTGCCGCAGGCGATGTAGTCCGTCATGAACAGCGGCTTCGCGCCCACCACGACGATGTCGTCGACGACCATGCCGACGAGGTCCTGCCCGATCGTGTCGTGCTTGTCGATCGCCTGCGCGATGGCGACCTTCGTGCCGACGCCGTCGGTGCTCGTGGCCAGCAGCGGCTTGGTGTACCCGAGCAGCGCGCTGGCGTCGAAGAGACCGGCGAAGCCGCCGACACCCCCGAGCACTTCGGGGCCGTGCGTCGCGCGCACGGACGACTTCATCAACTCGACGGCGAGATCACCTGCAGCGGTGTCGACGCCGGCTTCGGAATAGGGATTGGTGGGGGAGGCAGCCACGAGACAAGACTACCGGCCGCGCGGGCATCCGAGATCCCTAGGATGGGGGCCATGGCCGACAAGCCGCAGTGGTTGATCCGCGAGGACGCTGGTGTCCCCGTGCTCATCGCGCTCGCCCTGCGGCAGATGCTCGGCATCCGGCAGCCCGAGGACCTCCCCGCCCTGCGCGATCTGCCCGTCCGTGCGCCGGACGCCACCGACGCGACGCCGGCGCTCGAGGCGCAGTGGCGGGAGTACTGGGACATGACCGTCGAGCCGCGTGCGCACCGATCGGATGTGCCGCTCGAGCTCATCGACGGCTTCGACACGCTGGTCGCCCTCCCCGCCACCGGGGCCGAGGAGCTGCGCGCGGCGGTCGAACCGCTCGCCGAGGCGGCGCTGCGCTATGCGCAGGGCGCACGCAGCCGGTATTTCGAGACCATGAAGACGGCCACCGGCGGCGGCGCGTACCGGGCGTACGCGAGCGCGATCGCGGAGTTCGAGCGCGAGGTCGGGCGGCGCGCGCACTCGTTCGAGCTCAACGTCCAGGTGCTGCCGTTCTCGCAGCGCGGGATCTGGTGGGTCGGAGCATTGACGGTCGCAGTGACCGACGGACTCCGCCGGGACGTGGTGGCGTTCGACGGCGCCATCCGCCCCATCATCGGCGAACTGGCGTAGGGGTCAGTCCGACTCGGTGATGGTCTCGTGGTCCACCCGGACGACGCGGTCGTGGCGACGCGCGATCCGCTCGAGCAGGACGGCGACCATGCCGCCGAGGGCGATGCCGATCGGCACGGTCCACAGCAGGGCGAATCCGAAGACCTGGCCGGGAGGGTAGACGACGTCGAGCGTCGCCGACGGTTCGTAGCTTCCCACCATCGTCAGGATGCCGGCGGCGATGATGCCGAGCACGACCCCGATCCCCATGAACACGCCGTAGCGCGGGACGCGCCGCACGGTCGCTTCGACGGTCTCGCGGGATTCGGAGGAGGACATGTCTCCATTGTCCCACGGTCTTCCCTGGGCGCTGACGGTACGGTCAGATCTGGCCGACCGCCTCGCGCTTCTCGGCCTGGAAGGCATCTTCGCGACGACCGTGCGCCCAGTACGCCGACAGCGACAGCTGCGTGCGGTCGAGCCCGCGCTCGTCCGTCAGATGCGGACGGAGCTGCTTCATGGCGCCTCGCTCGCCGTGCGCGAAGACCTGCACGCGGCCGTCGACCCATTCCAGGTCGCGCACGGCATCGATGAGAAGCGACGTCGTCCCTGCTTCCCTGTCGCCTCGGTGCAGCCAGCGCACGTCGATTCCCGCAGGCGCGACGAGCTCGATCTGCTCCGATGCGTCCTGCACCTCCAGAAGCGCGACGCCTGCGGCATCCGCCGGCATGGCCTCGATCGCCGACGCGATGGCGGGGATCGCCGACTCGTCGCCGACGAGCAGGTGCCAGTCCGCGGTGCCGTCCGGCGCGTAGCCGCCGCCGATGCCGCCGAGCACGACCGGATCTCCGGGTCGTGCGTTCGCCGCCCAGGGGCCGGCGAGCCCCTCGTCGCCGTGCGTGACGAAGTCGACCCAGATGCGACCGGCGTCCAGGTCGAATCGACGGATCGAGTAGGTGCGGGTCGACGGCAGCATCTCGATCGGCAGCTGCTCCCGCAGCTGCTCCATGTCGTACGGGGGAGTGAGCCCCGCCTCGGCGGGCGCGAAGAGCATCTTCGTGTACGCGTCGGTGAATCCGTTGTCCTCGACGGCGGAGATACCGGGGCCACCGGCGATGATGCGCACCAGGTGCGGGGTCAGGCGGATGCTCTCGATCACCTCGAGGACGACCTGCGGACGCTGGGGCCGCCGAGGGCGGTCGGTGACGGTCAAGAGTGCTCCTTCTTCCATGCCGGTACTGCGTCAGTGCTCATAACCGACGATACGAGGGATGCGACCCGAGCCGGGCCGCATCCCTCGTATCGGTCAGTGCGTCAGCCGGTCACACCGCCTGCCGGCGACGGTGCCACACGAGCGCACCGGAGCCGAGCAGCAGCAGGATCGCGGCCGCCCAGACGGCGTCGAACGGCGCCGGCCCACCTGTCGTCGCCAACGAACCGTCCGTCGTGGTGTCGCACGGCACCTCAGCACCGAGCGGGAACGTGAAGCTCACCGCATCCAGTGCCTCACCGGCCTCGTAGAAGCCCATAAAGGCCGCGGCCCCCGCGGAGGTCAGGGATGCCGAAGCGCCGCTCCACGAGACCTGGGTCGCGGATTCGCTCGCCGCCGGCAGCGAGAGCGATGCGAATGCCACACCGCTCGCAGCGACCGACTCGTGCGATCCGTAACCAGCGGACTGCGCATCGAGGTACAGCATCGCCGTCGTGGCGCCGGTGACCTGGATCCGAGGGTTCGACAGGGTGATGTCGAGCAGACCGCTGTGGCCGGTGTAGTGGATCGACCCGCCGTAGCCGACGGAACCGCTGTCGTTCCCGGTGCTGTACGCACCGGATCCGGCTCCCCAAGCACCCGAGATCTCGCCCTTCGCGATCGGTCCCTCGATGTAGTTGCGGAAGGATTCCTTCACGCCCCACGAGATCGTCGCACCCGACACAGACTGCGCGGTGCAGACCTCGACCGCGGCCCCTCCGCCTGCGACAGCCTCGCCGCCGCCACCGCTTCCCCCGGTCGTCGCCGCGGAGACGGTGAAGTAGGCCGTGGCCACGGTTCCGTCTGCGCGGGTGACGACGAGCGAGTGGGATCCGGTGGCGAAGTCCGCCGGGATCGTCCAGCGCACATTCACTGTTCCGGATGCCGACGCCGTGAAGGTTCCAAGGTCCACCGGGTCGGAGTGCACGACCGCGGTGAGCTTCTCACCGGACTCGAACCCGGATCCGCTGACGGACAGCACCCCGCCCTGCGTGATCGTGCTGCTGCCGTCGATGCTCAGAACCGGAGCCACCGGAGCGTCCTCGGTCAGCGGGAACGTGAAGGTCACGGGGTCGAGTGCCGTGCCGGCGGAGTAGAAGCCCGCGAAGGCCGCTGCACCGTCCTCGGTCAGCACCGCGACAGCATCCGTCCAGGTGATGGCCTCACCGTCGGATGCCGTGACACCTGCCGGAAGCGTCAGCGTCGCGAACGCGACATCGGTCTCGTTCACGTCCTCCGTGCCGTTGTACCCGGCTGAGACGACGTCCACGAAGAGTGTCGCCGACAGCGGTCCCGTCACCGCGATGCGCGGGTTCGAGATCGTCATGTCCAGTGCCCCGGCGTGACCGGTGAAGTGGACCGAGCCCGAGTACGACACCTCCCCTGTGTTGCTGTCGACCGCGTAGGCGCCGGAACCGTTCGACCACACGAATTCGCCGTCGCCGTTCAGCGCAGTCCCATCGAGGCTGATCGAGCCGTGCGCGATCGGGCCGGTGATGTAGTTGCGGAAGCTCTGCTTCAGGCCCCACTCGAGCGTGGCGCCCGACACGACACCGGGTTCGGGCTCTGGCTCGCCTTCCGGAGCGGTCCAGCTCAGACCCAGCGGCGCGGGCGGCTTCGTGGCGTTGCCGGGAGTCTCGCCGGACTGGTAGTAGAAGGACTGGATGGCGCTCGGCACTGCGAGCACGAAGGCGTTGGGCCATGCATTGCCGTAGTCGGCGTTCCACGTGCCTTGCGCTGTCGTGCCCTCGTAGTCGAAGGCGACCGTCGCATCGACGTCGCCGGTGAAGTCGGGGACGTCGATACCGGCGGCGGTGGCGACCACGAGGTGGGTCGTCGCGGCACTGGAGTCGTACGCACCGACGCCCGTCCGCACGTCGCCGCTCCAAGTGGCGGCGCCATCCGCCGAGATCGTCAGAACAGGGTCGACGAGTTCGATCCACTGCCCGTTCGGCGGGAAGAACCCGGCGTAGGCCTCGACGCGCAGCGCGCCGGTGAAGCGGACGACGGTGGCATCGTCTGCGACGACCCCGGTGCCGCCGCTGAGGACGAACGAACCGTCTGCGACAGAGACGTCACCCGAGGCGACCTTGGTCCATCCGTTCGCGTATTCCGACCATGCCCACCTCGCCGTGACATCCGTGATCTCGGTGCCATCGGTGGGCGCAGCGATCTCCACGACGGCGGGATCGACGATCCCGTAGTTCGCGGTGGCCTCTGCCTCCGACGGCTGGAAGGCGTCATCTGCAGGCGTGAACTCCGCCGTGAACGCGTGACCGCCCGCCGCCAGAGCCGACGTCGTCAGCTTCGCCGCGCCATCGGCGACATCCTCGGAACCCAGCGAAACCCGGTCTGCGGTGCCTGCTGCGGTCGAGAAGAACTCCACCGAACCGGCCGGAACGTCAGAGCCCGTCGCGTTGGCCACCGTCGCCGTCAGAGTTACGTCCTCACCCAGGAGCGTCCGCGTCTGCGGCTCGACAGTCAGCGTGGTCGACGTCGCATCCGCATCCTGATCGGGGTCCGGAGCCGCCGTGATCGTGTAGCTGTACGGCTCCGATGTGGATCCTCCGAACGCGGTCGCGTCTGCCGGCGTGAACTCGGCCGTGAGCGTGTGCGGCCCGGCGGCGAGCGCGCTCGTGGCGATCGATGCCGCGCCGTCCGCGACGTCGTCCGTACCAAGCGAGGCGGTGCCGTCGAAGAACTCGACACTGCCCTCTGCGGCAGGAGCGACCGTGGCGCTGAGCGTCACTTCATCGCCTTCCGCGGCCGTCGCCTCAGGCGAGACCGAGAGCGCCGTCGTCGTGCCGACGGGATCCGGCGTCTGCACCGTGTACGGAAGCGTCACGGTCAGACCGTCCGCGTACGGGTTCGAATCGTACATGCCGCCGAACATCGTCAGCGCGGCGGCCGTGAGGGTGCCCTGGCCGGTCGTCCAGCCGATCGTGCCTGCACCAACGGAGGGTTCGCCGAGCCCGAACGTCGCGACCGCCATCTGCGTCGCGTCGGTGGCCGGGAAACCGCCGTACTCGACGCTGGTCACGTCGAAGTAGAGGGTCGCGGTGCTCGCACTGTCGACCGAGAACGTCGGGTTGGACATCGTCAGATCGAGCGCCCCGTCATGCCCGTAGTAGTTCACGCTGCCGCCGAACGAGACCGAGCCGAGGCGGGTGTCCGGGTCGATCGTGCCGGCGCCGCCGCTCCACGACACGATTCCGCTCGCCACCGATGCCGGCGCGACCGGAGTCACGGAACCGTGCGCTATCGGACCGGTGATGTAGTTGCGCCACGAGTCGCGCAGACCCCAGCTGACCGTGGCATCCGCGACGTCCGCCTCGGCCGCCTGCGCGGGTGCGGCCACGCCGACGAGCGCGGCTGCTGCGATGAGCGCGCCGATCAGCGTGCTCGCAAGCGCCCTCCGCGGCGCTCTCTTCGTTCTCTCCACGAACTTCCTCCAGGGTAAGGGGCGGGAAATCGGCACCGCAGCGCGACGTATTCGATCACGAAGCAAGGGCAGCCTAATTTAGCTAAGGCTAACCTATGCTGAACCTGAAAGACAAGTGAGAGCCCGAGCGTCACGCACGACGCGGCAGCACGACGGGTCGCCCGGTCTCCGGGTCGGCGATGACGCGGACCGAGATTCCGTAGACGTCGGAGATGCGGTCTTCGGTGAAGATCTCGTCCGGGGCGCCGAGTGCGTTCAATCGCCCCTCCGAAATGATGGCGACGTCGTCCGCGTACGCCGCAGCGAGCGAGAGGTCGTGGAGCACCACGATCACCGCACGCCCGAGCGCGGCAAGTCGTCGCGTGAGCTGCAGCACGTCCTCCTGGTGGCGCAGATCGAGCGCCGCCGTCGGCTCATCGAGCATGATGATCGCGGTGTCCTGTGCGAGCACTCTCGCGAGCGAGACACGCGCCTTCTCGCCACCGGAGAGTGACGAGAAGGCGCGGTCGGCGAGGTGCAGTACATCGGCGCGCACCAAAGCCTCGCGGATCGCGGTCTCATCGTTGCCGTGATCCAGGCCGGTCCACGGTGCTCGCCCCATCTCGACCACCTCGCGCGCAGTGAACGAGAAGGCCACCTGGTTCGACTGCAGCAGCACGGCGCGGCGTCGGGAGAGCTCCCGCGCCGAATAATCGTGCACGGGGCGCCCGTCCAGTTCGATCGATCCGGCGGCGGGCCGGGCATCGCGAGTGAGCAGGCTGAGAAGGCTCGACTTGCCCGCACCGTTCGGTCCGACCAGCGCCAGCACACGGCCGTACTTCACCTCGAGCGTGATGCCGGACAGGATGTCGATGGAGCCGATGCGATAATCGACCCCCGCGAGTGCGAACGCGGCGTCGGACGCGTGGCCGCTCATGCCCACCCTCCCGCTTTGCGTCTGTTGCGGCGGATGAGCCAATAGAAGAACGGTCCGCCCACGAGCGAGGTGAGCAGGCCGATCGGGAGGTCGGCCGATGCCACCAGAGTGCGCGCCAGCAGATCCGCATAGACCAGCAGCGCCCCGCCGGTGAGAAATGACAGCCCGATCAGCGTGCGGTTCAACGGACCGACGATCATGCGGATCATGTGCGGAACGACGAGGCCGACGAACGAGATCACGCCGACGAATGCGACGGCGGCTCCGGTGAGCAGCGCGATGAGCAGGATCGACACGAGCCGGAGGCGCTCCACGCGGATGCCGAGGTGCGCGGCCGTGCGGTCGCCGAGGGCGAGCAGGTCGTACTGCCGTCCGAGCGAGAGGATCACGACGGTGCCGATCGCGCCGGCGAGAGCCACGACCAGGACCTCGCTCCAGCGCGAGCCGTTCATCGAGCCCAACTGCCAGAACACGATCTGCTCGCGTGAGGCCGTGCTGCCGGCGAACATGAACACCGCGAGCCCCGCACCGGCGAACGCGTTGACCGCGACGCCGGTGAGGATCAGCGTCACCGTCTCGGTGCGTCCCTGCGCGCGGGCGGCCGAATACACGATGAGCGTCGCTGCCAACCCGCCCGCGAAAGCGAAGATCGCGGTGGTCCAGACGCCGAAGAATGTGACCCCGAGGGTGATGGATGCCGCCGCCCCAAGGGCCGCGCCGGATGAGACCCCGACGACGCCGGGTTCGGCGAGCGGATTGCTGAACACCGCCTGCATGACGGCGCCGGTCACGGCGAGCAGTGCTCCGACCAGCAGCGACATCATGACGCGGGGGAAGCGGATCTGCCAGAGCGTCTGTTCGATGAGGGCATCGGCGGGTGCCCACTCGTTGTCGACGCCGAGTGCCCGCAGCAGCGACCCCACGACCTGCGCGGGCCCGATCTGCAGCTGTCCGCTCCCGGCCGAGAGAACCACGCCGAACACGAGCAGCGCGATCACGACCGCGTACGCGATCGTGCGCCGTGAGCCGGTGCCCGAACGGCCTGTGCCCGAACGGCCTGTGCCCGAGCGGCCGGTGCCCGAGCCGGCCGATGGCGGCGCGCTCACGAGCCGGTCGGCTCTGGAGCGTAGACCGCCCGGGCGAGCGCGTCGAGCACGTCGGCTGCCCGCGGACCGTACGACAGGACCACGCCGTCGTCCATGTCGACGAAACGACGGTTCTCCCCCGCGGTGGTCAGCGCGATCGCAGGCTTGTCGGCGAGCAGGCCGTCCACACCCCCGACCGACTCGAGTCCGCTCGTCATCACGATGATCAGGTCGGGGTCGGCGGCCACGATGGCCTCATCGGTGAGCGGGGTGAGCTCACCCCATCCGAGCTCCGTGGGGATGTCAACGCCGCCCAGCCCTTCGATCAGCTGGCTCGCCCCGGCTTCCTCTCCGAACAGGTAATAGACGCCGGCGGACCCGCGCAGGTACAGGAACACCATGCGCAGGCGGTCGTCGCCGGTCGGCGCGATCATGCCGATCTCAGCCGTCGTAGCCGCCACCTCGTCAGCGATCCGGGCGGCCAGCTTCTCTCCGGCCTGCGGAGCACCGTAGACCGCCGCCACATCGCGTGCGAGCGCGGATGCGCCGTCGAAGGATGCGCCGTTGTGCACGGTCACGACAGTGATGCCGACGTCGCGCAGCTGTTCCACGACGTCGCGGGGGCCGATGGTGCCGTCGGCGATGACGAGCGTCGGTGCCAGTGCGATCACCGACTCTGCGTTGATCGTGTGCCCGCCGGATGTGACGACCGCGAGATCCTCTGTGCCGGGGAAGGTGGCGGACTGATCGACGCCCACGAGCGTCTCGCCGAATCCGAGACCCCACACGGTCGCGGCGATGGAACCGGCAAGGTCGATGGCAACCACCCGGGACGTGTCGACCACCTCCACCTCGGTATCGCCGCCCAGGTCGTGGGAGGTGACCGTGGTCGGCAGCGCCTGCGCCGGGCTCTTCTCGACCGGCACGATCGCGGCATCCGAGAGTGCCGCGGTCGAGGCGCCGACGTACGACTTCGGGTCATCCAGCAGAGTGTCCAGCAGCGGCAGCGGCACTTGCGCGGCGACGGGTGGCCCCACCGGAGTCTCGGCATTCGCTCCGGCGACCGCATCCGTGCAGCCCGTCAGGAGCGCGGCGGCCAGCGCGAGCAGGGCGGCGGCCGGGACGATCCGTCTCATCGCGACGAGCCCTCCCCGTCGGCATCCGTGGAAGCGGAGTCAACAGAGCCCGGGTCAGCGGAATCCGGGTCAGCGGACCCCATCGCCGCCACACGACGACGACGCAGGACCAGCCACACGACGACGGCGATGAGCGCCGCCGCCAGGGCGATACCGACCAGCCATCCGATCCAGCTCGCATCGGGGGCGCCGCCGGGTGTTCGCGGCGCCGCAACCGGCTCGTCGGTCGGGGCGGCGGTCGCGACGACCTCGGCCTCCTCCTCCGGGCAGTCGAGCGTGAGCGTCACACTGATCGGGTCGAACGCCGTACCGGTCTCGTAGGTGCCGAAGGCGTCGAACCCCTCCTGCGTGATGGTCGTGGGCACGGCGGTCGCCGTGAGAGTCGTGCCGTCCTCGCCGAGCTGAAGCGGGGCGGCGGCGAGGTCGAGCGCGACGAACGACGCCTGCGTGATCGTCTGCACGTTGTCGGTGTTGCCGGCGAGAGCGTCCTCCATGGTCAGGTTGCTCAGATCGAGCAGGAGCGTCCCTGTGCCGTCCTCGGCGAAGACGAGCGTCGGGTTCGCGATCACGGTGTCGAGCAGGCCGTCGTGCCCCGTGAAGTGGACGGCACCGCTGAACTCCGCGGCACCGGACGTCGTCTCGGGATCGAACTCTCCGGAGACATCGGACCAGCCGAACGACGGCGTCTCATAGGTCGCACCATCCGTCGCCTCCCAGGTGCCGTTCGCGATCGTGCCGGAGATGTAGGACCGGAACGACTCTTTGAAACCCCACGTCAGATCGCCGCCGGCGATCTCGCACTGCGTCACGGATTCGACTGACGAGTCGGGTGCCGCGGCGGACGCAGGGGATGCGGGCGCGACGAGCGCGATGACGGTGAGGAGCGTCGCCGTCGTGGAGGCGAGTGAGAAGGAGGGCCGGCGCATGCGGATCTGACCGATCTGACGAGGGGAAGTTAGGAATGCCTAACCATACTAGCCGTCGGCTCCTCCGACTCAAGGCCGCAGCGGCAGCAACCCTTCCAGGTCGGCGCGGGTGCCGGATGCCTGCACGCGGCCCGCCGCGACAGCAGCCGCCCATGTCTCCTGGCCGGTCGCGAGCGCGATCCAGGTCGCAGCATCCATCTCGATCACGTTCGGAGGCGTTCCTCGCGTGTGGCGCGGACCCTGCACGACCTGCGCGGCGCCGAACGGAGGCACGCGCACTTCCACGCTGTTTCCCGGTGCCTTTTCGTCGAGCAGCTGCAGCAGATACCGGACGGCAGTCGCGAGCGCTGTGCGCGGGGGCTTCTCATCCGACGCGGTCGCGGCTCGCACGGCATCCAGCGCCGTCCGTCCGTCGGCGATGTCGATCTTTCGGGCCATCCGCTCAGCCTATGCAGCCGCGGGCGGGGAAGCGATCACGGCGTCGTCAGAACGCCCAGGGGTGACGTCCACTCCTCACCGCCGCGAAGCGTCGAGGCGACGAGCCGTTCCAGACTCGAGCGCGGCACGACGACCGCCGGATCCCGCACCTCGGACAGCGACCGGCGGAAGACGAACTTCGCGACCGCGGCACTGGCTTCTGCACTGGCCGCACCGGGGTCGAGGATGCAGAAGCGCGCGGCGAACCCCGCGATGTTCGAGGCGGGAATCGCGGAGCCTATCCGAGGATCGAGCAGCCAGCTCTCGCAGGAGAAGGTCTTCGCTCCTGTGATGGCCGCTGCACGGTGCAGCGAGTCATCGACGAGCGCCGGCGACAGGGCACCGCTCTCGGGGATGTGCAGCGCATGCCCGTGCGCGCCGGCTCGCCGCTCGACCTGCAGTCGCCCGACCTGGATGACGTCGCCACGGAGGATGCCGACGAGCCAGGGCACCACCGTTTCGGCGCCGTAGAGCCGGTGCTTGCGCCCGATATCGCGGAGGGTGGCGAGAGTGACGGCCTCGGGGATGCCGATGCCGCGCTGTCGCGCCATGGCTTCCGGCACCAGCGCCGCCATCGCCATCGCGATCTCGTCTCCCGCCGCGGAGATGACGAGATCCTCCGCCGGCTCGCGAGCGGCATGCACGAGTTCTCGGAGCACGGCGACCAGGAGCAGGTCGGCCTCTGCGGCCGGCTCGATGCCGACGATCGCAGCGGCGTCGTGGTCCGTCATCCGATGTGGAGGAGGCGCAGCAGACGCTCGATCTCGTCCGCGACGACCGCGCGGCCGGGTGCGACGTACTTGCGCGGATCCACCAGACGCGGGTCGGCGGCCAGGCGCTCCCGGACGGCACCGCTGAACAGCGCGTTCAGATGCGTGGAGATGTTGATCTTCGTCATTCCGGCACGCACGGATGCCTCGAGCTGCTGATCGGGAAGCCCCGACGACCCGTGCAGCACGAGGGGCACCCTGACCGTGGAGGCGAGCTGCTCGATGAGCGCACGATCGACCGCTGCCTCACGCGTCGTCATCGCGTGCGATGTGCCGACGGCGACGGCGAGCCAGTCGACGCCGGTCGCCTCGACGAACCGGTGCGCGTTGGCCGGGTCCGTGCGGGCACCGGGGGCGTGCACGCCGTCCTTGCCGCCGACCTCGCCCAGTTCCGCCTCGACGAGCACACCGTGGCCGTGGCAGAAGTCCGCGATCTCCCGAGTGAGCGCGACGTTCTCGTCGTAGGGAAGGGTCGATGCGTCGAACATGACGCTCTGGATACCGAGATCGACGGCTTCGTGCACGAGATCCACGTCGTCGGCGTGATCGAGATGCACGAGCGTGGGGACGCCGATCGCGTCCGCGATGCTCAGAGTCGCCCTGGCGATGGGTGCCAACGCGCCGTGATACGCGACGCAGTTCTGGCTGATCTGGAAGATGACCGGCCGCTGAGCGCGCTCGGCGCCTGCGGCGATCGCCTCGGCGTGCTCGAGGAGGACGACGTTGAAGGCGCCGAGTCCTGTCTCGGCGCCCTTGGCGTCCGCCACGATGTCGAGGACGGTGGAGTGGGTCACGACTGACTCCGTTTCTGGTGAAGAGGATCGAGGGCTCCGTCCACAGGCGCGAGACGCTGCGCCAGTTCGGGAAGAACATCGGGGTCGATCTCGCCCGCGCCGGGGCGGAGAACCGCCGCGGCGCCGCAGATCGCTGCCCACGCCAGCGCGATCGGGGTGGAGTGCCCCTCGGCGAGCGCGGCGACAAGCCCTGCGGTCGACGCATCGCCGGCGCCGGTGGGGTTGCCTGCGATACCAGGAACCGCCTGTTGCTCGATCACGGAGCCACCGGGCTCGCGCAGCACCGAACCGTCGGCGCCGCGCGACATCATGACCGTGGCACCGCCGACCGAGAGAAGCCCCATGCCTTCGACGGCATCATCGGCGCCGGTCGCATCGAGGATCTCGCCCTCGTTGGCTTTGATCAGATCGGCGCGTGCTCCCACAGCGGCCCGCAGCATCTCACCACTGGTGTCGACGGCGACCAGGGCACCGCGGTCGTGCGCCGCGTCGACGATGAGCTCGAGATGCTCGGCACGGCTCGCCGGCGGGAACGATCCGGCGATGACGACCCAGTCACCGGGATTCGCCGTCTCGGCCACGGTCGCGGCCAGCCGCGACCACTCCGCAGACGTCAGCGTCGGACCCGGCTCTGCCAGGAGCGTTGGATGGTTCATCCCGTCGACGACCGCGACCGTCGTACGCGTCTCGCCCTCGATCGGGCACGGCACGGACGCGAGTCCGGCTCCGGCGATCGCGCGAGTCATCCAGCGGCCGGCATCGCCGCCGAGCGGTTGCAGGGCGACGACGTCGCGCCCCAGCGCCGTGAGTACTCGCGCGACGTTCAGTCCCTTGCCGCCGGGTAGACGTCGAACGTCGCGCACGCGGAGAGTCTCCCCCACCGTCTGGCCGTCCACCGTGTAGGTGACATCGACGGCCGGGTTCGGGGTCACCGTCACGAAGCGAGCCGTCACCGCGAATCCGATGCGTTGGGGCCCGATGCGCTGGAACTCGATCCGCTGGAACCCGTTGCGATGAGGGCGGCGCCGAGCGCCGCGGCACGGTCGCCGAGCATCGCGGTACGCAGGTCGGGTCGACGAAGAGGGCCCAGTCGCGCATCCAGCGCCGCAGCGAGAGGCGAGGTGAGGGTGTCGCCGGCCAGTGCCACACCCCCGCCGAGCACGATCGTCTCGGGCGCCAGGTTCGCGGTGAGCCCCGCGAGCACGTCGGCGAGGACCTCGATCGTCTCGTCCCACACGATTCGCAGGGCAGGATCACCGGATGCCACGCGTTCGGCGACGACGCGTGCATCGGCGAGTCCGGCTCGCCGGGCGATGCCGGTGGCCGAGGCGATCTCCTCGACGCGCGCTCCGGCGTGCGGTCCCGTGCTCAGTCGCACCTGTCCGATCTCCCCGGCCCATCCCCCGCCGACGACAGGACGCCCGTCGATGAGGAAGGCTGCGGCGATCCCGGTGCCGATGGGGACGAATGCGATGATGCCGGATGCCCCGGAGGCCGCTCCCCACCGCGCTTCGGCCAGTGCGCCAGCGCGCACGTCGTGGCCGAACCCGACGCGCCGGCCCAGACGCTCGCTGAGCATGCGTGCGAGCGGAACGTCCGACCAGCCGAGGTTCGCGGAATAGACGGCTTTGCCATGCATCTCATCGACGATCCCTGGCACGACGACGCCGACGGGTGCGGTGGGATCCGCATCGAGAGCCGCGACGACCTCCGCGACGGCATCCACCACCAGCGCACCGGTCGGATCGGGCGATGGGGTCGGCCGGCGCACCTCTGCGATGATGAGCCCGTCACGATCTGCGACGACGCCCTTCACGGTCGTGCCGCCGACGTCGATGCCGATCACGGGGGACGTGTTCACGTCAGGATGACGGAGCGCGTCAACGAGCGCGGGCGGTCGGGGTCGAGACCCTTGGAGACTGCGAGGGCCACCGCGAAGCGCTGTGCGACGACGAGCGCTGCAAGCGGGTCGAGGTCGTGTGAGACGTACTCGGCACCGGTCGCCGCGACTTCTTCCGCGAGTCCCTTGGGCGCTCCCCCGAGGTTCCAGACCAGCCGGCCGGGCTGTGCGATCGCGATCGGGCCGTGACGGTAATCCATGGCGGGGTAGGACTCCGCCCAGAACTGTGCGGCCTCGCGCGTCTTGAGCGCTGCCTCGCTGGTGAGGCCGACGGCCCAACCCGTCGCGACGAAGGTGCACTGATCCACGGAGACCAGCCGTTCGACATCTATCGTGAGCGCCGTTCGCGCGTCGGCGATCGCCTCGGTCAGGTCGTCCCCGAAGTGACTGCGCAGAAGCGCGATGACGCTCGTGGCGAAGCGCGTCTGCACGACGGACTGCTCGTCCGCGAAAGCGAGCGCGACCGTGGCGTCGGCAAGAGCGGTGGCTGGCGAGTCGGGCACCGCCGTGATCAGCGTGGTCGGTGCGTCGACGGCGCTGAGGAGCTCCATGACCTCGGTGGTCGTTCCCGAGCGCGAGATCGCCACGACGCGGTCGTACGCGCGCCCGGCGGGGAACTCACTGGCTGCGAACGCATCCGACTCGCCGAGTCCGAGGCTCTCACGTCGCACAGCGACCGCCATCGCAACGAACCAGCTCGTGCCGCATCCCACGAAGGCGACGCGTTCGCCGGGAGCCGGCAGGGAGGCGGACACCGAACTCGCCAGCTCGGCAGCCTCAGACCAGGTCTGCGGCTGGGAGGCGATCTCGTCCTCGACGTAGGTGCGGGTCATTTTGGGTTTCCTTCAGCTTGCGATCGATAGTGACCGTTTAGAGATTATTTGATCAGAATCAATCACGACCGTCAACCTGTGATGTGACACCATATGTGAAAAGGGACGGATCGACATGCAGCAGCAGCAACGACTCAATCTCGTGCTCGAACTCATCAGTGAACGGGGCAACGTCTCGATCGCCGATATCGGCGAGCAGCTGGGAGTCTCGACGGCAACCGCACGGCGCGACCTGAACATGCTGGCGGAGCAGCGGCTCGTCACGCGAACGCATGGTGGTGCCTCGGCACTCGGGTCCGGCTACGAACTCCCCCTCCAGTACAAGATCGCGCGCCAGGCGGACGCGAAGCTGGCGATCGCCCGCGCCGTCGAAGGACTCATCGAACCGGGCGCCACGGTCGGGATGAACGGCGGGACGACCGTGACCGAGGTCGCACGAGCACTCGGCCGCAGCGAGCGCATGTCGTCGATCGCCGGTGAGCCCGGCGTCACGATCGTGACGAACGCGCTCAACATCGCATTCGAATCCTCGGTCCGCGAGAACATCAAGATCGTCGTCACCGGCGGCGTCCCTCGCCGCCAGTCGTATGAGCTGATCGGCCCTCTCGTCGCCGCGTCTTTGCGCGACTTCTCCCTCGACATCGCGGTGCTGGGCGTCGACGGACTCACGGCAGAACTCGGTGCGACGACGCTGCACGAAGGCGAGGCGGACGCCAGTCGCCACATCGCCTCCGTCGCACGCCGCGTGGTGGTCGCCGCAGACCAGACGAAGATCGGCCGCAGCACGTTCGCCCGCATCTGCCCGCTCGACGACATCGACGTGCTCGTGACGGACGCGCCGCTCCCGGCCCGCGTGGCAGCGCAGTTCGAGAAGGAGAACGTCGAAGTCGTGATCGCTCCCACCGGGCGGGCGACTGCAGCCCAGTAACGGTTCCGCGGTGCCCACGCCGGCTCCTGCGCCCGTGCATGTTTCGCTCTGATTAAAAAGAGCGCGGACGGTTGCGCTGCCACCCCGGGTCATGTCTAGTGTTTGATCATGCTTGATTTAGGACTAGAGATGACAAAATCGCTCACACGATGCATGATGGATTGCAACACAGAGAAGTGAGGGCCGCCATGACGCACACGTCTCCGGCATCCGGATCGCGCTCCGTCCGCGTCGCCGTCGTCGGCACGGGCGCCCGCAGCGTGATCGCGCATCACGTGCCCCTGGCCTGGCCCGGTGCGCAGATCGTCGCGGCCGTCGACCCCTCGCCGCGCGGCCAGGAGCGGGCGCGCACGCTGTTCCCCGACGTCCCCGTCTTCGACGACGTCTCGGCGCTCCTCGCCGGCGACCGTCCGGATGCGGCGATCGTGACCTCACCGGACGACACGCATGCCGACATCGCCGTCGAACTTCTTCGCGCGGGCGTCGCGGTGTACCTCGAGAAGCCTCTGGCCACGACGCTCGAGGATGCGGACCGCATCCTCGTAGCGGCCGCGGAGTCCGGTTCGGTTCTCTACGTCGGCCACAACTTCCGGCACGCAGGGGTCGTGCGGCGGATGAAGGAGATCATCGACCGCGGTGAGATCGGCGCGGTGAAAACCATCTGGGTGCGGCACTTCGTCGGCAACGGCGGCGACTACTACTTCAAGGACTGGCACGCCGACCGCGCCCGCACGAACACTCTTCTGCTGCAGAAGGCCAGTCACGACCTCGACGTCGTGCACTACCTCGCCGGCTCCTACACGCGACGCGTGGTGGGGATGGGCGATCTCATGGTCTACGGCGAGATCCAGGACAGACGCGAGCGTCCGGACGAGACGATGCCGGACTGGTTCTCGTTCGACAACTGGCCACCGGCAGCAGCGACCGGACTCAATCCCGTCGTCGACGTCGAAGACGTCTCGATGATGCTTATGACACTCGACTCCGGCGTGCTCGCCAGTTACGAACAGTGCCATTTCACGCCGGATTACTGGCGCAACTACACGGTCATCGGCACGGAGGGACGCCTCGAGAACATCGGCGACACCGGAGGCGGCGTCGTGAAGGTGTGGAACCGCCGCCGCGAGTGGGAAGTCGCCGGAGATCTCGAATATCCGATCGACGGCGTCGCGAGCGGGCATGAGGATGCCGACCTGGCGACGATGCGCGAGTTCCTCGCTCTTGTCATGGATGGTACGCCCACCGTCGTGTCGCCGCTCGCCGCCCGCGCCGCCGTGGCCGCGGGAGCGCTCGCCGCGGAATCCATCCGCTCCGGGTCCCGCCCGCTCGACGTCCCCCCGCTTCCGCAGCACGTGGTCGAACACTTCCGTTCGCCGCATCCCTCCCTCACGCACGACCCGTTCGAAAGGAACACCCGATGAGAAAGTCCCGATTCGCCGGTCGCATGTTCGGCGCTCTCGCCCTCACGAGCGCCGTCGCCCTCACGGCCGCCGCCTGCAGCGGCGGCGGTGGCGCAGGCCCATCCACTCCGGCCGAGTACGCCGCACCCGACAGCGACCTGACCGCCACGATCACCTACGGTCTCTGGGATCAGAACCAGGTTCCCGCCATCGAGGAGAGCATCGAGGCGTTCAACGAGCTCTACCCCAACATCACCGTCAACCTGAGTGTGACCCCGTTCAGCGAGTACTGGACGAAGCTGCAGACGCAGGCGTCGAGCGACACGCTCCCCGATCTGTTCTGGATGAACGGTCCGAACATCCAGCTCTACGCCCTCAACGACAAGATCGAACCCATCACGGGCGCAGTGGATGCCGGTGACATCGACCCGTCGAAGTACCCCGAGTCGCTCGTCGACCTCTACACGGTCGGCGACACGAGCTACGGCGTGCCGAAGGATTTCGACACCATCGGCGTCTGGGTCAACAAGGAACTGTTCGAGCGCGCCGGAGTCGAGTTGCCGGCCGCGGACTGGACGTGGGACGACTTCCAGGCAACAGCCACCGAGATCTCGACCAAACTGGCCGGCGAAGGCAGCTACGGCGGCGCCGGCGGCATGGACGGCCAGACGACCTACTACAACACGATCCTGCAGGCCGGCGGCGAGGTCATCGAGGGCGACAGCTCGGGTTACAACACGCCGGAGGCCCAGGCCGGCATCCAGTTCTGGACGGATCTGATCGCGTCCGGAGGGTCCCCCACGATGTCGCAGCTCACCGACACATCGGCCGACCAATGGTTCACCTCGGGAAAGCTCGCAATGTACTGGGGCGGCAGCTGGTTCCGGTCCGCGCTGACCGATGTGCCCTTCGCCGACAGCGTGGACGCACTCCCGCTCCCGCAGGGCGAGGAGCAGGCCACCGTCATCCACGGTGTCGCGAACGTGGTCGCCGCGTCGTCGGAGAACAAGCAGGCAGCACAAGCGCTGCAGGTCTTCCTGGCCGGCGAAGAGGCACAGCTCGCGCAGGGCGAATTCGGTTCGATCATGCCCGCATACGAGGGCACGCAGGAGGCCTTCGTCGCATCCATGCCGCAGGCGAACCTGCAGGTCTTCGTCGACGCGGTGGACTACTCGCGCCCCCTCCCGGTGAGCGCCAACACCGCTGCGTGGAACGCCCTCGAGTCGGAACTGCTCCCGCAGGCGTTCTCCGGTGAGCGACCGGTCGCCGAAGTGACCGCAGAACTCGCGGAGCAGATGGATGCGGCGCTGGCTGAGGAGCCGCGTTGACCCTTGCCGAGCGCACGGCCGCTCCTCCCGCTCCCTCGCGGAGCGGGAGGAGCGGCCCCACCACCCCGCGCCGCCGGACCAATGACGGGTGGTGGGCGCTGGTGTTCGTCGGGCCGCTCGTGCTCGGGATCGGCGTCTTCTACATCTGGCCGATCATCCAGACCGCCGGTTTCTCGTTCACGAGCTTCGGCGTCTTCGGTGATGTCGCTTTCGCGGGGATGGACAACTTCGTTCGGCTGTTCGGCGAGTCCGAGTTCTACCTTTCACTCGGCAACACGCTGCTCTACACGGCGATCGTGCTTCTCGGTGTTCCGATCGCGGTGCTGCTGGCGAGCCTCCTCAACCTTCCGGGCCTCCGCTTCGCCTCGCTGTACCGGGTGCTCTTCTTCCTGCCGTATGTCGCGATGCCCACCGCGATCGCGTTCGTCTGGCGGATCATCTTCAACGGCGACTTCGGCCTGGTGAACTACGTGCTCGGATTCTTCGGCATCGAGGGGCCGTATTGGGTCAGCACGCCCGGTTTCGCCATTCTCGCCGTCGCGATCGTCGGGCTGTGGTCCTCGCTGGGCTTCTCGATGATCATCCTCGCGGCCGGGCTCAAGACGATCCCGCCCGAGCTGTACGAGGCGGCATCGCTGGATGGCGCGAGCCGTTGGCGTCAGTTCCGCTCGATCACGGTGCCCCTGCTCACTCCGAGCATCTTCTTCGTGACGATCATCACCGTGATCGCGGGCTTCCAGCTCTTCGACCTGCTCTACGCGATCCTCGGTACGACCGCGACCAACGCCTCGCTGCCCAAGAGCATGTCGCTCGTCTACTACTTCTACCAAGCCGGATTCGTGACCAACGAGAAGGGCTTCGCGGCCGCTGTGGCGATGATCATCTTCGTCATCATCGGCTTCGTCACCTTCCTCCAGTTCCGCTTCCAGCGCAGATGGGTGCACAGTGACTGACTCTCTCCGAATCGATGGTCGCGTCCACAGCGTGACGACCGAAGCCGTCGTGACCGGTCGCGGCGGGAGCGTTCGCGCCCCACGGCGTCGTACCGGCGGCGAACGCAGATCCTACGTCGCCGCGCACATCGTGCTCGGCGTGGGCGCGCTGATCATG
Source organism: Microbacterium ginsengiterrae (assembly GCF_014205075.1). Lineage (NCBI taxonomy): Bacteria > Bacillati > Actinomycetota > Actinomycetes > Micrococcales > Microbacteriaceae > Microbacterium > Microbacterium ginsengiterrae. The sequence goes on along the minus strand of NZ_JACHMU010000001.1, from coordinate 1,518,987 downwards.
GCGTTCCCATTCCTCTGGCAGATCATCATGTCGCTGTCGACCAATGCACAGGTGCAGAGCGTCACACCCGTGTTCTGGCCAGGTGAGCTCCAGTGGGACAACTACGCCGAGGTCTTCCAGCGGCTGCCGTTTCTGCAGCAGTTCGGCAACTCGGTACTGATCACCGTCATCCGCACCGTCGCCCAGCTGATCCTGTGCACCATGGCCGGCTACGCCTTCGCGCGTCTTCGGTTCCGCGGCCGCGGCATCCTTCTGGCCGTGGTGCTGTCGATCCTGATGGTTCCCTCGCAGGTCTACCTGCTGTCGCAGTACCAGATCATCCAGAACATCGGACTCCTCAACAGCATCGGCGGGCTCGTGCTCCCCGGGCTCTTCAGCGCCTTCGGCACGTTCCTCATGCGCACGGCATTCCTGGCCATGCCGGCCGAGCTCGAAGAGGCCGCGCGTCTGGACGGCGCCAACACGTTCCAGATCTTCTGGCGGATCATGCTTCCGCTTGCCACCCCGACCATGAGTGTGCTCGCCATCACGACGGTGCTGTGGTCGTGGAACGAACTGCTCTGGCCGCTGGTGGTCTCCAGCTACAGCACGCAGATGCCGCTGTCGGCGGGTCTTGCGACACTGCTGAGCGACCGCACGACCGACTATCCGGTTGCGATGGCGGCCAGCATCCTGGCGATGGCTCCCGTGCTGATCATGTTCATCATCCTGCAGCGGCGGGTGATCGACGGGCTGGCATCCTCGGGTCTGAAGTAGGCATACGCTCGAAGGGTGAGCATGTCGCAGCATCCGGAGGGCGCCCGAGCGCAATTGCTTGCAGCAGCGCAGACCGGGGACTGGAATCCGGGTGTGCTGCCGCAGCTGCCGGAGGGCGTCGAGGCACGACGGTCGGCCGTTCTCATCCTGTTCGGGGTGCTCGACAGCATCCCCGCCCCCACGCCCGATGCCGCAGTAGCGAAGGATCTCGATGTCCTGCTGCAGCGGCGCGCGCCGACGCTGTCGTCGCATCCCGGCCAGGTCTCGTTCCCTGGTGGGGGACGCGAACCCGCCGACCGCGATGACGTCGACACCGCGCTGCGCGAAGCCGAGGAGGAGACGGGGCTGGACCCGACCGGTGTGGAGATTCTCGCGGCGCTGCCGGCCCTCCCGCTTGCGGTGAGCAATCACCACGTCACACCCGTGCTCGGCTGGTGGACCAAGCCGTCGAAGGTCGCCGCCGTCGATCACGCGGAGACCGTCGAGGTGTTCCGGGCTCCGGTGGCGCAGCTGCTGGATCCGGCGACGCGGTACACGTCGACGATCACCCGCGGGGGCGTGACGTACAAGGGCCCGGCGTTCGACGTGGACGGCACGATCGTCTGGGGGTTCACCGCCATGGTCCTCGACCGCCTGTTCGACGAATGCGGCTGGACCATCCCGTGGGATCGGACGGACGAACGGCCTGTCACCGTCTGAACGGCTCGGTAGTCTGGACGGGTGAAGATCCTCGTCCTCGGTTCCGGTGCACGTGAGCACGCGATCATCCTCGCGCTGAAGGCGGAGGGACGCGGTCATGAGTTGTACGCATCCCCCGGCAACGCGGGGATCGCCGACGACGCCACGCTCGTGACGGTGGACCAGCTCGACGGCGGCGCGGTCGCGGCGTTCGCCAACGAGCACGCGATCGACCTCGTCGTCATCGGCCCGGAAGCCCCGCTCGTCGCCGGCGTCGCCGACGCGCTGCGCGAGCGCGGCATCCCCGTGTTCGGACCCGGCAGAGCCGCCGCGCAGCTCGAGGGCTCCAAGGCGTTCGCGAAGCGGGTGATGGATGCCGCGGGCGTGCCGACCGGACGAGCGGTGCGCGCCGCCTCCGCCGCTGAGGTCGAGAGCGCCTTCGACGACCTCGGCGCCCCGTACGTCGTCAAGGCCGACGGCCTCGCCGCAGGCAAGGGCGTCATCGTCACCTCCGACCGCGACGAGGCACTCGCCCACGCCGCGCAGTACCTGCCGTCGGGGCCCGTGCTCGTCGAGGAGTTCCTCTCCGGCCCCGAGGTCTCACTGTTCTTCCTCTCCGACGGCGACACGGTCAGGGCCCTCAGCCCGGCACAGGACTTCAAGCGCGCCTTCGACGGCGACGCCGGCCCGAACACCGGTGGGATGGGCGCGTACTCGCCGCTGCCGTGGCTCGACGAGCAGTTCGGCAGCGAGGACGACTTCGTCTCGCTCGTCACGGAGCAGGTCGCCATGCCGGTCATCCGCCAGCTGGATGCCGAGGGGACACCGTTCATCGGTCTCCTCTACGCCGGCCTCATCCTCACCCCCGCCGGGGTGAAGGTCATCGAGTTCAACGCCCGCTTCGGCGACCCGGAGACCCAGGTCGTGCTGCCCCGCCTGCAGACGCCGCTGTCCGAGCTGCTCCTGGCCGCGGCATCCGGGAATCTCGAGGCCCAGCCGGCGCCCGCCTTCTCGGACGACGTCGCGATCACCGTCGTGCTCGCGAGCGAGGGGTACCCCGAGGCACCGCAGACCGGGCGCCAGATCTCCGGCCTCGCGGATGCCGCCTCCGTCGACGGTGTGCGCATCGTGCACGCCGCGACCGCCGGACCCGACGCGCCGGGAGGAGACCTCGTCGCCACCGGAGGACGCGTGCTCAACGTCGTCGCCGTCGGCCCGGACTTCGCCGCCGCGCGACAGAAGGCGTACGAGGCGATCGGGCGCATCGCGCTCGACGGCGCGCACTACCGCCGCGACATCGCCGCCGCCGTCGCGGGCTGAAGCCTGCTGCGGGCCGTGTCGGCGAAGCGCCGGATCAGCGGGTGAATCCGAAGCTCTGCGGCAGGATCTCCGGCGACAGGGCGTGCTCGATCGCGAGCATGCTCGCCCCGCGCACCGCCGCCTCCCCCGCGGCGCCCGACTGGACGATCACGAGATGCTCGGTCGCCAGCGGCATCGAGCGGGTGTAGACCACCTCGCGGACGCCGGCGATGAGGTGCTCCCCGACCCTGGCCATCGACCCGCCGATCGCGATGACGGACGGGTTGAGCAGACTCACGGATGCCATGAGCACCTCGCCGAGGTCCCTTCCGGCCTGCCGCACGGCCTGGATGGCCTCCAGGCTGCCGCCCGTGACGAGGTCGACGACATCGTCACCGCCCGCCGCCTCGATCCCCTGCGCGGTGAGCGACCGTGCGATCGCAGGTCCCGAGGCGATCGCCTCGAGGCAGCCGGTGTTGCCGCAGTGGCACGGGACATCGGCTCCACGGGGCACACGGACGTGGCCGAGGTCCCCGGCGATGCCCTGCGCGCCGCGCAGGAGTCTGCCGTCGGAGATGATCCCCGCGCCGATGCCGGTCGCGACCTTCACGAAGATGAAGTGATCGGTGTGCGCCCACACGGCCGCCCGCTCGCCCAGCGCGGAGATGTTGACGTCGTTGTCGACGAGTACCGGCACCTCGAGATGCTGCTGCACCCAGCCGGGAACATCGAAGTCGTCCCAGCCCGGCATGATCGGCGGCTTGGCGGGCCGCCCGGTCGAATGGGCCACGGGTCCCGGCACCCCCACGCCGACCGCCGCGACCTGGTCGCGGGTCAGCCCCGCCTCGGCGATGAGCTCGGTGGCGACGTCGACCATCCAGCTCAGCACCGGCTCCGGGCCGAGGGCGACCGCGATCCGCTCGGCACGCTGCGCGAGGATCGTCCCCGCGAGGTCGGTGATGGCGACCGTGGTGTGCGAGGCGCCGATGTCGGCGGCCACGACGACCTTCGCCGCGGGGTTCAGGGCGAACTGGGACGGCGGACGGCCTCCGGTCGACGTGGCGTCGGCCACCGGGGTGATCAGGCCGAGCCGCATGAGTTCGTCGACCCTCGTGGCGACGGTCGAACGCGCGAGCCCGGAGGACTTGGCAAGTTCCGCCCGCGTCCGAGGGACTCCGTCACGGAGCATCTGGAAGATCTGACCGACGCCGCCGGCGTTGAGATTGCTTGGCATTCTTCCCCTGTGTCCTCGACGTCACATCAGGCCTGCGACACGAGCCGCTCTGTTCTCTTCTCGTCGGCGTCGAGTCTACGCGCCCGTCGCCGCTTGGCCCTCGGGCGCCGGTCCGCCGGCCTCGCCGCCGGTCACCGAGCCGCGGGGCCCCGTCCGCACCTTGCCCGCTCGGCCGACGGCGAACTGCTGCTGCAGCAGGACGGCGACGACGATGATGACGCCCTTGGCGATGGCCTGCACCGAGGAGGACATGTTGTTCTGCACGAACACGTTGTTCAGGGTCGCGAAGATCAGCACCCCGAACACGGTGCCCGTGATCGTGCCCCGCCCTCCGATGAGCAGCGTGCCGCCGACCACGACCGCGGCGATCGCATCCAGTTCGTAGAGGTTGCCGTGCGTCGAGGTCCCCGCCGTCGTGCGGGCGAGGATCATGATCGCCGCGATCCCGGCGGTCAGACCCGACAACGCGTACAGCCACATGATGTGCTGCTTCACCTTGATACCGGCCAGCCGTGCGGCCTCACGGTTGCCGCCGATCGCCACCGTGCGCCGACCGAACGTCGTGCGGTTGAGCAGAAGCCAGCCGCCGACGGCGACGACGACGAAGATCCAGATGAGGATGTCGACGCCGAGGATGTCCACGTTCATCGCCTTGAGGAAGTCACGGTCGGACACCACCAGCGTGCGGTTGTTGGCCAGCACCTCGGCGAGACCTCGCGCACCGACGAGCATGGCGAGAGTCGCCATGAACGCCGCGACCTTGCCGTACGCGATGACGACGCCGTTGATGAGCCCGGCCCCGACGCCGACCGCCAATGCGACGACGACCGTGACGATCCAGTGCGAGGACTTCGCGATGTCCTGGATGGCCGCAAGGGACCCGACGACGGATGCCAGCGCGAGCACCGCACCGACGGAGAGGTCGATGCCGCCGGAGATGATGACGAAGGTCATCCCGACGCTGATCACGCCGATGATCGACGCCTGACGCAGGATGACCAGCGCGTTGCCGAAGTTCGTGAAGCTGTCGAACGCCGTGATCATGCCGACGGCGACGATCGCCAGCAGCGCGAGCACGAGTCCGAGGTTGCGCCCGGCCGAACCGGAGAACAAGGACCTGCGAGGTGTCGACGGTGCCGCCTGCGGCGGGGCTGCGGAAGTCTGAGTCTGCTCGCTCACGCGGCCGCTCCTTTCATGACGAGATCGAGCACGCCGTGCTCGTCGATCTCGGAGGCGGGGAGTGTGGTCAGCACGCGCCCGTCCCCCACGACGAGCACGGTGTCGGCGAGACCGAGCACTTCCTCGATCTCACTGGAGACGATGACGATCGCATGCCCGTCGGCCGCCAGTCCCCTGATGAGCGCGTAGATCTCCGCGCGGGCGCCGACGTCGACGCCGCGGGTGGGTTCGTCGAGGAGCAGGATCCTGCTGCCGTGCACCAGCCATCGCGAGAGCAGGATCTTCTGCTGGTTCCCACCGGACAGCGTGCCAGCGGGGGCATCGGGGTCGGACGGACGCAGCTCCATCGCGGAGATCTGGTCACGGGCGATCCGACGCTCGGCCCGCTCGTCGAGCCACCCCGCCTTCGCCTCGCGGCTGAACGAGGAGAGCGTGATGTTGCGGAAGACGGGTTCGCCGAGCACGAGTCCCTGCGACTTCCGCTCCTCCGGGCTGAGGCCGAGTCCCGAACGGACGGCCGCCGACACCGCCCCTCGAGGCAGCACCCGACCTTCGACGCGCACGGTTCCGGCAGTCGATGAGCGCGCGCCGTAGACGGTTTCGAGGATCTCGCTCCGTCCCGAGCCGACGAGGCCGGCGAGCCCCACGATCTCGCCGGCCCGTACGGAGAACGACACGTCCTCGAAGACGCCGTCCAGACTGAGTCCCTCGACCTCCAGCAGCACGGGCGCCGAGGTGGCGACGGGTGCGGCGGCGGGGAAGACGTTCTCCACGACCCGCCCCGTCATGTGCTTGATGAGCGTCGGTGTCGGGGTCTCCGCGACCGGGAGGTTGCTCGCCGTGCTGGCGCCGTCCTTGAGCACGGTGATCCGATCGCCGATGGTCCGGATCTCCTCCAGCCGATGCGTGATGTAGATCACCGCGATGCCCTGCGCGGTGAGCTCGGTGACGATGTGGAAGAGGTTGCGCACCTCTTCCGAGTCGAGCACGGCGGACGGTTCGTCCATCACGATCAGCCGGATGTCGTGCGAGAGCGCTCTGGCCATGCTCACGATCTGCTTCTCGGCTGCGCTGAGAGTCCCCACTTCAGCGTGCGGCGACAGCTGCTCGTGACCGAGGCGCCTCAGCAACGCGCGCGCCTTCGCCGTCGTCTCCTTGCGCCTGGTGAACCCCGCCATGGCGATCTCGTGGCCGAGGAAGATGTTCTCCGCCACCGTGAGATCGTCGACGACATCGAGCTCCTGGTACATCGTGGCGATGCCGAGATCGATCGCCGCCTGCGGGGTGTCGATCGTCACGGGCTCGCCGTTCCACCGCATCTCCCCCGCATCGGGCTGGTACACGCCGGCGAGGATCTTGATCAGGGTGGATTTGCCCGCACCGTTCTGACCGAGGAGGCAGTGCACCTCGCCGGCCCTGATCTCCAGATCCACCCCGCGCAGCGCCCTGACAGCCCCGAAGGATTTCTCCACCGCATGCATCTCCAGTAATGCATCGGCATGGTCATCTTTGATCACAGCAGGAACATAACATGACGGCATCTGGAAAACGAGAGCGTCATGAACCCACCCGAGCACGTCACGGGGTATTTGGTATACCGCGCCATCACTGCGATCTCACCCGATCTGCGACTTTTGTCGATGAACCGACAAAACCTGGTCATCGTCCGCACACTCTGATAGCTTGACGATCACCGGTGACCCCGCGAATCCGTTCCGCCGCGTCGACACCGTACGCATCTGCATCACATTTCAAGGAGGAAAGAAATGCACCGTATGCGCTCACGGGGACTTCGCCCGCTCATGGCAGGCGCCGCCGCCATCTTCGCCATCGGCTTGCTGGCCGGCTGCACGAGTTCCGGAGACGAAGGGGAACCGGACACCAATCAGGGCACCACCAGCGACGAGAACGCGGCCAGCGGTGACACCGTCACCATCGGCTGGTCCGGTCCGGAGGCCGACCACGGCTGGCTCGGCGCCATCAACACGGGAGCCATCAACGCCGCCGAGAGCTTCGACGACGTCGAGCTGCTCCAGGCGGAGGGCACCAACGACGCCAACCAACAGATCGCCGCTGTCGAGAAGTTCATCAACGACGGTGTCGACGCGATCGTCCTGCTCCCCACCGACGGGGCCGCCCTCACGCAGGTCGCGCAGAAGGCCATGGATGCCGGGATCCCCGTCATCAACGTCGACCGGGAGTTCTCGAGCACGTTCGCATCGCGCGCGACGATCCTCGGGGACAACTACGGCATGGGAGTCAGCGCCGGCACCTACATCTGCGAGGAGCTCGGAGGGCAGAGCGACGCCGTCGTCGCCGAGATCGCCGGTATCGATTCCCTGCCGCTGACGCAGGACCGCTCGCAGGGCTTCGCGGACGCGCTGGAAGGCTGCGGACTCGAGGTCGGCCCCCGTGTCGCCGCGGACTTCACGGTCGCCGGCGGAGAGAGCGCCGCATCGCAGCTGCTCTCGGCCAACCCGCAGATCGACGCCATCTGGAACCATGACGACGACCAGGGCGTCGGCGTCATGGCGGCGATCGACGCCGCCGGTCGCGACGAGTTCTTCATGGTCGGAGGCGCCGGCAGCGTCAACATGATGGACCGCATCGCCGCCGACGACAGCGTCATGAAGGCGACGGTCATCTACCCCTCGACGCAGGCCGCCGACGGCATCGCCCTCGCGCGACTGATCGCCCAGGACAAGACGATGAGCGACCTCATCACGCCGAGCGTGCCGTTCCGCATCGTGCTGGACGCACCGGTGGTGACCAAGGACAACGTCGACGAGTTCATCGATCTCGCCTTCGAGTCCTGACAAATCGACCGCGGGGCGGGCGCACGCGCGCCCGCCCCGCACCGTTCCCGGGAGGAATGAGATGACAACCCCACTGCGAGTGGCCATGATCGGCCACGGTTTCATGGGAGCGGCCCACTCGGTCGGCTGGCGCCAGGCACCGGCCGCCTTCGACCTTCCGCTCTCCCCGCAGATGGCCGTCCTGGTCGGGCGCGACGCCGCCAAGACCTCCGCCGCCGCGGAGCGGTGGGGCTGGACCGAGACGTCGACCGACTGGCGGAGCGTCGTCGCGCGCGACGACATCGATCTCGTCGACATCGTCACACCGGGCGACTCCCATGCTGAGATCGCCCTCGCGGCCCTCGCCGCCGGCAAGCACGTGCTCTGCGAGAAACCGCTCGCGAACTCGGTGGCGGAGGCCGAGGAGATGGAGCGCGCCGCACGGGATGCCGCAGCGCACGGCGTCCGCGCGATGGTGGGCTTCACCTACCGGCGGGTCCCCGCTGTGACGCTCATGCGCGACATGGTCGCCGCAGGACGCGTCGGCACGATCCGACAGGTGCGTGCCTCCTACCGACAGGACTGGCTCGCCGACCCCGAGTCGCCGATGACCTGGCGGCTCGACAAGGATCGCGCGGGCTCCGGCGCCCTCGGCGACATCGGCGCCCACATCGTCGACATGGCGCAGTTCGTCACAAGGCAGGACATCTCGGCCGTCTCCGGCGTGCTGGAGACACTCGTCTCCGAGCGGCCCGTCCTGGCCGAGTCCGTCGGCCTCAGCGGTACGGCCGGCACCGAACGCGGCACGGTGACCGTCGACGACGTCGCGGTGTTCACCGGGCGGCTGACGTCGGGGGCACTGGCGAGCTTCGAGGCGACGCGCTTCGCGACCGGACGCAAGAACGCGCTCGACATCGAGATCTCGGGTGACGCCGGCTCGCTGCACTGGAACCTCGAGGACATGAACGTGCTCGACTTCTACGACGCCACGCGACCCGCGGCGGAGCAGGGTTTCGCGCGGATCCTCGTCACCGAACCGGAGCATCCGTACCTCTCCGGCTGGTGGCCGGCCGGGCATATGCTCGGCTACGAACACGGCTTCTCCCACCAGGTGAAGGACCTCATCGAGGCCCTCGCCGCCGGAGCGCAGCCGTCGCCCTCCTTCGAGGACGGCCTGCGCGTCCAGCGCGTCCTCGATGCCGTCGAGCGCAGCTCGCGAGACGGCTCCGCCTGGACGAACATCTGAACCCGACCACTGACACCAACGAGAGAAGGACGACGATGTCACGACCTGTCACCCTGTTCACCGGCCAGTGGGCCGATCTGCCGTTCGAGGAGGTGTGCCGCCTCGCCGGGGAATGGGGCTACGACGGCCTCGAGATCGCGTGCTGGGGCGACCACCTCGACCCGTGGCGATGGGACGACGACGCGTACATCGAGGACCGTCTGGCGATCCTCGAGCGCAACGGCCTGAAGGTCTGGACCATCTCCAATCATCTCAAGGGCCAGGCGGTCTGCGACGATCCGATCGACGAGCGGCACCGCAACATCCTCTCCGACCACGTGTGGGGCGACGGTGACCCGGAGGGCGTCCGTCAGCGCGCCGCCGAGGAGATGAAGAACACCGCACGACTGGCCGCGAAGCTCGGCGTGAGGACCGTCACGGGATTCACCGGGTCGTCCATCTGGAAGTACGTCGCGATGTTCCCGCCGGCCACCGACGAGATGGTCGAGGCGGGCTATCAGGACTTCGCCGACCGGTGGAACCCGATCCTCGACGTGTTCGACGAGGTCGGCGTGCGCTTCGCCCACGAGGTGCACCCGTCCGAGATCGCCTACGACTACTGGACGACCACGCGCACGCTCGAGGCGATCGGGCACCGCGAGGCGTTCGGCCTGAACTGGGATCCCTCGCACATGGTGTGGCAGGACCTCGACCCCGTCGCTTTCCTGTGGGACTTCCAGGATCGGATCTACCACGTGCACTGCAAGGACACGAAGAAGCGGCTGGGCAACGGGCGCAACGGACGCCTTTCGTCGCACCTGCCGTGGGCTGATCCGCGTCGCGGGTGGGACTTCATCTCGACCGGCCACGGCGATGTGCCGTGGGAGGACGCCTTCCGGATGCTCAACGCGATCGGATACGACGGCCCGCTGTCGGTCGAGTGGGAGGATGCCGGAATGGACCGACTCGTCGGGGCCCCGGAGGCGCTGGAGTTCGTGCGGCGCCTGTCGTCGTACCGCCCGTCGGACGCCGCCTTCGACTCGGCCTTCTCGACCCGCTGAGCGGGTCGGGATGGGGCGTTCGCGACCGGGGGGCGCGGACGATGCATGCGGTCCGGGGGCGGTCCGGGGGGCGCCCCCGGACCGCGATGCCCTGGCGCAGCGGGGCCGCTCACCCGACGGCGAGGATCTCCTCGCGTCGCCCGGGGATCGATTCGATGAGGCGGATCGTGTATTCCTCCTGCGGCGCGTCGAGCACATCCGACGCCGTCCCCGTCTCGACCAGCCGCCCGCGCTCGAGGACGGTGATCTCATCGGCGATCTGGCGGACGAGGCTCAGGTCGTGCGAGATGAACAGGTACGTCAGGCCGTACCGCTCCCGCAGATCGAGGAGCAGATCGACGATCTGCGACTGCACCGTGACGTCGAGCGCGGAGGTCGGCTCGTCCAGGAGCAGCACCCGCGGCTGGAGCAGCAGTGCCCTCGCGATCGACGCGCGCTGCCGCTGCCCACCGGACAGTTCGGCCGCGCGCCGCGCGCCTGCGGCGTGCGGAAGTCCGACGGCGGTGAGCGCGTCTGCGACGAGCTCCCTCCGCTCGCCCCGGCCGAGGTCCGCCCGGTTGATCCTCAGCGGTTCCTCGAGGGCCTGTGCGATGGTCCACCGCGGATCGAGCACCGCCAGGGCGTTCTGATAGACCAACTGCAGCCCGCTCGGATCCTGGTTGGTCCTGTCCGGGCGCTGCGGCAGCGTACGACCCGCGACCTCCACGTGTCCGCTGTCGAATCCCGTCAGCCCGGCGATCACCCGTGCGGCCGTCGTCTTGCCCGACCCCGATTCGCCCACCAGCGCATGCACAGCCCCCTCCGAGACCCGGAAGCCGACGGCATCCAGGGCCCGCACGTCGGCTCCGCCGGAGAGCGATGAGAAGGTCTTCGTCAGGTGCTCGACGGAGACGATGGGCTCCGCCCGATCGATCGTGGCGCGGCGGTGGGCGTATTTGTCCGGCGAGAGGGCCGGCGCATCGGCGAACAGCCGTGCGGTGTAGCCGTCGACGGGGTTCGCGATGACCTCGTGCGTGCGACCGGCCTCCCGGATGCGGCCGCCGTTGAGCACGACGAGGCTGTCGCTCCTCTCCTCCGCGATGGACAGGTCGTGGGTGATGAGGACCACGGACAGGCCGAGGTCGCGCGTGAGCTCGTCGAGGAGATCGAGGATGGTCCGCTGCACGGTGACATCGAGACCCGAAGTGGGCTCGTCCGCGATGAGGATGCGGGGCTCACCGGAGATGGCGATCGCGATGAGGACGCGCTGCAGCTGCCCACCCGACAGCTGATGCGGATAGGCCATCGCGCGCTCGGCAGGCCGGTGGATGCCGACCCGCGCGAGGAGGTCGATCGCCGCCTGCCGCGCCTCCGCCGTGGAGACGGCGCGGTACTGCCGGATCGCATCGGCGACCTGCTCCCCGACGCGCTGGAGCGGATCGAGGGAACTCAGCGGATCCTGCGGCACGTAGCCGATCGTCCTGCCCCGCAGCGGACGCCAGCGTCGCGCATCGAAGCCCACGACATCTTCACCGAAGATCTCGATCGTGCCTGCGTCGACCAGGCCGTTCTCCGGGAGGAGCCCGGCGATCGCCGCGGCGACCGTGCTCTTGCCCGAGCCCGACTCCCCGACGATCGCGACGGTCTCCCCCGCGGCGAGCGCGAGCGAGAAGTCCTCCACGACGCGCGTCGCCCACCGCCCGCGCACATACGAGATGTCGAGCCCCGTGACGACGACCGGCGCCCACCGGTCCGATCCGATGCTGCTCATGAGCGACCCTCCCTGGCGCGCTGCGCCAATGTGCTCAGCCGGGCGACCGACAGCACGGTCGCGGCGATGACGAGACCGGGGATGAGCGACATCCACGGCGATGAGGTGATGTACTGCCGGCCTTCCGAGACGAGCAGGCCCCACTCCGGCTGCGGGGGGACCGCGCCGAACCCGAGGAAGCTCAGGGCCGAGATCGACAGGATCGCCCCGCCGAACTCCAGCGGGACGAGCGCGAGGACCGAGCCGTAGGAGTTCGGGAGGATGTGCCGCAGGAGCGTGTACCTGCGGGTTCCCCCCAGGTGCGCACTGGCCTCGACGAAGGGATGCTCCTTCACGGTGAGCACCTCGGAGCGCACGAGGCGGGTAAAGCCGGCGACCGACGACAGTCCGACCGCGATCGCCGCGTTGACGGCGCCGAACCCGAGCGAGACGACGATGACCATGGCCAGCAGGAGACCGGGGATGGCCAGGAGCACATCGACGACGCGGCTGAGGAGGCTGTCGACCCAGCCGCCGAGGTAGCCGGCGAGCGATCCCAGAGTGAGACCGATCGCGAGCCCGATCAGCACCGCGATCCCGGAGGTGGAAAGGGTCAGGGCCGTGCCATGGACGACCCGCGTGTAGAGATCCCTGCCGAGGTAGTCGGTGCCGAAGATGTGCGCGAGGCTCGGCGCGGACAGCGTGTCGCCGGGGCTGACCTCGAGCGGGTCGTACGGGGTGAGCACGGACGGGAAGGCGACGGCGATGAGGAGGAACGCGACGAAGGCGATCGCCGCGAGGTCGGGAACGTTGAGCCATGCCGGACGGCCGGCCGGTGTCGGCGGCGCCGCGAAGGCGGGCGGTGTCTCGAGCGCGGGTGCGACGGTCATGCGGGGGTCTCCTCGAGCTCTGTCGCCTTCGAAGGGCGGGTGTCATGGATGCGGATGCGCGGGTCGATGAGCGGGTAGACCAGGTCGGTGAGGAGGTTGAAGGCCGTGACGATCACGGCGACGAGCAGGACGACGCCGAGGACCACCGGTCCGTCCTGAGCACGGACGGCCTGCTCGGTGACGAATCCGAGGCCGGCGCGGGAGAAGACGGTCTCGGTGATGACGGATCCGGCCAGCAGCGCCCCTGCGGTGAGGCCGAACAGGGTCACCGCGGGGATCGATCCGTTCTTCAGCACGTGGCGGAAGATGATCGCGCTCTCCGACATCCCCTTCGCTCTGAGCACGCCGACGAACGGCTCTGCTCTGGCGGCGCTCAACCCCTGGATCAGCACACGGGTGATGGGCGGGCTGGCCACGATGCCGAGCGTGAGAGCCGGCAGCAGGAGGGACTTGACCCCCTCGTCCCTGATCGACGAGAACCAGCCGAGCTGATAGGCGAACACCTGCAGGAGCAGGAGTCCGACGAGGAACGTGGGCGCCGAGAGAGACAGCAGCGGCAGCGCCTGCGCCGCGCGCCGCACCGCCTCCGACCGGGGGAAGACGGCGAGGAGCGCCACGACCAGCGAGATCACCAGGGTCAGCAGTAACCCGAGCACGGCGAGCAGCGCGGTCGACGAGAGCCCCTGCGCGATGAGCTCGACCACAGGGCGACCCGTCGCCAACGAGTATCCGAGGTCGCCCCTCAGCAGGCGCCCGACCGCGAGGGCGAACTGCTCGAGTGGCGATCGGTCGAGTTCGTAGTAGCCGATGATCCGCGCTGCGACGTCCGGGGGCACGGGGTTCTGCGGGTTGTCGAGCCGGTTCTTCACCGGGTCGCCGGGGAGGGCGAACAGGATGATCCAGACGAACACGTAGGCGAGGATCACCACGGCGACAGCGTGGGCCACGCGTCGGAGGACGTACCGTGCCGAGACCATGTCGACTCAGTCCTCCGCGATCCAGGTGTTGTGGAACACGGGCCGAGCCTCCGGCGTCCACTCGAATCCGCGCACGTGCGGCTGGAGCGCGAACACCTGCGTGTCGGTGAGGATGGGGAAGGCGTACGCGTTGTCGATCAGGTAGTCCTGCAGTTCGGCGAGGATCTCCGCCCGCTCGTCCCCGTCGACCGTCGTCTGTCGGTTGAGCAGGTCGTTGAGCACCTCATCGGTCTCGGGCAGCGCCAGGGTGTTGGTCTTCTCGGTGTCGAAGGCGTTGCGAATGGTGACCCACGGGTCGGCCTGCGGCCACCCGGTGCGGAGCACCCCGACCTCGGGGTCGGCGTATGCGGTGGAGACGTTGGCGTAGTCGACCTCTGTGAGCTCGAGTTCGATCCCGACCTGCTGCAGCTGCCAGGCGATGAGCTGGAAGAGCGGGGCCGATGTGGCATCGAACACATCGATCACGGTCTTGATGTGCAGGCGCTCGCCGTCCTTGACGCGGTAGCCCTCGGCATCCCGTTCGGTCCACCCGGCCTCGTCGAGCAATGCGTCGGCACGGTCCCGATCGAACTCGAGCTTGTCCGACTGATCCGTGAAGCCGAAGGCGTCCTCGGTGACGAGACTCGATGCCGTCGTCCAGTTGTCGGTGTAGAGGTCGTCGATGATCTGGTCGCGGTCGATGGCGGCCGAGATCGCCTGCCGTACACGGACGTCGCGGAGGGCGGGGATCTGCTGCTTGAGGATCCACGTGTTCGTCTGACCAGTGCCCTGCAGTCCGAGCACCTGGAACCCGTCGGCGGCGAGCGCGTCCTCCTCGCTGGGCTGCACGTAGCGGATCAGGTCGCCCTCGCCGGCACGGAGACTGCCGAGTCGTGTGCTGTCCTCGAGCACAGGGATCCAGATGATCTTCTCGAGGTAGGCCGCCCCCTGGTTCTCCGATCCGGCCGGCGCCCACGCGTAGTCGTCCCGCCGCACGAGCACGATCTCCTCGCCGTACACCTCGGACTCCACGACGAACGGCCCCGTGCCGATGACGTTGGTCGCCTGCTGCAGCTCCTCTGCGCTCAACGCGAGGGTCTCATCCGCCACGAGCGAGCTGGCCCAGTTCGAGAGGATCTTGATGTACGGGCTGAACGGCTCGACGAGCCGGACGGTGACAGTGCGCTCCGTCTCATCGCTGGTGACGGTGTCCACGATGGGATAGGTGGTGTTGGGCACGACGCCGAGGTCGGGGTTACCGAACGCCTGGAACTCGATGTTGCGCTGGACCGCACCGGCATCCAGTTCCTGCCCGTTGCTGAAGGTCACGCCGTCCCGGATGCGGAAGACGTATTCGAGCCCGTCCTCGCTGATGTCCCAGCTCTCGGCCAGCCACGGTTCGAGCTCGCCCGTGTCAGGATTCGCGAAGACCAGTCGGTCGGTGATGTTGTGCGTGAGGGCCGTCGACTGCCAGGTGCCGTTCTGGATGCTGGCCGACGCGATCACCTCGGCGTCGAGGTAGGTGAGGGTGCCGCCGGACTGCGGGGTCTGACCGGCGCTGTCGACGGATGCCGCGGAGGCACCTGCGGGGCCTCCGCCGAGCAGCCGCGGCAGGAACACGATGCCGAGGATCACGGCGGCGACCGCGGCGATTCCGACGACGACCCAGACGGGTCTGCGGTTCTTGCGGACGATGCGGACGTGCGGCTGCGACATGATCTCTCCGGGATGGTGGTGGGGCGTCGGACGGTGAAGGCAACGTTGGCGGCCGCTCCGGCGCTCTGGCAAGCGCGATCCGCCTGTGTGTCGAAGAGTTTCGGGACGTGAACGTATGTTGCACGCCGCCCCCGCCGGCCCGACCGACGTGCCATCGTGACGGACGAACCGCACGAGGAATCCATGCACGAAGGAACTGGAGCACCATGTCTGCCGTCACTGCCGCCGAGACCGTCGCACCGACATTCGAGCACCTGCGCGCCCGTTTCGCGCCGATCTTCGAGGAGATCGGCGCCGGCGTGCTCGAGCGCGAAGCCGATCGGCGCCTGCCGTACGAGCAGATCGACCGTCTGCGGCGCGAGGGGTTCGGCGCGCTGCGCGTGCCGGTGGAGTACGGCGGGTTCGGCCTCACGCTCGTCGAGCAGTTCCGCCTGCTCATCGACCTGGCGGTGCACGACTCCAACAGCGCGCACGTGTGGCGAGGGCACATCGCCTTCGTCGAGGAGATCCTCATCGAGAAGGACGCGCAGCGCCGCGATCGCTGGCTGACGCGGATCGGGCGGGACAGGGACCTCATCGGCAACGCCTGGAGCGAGGTCGGCAACCGTTCCTGGGAGGACAGCTCGACCGTGCTCTCCTCGGACGGCGATGGTGGGTACACGCTCGACGGGGAGAAGTACTACACGACGGGGACGATCTTCGCGCAGTGGACGAGCGTCGCCGCCCAGCTCGACGGCGAACGCGTCTTCGTCGCGGCCCGTCTCGACGACCCGGGGGTGACGATCGTGGACGACTGGAACGGATTCGGGCAGCGTCTCACCGGCACCGGCACGACGCGCTTCGTCAAGGTTCCCGTTGCCGCCGATGAGATCCGCCGTTCGGCGGAGCACGACACGTGGCGCTCCTCTCTCGTGCCGCTGTTCCAACTCGTCCTGCTCGCCGCGCTCGCCGGCATCGCCCGCGCGGCGGTCGATGACATCGTCCGCTACGTGCTCGGGCGCAACCGGAGGGCGCTCGACGGCGACGAGGACTCCAGCCCGCGTGACGACGTCCTCGTCCAGCGCGCGGTGGGAGAGGTGAGTGCAGCCGCCGAGGCGGCGGAGGCGATCGTGCTCTCCGCTGCTCGCGCCCTGGATGACGCGCACGACGTGCACGATGCCGAGGAGGCCGATGCGCGCCCGGTGTTCGACCGCGCCCGCCTGGCGGCGTTCCGCGGCCAGACGGCTCTCATCCCCCTCGTCCTGTCCGCCACCGAGCGGATCTTCGAGGTGGGTGGCTCGTCCGCGGTCGCGGCCCCCCGCGCGCTCGACCGGCACTGGCGCAACGCCAGGACGGTCGCCTCGCACAACCCCGTGGACCACCGTGCCAGGGCGATCGGGTACTACGAGCTGTTCGGCGAGTTCCCCGAGCGCCGCAGGGCGGGCACGACCGCACCGACATCCGCCGCCGCGTCCTCGGACGCGGCGTCCGCGAAGAAGGAGAGCTGATCATGACCGACCGCAAGCAGCTGATCCTCAACCTGTTCGAGATGAACTGCGTGAGCCACATCACGCACGGGCTCTGGCGGCTCCCCGGCAACAACCGGACGCGTTTCAACGAGATCGGATATTGGCAGGAGCTCGCCGAGCGCGCCGAGGACGGCGGGTTCGACGCGATCTTCCTCGCCGACGTGGTCGGTGCGTACGACACCTACCGCGACGGGTTGGAGACGTCGCTGGCCGAGGCCGTGCAGATCCCGAGCAACGACCCCCTGCTGGTCGTCCCCGTCATGGCCGCAGCCAGTCGCCGGCTCGGATTCGGGGTGACGTTCTCGACGACGTACGAGCCGCCGTTCTCGTTCGCCCGACGAATGGGCACGCTCGATCACCTCACTGCGGGACGGGTCGGCTGGAACATCGTCACCTCTTACCTTCCGAACGCCGCACGCAACTTCGGTCTGGCCGATCAGATCGAGCACGACCAGCGCTATCGCATCGCGGACGAGTACCTCGACGTCCTGTACAAGCTGTGGGAGGGCTCCTGGGACGACGGTGCGGTCGTGGCCGACCGCGAGCGCGGCGTCTATGCGCGTCCAGAGGGCGTGCGCTACATCGACCACAGGGGCGAGCACTTCCAGGTCGCCGGCCCGCACCTCGTCGAGCCGTCACGACAGCGCACGCCGGTGCTCTTCCAGGCCACGGGGTCCCCGGCGGGAACGGCCTTCGCCGGTCGCCATGCCGAGGCCGTCTTCACCGGTGGACGCGACGTGGCGGAGTTCCGGCGCAACAAGCGGAACATCCAGGACGCCCTCGTCCGCAACGGACGACTGCCGAACGACGCGAAGTTCCTCGTCCAGGCGGGCGTGGTCGTCGGGCGGACGGACGAGGAGGCGGCCGAGAAACTGGAGCTCTATCGGCGCTACAGCAGCGTCGAGGGCATCCTCGCGCACTCCTCACTGCCGTTCGATCCGCTCGCGCACGCGCCGGAGACCCCGCTGTCGGAGGTACTGACCCGCGCGGGCCTCGACCCGACGTCTGGTCCATGGGCGGCCGGTGCCGACGGCACGGTCGGTCAGTTCCTGGATCGGATCACGGCCGGACGGGAGGGTCGCTTCTTCGTCGCCGGTTCGCCGACCACGGTGGCCGACGAGATCGAGCGCTGGCTCGACGAGGACGGCATCGACGGGATCAACCTCCGGCAGTACCACACGTTCGGGACGCTGACAGATTTCGCCGAGCTCGTCGTGCCCGAGCTGCGCCGCCGCGGCCGGCTGCCCTCGGCGGACGAGGTCCGCGACGATCGTCGGACGCTCCGCGAGCGGCTGCTGGGCGAGGGCCCGCGGCTCCCCGACCGGCATCCCGGTGCGCAGTACCGCGGAGGCAGGAATCTCGTTTCGGAGACGGTCGGCGTCGCGTCGGCGTGAGGGTCGGCGCGCACCTGCGGGCGTACCGGCCGACGGTCAGCGCGCCCGCAGGTGCGCCGGACGACGGAGGAACAGCACGGCGGCGACACCGAGCAGGATCACGGCGGCCGGCAGGAGCATGGTCTGCGACATGGCGGCGGCGAACGGCGCGGCGACGGCCGCGGGCATGGCCCCCTCGCCGAATCCGCCAGCGTCCTCCGCACCGGGGACGTTCGCGACGAGCCTGCTCTGCATGAACACCGCGATCGCCGCGGAGCCGAGCACGGACCCGATCGTGCGCATCGTGTTGTAGATGCCGGAGCCCGCGCCCGCCTGGTGCATCGGCAGATCGCGGGTGGCGGTGGTCGCCAGCGGCCCCCACATGCCGGCGTTTCCGAGACCGAGGATCGCGGAGGGCACGAGCAACCACCCGATCGCGATGTCGGTGTTCATCATGGCGGCGAACAGGAACAGCGAGATCGACACGCACAGCAGGCCCGGCACGAGCATGACGCGGGGATCGATCCGGTCGAGCACCCGCCCCGCGAAGGGCGAGATGATCCCTGCGGCGAGCGCCATCGGGATCAGCAGGAGAGCCGATTCGGTCGGCGTGAGGCCGCGGGCGAGCTGGAGGAAGAACATCAGCGGCAGTCCCTGGGCCGTCACCGTGAAGCCGACGATGACGATCGTGATGTTCGACCACGTGAAGTTCCGGTTGCGGAACAGCTCCATCGGCACCAGCGGTTCGCTCTTCGTCCTCGCCTGCTGCCAGAGGAACAGCGCGAGCACGAACAGACCGACGACGATGAGACCCCACACCGAGATCGGCCCCCAGATCACTCCCCAGTCGTAGGCCTCCGCCTCCTGAAGCCCGAAGACGATGAGGAACATGGCGACCGCGCTGAGGAAGACGCCGAGGATGTCGAACCGATGCCGGTGGGTCTCGAGCTTCGGCACGAGGATGAGGGCGGCGACGAAACCGACGACTCCGACGGGCAGGTTGATGAAGAAGATCCACTCCCAGCCGAGACCGTCCACGAGGAACCCTCCGGCGAGCGGTCCGACGAGCATCGCGACGCCGGATGTCGCACCCCACAGCCCCATCGCCGCGCCTCGACGCTCCGGCGGGAATGTGCGCGTGATCACCGCCATCGTCTGCGGCGTGAGCAGTGCGGCACCGAGCCCCTGCGCCGCCCTCGCCCAGATGAGTCCGTCGAGGGTGGTGGACAGCCCGCACCACAGCGAGGAGAGCGTGAAGACGGCGAGGCCGATGAGATAGACGTTCTTCGGACCGAACCGGTCGCCGAGCCGTCCCGTGATGAGCAGAGGCACCGCGTACGCGAGCAGGTAGGCACTGGTGACCCACACGACCCGGTCGAGGTTGCTCGAGGCGGGGTCGAGGGCCTCCTTGATCGCGGGGTTGGCGACACTGACGATCGTCGTGTCGACGAGGATCATGAAGAAGCCGATGACGAGGGCCCACAGCGCCGGCCACGGCCCGCGATCGGACGTACGCGCGGCGGTCGTGCGGGTGGGGGAGGCGTCGGTCACCCGGCAACGCTACACCCGGGCGCCGACGAGCAGCGCGGACCGGGATAATGGGCGGATGAGCACTCCCCCGAGCATCCCCGGCTGGCGTCATCTCTACTCCGGCAAGGTCCGCGATCTCTACGCCTCCGAGGATCCTGCGGACACCCGCATCCTCGTCGTCGCGTCGGACCGCGTCAGCGCGTTCGATCACGTCCTCTCCCCCGGCATCACGGACAAGGGTGCGCTTCTGACCGAGCTCAGCCGCTGGTGGTTCGCACAGCTCGACGACGTGCCCAACCACCTCGTCGACGGCGATCTGCCGGAGGAGGTCGCCGACCGCGCGATGCTGGCGCAGTCGCTGGAGATGCTGCCGATCGAGTGCGTCGTCCGCGGGTACATCACCGGATCCGGCTGGGCCGAGTACCAGCAGAGCGGGACGATCTGCGGCATCCCGCTGCCGGCGGGCCTGGAGAACGGCGACCGTCTGCCGGAGCCGCTGTTCACCCCGGCCTACAAGGCCCCGATGGGCGAGCACGACGAGAACATCACGTTCGACAAGACCGTGGAGCTGGTGGGCGCCGAGCGCGCGACCGAGCTCCGCGACGCCTCCCTGGCGATCTACCGTCGCGCGGCGGCCATCGCCGAGGAGCATGGTCTCATCCTCGCCGACTCGAAGTTCGAGTTCGGGACGGATGCCGACGGCGTCCTGCGACTGGCGGATGAGGTCCTCACGAGCGACTCGTCTCGGTACTGGGATGCCGAGGCGTGGCAGTCCGGGACCACGCCGGCAGAGCGGATGGCGAGCTTCGACAAGCAGATCGTCCGCGACTGGCTCGCCGCCAACTGGGACAAGCAGGGCGAACCGCCCGTGCTCCCTGACGAGATCGTCACCCGCACGGCGGATCGCTACCGTGAGCTCATCACGCGGCTGACGGCATAGTCTCGGCGGCCGACAGCGGCGGCGCGGGGCGCGGGAGCGCACAGGCAATACTCAGGAATCGATAGTGTTGCTCCAGCACTCCCACCCCCGAAAACCGAGGAGCATCCGCATGCCCGTGTGGAAGATTCATGGCGATGGCCGCAACGTCGCCCCCAACCAGGTCGTCAAGCCCGAAGAACGACTGAACTGGCCCGC
Source organism: Microbacterium ginsengiterrae (assembly GCF_014205075.1). NCBI lineage: Bacteria > Bacillati > Actinomycetota > Actinomycetes > Micrococcales > Microbacteriaceae > Microbacterium > Microbacterium ginsengiterrae. The sequence continues at coordinate 1,497,923 of NZ_JACHMU010000001.1, read as the reverse complement.
GACGTTCGCGATCGGCGCGCAGCACGTCGTCGCCATGTTCGGCGCCACCTTCCTCGTCCCGATCATCACCGGGTTCCCGGTGTCGACCACGCTGCTGTTCTCCGGCGTCGGCACCCTGCTGTTCCTCCTGCTGACCCGCAACCGTCTGCCCAGTTACCTCGGCTCGTCCTTCGCGTTCCTCGCGCCGATCACCGCGATCAACGCCGGCCAGTCGCTCGAGACGGCGCAGCAGATCACGCAGGCCCTCGTCGGCATCGTCGTGGTCGGTCTGCTCCTCGCCGGGATCGGCTTCCTCGTGCAGGCCGTCGGCATCGGCTGGATCGACCGCTTCATGCCGCCGGTGGTCGCCGGATCCATCGTCGCCCTCATCGGCTTCAACCTCGCCCCCGCCGCATGGAACAACTTCACCCTGCAGCCGGAACTCGCCACCGTCACCCTGGTCGCCGTGGTGCTCTTCAGCGTGCTGTTCCGCGGATTCCTCGGGCGCATCTCGATCTTCCTCGGCGTCATCGTCGGCTACATCGTGGCGATCTTCACCGGACAGGTGGCCTTCGACGGCGTCGCCGAGGCCGCGTGGATCGGCCTGCCCGACTTCCACCTCGCGGCGGTCACCGACCCGATGGCATGGGCGTACGTGCCGATGTTCCTGCCCGTCGTGCTCGTGCTGATCGCGGAGAACGTGGGGCACGTGCGCGGTGTCGCGACCATGACGAACGACCCGTCGATCAACAAGCACACCGGCCGCGCGCTCGTCGCCGACGGCCTCGCCACCACGCTCGCCGGCGGCTTCGGCGGCTCGGCGACCACCACCTACGGCGAGAACATCGGCGTCATGGCCGCCACCCGCGTGTACTCCACCGCCGCATATTGGGTCGCCGGTGTCGCCGCCATCCTGCTGGCGTTCTCGCCGAAGATCGGCGTCATCTTCAACACCATCCCGCCCGGGGTCCTCGGCGGCGTGACGACGGCGCTGTACGGCCTCATCGGTGTCATCGGCATCAAGATCTGGGTCGACAACCGCGTGGACTTCTCACGTCCGGTGAACCAGTACACCGTCGCGGTGTCGTTCGTCATCGCCGTCGGCGGCTTCGCGATGTCGTGGGGCGAGTTCCAGCTCGGTGCGATCGTCCTCGGCACGGTCGCGGCCATCGCCATCTATCACCTCGGCAACGCCATCGCCCGTGCGCGCAAGACCGGCGCGGACGACGGAGGGCCCATCCCCGCGGTCGGTCCGCTCGGCGGCGACCCGGAGTAACCCGCGGCCGCGCGGTCGGGCCGCGAGCGCCGCGCGGTCGGGCGGAGTTCGCTGCGTCGGGCGGAGAGATTCAGCCGGATCCTCCTCCCACGCGCGGGTTCTCCGCCCGTCCTTGCGCCGCGCGAGCGGCCGGAACCGCCTCCGGGCAGCGCGTCCGCCCCTGTTCACCGTGCGGATGCGGGAAACTGCTGAGATGACGACTCGGGGGCGCAGGGACGGGCGGGTGACCATCGCCGAGGTCGCCGCACTCGCCGGCGTCTCCCCCGGCGCGGTGTCGATGGTCTTCAACGGCACCGGCCGCATCTCCGAGGCCACCAAGGCCCGTGTGCGCGAAGCCGCCCGCACGCTCAACTGGCGGCCCAACGCCGCAGCCACGGCGCTGCGCACGTCGCGCACGAGGACGATCGGGCTGGTCCTGTCGAGCTCGGGACCGCTCCCGGAGATCGGCGCGGGCAACGTCGAGTTCATCTCGGGGATCGAGTCCATCCTCAGCCCCCGCCGCTACGGTCTGCTGCTGAACTTCCAACTCGCGCATCAGGACGAGACGGAGTTCTACCGGACGCTCACCGAGCAGCAGCGCATGGACGGGGTCATCCTCACCAACTCCGTCATCGAGGACACCCGTTTCGCGCTGCTGCGGGAGCTTGGCCTGCCCGCCGTCCTCGTCGGCACACCGTGGCGCGAAGGCGAAGTGGACTTCATCGACGCGGATCCGCCGGGCGCCGGCATCCCGGAGGCGGTCGAGCACCTCGTCGCGCTCGGGCACCGCCGCATCGCCTATCTCAGCGGCCCCGAACGGTTCGTCCTGCCCCGCATCCGCCGGCAGGCGTTCACGGAGACCCTGACGGCCCACGGAATCGAGCCCCGCGCGATCCTCGAGTTGCCGTACTCGCCGCAGGCCGCGGCAGAGGCGACCAGGGCGCTGGTGAAGGAGGACGACCGTCCCACCGCCTTCATCTACGGCACCGACCACATGGCCATCGCCGGCATCCGCACCCTGCAATCCATGGGAATGTCCGTGCCGCGCGACGCCTCGGTGATCGGCCACGAGGGACTGAGTATCGGCGAGTGGATCGACCCGCAGCTGACCACCGTGCAGCGGTACGGTTGGCAGCGCGGTCGCGCCGCCGCGGCCAAGCTTCTCGAGGTTCTCGGCGAGGAGATCGGGGAGGACGTCCCGCTCGAGCGTCCGGCGCTCCTCATCCGCGCCTCGACCGGACCCGCTCCGGCGGAGGACGCCTGAGCATCCCCCGCCGACGGACTCACCACTCCAGGCGCAGCAGCCCGAGCTCCTTGACCGCCGGAAGATCGACGACGAGCGAGCCGGCGTCCGTGACCGCGTCGAGGGTGACCACGCGGTCGTCGCGCAGACCGAGAACACGGAGCAGGCCCGCCTGAGCTGCGGCGACGGCATCCGCACCGACGCGCTCGAGGTCGACCATCGCGCGCAGGTCCGTCAGAGGGGTGACCTCCCGCTGCTGCCCCTTCATCGCCATGACGCTGGTGAGGTTCGCGAAAGCGAACGTGTACCCCTCGGGGTGTCGCCACGCAGCCGCATCCACGAGCCCGGCGCCCTGCAGCACCACCGCCGCCGGCGGCCGGCCGTTCTCAGCCAGGAGGTCCGCGAACAGCGCGAGGTGGTCGTCCATCAACACCTCGTCGTACAGCTCTGCGAGGTTGAACGCGACGATGCGGACGAGTCCTCGACCCACCGGCACCTCGGCGACGGCGGGGTCGTGCGCCGCGGAGCGCGGGTACACCTCCTCCATCGGGAGGTCGGGGTGGTCCGGGGTGAAGCGCCAGGTCACGCGCGCACCGTCCGGCACCGTGATCGTCGCGAGACGCGTGCCTCCCACGATCCGCGTGGTCTCGTCGAGCGGTCCACCCGTGACCACCTGGCGCTCGATGTAGTTGTTCCGCACGATCCCGTCACGCCACTGCGCGACCTCGATCCCGGCGAGCTCGGTCACCAGCCGGGTGCCGCCGTCGATCGTCGGTCCTGCACCTGTGACCGCGAGGATGCCGCCGCCCTCGACGAATGCGCGCAGTCGGGCCGCGGCATCCGCCGTGATCCGACTCGTCTCCGGCAGCAGGACGACCGCGGCGTCCTCCTCGCCGACCGGCCCGGTGCCGCGATCACCGACGAACTCGAAGGGGACACGGAGCTCGACCAGCGCCTGCGCCGCACCATCGGCGGCATGCCGCTCCCGTCCCGGCGCGAGCCCGGCCGTCTCCCACACGAGTGTGCGTGCAGCCGGTCGTGCGCCGGACAGGAACGGTGCGGCCGTGCGGTGCAACCCGAAGGCACGCTCCACGGCCGGCACCCACCGGGGGTCGTGGATGCGCCCGGCGAACTTCGTGAACCACGGGAACGCCCCCTGCACGAAGCCGTCCACGATCCAGGAGACGGTCTCCGCCGAGGCGTTCACGGAGTCCTTCCAGCGATAGCCGTGCTGCTCCGGACCGACCGAGGTGATCAGGCCGGTGCGCTTGTGCGGGTACAGCGCGCGGGTGCGTTTGGCGTCCCGCCCTGCCGCCCACTGCTTCTCGTCCTCGTTGCGTGCCTGATGGTCGACGAGGAAGAACGGCACGTGCCGACGGACGACCTCCGCATCGAGCTCCGACGCCGCGAACGACCCGAGGTTGGGGACGAAGCGCACATTCGGGTCCACCGCGCGCACGGCGTCGTCCCAGTGCGAGACGAGCGCGCTCAAGCGATTGCGGCGCCAGGATGTGTACGCGCGCCACGCCTCACCGTCGGCCGGATCCGCGCTCGTGGGAAGAGCGCGTCCGGTTGCCGCGCGGAACAGCGCCTGCGCCTCATCCGTGTAGCCGGGCCCGTGCCCCTGCCAGCGGTTGGCGAAGATCGCATCGACGTCGTACTCCGAGACGATCTCGCGGGCGACGTCGGTCATGAACTCCCAGTTGTACGCACCGTACGCGCACGTGACCCACGCTTCGGGGAACGCCCAATGCCGACGGAGCGAGCCGTCCTCGTTGCGCGCGATCCACTCCGGATGCGCCTCACGGACGTCTTCGTGCACGGCATGCGGGTCGATACGCGCCATCACCGCGAGTCCGCGCTGCTTCGCCGCCGCGACGACCTCGCCGAACAGGTCGCGCTCACCGAGGTGCCTGCTGGCGTAGTGCAGCGGGATGCGCGTGGGGTAGAACGCCATGTATCCGCCGGCGCTCAGGCAGATCGCGGTCGAATCGGTGCGCTCGAGCACATCGATCCAGGCATCCAGATCGAAGTGCAGCGGGTCGTCCTCGACGAACGTCAGCTGAGTCCATCGCTGCTCGTCCTCGTTCCACAGGCGCGCCGCCGCGGGGTCCAGGGCGGTCAAGGTGTCGGCGTCGTGTGTCATTTGATCCCTGTCGTCGAAATGCCTTTGATGATGTGCTTCTGCGCGAAGATGAAGAACAGCAGGATCGGGATCAGCGAGATCAGTGACATCGCGAACATGATTCCCATCCCGCTCTGCGTCTCGGTGTCCACGAGCGACTTCAGCGCGACCGGTGTGGTGTACAACGGCGTCTTCGTGAGATACAGCAATGGACCGAAGTAGTCGTTCCACGTCCAGATGAACGTGAAGATCGTCGTGGTGATCAGTGCCGGCTGCATGAGGGGGAGGATGACCGCCCAGAAGATGCGGAAGGGTCCTGCGCCGTCGATCATCGCCGCCTGATCCAGCTCGCGCGGGATCGACCGGATGAACTGCACCATGAGGAAGATGAACACCGCGTCAGTGGCGAGGAACTTCGGCACCAGCAGGGGCGCGTAGGTGTTGATCCAGCCGAACTCCGCGAACATGATGTACTGCGGGATGATCAGCACGTGGAACGGCAGCATGATCGTCATCAGCGCCAGCCCGAAGTACAGCTTGTTGCCCCGGAAGTTCAGCCTCGCCAGCGCGTATGCCGTCAGGGAGCAGGAGAACAGGTTTCCGATGATCGACCCGACCGCGATGATCCCCGAGTTGACGAGGAACACCGTGAACGGGACCCCGAGGGCCGTCCACCCGTCGGTGTAGTTGTCCACCGTCACCTCGGTCGGGATGAGTCCGACCTGGGACAGGATGAGGTTGCTCGGCTTGAACGAGCTCACGATCATCCACAGCAGCGGGTAGAGCATGAGCAGCGCGAACAGGGTGAGCAGGATGTGGCGGAGCGCGATGCGTCCGCGTCCCCTTCCCCGCCTGCGTCGGGGTGGGCGCTTCGCGGGCGCGGGCGGCTTCGGCGGCATGGCGTCGTCCGACGCGGTCCGCGGGGCTCTGGTGGTGATGGTCATGATCCGTCTCCGTAATGCACCCAGCGCTTGGCGCCGATGAAGTTCAGGGCGGTGGCCAGCGCGATGACGCCCAGGAGCACCCAAGCCATGGCGGCGGCGTAGCCCATGTCGAAACGCACGAATCCCTGCTGATAGATGTACAGCGTGTAGAAGAGCGTCGAATCCAGGGGGCCACCTGTGCCGCCGCTGACGACGTGCGCCTGCGTGAAGGCCTGGAAGGCGCCGATCATCTGCAGGATGAGGTTGAGGAAGATGATCGGGGTCAGCAACGGGATCGTCACCGACCAGAAGCGCCGGAACCTCCCCGCGCCGTCGACGGATGCCGCCTCCAGCAGCTCCTGCGGAACCTGGCGGAGACCGGCGAGGAAGATCACCATCGGAGACCCGAAGGTCCAGATGTTGAGGATGATCAGGGTCGACAGTGCTGTGTCGGGGTTCTGCAGCCAGCTGTCCGCCTCGATCCCGAAGAAGCCCAGCACGAGGTTGACGAGGCCGCGGTCGCCGAAGATCTGCTTCCAGAGCACCGCGATGGCGACGCTGCCGCCCAGGAGCGACGGGAGGTAGAAGGCGCCGCGGTAGATCGGCAGTCCGCGGAGTCCCTTGTCGAGGATCACCGCGAGGAAGAGGGCGAACGCGAGTTGCAGGGGCACCGAGATCACGACGTACATCAGAGTGACCCTGACGGATGCCCAGAACCGCTCATCCCCCGCCATGCGGACGAAGTTGTCGAACCCGATGAACTCGGGGGCTGTGAGCAGATCGTAATCCGTGAACGCGAGGACGGCGGAGGCGATCAGGGGTCCCGCCGTCACCGCGAGCATGCCGATGATCCACGGCAGCAGGAAGACGTGCGCGACCCATCCCTGCCGTTCGGAGGGAGGGCGTCGCCGCCGCGCCGGAGGCGAGGCGGCGGGCGCAGGGAGGGTGGAGGTCACGTCACTTTCCGATCTCGACGGAGACGGCGTCCACGAAGTTCTGCGCGGCGTCCGAGACCGATGTGTCGCCGATCGTGACCTTCTCGAGTTCGCGCACCATGATGTTGCGCCAGTCGCCGGACCCTGCCGGCGCCTCGAAGCGGTCCCGCTTCTTCTTGCCGTCGATCTCCCTCGTGATGGCGATCACCTTCTGCTCGTCTGGCGTCGCATCCGGCTCGTACTCATCCAGCAGCGCGAGGTTCGGCGGCGCACCGGCGGAGAGACCGACCTCTCGGAGCAGATCCAGGCTGGTGAGGTTGAACTGCATCAGCCTCCCTGCAGCCTCGACGGCGTCATCGTCCACGCCGGAGTACATCGCGAACCGGCTGTAGTAGACGAAGTGATATCCGTCCGCTGCCCCGTCGAGCATCGGCATGTCGCGCTGGTCGAAGGTGTAATCCGGGTACGACATCGCCTCGTCGACGATGTGGTTGGAGTTGGCGAACGTGGCGAGCACCTTGTCGCCGACCATCGACCACGAGGGCGAGACTCCGTCCTGCTCGCTGATGGTCGTGGTGGCGCCGGCGAGGCGAAGGTCCTCCCACCATCCGATCCACTCCGCGACGGCGTCCGCGCTGGCGCCCAGGCGTCCGTCCTCGGTCCACAGGTCCTCTCCCCGCTGACGGAGGAACAGTTCGAACGGCATGTCATGGTAGGCGCCGTACGTCGTGCCCTTGCGCCCTTCGGGATTGTCCGCCGCGTAGTCCTTGAGGAACTGCGCCAACTGCTCCCACGTCGGCGACTCCGGCATCGTCGCACCGGCCTCGTCGAGGAACGTCTGGTTGAAGCGCGTGACAGGGCTGAAGAGGGACTTGGGCAGGGTGTCCAGATCGCCGCCGAGGCGGAAGAGGTCGAGGTCCTCCTTGCTGAAGATGCTGAGATCGAGACCGGGAGCATCCTCGAGCGACCGGTAGATCCCGGCGTCCTTGTACGTGAGCACGGCCGCGGACGGGATCCAGAAGACGTGCGGCACGTCACGTGCCGCCATCTGAGTCGTCATCCGCTCCTGGAACGCGTCGTAATCGCCGAACTCCGGCTCCACCTCGATGCCCGTCTCGGCGCTGAACGCCTCCAGGCCCGACAGGTAGGCGCGCTGGCGTTCGGCACCGCCCCACCAGGCGAAGCGGACGGGGCCGGTCGAGCCTCCGCCCCCTCCGCCTCCGCTGCTGCCGGTGCTCGCGAACGGCGAGCACGCGGCGAGCATCACCGTGCCGGCACCGAGGGTGCCGAGTCCGGCGAGGGTGAGGAATGATCGGCGGTCCATGTTCATCGTTTTTCTCCTTGCGTACGTCGTTGTCGCTGAAGTCGGGTGCATGCGCCCTGTCAGCCGAGAGCGGTCACATCGACGAGGTTCACCATCGGCTTACCGGATGTTCTGCGCCGAAGGTTCTCGACGAAGATCTCACGTCCGCGGCGTGCGGTCGCGAGTGTCGTCGCGCCGTTGTGCGGCGTGACGATGACAGACGGCTCGCCCCAGTACGGCGAGTCGGCGGGAAGGGGTTCGTGTGCGTGGGCGTCCAGGCCTGCTCTGATGCGACCCGCCCGCAGTGCGCGCAGGAGGGCGTCGTCGTCGACGATGCCTCCGCGCGAGACGACGATGACGGATGCCCCGGCCGGAAGCGCCGAGATCTCGCGCTCTCCGATCGCCCCGCGTGTGCCGGCGGTCAGCGGCGCTGCCACGACGAGCACGTCGCACCGGGCGGCGAAATCGAGGATCTCCTCCGGCTGATAGAACCGTGCGACGTGCGGGTCGTCGGTGCCGGTGCGACGACGCAGGGCGATCACGCGCATGCCGAATGCGGCGGCCCGCACCGCGAGCTCGCGTCCGACGTTGCCGTAGCCGTAGATCCCCAGCGTCCGTCCGAGGAGTTCACCGTGGGTACGGCGCTCCCAGCGCCGTGCGCGTTGCGCCTGCGCCCATCGCGGTGCGTCGCGGTCGAGCATGAGAGCGAGCATCATGGCGTGCTCGGCGAGCGGAACCGCACCGTTGCCGGCGGACGACGTCACCACGGTGTGTCCATCGCGCACCTGCGCGCGCATCCGAGGTCCGAGGTCACCCTCGACGCCGGCCGCCCAGGAGTGCACCCACGACAGCCCCGTCAGGTCGTCGAGCTCGGCGTCGTGCACGCGCCCCGCGACAACGGTCACGTCCGCACCGACGTCGTCATCGGTCACGAACCGGACGTCGGGGAAGTCCGCTGTCCACCGCCGCGCGTCCGCAGCGGCATCATCGGAGCGCACGAGGACGGTCTCAACCGGCATCCGGACCTCCGATGACGATGGCTTCGACCTCGCCGACCCCGGCGAGGATGACGAGCAGGTCATCGCCGTGCGTCTCGGCGTGCGCGGCCTCCGGCTGGACGATCGCGCGGACGTGATGTCGGGCATGGCCTGCGATCCGCAGGCGGACCTCGCCCGTGCGGATGACGGGACCGAACGAGTTGCGGCGCTGTCCCGATCCGTTGAGGAGGTGGATCACCAGGCCGGCGTCGGACCGCCCGATCACCACCTCGACGACCTCCGGGCCGCTGAACTCGACGAGCTGCGGTCCGCTCACCGTACGCACGGTCTCGGCGATGACGTCGCGGATCGCGGTGAGCCCGAGCTCGACATACGATCGCCCCGGCGTCCACGACAGCGCCATCACCTCACCGGAGCCGCGTCGCCACCGGCCCCGCGCGCGCCCGGGGCCCTGGCGGTGGCCGTATGCCCTCTCGGGGGGTCCGTACGCGGCCTGCGCGATCAGCGGCAGATCCTGCGCCGCCTGATCACGCCACTCGAGCTCGTACGCCGTGCCGTGCAGCGGGAGGACGTCAGTGCCCTCGACAGGCGCGGACGGCCCTCGCTGCACGTAAGACGACTTCAGCGCATTCGGGTCGGACACCGCGTCCACGACCCGACGGGCGGGATGCCATGTGGCCGTCGAACCATCCTCCGCGATGCCGCTGGCGCCCGTCGCGACGATCCGGCCACCAGCCTCGACGTGCCGTTCGAGCCACGCGTCGTCCACTCCGGTGAGATCCGGAAGCACGACGGTCGTGAAGCGCGCCGGGTCGATCGCGGCCAGGCGATCCTGAGCGACCGACTCGAAGGGGACATGCGCCTCTCTCAGCGCAACGCACACGCCCTGGTACTCCCGACGCGCCTGGGCTGCGCGCTCCGCGGACGCGCTGAGCGGATCGGGGATCACGACGGCCACGTCTGCGGCCGGCCGGAGCCCTGCGTACACGTCACGGTGGTCGCGGTGCAGCCGCGTCACCTCGGCGGCGGCGTCGACACTGGGATAGCGGATGCCGCGGGTCGGCCCCATGATGTACGTCGACGGGTTCGCGCCTCTGGAGATCGCCTGCAGCAGATACTGCGCCATCATCTCGGGCTGTTCACCCGCCAGACGGTACGGCATGTCGACGAACGCGACGGCGTTGACCATCACTGGTTTGTCCGGTTGCGAGACGCGCAGCGCGCTGACGGCGTCCGCGGTCGTCCACGGCCACAGTACGCGGCCGACGGCGTTGTTGGCCTCATGGAACAGCACATCGGCCGCGCGTCCGAGGATGAGCGCGGCGTCCGGTCGGCGGGCACCGATGTGAGCGGAGATCCGCGAGGTGAGATCGTCGATCGCGGCCGATGCCAGACGCTTCCAGTCCGCGTAGCCGTCATCTCCGACGCGGGCGGGCAGCGGCCGATCGCCCTGAGCATCCACCCACGCGCGGCGGCATGCGTCGCAGTGGCAGACGCCGTGGACCACGCCTGCGTAGTCGACCTCGTTGAACCCGAACCAGTTGAAGAAGAACCCGTCGACGGCGTAGCGATCGAGCACTTCGTCGACGATGTCGAGCAGCCGGTGCTGGTAGTACTCACCCCGGGGACACACGCTGACGAGGCCTTCGTAGACCTGAAGTTCCCCCGACGGCGAACGGTACGCCCACTCCGGATGCTCGGCGATGATCCGCGGGTGCACCTTCGAGAAATCCATCCGACCGAGCAGTCGCATCCCCCGGCGGCGGGTGGCGGCGAGGGCGTCGGCGATGAGGTCGCCGCCGGGTCGCTCCCGCAGATGCGGGTTGCGCGTCTGGAACCGCAGGTCGGTGGGGTAGTGCGCGAGAATGCCTCCGACGTTGAGCAGCCAGACGTCCGCTCCGTGTGCCTGGATGTCGTCGAGGGTCGCCTCGACGTCCAGCGTCACATCGATCTCGCGGAGGTTCGTCTGGAACACCGCGAACGGGGCATCCCACCAACCGGTGCGCGCGGCGGCATCCGACCGCTCGGTCTGCACCGCCGTGCTCATCGGCCCTCGCCGTTCAGGGTGCGAGCAAGACCGACGAGCGCCGAATGGTCGAGTCCTCCGTCGCCCCGTGCGACGAGAGCGCGCATCAGTTGCGCGACCGTGGCGGTGAGGGGCAGCGAGAGCCGCTGTTCCCGCGCGGATTCGGCGACGATGGCGAGGTCCTTGTCGTGGAGTTCGATGCGGAAGCCGGGGTCGAAGGATCCGGCGACGGCGGAGGCGGACTTCCGGTCGATGACCGTGCTTCCGCCCAGGCCACCGGCGATGGCCGTCAGCCCTGTCGTCGCATCGATGCCGTGTCCCTCGAGGAACACGATCACCTCGGCGAGCGCCTGCAGATGCGCGGCGACCGCGATCTGGTTGGCGGCTTTCACCACCTGACCTGCACCGGCCTCTCCCATGTGCACGATCGTCCGCCCCATGGCCTCCAGCAGCGGCCGTTGGGCTTCGAGCACCGCGGCCGAGCCACCGACCATGATGGACAGCGTGCCCTCCTCCGCTCCGCTCTGCCCTCCGGAGACCGGCGCGTCGAGGACGTCGACGCCCCGCTCGCCGAACACCGCGGAGATCTCACGTGACACCGACGGCGCGATCGTGCTCATGTCGATGAAGGTGGCATCGGGTCCGATGTGGGAGAGCACTCCCCCGTCGCCGAGCGCCACCTCGCGCACATCCGGGGAGTCCGGGAGCATTGTGATGACCGTGTCCGCCCCGCGCACCGCTTCCGCGACGGACTCGGCCTCGACGACACCGCGGTCTGCGGCGCGCCGACGCGTCTGCGGTGTGCGGCTGTACCCGCGCACCTCGTGGCCTGCCGCGGCGAGATGCTCCGCCATGGGCAGGCCCATCACGCCGAGACCGATGAATCCGACGGTCGCCATCAAGAACTCCCTTGTCCTGAACCTGAGTTGGTATAACGATATATCTATCGGACTCCGACGCAAGAGGCAAGACCTTCCCGCTTCTTCTCAATGACGAAAGACAGGCCCTGACATGCGCTTCTCCGCCAACATCTCGCTGATGTACGCCGACATTCCCTTCGCCGATCGGGCGGCCCGCGCCCGCGACGACGGCTTCACTGCGGTGGAGTGCTGGTGGCCGTTCCCGGATGCCGCCCCCGCCGCGAACGAGATCTCCGCGTTCCTCACGAGCCTCGACCGGCTCGGTCTCGGGCTCACCGCGATGAACCTCTACGCCGGCGACATGCCGGCCGGCGATCGCGGCATCCTCTCGCATCCCGATGCGTCAGCGGACTTCTCCACGAGCCTCGCCACCCTCGTCGACATCACCCGGGACTCCGGGTGCCGCACCGTCAACGCGCTGTACGGTCAGCGCCTCGAGGGCGTCGACCCGAGCGTGCAGGACGGCGTGGCGCTCGACCGGCTGCGCCGGGCGGCGGACGACCTGGGTCCGGTGGGTGCCCAGGTCGTCGTCGAAGCCCTCACGCGAGGGCAGAACGGCGCCTACCCCCTCAGCACCCTGCAGGAGACCCTTCAGGTCACCGAGGCCACCGGTCGAGCGAACGTCCGACCGCTCTTCGACGCGTTCCACCTCCACAACAACGGCGCCGACGTCGTCGCGGAGTACGCGGCGCACGCCACCGCCATCGGGCACATCCAGGTCGCCGACTCCCCCGGGCGCGGGCGCCCCGGCACCGGCGGCATCGACTTCGCCGGACTCTTCGCGACGATCGAGGCCGCGGACTACGACGGCTGGATCGGATGCGAGTACCGCGAGACCGAGCTGCACGGCGTGCCGAGCGTATAGCCCACCCGCGAAGGGCGGAGTTCGCCGCGTCGGGCGGAGAGATTCAGGCGGATCCTCCGCCCATGCGCGAGTTCTCCGCCTGTCCCGGCGAGGCCGGGCCGGCGAGGCCGAGCCGGCAGGTCATGGGCGCGGCCGGCTGTCGGTCAGCCGATCCGGCCGATCACGGCGTTCGCGGCGATCATGTCGCCGACTGCGGCCGCCTGCGAGATCGTGCCGGCGCGATGCGCGGTGATCTGCGTCTCCATCTTCATCGCGTCGAGCACGGCGACGGCATCCCCCGCCGCGACCTGTGCGCCATCGTCGACGAGCCAGCGCACGAGAGTCCCCGGCGCGGGGGCGGTGAGGTCGGCGGGATCGGATGCCGCAGCGTCCGTCTGCCCGGATGATGACCCGGACGACGCCGCGAATCCGCGCAGCAGCGCGGCGGGGACGCCGAGCACGACCCGACGCCCGTCGATCTCGACGCCGAAGCGCTGCAGGCCGGTGTCTTCGAGCGGGTCGGGGCGCAGCTGCGGCTCGAGGCGCGGCAGCAGCGTGCTCTCGATCCACTGCGTGTGGACGGCGAACGTGTCCGTGGCGAAGTCCGGCGCATCCACCGCGAGACGGTCGAACCCGACCACCGTCGCCGGACCGTCGATCGACAGCTCCCGCAGGGCGCGGCGCGCGCGCACGAGCGCGGCATCCCTGGTCTCCGCGTGGACGATGAGCTTCGCGATCATGGAGTCGAACGCGGGCTGGACGGCATCCCCTGCCTCGATCCCGCTGTCCCAGCGGACGCCCGGCCCGCCGGGGATCCTCAGCGCGTCGACGCGCCCAGGGCTCGGCAGGAATCCTCGGCCGGGGTCCTCCGCGTTGATGCGGAACTCGAACGCATGCCCCTGCGGCTCGGGGGTCGCATCGAACGAGACGCCCTCCCCCGATGCGATGCGGAACTGCTCGCGCACGAGGTCGACACCGGTGACCTCTTCGGTGACCGGGTGCTCGACCTGCAGCCGCGTGTTCACCTCCAGGAACGAGATCGTGCCGTCGGCGGCGAGGAGGAACTCGACGGTGCCCGCCCCGCGGTAGGAGACCTCGGCGCAGATCCGGCGGGCGGCCTCGTGGATCTCGGAGCGCTGCTGCACGGTCAGCCCGGGCGCCGGCGCCTCCTCGATGAGCTTCTGGTTGCGGCGCTGCATGGAGCAGTCGCGATCGCCGACGACGACCACTGCACCTTCGCCGTCACCGAGCACCTGCACCTCGATGTGGCGCGGGCTCTCCAGGAAGCGCTCGACGAAGCACTCACCGCGTCCGAACGCGACGATCGCCTCGCGGGTCGCGGCGTCGAACGCCTCGGCCACCTCGGACAGTTCCCTGACGACCTTAAGACCGCGTCCACCGCCGCCGAACGCGGCCTTGATCGCGATCGGCAGGCCGTGCTCCTCGGCGAAGGCGACCGCCTCAGCCGGTCCGGACAGCGGCTCGTCGGTGCCGGCGGCGAGCGGTGCGCCGACCTTCTGCGCGATCCGGCGCGCGGTCATCTTGTCGCCGAGCGCGTCGATGCTGTCGGGCGACGGGCCGATCCAGGTGAGGCCGGCCCCTTCCACCGCGCGCGCGAACGCCGCGCTCTCGGAGAGGAACCCGTATCCGGGGTGCACGGCATCCGCACCCGAGCGCTCTGCGGCGGCGAGCAGCGCGTCGACCGACAGGTAGGTGTCCGCGGCGGTCGCACCGCCGAGGCCGACGGCCTCATCCGCGAGACGCACGTGCAGCGCCTCGGCATCCTGGTCCGCGTACACGGCGACAGAGGCGATGCCCGCCTCCGCGCACGCCCTGATGACCCGCACCGCGATCTCGCCGCGGTTGGCGATGAGTACCTTCTTCATGATTGTCCTTCGTCGATGCGGAAGCGGATGCGGGTGCCGGGCGGCAGCTGGGCGGCGAGGTCCAGGCAGCGGTCGGTGAGCGCACCGATGATCGGGTAGCCGCCCGTGAGGGGGTGGTCGGGGAGGAACAGCACCGGCTGCCCGTCGGCGGGCACCTGGATCGCTCCGGTGACCGCGCCCTCACTGGGGAGTTCCCCGGCGGTGGCGCGCTCGAGCGGCGTCTCGCCGTGCAGGCGGATGCCGACCCGGTCGGAGCGAGGGGTGACCTCCCACTCCTGCGTCGTCAGCGTCTCGATGGCGGATGCCGTGAACCAGTCGTCGCGCGGACCGAGCGTGATCTCCAGCTCCACGAGGTCGCCGGGCGCGGGGAGGTCGCGGGGCTGCGGCACGGGGTCGACGGCGCGGTCGGCCAGATCCCCGATTCGCATGACGTCGCCCGCGACGAGTGGATCGGGCCCGAGACCGGCGAGGGTGTCGCCGGCGCGACTGCCGAGAGCGGATGCCGCGTCCACACCGCCGCGCACACCGATGATGTAGCGCAGGCCGCGGGCGGGGTGCGCGACGGAGAGCTCGTCGCCGTCCGCGGTGGCGAACGGGGCGCCGTGCAGGATGCCGCGGGTGCGGCCTTCCGCGTCGGTCAGCGAGATGTCACCGATCGCTCCGGTGACGACCGCGACACCGTCGCCATGGAAGCGCAGCGTCACGGCGCCGACGCTCTCGAGGACCGCTGCGTCGCGCGCGTTGCCGACGGCCTGATTGGCGGCGCGCATCGCGGTGCGGTCGGCCGCCCCGGACTCGGAGACGCCGAGGGCCGCGTGGCCGGGGCGTCCGGCATCCTGGACGAGGAGCTGGAGGGAAGGAGTGAGGACCTCGATGGCGGGCGGTTTCGACTCGTCGCTCCGCTCCTCGCTCAACCCGTTTCGTCTCGCCTTCGGCTCGCTCAACGACCCGCGGGGGGCGTTCGGGTCGCCCGACGACCCGCGGGTGGGGCTCGGGTCGGCGTGCGTGGGGAGGAGGAGCCGCTCGGTGTCGGCGCGCTCGAACCGCACGGACGTGCCAGGGGAAAGCAGCGCCGGCGGGTCGCGGTCGATGTCCCACATCACGGCATCCGTGCGTCCGATGAGCTGCCATCCGCCGGGGCTCTCCCGCGGATACACACCGGTGAACGCGCCGGCGAGCGCGACCGATCCCGCCGGCACGCGCGTGCGCGGTGACGAACGGCGCGGCACGTCGAACAGCGGATCACCGCTGACCATGTACCCGAACCCCGGGGCGAATCCGGAGAACGCGACCCGCCAGTCCGCGGCCAAGTGGCGGTTCACGAGCTCATCGGCGGAGATCTCCAGCAGGGCGGCGGCCTCGTCGAGATCTTCACCGTCGTACCGCACCGGGATGGTCACATCCCGCAGGTGCGGCACGTGGTCGGCGTCCACGGTCGTCTGCGCGAGCCGTTCGCGGAGGGCGGCGGCCGTCGTCCGTGCCGGGTCGAAGCGCACGAGCACGGTGCGGGCCCCTGGGATGCGCTCGACGATGCCGGGCACGTCGCCCCACGCGAGGTTGAGGCGCATGGCCTCGTCGAGATCGGCCGTCTCGACGAGGAGTGATCGGTCGGATGCCGTGAGGATGCGCATCAGACGATGTACTCCGCATCCGGAACGTCGGTGATGAACATGTAGCCGGGGGCGTGCGTCACCGCGAACGGCGGCCTCGACGCCATGATGGCCGCCTGCGGCGTGACACCGCAGGCCCAGAACACCGGGATCTCGCCGTCGCGGACGTCGGGGGCATCGCCGAAGTCCGGGCGCCCGAGGTCCGCGATGCCGAGCGATGCGGGGTCGCCGATGTGCACGGGTGCGCCGTGGACGGCGGGCGTACGGCCGGAGATCTGCACGGCATCCGCCACGCGCCCCGCGGGGATCGGGCGCATCGACACGACCATCTCGCCGCGCAGGCGTCCCGCCGGAGTGCAGTCGATGTTCGTCCGGTACATCGGCACGTTGCGACCGATCTCCTGGTGTCGGATCGGGATGCCGGCCTGGGCCAGTCCCGTCTCGAATGTGAAGCTGCAGCCGATGAGGAACGCCACCAGATCAGGGTGCTCGTCCCACGCCGCCGTCGCGTCGGGGACCTCCTCGGTCAGCTCGCCGTCGCGCCAGATCCGATACCGGCCGATGTCGGTGCGGATGTCGCTGCCGGGGGCGAGGGCGGACTCGACCGCCCCCGCCTCGATGACCTCGAGCACCGGGCAGGGCTTCGGGTTGCGCTGCGTGTACAGCAGGGTCTCGAAGGCCCAGTCCGCCGGTACGGCGATGAGGTTCGCCTGCGTGAGTCCCGCCGCCACGCCACTGGTGGGCTCGGCGGATCCGCTGCGGTAGCGCGATCGCGCCGTGCGGGCGGCGACGAGCTGGTCGGCACTGGCGAGGACGGTCATCTCAGGCCGCCGCGAACGGGGCGATGGTGATGCCGGCGTCCTGCAGCATCCGCTTGGTCTCCGCGGCCATCGCCACGGAGCCGGGGCTGTCGCCGTGCACGCAGATCGACTGTGCCTCGACGCGCACATCAGTGCCGTCGATCGCACGGATGACCCCCTCACCCGCGAGCCGCACCATTCGTTCAGCGACCGCTGCGGGGTCGTGCAGCACGGCGCCCTCCTCGGCACGAGAGACGAGCTGTCCGTCCGGCTGGTACGCGCGGTCCGCGAACGCCTCGGCTGCCACGGTGAGACCGGCGTCCTTCGCGATCTCCAGGACGGTGCCGCCGGCGAGGCCGAGGAGCACGAGGTTCGGGTCGATCGCCTTGATGGCCGCGACGACGGCCTTCGACTGCCGCTCGTCCCTGGCGATCGTGTTGTACAGCGCGCCGTGCGGCTTGACGTAGGCGACCTTCCCTCCGACGGCCGAGGCCAGCCCCATGAGCGCGCCGAGCTGGTACTCGACATGCGCCTGCAACGTGGCCGAATCGATGTCCACCTTGGTGCGACCGAAGTTCTCGTAGTCGCGGTAGCCGGGGTGGGCGCCGATGACGACACCGCCGCGGACGGCATCCGCCAGCGTCTGCCGGATGCCCTCGGGGCTGCCGGCGTGGAAGCCGCTCGACACGTTCGCGCTGGAGACGATCTCGAGCATCGCTGCGTCGTCGCTCACCACCCGGTCGGCGACGTTCTCACCGAGGTCGGAGTTCAGGTCGATCGTCGGCATTGTCAGGCTCCGATTCCGAGGAAGGCGAAGATGGGTCCGACCGAGACGATACCCATGTACCAGGTCAGCAGCGTGACGAGCGTCCCGGCGATGAGCAGCCACATCGGGTACTTGCGCGTGCCGAGCAGGTCGCGGCGGAACCAACCGATGTACATGAAGACGGTCAGTCCGATCGGGAGGATCAGGCCGTTGAATCCGCCGACGAAGACGAGGATCGCCGCGGGGGCCGTGCCGATGGACAGGTACACGAGCAGCGAGACGACGATGAACGCCACGGTGCCCAGCTGCAGCGGCCAACCGCCGCGCATCTTCTTGCTGAACGTGGAGAGGAACGTCGCCGACGTGTACGCGGCGCCGATCACGGAGCTGAGAGCGGCCGCCCAGAAGATCGCACCGAAGATGCGAAGACCGGCGTCACCGAGGATGACTCCGAACGCCTGGCCGGCGGGGTTCGCCGCCTGGCTCGAGAGGTCGAGGGCCACACCGGATGCGACGACGCCGAGGATGGCGAGGAACAGCACGTAGCGCATGATGCCGGTGATGACGATGCCGTTGGCCGCCGCGCGCATGACCGGGCCCGCGTGCTTCGGGCCGACGTGCCCGGAATCGAGGTAGCGGTGCGCGCCGGAGTAGGTGATGTACCCGCCGACGGTGCCGCCGACGATCGTCGTGATCGTGGCGAAGTTCAGCTCGTCCGGGACGAACGTCTGGCGGAGGGCGTCGCCGATGGGAGGCTGCGACACGACCGCGACGATGACCGTCATCACGATCATCGCGACGCCGAGGACGATGAGGACGATGTCCATCACCTTCCCGGCCTTCTTGATGAGGAAGATGATGATCGCCAGCGCTGCGGTGAGGAGCCCGCCGATCTTCGGGTCGATGCCGAGCAGGGCGTTCAGACCGAGGCCGCCACCGGCGATGTTGCCGATGTTGAAGGCGAGGCCGCCGATGACGACGAGGATCGCGATGACGTGGCCGGAGAAGGGAATGGCGGCGTTGGCGAGCTCGCCGGCGCGCTTGCCGGACGAGGTGATCATGCGCCAGATGTTCAATTGGACGGCGATGTCGATGAGCACGGAGACGAGGATGGCGAACGCGAAGGCCGCACCCATCTGTGCGGTGAACGTCGCGGTCTGCGTGATGAAGCCGGGGCCGATGGCGCTGGTGGCCATCAGGAAGATCGCGCCGATGACGGCACTGCGGCCGGCGCGCTTCTTCACCGCCGCGAGTTTCGCATCAGTCTGAGTCTGCTCTGACATTGGAGGAGGGTCCCATCGTCGTTGTTGGGTGTCGGGTGACACCGAGTGTAGAACACTTACGGGTCAGATTGTTCTACACAATTGTTTCCAGGATGCTACGAAGCCGACATGCACCCCTAACATGAAGGCGTGATCCAACAGGGTGTACTGGCAGACGCATTGCGGCAGAGCATCATCGACGGAGAGTTCGCGCCGGGCTCGAAACTCTCGGAGGCGATGCTCTCCGAGAGATTCGCCGTCTCGCGCAACACCGTCCGGGAGGCCTACCGCGTCCTCGCGGAGCAGGGGCTCGTCGAGCACACCCCTCATCGCGGGGTCTCCGTGGCCGCACCCGCCATCGCGGACGTGATCGACATCTACCGCGCTCGGCGCACCATCGAATGCACGATCCTCCGAGAGTGCGAGCCGCAGCATCCTGCCGTCCGCCGGATGGAGGACGCACTGGAGGAGGCCGAGCGGCTCCTCCCCCAGCAGGCCTGGCGCGAGGTGGGCAGCGCGAACATGGCCTTCCACGTGGCGATCATCGATCTCGCGGACAGCCCGCGCCTCGCCCGCACCTATCGCAACCTCGCCGCCGAGCTGCGACTGGTGTTCCTCGAGATCGACGATCCGCGCGCCCTGCACGAGCCGTTCGTCCGCAAGAACCGCGCGGTGCTCGATGCGCTGCGCCACGACGGTCCGGACGCTGCCGCCACGGTGCTCGAGACCTACCTGCTGCAGTCCGAACGCCTCGTCCTCGGCGCGTTCGCACGCATGGGCCGGAGCTAGGGAATAGATCGAAGCGGAAGGCGTTGTCACCTGACATGAACGAAAAACTTGCCGCGGCAACAACAATGGGGGCCGTCACCCTGTTCGTCGCCGACCGGGATGCCATGACGGCCTTCTACCGCGACGTCATCACACTCCGGGTGCTCAGTGCGGAGGGCGATGCCGTCGTCCTCGGTCGCGGCTCCACGCCCATCGTGATCCTGCAGCACTCGCCGTCGCTGCGGCACGCCGCCCATGGCTCTGCCGGTCTGTTCCACACGGCGATCCTGTTCGAGTCGCAGGCGGCGCTGGCATCCGCCCTCGCCTCGGTCGCGCAGCGCGCTCCGCACACCTTCACCGGCAGCGCCGACCACCTCGTCAGTCAGGCGTTCTATCTGACGGACCCGGAGGGCAACGGCGTCGAGCTCTACTGGGACCGCGACCGCTCGGAGTGGTCGTGGACCCACGGACAGGTCGAGATGGCCACGCTCTACCTCGACCCGAACCTCTTCCTCCGAGAGCACCTCGTCGAGGAACCGACGGACACCGCGCTCGCGCAGGTCGGGCACGTGCACCTCTCCGTCGGAGACGTCGAGACCGCGCGGGACTTCTACGTCCGCCGCCTCGGGTTCGACGCGACGCTGTCGATGGGGGATCAGGCACTGTTCGTCAGCGCAGGCGGATACCACCACCACATGGCGATGAACGTGTGGAACTCGCGGGGCGCGGGTCCGCGGATGCCCGCCCTCGGCCTCGGCCAGGTCGACCTCGCCCTACCGGACGCGGACGCCCTCGGCGAGCTGAACGAGCGTCTCACCCACTTCGGCACCCAGGTCGCCGACGACGGTCGGACGATCACGTTCGCCGACCCGTGGAACAACACCCTCAAGGCGCAGGTCGCGGCCTAGTCCCGATCTACGCCGAGGCGCGCACGACCAGTTCGGTCGGGAGCATCGTCACCTTCGGGGGCTCCTCCCCCGCGAGCCGCGACAGCAGGACGCCCGCCATCGTCTCACCCATGGCGTACATCGGCTGACGCACCGTGGTCAGCGGCGGGTCCGCGGTGAGGGCGACCGGCGAATCGTCGAAGCCGACGACCGCGACGTCCTCCGGGACACGAAGGCCCGCTGAACGCAGAGCGGTGATGGCGCCGCGCGCCATGAGGTCGCTCGCCACGAAGATCGCATCGGGCCGCCCCTCGGCGAGCAGCAACCGCGTGGCCTCCGCTCCGCTGGACTCGCTGTAGTCGCCCTCGAGCTCGGCGAAGGGCGCGAGCCCTGCGTCCGCCAACGCGGCACGGAACCCCTGCAACCGGTCGACAGACGCGAGCATCGTGACCGGCCCGGTGATCGTCGCGATACGGCGGCGACCGAGATCGACGAGATGCTGTGCCGCCGTGCGGGCGGCGGCGATGTTGTCGACGTCGACGACGTACTCGCTCGAGCGCTGATGCAGCGGACGACCACCCCAGACGACGGGCACGGCATCCGCGATGCGCTCGACGAACGCGTCGCTGGTGTGATGCGACACGATCAGTGCCCCGTCGACACCGCCGTTGCGCACGAAGCTCGTCATCTTCTCACCGGGGTCGTCGCTGGCGATCAGCAGGTTGAGGAGGTAGTCGGACCCGCCGAGGGCGCCGGTGATCCCCGCGACGATGGAGGCGAAGAACGGGTCGCCGAAGAACCGCGTCGTGTCCTCGGGGACGATGAGGGCGATCGCGTTCGTCTGCCGGGATGCCAGGGAACGCGCAGCCCGGTTGGGCACGTAGTTCAGCTGTGCGATCGCGGACTGGACGGCGGTGAGCGCCTCAGGGCTCACCGCCGTCGAACCGTTGACCACCCGGGACACCGTCGAGCGGGAGACGCCTGCGGCTGCTGCCACCTCTTCAATGGTCGCGCGCGTCGACACGGTGCTCCCTTCTGCCGACCCGGCGAGGCGATCAGAGGGCGCGGGCGGCGATGATCCGAGCGTACTCGCGGCCACTGTCCTTCACCGTGCGCTTCTGGGTGTCGTAGTCCACCCGCACGATGCCGAACCGCTTGTCGTAGCCCCAGGCCCACTCGAAGTTGTCCATGAGCGACCAGTAGAAGAAGCCCCGCACGTCGACACCGGCATCCACGGCATCCAGAACCGCCCCGAGGTGCGCGCGCACGTACGCGACGCGGTCCGCGTCGTGCACCTGGCCGTCGGCGTCGACGACGTCATCGAAGGCCGCCCCGTTCTCCGTGACGTAGAGCGTGACACCGCGCTCGGCGGTGTACTCGTCCGACAGGCGGCGCAGCAGTCGGGTGAGGCCCTCCGGCTGGATCTCCCAGTTCTGCGCCGTGCGCTCGAGGCCGCGCTCGACCGCGTGGATGCCGGCATCCGACGGATACGGGCTGCGTCCCTTGCGCTCGGTCCTCGGACCACCGGAGACCGGCGGGTTCTCCGGCGCCTCGCCGGCGAGGAAGTCGCCGTGGTAGTAGTTCACGCCCTGCGTGTCGATGGGCTGCGAGATCGTCTCGAGGTCGCCGTCGCGGACGGCGGCCTCGAACCGGGCCACGGCCTCCGCGTCGACCGCACGGAAGTCCTCGACGATGTCCGCCGGGTACTGGCCGCGGTAGATGGGGTCGAGGAACCAGCGGTTGAACTGCCCGTCGACGCGACGCGCGGCATCGACGTCGGCGGGGTTGCTCGGGTCCGCGGCATCCGCGACCGTGTGGTTCAGTGTGATCCCGAGGTTCAGATCGGCGTCGCGACCTCGGAGCTCGCGGATGACCTCACCGTGCGCGAGCAGCTGGTGGTGCGCCGCGAGAAGACCCTCGGCGATGCTCGTGTGGCCGGGCGCGTGCTCGCCACCGGTGTACGACAGGAACGACGAGCACCACGGCTCGTTCAGGGTGGTCCACACGTTGACGCGGTCACCCAGCGCGTCGTGCATCGTGCCCGCGTACTCGACGAAGCGCTCGACGACGTCACGGTTCGTCCAGCCGCCGTTCTCCTGCAGCGCCTGCGGCATGTCCCAGTGGTACAGCGTCAGCCAGGGCAGGATGTCGGCGCCGAGCAGTTCGTCGACGAGCCTGCTGTAGAAGTCGACACCCTTCGGGTTCACCGCACCGCCGTCCGGCCGCACGCGCGACCAGGAGGTGGAGAACCGATAGGTCTGCAGCCCGAGATCGCGCATCATGGCGACGTCATCGCGGTAGCGGTGGTAGTGATCACACGCCACATCGCCGTTGTCGCCCTCGATGACCGCGCCGGGGACACGGGTGAAGGCATCCCAGATCGAGGCTGTGCGCCCGTCTTCGAGAGCCGCGCCCTCGATCTGGTACGCGGCGGTCGCCGCACCGAAGAGGAACTGGTCCGGGAACCGCCTGGTCGTCATATGGGTCATCCTTTCACCGCGCCCGCCATGATGCCACTGACCAGCTGCTTGCCCGCCACCACGAACAGGACGAGCAGGGGCAGGGTCGCCAGCACGGCACCGGTGAGCACGATCGAGTAGTCGATGTAATACCCGGACTGCAGCTGGCTCAGCGCCGTCTGCAGGGTCGGGTTCTGGGGGGAGAGAACGATGAGGGGCCACAGGTAGTCGGTCCACGCCGTCATGAACGTGAACAGACCGAGGATGGCCATCGCCGGGCGTGCGGCGGGGACGCCGACGGTGAGGAAGGTGCGGAACTGGTTCGCCCCGTCCATCCTCGCGGCCTCGATGAGCTCGTCGGGGATGACGTCGACGAGGTACTGGCGCATGAAGAACACCCCGAACGCGGTGACGAGCGTGGGGACGATGACCGCGCCGATCGACCCCGTCCAGCCGAGCTCGCGCATGACCATGAACAACGGGATGATGCCCAGCTGCGTGGGAATCGCCATGGTCGCGATGACGAAGATCATCATCCCGTCGCGGCCCTTGAACCGCAGCTTCGCGAAGGCGTACCCGGCGAGGGTGGAGAAGCTGACGACGGAGATCGTGATGATCGACGACACGAGCAGCGAGTTGCCCAGGGCCAGCCAGAACGGGATCGCATCGAACACCTTCGCGGCGTTCGCGAAGAAGTTGCCGCCGGGGATCAGCGGCAGGGTCTCGCCGCGGGTGGCGTTCGTGCCGCTGGCGACGACGACCGACCACCACAGCGGGTACACGCTGCCGATGATGAACGCGGCCAGCAGTCCGTAGGTGAGGAAGCCCGGGCGGCTGCCGATGCCCGCGGTGCCCGTCGATGCGCCGCGGCGGCGACGGATGCGCTCCGGGACACTCAATGCCTGCGTGGCGGTCATCGCGCCACCTCCTGATTCTTGCGTGCGCGACGGCGTGCAGCGCGGTTCGGCGTCGGCCCCGCCCCCGTGGCGATGCGCCGGGAGAGCAGGAAGTTGATCACGCCGATCGCCACGATGAGCAGGAACAGCAGGATCGCGACGGCGGATGCCTCTCCGAGGTTCCGCCGGAAGAACGCCATCTCCCACAGGAACAGCACGGTCGTCTGGAACTGGCGGTCGCTGCCGCCGATGCCGCCGGCCGTGGAGACGTCGAACAGTCGCGGCTCGGCGAAGATCTGCAGACCGCCGATCGTCGCGGTGATGATGACGAAGATGAGCGTCGGCCGGATCGTGGGGATCGTGATCGAGAAGAACCGGCGAGCGGGGCCGGCGCCGTCGATCGCGGCGGACTCGTACAGGTCCCGCGGCACGGCCTGCATCGCGGCGAGCAGGATCAGGGCGTTGTAGCCCGTCCAGCGGAAGTTCACCATCGTCGCGATGGCGATGTGGGAGAGGAACGTGTTGTGCTTCCACTCCTGGTCGACGATGCCGATGAGGTTGAGCAGGTTGTTGGCGAGGCCGTCGGCCTCATTGAAGATGCTCGAGAAGATGATGGCGACGGCGACCGGCGTGACGACGAACGGGATGAGGACGCTCATGCGCCAGAACGTCGGAGCGCGAAGGCCCCTGTCGAGGAGATAGGCGATGAGGAGGGCGACGGACAGCTGCGGGATCGCCGAGAGCAGGAAGATGCTCAGCGTGTTGAAGATCGAGTTCCAGAACATCCCGTCGCCGAGGATCTCGACGAAGTTGCCCAGTCCGACGAACTCCCCCTGGCCCTTGAGGAGGTCCCACTCGAACACCGCGACGTAGATCGTGTACAGCAGCGGGAACAGTCCGACCAGTCCGAACAGCAGGAAGAACGGCGACACGTAGAAGTACGGGGAGGCGTTCTGGTCGAACCGCGACAGGCGGTGGCGCAGGGAGCGCTTCGCGGCGGGCGTCGCCGCAGAGGCTGTGCCCTCTGTGCGCTGCTCCGGTGGGGCGGTGAGAGTCATGAGGAGTCCTTGACGTCGTCGGGATGCATCGACGGGCCCGGCAGCCGCGGCGCGAACGCCGGGCCCGTCGATGCGAGTGCGTCGGGTCAGCCGACCAGCTCGTTGAGGAGCTTGACGGCCTGGTCCCAGGCGCCCTGCGTGTCGGTCTCGCCGCGGTCGAGCGCGCTCAGCGCCGGCCCGAAGACGTTCTCCTGGATGATCGAGTCGTCGGCACCCTTGAACTGCGCCACGACGCCCTTCGCGCGCTCAGCGAGGATCGATCCGGTCGGTGCGTCATTGAAGAACGCGTTCGGCGCGGCATCCGCGGCGAGGGTCTCCTGCGCCTCGGTGGTCGAGGGGAAGTTGCCGGCTGCGGTGGACTGCTTCACCTGCTGCTCGGGCTGGGTCAGCCAGTCGGCGAGCTCAGCGGCCGCCTCCTTGTGCGCGGACGACTCCGGGATCGACAGCCAGGCGCCACCCCAGTTGGCCGCACCACCGGGGAAGACATCGGCGAAGTCCCAGCCGGTCTCGGCGTCGCCGCCACCGGCTTCGACCTGCCCCTGCACGACACCGAGCATCCAGCCGGGGCAGACGAACGTGGCGAAGGTGCCGTCGACGAACGACTTGCCGCCGTTCCAGTCCCATGCCGCCTGCGCGGCGGACTGGCCGCCCTCGGTGGCGGCGCCGAGCAGCTCGAAGCGCTCCTGCAGTTCGGCGTTGCCCTCGACGTTCAGCTCGCCGTCCGAGGTGTAGTAGCCCTCGTCGAGCTGGTTGACCATGGCGTTCCAGACGAAGCCGGAGTGGTCGTACCAGGCCTTGCCGGTCTTGGCCGTGTAGTCGGCGCCGACCTCGAAGTACGTCTCCCAGCCTCCGTCGAGCAGCTCGGCGACGGACTCGCGGTCGCTCGGCAGGCCGGCGGCCTCGAATGCGGCGCCGTTGTAGCAGATGCCGCTGGGGCCGATGTCGGTGCCGTAGCCGATGACGCGGCCCTCGGCGTCGGCGCCCTGCTCGTACTTCCAGTCGACCCAGTCGCCCTTGCGGTCCTCGATGCCGTAGTCGCGGAGGTCGACGAAGGTGTCGGAGACGTCCATGATGGCGCCGAGCCAGCCCTCCTCGATCGCGACGATGTCGCTGAGGCCGGAGCCGGCGGCGATCTTCGTGAAGGCGTCGGTGCGGGCGTTGCCACCGGTGTCGATGTTCGTGGCCTCGATGGTCACGTTCGGGTGCAGTTCCTCGTACTCCTCGTAGAGGTCGTCGTAGCCGAACGTGCCGAAGGTGGTGATCGTCAGGGTGACGTTCTCGTCGCCACTGGACTCGGATCCGCTGCCGCCGTCGGCGGCACAGCCGGCGAGGGCGAGGGCGGAGACGGATGCGACGGCTGCTGTGGTCAGCATCCGTCGGCGCGTGGATGTGTTCACGGTTCACTCCTTTGTGTGCGGTGGTGTTGCAGAGGTGGTTCGGGGCTTGCCAGCGTATGGGAGCGCTCCCACAAGCTGTCGGATCACTGTATGGGAGCGCTCCCATGGTTGTCAAGCATCCGCGTGCCTCCTCGCCGCACGGGCACAACTCCGGAACTTTTCGCGGATTCAGGTGCCGACGGCAGCCGCTCAGCCCGATCCGGCCGAATTCTCCGGAGTTGTGCACCGCGAGTACCCTTGCCAGGTGCCCACCACCGAACAAACCCCCGCCCTCGCCCGCGCCGAGGCGCTGATCCGGAGCATCCCGGACTACCCGGAACCGGGCATCCTGTTCCGCGACATCACCCCGCTGCTCGCCGATGCCGAGGCGCTGCGTGCGACCACGGATGCGATCATCGAGCCGTTCGCCGGCCAGTTCGACGTCATCGCGGGCATCGAAGCGCGGGGATTCCTCATCGCCGGCGCAGCGGCGATCGCCGCAGGAACCGGGCTCATCCCCATCCGCAAGGCCGGCAAGCTCCCCCGGCCCGCCGCGTCAGTGGACTACGCGCTCGAGTACGGCACAGCGACGATCGAGATGCACGACGACCTGCCTGCCGGGTCGCGAGTGCTGCTCATCGATGACGTCCTCGCGACGGGCGGCACGCTCGCCGCCGGTCGCCAGCTGATCGAGCGTCTCGGATCCCACGTCGTCGGGATCTCGGTGCTCTTCGAGATCGACGGCCTCGGCGGCCGCGACCTCATCGGCGACCTGCACACGGTGTTCCACTCCTGAGGCCGATCACCGGTTGCGCTCGGACTGACGGTCGCCGCTGTCGCCACCCACTTCCTCCGGCAGCTCGTCGATGGGGATGAGGACGATGTCCTCGATCTTCCAGTCCAGGGCGATGCAGTCATCGCGCGCCTTCGTGAGGCGCCGCAGCGACGGCATCCTGCCCTTCCGCGGAACGATGAACGACTCCACATGGAGAACGTGTCCCTGATCGCGGACGCGTGATCCGGCCTCCTCCACCCAGTGCAGTCCGCGCAGGTGATCGTCGATCTTCGCCCTCAGCGGGTGCGGCTCGCTGTCGTCGAAGGTCGTCGCCGCCGTGTCCATGAGATCCGTGATGGCGCCGCGCAGGTTCTTCACGCCGTCCCAGAGGATGCTCGCGGCGATGAGGAGAGCCGCAGCGGAGTCCGCCCACCACAGGCCGAAGCCGATGCCGGTCACACCGGCGATCGTCCCCACCGCCGTCATCCAGTCGGCCTTGTTCATGTCGGCATCCGCGTACAGGACCTTGTCGTGCAGCTCCTTCGCCAGCCGCATCTTCACCCGGCCGAAGTAGATCGGCAGCGGGATCGTCAGCGCCATCACACCGATCATCAGCCACCCGAGCCAGATGGACTGCCCGAACAGCACGATCGTCCCGATCGGCGGATGCTCCGCGCTGATGAGCCCCGTGACGGAATCGATGATGAGGAAGGCCCCCATCGCGAACAGCGCGACCCCGGCGACGAGGTGCGCGACACCGGCGGAGCGGTGGAAGCCGTACGGGTACTTGCGCGTCGGCGGCCGGTTCACGATGCGCATCGCGACGAGGAACGCGATGGGCGGAGCGAGCGAGAGCAGGTCCTCGATCCAGGCCGCCTTCATGGCCTGCGAACTGCCCATGACCACGAAGACCGCGGTGATCGTGACGGCGAGATACCCGATGGTGAGCCACTCGATCCGCACGGCAGCGTGGGCGAGGCCCTCCTGGCGTTCGGGCAGCTCCGTCCGGCCGAACCGGCGGGTCATGATCCCACCTCCTCGAGCAGGTACGACTCGAGGGTGGACAACAGGCGGTTCTCGCCCATGCGCACGATCATCACGTGCTTCTCCGGACCGTCCTCCCCGCTGACCTCGGTGTAGACGCGGGTCATGCCGCCCCGGTCGGACCATGGGGTGTCGTCGAGGAAGCCGCCGACGACCATGTCGATCCTGCCGCGCTCCAGGTCCTGGAGAAGCCGCGCTTCACTGCCCTCCGTCCACTCGACCTCGGCGTCCAGCCGGCCGGCGAAGCCCGAGACGAGGTCGACCTCGGTGCCCGCCGGGTCTCCCGGGCCGTCGAGGACGACCCAGGGCGGATTGTCCGTCACGCCGACCCGCAGCACGCCGCCCTCGACCCGCTCGGTGGTCCCGTGCGGATCCGCCGGGACCTGGATGCCGCAGCCCGTCAGCGCGAGGACGAGGACGACCGCCGCGCCGAGCACACCTCGAAATCTCCTCATGAGCGCGACCATAGTCACCCCGGCTCGCGTCCGCCGGGGGCCTTGACTTCCCGCGACGAGCGAGGGCGGGTCCGGTCCCGTCGAGGGCGCCCCCGAAGGCGCCGCGCAGCGCATCAGGTGGCCAGTAGACTGAACCTGCCCGCCTTCCCGCGACTTCCGGAGCCGTTCATGCCCACCATCGTCGTCGACGTCATGCCCAAGTCCGAACTGCTCGACCCGCAGGGGAAGGCCGTCTCCGGCGCGTTCGAGCGCCTCGGCGTCACCGGTTTCGGCGACGTGCGCATCGGAAAGCGCTTCGAGCTCACCGTCGACGGCGAGGTCACCGATGAGGTGCTCGCCCAGGCGAAGAAGCTCGCGGAGGACGTGCTGTCCAACTCGGTCATCGAGGATGTCGTCGGCATCGAGGTCGTCGAGTGAGCGTCCGCATCGGCGTCATCACCTGGCCGGGGTCTCTCGACGATCGCGACGCGCAGCGCGCCGTCCGCCTGGCCGGCGGCGAGGCCGTCGCGCTGTGGCACGGCTCCCACGATCTCGAGGGCGTCGACGCACTCGTCCTCCCCGGCGGCTTCAGCTACGGCGACTATCTGCGCTCCGGTGCGATCGCCGCGCTGTCGCCGATCATGGCCGAGGTGAAGGATGCCGCGGCGAAGGGCATGCCCGTCCTCGGCATCTGCAACGGATTCCAGATGCTCGTCGAAGCCCACCTGCTGCCCGGTGGACTGATCCGCAACGACCACCAGCACTTCGTCCGGCGCGACCAGAAGCTGGTCGTCGAGAACTCCGACACCGCGTGGACGAACACATTCCGCCGCGGCCAGGAGATCGTCATCCCATTGAAGAACGGTGAGGGCGGATACATCGCCGATGACGAGACACTCGACCGTCTCGAGGGTGAGGGCCAGGTGGCGTTCCGCTACACCGGCGTGAACCCGAACGGGTCGCTGCGCGACATCGCCGGCGTCACGAACGAGGCGGGGAACGTCGTCGGCCTCATGCCGCACCCGGAGCACGCCACCGAGCCGGGCTTCGGACCGGACACCTCGGCCGCCATGCGCTCCGGCGTCGACGGGCTGGGGTTCTTCGCCAGCGCGATCGCCGCCGTCACGCGCGTCGCCGCCTGAGTCGGGACGCCTTCCCCGCTCCTCATTCCCGCACGCCTGCAGGATCACGGGTCCCGCACGCCTTCACCGGCCTCCTCGCGCGCACGCTTGCAGGGCCGAGACACGAATGCAGGAGCATCCTGCGGCGTGTCGCCCTGCGTGCGTGCTCTCACCCTGCATCCGTGGGGTGAAGCAGGCGGGCGGCGGATGCCTGCGGGGCAGGCGGGCGCACGGGCGGACACCGACGGACGGATGCTGCGGACGAGGGAACGCCGGGCCGGTCAGACCGTTCCGGCGGGCGGCCACAGTCCGATCACGGCGCCCATGACGAGGAACGTCACGAGTTCGTGCGCGATGTTGAGGACCGTGAGTGTGGTCGGGCGCCGCTCGAAGCCGTCGTGCGTGATGAACCGCGCGGCGGTGAAGCCGGCCCACAGCAGGATCGCGGTCACGATCGCCGCGCCGAAGAACGACCCGTCGTAGAAGTGCCACGAGATGGCGGATGCTCCGGCGAGCACCCATGCCGACGCGAACCCCATGACGGCACCGATGACGAGCGGCATCCAGGCCTGGGCCGCCGTCATGTTCGGGTCGTTCAGGTCGACGCGGGCGAGCTTGGCCCACCGTCTGCCGAACACCTTGGGCGTGTACCAGATGGAGCCGACGATCATGCTCCCCACTGTGGCGATCAGCACGGCCCAGTAATTGATCTCGGGAATCATGCGTCCTCCTCCTCGAGGTGCCCGTTGCAGGCCGAGCGTACTCCGCGGCCGGCGACCGGTCGATAGGCTCGTCGTGTGAGCCTCTTCGTCACCGTTCCCACACCGCAACTCGCCGACCGCCTCGGCTCGCTCCCTGAGGGGGTCGAGCTCGCCGTCTGGGACATGCAGTCCCCCGCGCCGCGCGAGCGGATCGACCTCGCCGTCCAGCCCTACATGGGAGGAACGCAGGCGCTCCGCAATCTGGAGGGCCTCGACATCGGCCTCGTCCAGAGCCAGTCGATCGGATACGACGGCGTCTCGGAGCTGCTTCCGGACGGCATCCCGTTCGCGAACGCCGCGAGCGTGCACGAGACCTCCACCGCCGAGATCACCCTCGCGCTGACGCTCGCCGCGCAGCGTCAGCTGCCCCGATTCGTCCTCGCGCAGCAGCACGGCGAGTGGTCGCCGGTGTTCGCCGAGAGCCTCGCCGACCGCCGGGTGCTGCTGGTCGGCTTCGGCGGCGTGGGCGAGGCGATCGCGATGCGCCTCGAGCCGTTCGAGATCGACCTGACAGTGGTGGCGCGCACCGCCCGCCCGGTCTGGCATGAGCGGCTCGGACGCGTGCAGGTGCACGCGATCGACGAGCTGCCCTCCCTCGTCCCCGACGCCGAGATCATCATCCTCGCCCTCCCCGGCGGCGACGAGACCCACCACCTCTTCGACGACGAGCTCCTCGGCGCGATGGCCGACGGCGCCCTGCTCGTCAACGTCGGGCGAGGCACGCTCATCGACACCGACGCGCTCGTACGCCAGGAGGGTCGCATCCGTGCGGCCCTCGATGTGCTCGATCCCGAGCCGCTTCCCGCGGAGCATCCGCTCTGGAAGACCGACGGCGTCCTCATCTCGCCGCACGTCGGCGGCGCGTCGACGGCCATGAATCCGCGCATCACGAAGCTCATCCGCGGCCAGATCGAGCGGATGCTGCGCGGCGAGACCCCGACGAACATCGTCCTCGGCGACTGATCTCCACACGGTGCCCGCTGATCCCCGCACGGATGCAGGGCGCTCGCACGCCTGCAGGGTCATCCGGCGGCGTGTCGCCCTGCATCCGTGCCCGGCCCCTGCATCCGTGCGAACGACTCCCCGCCGAGCGGCACCCTAGAGGCCCTGTAAGCGTTTGCAGTATGCTCGACGCATGACAGAGATCGAACAGTTCGCAGCGCCCGGTTCCGAGTGGTGGCGGAGCGCCGTGATCTACCAGATCTACCCGCGCTCCTTCGCCGACGCCTCCGGTGACGGCATCGGTGACCTCCCCGGCATCACCAGCCGCCTCGACTCGCTGCAGGAGCTCGGCGTCGACGCGATCTGGCTGAGCCCGTTCATGACGAGCCCGCAGAAGGATGCCGGTTATGACGTCGCCGACTACCGCGACGTCGACCCGATCTTCGGCACCCTCGCCGACTTCGACGAGATGCTCGAGGCGGCGCACTCCCGCGGCATCCGCGTCATCGTCGACCTCGTCCCCAACCACTCCTCCGACCAGCACGTCTGGTTCCAGCAGGCGCTGAAGGCGGCGCCGGGCAGCCCCGAGCGCGCCCGCTACGTGTTCCGCGACGGACGCGGTGAGAACGGCGAACTGCCCCCAAACAACTGGGAGAGCGTCTTCGGCGGCGGGATGTGGGAGCGCATCACTGAGCCCGACGGCACGCCGGGCCAGTGGTACCTGCACATCTTCGACGCCACCCAGCCCGACTTCGACTGGACCAACGAAGAGGTCCGCGAGGAGTTCCGTTCGATCCTGCGCTTCTGGCTCGACCGCGGTGTCGACGGCTTCCGCGTCGATGTCGCCCACGGCATGGTCAAGGAGGCCGGCCTGCCCGACTACGCTCCGGTCGAGGATGCCGACTCGATGGGCGGCGGCGAGGAGAACGTCCCGTACTGGGGCCAGGACGCCGTGCACGACATCTACCGCGACTGGCACAAGGTGCTCGCCGAGTACGACGGCGACCGCGCCCTGTGCGGTGAGGCCTGGCTGCCGACGCTGAAGAAGACGGCACTGTGGGTGCGTCCGGATGAGATGCACCAGACCTTCAACTTCCCGTATCTCATGACGCCGTGGGATGCCACGCAGCTGCGTGACATCATCCGTGAGTCGCTGAACGAGTTCGGGGCCGTCGGCGCCCCCAGCACCTGGGTGCTGTCGAACCACGACGTCGTCCGTCACGCGTCGCGCCTGGCGCTGACCGCGGAGAACCCGCAGGGCGAGGGCATCGGTCCGAAGTCGGAGGGCAAGCCCGACCCCGAGATCGGTCTCGCCCGCGGACGCGCAGCCACCACGCTCATGCTCGCCCTCCCCGGGTCGTCGTACCTGTACCAGGGCGAGGAGCTCGGGCTGCCGGAGGCGATGGAGATCCCCGACGAGTTCCGTCAGGACCCGACCTGGTTCCGCACCGAGGGCGAGCGCTACGGTCGCGACGGATGCCGCGTCCCGATCCCGTGGGAGGCGCAGGCTCCGGCCTTCGGATTCAACGACACCGGCGACTCCTGGCTGCCGCAGCCGGCCGAGTGGGCGTCGTTCGCCCGCGACGTTGAGCAGGCGGATGCCGATTCCACGCTGAACCTCTACAAGACCCTGCTGCAGGAGCGGCGCGAGCGCGAGCTCGGCGTCGGTTCTCTCGTGTGGGAGGACCTCGGTGACGCGGCAGTGGCGTTCCGCCGCGGCGACCTGCATGTCGTGGCGAACATGGGCGACGAGCCGCTGGAGCTCGGCGATGGCGTCACGTTCGTCGTCCGCAGCCGCCCGTTCGACGGCACGGCCGTCCCTGCCGACACCGCCGCCTGGTACATCAGGAGCTGATCGGGCCGCATGGTCAGCATCGATGAGGTCGCGCGACTGGCCGGGGTGTCGACAGCCACGGTCTCGCGCGCCCTCAGCGGCCGCGGATACGTCTCCGAGGCATCGCGCGAGCGCGTGCGGACGGCCGCGCAGCAGCTCGGCTACGTCGTCTCGTCGCGCGCGTCGAGCCTGGCGTCGGGCCGCACGAAGAACATCGGCGTCATCGTCCCGTTCCTCGACCGGTGGTTCTTCAGCACGGTGCTCTCCGGGGTCTCCAGCGCACTGATGCGCCGCGGCTACGACATCACGCTCTACAACATCACCGCGGACGAGGATGTGCGACGGAGCGTGTTCGAGACGGCGCTGCGCCGCCAGAGGGTGGATGCCGTGATCGCCGTCGCGATCGAGCTCGACGCCCACGAGACCGACCTGCTGGTCGCGCTCGGTCTCCCCGTCATCGCGATCGGCGGCCCCAACCCCGGACTCGACACCCTCACGGTGGACGACTTCGCCGTGGCACGACTCGCCACCGAGCACCTCTTGGGGCTCGGCCACACCGCGATCGCGCACATCGGGGCGAACCCGGAGTTCGACATGGACTTCCACATCCCCACGAACCGTCGTCTGGGATTCGAGAGCGCACTGGCCGATGCCGGTGTCATTCCCGATCCCGCCTATCTCGAGCCGGCGGACTTCACGGTCGACGGCGGCTACCGCGCGGCGAAACAGTTGCTCGGGCGGCCTGGACCCCGTCCGACGGCGGTGTTCGCGGCATCCGACGAGATGGCCATCGGCGCCGTCCTCGCCGCCCGCGACCTGGGCTTCCGCGTTCCGGAGGATCTGTCGGTCATCGGCATCGACGGCCATGAGCTCGGCGAGTTCTTCCGGCTCACCACCGTCGATCAGTTCCCGCTGGCGCAGGGCGAACGGGCCGCGGATGCCGTGCTCGCCAAGCTCGAGACGAACGCGGAGCCCCACTCCGAGGAGCAGGCCGCCCTTCCGTTCGAACTCATCGTGCGCGGGACGACGGCGCGGCTGAGGGACTCCTGAGCGCGCGCACGGAGGGCGGCGCCCGCTAGGCTGTCTCGAGGAGTGTCGGGAAGCCTGGTCGACGTCATCTGTCGTCGACCCGAAAGACGCCCATGCCGTCCGAAGCACCCCGCACACGCTCCCTCTTCCCCTCCTCCTCCGCCACCGAATCCCTGCGCATCGGTGAGATCCTCCGCAAGGAGACGGTCGGGGGCATGCTCCTCGTCGTCCTCGCCGTCGTGGCGATCCTGTGGGCCAACTCCCCCTGGGCGGAGACGTACTTCGCGATTCGGGACTTCGAGATCGGATACGAGCCCTGGCACCTGCGGCTGTCCGTCGGGGAGTGGGCGGCCGACGGGCTCCTCGCGATCTTCTTCTTCCTCGTCGGCCTCGAGCTCAAGCGCGAGTTCGTCAGCGGCGACCTCCGGCGCTTCAGCACGGCGATCGTGCCGATCGTCGCGGCGGTCGGCGGAGTCGCCGTCCCCGCGCTGATCTACGTCACCGTCGTCGCCGGTTCTGCGGAGGCATCCCGGGGGTGGGCGATCCCCACCGCCACCGACATCGCGTTCGCCGTCGCGGTGCTCGCCGTGATCGGATCGCACCTTCCTGCCGCGCTGCGGATCTTCCTGCTCACACTGGCCGTCGTCGACGACCTCATCGCGATCGGCATCATCGCGGTGTTCTACACCGAGACGGTCGAGGTCATCCCGCTACTGCTCGCCCTCGCCGTGATCGCGGTCTACGGGGCCATCGCGCAGGTGTACCGCCGCTTCTTCCGCATGCGCCCGAGCGCCGCGTGGCTGATCCTGCTGCCGATCGGCGTCGTCGCATGGGCGCTGCTGCACGCCTCCGGCATCCACGCCACGATCGCCGGCGTCCTGCTCGGGTTCACGGTTCCCGTGCTGCACCGCAGGGCGGAGCGCGCGGACGAGACCGGCCTCGGTCTCGCCGAGGAGTTCGAACACCGCTTCCGTCCGCTGTCGGCGGGGTTCGCGGTTCCGGTCTTCGCCTTCTTCTCGGCAGGTGTCGCGATCGGCGGAGCCGAGGGCATCGCATCGGCGGTCTCCGATCCGATCGTCATCGGGATCGTCCTCGCCCTCGTCCTCGGCAAGCCGCTCGGGATCACGGCCGCGACGTGGATCATCACCCGGGTGCGGCGGATCGACCTCGACCCTGACCTGCGCTGGACGGACATCGCCGGGGTGGGCATGCTCGCCGGAATCGGGTTCACCGTGTCGCTGCTCGTGGCCGAACTCAGCTTCGCTCCGGGGACGGCGGCGCACGACCATGCGAAGGTGGCGATCCTCGCCGCATCCGTCCTGGCCGCGGCGGCGGCATCCGTGCTTCTCACCATCCGGAATCGGCGCTACCGCCGCGAGGCGGACTGACCGCGCTCAGGCGGGCGGGAACCCGCCGGTCAACCGGTCACGGAAGGTGCCGCTCGCCTCGTTGAGCCCTCGAAGCTCGACGGTCTTGCCGTGCTGGGCGTACTTCGTCTCGATCGCGTCGAGGGCGGCGACCGTCGACGCATCCCAGATGTGCGAACGCGACATGTCGATGACGACGAGCTCGGGGTCGTCCGCGTACTCGAACTGGGTCGTGAGGTCGTTGCTCGACGCGAAGAACAACTCCCCATCGACGACGTAGTGCGCCACCCCGTCGGTCAGCGTGCGCGTCACCGTCGCGAAGTGCGCGACACGCCTGACGAACAGGACGGATGCCGCGATCACCCCGACGATGACGCCGACGGCGAGGTTGTGCGTGATGACGACCGCGAGCACGGTGAGGAGCATCACTGCGGTCTCGCTCTTCGGCATCCGCCGCAGCGTCGACGGACGGATGCTGTGCCAGTCGAAGGCGCCGATCGCGACGATGATCATCACGGCCACCAGCGCCGCCATCGGGATGGTGGCGACGAAGTCTCCGAAGACGACGACGAGCAGGAACAGGAACACACCGGCGAAGAACGTCGAGATGCGGGTGCGCGCACCGGACCCCTTGACGTTGATCATCGTCTGGCCGATGACCGCGCAGCCGCCCATCCCGCCGAAGATCCCCGACAGCATGTTGGCGACGCCCTGCCCCCAGGCCTCACGGGTCTTGCGCGAGCGGGTGTCGGTGATCTCGTCGACGAGCTTCGCCGTCAGGAGCGTCTCCATGAGACCGACGACCGCGACACCGAGCGCGAAGGGCGCGATGATCGTGAAGGTCTCCCACGTGAGGGGCACGTTCGGGATGAACAGTTCGGGCAGGCTCCGCGGCAGCTCGCCCTGGTCGCCGACGGTCGGCACCCGGATCGCGAACACGATGACCACCGCTGTGACGATGACGACGGAGATCAGCGGCGCGGGGATCACCTTCGTGATGCGGGGCATGAAGACCATCACGACGATGCCGAGGGCGACCAGCGGGTACACCAGCCACGGGACGTTCAACAGATGAGGCACCTGCGAGCTGAACACGAAGATCGCGAGCGCGTTGACGAATCCCGTCATCACACTGCGCGGGATGAAGCGCATGAGCTTGGCGACGCCGAGCACGGCGAGGAGCACCTGGAAGGCGCCGGCGAGCAGCACCGTGGCGATGAAGTAGTCCATGCCGTAGAGCGGAGCGACCGGGGCGATGACGAGGGCCACGGCCCCCGTCGCCGCTGTGACCATCGCCGGGCGGCCACCGAGGAACGCGATGGAGACGG
Source organism: Microbacterium ginsengiterrae (assembly GCF_014205075.1). Classification (NCBI taxonomy): domain Bacteria; kingdom Bacillati; phylum Actinomycetota; class Actinomycetes; order Micrococcales; family Microbacteriaceae; genus Microbacterium; species Microbacterium ginsengiterrae. The sequence continues at coordinate 1,460,969 of NZ_JACHMU010000001.1, read as the reverse complement.
CCATGATGAACGACGAGAACAGCCCGACCTTCGGGTCGACGCCGGCGATGACGGAGAACGCGATCGCCTCGGGGATCAGCGCGAGGCCGACCACGAGGCCCGCGAGGACCTCACGGGTGAGGATCCTCGGCGACCTCAGGGCGGTGAGGACGGAAGGCTGGGGCCGGTAACGCGCGCGGTCGTCGACGGATGACATGCGGAACTCCAGGGGTGAACGCCCCGAGCGGGGCAGATCAACTGTAGCCCCGGCCCGCGGCGCCGGTCGCCCGGCGGCGGAGCCCGGCCGCGGAGGCGGGCACAACTCCGGAGAATCCGCACGCTTCGCGCCCGCACGAGCCGCGAACACAGGGATCTGCGAAGAATCTCCGGAGTTGTGCCCCGTACAGGCGGCGGGCGGCCGGGCCGGACGAGCGGCTCAGCTCACCCTGAACGGCGCGGACAGCAGCACGTCGTCGCGTGACGACGGCCCGACGAGCAGCGCGAACTCCCCCGGCTCCACGACGCGCGCGCCGGCGGCATCGACGATGGTGCACTCCGCGACGGGGAAGTCGATACGAACCCGCTCGGTCTGCCCGGGGGCGAGCGCCACCTGCCGGAAGGTCTTCAGCTCCTTCTCGGCCCAGCTCACGCTGGTGACCTCGTCGCGCACGTACACCTGCACGGTCTCGACGGTCGGCCGGGAACCCGTGTTCGTCACGGTCACGTGCGCCGTGATCGTGGCGGATGCCGTGAGCTCCGGCTCCTCGATCATGAGGTCGGTGTAGCTCACGGTCGTGTACGAACGTCCTTCCCCGAACGCCCACGCCGGCGCCTGGGTGAGGTCGGCGTAGCGGTCGCCGTGCTGCCCGCGGATCTGGTTGTAGTACGTCGGCTGCTGCCCGGCGTGCCGGGCGAACGAGATCGGCAGGCGACCGGTCGGCTCGATCGCCCCAGTGAGCAGTTCGGCGATCGCCCGCCCGCCCTGCATGCCGGGGTTGGCGACCCACAGCACGGCTGCTGCGCGCTGCACGGACGGCGGCAGCACGAGCGGCTTCGACGCCATGAGCACGACGATCACCGGGGTACCCGACTCGACGAGCGCGTCGAGCAGGGCGGCCTGCCCGCCGAGGAGCTCGAGCGTGGCCGTCGAGCGGCCCTCGCCGTAGAGACCCCGGGCGTCGCCGACGACGGTGATGACGGCATCCGCGGACGACGCGGCGTCGACGGCTTCGGCGATCTGCGCGGCGTCCGCCGGCACCGACCGCACCACCGGCGGCCGCGGCTGCCCGTCGGGCCAGGTGGCCCCTGCGGGGTCGGGCTCCAGAGTGAGGATGTCCGCCCCGCGGGCATGCACGACCTCCCATGGCGCGATCTCACGCAGCCCGTCCAGCACCGTCGTGATCATCTCCCGCGGCTGCCCGTCCAGCCAGCCGGCCTGCCCTGAGCCGCCGGCCCAGTCGCCGAGCTGCTCCTGCGCGTCGTTGGCCAGCGGTCCGACCACCGCGATGCGCCGCGTGGCGGACGGCGCGAGCGGAAGCGTTCCGTCGTTCTCGAGCAGCACGAGCGAACGCCGTGTGACGTCGAGGTTGAGTCCGGCGTGCGCTGGCGTGCCGACGACGGCATCGAGGTCGGCACGCGGCGTCCGCGGATCCTCGAAGAGCCCGAGTTCGAACTTCAGGGTGAGGATGCGGGCGACCGCAGCATCGAAGGCGTCCTCGGCGAGCAGACCACGCGCGACGGCATCCAGCGCTCCCTCGAAGAACGTCGGCGTCGTCATGATCATGTCGTTGCCCGCGCGGACCGCGGCCGCCGCGGCGCGCGTGATGTCCGGCTGCACGCGCTGCTCCCACACCATGCGTCCGACGTTGTCCCAGTCCGTGATGAGCGTGCCGGTGTACCCCCACTCGCCGCGCAGCACGTCGCTGAGCAGCCAGTCGTTCAGCGTGATCGGCACACCGTCGGTGGTCTGGTAGCCGAGCATGAAGGTGCGGCATCCCTCCCGCGCGACGCGTTCGAACGGCGGGAGGAACCAGGAGCGGAGCTTGCGCCGCGAGATGTCGGCCTCCGAGGCGTCCCGGCCGCCCTGCGTCTCGGAGTAGCCGGCGAAGTGCTTGGCCGTGGCGAGGATTGCTGTCGGATCGTCGAGCCCGTCGCCCTGATACCCGCGCACCATGGCGCTCGCGAGTTCGCCGATGAGGTGCGGGTCCTCACCGAAGGTCTCGTTCACCCGCCCCCAGCGCAGGTCCCTGGCGATGCAGAGCACGGGCGAGAAGGTCCAGTGGATGCCGGTCGCGGCCACCTCCACGGCTGTCGCGCGTGCGACCTTCTCGACGAGGGAGGGATCCCAGGATGCCGCCATGCCGAGCTGTGTCGGATAGATCGTCGCCCCCGGCCAGAACGAGTGACCGTGGATGCAGTCCTCCCCGACGATGAGCGGGATCTGCAGACGCGTGCGAAGAGTCAGTTCGCGGGCGGCGACGATGCGCTCCGGCGACGTGTGCAGGATGGAACCCGCTCCACGGCGGAGCACATGGTCCTCGAGGTCGTCCCTGGCGTCGAGCTGCAGCATCTGCCCGACCTTCTCCTCCAGGGTCATGCGTCCGAGCAGGTCGGCGACTCGCTCCTCGACGGGCAGGGCGGCGTTGCGGTACGGGTGGAGGTCGAGCAGCGTCTCAGTCATTTCCTGTGTTCTCTTGCGTGCGACCCGCCTCGCGGACGGGTTCCGAGCGGACGGTGGTCACGGCGTCGTTGACGTCGAGACCCTTCTTCTTCATGGCGCGAGCACGCTCTCCGGCCGAGCGCAGTCGCGGGTTGACGTACTCGTCGATCCCGAAGTTGATCAGCGACAGCGCGACCCCGATCGCGGCGATGCAGAGCCCAGGGGGCAGGTACCACCGCCACTGGTTCTGACCGAAAGCGCCCTGCGCCGAGGCCCAGTTGAGGATCGTGCCCCAGTTGTAGGTCGTCACCGGGATGACGCCGATGTAGGACAGCGTGGTGAGACCGAGGATCGCGGCGGTGACCGTTCCGACGAAGCTCGCGGCGATGAGCGCCATGAGGTTCGGGAGCATCTCGACCGTGATGATCCGGGCCAGCGGCTCCCCGTTGGCCCGCGCAGCCTGGATGAAGTCCCTGTTGCGCAGCGACATCGTCTGCGCGCGCAGCACACGCGCGCCCCACGCCCAACCGGTGAGGCCGAGCACGGCGGCGATGAGGACGAGCGGAGGCTCCTCGAACATCGCCGAGACGATGATGATCAGCGGCAGTCCGGGGATCACGAGGAACACGTTGGTCAGTGCGGAGAGCGATTCGCTCTTCCACCCCGAGACGTATCCGGCGATGACGCCGACGGTGATGGCGATGACCGTCGCGATCACCGCGGCGAGGAAGCCGACGACGATGACGCCTCTCGTGCCGTGGATCACCTGGCTGAGGACGTCCTCGCCGATATGGGTCGTCCCCAGCCAGTGCGCGGCGGACGGCGGCTGCAGGCGTGCGGAGTTGTCGACCTTGGTCGGCGAATACGGAGCGAGCACGTCGGCGAAGATCGCGATCAGCACGAAGAACCCCAGGATCGCCAGGCCGGTGAGCGACTTGCCGTTGCGGAACATCGCGAACGCGCCGGCCAACCGGGCCCGCAGGTTCTGCTCAGGACGCCTGCCGTCGCCGGTCGTCGTGCGGATGAGGAAGGTGTCGGGGGTGCCCGCCCTGCGGGCGGCGTCTGTGGTGGTCATGTTCAGCTCTCCGTCTGACGCGTGCGCGGGTCGAGGAACGCGTAGGCGACGTCGGCGAGGATGTTCGCGACGAGCACCGACAGCGTGATGACGAGGAACACGCCCTGCATCAGCGCATAGTCCTTCGCGTTGGTGGCATCCAGCAGCAACTTGCCGACGCCCGGATAGCTGAAGACCATCTCCATGACGATCGTGCCGCCGACGATGAACCCGATCGACAGCGCGAAGCTCTGGATCTGCGGGAGCACGGCGTTGCGTGCCGCGTATCCCCACAGCACCCGGCGATTGGGCATGCCCTTGGCCTGGGCGACGGTGATGTAGTCCTCGTCGAGGACCGTCAGCATCATGTTGCGCATGCCGAGCATCCATCCGCCCAGCGACGCGATGACGATGGTCAGCAGCGGCAGCGTGCCGTGGTGGATGACCTGCCCGACGAACTCGAGGTTCCAACCGGGCACCGTCCCGACGCCGTAGGCCTTGCCGATCGGGAACCAGCCGAGGTTCACCGAGAACACCGCGATCGCGAGGAGACCGAGCCAGAAGTACGGGATCGTGCTGAGGAATGTCGTGATCGGGATGAAGACATCGAGGCGGCTGCCCCTGCGCCAGCCGATGAACGCACCGCCGATCGTGCCGACGGCGAAGGACACGATCGTGGCGAGTCCGACGAGTCCGATCGTCCACGGGAGCGCCTGTCCGATGACCTCGGTGACGGGGCGCAGTCCGTGCAGGAGCGAGACGCCGAGGTCGCCCTGCAGCAGCAGCCCCCAGTAGTCGAGGTACTGCTGCCAGAGGCTCTTGTCGGTGTCGAGTCCGAGCAGCGCGCGCAGGGCGTCGGCCGCCTCCGGCGAGACGTTGCGATTGCGCGCGAGGTACTGGCTGACCGCGTCGCCCTTCATCATGCGCGGCAGGAAGAAGTTGATCGTCAGGGCCGCCCACAGGGTGAACAGGTAGAAGGCGGCGCGACCGCCGAGGAAGCGCCACGGGATCCGGGAGCGGCCGGCCACGGCACGCGTCGCCGTCGTGCCGACCTCGACCGCGTCGACGTGCTCATCGACGGGCAGCTGGGGTTCCACCGCGGTCATCGCGCACCTCCACGCTCACCGGCGGCGGCGAAATGTCGTTCCGGGTCGGGAGAGGCCGCGCGCAGCTCCTGTGTGTACGGGTTCTGTGGGCGCAGGATGACGTCGTCCGCCGTGCCGTGCTCGACGATGCGGCCCTGGTTGAGGACGATGATCTCATCGCTGAAATGACGAGCGGTGGCCAGGTCATGGGTGATGTACAGCACACCGAGTCCTTCCTCGCGCTGCAGGTCGGCGAGCAGGTTCAGCACGCCGAGACGGATGGAGACGTCGAGCATCGAGACGGGCTCGTCGGCCACGAGGATCGCGGGTCGGGATGCGAGCGCGCGGGCGATCGCGACGCGCTGGCGCTGCCCGCCGGAGAGCTCATGCGGACGGCGGTCGATCACGGCATCCGGGTCCAGACGCACCCGCTCGAGGAGGCGTCGCACCTCGGCCTCCGTCTCGTCCTTCGGCACGACGTCGTCCAGGCGCAGAGGGCGCTCCAGGTGGTATCGGATCGAGTGGTACGGGTTGAGGGAGGCGAACGGATCCTGGAACACCATCCGCAGCTGCTGCCGGTACGTCCGAAGACCGCGACCTCGACGCGGGATCGGGCGGCCGTCGAGCAGCACCTCGCCGGTGGTGGGGCGCTCGAGCTGGGTGAGGATCTTCGCGATCGTCGACTTTCCGCTGCCGGACTGACCGACCAGGCCGATCGTCCGCCCGGATTCGAGCGTGAAGCTCACGTCGTCGAGCGCTGTGAGCTGGCCCGCACCTCGCACGCTGTAGACCTTGGTGATGCGACGCAGTTCGAGGGTGCTCATCTGGTCACCACCCCTCGCTCGCCGGTGAGCCGCGGGAACGATGACAGCAGGGTCTTCGTGTAGTCGTCCTGCGGGTCCCGCCAGATGCGCTCCGCCGTGTCGAGCTCGACGATCTCGCCCTCGCGCATGATCGCGATGCGGTCGCTGATCTCCAGCAGCAGCGGCAGGTCGTGGGTGATGAAGATCACCGAGAAGCCGAACTCCGCGCGCAGCTGCGAGATCTGACGGAGGATCTCGCGCTGCACGAGGACGTCCAGTGCGGTGGTCGGTTCGTCCATGACCATCAGTTGCGGGCGCAGGGCCAGCGCCATGGCGATCATCACGCGCTGGCGCATGCCGCCGGAGAGCTCGTGCGGGAAGGACCGGGCCCGCTGGGATCCGACCTTGACGATCTCGAGGAGCTCGGCGACGGCCTCCCTTCGCTCCTTCCGGCGCATCCCTGGGCGGTGGACCTCGAAGACGTCCTCCAGTTGCGAGCCGACCGTGGCGACGGGGTTGAGCGCGTTCATCGCGCCCTGGAACACCATCGACACCCTGTCCCAGCGGAATCGGCGCATCTGCTCCGTGTCGAGCGCGTTCACATCGACGTCGATGCCGTTCGCGTCGTGGAACACGACGGTCCCGTCGGTGATGACGGCCGGCGCCTTGAGGAGCCGCTGGATGCCGTAGGCGAGCGTGGTCTTGCCGCATCCGGATTCACCGGCGAGTCCGAGGATCTCGCCGCGCTCCAGCTCGAGGGTCACATTCCTCACCGCCCGGACGGGCGGATCGACGTCGTACACGACCGAGAAGTCGCGCACGGAAAGCAGGGGATCGGGCATGGGGTTCCTTTTCTGGGCAGGCGGCGGTTTCGACTCGCTGCGCGCTCAACCCGTTTCGTCTGCGGCCTTCGGCCTCCGCTCAACGACCCGCGGAGACCTCCGTAAGGGGCGTCGAGCGACCGGCGGCCTCCCGCGCGGGTCGTTGAGCGAGCGCAGCGAGACGAAACGCGTCGAGCGAGGAGCGGAGCGACGAGTCGAGACGTCGCCCCGCTCGGCATCCGCCCTACTTGGCCTCGAGGTTCGTCAGGATCTGGACGATCGCCGGCTGCGTCGGGTCGGCGGAGGCGTACTGGTCGTCCTCGGTGGGCCAGCCGACGTAGTTGCGGGTGTTGTACTCCCCGAGGAGCGGGTGCGCGCCCAGCGGGATGGCCGGGACGTTCTCGGCGAACGCCGTCTGCAGCACGGCGGATGCCTCGGCGCGCTCCTCGTCGGACGAGGCGTTGGCGTACGTGTTCAGTGCCTCGGTGACGGCCGGGTCATCGAAGCGGCCGAAGTTGAACTGGGCCTTGTCGTCGACGATCCACTTCGGGTCCATCGTCGAGGTGTACAGGCCGTACACGTTCCCGGTGTCCTCGAGCCAGTGGATGATCGCCTGGAAGGTGCCCTCCTGGCGCGCGGCATCCCAGCCGCCCCAGTCGGGCTGGTCGACCTTGACCTCGATGCCGAGGGCCTCGTCGAGCTCCTCGGCGATGAGGGCCTGCTCGGTGTTCCAGTCGCTCCACCCGGAGGGGACGGAGATGGAGAAGGAGACCGCTTCGCCGTCGGGGTCGATGAGAGCGTCGCCCTTCCACGTGTAGCCCGCGTCTGTGAGGATCTGCCTGGCGCGATCGACGTCGACGGAGTACTCGGCATCCTGATACTCGGGGACGATCTCGTCCGCGAGCACCGATCCGAGTCCCGTGACGTTCCACACCGCCTCGCTCGCGCCTTCCCTCGCGATGTCGACGTACGCGTCGCGGTCGATCGTCCACGCGAGCGCCTCGCGCAGCGCCGGGTCGTCGAAGGGCTTGGTCTGCAGGTTGAAGAACAGGGTTCCGGCGCCCGCCGTCGGCGAGACGAGGAACTGGTTGTCCGGATCGACGGACAGATAGCTGTCCTCGATCTGCGGCAGGAACGCCTGCGCCCAGTCGGCCTCGCCGGAGGCCAGTGCGGTGGTGAGGGCGGCGTTGTCGCCGTACGAGACGTAGTGCAGCTCGGGGACGGCGAGCTCCCCGCCCCAGTAGTCCTCGTTCGCGGCGAGGGTGACCGACTCGGTGGTCCAGCTGGAGAGCACGTAGGGCCCCGTGCCGACGGCGAGGCCGTCCGCGGTGAGCGGGTCGGTGTTGGGGTCCTCGATGTCCTCCCAGATGTGCTGGGGGACGATCGGGGTGTGCAGCACGCGGGACTGCGCAGTGAACTTCGAATCGCCGAACGTGAGCGTGATGCGGTCGCCGTCGACCGTCGCGCCCTGGTAGTTCAGACCAGAGGAGTCGGCGAGTCTTCCGTCGAGGTACTGGTCGAACGTGAAGACGATGTCGTCGCCGGTGAACGGTTCGCCGTCGCTCCAGTTCACTCCGCTGCGGGGAACCACGGTGAGCTCTGTGTAGTCGTCGTTCCATTCGACGGATTCGGCGAGCCAGGGTGTCGTGCCGAGGTCGCCCGTGGGGTTGACGAGGGCGAGCGGCTCGAAGATCACCTTCGCGTAGCCGTACTTCGATGCGGAGGAGTCGCCGAGGAAGGGGTTGTGGGACTCGGTGGTGATCGCGCCGTCCGGCTTGGCGATCGTGAGTGCGGCGCCGGATGAGCCGGAGCCGCCGTCGGCGGAGGACTCCGACGACGAGCACCCGGCGAGCGCGCCGACACCGAGGGCGGTGATCGCGCTGATCGCGATCAGAGATCTGCTGAGCTTCATTGCTTCTTCTCCTTGGACACGGTCTTTGTGCGGGGCGGGAGTGCCCTGTCGTACATCGCTTACTCGTGAGAAAGTAAACTGAGGGTGAGGTTACCGACAAGTAAGTAAGCGTGCAAGCACCAGAGATCGGACCGTTACACTCACGAGTGAAAGGGGATGCTGTGGCCACTGAAGCGAACGGTTCCACGCGCATTGCGACGCGACCGGCCACCCGGCAGAAGCGCGCCGACATCGTCAAGGCCGCCGTCGAGATCTTCGGCAACAAGGGATCGACCAACGGCACGCTCGCGGATGTCGCCGAGCGCGTCGGCATGACGCACGCCGGCGTGCTGCATCATTTCGGGTCGAAGCAGAACCTGCTGCTCGCGGTGCTCGCGTACCGGGACCAGGCCGACGTCGCAGAACTCGACGACAAGCACATCCCCGGCGGCGCCGACCTGTTCCTGCACCTCGTCCGCACTGCGTTCGTGAACGCACAGCGCCCGGGGATCGTGCAGTCGTACACGGTGCTGTCTGCGGAGTCGATCACCGACGGTCACCCTGCACGCGGATTCTTCGAGGAGCGCTACACGACGCTTCGGCGGGAGATCACGGATGCCTTCGGCCGGCTCTGCGCCGACGAGGGGGTGACCGATCCGGAGAGGGTGGCCGCCGCATCCGCCGCGATCCTCGCCGTCATGGACGGCCTGCAACTGCAGTGGCTGCTGCATCCGGACGTCGTCGAGCTCGGCCCGACGACCGAATTCGCCATCCGCGCGATCGTGAACGGTGTGCTGCATCCGGGTCCTGAGCTCTCCTCCTACGCCGGACACGACTGAGTCGGCTCCCGACGCCCCGCGGCTAGGCTCGAGGCCATGACGATCGACCTCGAAGCGCTGTACATCGACCTGCACCGGCATCCGGAACTGTCGTTCCAGGAGACCAGGACGGCCGGCATCGCGGCGCAGCACCTGCGCGATCTCGGCCTCGAGGTCGAAGAGGAAGTCGGGGTCACGGGCGTCGTCGGCGTGCTCCGCAATGGCGAAGGGCCGGTGGTCTGGGCTCGCGCCGACATGGACGCGCTGCCCGTCGAGGAGCTCAGCGGGCTCCCCTACGCGAGCACGGCGACGGGTGTCGATCCGGCCGGCAACACGGTGCCCATCATGCACGCCTGCGGTCACGACATGCACGTGACCGCGATGATCGGCGCGGTCGAGCGGCTCGTCGCCGAGCGCGCCGAATGGTCGGGGACGCTCGTGGTCCTCATCCAGCCGGCGGAGGAGTACGGCGCCGGCTCCAGGGCGATGCTGGATGCCGGCCTCCTCGATCGCTACCCGAAGCCCGACGTGGTCCTCGGTCAGCACGTCACCCCACTGCCGGCCGGAGTGATCGGCGTTCGTCCAGGCCCGCAGATGGCCGCGGCCGACGGCATCACCGTCACCATGCACGGCCGCGGAGGGCACGGCTCCCGCCCGCACACCACCATCGACCCCGTCGTGATGGCGGCCGCGACCGTGATGCGACTGCAGACCATCGCCTCCCGCGAGCTCGACCCCCGGGAGGTCGGAGTGGTCACGGTCGGCTCGATCCATGCGGGGACCAAAAGCAACATCATCCCTGCCGTCGCGAAGCTCGAGCTGAGCCTGCGCTACCCGGATGACGCCGCACGCGCGAAGGTGCTGGCGAGCGTGGAGCGGATCGTGCGCGCCGAGGCAGTTGCGTCGGGGGCGGAGCGCGAGCCCGAGTTCCACACCGAGCACACCCTCCCCCCGACCATCAACGACGCGGCGGCCACCGCCCGCGTCGTCGCGGCACTGCGCCGCACGCTCGGGGAGGGAGCCGTCGTCGACCCCGGCATGTTCACCGGCAGCGAGGACGTGTCCTGGTTCGCCAGGGACTCCGGCGCGCCGCTGGTGTTCTGGTTCTTCGGTGGGGTCGATCCTGCCGTCTACGCCGCGGCCGAGGCCGCTGGAACGGTCGCGAGCACCATTCCCACCAACCACTCCGCCTACTTCGCGCCGGTCCCCCACCCGACCATCGAGGTCGGCGTGACCGCGATGGCGACCGCCGTGCGGGAGTTCCTCGGCTGAGCCGGGCAGTTCCGGCCCCAGCCGCGAGTAGCCGCGCCGCAGCCGCGGCGTCGCCGGCCGGGCACAACTCCGGACAATCCGGCCTCAGCGGCCGCCGCTCCGCCGAGACGACAGCGTTCTGCGAAAGATCTCCGGAGTTATGAACGGCGACGGCCGGCGACGGTCGCCCGGATCACACTTCGACGACGCGCGGCGGGGTGGGCAACTCGCCGTTCGGGGTGCCGTGCGCCTCGCGGTGCAGGCGTTCCATGCGCTCGTCCAGCTCGGATGCCGCGGCGGCGGCCTCGGTGAGGCTCTCCACGAGGTGAGAGGGCACCTGGTGGGAGAACTTGTAGTAGATCTTGTGCTCGAGGCTCGCCCAGAAGTCCATCGCGATCGTGCGGAACTGCACCTCCACGGGCACGGCGATCGGCCCCGTCGACAGGAACACCGGCACCTCGATGATCACGTGCAGACTCTTGTACCCGTTCGCCTTGGGCTCTGCGATGTAATCCTTGACGATGCGGACCGTGACGTCATCCTGCTGCGTGAGCAGGTCGAACAGCCGGTAGACGTCGGTCACGAAGCTGCAGGTCACCCTGACACCGGCGATGTCGGTGATCTCCTCGCGGATGCGGGCGAAGTCCGGCTCCTCGATCCCCCGCCGCGCGATCTTCTCGACGATGCTGTCCGGAGTCTTCAACCGGCTCTTGACGTGCTCGATCGGGTTGTAGGCGTGATCATGGAGGAACTCGTCCCGAAGGATCGAGATCTTCGTCTCGACCTCTCGCATGCCGAACTCGTACTCCCGGAGGAAACGCTGGAACTCGTCGCGGAGTTCACGGGTCTGACGGATGGCCTCTTCGCTGACCTCGATGGTCGTCATGCTCTCGACGTTACGGGTTCGTGATCGGAACGGGCTGTGCGTTCGTCACGAGCGGAAGTCGCCGTACGCGCTCCTACAATCGAACGATGAGCGACGCGCACCGCAGCGACCCGTGGCCGATCCGGACGGAGCGACTGGAGATCCGCAAGTGCACCCCCGATGATCTCGGGGCACTGTGGGACTACCGGCGACTGCGCGAGGTGTATGAGTGGCTGGGCGCCGTGCCGACCACGCGGGAGGCGTTCGACGAGCTCTACCTCCGGCCCGACCGCCTGGCGACGACGTTCATCATCATCCGGCTCTCGGACGGACAGATCATCGGCGACCTCATGGTGAAGGTGGGCGACGGCTGGGCGCAGAGCGCGATGGTCGAGCAGGCCAAAGGCGTCGAGGCGGAACTGGGGTGGGTGCTCGCCCCGGAGTACACCGGTCAGGGCTATGCGATCGAGGCCGTGCGCGCCGCCATCGAAGTCTGCTTCGGGTCCCTGGGCCTTCGCCGTGTCAACGCGGGATGCTTCGCGGCGAACGAGCCGTCGTGGCGGCTGATGGAGAAGCTCGGGATGCGGCGTGAGGAGTTCAGCCGCAAGACCGGGCTGCACATCTCGGGCGAGTGGATGGACGGGATGAACTACGGCCTGCTCGCCGAGGAATGGCCCCGCTGAAGCGATCGATCGTCGCTGCCGACGGCGCGAGCGGCGACCAGAGCCGCCTCGGTGCGGGAGGAGACGCCGAGCTTGCGGAGGATGGCCGAGACGTGGACGCTCGCCGTCTTCGCGCTGATGAAGAGCCGCTCGCCGATCTGCCGATTGCTCAGCCCCTCGGCGATGAGCTCGACCACCTGGCGCTCACGAGCGGTGAGCTCGAGCTCGTCGTGCGAGGCGCCTGCTGACAGCACGCCGCTGGCCGAGCCGACGTCGGCGATCCGCCGCTGCAGTGGCACGTGCCCGATCTCCTGCGCGACCGTCGCGGCCTCTGTCAGCGCCGTCCGTGCCTCATTCCTCGCGCCGTCGGCGAGAAGCGCGCGCGCGAGTTCGAGACGGACGACAGCGCGCATGACCGCCGGCACATCCGGGCGCTCGGTGAGAGCGACGGCCGAACGCAACCGCCCGGTCGACGGTTCGAGGAGCGCATCGAGGATGCCTGCCCAGTCGTCGGAGCGCACGGACTCGGGGATCTCGAGCCACAGCCGACGGATCGCGGCCACGGCCTGCACCACAGAAGCGCCTGACGCGCGGACCTCGGCGACGACCCACCCGGCCTCGAGCAGCATCCGATACGCATGCAGCAGCACGAATCCGGGGTCCTCGGTCATCGCGACCACGGCCTGCAACGCGGCCGTCCAGTCGCCTCGGGCGGCGGCGAGCGCGATCTCGTTCTCGACGAGCCGGTACCAGGCCTGCCGTTCGAGCCGTCCCGTGCGCTGGAGCGTCGGCATCCACTCGTCCTGCAGGCGATCCGCCTCGTCGACATCGCCCTGCCAGGCGAGAGCCCGGATGCGGGTGATGGTGACGTACTGATCGCTGACGACCTGCGGGCGTCCGGCGGGCACGGCGGACAACCACCTCGTGGCCGCCTCGAGGTCGCCGAGCGTGAGCAGCGGCTCGACGAGGTTCTGCACCATCAGCACCCCGGCGGTGCGCTCGACGCCGAGCTCTCGCGCACGTGCGATGCCGGCCTCCGCCACCTCGACGGCTTCGCGATTCCTGCCGATGAGGCCGAGCAGATCGGAGTAGTTGACGTGATAGCGCAGCTCGGCGCCGCCGTTGCTGCCCGGCGCGAACCGGGCCGCCTCGCCGAAGTCGGCGAACGCCTCCTCCAATTGACCGACGTACATGCGGCACGTGCCGCGCAGATTGTGGGCGACCGAGATCTCCCGCGCCGTGCCGGCGCGGGTCGCGATCTCCAGCGCCTGCGTCGCGGTGATGATCGCCTCCCTCGGCTTCGACCCGAGCATGTACCGCCCGGCGAGCGCATTGAGCAGCGTCGCGTGCAGCACGTCGTCGTCGACGGAGCGGTCGACGATCTCCAGGGCGGCGAGGAACAGCTCGGCGGCCCCCTCGCGCCCGAGGTTCGCCAGGTAGAAGCCTCTGTCGCGCAGCAACCGCGCGTGGTCGCTCGGGTCCGTGCACTCATCCACCTCGGCGAGTGCGCGTTCGGCGACCGCAAGGGCTCGTTCGGCCTCACCCGCGTTGCGCAGGATCGACCCCAGCTGACGCATCAGGCGGATGTGCGGCATGCCCGCCACCGACTCGGCGTCGGGCACCTGCTCCCAGAGTTCGAGCGCGAGCTCACCGAATCGGGCGGCCGTCGCGAACGCGAAGCGGTTCTTGGCCTCCTGCATCGCCTGCACAGCGGCGACGAGCGCGCGATCGGGCACCTGGGCGAGGCTCCAATGGTGGGCGAGCGACGAGCCGTCGCAACGATCGGCTCCGGGGGCGCGGCGCTCGAGCGCCTCGGCGTACGCGCGGTGCAGCCTCGCGCGCTCTCCCGGCAGCAGGTCGTCGTGGACGGCCTCGCGCAGCAGAGCGTGTCGGAACCCGTACTGGCCGTCGTCCACGGAGAGGATGCCACCGGCTGCGGCGGCCCGGATCGCCTCATCGAGACGGTCGTCCGGCAGGTCGGCGAGCTCCGCGAGCAGGGAGTGCGACAGCATCCCCTCGGCACCGGAGGCGAGGCGCACGACGCGGCGGGCGTCGTCGTCGAGCTGGTCGAAGCGGACCAGGAGCATCTCGCGAAGGGTGTCCGGCAGTCTTCCCGCCGCGCAGCAGGCGACCTCTTCGATGAAGAACGGCACACCCTCGGCGCGCTCCATGAGCCGTGCGAGCACGGCGTCGCTCACGGGACGGCCGGAGAGCTGCTCGACGAGATCACGGGTGGCCGACTCGTCCAGCCGCTCCAGGCGGAGCCGCTCCATCACCCGCGCGCGCGTGTTCTCGGCGATGAACCGGCTTGCCGCGTCTCCGCGGCGCACATCGTCGCTGCGGCATGTCATGAGCAGGAGGACGCGCCCTTCCTGAAGGGTGCGCATGAGGAAGGAGAGCATGACGAGTGTCGAATCGTCGGCCCAGTGCAGGTCTTCGATCACGAGGACCTGCGGCGAGCGCTCCGCGGCGTGCTCGATCAGTGCGGCCACCGCGTTCCGCAACGCATCGGGACTCGTGCTCTCGCGGGCGACCACCCCCTCGCCGAGTTCGGGGACGAGCATGCGCAACGCCTCCGCACCGACGCCGACAGCGGCCCGCGCCTCGTCGATCCCCAGCGCCCGGACGACCGAACGAAGGATCGGTATGAGCGGACCGTACGCCGATCGCGCGGTGCCGAGGTCGAGACAGCGGCCGATGTGCACGTCGGCGCGCGCGCTGAGCTCAGCGCAGGCCTCTCGCAGCAACCGGGTCTTGCCGATCCCCGCCTCCCCCTCGATGAGGACGGCGCCCGGCCTGCCGGCGAGGGCCCGGTCGAACGCACCGCGCAGCTCGGCGAGATCCGCATCTCGCCCGACCATCGTGGAGTTGTCCGTGGGAACGGTCACCTCACCATGGTGCCACTCGGCACCGACATCGGGGTCGGCGCCGCGGTCGGCTCCGCGGTCGGCTCCGCGGTCGGCGCCGCGGTCGGCACCGAGGGCCGCGAGGACGTTCACCGCGCAGGGGCGGGACGCGCAGCGACCTCGCCGTCCACGCCGCAGGCCTCGCACACCGCGGCCGCTGAGGCCGCGGCATCCCGTCTCGCCGCACGGAACCAGCCGCGCAGCGTTCCGGCGATCCGGCTCGGACGCGGGACCACGCGCTCCGGATGCTCGATGATCGAGCGGTGCAGCTCGTTGGCGCGGTCGAGCCGCTCCTGGTCCGCCTTGATGGTGTCGAAGATGTAGGACGGGTGATCGTACATGTCTGGACTCCTCTGATGTTCTGAGTCCACACTCCGCTCTAAGGCACCCCCACGACATCGGGCAGATGCCTTATCTTCGGCGTCTGCTTCTGACGGCGGCGTCTGAGGCGGCACCTATGCGAAATCGAGCGCCCCTCGCACGATCGAATCCCCCGAGTGCGCGGGGTCGCCGTCGATCGGCTCGAACGAGATGTCCACCAGGTCGTAGTCGTTCAGGTCGACGCCGTCGGGGATCCGGAACGTGCCGGAGGTGCCGCTGAGGACGCCGAGGCTGATGAGCGCCTGTCCGTCGTTGCGGATGAGCCAGACCTCGCGATACGTGTCGGCGGTCTCCTCCACGTTCACCGTCACGGTCAGTTCGCGGGTTCCGTCGGGTTGCTCGTCGACCTCGGCTTCGCCGGCGGCCTCGGGGTAGGACGGGAAGGCGTCCAGGGTCGCGCTGGCCACGGACACCGGAGCCAGGCTCGCCGTCGTCCCCGCCCACATCGCTCCGCCGATCCCGGCCAGGACGGCGACGGATGCCGCGAGCGTCCACAGGGCGCGACTTCTTCCCCCGCCGCGGCGCGGGCTCGACGCGGGCTCCGACGCGACGGCCTCCTGCGGCGCGGATGCCGCGAGCGGATCGGTTCGCAGACCCTCGCCGAGGCCGAGCTGCGCGTGGATCCCGGTCCACACACGCGCCGGCGGAGCCTCGATCTCGTGATCGGTCATGCTTGCTCGTCCGACGATGACCGCATGGGTCATCTCTGCCAGTTCGTGCGTGCACTGCGGGCACTGCTGCAGGTGCTTCTCCGCCGCTGCGGAGCCGACCGGTTCGCCGAGAGCGACCAGTGCCAGCTCTTCCTGGTCAATGTGCGACATCGACGACCTCCAATCGGGCGCGCATACGGGAAAGACTTCGTCGGATGTGACTCTTCACTGTTCCCAGCGGCATGTCCAACCGACGTGCGATCTCATCGTGGGTGAGATCGTCGTAGAACGCCAGCCGCATGATCTCCCTGGCCTTCGGGGCCAGCTGCTGCATCTCGTTGGCCACCAGCAGCGTCTCGGAGAGATCGACGCCGGGTGCGATCGCCGCACTCGGGTCGGTCATGCGCTCCATCTGCTCCTGGAGTTCGCGCACCTTCCTTCGGGCCTCGTGCGTGTCGGCGATGCGGCGGCGGGCGATCGTGATGAGCCACGTCGACAGCCGCGCCTTCGCCGGGTCGTACCCGGTCCGCGACGACCAGACCGAGACGAACGTGCGCTGGGTCACATCCTCCGCGTCTCCCCGGTCACCCAGTGAACGAAGCGCGAGGGTGAAGACGACGGGTGACCACCGTCGGTAGATCTCCGCGAGTGCGGTCTCGTCTCCGGCGATGAAGCGCTCGTTGAGACGCGCCTCGGCCTCCGCCTCATCGGTGTCGTCCACCATGTCGCCCCTTGCCTCGTCCATCTCGGTCATTGCGGCCGTGCCACGGCCACCACGTTGTCGCGGTAGTGCCCGGTCGAGCTGTCGAACGGCCCGCCGCAGGTGATCACGATCAGTGCCGGGTCGCCGCTCCTTCGGAAGATCTCGTCCGTGGGGAGCGCCGTCTTCTCGTAGAAGGTGACGGACTCGATGACGTATCCCCGGTCCGTGCCGTCGGCCCCGGTCACCGTGACGGTCTCGCCGGCCGCGGCATCGCGCAGGTCGGCGAGCGGGCCGATCGGGTAGTCCACTGAATCGACGTGGGCGGCGATGACGATGTTCCCCTCACCGCTCGCGGCATCCGGTCCGAAGCGGTACCAGCCGGCGATCGCCGGGTCCTCGGGGAGCTCCATCTGCCCCTCGTCCGCGATGCCGACGGGGGTGACGGCCATGTCGACGCCGAGCGAGGGGATGCTCAGCGCCTGCGGGGGGACGGTCTCGGCCGGTGCGCCGATGGCGCTGGAGCGGATCTCCGGCCGCAGATCGGAAGTGGGAGCGGGAGACGGCGTCGACGCGGGTGAGGGGCTGCTCTCCGCGGACTGCCGGTCCCCCGCTCCCACAGGGGAGCAGGCGATGAGGCATGCCGCGACGCCGATGGAGGCGAGCGCTGCGCCCACCGCTCGCACCCCCATCCGGTGTCGCGACATGCCCTCGTCCATCAGCGCTGCTGCTTTGCGCGACGCAGGGCGAAGACGCTGCCGCCGGCGACGGCTGCGACGGCTGCGACAGCTGCACCGAGGTACAGCATGTTTCCTGCGGCATCCCGCTGCGCGAGGTAGCCGGCGTTACCGGAGGGAACGCCCTCGGGGTTCGAGTGCAGACCCTCGATCGTCTGGACGGCGAGGTCGAGCGTGCCGTCCTCCGCGCTGCCCCACGCGTACGCGATGGTCAGCGTGCCCTCTGCGAGGTCGACATCCACCGGTCCGAGCACGGGGTCGGTCGTGCCGGCGAGTGCGACGGCGGCCGAGACGGTGCCGGCCGGGAGGTCCAGCGTCGCCTCGTCCGGGTTCGCGAGGCCTTCGACGACGGGCGAGCCGCCGGCGAGGATGTCGACGGCCGGGGCCGCGGCGACGTGGCGGACGGTCAGGCGGGCCTCACCGGCTGCTGTGGCGGACGTGTCGTTGGTGAAGACGTTGAGACCCGGTTCGCCGGCCTCGGTGAGGTGCGCGACGGCGGTGTAGTTCGCGCCGGCTTCGAGGCTGACCGTCGCCGGGCCGAGGATCGGGTCGCTGGCGTCAGCGGCGTCGGGTGCGGTGAGTGCCACCTCGTAGTCGCCGGCGGGGAGGTCGAGCGGTCCGGCGAGGTCGCCGGGCTGGAAGTCATCGAGCGTGAGCTCGCCGTCGACGTACACGTCGACCGGGGTGTCAGGGATTCCGTGCAGGACGGAGAGTTGGGCGTCGTCCGACGTGGCGGCGGATGCCGGCAGGACCAGACCGAGGGCTGAGATCATTCCGACGGCGATGCCGGCGGCGAGTTGCTTGCGCACTGTATTCCTCCTAGAACGGGGGCTGCCTTTCGCTGCCCTGTGAATGTGTATTCCGAGGAACACCGGCATTTGGATGCAGACGAATATAAATTTTTTGAAATCGATCGTCAGCGGCGCTTCTGCACGGCCGGGTGAGAGCGCCCGCGAAGCCGCCGGACGGACGAGATGACGGCGGCGATCAGCAGGATCACGGCGACGATGATGGCCGCCACGGCGATCGGCGTGCTTCGGGGCTCGTCGGTCAGACGGCCGATCGCGACCCAGGCGAGTCCCCACGCCGACGCGAGAGCCGGCGCGATGCGTCCCGTCGCCCACGCACTGCTCACCGCGATGACGAGCACCGCGGCGAGGACGAGGATCCCCCAGAGATCAGCCTGCTGCCCCCACGCCTCCGGCGCGACGTCGGTGAGCAGCGCCGTGATGTTCACCACGGTGGCGATGGTGACCCACCCGAAGTGCAGGCCGTTGGCGCCGTCGACGACGGTGCGTTCGACCCATCCACGCGCCGATGACCGGCCGAGGAGCACGATCACCCTCGCGAGCACGATGAGCAGCAGCACGATCACGAGCACCGTGGACCACAGCGGGCCGAAGCTCGCCGCGACGAGCCACAGTCCGTTGAGCACCATCGACAGGGCCACCCACCACCCGGTCGCACGCTGACGGTCGTCGTGGCGCTGCGCGGGGAGCGCCTGCCAGATCGTGTAGGCGATGAGCCCGAGGTAGATGACGGACCAGATCGCGAACGCCGGCCCTGATGGGGCGAGGTACGTCGACTGATCCGTCAGCGCTCCGTCCTGCTGATCGGCGACGCCTTCGCCGCCGAACGCTCCCCCGACCGCGACGGACGAGATGAGCATGAAGGACGCCGCGGCGATGACGGAGACCTGCCGGGCGATGCCGTTGTCCTGCTTTTCCATGCCCCGACCATACGTGCGGCACCCCGCGGAACAGGTCGTCTTGACAAGGCACGACACCCGCTCTATGCGGGGTCGCCCGAAGCCACCTCAGGCGGGCGCCGGACTCGCCACGAGGTTGCCGGTCGCCGCATCGATGAGGACCTCGGCCGCAGCGCGGGCCTGTGCGGCTGCTGCGGGGTCGGCGGAGATCGCGGCCGTGCTCTGCGCCCCCTCGGCGAGGATCGACAGCTGCGCCGCCAGCGACGCCGGGGCGCCGGCCTCGGTCACCAGACGCGCCATGTACTCCTGGAACGAGGCCTTGTGCTCCCGCACGATCCGGGCGATCTCGGGAGAGGTGCCCCCCAGTTCGCCGAACGCGTTCATGAAGGCGCAGCCGCGGAAGTCGTCGGCACCGAACCACCGCTCGAGGACGCGGTAGACCGCCAGCAGGCGTGCACGCACATCCTCGCCGGCGTCGGCGACGCCGCCGGCGACCATGCGCTCCCACTCTTCGTGCTTGCGCTCGAGCACGGCGCGGATGATGTCGTCCTTGGACGGGAAGAGCGTGTACAGCCGCTTCAGCGAGACCCCGGCCGCTGAGCGCAGCTCGTCCATCCCGACCGCCGCGTATCCCTTGGCGTAGTACAGCTCCTCCGCGGCATCGAGGACCGCCTGCCGTGCCTCTTCCGAATTCATGTCTCCATAGTACTTGACACGAGAACGAACGTTCTCTACATTGGAATCATTCACGGAGAACGAGCGTTCTCCCCTTTCAACCGCACAACGGACATCACGATCACAAGGAGTCATCATGGGTTACATCACCGTCGCAGAAGAGAACACCACCCCCGTCGAGCTCTACTACGAGGACCAGGGTGCCGGGCAGCCGGTCGTGCTCATCCACGGCTATCCGCTCAACGGCCACAGCTGGGAGCGCCAGACCAGGGAGCTGCTCGCGAACGGCTACCGCGTCATCACGTACGACCGTCGCGGGTTCGGTCAGTCGTCGAAGGTCGGCGCCGGATACGACTACGACACGTTCGCGGCCGATCTGAACACCGTGCTCGAGACGCTCGACCTGCGCGACGTCATCCTCGTCGGATTCTCGATGGGCACCGGTGAGCTCGCCCGCTACGTGTCGCGCTACGGTCACGAGCGTGTCGCGAAGCTCGCCTTCCTCGCCTCGCTCGAGCCGTTCCTCGTGGCACGCGACGACAACCCCGGCGGCGTCCCGCAGGACGTCTTCGACGGCATCGCCGCCGCGGCGAAGGGCGACCGCTACGCCTGGTACACGCAGTTCTACAAGGACTTCTACAACCTCGACGAGACCCTGGGCTCCCGCATCAGCCAGGAGGCCGTCACGGCGAGCTGGAACGTCGCGATCTCCAGCGCCCCCGTCGCCGCCTACGCGGTCGTCCCGGCATGGATCGAGGACTTCCGTGAAGATGTGAAGGCCGTCCGCGCCAGCGGCAAGCCGAGCCTCATCCTGCACGGCACCGCGGACAACATCCTGCCGATCGACGCCACGGCGCGCCGCTTCCACGAGGTCTTCCCGGAGGCGGACTACGTCGAGATCGACGGCGCTCCGCACGGGCTGCTGTGGACCCACGCCGACGAGGTCAACGCCGCGCTGGCGGAGTTCCTCGGAAAGTGAACATCGGGAAGGGGCGGATGCTTCGGCATCCGCCCCTTCCGTGTGTCCGCTACGGGGTCATCCGGTCGGTGCGCGCGCCGCGCCCGATGCCGTTGACCGTGAGGAGTGTGCCGGTGTCGCTGAACTCCTGCAGGATCTCGTTCTGCCGCTCAGATCCTTCGCGGTGCGTGATGAGGCTGACGACGACGGCGACGATCATGGCCGTGACGAATCCGGGCAGCAGCTCGTACATCTCCGGCCAGACGGCCTTCCAGACGAACACTCCGGCTGCACCGACGAACATGCCGGCCAGCGCGCCCCAGCTGGTGAGCTTCCGCCAGAACAGGCTCAGCAGGATGATGGGGCCGAACGCGGCGCCGAACCCCGCCCACGCGAACGAGACGAGACCGAGGATCGTGTCGTTCGGGATGATCGCGAGGAGTGCCGCGATGATGCCGACGACGAGCACCGTCAGACGCCCGAGGAGGACGAGCAGCTTCGGCGACGGCTCCTTCTTCACAACCTTGAACAGGTCCTCGACGAGGGCCGACGATGCGACGATGAGCTGACTGGAGATCGTGCTCATGATCGCCGCGAGCACGGCGGCGAGGACGAGACCGGCCACGAACGGGTGCAGCAGCGTCTGCGACATCACGAGCACCACGGTCTCGGGGTTGCTCAGGTCGATGCCCCTCGACGCCATGTACGCGATGCCGATGATGCCGGAGAACACCGCTCCCACGAGGGAGATGATCATCCAGCTCATGCCGATGCGACGCGCGGTCTTCGCCTCACGAGGACTGCGCAGCGCCATGAACCGCACGATGATGTGCGGCTGCCCGAAGTACCCGAGGCCCCACGCGAGCGCGGATACGATCGCCAGCACCGTGCCGCCGGTGAGCGCAGCTCCGCCGGTGAGCGACAGGTGGTTCGGCGCCAGCTCGTCGACGTAGGCGCCCACCTCGCCGAATCCGCCGACCGCGATCACGGCGGCCACCGGCACGACGATGAGCGCGATCACCATCATCAGCCCCTGCACGACATCCGTGAAGGACGCGCCGAGGAACCCGCCGAACAGCGTGTACAGCAGCGTGACGCCGGCCACGAGGGCCATGCCGAGCAGGTAGTCGGAGTTGAACGAGCTCTCGAAGAACACGCCTCCGGCGACCATGCCGCTGGAGATGTAGAGCGTGAAGAACACGAGGATCACGACACCGGCGAGGATCCGGAGGAGGCGGGAGGAGTCCCGCAGGCGGTTCTCGAAGAAGCTCGGGACGGTGATCGAGTTGCGCGAGACCTGCGTGTATGCGCGCAGGCGCGGCGCCACGAGCAACCAGTTGAGGTACGCGCCGATCGTCAGCCCGACGGCGATCCACGCCTCGATGAGACCGGAGAGGTAGATCGCACCGGGCAGACCCATGACGAGCCAGCCGGACATGTCGGATGCGCCGGCGCTGAGCGCCGCCACCCAGGAGGGCAGATTGCGCCCGCCGAGCATGTAGTCCTCGTGGTCGGTCGTCCGGCGGAAGGCCAGATACCCGATGAGCAGCATGGCGGCGAAGTACAGCGCCAATGCGATGAAGATGAACACCTGATCGGACATCGTCGTCCCTTCCTGCGAAGATCGTGTCCTTCGATCCTGTCAGGGGCGGATGCCGGAGGCCAGTGCGTCTGCGTCCCGCGCGCGTCAGCGCGGCAGCAGCGTCGCGCGCCGCGAGGGCCTGGTCACCGTCGGCGCCAGCACGGCGAGGACGCGGACGAGCGTCGTCATCCACAGTAGGGCGAGACCGATGACGATCGCCTCGAGCACCGTCACGGAGTACGCACCGAGGATGCTCGCCACCACGGCGATGACGAGGACCGCGGCGATGAGGACGGTGGCGATCACGAGGGGACGGGGCGGGCCAGGCATGACGGCGGTCGTGACGGCAGCCGCCGCGACGAAGAGGACGAGGGCGGCGAAGGCGATGATGTTGTGCGGGATGACCGCGTCTTCGAGCGACACCACGCCGATGCCGGCGAGTGCGATCCCCGCGGAAGCCCAGAGCGCCACGACCCGGGCGATCCGGGTGAGTTCCCGATCGCCGAGGGCGCGGTGCAGGTCGCGGCCGATGTACGACCCGACCGTGGCGACGAGGATTCCGGAGACGACCAGGGTGCCGTTGAAGGCCCATGCCCCGGCACCGATGCCGAGCTGCGAGAAGTTCGTCTCCCACCACCGCGGGTCCGCGGCCGTGAGCATGGCGAACAGCGTGCCGATGAGCAGGTAACTGAACAGGAGCGTCGCGAGGTCGGACGTGCGCAGGTCGATGCCGGCGCTGAAGGTGAGGCGACCGGCGACGGCGCTCGCGACTCCGGTGACGATGCCGCCACCCAGCGGTGGGATCTCCGCTCCCTGCAGGCCGGCGCCGAACACCTCGCCGGCGAGCAGCACGCCGAGAGCGGTCACGCCGGCGAACGCGACGGTGAGGGCGATCGCGGACAGCGTCGAGACGCGGACCTGCCATCGGGGCATCTCGGCGTGATCGTCCCGTCGGTGCCCCCTGCTGCTCACGACGAAGGATGCCGCGGCGATCACCCCGGCGATAATGCCGGCCGGAAGCCCGACCGAGCCGCCACCGGCGACGGGGCGGGGATTCCCCCAGAGCGCGAGGGTCCCCGCTGCGGAGCCGAGGAGGAAGCAGACCACCGTGGCCCAGACGGCTCTGGTCTCGCGCGTCATCCGCTCCTCGATGCCCATGCCCCCATGCAACCACGCCGCCCGGACGTCGCCGGCGCGGACCGCGCTGATCGGGTCAGCCGCGCATCGAGACGCCGCGGCGCCAGTACCCCATGAACGCGACCTGCGATCGGTCGATGCCGAGGTCCTTCACGAGGTGGCGGCGCAGCGTCGTGACGACCCCGCTCTCCCCCGCGATCCAGAAGTAACGGTCGGCGTGAGCGGCCGACGGCGCGATCTTCTCGCCGCTGCCCGAGTACACCGGGGTCTCCCAGACGAGGTCCTCGCCCTCGGCATCCTGCACCGTGATCTCGGAGTGACCGGTGTCGCCGAGGTAGTCGAGCACGGTGGGGAGCAGCCGGAGGCCGTGCGCTGCCCCTCCGCGCGGCAGCCAGTGCACCTCGACACCCGCCGGCGCGTCGATCGGCAGGACGTCCTCGGCGACGGGGACCTCGATGAAGGCCACCCCGCCCAGGTCGCGCGGCGCGTCCTCGAGGATGCGGGCGATCGCCGGAGCCGCGGTCTCATCACCGACGAGGCACACGCGGGACGCGGCGCCCGGCGCGTACTCGATGCCGCTGCGGTCCTCGCGTCCGCGCCGCGGGCCGACGATCCACAGCTCATCCCCGACGGACGCCGTGCTCGCCCACAGGGATGCCGGACCGGTGAGCCCTGGAGCCAGGTGCAGCACGAAGTCCACGACGACCTCTGTGCCGGCATCCGTCACCCGCAGGTCGCGGACGGAGTAGGTCCGCATGGAGCCGCGCTCGGCCTCCGGGACGGCGAGGTAGGCGCCCCACCAGTCGTCGGTGTCCCGGTCGATGTCGGGGAGGATGCCCGTCGCCGGAGGGAAGGCGAGTTTGATGCGCGCGTCCTGGGTGTCCCCCGGCGTGCCGAAGTCGTCCAGCTCGACGCCGCCGAAGGTGATGCGGACGAAGTTCGGCGACACCCGGTCGACCGCACGCACCTCGGCGCGCGCGAGGATGTACGGGGAGCGGGTGCGGGTGTCAGCGGACATGATGCCTTCCGATCGGAGTCACCATCGGCTTCCCGGAGACCGGGTCGGTGGTGATCTGGTTCGCCATGCCGAAGACCTCTTCGACGAGCGTGTGCGTGAGGACCTCTTCGGGTGCGCCGATGGCGTGCACCTTCCCGTGGCGCATGGCCACGAGCTCGTCGCTGTACCTGGCGGCGAGATTGAGGTCGTGCAGCACCATCACGATGGTGGTGCCGCGGGCGTGCGAGAGGTCGGTGAGCAGATCGAGGACCTCGACCTGATGGGCGACGTCGAGGAACGTGGTCGGCTCGTCGAGCAGAAGGATGTCGGTCTCCTGCGCGAGCGCCATCGCGATCCAGACGCGCTGCCGCTGCCCGCCGGAGAGTTCGTCGACGCTCCGGTCGGCGAGGTCGCTGATCCCGGTCGCCTCGAGGGCGTCGGCGACGACCTCGTAGTCGTGCGCCGTCCAGCGCGCGAGCACCTTCTGATGCGGATGCCGCCCCCGGCCGACGAGGTCGGCCACGGCGATCCCCTCCGGGGCGATCGGCGCCTGCGGGAGAAGGCCCAGCACGCGGGCGACCTCCTTCGTCGGGCGGGAGTGCACCGACGCGCCGTCCAGGAGCACCTCACCGGACACCGGCGTCAGCAGCCGGGCCAGCGCACGCAGCAGCGTCGACTTGCCGCATCCGTTCGCTCCGACGATCGAGGTGATCCTGCCGGGGGCGATGGAGAGGTCGAGTCCTTCGACGACGATGCGGTCGCCGTACCCGAGGGTGACGCCATCGGCCACCAGTGTGTGCGCGTCGGTCACAGCGACCCCCCAGAACGGTTCGTGCGGATGAGCAGGTAGATGAGGTACGGGGCACCGAGCACGCCGGAGATCACGCCGACCGGGTAGCGCGCCTCGAACAGGAACTGTCCGACGAGGTCGCTGCCGAGGACGAGCAGCGCGCCGACGAGCGCCGAGGGCAGCAGCAGGCTCGCGCCGCGGCCCGTGATGCGGGCGGCGATGGGACCCGACATGAAGGCGACGAACGCGATGGGCCCCGTCGCCGAGGTGGCGACGGCGAGCAGGGCGACGGCGCCGATGATGAACATCACCCTGGTCCTCGTCACGCGGACGCCGAGGCCGGTGGCCGAGTCGTCGCCGAGCTGCAGCATCCCGAGGCCCTTCACCTGGGCGAACAGGAACGGCAGGATGACGAGGCTCGTCAGCGCGAGCGGGGCGATGTCGGCCCACGACGCGTTGTTGAGGCTGCCGGCGATCCAGCGCATGGCGGTCTGGATGTCCCACTGCGCCGCCCTGGACAGCACGTACGCCACGACGCTCTGCAGCATCGCGCCGACGCCGATGCCAATGAGGATCAGACGGATGCCGGCGAAGCCGCCCTTGTTCGACAGCAGATAGATCGCCATCGCGGTGATGAGTGCGCCGCACACCGCGAACAGCGACACGGCGGGCCCGCTGAGCCCGAGCACGATGATGGCGACGACCGCCGCCGCGCTGGCCCCCTGCGTGATGCCGATGATGTCGGGAGAGGCGAGCGGGTTGCGCAGCAGCGTCTGGAAGGAGATGCCGGCGATGCCGAAGGCGAAGCCGGCGAGGATCGCGAGCACCGTCCGCGGCAGGCGCAGCTCGCCGACGGTGAACGACGCTCCTGGCACGGTCTCGCCGAGGATCACGCGGAGGACCTCGCCCGGCGTGTAGAACGTGTTGCCGACCATGAGGGCGACCGCGGCGAGGGCGACGAGCACGACGCCGAGCACGATCGTCGCCACGGCGTGGCGGCGGTGGCGCGCCCTGCGCCCTGCGGCGACGGTGTCGGCCGTCGTACGGTTGGTCGTGATCGTCACAGCTCGCGCACCTTCTGCCTGCGGACGATCCAGATGAAGAACGGCGCCCCGATGAGCGCGGTGATGATGCCGACCTGGATCTCCTCCTGCGCGGGCGAGATGACGCGGCCGACGATGTCCGCGGCCAGCAGGAGGGCGGCCCCCGTCACGGCGGAGAACGGCAGCAGCCACCGGTGATCCGTGCCGATCAGCAGGCGGCAGACGTGGGGGACGATGAGGCCGACGAACCCGATGGGCCCGGCGATCGCGGTCGCCGCCCCCGCGAGGATGACCGATCCGACGCCGGAGATGAGCCGGGTGCGGAAGACGTTCTCGCCGAGACCCGCCGCCATGTCGTCGCCGAGCGCGAGGGAGTTCATGCCGCGCGAGCATGCGACGCAGATGAGTGCGCCCACCGCGAGTGCCGGTGCGGTGATCGCGATGCGCGGCCACTCGGCACCACCGACCCCGCCGATCTGCCACGCCTGGAACGTCTGCAGCAGGTCGACCCGCGGCAGCATGATGGCGCTGATGAGCGAGGCGAGTGCGGCCGTGGTGGCGGCTCCCGCGAGCGCGAGCTTCAGCGGCGTCGCCCCACCGCGGCCGAGCGAGCCGACGGCGTAGACGAAGACGGCGGCTGCGGCGGCGCCGCAGATCGCGAACAGCATCTGGCCGTAGGCGTCGGAGAGGCCGAAGAAGGCGATGCCGATGACGACGGCGAGCGATGCGCCGTTGGAGATGCCGAGGATCCCCGGCTCCGCGATCGGGTTGCGGGTGATCGCCTGCATGGTCGCACCGGAGAGGGCGAGGGCGGCGCCGACGAGGATCGCGAGGACGGTACGGGGGATGCGCTTGATGATGGCGGCCTGGGCGATGGTCTCGTCCTGACCGCCGAGGGCGGCGACGATGTCGGCGATCGAGACCGCCCTGACGCCGAACGACACCGACAGCACGCACAGGACGAGGATGACCCCGACCCCGATGAGCAGCCACGACGTGCGCGCCGACGCCGGGCGCCGCAGATGCGCGGCGCCCGGCGTGACGGTCGTGGCTGCGGTGGTCACTTCTCGAGCAGCGGAGCCTCGAGCAGTGCGAAGTAGTCGCCGATGCCCCAGCCGATCGACAGCGGAGAGGGGTTGGCGGATGCCGCGAGCGGCGTCGCGTCGGGGAGGATCGCGATGCGCCCGTCGGCGATGGCGGGGATCTTCGAAAGCAGCGGGTCGGCCTGCAGCGTCTCGATGAGGGAGGCGTCGCCGTACGTGATGAAGAGGTCGACATCCTCGAACACGTCGGCCTGCTCCGCGCTCACGGTCAGGTAGAAGTCGGTGCTCTCGGTGTCGGCGAGCACCTGGGGTTCCGGCAGACCCAGCGAGGTGAGGAATCCGGGACGGGTGTCCACGGGGGTGTAGTACATGATCTGGCTGAGGTCGCTCGGGTCGAGGTAGGCGAAGAGCACCTTCGCGTCCTTGAGGGCGGCGTGCTCGTCGAGCGCGGCCTCGGTGTCGGCGTGCAGCTGGTCGATCAGCTCCTGCCCCTCGTCGGCGAGGCCGAGGGCTGCGGAGTTCATCTCGATCATCGTCTCGACGGGGGTGCCCCAGGCGACCTCGGGGTAGGCCACGACGGGAGCGATCTTGGAGAGCGTGTCGTACTCCTCCTGCGTGATGCCGGAGTAGGAGGCGAGGATGACGTCGGGGTCCGTGTCGGCGACGGCCTCGAAGTCGATGCCGTCGGTCTCGTCGAACAGCACCGGCGTCTCGGCGCCCAGCTCGTCGAGCTGGTCCTCGACCCACGGCAGCACGCCGTTGTCGTCGTCGTCGCCCCAGGTCGCCTTGCTCATGCCGACCGGCACGACGCCGAGGGCGAGGGGGACCTCGTGATTGGCCCACGCCACCGTCGCCACGCGCTCGGGCTTCTCGGTGATGGTGGTCTCGCCGTAGACGTGCTCGATCGTGACGGGGAACGCGCCGTCGGATGCCGGGGCGCCGCCGGCCGTGCTGTCATCGGTGCTGGACGGCGCGGAGGAGCAGGCGGCGAGGCCGACGGTGAGGACGGCTGCAGCGCCGAGCGCGAGGAGTCGGGAGGTACGCACGGGCGTTCCCTTCGGGATGGGGTGATCGGGATGGGGTCGGGATGACCGAAAGGCTTTGGTAAGCCTGCCCTAATGTAACACGAGGTTAGGGTGACCTCAGTACGGGGTCGACCGCCCGGGCTCCGCCTCTGGCGGGTCTAACGTGGTCCCATGAGAGTGACGGCGGCTGTGCGCAGCGCGAAGCGCATCCCGCTGCTGCAGGTCGTGAAATCCGCCGTCGCGACGATCGCCGCCTGGCTCATCGCCGGCTGGCTCATCCCCGGACCGTTGCCGGTGTTCGCCGCGATCGCGGCTCTGCTCGTCGTGCAGCCGAGCGTGAACCAGACCTTCTCGAAGGCGCTCGAGCGCAGCACCGGCGTCATCGTCGGCGTCGTGATCGCCGTCGGCCTGAGCCTGCTGCTCGGCCCGTACAGCTGGGTCGCTCTCGTCGCCGTCGCGATCGCCCTGCTGGTGGCATGGGCCTTCCGCGCGTCGCCGGGGACGACCAATCAGGTCGCGATCTCCGCACTGCTCGTGCTCGCCCTCGGCCCTTCGAGCCCGACGTACGGGCTCGACCGGATCCTCGAGACGCTCATCGGCGCCGCCATCGGCATCGTCGTCAACGCGCTCGTCGTCCCGCCGGTGCTCACGGCCCCCGCTCGGCGAGACCTCGGGATGCTCGGCGCCGAGCTCGCCGCGACGCTGGACCGCCTCGCCGACGCGCTCCCGGCCACGCAGGAGCCGTCGCAGCTGCAGGGCCTCATGGTCGAGGCCCGCCTGCTGCGTCCGATGCAGGCGGCCGCCGAGGCATCCGTCAGTGCCGGCGAGGACTCGCTGACGCTCAACCCGCGCCGTGCCGCGCGCGGTGAGATCGCCGAGATGCGCGCCCTCCTCACGATGCTGTCTCCGATCGTCACCCAGGTGATCGGCATGACGCGGGCGTACTTCGACCACTACGACGACACACTGTGCGACGAGCCGACCGTCCACGCGATCGCCGATCAGTTGCGCAGAGCAGGGCACGACGTGCGGCTGGCGGTGGAGATCGCCGACGTCGCCCCTGAGCCGGTGCTCACCTCGGCCATCCCCGCGCTGACGGCTCCGCTGCAGGTGCGGCCACCGGCATCCGGCCACTGGATCCTCATCGGATCCCTCATGGAGGACCTGCGGCGCATCCACGCCGCGCTCGTGGAGGAGTGACCGGACACCGCGACGTGCGTACGCTGAACGGATGACGTCGACGACCACCCTGGCTGATGCGCTCGCGCAGCTCGCAGCGCTGGAGGACCCGAAGATGCGCGCCGCCAACGAGAAGCGCGGTGATGACCACGGCATCAATCTGTCGAAGATGCGCGCACTGGCGAAGCGGATCAAGACCGATCACACCCTGGCGCAACAGCTGTGGGAGACCGGCGAGACCGCACCGCGTCTTCTCGCGCTGCTGATCTGCAGACCGCAGGAGTTCACCGCCGACGAGCTCGATGCCATGCTGCGCGAGACGCAGCCGCCCAAGGTCAACGACTGGTTCGTCAACTACATCGCCAAGAAGTCGCCGCGGGCCGAGGAGATGCGCGTGCGGTGGTTCGACGACGCCGATCCGACCGTGAACGCGGCGGCATGGTCACTGACGTCGCAGCGGGTGGTGAAGAACCCGGACGGCCTCGACCTCTCGCACCTCCTCGATCTCATCGAGCGGGACATGAAGGATGCCCCGGCGCGGCCGCAGTGGGCCATGAACGAGACGCTGGCGAACATCGGCATCCACCACCCCGAGCTCCGTGCGCGGGCGCTGGCGATCGGCAACGACCTGCAGGTGCTGGCCGACTATCCGACCGCGCCGGGGTGCACATCCCCGTTCGCGCCGATCTGGATCGAGGAGATCGTCCGGCGCCGCGAGGGGTAGCGCAATGCCGCGGATGCGACGACCGCGCGCACATGAGGGATGATCGAAGGATCATGTCTGCGCTTCTCGATCCCGGCACTCTTCCCGAGGGGTCCGACGCGGACGCCGTCTACCTCGCCTTCGTCGAGTGGGCGGAGGCGACCGGCATCCAGCTGTACCCGGCGCAGGACGAGGCGATCATCGAGATCGTGTCGGGACAGAACCTCATCCTGTCCACCCCGACCGGGACGGGCAAGTCCCTCGTCGCGGTTGGTGCCCACTTCGCCGCACTGGCGGACGGACGGCGCAGCTACTACACCGCCCCCATCAAAGCGCTGGTCAGCGAGAAGTTCTTCGCGCTCGTCGACATCTTCGGTCCTGAGCGGGTCGGCATGGTCACGGGGGACTCCTCCGTCAACGCCGACGCCCCCATCATCTGCTGCACCGCCGAGATCCTCGCGAACATCGCGCTGCGACAGGGTACGACGGCGGACGTCGGTCAGGTCGTGATGGACGAGTTCCACTTCTACGCGGACCCCGACCGCGGGTGGGCATGGCAGGTGCCGCTGCTGACGCTCCCGCAGGCGCAGTTCGTGCTCATGTCCGCCACCCTGGGGGATGTCACCGAGCTCGCCGCGGATCTCACCCGGCGCACGGGCCGCGAGACATCCACCGTCACCGGTGTCGAGCGCCCCGTCCCGCTGCATCACTACTACGAGCTCACGCCCATCCACGAGACGATCGAGCAGCTCCTCGCCACGGGGCAGGCGCCGATCTACGTCGTGCACTTCTCGCAGGCGGCCGCGATGGAGCGCGCGCAGGCGCTGTCGAGCACGAAGATCGCCACCCGCGAGCAGCGCGACGAGATCGCCGAGCTGATCTCGCAGTTCCGGTTCACGACGGCGTTCGGCAAGACGCTGTCGCGGTTCCTTCGGGCCGGCATCGGCGTGCATCACGCGGGGATGCTGCCGAAGTACCGGAGGCTGGTCGAGCAGCTCGCCCAGCGGGGGCTCCTCCGCGTCATCTGCGGCACGGACACCCTCGGCGTCGGGATCAACGTGCCGATCCGCACGGTGCTGCTCACGGCGCTGACGAAGTTCGACGGCACGCGCATGCGCCAGCTGAACGCGCGCGAGTTCCACCAGGTCGCCGGCCGCGCAGGCCGCGCCGGATTCGACACCGCCGGGACCGTCGTCGTGCAGGCGCCGGAGCACGAGTCCGAGAACGCCGCGGCGATCCGCAAGGCCGGCGACGATCCGAAGAAGAAGCGCAAGCTGATCCGCAAGAAGGCGCCGGACGGATTCGTGTCGTGGGGCGAGCCGTCGTTCCGCAAGCTCGTGGCCGCGGAGCCGGAGACGCTGACCTCGCACATGCAGATCACCAGCGCGATGATGCTCGGCGTGATCGCCCGCGGCGGGGACGTGTTCGGGAATATGCGCGCGCTCGTATATGACAACCACGAGCCGCGGGCGCGGCAGCGCATGCTCGCTCTGCGCGCTCTGGGGATCTATCGGACCCTGCGCGAATCAGGAGTCGTGGAGCAGCGCTTCGACGAGGTGAGCGGGCGCACAGAGATCCGTCTCACCGTCGACCTGCAGCCGAACTTCGCGCTGAACCAGCCGCTGTCTCCGTTCGCCCTCGCGGCGTTCGAACTGCTGGATCCGGATGCCCCCACCTACGCCCTGGACATGATCTCCATCGTGGAGGCGACACTCGACGACCCGCGTGCGGTGCTCAGTCAGCAGGAGTTCCTCGCGCGAGGGGATGCCGTCGCGCAGATGAAGCGGGACGGCATCGAATACGACGAGCGGATGGAGCTGCTGGAGCAGATCACCTACCCGAAGCCGCTCGAGGAGTTGCTGGCGCAGGCGTTCGAGACGTACAGCGCAGCGCAGCCGTGGATCAAGGACTTCGAGTTGCATCCGAAGTCGGTCGTCCGCGACATGTACGAGCGGGCCATGTCCTTCGGGGAATATGTCGCG
This sequence comes from Microbacterium ginsengiterrae, assembly GCF_014205075.1. NCBI lineage: Bacteria > Bacillati > Actinomycetota > Actinomycetes > Micrococcales > Microbacteriaceae > Microbacterium > Microbacterium ginsengiterrae. The sequence continues at coordinate 1,428,885 of NZ_JACHMU010000001.1, read as the reverse complement.
TTCTACAAGATCGCCCGCTCCGAGGGCGTCGTGCTCCGGTACCTCTCCGACGCGTATCGTGCGGCCTCGCAGACGACGCCGGAGGAGATGCGCAACGACGACCTGCGCGACCTCATCGAGTGGCTCGGCGAGCTCGTGCGACAGGTCGACTCGAGCCTGCTGGACGAGTGGGAGGAGCTGCGGGCGGGCACCGACAACGGCATCGTCGACATGCACCGCCCGGACGACGAACCCATCGTGCCGCCGGCGCCCAAGCGGCTCACCTCGAACGTCCGCGCATTCCGGGTCCTCGTGCGCAACGAGCTCTTCCGGCGCGTGCAGCTCGCGGCACTCGAGGACGTCGACACGCTCGCGGAACTGGACCAGGAGTTCGGTGCCGACGGGTGGAACAGCGCGCTGGATGCCTATTTCGACGAGCACGACGAGATCCTCACCGGACCGGATGCCCGCAGCTCGGCGTTGCTCATCCTCACCGAGGGGGCGACGCAGTGGACCGCGCGGCAGATCTTCGACGACCCCGCCGGTGACCACGACTGGGGGATCACCGCCACCGTCGATCTCGCGGCATCCGATGAGGCCGGCGAAGCCGTCGTCACGGTGACGGGCGTCGACCGGCTCTAGCGGCCCTGTTCTCAGCCCGTCTGCATGACGGCGAGCACGTTGCCGGCCGGGTCGCGGAACCACGCGATGTCCGGGCCCTCGCCGCCGCCACGGACGATGCCGCGATGATCGGAGGGGAACTCCTCGTCGCTGTAGATCTTCGTCTCCACGCCGCGGGCGATGAGCTCGTCGACAGCGGATTCGATGTCCGCCACGTCGAAGTTCAGGATCGTGAACGTCGCCGGCTCATGGTTCGGCTTGCTGTAGATGAGCACCGATCCGCCGCCGGGGAGCCGGAGGTCGAGGAACCCCATCGGGTTGGGTTGGACATCGAGCCCCAAGGTCGTGCCGTAGAACTCCCGGGCCGCGTCGATGTCGTCGACGCTGAAGCCGCTGAACGCGTGATCCACTGTGAAATCCGCCATGAGGCCATGATCCGCCCGTGTCGTGCGGTTGTCGAGGGCTTCTCGGCGCGCGGCTCGCGACCGCGGGGCGTCCTGTCGGGCGACACCTGCACGACTCGGCGACGCCTGCACGCCGGTCTCGCCGGATTCGGCGTGCAGGTGTCCGAAGCTCGTGCACCCGTCGCCCCTCCGACCAGGCGCGGCTCGCGGCCGCGGGACTCAGGGACGAAGGTGCGACGCGCCGTTGAAGTCGATGACGGCGCCGGATGACCACGTCGCGGCGGGCGAGCTGAGGAAGAGGACGGCCTCGGCGACCTCTTCCGGCGTGCCGACCCGGCCGAACGGGCTCTGGGCCCGCAGTGCGTCCCCCGCGGCGCCTTCGAGCTTGGGCGCCTGGCGGTCGGAGCTGATGAACCCGGGGGCGATCGACGTCACGACGATCCCGTGCGGGGCGAGCGCCACGGCCATCGACTGGCCGAAGGCGTGCAGTCCGGCCTTCGCCGCGCCGTATGCCGGGTAGTCCGGCTCCCCCTTGAACGCGCCGCGTGAGCCGACGTTGACGACGAAGCCGGGCGCCTTCCGATCGATCAGGCGCCGCGCGAAGAGGTAGGTCAGTTCGGCGGCGGCGATGAGATTGACGTCGACCATCTGCCGCCACGCGGACTGCCAGGCGTCGAGGTCCGTCTCGTCCGGACGGTGCCGATTGCTCTCGAGGGGCGCGATCCCGGCGTTGTTGACGAGGATGTCGAGGCCTCCCATCGCGGCATCCGCCCGCTCGATGATGCGGGATGGGGCGTCCGAGTCTCGCAGATCGCCGCCGATGACGACGTGGCCGTCGCCGGCGAGCGAGCGCAGGGTCTCCTCCGCCGCGTCCCGGTCGGATGCGTAGTGGACGGCGACGCGATCACCGCGCGCAGCGAGCGCCTGTGCGACGGCACGGCCGATGCCGCGCGATCCTCCGGTCACCAGCGCAGTGGACACATCGACTCCGTTCGTCTGCGGACACCGGACAGGCTACCTGCCGGGGAACCGGCGCCCGACGCGCCGGCTCCCCTCCCGCTCAGGCGGCGTTGCCGTTGCGGGACGCGGCGAGCTCCTGCCCATAGGTGCGCGCCGACGCCTCCGCCTTGTCCTTCAGCTCCTGGGCGACCTCGGTGAAGGCATCCATCGCCGGGTTCACGCCGACGAGCGTGAACGGACGCTGCACGACACGGAGGTCGAGGCCCCAGACGTCCTCGAGCACGCGGCGGAGCCAGCCGGTCGAGTGGTCCCACCCCGCTTTGGGGGACCCTTCCGAGTAGTTGCCGCCGAGCACCGTGACGAGTGTGGCGGGCTTGCCGTTCAGCGCGGTACCCGTCGGGTCGATGCGCGGGTCGGTGTAGGCGAGGTCGAACCAGGTCTTGAAGTGCTGGGAGGGACCGTAGTTGTACAGCGGCACCGCGAACAGCAGCGCGTCCGCGCCGATGAGCTCGTCGGCGAAGGTGGTCGCGAGAGCTCGCGCCTCGTTCTGGCGCTCGGTGCGCTCCTCCGCGGCGACGAAGCTGCCGGTCACAGCGTCGGCCCACGCCGTCGCGGGCACCGGGTCGGCGGCGAGATCACGGCGGGTCACGACGGAGTCGGGGTGGGAGCTCGTCCACTCGGCTTCGACCAGGTCCGCGAGCGAGCGGCTGGCGGACGTGGCGGGCAGGATGCTGGCATCCAGGCGGAACAGGGACATGGCTGACCTTTCGTTTTCGGAGTCACTCTGTTTTTATTAGTGACTCGCGTTAACGTAGCACAGGTATGATGGGGGCATGGCGGGCACCGACACAGAGGTTCACATGTGTGACGCCGCCGTCACACTGGCGTTCAGCGTGCTCGGGAAGCGCTGGAACGGCATGATCGTCGCCACGCTCGGCAGCGGTCCTGCCCCCTTCGTCGCCCTGCGCAGAGCCGTCACCGGCATCAGCGACACCGTGCTCTCTGACCGCCTCGCCGAACTCGGTCAGGCAGGGCTCGTCGCGCGGACGGTCGACGCAGGACCACCGATCACCGTGACGTACTCGCTCACCGAGAGCGGCGAGGGGCTGGTGCCCATCCTCAGCCGGCTCGGCGAGTGGGCATCGGCGAACCTGCAGGTGCCGGCGCACTGAGGATTCTTCGGCTCACCAGGGGCTGGGCTTGTAGTCCTTGAGGAACACGCCGTGCACATCGACCCCTGCCTCGCCCTGCACGATCGGGTCGTACACGCGGGCCGCGCCGTCGACGAGATCGAGCGGGGCATGGAACCCCTCCTCGGCGAGGCGCACCTTGGTGTGGTGCGGACGCTCGTCGGTGATCCACCCGGTGTCCACGGCCGTCATGAGGATGCCGTCCGTAGCGAGCATCTCGCCGGCACTCGTGCGGGTGAGCATGTTCAGCGCCGCCTTCGCCATGTTGGTGTGCGGATGCCCCGGGCCCTTGTACCGGCGGGAGAACTGCCCCTCCATCGCCGAGACGTTCACGACGTACTTGCGGTGCGCCGATGACGCCGCCATCGAGGCGCGGAGACGGCTGATCAGCAGGAACGGCGCCGTCGTGTTCGCCAGCTGCACCTCGAGCATCTCGAGCGGGTCGACCTGCTCGATCGACTGCACCCAGCTGTTGACGTGGTCGATGTCCGGCACGAGCCCGCCCGCGTCGATGGCGGAGCCGTCGGCATGCTTCGCGAGGGACGACGACCCAGGGGCCATCGCGAGCCGCGCGAGGTCCTCTGCCGTGAGTGCCTGCCCGCCCTGCTCGGCGACCGTGCCGCCGAGGGCCGCGACCGACAGCAGCGGGTTCGCATCCACCGAGGCCTGCAGCGCCTGAGGGTGCGGGTCGACCGTGTGCCCGAACGTCTCCATCTCGGGGAGAGGTCCGTCCGGAAGCGGCTGCATCTCGGCATCCGCCAGGAGCGAGTACGCACCCGGCGAGCGCCGGACGGTCTGCGCGGCGTTGTTGATGAGGATGTCCAGGGGTCCCTGCGCGGCGACCGAGTCGGCGAGCGAGATGACCTGGGCGGGGTCACGGAGGTCGATTCCGACGATCCGCAGCCGGTGCAGCCAGTCCGACGCGTCGGGGAGCGACGAGAACCGGCGGACGGCATCCCGCGGGAACCGCGTCGTGATCGTCAGATGCGCACCGTCGCGCAGCAGTCGGAGGGCGATGTGCATGCCGATCTTCGCGCGTCCGCCGGTGAGGAGCGCCCGGCGTCCGGTGAGATCCGTCCGCGCGTTGCGCTTGCCGTGGCTGAAGCGGGCACAGTCGGGGCACAGCTGGTGGTAGAACGCGTCGACGAGCGTGTAGGGCTGCTTGCAGATGTAGCAGTTGCGGGGTTTGAGCAGCTCGCCGGCGCTCGGCGCATCGACGCTGGTGGCGAGGTCGATACCGCGGGTCTCGTCGTCGATGCGGTCCGGTGCTCCCGTTGCGGTCTTGGCGACCACGGCCTTGTCGGCCTCCGCGATCGCATCGCGGATCTCCTTGCGGCGAGCGCGCTTGACCGCCTTGAACATCGTCGCCGTCGCGCGACGCACCGCGATGTAGTCCGGATGCTGCTCGCTCATCGAATCCAGCGATGCGAGCACGCGGAGGGTGGTGGCGAGATCGTCGGGGTCGATGCCGTCGCCGAGGTCTGCGGGGCGGTCGGCGGGCGCGTCGGTCATTAGGCCGATTTTACGCGAGCGACCTGGGAGCCTCCGCCGTCGCCGGTGCACCGTCCGCGATGCGCACGACGGTGATCCGCAGCCGCGCGGTGTGCTCGCCCCGCGCCGCCAACAGCCCGGTGACGGCATCGCGCACCGTCTGCGTCGTCGCCACGGCTCCGGCATCCGCTGCGATCCCGATCGCGATGTCGACGGTGAGGTCGTCGCCGTCGCGGCCGACGACGATGCGGCGAGGGGTCTCGGCCGCACCCGTCCTGTCCACCGCGCCGGCGAGGGCCTCGACGGCGGCGCCGACCGCGTTGCGCACCACGGACCCGGTGCGGTAGAGACCGAGCACGCCGGGGGTGGCGAGGACGACGTCCTCGATCTGTGGGATGAGATCCGTCATCATTCGACCTTCCCGCTCGAGATGTCCTGCACCGTGATGTCGATCGCGGTGACCCGCAACGCCGTGTGCGCGTCGATGCGCGCCGCGATCTCTGCGCGGAGCTCGTCGGCGAACTGCCGGATGCGCGTGCCGAACGGCACGCTCACCTCCACCGCGAGTGCCACCTCCGCATCGTGCACCGTCAGGTCGCCGTCGATGCGGCAGCGGCCGATGAGGATGCCGGGGAACGCGTTCTCCGCCGCGCGGACGATGCCCCGCAGCGCGCCCTCCGTGAGGGCGAGATCCGCATGCTCGTCCGGTGGCGTGAGCGGGATGCGGCGCCCCGCACGCGCGTCCATCGCGATGCCGTCCAGGATCGACTGCACCCAGCTCGCGTCCGGTTCGGGCTCCTCCTCCGTGTCACGGGCGATGAGATCCGGGGTGAGGGACCGGAGCCGCTCGAGCGCGTCGAGGGCGAGAGCGCAGCCCGGCGAGCCGTCGATCGAGGGGTCGGCGGGGACGCGGCCGGCGTCGAGGTAGTCCGTGAGCTCCTCGATCGTGTGCCCGTCCAGGTCCTCGGGGTCGAGCCCGAGTGGCGTTCCGCCGTCGGTCATCGCCATTCCTCCATCCGCACAATGATGTGCTTTCTGGCCCGGGCGAGCAACCCGCGCACTGTGGTGACCGGGACCCCCAGCTCCGCGGCCACCTCCTCATAGCTGAGACCACCCATCTCCCTGAGCACCCAGCTCTGTCGCTGGGCGTCGGGGAGCTCCCCCAGTGCGGCGCTGAGCGCCTCGACACCGGCGCGCGCCTCGACGGTGCGCGCGGGCGAGGCGTCCGTCGAGACGGGGTGGTCGATGTCGTCGATGGGCACCTGCGGGCGACGCGCGCGCACCCGATCCATCGCCTTGCGTCCGACGATCCTCATCAACCAGCTCTTGACCGCGGACAGGTCCTCGAGGTCGGACAGTCGCTGCCACGCCGTGACGAAGGCCTCCTGGACCACGTCGTCGACATCCGCGCCGCTGACGAGCACCCGGCGCGCGTACGCCCGCATCATGGGCGTGTATCGGCGCACGAGCACCTCGAACGCGGCGATGTCGCCGTCGGCCGCCCGTCCGGCCACGAGCCGGTCGCCGGCAGCATCCAATCGCGGGTTCTCGGGCGCCCCGTCGGCCGTCGCGTCCGGTGTCATGACGAACGCCCACACATGCGGTGCGGAACCGTGGTCACGCGCTCACCCCGCTTCGGACGACCTCGACCTGGATCTCGCGGTGGACGCCCGCAGCATCGAGGACGAGCGCGGCAGCGCCGGCCACCCGATCCCGATCGACGACGCCCTCGCCGACCGGCCCGACCCGGACGGTCAATGCGCGCCTGCCCGCGGTGACGGAGACGAGGTCGCGCTCCAGTCCGCACCGGGCGGCGACGGCATCCGTGGTCGCGTCGGCGAGCACCTGGTCGTCCACGACGAGAGTGACATGGCGAAGCGCCCGGCGCCGGTCGGCGGCCGCGCGCACGACCAACCAACCGGCGACGACCATGACCAGGGTCGCTCCGACGAAGACGAGCATGCGGATGCCACGAGCGCCCGGCTCGTCGATGAAGAGGCCCTGTGACGCGCTCGCACCGGAGCCTGCGGTCACCCAGCCGGCGATGCCGACGGCGAGGAGCACCGACGCGGTGACCGCGACGGCGAGCACGCCTCTCGTCCCTGACACTGCGGTGCTCACTGGACCCTGGCGTCCTGCTGCTCCGCGTCGTCCTCGGTGGGGATGTGGACGTCGTTGATCGTCACGTTCACCTCCACGACCTCCATGCCGACGAGGTCGCTCATGGCGCGGTGCACCGCGGAGCGCACGTCGGCGGCGACCTTCTGCAACGAGACGGGGTACTCGGCGACGACGGTGACGTCGACCGCCACCTGCGTCTCGCCGACCTCGACACTGATCCCCTGCGCGAGATCGGTGGTGTTCAGGGCATCGCGGATCGCGCCCATCATCCTGGCGGCTCCGCCGCCCAGCGCGTGCACACCCTCCACCTCGCGGGCGGCGATGCCCGCGATCTTCGCGACGACGCCGTCCTCGATCGTGGTCCTGCCAGACGCCAGAGCGTCTTCCCCCGCCACGACAGCCTGCACCTGAGGCTGAGAGCCACCCGTCACGTTCGCCATATCCCGGTCCTTCTCTCGGTGCGGCACCCGGGTGCGGATGCCGGGACGCGGTGGTCGCGTCACTGATGAGACGCACCGACACCCCGATTCGTCACGGAGAACCGTGAAAAAGTTTCGAACGTGGTCGCCATGACAGTGTCGGCAGGCGCGCGTAAGGTCGCAGCATGGATCACAGCGCACACGGTTTCGTCCCCGCATACCTGCTCGCGCGCCTCGCGCAGTCGGGCCGATTCACCAAGGCGGCGGATGCGGCGCGACAGACGCTGCTCGCCGGGCGCCCGCAGTTCCGCGCCCGCATCAACCTCTCGATCGACGAGAACGGTGACCTCGTCGCCGAGCTCGGCGACGCACCGAACCGGACGATCAGCGATGCGAACAATTCCGAGACGCTTCCCGGGATCGTCGTCCGCAGCGAGGACGACCCGCCCGTCGACGACGCCACCGTGAACGAGGCGTTCGACGGCCTCGGGGCGACGTTCGAGATGCTGCTCTCGGGGTTCCGACGCAACTCCCTCGACGGCCTGGGCGGCGGTCTCGACGCCACCGTGCACTACGGCGTCGACTACGACAACGCCTTCTGGGACGGCGAGCGCATGGTCTTCGGCGACGGAGACGGCGAGGTGTTCCGCGGTTTCACCGGCTCGCTCACCGTCATCGGGCACGAACTCGCCCATGGCGTGATTCAGCACACGGCCAACCTCGAGTACCAGGGGCAGCCAGGCGCACTGAACGAGTCGATCGCCGACGTGCTCGGTGCGCTGACCGAGCAGTACACCCTCGGTCAGACGGCCGACGACGCCTCCTGGCTCATCGGCGCGGAGATCTTCACCGACGAGGTCGAGGGCGTCGCGCTGCGGTCCATGCTGGAGCCCGGGACGGCGTACGACGACGACGAGCTCGGGAAGGATCCGCAGCCGGCGCACATGAGCGACTTCGTCCGCACGACCGAGGACAACGGCGGCGTGCACATCAACTCCGGCATCCCCAACCGCGCCTTCGCGCTGACGGCCCGCGCGATCGGCGGCAACGCGTGGGAGCGCGCCGGCACCGTCTGGTATCGCGCGCTCACCGGCGGGCTGTCGTCGACGGCGAGCTTCCAGGATTTCGCCGATGCCACCGTCGCAGCCGCCGAAGCCGAGTACGGTGGGGAGGTGACCGCCGCAGTGCGCGACGCGTGGCAGACCGTGGGAGTGCTGGATGCAGAGCGAGCCCGACGCTCAGGGTGACGATGACGACCGTCTGACCGTCGCCGTCGTCCGCTCGGGCGGTGTCGCCGGCCTCCGACGCCGGTGGCGCGTCGAGCCCCCGCGCCCGGAGAAGACGGTGTGGATCGCCCTCATCGAGCGCTGCCCGTGGGACGCGCCGCGCGAGACGGATGCCGGCGCGGACCGCTTCGTCTGGAGCATCCAGGTGCGCACGGCCGGCGAGGAGCGCGAACGCGAACTCGCCGACTCTGAACTGCGCGGAGCGTGGCGCGAACTCGTCGACGCCGTGCGCGAGGCGGATGCCGGTCGCCGCGGCGGCGGCCCGGACGCTACTGCGGACGATCCAGAACGACGCGGCTGACCGGCAGCGCCTCGGGGTGCTCCTGTTGCAACCAGGTCACGATCTGCTCGCGGACCAGGCAGCGCAGGTCCCACTGGTCGTCGGAGTTCTTCGACGACATGAGGAACCGCAGCGTGACATGGCCGCCCTCCGACCCGGTGACCAGGACGCTCGCCGCGCGCCGGTCCCAGGTGTCGGCGCCTTCGATGATCGACATGAACTTCTCGCGCACGGCATCCACGGGCACCCGCCAGTCGAGGTCCATGTAGACGGTGCCGAGGATCTTGTCCGACCTGCGCGTCCAGCTCTCCACCGGCTGGGAGGTGAAGTACGTGCACGGCAGGATGAGGCGCCGCTCGTCCCAGATGTAGACGACGACATACGACAGGTTGATCTCGCCGATGCGCCCCCACTCATCCTCGATGACGACCACGTCGCCGACGCGGATGGCATCCGTGAAGGCGATCTGCACCCCGGCGATGAGGTTCCCGAGGGTCGACTGCGCCGCGAGTCCGGCGATGATGCTGACCACACCGGCCGACGCGAGGATGCTGGTGCCCACCGCGCGGACCTCGGGGAAGGAGAACAGCACGACGCCGACGGCGATCACCCCGAGAAGGACGACGGCGAGTCGGTTGAGCACCGTGAGCTGCGTCTGCCTGCGGCGCGCCTCAGGGCTCGTGGCATCCTTCCGGAGGTCGTGCTGCATGAGCCGTTCCATGCCGAACGTCACGAGCGTCGACAGCAACCATGCGCCGACGACGACCGTCACGATGAGCAGCGCGCGCTCGAGCACCGGCCACCAGGACAGGGTGCTCGGGGTGTACGCGGCGCACACGACCCAGGCGGCGATCACGAAGGCGAGGGCCATGCCGGGGAGGCGGATGCGGCGCTCGAGGTCGGCGATCCAGGCCGACCTGCCCCTCGCCTGGCCGGCGACGAACCGCACCGCGATCACGATGGCCGCGACGATGATCGCGGCGACGACGGCGGCGATGAGGGTCTCGACCCAGGAGACCACTTCGGCCTCGAGCTCCACAAGCGATGACATCACCCCAGACTAGGCATGCATCTTGGGGGTCACCCCCCTTGCCTCCGCGCGCCTCCTCGGAGCAATCTGTACTCACGCGCATGCGCGGACCCCAGCGCGCACGTGCACAGCCGCAGATCGACGAAGGAGTCGAGATGTCTCAGAAGATCGTGCCGAACATCTGGTTCGACAAGAACGCCGACGAGGCCGGCGATTTCTACGCGGGCCTCCTGCCGCACACCACGGCCGCGGTCGCCGCGACCTACCCCGAGCTGGTCGCCGACTGGCAGGCCGAGTTCGCCGGGAAGACGCTCACGGTGGATCTCGACGTGGACGGTTACCGGCTCACGCTCATCAATGCCGGTCCAGAGTTCCGTCCCAACCCGTCGGTGTCGTTCATGCTCGATTTCGACCCGACCCGCTTCGGCGACGATCGCGACGCGGCACGCGAGAGCCTGGATGCCGTGTGGGCCGGCCTCTCGGAAGGCGGGCGCGTGCGCATGGAGCTCGACGAGTACTCGTTCAGCCCCCGGTACGGGTGGGTGGAGGACCGCTACGGCGTGAACTGGCAGTTGGTGCTGGCGAACCCGGAGGGCGACACGCGGCCCTTCCTCATCCCTCACCTGAGCTTCACCAGGGACGTCGACGGGAAGGCGCGTGAGGCGGCGGACTTCTACACGTCGCTGTTCCCCGATTCCGAGGTCGGGTACATCGCGCTGCATTCGTCGCAGGCCGTGCACGCACGGCCGGGGACGGTCATGTTCGGGGAGCTCCGCCTGGCCGATCAGTGGTTCTCGATGATGGATGCCGGACCCGATCACGATTTCGCGTTCGACAGCGGCGTCTCGCTCGAGGTGCGCGTCGCCGACCAGGAGGAGCTCGACCGCTACTGGGATGCGTTGACGACCGACCCGGAGGCGGAGGTGTGCGGATGGCTCGTGGATCGGTACGGTCTCAGCTGGCAGATCGTTCCGGAGAACATGGGCGAGCTCATGGCGCGTCCGGGGGCGTACGAGAAGATGATGAAGATGAAGAAGCTCATCATCGACGATTTCTGAGGGACGGAGCGCCGAGGCACGCATGGGACTTTTCTCGCAGCGCAAGGAAGAGGAGAACACCTGGGCGGCGCTGCCCGGTGAACCGCGCGGCGCGCAGGATGCCGCCGAGGTGCTCGACGCGTCGACGGCGGTGGACCCGCTCGAGATCGGGTTGGGTGCGAAGTACACCTCGATCGTCTTCCCGGTCGCCCCGCCGGCGCCGGAGGCCGCCGACGCCTCGGATGCCGCGCCCAAGGATCCCGACGCGCACGTGCTGGGCCCCGGTCTCCTCCCGACCCCGTTCACCGCCGATGAGATCAGGGACGCCGCCCGCGGCGGGAAGACGATCCGGATGCTCGACGAGGAAGCCGACGGGACGCGGACTCTGCGCGTCAACCGGTTCCGTGAGGTCGACGACGACGGTGCGCTGCTCGAACGCTGGACGTCCGGCCCCACCGGCATCGTGGACGGCGAGATCGAGCGTTCCCGAGTGACCTGGCGGGAGCTTCAGGCGCATGCGGCGTTCCCGGAGGACCGGACGACGCTGTCATCGGAGACTCTGGAGCTGCCGATCGGACGGGTGGAGTGCCTGCGCTACGAGGTGCGAGGACCGGCGGATGCCGCATCCGAGACGTTCTGGTTCGCCACCGCGCACCCCGGGATGCAGGTGCGCGTCGAGACGATCTCGGACGAGGGCGTCACTCGCACGACGGTCATCGCGATCGAGCGTCCATAGCGGCGGCGCTCACGCACGGTCGCGGACGTGGTCGGCCCGGCGTGAGGGGTCGCCGACCCCCGTTACGGTGGAAGGATGACGATCACCGCCGCGGCAGACGGCTCCGCCCTCGGCAATCCCGGTCCGAACGGGTGGGCCTGGTACATCGATGACGACAACTGGGCGGCGGGCGGATCCCCGCACGGCACGAACAACCAGGGCGAGCTGCAGGCCGTCCTCGAGCTGCTGCGCGCCACGGCAGGGGCGGACGACTCTCTGCTGATCATGTGCGACAGCAAGTACGTCATCGACTCGATCACGAAGTGGATGCCGGGGTGGAAGCGCCGCGGATGGCGCAAGGCCGACGGCGCACCGGTGCTCAACCGTGACCTCATGGAGTCGCTGGACGAGGCGATGCAGGGTCGGGATGTGAAGTTCGCCTGGGTGAAGGGGCACGCCGGCCACGACCTCAACGAGGCGGCGGACGAGCGTGCGAACGCGGCAGCGAAGGCGTATCAGGCGGGGCGCGAGCCGCAGCGCGGTCCCGGCTTCACGATGGGTGAGGTCATGCCCGAGCACGCGATGACCGTCGCGACGCCGGCGCCGGTCGCGCCGGCGTCTGCCGGTACTGGGCGGCCTGTCGCCGAGCCCGCATCGCAACCGCTGTGGGCCGAGGCATCCGATCTCCTCGACGGATTGGCGCAGGAGCCGGCCACGGCGATCGAGCTGCACCTCACCCTCACGCCGGAGGAGCACGCGCGGCTGAAGGACAGGGCCGACGCGCAGGGTGTCTCCCTCGAGCAGGCGCTGCGCCGCCTGATCTGACCGCCGCGGGGCGTACGCTCCTGTCATGGCCTCACGCGCACGCACCGTCACTCGTATCTTCCTCGGAGCATCGCTGGTGTTCGCCGGGGTGTCGCATCTCACGTTCGCGCGTGACGAGTTCCAGGCCCAGGTACCAGAGTCGTTGCCGCTCGACCCCGACACGACCGTGCTCGCATCGGGCGCGGTGGAGATCGGTCTGGGGTCCGCCCTGCTGTTCGCGCGGAAGCGCCGCCGCACCGTGGGAACCCTCGCCGCGCTGTTCTTCGTCGCCGTCTTCCCGGGCAACGTCGCGCAGTGGATGCATCAGCGCGACGGCTTCGGGCTCGACACCGACATGAAGCGCTTCGTGCGGCTGTTCTTCCAGCCCGTGCTCGTCTGGGCCGCGGCCTGGTCGACGCGCCGCTGAGTCGAGCGGCGAAGCCGCGGTACGGGACGAGCCCGGGGCACAACTCCGGAGCTTTTCGGCGGATCCGCATGTTTCGGGCGGCGTGCCCGGCGGAATCGGCGGTTTCTCCGGAGTTATGCCCCGGCAGCCGTGTCAGAGGCAGGCGTAGACGGCGTCAATGAGTCGACGTGCGCGCGGCCCGTTCGTGCCGACGTCGTGCATCTGGTTGACCGAGTATGAGAATCCGATCCGCGCATCGCGGTCGGCGAACCCGATGGAACCGCCGATTCCGTGGTGGCCGAATGCCGCGGGGTTCGGGCCCATGTACACGGCATCGGGCGAATTCAGCAACACCCCGAGCCCCTGGCGGTAGTGGCGATCCTGGAGCAACTCGATCTGGTCGTGCTGCATCGTCGTCATGGTGTCGAGCGCGTCCTCGCTGAGCAAGCGGATGCCGTCGACCGCGCCGGCGGCGAGCGCGCCGTAGATGCGCGCGACGGAGCGGGCGTTTCCGTGCCCGCTGCCGCTGGGCATCTCCATCTCCCGCCACTCCGGCGAATTCACCATCTCACCCCAGGTGCCAGGCGGGTTCTGGGCGAACGCGCGGCGCCGCAGCGAGTCCTCCGGCTCGACCTCCTGAGCGGCGAGGATCTTCGCCCCCATGCTCGGCACGAGCGGGCTCACACGGGCGTGCTCGGATGCCGGCAGCCCGAGCCAGTAGTCGGCCCCCAGGGGACCGGCGATCTCATTGCGCACGAACTCACCGACGAGCTTGCCGGTGGTCCTCCTCATGATCTCGCCGAGCAGATACCCCTGTGTGTGCACGTGGTACGCAGCGACGGTGCCCGGTTCCCACAGCGGCGCCTGTCGCGCGAGTGCCGCCACCATGGCCTCACGGTCGTACATCGCGCCGCGCCACAGCGGCTCCTCGAGGGCGGGCAGTCCTGCCCGGTGGTCGAGCAGGTAGCGCACGGGGAGCTCGGCTTTGCCGTTGGCGGCGAACTCCGGCCAGTACGTGGCGACAGGCTCGTCGAGGTCGACGATGCCCCGGTCGATGAGCATGTTGAACGCGATCGCCGTGATGCCCTTGGCCACGGACATCATGCAGACGAGAGTGTCCTGCTCCCACTCGCGCTCGCGTCCGACATCGAACCACCCGCCCCAGACGTCCACGACCTTCTTGCCGTCGACGACGAGGCTCACAGCAGATCCGAGCTCGTTCTCCTGCCGGTAATTGTCGATGAACGCCTCGACGACGGGGGCGAATCGCTTCTCGTGGTGGCCGGCCACGGGGAGGTGTCGCCCGTCGATCTCTGCGCTGGTGTCGACGGAAATGGTGGTCATCTTTGCTCCACTCATCGGTATGGGTCCTGAGCATGCAATGCAGCGTGCCAGATAACTACTATAGTGTCGTCTGACAAATGACAAATAGCCAGGTGGATGCTCCACTGCGCTGATGACCCGACTGAGTAGGACTCTCAATGGTGAATGCCGCTCCCTATCAGCTTGACCCTCAGATCGCCGATCTGCTTGTCGCCGTCGTGGGCGACGAGCACGCTCTCCGTTCGCAGGAAGAGCGTGACAACTATCGCGACCCGTTCTGGAACATCGAGGACCGCACATACGACTCCTCGCTCGTGTTGTTCCCGCACTCGACGGAGCAGATCCAGGCCATCGTCCGCATCGCCAACGAGCACGGCGTGCCGCTGTGGACCTCATCGCAGGGCCGCAACAACGGATACGGCGGCCCCTCGCCCCGTGTCCGCGGCTCAGTCCTCATCAGCCTTCGCGAGATGAACCGCGTTCTCGAGATCAACGAGGAGCTCGCCTACGCGGTCGTCGAGCCCGGTGTCTCATGGTTCGAACTGCGCGAGGCACTCGATCGCGCCGGTCACGAGGATCTCTGGTTCTCGATCCCGGACCTCGGTTGGGGCAGCGTGATCGGCAACTCGCTCGACAACGGCATGACGTATGCCCCTTACGGGTCCGACTTCCAGAAGATCTGCGGCCTCGAGGTCGTGCTCGCAGACGGTGAGATCCTCCGCACCGGGCTCGGCGCCCAGCCGGGCAACGACTCCTGGCACCTGTACACCCGCGGATACGGTCCGGTCCTCGATCAGCTGTTCTTCCAGTCGAACTACGGCATCGTCACGCGCGCAGGCATCTGGCTCATGCGCCGCCCCGAGGCGTTCGCTCCATTGTTCCTCACCATCCCGCGCCACGAGCAGCTCGCCCAGGCGATCGACATCTTCCGAGAGCTCCGCCTCGACGGCGTTGTCCGCGGCGTTCCCAGCATCCAGAACCTCGTCACGATGTCCGCACAGTTCGACGAGACGCGTGACATGTACCTTCGCGCTGATGCTGCGATGAGTGACGAGAAACTCAACGAGCTCGGGGACAGCACCGGGCTCGGACGCTGGGGCGCGCGCACGGCGCTCTGGGGAGACCGCGTCGTCGTCGACCACCACCTCGAGCGGATCCGGACCGCGTGGGAGGCGATCGAGGGTGGTCGTGTCATCTCCGATCGGATCTTCGCGCGCGACGAGTGGGGCGAGATCACGAAGTTCGTCGACAAGGTCCAGGCCGGAATCCCGAACATGGACATCATCCAGGCCACGCCCGCCAACGTCGGCCACATCGCCTTCGCCCCCGTGCTCCCGCTGAAGGGCGACACCGTCGTCGAGAGCATCGACATGATCCGCGACGTCATCGTCGACGCGGTCGGTCTGAACCACGTATGCGCACTGTACTTCCCGAACGACCGCACCTGCGTCGCCGTGAACAGCATCACGTTCGACGTGACGGATGAGGAGCTCTTCCGCAACTCGTACACCACGATGAAGAAACTCGTCGTCGAGGCGGGCAAGCGCGGCTTCACCGAGTACCGGGCACACGTGGACCTCATGGACCTCGTGTCCGACCAGCTCTCCTTCAACGACCACGCGTACCGCCGATTCGTCGAGAAGATCAAGGATGCCGTCGACCCGAAGGGCATCCTCGCCGCCGGACGTCACGGCGTGTGGCCGGGAAGCTACCGCGCGTGATGACCCGAGTCTCCGGAGGCGTCGCGTGACCCGCGTGCATGGCGCCTCCGCGGTGGTCACGGGCGGTGCATCCGGCATCGGTCGTGGCATCGCGGAGGCGCTCATCACCGAAGGTGCGCACGTGATGATCTCAGACGTCGACGCAGCGGCCGCTGAACAGACCGCCGCCGAGATCGGTGCGCTCTGGGTCGCCACCGACGTCAGCCGTCTGGAGAGCGTGGAAGAGCTCGCAGCCACCGCGGTCGCCGAGTTCGGCAGCATCGAGATCGTCGTCAACAACGCCGGCGTCGGGCCGTTCGCCCCGATCGCCGAGCTGACGATGGCCGACTGGCGCTGGATGCTCGACGTGAACCTCTACGGCGTGATCCATGGAGTGCACACCTTCCTGCCGATCCTCGAAGCCAACCCGCACGGCGGCCACATCGTCAACACGACGTCGATGTCGACCCTGACGCCGTTCGCCCGGCTGGGCGCCTATGCGGTGTCGAAGTTCGGCGTCGCGGCGCTCA
This sequence comes from Microbacterium ginsengiterrae, assembly GCF_014205075.1. Taxonomy (NCBI): domain Bacteria; kingdom Bacillati; phylum Actinomycetota; class Actinomycetes; order Micrococcales; family Microbacteriaceae; genus Microbacterium; species Microbacterium ginsengiterrae. The sequence continues at coordinate 1,412,589 of NZ_JACHMU010000001.1, read as the reverse complement.
CCGAGGTTCTGCAACTCGAACTCGAGGAAGCCGGCAGCCGCGTGCACGTCACGCAGCTGGTGCCCGGATCGGTGCGCACGAACATCGCGCAGAGCACTCGTCACCGCCCGGACGGCGATAAGGGCGCGCTGCAGGATGCCGCGATCGACCTGTCGTTCTCGTCGAGCACGCATTGGCTCGAGCCGTCGGAAGTAGGGCGCATCACGGTGCGCGCGATCGAGAACGACGACCCGTATGCGATCACCCATCCCGACCGGTGGTCCGCCGTCGCGAAGAGGTTCAGTCGGATCGAGCAGGCCTTCCACCAGTACCAGGACGACGTGGACTGAGCGACAGACGGAAGGGGAGGAGCGGACAACGAATCCGCTCCTCCCCTTCCTAATTCTTCGCGCCCGGAGAGAGGGCCTCTTCAGAACGCGAAGCGTCGCTTCCCGCCGTCGACACTGATGATCTCGCCGGTGATGTACTCGGCGAGATCCGACGCCAGGAAGGCGATGGTGTGCGCGAGTTCGATCGGGGCTCCGAATCGGCCGGCGGGGATGCCCATCTCCTCGACGTGCCGGCGGCGGTCCTCCTCAGTGGGGAAGATGCGCGCCAGTTGTTCGGTGAGGATCGTGCCAGGTGCCACGCAATTGACGGTGATGCCGTCGACCCCGAGCTCACGAGACAGGCCCTTGCTCCATGCGTGCGCCGCAGCCTTCGCCGAGTTCGACGCATTCAGTGCCGAGGCGCGCGACGCGTCCGCGAAGACGGGGTTGGTGGCAGGTTCGGACGAGCCGGTGACCGTGATGATGCGGCCGTGTTCACTGCACCGAAGGAACGGTATCAGCGCCTGGGAGAGACGCCGACCTCCACTGAAATTGAGCTCCATCGCCTCGTCCCAGGCCGAGTCCGGTGCGTCGACGGCGACCGTGCGAGACCCGCCCGCGGCGTTGACCAGGATGTCGAGACGGCCTCCGGCCGCCTCGACGGCGTCGACCACCCATGCCGCAGCATCCGGTTCGGTGATGTCGAGCGGCAGCGGAATCACGGCACCGGAAGGCAGCGTTTCAGCGAGTTCGCGGAGGTTCTCCTCCCGGCGGGCGACCGCGAGCACGGTGGCACCCGCCTCGACGAGCACCCCGACCGTGGCCCGACCGATTCCCGCGCTCGCTCCGGTGACGACCGCCACGCGGTCGCGGAGATCCAGCGCGATCACGGCACGTCCACCACGCGCGCCGTACCCGTCGACGGCGAGACCGCGGCAGCGGCGCGCACAAGGTTGTGCACGTGGGCACGGGTCGTGGCGAAGGCCGGGTCGCTCTTGGTCCCGATCTGATCGCGTTCCGCACCCAGGGGCACGTCGACGATCTCGGCGACATGAGCGGGCGACCCCGCGAGCACCACGATGCGGTCGGAGAGGTACACCGACTCATCGATGTCGTGGGTGACGAGGATGACGGTGAGCCCGAGCCGTCGCTGCAGACGCAGCACGAGGTCCTCGAGGTCTGAGCGGGTCTGCGCGTCCACCGACGCGAACGGCTCGTCCATGAGGAGGACCGTCGGGTCGTAGGCGAGAGCACGCGCGATCGCCACGCGCTGCTGCATCCCGCCGGAGAGCTGCCAGGGGTACTGGTCCCCCACCGCGGCGGCGAGGCCGACCTGCTCGAGGGCCTCATAGGCACGGGCGTTCGCGTCCTTCTTGGATACCCGGTTGGCGCGCAGCGGCAGTGTCACGTTCTCCAGCACCGACGCCCACGGCATGAGCGAGCGGCTGTAGTCCTGGAACACGAGGGCGACACCGGGCTGGGGCTCCTTGACCACGGAGCCGAGCACGTGCAGCTCACCCGCGGTCGACACCTGCAACCCGGACAGGCATCGCAGGAGGGTGGTCTTGCCGACGCCGGACGGTCCGACGATGCACACGAACTCGCCCTGCTCGACCGAGAAGTCGATGCCTCCGAGGATCTGGCGCGGACCGTAGGAGTGGCCGAGCCCTCGCGCCTCGAGCGCGGCGACGGTGGTGGATGCTGCGCCCTGCGCGGGCGTGGAGTTCGAGGTCATGACGTCCTCTCCAATCGGGCTTGCTGAAGTCGGTGCCAGCGCAGGACGTAGCGCTCTGCGATGCGGAAGATGATGTTGAGGATGTAGCCGAGGATGCCGAGGGCGACCATGGCGCTCCACATCGCGGAGATGCGGAACTCGCTCTTGGCCGTCATCAGGAAGTAGCCGACGCCGCCGTCGGCACCCACGGTCTCGGCGACCACCATGATGATCAGGGTCACCGCGAGCGAGATCCGCGCGCCGGCGAAGATCTGAGGGCCGGCAGATTTCAGGATGACCTGGAAAAGGCGGCGCACGCGCCCGACGCGGTACGAGCGGGTCATGTCGAGCAGAGTCGGCTCGACGCCTCGCACACCGTCGAGGGTGTTGAGCAGCACCGGCCACATCGCGCCGAACGCGACGAGCAGGATCCGCATCGGCTGATCGATGCCGAACAGCACGATGAACAGGGGTAGGAGAGCGACGCCGGGCACGGCGCGCATGGCCTCGACGATCGGGCGGACCGCGCGCTCAAGGGGGCGCACCAGGCCCAGCGTGGTGCCGAAGACGATACCGGCGACCACCGCCAGCGAGTACGCCACGATGATCAGCTGAAGGCTGGGCACCAGGTTCGACAGCGCCTTGTCCGGCACGAGCCAGTTCTCGGCGAACGCCTCCATGATCACCCGCAGCGGCGGGAAGTACAGCGAGTTCACGTACTCGCTCACGGTCCACCACAGGACCACGAGCAGCAGCGGCAGCCAGATCTCGATCGCGAGGAGCGAGACCCCGTTACGGAACGCCTTCATCAGCGGGACTCCCCTCGGACGGACGGATGCCAGCGCAGCAGGCGGCGTTGCGCCGCCCATACGCCCGCGTTCACGATGAGGCCGAGTATCGCGGCCACCAGGACATAGGCGTACATGCGCGGGGTGTCGTACCAGGCTTGGGCTGCGGCGATCTCGTGGCCGAGACCGGGGGCCGCTCCGAGGAGCTGCCCGGAGATCGTCAGCAGCAGACAGATCGTCGTGCCCAGTCGAACTCCGGTCATCACGAACGGGAGTGCGCCGGGGACGAAGATGTGCCGGATGAACCACCCGCGCGGGATGCGATACGCAGCGGACATGTCGACCAGGAGCGCCTCCCCTTGCCGGGCGGCGTAGATCGACTGGATGAGGATCGGCCAGATGGCCCCGAGGACCGCGAGGCCGAAGACCATCTCGAAGTCGGCTCCGAGTACCAGCAGCAGCAGCGGCAGCAATGCGATCGGCGGGATGGTGCGGAGGAAATCGAAGAGCAACCGGGTGCTCTGGGTCCAGAACGTGCTGGCGCCGATCACGAGGCCGAGCGGGACGGCCACGACGATGCTGACGGTCAGAGCAAGCGCGAAGGTACCGACGGTGATACCGATCGCGGACCAGAACTCTCCGGTCAGCACCAGCTGCCCCAGCCGGCCCAGCACCTCCGGCGGGGTGGGGATCGCCCCGGCGGGGAAGAATCCGGAGGCGAGCCACCAGATTCCCCCCGCCAGGACGACCGCACCGGTCTGGATGAGGAGCCAGCCGAATGTGCTCGGCCCGCGTCGGTCAGCGCGCGGCGCGCGCGTGACCTCAGTTGACGCGTTCATCAGCGATCTCCTGCTCTCGTTGATCTTGACTCCTCATCACTGTCGGTCAGCCGTTCCAGATCATCTGGTCGGCGATCGAGGCGTCGCTCTCGTCGAGCTGACCGGCGTTGACCAGGACATCGATGAACTTCTGGAGGTCCTCCGTCGTCAGCGGCTTGGAGCCCCACATCGGAAGGCCGGTGACCTTGTCGAGGACGGCCGGGTCCACCGTGGTGGACTTCTTCGCGGTTTCGATGGCGAGCTCGTGATCTCCGTTGGCGATCTCACCGGACGCGTTCAGCGACTCCTGGAACGCGGCGACCACCTCGGGGTTCTTCTCGGCGTACTCTCGCGTCGTCACGTACAGGAACGTGGGGACACCACCGACCGTGAGCTGCTCGGGGTTGCCGACCTGTTCGAAGCCCGCCTCCTCGGCAGCCGTCAGCAGAGGCTGAGCGAGGTTGGCCGCGTCGAGCTGCCCGGCCTGCAGTGCAGGGATGGTCTCCGGCTGTGCGATCTGCACCCACTGCACCGTGCTGGGGTCGGCGCCGACGGCTTCCATGGATGCGCTGATGAGGGCGACCGGAGTGCTGCCGAGCGCATTCACACCGACCTTCTTGCCCTCGAGGTCGGCCCAGTCCTCGATGCCCTTGTCCGGGGCGGCGACGACGCCGACGTATCCGCGGTCGACGTCGACGCCGACCATCATCGCGCCGACGGCCACGAGGCCGACGTCTTCCTTGGTGGCGTTGATGAGGGTGGGGACGTCGATCGAGGTGAAGGTGAGGTCACCGCTGAGCAGGGTCGGGACGGAGTCCGGACCCGAGGTGATCGTCTCGAGAGTGACGTCCAGCCCGTTGTCGGCGAAGATGCCCTCCTCGACCCCGATGTAGACGGCGGCGTTGGACATCACCGGGTAGGTGGCGACGGTGATCGCCGTGGGGCCCTCGCTGGGCTCCGAGGCGTCGCCGCCGGCGTCACTGGAGCCGGAGCACGCCACGAGCGACGTGGCGAGAGCCGCGGCGGCGCTGACGGCGAGGATGCGGCGGAAGCGGGAGTTCATTCAAAACCCTCCTTTGGGTTCATGCAGCTGTGTGGGTCTTTCTCGACAGAGGCGATGCGGGTGTCCCTCGTCGACCTGAGCGCCGGTTGGGCGCACAAGATTATGGAAAACTTATCTAGACATTGCAGACGAGTCAATATCAGCTAACACATTGTCAGTCAGATACAAACTCTTCAGAGAGAATGGGCATCGCGAGGTCGAGCGACTGGAGCCCCATACCCGCTGCGATGGTCATCACCTCGACGATCTCCTCCGGCGTCGCACCGTGGTCCAGCGCGTTGTGCATGTGGATACGCAGACCGGTCATGTGCAGGTGCGTGGCCGAGGTGTCGAACGCCAGGTAGAGGAACTCCCGCACCTTCGGTTCGAGGACGCCGTGCTCCCAAGGGGCACCGGAGAAGGCGAGATAGGCGTCGAGGAAGTCGGGCGCGAGTTCGAGGGTGAGATCGAGGAAGTCGCGCCAGTATCCACGCGTCGCGGCGAAATCGGCCCTGATCCGCTCCTGGGCCTCGGAGAGCGGCGCAGGACCGGTGCGCTCACCCCGCTCTTCGAGCACCTCTGCGAGGACATCCGCGTTCATCGCGTGCACGGAGATCGTGCACGCGACGAAGAGCACCTCGACGATCTCCTCATGGGTCGCGCCGGCGGCGACGGCATCCCGGATCGCGCACCGCGTGGCGTGCGGGGCGAGATGGGTCATCGTCGCGTTCAATGCGATCCGGACGAAGGCGCGGGTCTTCGGGTCGAGATGCCCGCTTCGCTCTGCGGCGCTGTCCAGCCCGAGTGCTGCGGAGACGTACTCCGGGCGTCGGGTCAGCGTCTGGTCCCACGCGGCGTTCCAGGCGAACCGCGCAGTAGCGGCCGCGCGCAGATCGAAGTCGGTCACCGGCGCTCCCCCTCGGCATCAAGGCGTCCGCGGATCCACTGCGCGATGGCCGTGTGGTCCGCGCTCGGCTCCATCTCCGCGACAGCCTCGCGCCAGAGTTCTGCCACCTGCACACCCATGAGAGGAGGAAGGCCCAGTTCGGCGGCGAGCCCGGTGGCCACGCTCGCATCCTTGCTCAGCAGCCGGGCGAAGAAACCGGAGTCGTAGGCTTCGTTGAGGATGAACTTGGGCCACTTCACCTCGCTGGACACGCTGCGACCGGTCGAGGCGTTCAGAACTTCGACCATGGTGGACGGTTCGATGCCGAATCGCTCGGCGACGAGCACCGCTTCCGACGTCATCCACAGGTGACTGGCCGACACGAGGTTGTTCAAGGCCTTCGCCGCGTGCCCCGCCCCCACCGGACCCACGTGCGTCACGGATCCCAGGTGCTCAAGGATCGGCTTGGCGCGTCCGACGAGCCTGTCGTCGCCTCCGGCCATGATCGCGAGCGTCCCGGCGACGACTCCGCGCACGCCGCCCGACACGGGGGCGTCGATGAAGTCGACTCCGACGTCGGCCAGTCGGTCGGCATTGACCCGGGAGCTCATCGGCTCCGACGAACTCATGTCGATGACGAGAGCGCCGGGGGCCAGCGCATCCTGTGCGAGCAGGTCGGCGAGGACGGCGTCGACGATCCTGCTGTCAGGGAGCATGAGGACGCACACGGTGGAGGCACGCGCGGCGTCCGCGGCAGTCGGGTACGCCGTTCCACCGGTCTGCTCGAGGGCGGCACGCGCCCCCTCCGACACGTCGAATCCATGCACGGCAACGCCGCCGTCCACCCAACGCGCGGCCATCGCCGCTCCCATGTTTCCGAGGCCGACCAGGCTGAGCGCCGGAGCCTCAGTCACGCGCATCCTCCTCGGTGAACACGGCCTGAGCGACCTTGAACGACTCGATGGCCGCGGGGATGCCGGCGTAGATCGCGGTCTGGAGGAAGACCTCGCGGATCTCCTCGCGCGAGAGACCGTTGTTCAGGGCGCCGCGCACGTGCAGGGCGAGCTCGTGCGGGCGGTTCAGGGCCGTCATCATGGCGAGGTTGAGCAGGCTCCGGTCCCGCCGCTCCAGGCCGTCCCGGGTCCAGACCGCACCCCAGCAGTATTCCGTGACGAGGTCCTGCAGCGCCGAGTTGAAGTCCGTCGCGTTCGACAGTGATGCGTCGACGTACTCGCTGCCGAGGACCGCGCGGCGCACCGCGAGGCCTGCGTCGTAGGTGGCCTCGTGCGAGGGCTCTTTCGTGAAGGTCACGTTCAGTTCTCCGATTCCGATGGGTGTCACGCCGCGCTGCTGCCCAGCACGATGGTGTGCTCGGGCAAGGCGGGATGGGTGGGGAACCGCTCCATGAGAGACGGTTCATGACCGGCGATCACATGCGTGACGGCGCCGGAAGTTCTCAGGTGGTCGACGATCTCGTAGCTGTCGGCGGCCGCGACGATGTCGCACATGTGCCGGAAGGGCATGCGCCGGTCCAGTTCTTCATCGACGTGGATCGCGTCGGCGGCGAGCAGGACGCCTCCCTCCGCGGTCTGCACGTGAAGCATGAGCTGGCCGGGGGTGTGTCCCGGCGCAAGGAGCAGGTCGATTCCCGGCACGAGCTCCTGCGAGTCCTCGATCAACGTGAGGCGGCCGGAGGCGCGCAGCTCGGCGAGGACGGCGAGTTCGTCCTCTTCGATCACCTGACGGGTGATCCGCTGTTGCCGCGGACGGGAGATCCAGAAGTCGTACTCGGCGGCGGCCATGACGAAGCGCGCCCGCTTCAGGCGGCGCACATTGCCGATGTGGTCGTAGTGTGCGTGGGTCAGGACGACCGTGGTGTCCTCCTCATCGGGCACGCCGAGTGCCGTCCACGCATCGAACGGGTCGATGAGGGTGGTACGGCCGCGCCGAGCCCCTACCGCGGGGTCGAAGCCGGTGTCGACGAGGACGACGCGATCGCCGTTGCGCACGACCCAGAAGTAGTACGACAGCCCCGTCGGCTCATCCGATTCCCGGTAGTCGGCGTAGTTGAGGAACACGTCGGAGCGCATGGTCGCGAGAGCCCCGTACTTTACGGCGGCGATGTCGTAGGTGGAGTGGGCGAGCACGAGCTTCCAATCTGTCTGACAAATGTATATCGGACATTTGCGCAGCAGGCAAGTTGGTCGTGGAGACGACGAAGGCGGACGACTCCCGTCGCCCGCCTTGTCTCGTGTGCGTCCGGAATCAGGTACCGCGCACGAACGACAGCGCCGTTCGTGCGGCCATCTCCACGTGGGTCGTCGCCGCGCGGCGAGCCGCGCCGGCATCCTTCCGCTCGACCGCTTCCACGATCGTGCGGATCTCCTCGAGGCTCGCCTGGAGTCTGCCGGGATTGGTCATCGTCAGCGCGCGCAGCTGCGTGACGCGGCGTTGCAATCCGCCCACCATCTCACTGAGGATCTCGTTGCCGGCCCCCTCGATGAAGATGCCGTAGATCCGGTCCTTCGCGGCGAGCATCTCTGCCGCCACACCCGCCTCCACATCGCCGTACGGCCGCGATTTCACGGCGCGTTCGAGAGCGTCGAAGGCTTCCCGCAATTGCGCGCGCTGCGCATCATCTGCCCGAGTGGTGAACAACTCGACAGCCATACCCTCGAGTTCGGCGCGCACTTGGTACAACTGCTCGGCCTGATCTCGAGACGGTGCGGCGACGACGGTTCCCCGGCCGGTCCTCGACTCGACGAGCCCTTCCGACTCGAGCTGCCGCAGCGCCTCGCGCACCGACGGCCGACTTGCCGAGGTCATCTCGCACAGTTCCCGCTCGATGAGGACCTGCCCGGGACGAAGCTCCATCTGGACGATCGCGTCCCGCAGGATGGCGGCGACCTGTTCTCGGATCGGAGCATGACGCTGAACGCGCCGATCTCCCAAGGTGTTCGTCATTGACGCCCTTCCTTCTAGGCTGTGAAGTCTAGCTGACATTAGACAAATCCTGCCCGACAACTGCCTTTCGACAATCAGCCCACTGACTGTGCGCCTCACACATGAACGCCGCACAACTCCGGAGAATTTCCGCGGATCCGCGACGTTCGGGCGGCGTGCCCGGCGGAAGCAGCGGTTTCTCCGGAGTTATGCGGCGACGGTAGCAGTAGCGGCGGCGCAGGGCCACCCCCTGTCAGGGACGGGCGGCGGTGAGCACCTCGCGCTCCAGGCGCTGGAACGACGACTCCATGCCGTCGGCCATGCCGGTGGCGAGGATCATGTCGCGCGTCTCCTTGTCGGGGTACTCGATGAGCACCGTGACGAGGGTGGCGCCGTCCTCCTCATAAAGGTTGAGGTCGTTGAGGGTCTCGGTGGGCATGCCCTGCATCCGCTCGGTGGTGACCGCGCGGCGCGGGGCATCGACGAGCAGCACCTCGCCCTCGAAGCCGAACGGCTCCCCCTCGGCGTCGCCGACCGGAGCCCACGAGTTGCGGTAGCTCTCGCCGACGGTCGTGGTCGCGACGCACTCGGTCATCTCCCATCCGTCCGGTCCGAGCATCCACTGCCGGATCAGATCCGGTTCGTGGTGCGCGCGCCACACGAGCTCGCGCGGACCGTTGACGAGCCGCGTGATGCGCACGTGCGTGTCGTCGAGCAGCTCGACGCGCGTCCCCTTGCCCTCCGCGTATTCGCGGAGGTCCTGCAGGACGGCATCCAGCTGGGCCATCGCCATCCGCGAACCCTCGATCGCACCCATCGCGACCACCTGCTCGAGCGCATCGGCGTTGTCGAAGTACGTCGTGTTCACGAGTCGCGCCCCCTCAGGGGTCTCGTGGAACTCGAACGTCATGCGCATCGCCGGGAACCCGTCGAGGGGCTCGCCGTCGTCCGTGACGAACGAATCGATGACCTCGAACGACCGCGGCTCGTCGATGGAGAGGAACTCCCACGACCCGCTGGAGCGCTCGCCCCTCGGGCTCGTCATGCGGTACTGGACGCGCGCGCCGACGGTGAGGTCGATGTCGCCGAACGTCGCCGGCCATCCTGGCGGGCCCCAGAACCGCTCGAGCTGGCTGGGGTCGGTGAACGCCTTCCAGACCCGTTCGACGGGCGCGGGGAACTCGGCGGTCAGCGTCATCGTGAGACTCTGCGGATCGGTGGTGATGTCGGTGACAGGCATGGTCAAACTCCTTCGTTCGCGTGCTGTGCATCCGTGGTGAGCAGGTCGTCCAGGCGGGAGATGCGAGCCCGCCACAGCTCTTCGTATCGGGCGAGCAGCGCCCGTGCGCGCGCGATCATCTCGGGATTCGCACGGACGAGCCGCTCGCGTCCCTCGGCGCGCTTGATGATGAGGCCCGCGACCTCGAGTACGGCGACATGCTTCTGCACCGCCGCGAAGGACATGTCGTAGTCGCCCGCGAGGGTCGACACGGACTGCTCTTCGGTGATCGTCCGGCGCAGGATGTCACGCCGTGTCGCCGTCGCCAATGCGTGGAAGACACGGTCGATCTCCGTTTCGCTCAGTTCCGTTTGTGCAACCATTTGGTTGTACGTTACGACCGAGAGGATGCCGTGTCAAGAGGTTCTTCCCGCGCTCCATGTCGACGACTCCGCGGAGCCCGCGGCATAAACACGAGGTTGCCGGTGTTGAACGTCTCAACTCGATCGCGGTGGGAAGGAAGACTCATGCCGTGGAGTACGAACGAACTCGCGGAGCTCGCGGGGACGACCCTCAACACCGTCCGGCACTACCACCGGGTGGGGCTGCTGGATGAGCCCGACCGCCGATACAACGGGTACAAGCAGTACGACATCTCGCACCTGGTGCGGCTGCTGCGCATCCGGCGACTCGTCGCACTCGGCATCCCGCTGGGAGAGATTCCGGGCATCCTCTCCTCCGACCAGCTGCCGGCCGAGGTTCTTGAGACGGTCGACGACACCCTCAGGACGAAGATCGAGCATCTGACCCAGGCGAGGGAGGAGATCGCGTCGATCCTCCGCAATCAGGCGCCGGCGGATGCGCCGGCCGGGTTCGCCCCGGTCGCCTCGCGTCTCTCCGACGCCGACCGGTCGATGGTTCATCTCTATTCGCAGGTGTACGACGAGGCCACCCTGACCGACATCCGGGACATGACAGAGGCGGATGACCTCGACCTCGCGGCGGAGATCGACAACCTGCCGGCGGATGCCGATGAGGAGACCAGGCAGCGCCTCATCGACGGCCTCGCTCCTGTGCTCGCGCAGAACCTCGCTGCCTACCCGTGGCTCCGCGATCCCGGCTCGCGACTTCCGCAGGGCCGTGAGTCCGGCTCGGCCGAGGTCTTCGTCGAGGCGCTGGTCGAGCTCTACAACCCGGCTCAGCTGGACGTGTTCGTCCGGGCGAGCGCGCTTGCGCAGGAGCGCGTGCTCACGCTCCAGTGATCAGGGGCGATGCCCCGACGCCGGGCATCGGCACGAATCCGACGATCGTTGTCGGGAAGGCTTCTTGTCGCGCCGCGGCGCCTGACGCAGGATGAGCAGATGACGCATGCAGGCACCACAGCTCTTCTCGTGATCGACGCGCAGGAGTCGTTCCGTCAGCGCACGCAGGAATGGGCGCAGACGGCGAACCCCCGCGTGCTCGAGAACATCGCCCGCCTCGTCGACCGCGCGCGGGTGCTCGGCGAGACGGTGGCGTGGGTGACCCATTCGGAACCGGGGTCGGGTGGGGTGTTCGATCCCGCGCAGGGGTTCGTGAGAGTGGTGTCCGATCTCGATCCGCTCCCCACTGAAATGGCCGTGACCAAGACGTCCGTCAACGCGTTCACCTCGACCGACCTCGAGGAACGGCTGCGGGATGCCGGCGTGACGCGCGTCGTGATCTGCGGCATCCGCACGGATCAGTGCTGCGAGACGACCGCACGCGTCGCCGCCGACCTGGGGTTCGATGTCGTCTTCGTCACCGACGCGACGACGACCTCGCCGATCGAGGCCGACGGAGGGCTCGCCGCGGTGTCGGGCGAGGACATCATGCGCCGGACCGAGGCCATTCTCGCCGCACGCGGGTTCGCGACGATCTCGTCCACCGAACGCCTCGTCGAGTCGTGAGCGACGCCGGTCTCAGCGCTTGCCGACCCCGGAGAACACGGCATAGAGCAGCGGCAGCGCGGAGACCGCGATCAGCGTCGTGCCGAGTCCGGGGTTCGGATCGAGTAGGAGCGCGCCACCGACCACGAGTCCCGCGAACAGGACCGCGGCGACCGCCCGGCGGCCGATGCGGATGAGCGAGTCGAGACGTCGTTCGAGGCGTGACGTGTCGATGGAGACCGTGCCGTCGTCGATCCGCGTGATCACGTCGTCGATGCGCTGCGGGAGTCCCATGGTGGTGTTCGCGGTCGCCATCGCCTGACGCGCGAAGTCCTGCATGAGGTTGCCGCTCTCGTCACGCAGCAGTCGCCCGGTGTACGGCTCTGCGGCATCCCAGACGTTGAAGGAGGGGTCCAGGGCGCTGCACATTCCGCTCGTCAGTGACACCGCCCGGATGAGCAGCAGCATGTTCTCGGGGAGCTGCAGGGGCAGCGCGCGGACCATGTCGCCGAACTCGTCCGCGAAGTCCTTGAAGTCGCGGGGGTCGACCTTGGCGAGTTCGGCGAAGCCCATGCCACCGAATCGCGCGAACAGGGCGCTGAGGGCACGCTCGAGTTCGACGGTGTCCGCCGTCGGCAGCAGCACTCCGATCTCCTGGGCGGCGGCGACGAGGCCTTTGCTGTCGCGGGCGGTGACGGCGATGAGCAGGGTGCGCAGTCCGCCGCGCAGCGACGCGGGCACCTCGGCCATCATGCCGAAGTCGACGAAGGTGAACTTCCACCCGCGGTCCGTTCCCGGTGTCGGGGTGACGAAGATGTTGCCGGGGTGCGGGTCGGCGTGCACGAATCCATGCGTGAAGACCTGGTCGAACATCACCTCGGCGAAGGCGTCGGCGACCTCGGACGGATCGATGCCTGCGCGGCGGAGGGCGGCGGTGTCGTTGATCTTGATCGCCGTGACGTCAGACAGGGTGAGCACGCGTCGGGTGGTGCGCTCCCAGACGATCTCCGGTGTGTCGACGCGGGGATTGTCGGCGAAGGCATCCCGGAACCGTTCGCCGTTCGCCGCCTCGTGCAGGTAGTCGATCTCCTCGAGGCTCGTCTGCGCGAACTCCTCGACGAGTGCCGGTGCGTCGACGCGGTCCGACACGATGCGGACGCGGCGCAGCCACCCGCCGACGCGGCGGAGCGCGGCGAGGTCGACGGCGACGATCTCGTCGATGCCGGGGCGCTGCACCTTGACGACGACGTCGAGGAGCCCGGTGTCGGCGGCGTCGAGTTCGGAGAGGCGCGCACGGTGGACCTGGCCGAGGGATGCCGCGGCGAGCGCGTTCTCGTCGACCCAGGCGAACGCGCGATCGAGCGGCACCCCGAGTTCAGCCTCGGCGAGCTTCTTGATGGCTGAATACGGCACGGCGGGCACTTCGTCCTGCAGCCCGGCGAGCTCGTCGGTGATCTCAGGCGGGAGCACATCGAGGCGCGACGACATGAACTGGCCGACCTTGATCATGAGCCCGCCGAGTTCGACCGCGAGGGTGTGGAACCGGCGGGCGAACCGCAGCATGCGCGGTCCTCGGGTGCGTTCGGAGATCGACGACAGCCAGAACTTCGGCAGGACGAGCTCGAACCACCAGATCTTGATGAACTCGCGGGCGGCGAACGCGACGATGCGGCGATACCGGGCTCGGTGGGCGGTGCGTCCGACGTCCGCAGAGTCCATGGCGCCCCTCGGGTCAGCTTTCGGCAAGGATCGCGTACAGCCTACGTCGCGCCTCCTCGAGCACGGTGACCGCTTCCTGTACCTGGGCGGGCGTTCCGGTGCGCGCGACCTGAGCGGCGGCACCGGCGAGGTCCATCCCGGCCTTCGGCAGCGCGGTGAGGTGGCTGCCCTCGCGGGAGGAGAACGCCTCCCACGGTGCCGGCTTCTCCGCGGCGATCTCCGCCTCTTCGCGGCCGGCGCCGGTGAGCGAGTACGTCTTGCGGCCGTTCTGCTCCTCGGCCGTGATGAGCCCCTCGTCCGCCAGGAGCTGCAGGGTCGGGTAGACGGAACCGGCGCTGGGCTTCCAGGAGCCGCCCGACCGCTCGGCGATCTCGTTGATGATCTGGTAGCCGTGCATGGGCTGCTCGGCGAGGAGCGTGATCACCGCAGCGCGGACGTCGCCGCGCGCCATGCGCGAAGGGCCGCCGGTGCGCTGCTCGAACGACTTGCGGAACTGGTCCATGGCATCGAAGATCGCGGCGCCGGGGCCGCCTGGACCTCCGAAGAGCGACTCGATGTTGAAGCCGCCGGTGGGGAACGAGCTGTTCATGATGTCCTCCTCGATCGTGGGTCATTCAGGAGCGTTAACGATATATCGTTCAGTGTCGTTATGGAAGGCGGTTCCGAGCACGGCGAACCTCGCCATGGCGCACGCTCGCGGTGACGCACGCTCGCGGTGACGCACGCTCGCGGTGACGCGCGCACACCTCCGCAACGCCTCATGCCGCGATGTCGAAGCGTGCCCTGCCGCCCAGCCTCGGAGTGCGGTCTCGGTCAACGTACGGCGGTGGGATGAACCAGACCCTCGCTCCCACTCCTGCGCCGTCGATCCGGATATCCCATCCGTTGTCGTGAATGCGATGGTGACACGTCTCGCACAGCAGCACTCCGTTGGAGAGGTCGGTCTTGCCGCGATGTCGCTGCCACCAACGGATGTGATGAGCCCTGGTCATCTCGGGTGGGAGTCCGCACATCGCGCACCCTCCGTCGCGTTCGACCAGAGCCAGGCGCTGCGCCCGCGTGAACAGCCGCTTCTCGCGACCCCAGTCGAGGATCTCGCTGCCCCCGCCGAGGACGCAGGGGATCACTCCGCCTCCGGCGGCCATCCGCCGGACGACACCGGCCCCGACCGGTTGGTCGACGCCGTCGATGAGGGCGGAACCCGTACCGGCCTGCAAGTCTTCGAGGTTCATGCGGACGACGACGGTCGCACCGGCGAGCGGCAGACCCTTCGCCGTGCAGCCAAGCGCGTGCGCGCAGAACATGCTCAGCGCATCCGCCTGGATCATGGGGACCGTGCGGCGGTCGGCATCCGGAGCATCGGGATCGACCGCATCCTTGCGCGCCGCGAACGCTGCCGTCACGTAGCCGCGCAAAGCGGCGACCACCGGCGCACCCGATTCGGCGTCGAGCTTCGCGTTGAGATGGATCATGCCGCCGCGCTCGAAGATCGTCACGGTTCGCTGGGACCGCAGCTCCTCATCACGCGGTTCGACGCCGTCGGGGTCGAGCCACGCCTCCGCCCGCGTGATGAGCTTGCGCACCTCGTCGAGCCCGAGCCCGACGGCGGAGTCGGCCAGCACACGCTCACCCTCGGCGATCCGCTCCGCACCCGCCGCGATGCGGCACCGGTCGAGGAGGGCGATGATCATCGCCGCTGCCTGCGCACTGAGCCTCCCCGCCTCGAGCGAGCTACGGATGACGGGATACTTCGCCGGCAGCCGCGCCCCGATGAGGTCGCGGCGCGGCTCGACGCCCTCGCCGACCGCGATGAGGCGGCGCGCATCCCCCGTCGAGACCCCCATCGTCGCGGCCAGCATCGTGGCGGGGTTCCGGAAGCCGTGCTGCTTCGCGAGGCTCTCAGCTCCGAGCTCCGGCCGGGACTCCCTGGCCACGCCCGCGGCCACCTCGACGTGCACGGCATCCAGCCGTCTCTGTACGAGCGCGATGCGCTCACTGACTGCGACGAGTTGCTCCCGCGAAAGATCGTTCGGGTCGTCGACTCCCGCCCACGCCTCATCGAGGCGGGTCATCGCCTCGTGCAACGCGGTCAACTTCGACATGCTCACAGACTACCGAGGGCCTCCGACATTCTTCGAAGAAAAATACGAACAGACGCGAGATCGCCGATATGAAACGAGGCGAGCGGATCGTGTGGACCTCACCAAATTCGAAGCTATATACGAGGCGCGGCCTCACGCAGCGCCGCCACACAACTTCGCAGATGCTCCCGCAACTCCCCCCGCGCCTCACTCGAGAGCCCGCTGAGCATCGCGTCCTCCACGCTCCGCACCGCCGCACTCGCCTCCGCCAGTTGCCTCCTGCCCCGGTCGGTGAGCTTCGTCGGGAGCGCGCGACCCGACGGCGCAGCATCCGGGCGCGTGACGACGCCCTCCCGCTCGAGCCGCTGCAGCAGCACGTTCATCGACTGACGCGTGACGAACGTCCCGCGCGCGAGCTCCGAGTTCGACAATCCGGGGCGCTGCGCGAGGAGTTCCAGGCATGAGTAATGAGTGATCGTCATCCCCAGCGGTCGCAGGACCGCCTCCATCGCCTCGCGAAGCGCACTGGACGTCTCCTTGATGAGATATCCCAACGAGGTCTCGAGTTCGATGCCACTGGCGCTCATGTCAGTAGTCTGACATAGTCTTTACGTGTCAGGAATCTGACACTCAGATCAAGGAGGAATCATGACCGTCACCGGACCCGACTTCATCTCGCTGCAGGTGAGCGATCTCGCCCGCTCCGCGGAGTTCTATGAGACCCGTCTCGGGCTGACCAGACAGGCCGGTCCGCCGAGCGCCGTGGTGTTCGCGACGACGCCGATCGCGTTCGCCGTGCGCGCGGCATCTCCCGAGTTCGACGTGGCCGCCACCGATCACCCCGGCGCCGGCGTCGCCCTGTGGCTCCACGCAACCGACAGCCAAGCCCTGCATGACGAGCTCGTGGCATCCGGCGTGCCGATCGCCACCGCACCGGTCGACGGACCCTTCGGCCGCACGTTCACGTTCATCGACCCCGACGGGTACCGCGTGACGGTCCACGACAAGGCCTGAGGCTGTCAACCCCCGCCGCCACAGCCCGCAGGCGCCGTACGGTCGAAGAGGACGGACCGACCGGGAAGCGCTCCCGGCGCCGGGACGCCCGGATTGGAAGCTCATGGCTCAGTACGATGTCTCAGACCGTTCGGCGATCGTCACCGGAGCAGGCAGCGGGATCGGCAAGGCCGTCGCGCTGCTCCTCGCGAAGAACGGCGCCTCCGTCGTCGTGAACGACCTCGACCCCGACGCCGCGCAGGCGGTGACCGACGAGATCCGCTCCGCGGGCGGCGTCGCCGAGGCCTCCCCGGGCGATGCGACGGATGCCGCGTGGATCGCGTCTTCGGTCGAACTGGCGGGCACCCTCGCTCCGCTGCGAATCGGCGTGAACAACGCCGGTATCGGAGGGGCGACCGCACCGACCGCCGAGTACGACGACGCGGACTGGGACAAGGTCATCGCCCTCAACCTCAACGCGGTGTTCCGCAACATGAAGGCGCAGATCCCCGCGATCCTCGCCGCAGGCGGCGGCTCGGTGGTCAACATCGCGTCGATTCTCGGCAGTGTCGGGTTCGCCGGCTCCCCCGCCTACGTCACCGCCAAGCACGGCGTGGTCGGCATGACGAAGTCGGCGGCGCTGGAGTATTCCGCGCAGGGCGTGCGCGTGAACTCCGTCGGGCCCGGGTTCATCGACACGCCCCTGCTCGCGCAGATGGATGCCGAGGCGAAGGAGTTCCTCGTCTCGAAGCATCCGATCGGCCGCCTCGGCAAAGCCGACGAGGTCGCGAACCTCGTGGCCTTCCTCGCCAGTGACGCCGCGAGCTTCATCACGGGCAGCTACCACCTGGTCGACGGCGGCTACACCGCTCCCTGATCGCCGAGCACGGCATCCACCAACCCGGGAAACCGGGCCTCGAGGTCGTCTTCGCGAAGGCTGAGGGTGCGGCGACGGCCGTTCGGGTCGTTGCGGATCACCCCGGCCTCGCGGAGCACCTTCATCAGATGCGAGCGCGTCGACTTGGGAAGGTCGGGGTCGGTCGTGTGGCAGACGGCCATGTCGAGTGGTCCACCGCGCAACTGTCGCGCGATCGTCAGGCGATCGGGGTCACTGAGGGCGAAGAGGACCTCGGTGAGTTGAATGTCCTCCCGATCCGGGTGCGGGAGCTCTCCTGGCATGGTTCGATAGACCGGACGCCCCGGCATCGCCGGACTCTGGAACGCCCTGAGCCCCGGCATCGGCCTGGCCGCCGGCGCCCTCGCCTCCGGACTCATCCTGGATGCGACCGGCGAACCGATGCTCGATGTGTTCGCCCCACTGGCGACCGTCTACATCGTGCTCGCCGTCCTCTTCTTCTTCGCCCCCGAGACTGCGCCGCTGCGCAGCGGCGCATGGCAGTCGCTGCGGTTCCGCCTGGCCATCCCTGCGCCGATCCGCGGAGACCTGTGGCGTTCGGCGCCCGCGATCCTCGCCGGGTGGGCCACCGGTGGCCTCTTCCTGTCGCTCGGCTCGACGATCGTCCGCACCGAGCTCGGCGGCGTCGCACACCTCTGGCAGGGGCTGGCGGTCACGCTGCTCGCCGGCTCCGGCGCGCTGGCCGCGTTCACGCTGCGCCGACTGAAGCCGCGGGCGACCGTGCTGTTCGGCACCGCGGCCCTGGCCACGGGAACGGCGCTCTCCCTCATCGCCCTCGGCGTGACGTCGCTGCCGTTCTACCTCGTCGCGGCGGCCGTGACGGGGACCGGCTTCGGCACCACCTTCTCCGGTGTCATCGCGTCGCTCGCACCCCGCATCCCCGCCGCCGAGCGCGCGGACACCTTCGCGGTCATCTACGTGCTGGCGTACCTCGCGTTCGGCATCCCGGCTGTGGCCGCCGGGCTACTCGTCGGACTCGTCGGGCTCACGGCAGTGACCGTCGGATACGGGATCGCCGTGATCGTGTTCGCCCTCGTCGCCCTGGGGCTGCGCCTCCGACGGGCATGAAACAGGATGCCGGCAGCAGCGCCGCCTATCCGCGTTGCACGAGCGACCAGGCGGGCACCCCGACCGTCGTCATCAGGCCCGCGGCGATGGACGCGCACGCCACGCCCTGGTCGTAGAGCGACTGGCGGATGCTGGAGAACCCGAGCGCCTGCGCGGTCTCGCTGTCATCCCACCCGCTGATCCGCACGCCCGCGCCCTGCGCATCCCGTGCTCCCGCGGCGAGCTGATCGCTCATCGCGATGACGACATCCGGTTGCTCGTCGGCGTCGAAGCCCGAGAGCGCCGCCTCGGTCGTGCGCCTGCCGTCCTCGCGGGTGTTGCGGGCGGCGACGGCCACGGGGGTCTCCGCCCAGTCGCCGCCGGTCTGCTCGACGGCATCCCGGAATCCCGCGAGGCGCTCCCGAGTGACGGGGAAGGCCACGTCCGTGCTCGGGCCGCGGGTGAGCCCGGTCCATCGCTCGCGATCGAACGGATGCGACAGGATCAGCGGTGACACGGCGCCGGCGAGCATGTGCCCGGCGACGGCCCGTGCCGCCTCGCGGTCATCCGCGGCGACGACCTGGATGCCGTCGACATCGGGCCCGCCCTGGATCGCGGCCGGTCGGCCGGTGGCGACCACGGCGTCGAGGACCGGGTCCGCTGCGTCCGTCGTCCAGAGCACGAACCCGTCGACCGCCGCCTCGCGCACGCGTTCGGCATCGTCGGCGTCGCCGGTGCTGGGGATGAGCACGAGACCGAGGCGGTTGTCGACGCAGACCTGCGAGACGCCGGCGAGGAAGCGCGCGGCCTGCGGGTCCTCGAAGGCGTAGTTCAGCCGCTCTCCGAGGATCACGCCGAGGTTACGCGTCGCCCCGTTGCGCAACGATCTCGCCACGGGATCGGGCCCCGCGTATCCGAGGCGGGCGGCCGCGGCGAGGACCCGATCGCGGGTGGCCGCGGCGACACGGGTGGGGCGGGTGTACGTGTAGCTGACGGTCATCGGGGCGACGCCGGCCTCCGCCGCGACGTCACGCATCGTCACCCGCTTACTGTTCACATCGCCAGTCTAGATGTGTATCGTTACACAGATGCGTTTCCGACTCGGACCACATGTCGCATTCGCCGCCTTCGGGATCTTCTGGGGCGCGTGGGGAGCGTCACTCCCCGCCCTCCGCGACGCAGCAGGTCTGACCGAGGCGCAGCTCGGCACCGCGCTCCTCTGTGTCGGGGCCGGCGCCCTCCCCGCCATGCTCTTCACCGGCAGGGCCGTCGACCGCTTTGGCGTGCGGGTGGCCGGCCTGTTCCTCCTCGCGCTCGGGGCCGCCGGCATCCTGCTCTCCTGGTGGGCGAGGGATCCGGTCTCGATCTCGGTCGGGATGCTGCTGGTCGGGGCGGCCTCGGGCGCCTCCGATGTCTCGGCCAACGCGCTCGCGGCGCTCGGCGAGGCGAGAAGCGGTCGACGGGTCATCACCGTGAGCCACGGCGTCTTCTCGTCGTTCGTCGTCGTCGGCAGCCTCGGCGCCGGTGCGCTGCGCGCGAGCGGGCAGGAAGCGGTCGCCGTCTTCGCGGCCGCCGGTGCGCTCATCGGTGTCGCAGGCGCGACGGTGTTGATCCGCAGCAACGGGCGGCCGGTCACCGCCCCCGCCGCGGTCACCGCGCCTTCCGCACGAACGCTCGCACGGTTCTGGCCGTTCGTCGTCGTCGGGCTCATCGGTGCGCTCGGGTTCGCGGCGGAGAACGGTCATCAGAGTTGGGGGGCGATCCTCCTCGAGGACGAGCTGCAGGCAGGCGTCGGCGTCGCCTCCCTCGCGCCGGCGACCTTCGCCGCTGCCGCGGCTGTGACGCGCTTCGCGGTCGGAGCATCCACCCGCATCCCCGAGTCTGTGCTGCTCATCGTCGGTGGGGTGGTCGCGTCCGCCGGTGCCGTCGTCGTCGCAGTGGCTCCCGGCATCCTCGTCGCTCTGTGCGGGGTGACGCTCGCAGCGATCGGCACGTCGGTGCTGTTCCCCACGCTGCTCAGCACGGCGCTCCGAGGAGTCGCGGACGACCGACGCGGCCGGGCGACCTCGGCGGTCGGCACGACGGCGTACCTCGGCTTCGTCGTCGGGCCGGTCTACGTCGGACTGCTCGCCGGACTCGTCGGGCTTCGCGGTGCGATGCTCGGGATCGCAGCGCTCACGGTCGTGTTCGCCGTGGCGGCGCCGGCGGGGCGACGACTGGTCGCTAGAACCGCGCCGAGAACCCTCCGTCGACGTTGAGCAGCTGCCCCGACACCCAGCGCCCCTCGTCGGAGATGAGGAACGAGACGACGGCGGCGATGTCGGCAGGGGTGCCGAGTCGGCCGAGCGGATGCGCCGGCACGAGCGCGGCGGGCAGGTCGTCGCCCATCCATCCGGTGTCGATGGGGCCGGGGTTGACGACGTTCGCCGAGATGCCGATCGGTCCGAGCTCGCGCGCCGCGGAGATCACGATGCGATCGAGCGCGCCCTTGGATGCCCCGTAGGGCAGGTTCCCCGTCGTGTGATCGCTCGTGAGGGCGACGATCGCGCCGCCGGTCGGCGGGATCTGTCGCGCGAACGCCGCGATGAGCAGCAGGCTCGCTCGTGCGTTGACGGCGACGTGCGCATCGAAGCTCGCCGCTGTCGTCGTGAGGATGCCGGACTCGACGTCGTGCGCGTGACTGAGCACGAGCGCGCTCACCGGCCCGTGGTCCGCCGTGACGGCATCCATGAGATCGTCCGGAGCGGTCGGGGAGGACAGGTCGCAGGGGTAGTCGACATCCGCGAGGTCGCTGGTGACGACATCCCAGCCGTCCACGATGAGGCGCGGCACGATCTCCGCCGCGATGCTGTTGGCGCGGGCGGCGCCGGTGACGAGAGCGAGAGCCATGCCTCCACCATGCCGGAGCGGCGCGGCGGGAGACAAGGAGTGGGCGGGGCAGAGTCCGGTGACCTGCTGCGGTGGAAGCCCGAGGAGTAGTGGCGGGAGCAGTAGCGGGGTGTCAGCGCTGGGCCGCGGTGATCGCCGCGCCCGTCAGTGTGGCATTCACACCCAGTGCCGCGGCCACGATCCGCGCACGGGCCGGCCCTGGCATCGCGGCATCCCGATAACTCTCCGCGACCGCGCCGAGGTAACGCTCGCCGATCTCGGCGACCCCGCCGCCGATCACGATCGTCCCGACGTCGAGCAGGGCGTTGGCCGACGCCAGCGCCCTGCCGAGCAGGCGAGCGCCTTCCTCGATCACCTCGACGGCGACCGCGTCACCGTGCGCGGCTGCCTCGGCGATGTCACGCAGGCCGCGTCGCGCGCCCGTCCGCTCGAGATACGTCTGCTCCATCGCCGGGCCGGATGCCACCGCCTCCACATGTCCGCGACCGCCGCACGGGCATCGACGGTCTGCCAGGGCATCCCGCATCGACACCTCGACATGGCCGAGAGAGCCGGCGGTGCCCGTCTCGCCCCGGCGCAGGATCTCGTCGAATACGACCGCGCCCCCGATCCCGGTTCCGACCGTCACCATCAGCACGTCGCGGGACCCGGCACCCGCTCCCTGAGCGGCTTCGGCGACAGCCGCGGCATGCACGTCGTTGAGCACCGAGACCTCGATGCCGACGGCATCCTCAAGGGCCGCGCGCAGCGGCAGCCCGGCCCAACCGGTGATCGCATCCGTCGACGATGCGATCGCGCCGTCGGAACCGACGACTCCGGCCGTCCCCACGCCGACAGCCGTGACGGCATCCGCATCACCGAAGCCCGAGACGAGCTCGGCCACCGCACGGACGACGGCGGCGCCACCGGCCGTCGCCGGAGTGGGCACGACACGGGTCGGCGAGGCCATGCGCAGTCGACCGCCGTCGCCCTGGGCGAACACCGCGGCGGCGATCTTCGTGCCGCCGATGTCGACTCCGACGATCATTCGCGTGCGCCGGGGGTGACGTCGACGAATCGTCGGGTGATCGCGATCGGGTCCGTGATGGCGCCGCCCACCACGACCGCGAACGCACCCGCATCGAACGCCGCCGCGACCTGCTCCGGCGTCCGGTAGCGGCCTTCGGCGATGGTGGGGATGCCTGCGCCGACGAGTTCGGCGATGAGCTGCACATCGGGCTCCTCACCGCGGCGGGACTCGGGGGTGTAGCCCGACAGGGTCGTTCCGACGATGGATGCGCCGTTGTCCCGCGCCCGCAGGCCGTCGTCGAGGGTCGAGACGTCTGCCATCACCGGTCGGCCTGTGGCGGCGACGATCTCCCCCAGCAGCCCGAAGTCCGTCCCGAGATGTTCAGCCGTGGCATCCACCGCGATGATGTCCGCACCGGCTTCCGCGAGGCTGACGGCCAGGCCGACCTCGGGAGTGATGATGTTGCGGGTGCCGTTGTGCACCTTGTGCAGGCCGATGATCGGAACGTCGGTGACCGCCCGAACGCGGCGCACGTCCTCCGGCCCGTTCAGTCGTAGCGCGCGTGCACCACCGAGCAGAGCCGACTCGGCGAGCGCGGCGATGACCGCGACGTCGCGCACCGGCGTTCCGTCGTTCGCCTGCACGGAGACGACGAGGCCGCCGGCGAGCGATGCGAGGACGGCGGGAAGAGGATGTGTCATTTGAGAGCTCCTGCGGCTGCGCCGCCGATGAAGAATTTCTGACCGATGAGGAAGATGACCACGGCCGGCAGGGTGAACAAGACGCATGCGGCCATGAGCGGGCCCCAGGCGACGTCATTCTCCCCGAAGAAGGCGTACAGCCCGAGGGACAGCGTGTAGGTCGACTCGTCGTTCAGATAGATGAGGGGATTGAGGAAATCGGTCCATGCCCACACGAACTGGAAGATCGCTGCAGTGACGATGGCGGGGCGCGCGAGCGGCAGGACGATGGTGGCGTAGGTGCGGAACTCGGATGCTCCGTCCAGTCGCGCCGCCTCGATGAGCTCGTCGGGGACGGCGAGTAGGAACTGCCGGATCATGAAGATGAAGAACGGCGTCCCGAGAAAGGCGGGCACGATGAGCGGCAGGTAGGTGTTCGTCGCGCCGAGTCCGTTCCAGACGAGGAACAGAGGAATCAGCGTGACCTGCGGCGGCAGCATCATCGTCGCGAGGACGAGGATGAGCAGCGGGCGCGCTCCGCGCCAGCGCACCTTGGCCAGTGAGTACGCGACCAGGGGGCAGGCGATGATCGTGCCGAGGATGCTCATCCCCGAGACGAACAGCGTGTTGGCGAGGTACCGCCAGATCGGTATCTGCGCGAACGCCTCGGCGAAGTTGTCCAGCGTCCATTCCGTCGGCAGGAGCGTCGGCGGCGAGGAGAAGACGTCGTTCGGCGTCTTGAACGCCGTCGAGACCATCACCAGGAGCGGGAACAGGAACACCAGCGCGAGCAGCGCGACGGAGATCTGCTGACGGATGCTGCGGGTCAGCCGGCGGCGCGGGGAGCGCACCGGGCGTTCAGTTGTTGCCATCGTGCACCCACTTCTTCGACGTGGCCAGGACGATGAGGCTCACGACCAGCGTGACGATGAACAGCGTCCACGCCATCGCCGAGGCGTAGCCCATCTTCAGGAACACGAACGCGTTCTGGTACAGGTACATCGCATACGAGAGCATCGACTGACCCGGCCCCGCGCTGGCCTGATTCAGCCGCTCCTGGGCCATGATGTACGGCTGGGCGAAGATCTGCAGGAATCCGATGATGCTCACGATCACCTGGAAGAGCGTGACCGGCGAGACCGTGGGCCACGTGACATTGGCGAACCTGCGCCATACCCCCGCACCGTCGAGCTCGGCGGCTTCGTAGAGCTCCTTGGGGACCTCCTGCAGTGCCGCGAGGTAGATGATCATGGTGCCGCCGACCGTCCACAGCGACAGGAAGATGATCGACGGTTTGGTGAAGTCCGGATTCTGCAGCCAGGCCGGCCCCTCGATGCCGAACCAGGAGAGGAAGTAGTTGATGAAGCCGTACTCGGCGTTGAGCATCCACCGCCAGAGGTAACCGCCGACGACGACAGGCACGATCGAAGGCAGATAGATGAGCGCACGGTACAGGGGCTGCCCGCGCACCGGAGAGTTCAACAGGTGGGCGCCGGCCAGGGCGATGCCGATCGCAAGAGGAACGCCGAAGACGGTGAGGATCGCGGTGTTGGCGAGCGACTTCCAGAACACCCCGTCGTTGAACATCTGGACGTAGTTGGCCACGCCCACCCATTCGGGCGACTGGAACAGGTTGAAGTCCGTGAAGCTGTAGTACGCCGAGGCCGCGATCGGATAGGCGAACAGGAACAGGAACCCGACGATGAACGGCGCGGCGAAGGCGAGGCCGATGAGCGTCGAGCGCCGTCGCCGAGGACGGCGGCCGCCGGGGGCAGCAGAACGCGCGGTCTGCTGCCCCCGGCTCGGAGCGGTCGTCGTTGTCACGTGATCACTTGCTGGAGTAGCTCGACATGCGCGACTCGACCGTGGCGATCGCCTCCTCCGGAGTGGAGGTGAGGCGGACGATCTCGTCGAAGGCCGCCTTGAGGTCGGC
Organism: Microbacterium ginsengiterrae; assembly: GCF_014205075.1. Taxonomy (NCBI): domain Bacteria; kingdom Bacillati; phylum Actinomycetota; class Actinomycetes; order Micrococcales; family Microbacteriaceae; genus Microbacterium; species Microbacterium ginsengiterrae. Next base: position 1,387,697 of record NZ_JACHMU010000001.1, on the reverse strand, counting down.
GGCGTACTCGGCGCTGTACGGCGCGCTGGCCAGCGACTTCGCGTTCGGGGAGGTCGCGGCATCCGCCCACACCTCGAAGTTCTCCAGTTCGGAGAACACCTCACTGCCGGCGAGGGACGTGCGGCCGGGCAGGTTGCCCAGAGCGAGGCTGAACTTCTCCATCGGCTCGTCGCTGACGAGGTACGCGAGGAAGGTCGCCGCCTCTTCCTTGTGCGTGGAGTTCGCCGGGATGAACAGCGTGCTCGCCGTCACCTGCGTGCTGTTCTCGAGCTCGGGCGATGCGGCGGGGATCGCCGTCACACCCCAGTCGAGCTCGGGGGCCACGTTGGCGGCGCTGGCCGAACGCCATTCGCCGTCGATGATCATGGCGACCTTGCCGCTGAAGAACGGATCCTGCGCCGAGAGGTACTCGCCCTGCCCGGAGACGAACGCGGCCATCTTCTCCGCGCCGACCGGCTCGATGATGTTCTCCTGGTACCACTCGAGGGCCTCGAGATTGCCGGCATCCGCCGGCGTGGGGCCGTCGGCGTCGTCCCAGCTGCCACCGAACGCGAACCCGAGGGTCGTCAGCGTCGTGCTGTCGTTGGCCGATCCGAGACCGAGCCGGGTGATCTTGCCATCCTCCTCGACGGTGAGCGCCTGGGCCGCGGCCGCGAGTTCGTCCATCGTGGTCGGCGGGGTGATGCCCGCCTCATCGAGCAGAGTCTTGTTGTAGAGCAGCTGGAAGCTGTGGATCGCGATGGGCAGCGCGTACGTCGTCCCGTCGTAGATCATCTGCTCCATCGCGCTGGGGATGAAGTCGTCGATGTCGATCCCCTCCGCCGCGATCGCCTCGTCGAGCGGGGCGAGCACGCCCTTCGACGCCCACGCGCCGACGTTGTTGCCGAAGTTGTCGGAGATGTCGAAGGACCCGTTCGACGACGACATCGAGGTGAGCTGCTTCTGCTGGTCGGGGCTCGAGACGCCCTTGACGACGATCTCGTCCTGGCTGTCGTTGAAGTCCGCGATGATCTCCTCGAGGGCCTCCGCTTCAGCGCCGCCCCACAGGTAGGAGAACGTGATCTCGGTCTTGCCGTCCGCGTCCGCGCCGCCGGACGCGCATCCCGCGAGCCCGGCGACGGTCACGGCCGCCATTGCTGCGGCGCCGACAACCCGCCATGTCTTCTGGTGCTGCAACTGCATCGAAGTTCTCCACTCATCTGTGAGGTCTCGCGATTGGTGTAGTCCAATTACGAAGGGTTGGTCAGACATTGACACACAACTGCGGAAGTCGTCAAGATTGGGTTAGTCCAAAAAGGAGGCGACGGTGACTTCACCCGAAGGCGGGACCAAGCGCGATCTCGTTCGGCGGCACGTCGAAGACATGATCGGCGCCGGCCTGTCCCCCCATGAGCGTCTCCCCACCGAACGAGAACTCGCCGAGACCCTCGAGGTCAACCGCCAGACCGTTCGCGGCGCCCTCGACGAGCTCGAGCGCGAGGGCGTCGTCTACCGCCTGCAGGGCGCCGGCACCTTCGTCAGCGAGGCGAGGATCAGCAAGAGTTTCGAACTGACGTCGTTCTCCGAGGACATGCGGGCGCGAAACATGCGGCCGGGTTCGCAGTCGATCGACCTGCAGGTCGGCGCAGCCGGCCAGACCGTCGGATACGCTCTGGGGCTCTCCCCGCGCGAGGACGTCGTTCGGGTGCGCCGAGTGCGGACGGCGGACGACATCCCCATCTGCCTGGAGGAGTCGACGTTCGCCGCGGCATCCGTCCCCGGTCTCGAAGGAGGGATCGAGGGCGATTCGCTCTACGACGACATCCGCCAGCGCTTCGGGCTCGTGGCCGTGCGCGCCGACCAGGAGATCCACGCTGTGGTCCTCGACGAGGAGCAGGCGGCTGCGCTGCAGACGCCACCGTTCTCCCCGGCGTTCCTCGTCCGCCGCACCACCTACGACGCGCGCAGCCGTCCCATCGAGTACGCGGAGTCCGTCTACCGCGGCGACCGCTACTCGTACCAGCTCTCCATCACCCGCCCCTGATGAAAGGCACCACCCCGTGACCTCCTCCCCCGCGCGCCGGCGCATCGCCCTGCTCCCCCTGGACGACCGGCCGGTGAACGTCCTGCTGCCCGGCGACGTCGCTGCGGTCGCTGGTGTGACCCTGGATGTGCCGCCGCAGGAGATCCTTCCCGACTATCGGACGGCCGGCGACGCCGATGCGCTCGGCGCCTGGCTGCTGGAGCGGGCCGCCGATCCGGAAACCGTGCACATCGTCGTCTCGGTGGACATGCTGCTGTACGGCGGCCTCATCGCCAGCCGCACGAGCGACGACGACACCCGCGCCGTGCTCGCCCGTCTCGACACGCTCCGTGAGGTGCATCGCCGCCGACCGGAGCTGCCGATCTCGGCCGTGTCACTGGTGATGCGGGCGAGCAACTCGTACTCGGCGGCGGAGGAACCGCTGTACTGGACCGAGCACGGCAAGGAGTTGCACGCGCTCGGAGGCGACGCCCACCGGTTGCTCGGCGAGACGGAGATCATCGAGCTGGGCGACCTGACCGCCGTCCCGGCCGAGGTCGTGTCGGACTATTCGACCAGGCGTCTGCGGAACCACATCGCGAACCTGTCGACGATCGGGCTCGTCGAGGACGGCACGCTCGACTTCCTCGCCATCACGGCCGACGACACGGCGCCGTTCGCGGCCGGCAGCGCCGAGCAGGTCTGGATGCGGCACTGGATGCGGATGCTCCCCCGCGGCCGGGAGGTGCTGATGTACCCCGGAGCCGATGAGGTCGGCGCAGTGCTCGTCGCTCGCGCGCTGGCCGCCGATGCCGGGGTGCGCCCGTCGTTCTCGGTCGCCTGTGCGACGGAGGAGGGCATGACGCGTATCCCGCCCTACGAGAACATGCCGCTGACGGCGTCGGTGAGCCGACAGATCCGTGCGGCCGGGGCGACCGAGGTGCCGGAGGGCGGCGACGTGACGCTCGTGATGCACGCGCCCGACCCCGACCGTCACGACATGTTCCGCGGGCGGCCTGATGCCGTCGACGAGGATGCCGTGGCCGAGACGACCGCGCTCGTGCGTGCACGGTTGGATGCCGGGGAGCGGGTGGCTCTGGCGGATGTGCGCTACCCGAACGGCGCGGACGAGGCGCTCGTGCGGGCGCTCGCCGATGAGGGTCTGCTCGGGCGGCTCGAGGCGTTCGGCGGATGGAACACCGCGGGCAACACGATCGGCAGTGTCGTCGCGATCTCGGCCGCCGGCGTCGTGGGACGCGCCGGGGGAACGTTCGACGAGCGCGCAGCGCGGATCGCACTGCTCACGCGGTTGCTCGATGACTTCGCGTACCAGTCCGTCGTGCGCACGGACAGCGGCCCCTCACTGTTCCCCGATCGCTTCCCGATGAACGACCGCGCGCGCGTCGACGAGGCCCGCCGGGTGATCCGCGAGGAGCTCGGCGCCCTTCTCGAGTCGATGCTCCCCGCCGACGGCATCGAGATCGAGGATCTGACGCTGCCCTGGCGACGCTCGTTCGAGATCGGGCTCACGCTGCGCTGAGCGGGAGACGGGGGCTCCCCCGCTCCTCACCTCGCGCGGAGGAACGCCTCGACTTCGTCCTCGGTCGGAGCCGTCGTCGGCCCGCGCCGGGTGACCTTGATCGCGGCTGCGGCGTTGGCGCGTCGGCACGCATCGACCCAGGTGGCGCCGTCGGCGATGCCGGCCAGGAGCGCGCCGGTGTGCGTGTCGCCTGCGCCGTTGGTGTCGACGGGCGTCTGCGGGAAGCCGGGCACGTAGGTGCTCTCTCCGTGCGCGTGCGCCGCGCAGCCTTCTGCGCCGTCGCGAACGATGGTGATCGCGCCGGACCGCATGAAGGGGGCCAGCGCGCGGGCCTGGGCGACGATCTCACGCTCGGAGGCGTCGACCGAGGCGGACAGCGCGTCCAGCAGGTCCGTCGCCTCTTCGGCGTTGCCGGTCCACACGTCGGTGCGCGCGAGCATCATGTCGCGGATGTCGGCGGGCAGCGCGGCGAAGGCCGCCCCTGGGTCGAGAACCACAACCGCTTCGTCAGGAAGGGATGCCAGCCAGGTGAGGAGCGGGTCGCTGGTCTTCGCGACGGCGAGGGAGTATCCGGTGATGCAGACAAGGTCGCCTGGTTGCACGTGGGCGGTCGAGAGGGACTCGACCGTGATCTCGCGCTCGGCGCCGAGCGTCGTGACGAAGGTGCGCTCCGCGGTCGGTTCGACGAGGACGACGCACACGCCGGTGTCCTGAGTGGTCACCGGCGGCGCGGATGCGGCGATGCCCTCGGCTTCCAGCGCATGGCGGATGAGATCGCCGTGCGGGCCCGTGCCGATCGCGCCGGCATGCAAGCAGTGTGCGCCGAGGCGAGCCGCGGCGAGCAGGACCGTGACGGCGCCGCCCGCGTACTGGGCGACGGAGTCGGCCATGAGGTTCTGCCCCCGCGCGGGGAGGTCGGCGACCTCGATGACCAGGTCGACGAGCGCCTGACCGGTGTGGATCACGCGTGGTCGGTGCGCATCCTGTGCGGCTCGGGCGTCGACGTCGGCACTGGTGCGCATTCGGAAAGACTATCGATCGGCGTCGGCGGAGATCGGCAGCGCGTCGAGTCAGCCGTCGAAGAGCGGGCGCACCTCGGCGATGGGCCGCCCGAACACCAGCCTCGCGACGTCGGCGGCGAAGTCGGATTCGACCTGGACGACGGTCGCCCCGTGCGACATCCATCGATTGCCGCGGCGCTCGAGTTCGAGGCCGGGGTGAAAGTCGGCGTCGGGCAGATCAGGACGGCCTTCGGCGACACGAGCGGATGCCGCGAGCATGCCGACAACCCACGCCTCGCCGAGGCCGTGCGGACGGATCGATGCGTGCGTGGCCCCGTCGCGGGTGAACATCTGGAGCATGGTGTCCGCACGCCGCACCGTCCACTGCTCGCCCGCGTAGGTGAAGCGGCAGGCGATGTCGGCGTGCAGGGTGATCTTGGCGCCGTAGTGCGCGATGGCGTCGATGCATTCGGCGCCGAGCAGCTTTGCTTTTATCGTGCGCTCACGGCGCCGCAGCTCGGCTTCTCGCTTCTCGCGCGCGATCGCCGCGTATTCCGCCTCGAGGTCGAGCAGGCGCGCGGGCGCACCCGCCGCGAGGCGGTCGAACAGCCAAGCCGGGTCGATCTGGAGGAAGTACCGGAAGAGGATGTCGACCGGCCCGCCGGTCAGCCTGCGGTTCTCGACGAGCAAGCGGATGCCGTGATCCACCGACCACACGGCGGAGACCTCGCCGTCGACGACAGCGACCCACGACCAGCCCTTGGCTCTGATATCGGGAAGGCTGCTCTGCAACGCGGTCTTCAGTCTGGTTCCTTCGCGGACGGTCACCACTTTCGCGTGCGAGACCATGTCGTCGCCCATCGCGACGCTGTCGCGGTCGACGTGGAGCTCGATGCGCGACTGGGGCATGTTGTCGACGCTATCGGCTACCTACCCTCGGTAGCGCCGCACTGCGTCACGAATCGAGTCAGCATGGTCGTAGATCTCGTCCAGGTCATTGATGGGATGCCGTGTTTCGGTTTTGTCCTCGTCCAACAGCCCGAGGTACTTCTGCCTTCCGTTGAAGTGCAAACGGGCAACAGGCTTGCGATTGTTATCGTCGATGAGGACGGCGAAGTAGCTCTTTGCGTCACGGTGTGTGACTCGCTGTGGTTTTACTTCGCCACATGCGATCGCTTTGACGATCTGATACCCCTCTAGTTCTTCAAGAGTCGTCTCGATTTCGGTGTCGCGATCAAGATCCGCCTCGGCCACTTCGGCGCTCGGCATCGCGGTCGGTTCCACTACCTGCGTGATTCCACTCACCCCCAAAGCCGTCTTGAGCCTGTCGTTCACGCGCTCTGTGAGGAACTGCAGGGCCGCTTTTCGCACCAAGCCGGTGAACTGCTGGCGAACTTTCTGCGTAAAGGCACCTTCATAGACGCGCGAGGTGAAGAACTTGATCCAGTCGTCCGTAGGCTCCCGGAACTGACCTGCGATCTCACGCTTCAAGGCGCCGATGTACTTCAGTTCCTCAGCTGCACTGATGATCGAATCCAGGTCGAAACTCTCTTTGCTGAGCTTCTGGATCTCGGGAATCAGCGTCTCGTCGATGTCAAGGAGGTCCAGCACGAGGAAGGGCTTCGCGTCCATGCGGTTCGGCGCATCAAGATCAGTGTAGAAGTGCCAGGCGACACCGTTAGTGAGTACAGCTATACGCGCGTTCGTAACCGAAAAATATCGGAAGAGCTGGGAAGCGTGCTCTATCTTCAGAGGCCCCATGGATGGCTTGCATTCGATCAAGATCTGGACCTCGCCGTCACGCATGATGGCGTAGTCGATCTTCTCGCCCTTCTTCGTCCCCACATCGGCCGTGAATTCCGGAACTACTTCCAGCGGGTCAAACACGTCATAGCCAAGAATCGTAGAGATGAAAGGCATGACGAATGCGTTCTTGGTCGCTTCCTCGGTGCCGATGGCAGTGGCCTGGTTCTTGACTTTGGTCGCCAGGGCGTCAAGCCGCTCTGAGAATTCCATTTACGCTTCCGCTCCTCTTTGAACTGATGGGTAGCCCCGACAGTAGCGGAGGGCGAGTTCGATGCTGGCGATCCGCGGCAGTGTCGCGGCACCCGCCGCTCCGTGTCGACGTTGAACCCATCAGTGACCCCAGACCAAGCTGATAGCGTCACGGTCATGCCGTCCGCAGCCACCCTCGCAGCCCTCCGCGCCTTCGTTGCAGAGCGCGATTGGGACCAGTTTCACTCCCCGGAGAACCTCGCAAAAAGCATCTCTATTGAGGCCTCAGAGCTTCTCGAGTGCTTCCAGTGGTCGTCAGATTTCGACCAAACACGTGTCGAGGAGGAACTCGCCGACGTAGTCACATACTGCGTTCATCTCGCGAACAAGCTCGGGGTCGACCTCGATGACATCGTGATACGCAAACTCCAGTCCACCGCTGCGAAATATCCGGTCCACCTCGCTAAAGGACGGATGACGAAGTACACGAAGCTCGCCGAGGAAGAAGAATGACGGGCTTCACTATTCAGCGACTTCCCTTCGAGCGATCAGCGGTCGACGCATGGGCACAAGACGACGCGCGCCACACGAACTGGCCCGTCGTCTACGTCATCGATGGCGCCGAGAGGCGAAAAGTGCCTGCTCTATACGTGGGCGAGACCGTGAGGACCGCGACGCGCATGCGCCAGCATCTCGCGGGTTCCAAAAGGCATGAGGGTCTCGAGTCAATCCGAGTGGTCGTAGACGAGCGATTCAACAAGTCCGTGTGCCTCGACCTCGAGTCACACCTCATTCGGTGGTTTCACGGCGATGGCCAGTACGAGCTTCTTAACGGCAACGACGGACTCACCGATGCACGATACTTCGATCGCGACATGTATCGGGAGTCCTTCCGCGATGTCTTCGAGGCATTGCGCGCTGAAGGGCTGTTTTCGCGCAGCATCCCTCAGATCGAGAACTCCGACCTGTTCAAACTGTCGCCATTCAAGGCCCTCAACGACGATCAGGCCGTTGCTGTCACCGACATCGTCGAGGGGTTACTTGAAGACTTGCAGCATCCAGACAGGCAATCGACGCTCGTCGTGCAGGGTAGCCCGGGGACGGGCAAGACCATCATTGCGATTTTCCTTCTGAAACTCCTTGCCGATATTCGCGACTATCAGGATCATGACGATATCCAGCCGGACTCGATGTTCGCGGAGTTTTTCGTGTCCGAGAATCGTGATCTCCTGGCCGATATTCGTATGGCGCTCGTTGTTCCTCAGCAGTCACTGCGCGAATCGGTCAAGAAGGTCTTCAAGAAGACGCCGCGACTCGATCCGACTATGGTTCTGACACCGTTTCAGGTCGGGGAGTCTGAGCGCGCTTTTGATCTCATCCTCGTCGATGAGACGCACAGGCTGGGCCAGCGAGCGAACCAGGCGTCGGGGGTACAGAACAAGAAGTTCCGTGACATCAACGTCGCGTTGTTTGGCAAGGACGACACTCGATACACGCAGCTTGATTGGATCAAGGCGCGAAGTAGACATCAGCTCCTTCTGGTTGACAGCGAACAAAGCGTCCGGCCGCATGACCTCTCACCGACCGTGCTTTCGGCGGAGGTTCGCTCTGCGCGGGATCTCCATCGCCACTATCGACTGACCACTCAAATGCGCGTCCAGGCCGGTGCGGACTACGTCGAGTTCGTTCGCGCCGTCTTGCGCAACGAGTTTCCACCTCGACCGGACCTGGGGTCTTATGACCTCAGACTCTTTGACGATCTTGGCGATATGGTCACCGCGATCCGCGCGCGCGATGAGGAAGTCGGCCTTTCACGCCTCGTCGCTGGCTATGCGTGGGATTGGGTATCTCGCCGTGACCCGCAAGCCTTCGACATCCATCTCGACGGAATCTCCCTGCGGTGGAACAGTGCAGATAAGGACTGGATCAATTCTCCAGGCTCACTCGACGAGGTGGGATCTATTCACACAGTCCAGGGCTACGACCTCAACTATGCAGGAGTAATCATCGGGCCCGACCTGTCCGTCTCCTCGGATACGGGGGCGATTGTGGCCAACTGGGACGCGTATCGCGACAAGAAGGGCAAGGAACGCACGGGCCACCTCGCCGCCTCCTTCGACGACGAAGACCTCCTAATATTCATCCGCAACATCTACGGCGTTCTGCTCACCCGCGGAATGCTCGGAACCTACGTATATGTGTGCGACCCGGAACTGCGGGAGCGGTTGAGAAGTTTGCTCGCCTGATCAGGCGCAGGAGTTCCCAATCCCCCGCATCAACACATCCACCACGGCATCCACGCGCTCCTCATCCAACCCGCGCCCCAGCAGCGCCGAGTACGACGACACCGCGATGAACTGATCCGCCACGGCCGCGGCATCCACGTCCTCGCGAACATCGCCGGCCTCCTGAGCAACCGCAAGGCGTGCGACGATCTGTTCCGCGATCGGACCGGCGAGCCGCGCATTCAACGCAGCGCCGAGCTCGGGATCCGTCGCGGTCACGGCGATCAGCGCACGCGCGACCTCGACGCTCGCCGCGTGCCCGGCCTCGGCGGACATCGTTGAGAACCACGACCGAAGATCGGCGGCCAGGTCGTCCGTCACGGGCAGCGCAGGCGTCGGCAGCGAGCCCTCCAGCAGCGCCTCGCCGAGGATCGCCGCCTTCGACGGCCACCACCGGTAGATCGTCTGCTTCGAGACCTCCGCCTCCGCGGCGAGCCCCTCGATTGTCACGGTCTCGTACCCGCCGGATGCGAGGGCAGCGCGCATCGACTCGAGCACGGCCCTGCGGGCTTTTTCACTGCGAGGACGAGGCACCCTTCGAGGGTATCGAGGCGTAGACTGAAACATAACGAGACGCACCGTTGCGAAATGAGGAGATCGATATGGCACTGACCGCACACTCCACCATCGGCGAATGGCTTGACGACCCGACGGGCGGCGAACTCGTCCGCGGCCTGCTCGCCCAGTCCGGCGCCGACCCCGCATCCCTCACCCCCGTCCTCGGCCTCCCGCTGCAGCAGCTCGTCACCCTCAGCCAGGGGCAGATGCCGCAGTCCGTCGTCGACGACCTCGTCCGCGCCGCGAACGGCGGAGAGATCCCCGCCGACGAGACCCCGGCCGGCTGGGCCGAGCAGACCACCCCCGGCCGCTTCGCCGGCAAGACCGTGATCGTCACGGGTGCGGCATCCGGGATCGGCAAGGCCACGGCATCCCGCATCGCCCGCGAAGGCGGACGCGTCATCGCCTGCGACATCGCCGCCGAGAAGCTCGAGGCCTTCAGGGCTGAGCTCCCGGATGCCGACATCATCACCGTCGCCGGCGACCTCACCCAGCAGGACGCCATCGATGCTGTGATCGCCGCCGCCGGCGAGCGCATCGACGGCCTCGCCAACATCGCCGGGATCAACGACGACTTCTCGCCCGCAGGCGAGACGACGGATGCCGTCTGGGACCGCGTCATCGCGATCAACCTCACCGCGCCCTTCAAGCTCATGCGCGCCGTCCTCCCCGTCATGGAGAAGGCCGGTCGCGGCGCGATCCTCAACGTCGCCAGCGAAGCCGGCCTCCGCGGCAACGCCTCGGGCAACGCCTACACCGCGAGCAAGCACGGCAGCATCGGCGTGACCAAGTCCGCAGCGTTCATGTACGGGCCCAAGGGCATCCGCGTGAACTCCGTCGCACCGGGCGGTGTCGCCACCGGCATCCCGATGCCCCCGCACATGTCCGAAGCCGGCTCCGCGCGCCTCGCACCGTTCCAGCAGGCGATCCCCTCGCTCGCCACGGCCGAGCACCTCGCCGCCTCGATCACGTTCCTCCTCTCGGATGACGGCGTGAACATCAACGGCGCGATCCTCGCCTCCGACGGCGGATGGTCCGTGCAGTAACCACACCATCGCGCTGAGAAACCACGCGAGGCCTGAGACACCTCGCCGTGCGTGGTTTCTCACGCCAAGAGTGCTGCCTCACCCGAGAACGGCGACCACCCCGCCCAGTAGCACTCGAATTTGTATTCAGACGAATATTCCGCTCGGGGCGAAAGTCCCACCGGATCCGAGTGCGACGTGCCTACCCTGAGAAGACAGGGGAGCCCCGAACCCCCGGCTCCCGAACCGCAGTACGAAGGAGATCCCCATGCGCGCATGGCATTTCGTCGGCACACACAAGCCGTTCGAACGAGTCGACATCGAGGAACCCACCGCCGGCCCCGGCAACGTCGTCATCGACGTCAAGGCTGCGGGGCTCTGCCACTCCGACGTCGGCATCCTCGAAGACGAGAAGTGGCTCGCCAACATGAAGGAGCTCCCCGTCGTCCCCGGTCACGAGACCGCCGGCGTGATCAGCGAGGTCGGCGAGGGCGTCACCGACTGGAAGGTCGGCGACCGCGTCGCCGTCTGGCCCATGCTCGGCCAGGGCTACTCCGTCAACGGCGCCTGGGAAGACCGCTCCGAGGTCAGCACCGAGACCCTCGTCGCCATCCCTGACGACGTCTCCTTCGCACAGGCCGCCGCCGCGACCGACGCCGGAATGACCTCCGTCGGCGCCCTGACGACCGCCGGCGTCGAGAAGGGCATGAAGGTCGGCATCATCGGCTTCGGCGGCCTCGGCCAGATCGGCGCACGCGTCGCCCACCTGCGCGGCGCCGAGGTCTACGTCGCCGAGATCAACGAGTCGGCCTGGGACCGCGCCCGTGAAGCCGGCGCCGTGAAGGTCGCGAAGTCGATCACCGAGTTCGCCGACGTCGAACTCGACGTCATCATCGACTACGCGGGCTTCGGCGTCACCACCTCGGACGCCCTCGACACCGTGAAGTCCTCGGGCGGCGGCCGCGTCGTCCAGGTCGGCATGGGCAAGCTCGAGACGACCATCGACACCTACGGCCTCATCCTCGGCCGCAAGCAGCTGCACGGCTCGGCGGGCGGCAGCAAGGAGGACATCGAGGAGACCATGCGCTACATGGCATCCGGTGACCTCACGCCCGTCCTCTCGGAGATCGACTTCGAACAGATCCCCGACGGCATCCAGCAGCTCATCGACGGCACCGCCGTCGGCCGCCTTGTCGCGAAGGTCACTGACTGACCGACCACCCCGCTGAGAAACCACGCACGGCCTGAGACATCTCGCCGCGCGTGGTTTCTCACGTCAGGAGTGGTGTCTCACCCGAGATGTGAAGGTGGGAGACGCTCCATCGCGGCACGCACGAGGGCGGCGTTGTCGCGCGCGGGAGAGCCGTCGGGCAGCGTGAGGCAGTCCTCCAGGCCGATGCGGGTCGCCAGGCCGCGCGCCACCGCGAGGTCCAGCACCGCCCACGTCGACTGCCCCTCCCCGTGCAGCAGGATCCGGGCTTCCGGCGCCATCGCCTCGACCCGCGCGACGAGATCCTCCGCCAGGACGCGCGCCTCCGCCTCCGCCACATCGGGCACCTCGACGAGCACCCGCACGCACTCATCACGTACGGGCGAGCGCGACCAAGCCGTCGCTCCCTCGTCGTTCCAGATCCCCGCCTCCACCGCGACGCCGCGGTTCACGAGAGCGGATGCCACGACATCCGCGCCATCCTCATGCCAGTTCACGGACGCGAAGTCGGGCAGCTCCACCCACCCGGCGACCGCGTCGAGGCGGTCCTCGACCCCGCTCGCCGCCCACGCACCCGTCGTCACGCCGACCGGCACCCCCGGGCACGCCACGCGCACCGCTCGCACCCACCGCGCGACATCCTCGGCCGCGAGGCTGTCGAGCCCCGCCGCATCCTTCGGGTGCACGTGGATCGCCTCGGCACCGGCCGCGACCGCCCCCGCCGCCTCGGCCGCGACCTGATGCTCGTCGGCGCTGAGCCGCGGATGCTCCGCCACCTCACGCGCGCCGTTCACGCACACCTGGATCAGCATGCGCGCACTCCCCGGCCCCGCCCGCAGCGGGAGACCTCAGAACCTCGGACCATGTCGCTCTCCCGTCTCGTGATCCATTTCTACGGGAAAGCTCCCGCCGACGCAGACCCTTGCTCACCAGGGATTCTCGGAGTAGCACCACAGGCCGCTACCACACGGCCCGCGCCCGCGGAAGGCAGGACAGAAGGTCGGATGCCGGTGCGATGATCTCCTCATGAAGCTCTCGGAGCTCGTGGACACCACGCAGCAGGTCGCCGCCACCTCGTCACGCCTTGCGAAGATCGACGCGCTCGCGACCCTGCTCGCACGCGCCGAGCCCGACGAGACCCCTGCGCTCATCGGGCTCCTCCTCGCCGCACCGCGACAGGGGCGCCTCGGCGTCGGGTGGCGCAGCCTCCGCAGCCTCCCCGTCGAGCGCGCCGAGGAGACCGGGCTGTCCATCACCGACGTCGACGACGCCCTCGACGAGCTCGCCGGTGCGTCGGGCGCCGGCTCCGCTGCCCGCCGCACCGCGATCCTCACCGACCTCGCCTCGCGGAGCACCGCCGACGAATGGGACTTCCTCACCCGCGCGATGCTCGGCGAGCTGCGCACGGGCGCGCTCGGCGGCGTTCTGCTCGACGCCATCGCCCGCGCCGCCGACCGCCCCGCAGCCGCCGTGCGGCGCGCGGCCATGCTCTCGGGAGACCTCGGCGAGACCGCGGTGCTCGCCCTCACCGGCACGGCAGAAGACCTCGAAGCGGTCGGGCTGCAGGTCGGCCGTCCCGTCCTCCCGATGCTCGCCGCCACCGCCACGACCCCGACGGCAGCGCTCGAGATCACCGGCAAGGCGTCGGTCGAGTACAAGCTCGACGGCGCCCGCATCCAGATCCACCGCCACGGCGACGAGGTCGGCGTCTACACGCGCAGTCTCGCCGACATCACCCACCGGGTGCCCGAGATCGTCGAGATCGTCCGCGCCCTCCCCGCGCAGGACCTCATCCTCGACGGCGAGACCCTCGCACTCGACGAGGACGGCGGGCCGCGCCCGTTCCAGGAGACGATGTCGCGCTTCGGTGCGGATGTCGCCCGCGACATCGCCCTTCGACCCTGGTTCTTCGACCTGCTGCACGTCGATGGGCGCGACCTACTCGACGACCCCCTCGAGACGCGCATCGCCGAGCTCGACCGTGTGGCCGGCGAATGGCGGATGCCGGGCATCATCACCGACGACCCCGAAGCCGCCGAGCAGCTGTCCCGCGAGGCTCTCGCCGCCGGCCACGAGGGCGTGCTGGTGAAGGGAATCGACTCCGCCTACTCGGCGGGCCGGCGCGGCAAGTCATGGGTGAAGGTCAAGCCCGTGCTCACGTACGACCTCGTCGTGCTCGGCGCGGAGTGGGGCTCAGGGCGCCGGACGGGCAAGCTCTCGAACCTGCACCTCGGCGCCCGCGACCCCGAGGGCGAGTTCGGCGAGCCAGGCGACTTCGTCATGGTCGGCAAGACCTTCAAGGGCCTCACGGATGCGCTGCTGACGTGGCAGACCGAGACCTTCCCGGAGTACGAGACGCATCGCGACGGATACGCGGTGTTCCTGCGCCCCGAGCTCGTCGTCGAGGTCGCGATCGACGGGGTGCAGCGGTCACCCCGCTATCCCGGTGGGCTCGCGCTGCGCTTCGCTCGGGTCAAGGGATATCGGCCCGACAAGACCGCGGCCGAGGCCGACACGATCCAGTCGCTGCGAGGACTGCTGCGGGAGTGATTCCGTCGCCGGCGAGTGGGGCGCCCCGCCGGCGACGGAAGCGTCGACGGGTGTGAGGGCGGTTCAGCCGATCAGGTCGCGAGGGTGGGTGCCGAAGAGGTTGCGGTCATCGGACGGACCCTCTTCGGTCCGGACGCTGTGCTCGACCTGCCGTGCGGTCGCCGCCGAGCGGCCGGCGGCGATGGCATCCTCACGATCGTTGAACCCGGGGCCCAGTGTGCTCGCCTCGCCCTGGATGCGGTTGAACCACGTTCCGTTGCGGTGAAAAGTCTCGATGTCTCCTGCGGCCACGGCGCACCTCCCTGTCGTCGACTTCCTTTCTACGTCGGAAGTCGTGCGAGCAGCACGCCCTTGCAACGGCATCCCGATGCGTGTAACGGAGCGCGCTTCCGTTGCGCGCAGCGGGTATGGATCGTGCCGGTTCTGAGCGCCGATAACCGGCGAGATCCATACCCGCTCGAGGCCGCCGCGAGGGGTCGCGAGCGCGCGCTCAGTACTCGGTGCGTCCCGCGGCGCTCATCCAGTGCTCGAACGGCGCGGCGGCATCGTTGATGCGGAGCGATTCCACCGGCACCGACCATTCGGATCGGTCCGTCTCGAAGAGGCGATAGAACTCGAGGTCGTCGAAGCCGCCCTCTGCCGCATCGTGACGGTCCGCCGCATAGACGACGCGGTCCACGCGCGCCCACAGCGAGGCGGCCATGCACATCGGGCACGGCTCGCACGAGGAGTACAGCGTCGTGCCCTCCAGCGAGAAGTCGCCGATGTTCCGGCCCGCCGCGCGGATCGCGACCACTTCGGCGTGCGCGCTGGGGTCGTGGTCGCGGGTCACCCTGTTCTGTCCGACGCTGACGATCTCGCCATCGCGGACCACCACGGCGCCGAAGGGGCCGCCGCCGTCCGCGACGTTGTCGACGGCGAGCTTGACCGCCTCGGCGAGGAACTCTCTGTCCGTCCGGTCGAGCGACTCTCGGTCACGGTCGCCCGTCGGGGAGTCGATATTCATGCTGACAGGCTAACCCGGCATCCGGGCAGGGGCTCGGGGCGATGACCGCCCACGTCTCCGGGCGTCACGCCACTCTGCGCGACGATCACCCCTGGTAACGTTCCCTACGTGGCAGACGGAGGCTCGAGATGACCGCACGCTCCCATCGCCCGACCATCAAAGAGGTCGCGCTGCGCGCGGGCGTGAGCCCCATGACCGTCTCGCGCACGCTGTCCGGAGGACTCAACGTCAAGCCCGACGTGCAGGAGCGCGTCCTCGCCGCCGTCGCAGAACTCGGCTATCACCGCAATGAGAATGCGCGCAGCATCCGACCAGGCCACTCCAGCGGACTCATCGGCGTCGCCATCACGAACATCGCCAACCCGTACTACAGCACCTTCGCGCTGGGCGTCGAGGAGGAGGCGGCACTCACCGGGCGCCGCATCCTGCTCGGCAACACATCGGAGGACGCCGCCCGCGAGAACGCTCTCGTCAGCGACTTCCTCGGTCGACGAGTCGAGGGCCTCATCGTCGTCCCGGCGAGCGCCGAGCCCGATCATCTCGCCGCCTCACAGAAACAGGGCGTGCCCGTCGTCCTCGCCTCCCGCCGCGTCGAAGGATTGGATGCCGACAGCGTCGTCCTCGCAGACGACGAGGGCGCGCACCGTGGGACGATCGCCCTCATCGACGGCGGCCACACCCGGATCGGCTACCTCGGCAACACACTCGCGATCTTCACCGGTCGGCGCCGGCATGCCGGATTCGTCCGCGCACTCGAGGAACGCGGACTCCGCCTCGACGCATCACTCGTCGCGGCCGGCCCCCAGACCGTCGAGCAGGCGCGTGAAGCCACCCGAGCCCTGCTGCGGATGAAGAATCCGCCCACCGCGATCTTCTGCGCCAACAACCGCAACGCGATCGGCGCCATCAAAGAGATCAGCACGCAGATCGGCGCAGGCCTCAAGCCCGCCACGGCGTATCCCGAGATCATGAGCTTCGACGACTTCGAGCTCGCTGAGCTCTCGCCCGTGCCGATCAGCGTGATCGACCATGACCCTCGGGAGCTCGGACGCACTGCTGCACGCCTGCTGCTGGACCGGTTGGATGCCGACGGCGACGGCGGTCCGATGCGCGAGATCGAATTGCCCGTCGAACTGCGGACACACCTGCGCTGACCGAGCACGGAAGCCGTCCCCTCCCCTGCAGCATCGGGTCTCGAGTGAGTGTTGACACCTTCGATCTGGATTGGTAACGTTACCAATTAATCAGGGAGGACACGCGATGGAGCTGTGCATCGACTTCGGCGGAACCGAGATCAAGCTCGCTGCCATCGACGGCGTGCGCGTCCTCGCCACCGACCGCCTCCCCGTCACCGGCGATGCCCGCGACCTGAACGCTGCGGTCACGGCGTCTCGTGCTCTGCTCTCGAGCTGCGGCGCGATGCCGACCGCGGTCGGCATCGCGGTGCCCGGCGTCGTGGACCCGGCATCCGCTCGGATGCTGCACGCCAACGACAAGTACGCCTTCCTCAACGAGTTCGACCTCAGTGCCTGGGCTTACGACCAGCTCGGTGTTCCCGCCGTCGTCGAGAACGACGCCCGTGCCGCCCTCATCGGCGAGACGTCCACCGGTTCGGCTGCCGGAACGCGCGACGCCGTGCTCGTCACCCTCGGCACCGGAATCGGAACGGCGGCCATGATCGACGGCGTACCGCTGCGCGGCGTCAGCGGTCACGCCGGCATCCTCGGCGGCCACGTCACGACCGACATCTACGGCCCACTGTGCCCGTGCGGGAACGTGGGGTGCGCAGAGGCCCTGGCGAGCACCTGGGCGTTGCGGAATGGGGGCTCGGAGGCCGCGTCTTCTTCGCTCGACGACCCGCAGGAAGCGGCGACCATGCGCGAGGTGTTCGCGGGGGAAGCCCACGCTGACGTCCGCGCGGGCTTCCTGCACGTCTGGGGCGCCACGGTCGTCACTCTCATCCACATGTACGACCCGCGGGCGGTGATCCTCTCCGGCGGCATTCTCCGCGCCGGAGCCGCGGTCAGCGGGCCGATCGAGACCCACGTCCGCGAACATCTCTGGCCGTCGATGACTGCCCCGCGCTTCATTATTCCGCCGGAGCCCGAGTACTCCGTCGCGCGCGGGCTGAGCACGCTCGCCCGCCGCACGCAGACCCCCACCGAGAAAGACCAGGAGAATCAGTGACCACGCCGATCAGCGACATGCACGAGGGACACACCGAACGCGGCCGCTACGACACCCAGCCCACGGTGCCGCTCCCCAGCGGCGAGCGCATCCTCCGCGGAGCGGCCGCCTGGCAAGCCGCCGCCGAAACCGCGACGACTCTGCTGGTCGACACGTACCCGGGCGTCGACATCCCCGCGCTCACCGCGCAGATCCGCGCCGCTCTGCCGGAGTGGACGATCGTGGACGTCGAGGAGGCAGCGCGGCCCGTCGCCGAGGTCGAGCAGCTCATCGCGCCGAACCTCACCGACGACCGAGTCTTCGGCATCATGAGCCACTTCACCCTCGCCGACTTCTACGACCAGGAGCGCCTCGCCGAGACGGCCGACCGGATCGGGGAGCACACCGTCGTGGTCGGCTGGGGCGCCGCCCTCCTCGCCGATCACCTCGCCGACACCGCCACCATTCTCGTCGACATGGCCCGCTGGGAGATCCAGCTGCGCCTTCGGGCCGGGGCGACGAACTGGCGCGCCGACAACGCCGGGGAGGACATCCTCCGCAAGTACAAGCGGGGCTTCTTCGTCGAATGGCGCGTCGCCGACCGCCACAAGCGCGCTCTCTTCGACACCGTCGACTTCGTCGTCGACGGCAACGCGATCGCCCCCGCCGAGCCGCACGCCGAATCCCCCGAGGCCGGGATGATCTCCGGCGATGCGTTCCGTTCCGCGCTCCGAGGTGCCGCCACCCGACCCTTCCGCGTCGTGCCGTTCTTCGACCCCGGAGTCTGGGGCGGCCAGTGGATGAAGAACCGCATCGGCCTCGACCCGTCCAAGGACAACTACGCGTGGTGCTTCGACTGCGTGCCGGAGGAGAACTCGCTCCTGCTGGAGGGCGACGGCGGCGTCATCGAGATCCCCTCCCTCGACCTCGTCTTCTCGCAGCCCGTCGAGCTGCTCGGCGCGAAGACGTTCGCCCGCTTCGGGGCCGAGTTCCCGATCCGATTCGACTTCCTCGACACCATGGACGGCGGCAACCTCAGCCTGCAGGTACACCCGCTCACCGATTACATCCGCGACACGTTCGGGATGCCCTACACGCAGGACGAGAGCTATTACCTGCTGGATGCCGGTGACGACGCGGTCGTCTACCTCGGCACCAAGAACGGCACCGACCGTGACGCGATGCTCGCCGATCTCACCACCGCACAGCAGGGCGAGGTGCCCTTCCCTGCCGAGAAGTACGTCAACGCATACCCCGCCCGCGCACACGACCATTTTGCGATCCCTGCGGGTACGGTGCACGCGTCCGGCGCGAACTCGATGGTGCTCGAGATCTCGGCCACCCCGTTCATCTTCACGTTCAAGCTGTGGGACTGGGGTCGCGTCGGGCTCGACGGCATCCCGCGTCCCGTCCACCTCGCCCACGGCTCCCGCAACATCCAGTGGGATCGCGACACCGACTGGGTCGAGGAGAACCTCATCGATCAGGTCGAGACCCTCCACGTCGACGATGTGACCGGTGTCACCGAGGAACGCACCGGGCTGCATGCGCTCGAGTTCATCGAGACCCGTCGGCACTGGTTCACCCAGGGCGCCGATCACGACACCGACGGCACCGTCAACGTGCTCAACCTCGTGGAGGGGGATGAAGCACGGGTGGTGAGCCCGACCGGAGCGTTCGAGCCGTACGTCGTCCACTATGCCGAGACGTTCATCGTCCCCGCCGCCGTCGGCGCCTACCGCATCGAGCGCACGGAGAACACCCGCAGTCCTCGCCTCGCCACCATCAAGGCGTACGTCCGCGGCTCCCGCGCATCCGACAACTGAACACACAGCACACCCCGACACCGCACCACCTGAACGAAGGAGTTCTCATGATCTCGCGCCGCAAGATCGCCATCGCCGTCACCGGCCTCGTCGTGGCCGGAGCAGCCCTGGCCGGCTGCTCCGGCGGATCCGGATCAGGAGGAGGCGGCGGCGAAACCACCGGCACGTTGAACTTCTACACGGACAAGGCCGCATGGAAACCCGACTTCGAATCGCTCAACGACACCAGCGGTGCGGACGTCGACATCACCCTGAAGACGACCGGATATTCGGACGCGAACCAATACGACGCGTTCATCAAGCAGTCTTTCCGCACGAACAAGTCCCCCGGTCTGTTCACCTGGCACACAGGCGAATCGCTCAAGGAACTCGTCGACGAGGGGCTCATCGCCGAGACGAGCGACATCTGGGCGAACGCGATCGATGAGGGCTGGGTGAGCGAGGACCTCGCCGAGGGCTATACGTTCGACGGCAAGCAGTACTGCGTGCCGATGAACATCGCCTACTGGGTCATGTTCTACAACAAGGCCGCCTTCGCCGACAACGGCATCGAAGTGCCGACCACGTGGGACGAGCTCGACGACGCGGCCGCCACCCTCAAGGCCGCCGGCGTCACCCCGTACCAGCAGAGCAGCGTGCTGTTCACGTTCCAGTGGTTCCAGCATCTCGTCGCGTCCAGCGACCCGGATCTGTACGCCGGGCTCACCACGGGTGACGTCAAGTACACCGACCCCGAGATCGTCGACATCATGAACCTCTGGCTCGAGGAGCACGAGAACGGCTGGTTCAGCGACGCCGGCAGCAGCACTGACCCCGCCGTCGGCCTCAAGCAGGGCGACTTCGCCATGATCAACTTCGGCACCTTCTTCGCCGGCAACCTCGCCGGGGCCGGCATGACGGAGGACGACTACGGCATGTTCGCCATCCCCGCCGTCAACGACGACCTGGACAAGACCCCCGTCGCCGTCGAGTCGGGTCCCATCTGCGTCGCGGAGAACTCCTCGCAGCGCGACCTCGGGCTCGCCTACTCCGAGTGGTGGATGTCGGAGAGCGCGCAGACCGCATGGAACGCCGCCCACGGTGACGTCGCATTCAACCCGAAGACGACCGTCGCCGACCCGGTGCTCGCGGAGATCGGCTCGCAGATCGCCGGCGACGACTACCAGCTCTACGACCGCTTCTTCGAGGCGATGCCCACCGCGATCGTGACCACCGCGATCGAGCAGTTCGGCGCGTTCAACGCCAACCCTGGCGACCCCGTGCCGTTCCTGGAGAAGATCCAGGCCACGGCCGACAAGTACTGGGCAGAGCAGGAGTAAGGCCCGGATGGCGCATCAGAAGACGCCGTATCAGTGGTCCGCCCGGGGCTTCATCGCCCCGGGCGTGCTGCTCATCGCGGTGCTGCTCTACCTGCCGCTGCTGTGGACGATCTACCTCAGCTTCACCGACTACAACGGTCTCGGCAGCCCCGACTGGATCGGGATCGACAATTACGTCGAGATGTTCACCGACGCGGACTTCGTCACCTCGTCGCTGAACACCCTGCTCTGGGTGGTCGGGACCCTGATCATCCCCGTGGGCATCGGCCTGGGCGTGGCTCTGCTCACCTGGAACCTCGGTGGCGGCATCTGGCTGCGTCTTCCCTTCCTCATCCCGTACGCGCTCTCCGGCATCGGTGTCGGCGTGGTGTGGTCGTTCATACTCTCCTCCGGCGGGGCGCTCGACCAGGCTCTCGCTGCGTTCGGCATCCTGGATCCGCCGCGATGGCTGCTGGATGCTCCGCTCAACACCGTCGTCATGATCTTCGCCGCTGCCTGGCAGGGCGTCGGCGTGAACGCGCTGCTGTTCACGATCGGTTTGCAGGCGATCCCCAAGGAACCACTCGAAGCGGCTCGCATCGACGGGGCCAACGGCGTGCGTCTGTTCGCCAGCATCCTCTGGCCGATGCTGCGTCCGCTCACGGCCGTGGTCGTCGGCCTCTCGATCGTCGCGAGCCTGAAGACGTTCGACATCGTCTGGGGCATGACCAAGGGCGGGCCGGGGACCGTCTCGGAGACGCTCGCGCTGACGATGTACAAGGAGACCTTCGTCAACAGCGATTACGGGCTGGGTTCTGCGATCGCCGTGTTCCTCACCGTCATCACCCTGGTCGCCTCCGTGACCTACCTGCGCCAGCAGCTCTCTCCCAAGAAGGAGATCTGACATGAAGTCACTCCGCTACGGCATCCTCATCGTCCTCGGTCTGGTCTGGCTCATGCCCGCGTATCTGCTGATCGTCAATGCCGCCAAGGATCCGCTCACCTTCACCTCGAAGGAGTCCTGGATCCCCACCGACTTCCACCTGCTCGAGAACTTCGCCGCCGCCTTTGAACTGTCCGGACTCGGCGACAGCATCGTCAGCACACTGATTTACTCCATCGTGTCGCCGACGATCGCCGTGCTTGTCGGTGCGGCGGCGGGCTTCGCCATCGTCGCGCTTCGGCTCAGGCACGGATTCACGTGGTTCGTCGTCATCTTCGGCGGGTCCGTGTTCCCGCTGCAGATGATCCTGCTGCCTCTGTTCGATGCGTACTCCCGTACCGGGATGTTCGACACCCGGTTCGGCATGGTGATCATCTACACCGTCATCTCGATCCCGTTCTCGGCGTTCGTCATGCGCAACTTCTTCACCGGGGTCGCGCACTCGACGTTCGAGGCCGCGGTGCTCGACGGCGCGACGACCTGGAAGATCTTCACGCGCATGTACCTGCCGATGGCATCCAGTGCGCTCGTGGCGATCTTCATCCTGCAGGCGACCTTCGTCTGGAACGACCTGCTGCTGGGTCTGACCCTCAGCCAGTCCGACGACGTACGCCCCATCATCACGACGCTCTCCGGCATGCAGAGCACGTACGGCGGCGCACAGATGTCGACGGTGCTCGCGGCAGCAGTGATCGTCTCCCTGCCGACCGTCGTGCTGTTCCTGTGCACGCAGAGATTCTTCAACAAGGGCTTGGCCCTCGGCCAGTACTGAAAGGCATCATGACCTCGCTGATCCCCACCGTCGACGACCTCGCCGCCGACCCTGTCACCCATCTGTACGACGACATGATCGCCCCGGCCGGGTTGACGAACATGCTCGGCACGGTGCGCGTCGACCACGATCTCACCGCGCTTTCGGCGGTGCAGTTCCCGCCGGTGTCGCAGGGCCTCACCCAGACCGCGGCGCTCTTCGTCGACGGGCGCCTGTTCGCCTCATACGGCGTGCCCGTCACGCACGAATGGCGACCGGATCGGGTCGTGCGTCGTGCGGTGCTCGGCGACCTGACGATCGAGACGACAACGGTCTGCGTCCCCGGCCGCACGGCCGTGGCGATCGACATCGCCGTCTCGAACGCGGGACCCGCGCGCTCGGTGGCCATCGGCCTGTCCGCCGCGGCCCGCGTGACGAGGTCGGCGGACGCCTGGCTGGACGCCGAGTCGCCCTCCCAGACGGATGCCGCGACCGTCGCCGACGGCACGATCGAGTTCTCCTCCCCCGACTCCGCGGCCTGGAGCATCCAGGGGATCGTAGGCGGCGAGGCGGCTCTCAGCGGCGTGGCTGCATTGCCTGCGGAATTGGAGGTCGGCATCGGCGGAAACGGCCGCGGCGGCGATCTCACCGTCGTGCTCGACCTGCCCGCAGGCGGCACGACGCGGACCGGGTACGTGCAGGCAATCGGTACGGCAGAGGACGCCGCGCGCCGCACCTTCACAGAGCTCGCCGCCGACGTACCGGGCACAGTCGTCGCTGCCGAGGAATTCTGGAACAGGCAACTCGAGGCCGCCTTCACCCCGGGCAGTGGCGAGTTCTCCGGCGCGCTGCCCGTGCTGGAGACGGCATCGGAACCGCTGCGGAAGATCTACTGGTGGGCGGCACTCGGCGTCATCTGGTTCCGCCGCGACTGGGAGGGCAACATCCTCGGCCGCTCCTACGACACACTCATGCCCAACTACTGGGGCACGACGACGTTCATCTGGGACTACAGCCTGAGCTCCCTCAGCCACGCTCTGCTCGACCCCGCCGAGATGCGCCGCCAACTCCTGCACTGGATCTCGCTCGATATCCACTCGCACTTCGGCACCTCGTCGGTCACCGGCGGACCGGTCGGCCGGTGGTACTCCGTCAACGATTACGCGATGATCCGACTCGTCCACGACTACGTGCGTCTCACCGGCGACATCGCGTTCCTCTCCGAACGGGTCGCCGACACGACGGTGGGCGCGTCGGTGCGCGAGTGGGCGACCGCCTGGAAGGCGCTGAGGAACGACACGGAGCTGGCGGACTACGGCGAGATCGACAACCTGCTGGAATGCGTCAGCTCGTACACGCACGAGGTGGCCGGCCTCAACGCCGCGAACGTGTGGAACATGCGCACCGCTGCCTCGATCGTCGAGCTCGAGGGCGACGAGTCCACGGCAGCGGAGCTTCGGCGGTCGGCGGAGGAACTCCTCCCATCGGTGATCGCGCGCTACCTGCCCGGCGAGGGCATCTTCGCCGCCGGCCAGCCGGACGGCACCCTCCTTCCGGTGCGGCACTGCTACGACTTCAGCGTCGTCGGCACGACGATCGCCGACGACCTCGCCCCCGAGGTCCGCGCCGAGATGGTCGATTTCTTCCAGCGCGAGCTGCAGACCGAGAACTGGCTGCGCGCACTGTCGCCGTGGGACCCGGACGCCAGTTACAGCGTGCGCCCCGACCACCAGTGGAACGGCGCGTACCCCGCATGGCCGGCGGATGCCGGTCGCGCCCTCGCCGCACTCGGCGCACCAGAGGTGCTCACGGACTGGATCGAAGGGCTTGCGAAGACAGCGAACCAGGGCCCGATGGGCCAGGCGCACTTCGTGGAGGAAGCGGTACCCGGCATCAACGGCGGCGCACGGAAGGCCCCACCGCAACTGCCCTACATCATCGATTGGGCCTGCTCGTCCGCCGGGGCGTGGACCGAGCTCGTCATCGAGGCGCTGTTCGGCGTCTCGGTCGCACTCGACGGCACCGTGACCGCCGCAGGATCCGTCGCCGCGCTCGATCCGACCGCCGTGTTGCGCGGCCTCCGGGTGGGCGACGCGTCCTACGACATCCACGCCGACGGACGAGTCGCCCCGGCCGCGACGCAGCCGGTATGAGTTCCGTCGGTTGTCGTCACGCATGACCGACGAGATCCATACCGCACAGCATCCGAGACCGAGATCCGACACCGAACACGAGGGAGTGCTCATGAGGAACAGAAAACACATCGCGGCGATCGCGACGGCGGCATCCGTCCTGGCGGGAGGCCTGCTGGCCGCACCGGCGAGCGCGGTCGCACCGGCGGGACACGGCGACGGCCAGTGCTCGCTGGCAGGCGCCACGCTCACGGCGACGGCATCGGTCAACGGACCGCTGACGGAGCAGTTCACGACGTACGCCGAGACCGGCGGCGCGTGGACCGGAGGCGACAGCACCTACACGCTGCCGCTGAAGGGCGGCAGGACAGGGTGGTTCTTCTCCGACTCGTTCCTCGGCACTGTGAACCCGGACGGCTCGCGCCCGGCTGGCTCGCCGTTCGTCAACAACTCGGTCGTCGTGCAGACGAGCAAGGGGCTGAGCACCGTCACGGGCGGCACCCCCGATGCCCCGGTGGGCATCATTCCGCCGGAGCCGGACGGCCGCTGGTACTGGATCGGCGACCCCGCCGACGGTCCGCGCGGCACGGTACAGGTGCCGTTGCTGCAGTTCGAGAGGACAGGGACGGGGAGCTTCGACTTCCAGTGGACCGCCAACCGTCTCGCCACTCTCGACGGCGATTCGCTCCAACTGGAGTCGATCGTCGATCTGCCGTCGGCGACCGGCATCAACTGGGGCTCGTGGACTCTCGAGGAGGGGAACCACACGTACATCTACGGGATCGCCGATCCGGAGGGCGTGCGGTCGTCGTACGTCGCGCGGACGACGGGCATGGATCGCCTCGCCGGCGAATGGACGTTCTGGAACGGCGCGGACTGGGTGGCGGACGAGACGGATGCCGTGCCGGTCGTCCCCTACGTCGCCAATGAGTTCAGCGTGGCGAAGTACCGAGATGGTTATCTGCTCATCACGCAGGACACCTCCGAGCTGTTCAGCACGCGGATCGTCGCACGCACCGGGTGCTCGCCGACGGGCCCGTTCTCCGAGCCGGTCGAGCTGTACCGCACGCCGGAGACGGGGCTTGCGGGGAGCTACGGCGACGCCGATGTGTTCACGTACAACGCCCACGAGCATCCGAATCTGCGGACGGGTAACCGCCTCCTCGTCACCTACAACGTCAACACCTTCGACAACGTCGGCGACGTCTACGACGACGCATCGATCTACCGGCCGCGGTTCATCGATGTGGAGCTGCAGGTGCGGCGGTGACCGATGCCGAACGGCTGCGGGATGCGCTGGGCTCTGGCCGACCGCTGATGTGGGTGATGACGGGCGATTCGATCACGCACGGCCTCATCCACACCCGCGGAGCTCGAAACTACGTCGACCACCTGCATGAGCTGATCCGTGGAGATCTCGGGCGGGTGCAGGATGTCGTCGTCAACACCGCCATCACCGGCTGGCGCATCCCGTTGATCCTCGAGGACTTCGAGCGGCGCGTGGCCCGGTGGCGTCCGGACGTCGTCACGCTCATGATCGGAACCAACGACTGCTCGACCGAGTGGGTCTCGCCCGTCGTGGAGCCGGCGGAGTTCGACGGGGACATCGCGCGCTTCGTGGCGCGGGTGCGTGAGCTCGGTGCGATCCCGGTGCTGCAGACGCCACCGGCGGCCGACCTCGCCCACGCGCCCGATCGGGCACGGCTGGGCGAGTTCGCCTCGGCGATGCGGGACGTCGCAGTGCGCGAACAGGTGCTGCTGGTGGACCAGTTCGCCGTGTTCGCGGAGTTCTCCGCAGGTACCGGCCCCGGAAACGAGGGGATGCCGTGGGGTCTGCTCGACGACGCGTTCCACCCGAGCGCGGCCGGCCACGCCGTGCTCGCGCTGGAACTCGCTCGCGCTCTGGGGCTGGATGCGCCGGGGTCACGCGTGATGGCCGACCTCACCGCGCGCGCTGCTGTCGCCCGGCATCCGCACTGGCCTCCGGCCTGAGCGCACCGCCCTCTATCGCGCCGTCGTCGCGGCCGTTCTGGCACGCGCCCGGACAGCCGCGACGATCATCAGGGTCGAGATCACGATGCTCAGGCCGACGGAGATGACGGATGCCTCGACACCGAAGTCGCCACCGGTGAGCCAGGCGTCACCGTGCACCGTCGTCACGAAAAGTCCGGGGCTGCGCTCACCCGACACCGGGATGCCGAACAGACCCTGGATCGCGTTCCACGCGAAGTGGAGTCCGATCGCGAACCACAGATTGCGGCGCCACACGAAAGCCGCGCCGAGCAGCACGCCGGCCTCGATCGCGATGGCGATGCTGCTCCACAGCGTGGCGCCGGGGTTCATGATGTGCATGCCGCCGAACAGCAATGCGGTGATCGCGATCGCCACCCATGGCCCGAAGAGCGCCTCCATCGCCTGCAGCGCGAGACCGCGGAACACCAGCTCCTCCGCGACGGCAGCACCCAGGCTCACGACGATCCCGAGCACCACGGTGTTGACGACATCGACCGGTTCCCACGTCACCGTGTAGCCGCCGAGCGCTGCCACGATCATCACCGACGCCAGGATGAAGCCGGCGCCGACCGCGCCGCCGAGCAGGAACTCTCGTCCGCCCACCCACCGCAGCTCCGGCGTGCGGCGACGTGCGAGCTTTCGCATCGTCAACACGTACAACCCGATGACCGCCGCGATGCCCGCGAACGTCACGATGACACGGACCGGCGTGATCAGGTCGTGCGCGAGACCGTTGAGCAGCCCGAAGAAGAGGAAGATCACCGGCCCGCCGATGAGAAGCCAGACCAGCGGGAACGCGAAGAAGCGCCGGGCGAGACCGGGCTTCTCGGGTGTGGACGTGGTGGTCGAGGTCATTCAGGAACTCCGCTCTGGAACGCGTTTTCGGCCGACTCCGACACTAGAGGCTCCACCGAGCGACGATTTCCAGATGTCGCCGCGTCAATCGAGCACGGCGTCCGCCTCGATCCTGACCGCGGGTCGGGCCTTCTCGCCCGAAGACCCGACCCGCGTCGGCGTCAGTAACCCATGTAGACGCGCTGGTTGGCGCGGTCCGCGAGCCAAAGCCAGCGGCGCACGCCGTCGCCGGTCTGGCTTTGCGCACCGTCCAGCGCCTCATCGCGGATCGCGCGCAGACGAGCGTCGTCCAGCTCGGGACTGCTGTCGAGCTCCTGCATGAGTGCGACGAAGCTCTCGGCGGCTGCGGCACCGCCGACCCGCGCACCGATGTCCTGGGAAACGAACTCCTCCCACGTCAGCGATGGGTCGTAGCCGAAGCGTCCGAAGGCCATGTAGCTGAACTCCGCCGACGCGTGGAAGGGCGACGGCTCACCCCACACCGTCACCCCCTGCATCCCCACCTCGTCGGCCTTCTTCGACAACTCGGCGAAATCCAGAGCATTGAAGGCGTACCGCTCAGTGCGGTCATCGCCGTTCCATTGACACGCATACTGCGCGCGGATCACGTTGCTTGACGTGGGCAGCGCGTCGACGTGCGCCGGAGTGAGCTCCGTGCGTGCCCGATTCCAATAGGAGCGGTTGAACGTGTGCTGATAGATCGCGCCGTCCGGGAGCGTGCTGAGCGGGTCATGCGCCGACGGGTCGAGCAGGTTGTCCCACTGCAACTCGCAATAGATCCACCGGTCGTCGCGACCGGCTCGGGCCGCCTCGTACAGGCCGGGGAAGTTGTCGGCCATGTCGGCATGCGACCAGAACTCGGCATCGTGATCGCGACGGCTTGCGGCCTCGCGCTCCCCTCTGCGCGCGACGCATCGTTCACAACCACACACGCCGTAATCGCCGCCCTCGATGTTCACGCCTCCGACGTCGACCGTCTCCACCAGCCACGACAACGCGTCCTTCATCCACGCGATGTTGTCGGGTTCCGAGGGGCAGGCCACGCGCGTGTAGTCGCTGCGGGGGAAGCTGAGCGGGAACGACAGGTCGGCGAGCTGAAAGCCGACTCCGCGCTCCATCGCTGCCTCGTAACCCGGATTCGCATCGAGCCAGGTGGCGAGGTTGTATTTGTGATCGCCCTCCCAGTAGACGCCTCCGTAGGCGCCGATCGCGACACCGGGAAGGATGCGCACCCCACGCTCGTTCGCGTACCGGCACAGCTCCTGCGCCGCAGGCACCCCGCCGTGGCTGTCACGGAAGAACCCGTAGATCACGATCGCGGCGATCTGGTTCATGCTGCAGAAATCGACCATGCGCTTGTAGTCGCGCAGGAAGCCCTGCGGCGGCTTTCCGTAGGAGTTGAACACCCCGATCTCCTGGTGCCCCACCTGGTTGAGTTCCCAGTTGCTGGAGTGATCCCACGTCCAGAACGTGCGGTACGCCATTTTCGGCGCCCGACGGACGCTGTCGGCGGCCACCGCAACGGCAGATCCCGCGGACTCGGAACGCCGCTGGATCAGCTCCTCGACTCCGTAAATCACTCCCGAGAAGGGACCGCCGGTGATCGTGACTGTTGGCACATCGGCCGTCTCCACATCGATGTGGAACGCGCCCTCCGCCAGCAGCGAGGACTCTCGCAGGCGCACCGCCGGCATCGACGCCGGCAACCCTTCGCCCTCCTCGGCGGTCAACCACTCCAGCGCGGACCACGCCTTACGAAGGCGGGCCGCGGCATGCGGATGCTTCGCGGCGCCGGCGAGTGCGATGCGGCCGGTGATCCGGGTCTGAGAACCCATATTCATCAATCGTCTCCCTAGTGATGCCGCTGAGCGGCCGGTACGGAACGATCGGTAGAGCGAACGATGGGTTGGTATGTAACATAGCCCACACCATGAACCAGAGCCAGCCCCTCCCCCCGCTCGCACATAACCTTCGGATGTGGCGGGAGCGTCGCGGGCTGAGCGCATCCGCCCTGGCCCGCGAAGCGGGAATCTCGAAATCCACGGTGTCCGAGTTGGAGCGCGGCAACGGTAATCCGTCACTCGACACCCTGTGGGCATTGGCGAAGACCCTCACCATTCCGCTCGGCTCGCTGTTCACCGCGTCGACAACCCACGCCGACACCGAGATCCGGCGGCTCATCGACGCCCCAGTCATCGCGCGCGACGGCTCGAAGGTGATCGCGCAACTGCTCGCCGGCTGGCGCACGTCCGGCGAAGTCGAGGTCGCTGTCGTCACGCTGGCGCCGAACGCCACCCGCAGCTCGCGCGGCAACGCCGTGGGGGTCGTCGAACGCGCGATCTGCATGAGCGGCCTGATCGAAGTAGGACCCGAGGGCTCCAGCAGCCTGCTGGAGCCAGGTGACATGCTCACCTTCCGCGCCGACCAGCCGCACATCTATCGTGCGCGCGCCGACGGTGGTCGGCTGCTCGTCGTGCAGCAGTACCCCTCCGCCGTCTGACTTTTCACACGGTTGAAACATTTCACTCCCAAATGTCTTGATTCCGTAACATCCTTCTGATTGACTGACGCCGTTCGGTAGAGCGAACGACGGATTACACATCGAACGTTTCGATGAGTCAATGGAGGACAGATGGAAACCGACATCGGAGTGGAGCGCGGCGCGCCGGCGACGGAGCCGGTCATCGAGACACGCTCGATCACCAAGAGCTTCGGTCACGTGCAAGCACTGCGCGGAGCTTCGTTCCGGGCGTACCCGGGCGAGGTTCTCGCACTGATCGGCGACAACGGCGCCGGCAAGTCGACCATCGCGAACGTGATCGCCGGAGTCCACCCCGCCGACGGCGGCGAGCTGCTGCTGCGCGGCAACAAGGTCGAGGTCGGCTCCGTCCGGCAGGCGCGCGAGTTGGGCATCGAGATCGTGTACCAGGATCTCGCTCAAGCGCCCGATCTCACCGTCGCGCAGAACTTCTTCTTCGGTCGCGAGTTGCTCGTGAAGGGCCCTGGTCGGTTCATCGGCCGGGTCGACGAGCCTGCCATGCGCCAGCGCACGAAGGAGGCCATGACCCTGCTCGGTGCGCAGGTGCCGTCCCTCACGGTTCCCGTCAGCGCCCTCTCCGGCGGCCAACGGCAGGCGATTGCCGTCGCGCGAGCCGTGATGTGGGCCAAAGCCGCCATCATCATGGACGAGCCGACCGCCGCCCTCGGCGCAAAGCAGACCGCGATGGTCTACGACGCCGTCCGCGCCGCCGCGGACCGCGGGCTCGCCGTCATCCTCGTGAGCCACGACATCCCGAAGATGATCGAATTCGCCGACCGCATGGCGATCATGCGCCACGGTTCGGTCGTCGCGCAGATGCCCACCGAAGGACTCGAGCTCATGGACGTGCTCACCACCATGCTGACCGCGCCGAAAGAGGCTGCCTGATGATCAACAAGCTCTCAACGAAGCCCGCCGCCGCCACCCCCGCGGAGCCCGCCACCTTCTCGAGCACCGAGCCCTCGTTCTTCCGCACGGTCTTCACGTCCACGGCATTCATGATCATGCTCGTCGTGGTGGCGCTGATCCTCCTGTTCGGCGTGCTCTCCCCGAACGGCGTCTTCCTCGGTGCGGCGAACTTCCGGAACCTCGCCCTGGATTCAGCTCAGCTCATCCTCCTCGCGGTGGGCATGACCTTCCTTGTCGGTGCCGGCGAGCTCGACCTGTCCATCGGCGCGAACGTCATCCTCTCCTCCGTCGTCGCGGCGAAGGTCATCACGATGCTGGGTGGGACTCCGGAAGAGGTCCTTGCCGGCAACTACCAGAACGTCGGTGTCGCGATCGTCATGGGACTGCTCGCCGCGCTCGTGACCGGAACCCTGTTCGGGGTGGTCAATGCGCTGCTCGTGAACATCCTCCGGGTGAACTCCTTCATCGTCACGCTCGCGATGATGAGCGTCGGCAGCGGGATCGCCTACATCGTCACCGGCGGCGTGAACGTCAGTGCCCTGCCGCGTGACCTGCAGCGCAACTTCGGGTCCGCCGACCTGCTGGGCGTCGTCCCCGTCCCCGCCGTGATCGCGATCGTCGTCGGGATCGTGGGCTGGTACATGATGACCAAGCTCCGCTTCGGTACCCACACGCTCGGCATGGGCTCATCGATCCGGGCCGCCCAGCGTGCAGGCATCAACGTCAAATTGCAGCGCATCCGTCTCTTCGCCCTAATGGGACTCATCGCCGGCATGGTCGGGTTCATCGACATCTCTCGGTTCCTCACCACGAACATCCAGGGGCACCAGGGCGATGCCCTCGCCGCGATCGCCGCGGTCGTCATCGGCGGCACGAGCCTGTTCGGTGGCCGCGCCTCGGTCCTCGGCTCGATGATCGCGGCGATCATCCCCGCGATCCTCATCAACGGCCTCGTCATCATGCGCGTCGGCTCGTTCTATCAGCTCGTCGTCACCGGCCTGATCCTGCTGATCGCCGTCGGTATCGACCAGCGCCGACGCGCGCACTCGTCCTGACCCCAGACGCAACACCCGAAACACCCACCACCTCATACATCCGAAGCACGAACATGGAGGAATCCTCGTGACCACACGATCCACCCCGTGGCGCCACGTACGCGTCATCGGCGGCGTCGCCGCCATCGCCCTCGCACTCAGCGGCTGCACCACCGCCGCTGACGCGGAGACGGACGAGCCCGCCGCCAACGACAGCCGCACCGTCTCGTTCGTCGCCGCGCAGATGACGGCGACGTACTTCCAGGTCATGCAGTGCGGCGCCGAGGCCGCAGCCGAGAAGTACGATGTCGATCTCGACTGGCAGGGCGACGCCAACTGGGACCTCGCGACCCAGACGCCGCTCATCAACGCCGCCGTCCAGTCCAAGCCCGGCGGACTCGTCCTCGTACCGACCGACCCGGTGGGCCTCATCGAGACGGTCGACAACATCGTCGCCGACGGCATCCCCGTCATCACCGTCGACGGAAGCCTCGACGAGCCGGTCGAGGCGCAGAACATCCGCACCGACAACATCAGCGCCGGCGCCCTCGCGGCCGACGCGCTGGCGAAGTCCATCGATGAGGAGGGCACCGTACTGGTCATCGCCTCATTCCCCGGCGTCGCCGCCAACGCGGAGCGCGTAGACGGGTTCGCCGAGCGCATGGCGGAGGCGTACCCGAACATCACGGTGCTGCCGACCGAGTACTCCGAGGCGGACCAGGCCACCGCGGCGCAGATTGCCGCCGCGGCGATCACCGACCCGAACCTCAAGGGCATCTACACGACGCTCGCACCGGCATCCGCCGGCGCCGCCTCCGCCATCCAGGCCGCTGGCCGCACCGGTGAGGTCAAGCTCGTCGCGTACGACTCCGACCCCTCGCAGGTGGAGGACCTCAAGGCCGGCGTGTATGAGGCTCTCGTCGCGCAGGACCCGTACGGGCTCGGGTACGACTCCGTCGAGCGCATCGCGAAGATGATCGACGGCGACATCACCGCGGATGACCTGGAGTACCAGGAGTACGTCACCGCGTACATCATCGACAAGGACAACGCGGACAGCGAAGAGACGCAGCGCTACATCTACAACCCGACCTGCTGACACCGCTGAATCACGATCGAAGGAACCGATATGACCACGCACGGCCACTCGTCCGCCACCGCTCTCGAGCGACCGGTGCGAGTGGCCGTCGTGGGCGCCGGAGCCTTCGGCACTCTGCATGCCCGTGCCTTTGCAGCGAATCGGGACTGCACCCTCGTCTCGATCGTCGATCACGACGAGAAGCGCGCGGCGGCGCTGGCCGAATCGGTCGGCGCCACCGCGTCCCACCAGAGCATCGACGACGCGCTGTCGTCGGGCGGCATCGACGCCGTCTCCGTCGTCACCGCCGGCGCCTTCCACCTCGCACCCACCCTGGCGGCATTGGACGCCGGCGCCAGTGTGCTCATCGAGAAGCCGGTCGTGCTCACGTCGAGCGACGGCCGGATCCTCCGTGAAGCCGACGCGCGCGCCGAAGGATTCGTCATGCCGGCGCACATCCTGCGCTTCGCCGGCGCCTACCAGGAGCTGCGTCACCGCGTGCGGCACGGCGCGGTCGGCGCGCCGCGCGCCCTGTCCTTCCGCCGCCACCGCACCGCGGATCACGACACGCTCTTCCCCGACATCCACCCCGTCCTCATGACGATGATCCACGACATCGATCTCGCCCTCTGGCTGACCGGCGCGACGGCGCGCACAGTCTCCGCTCGACAGGTGGAGGCGCCCGGTCGCAACCAGCCGCTCGCCGTCTGGGCCGAGGTGGAGACGACCGACGGCGCCTCGCTGTCCTTCCAGGTCTCGTGGTCTCTCCCCAGCGGCTCGTTGCCCGACGCGCTGGAGGTGATCGGCGACGCCGGCGCCCTGTCGCTCAGCCTGTCCCCTCGGTTGCACGACTTCGATGCCGCCACGCCCGCCATCGACGACACCCTCACTCCTGACGCCGCCCACGGAGCTCTTCGCGAGGAGATCCGCACGTTCGTCGACGCCGTTCGCTTCCACACCCCGCCCGCAGCGGTCACGTTGGACGACGCGCTGAACGGGCTCACCCTGGCCGAACAGATCATCCGCAGCGCCGAGCAGAACCGGTGCGTTTCGTGATGCGGTTCGACGCCCACATCCACCTGTTCGAGCACGGCTTCTCCGGCGAGCGCGAGAGCGGCGCGGAACTGGCCGATTATCTGCGCCTGCGCGCCAGGCACAGCGTCGGACGCGCCATCGTCGTCGGATACGAGGGAGACGAGCAGTTCGCGGGAAACAACGACTACATCCTTTCGCTCGCCGCTGAGCACGAGTGGATCGTGCCCTTCTGGTTCATCGACCCCTCACATGTCACCGTCGCCGAGGTGCAGGACGCCGCGGACCGCGGGGCGCGCGGATTCTCGCTCTACCTCGGCGCGGATGCCACGATTGCCGGGCGGGTGCCGACGGCGGTCTGGGCCGCACTCGCATCCCGCCGCGCGCCGCTCAGCGTCAACGCGACTCCCGACGCCCTGGACTCTCTCGGACACGTAGCCGAGGCGCTCGGTGACGCGCCGCTGCTCATCAGCCACCTCGGGCTACCAGGCCGCGTGGACACCGATGTTCCCCGGGAGGTACGCACCGCCGCTCTCGCCCGTCTGGCCGCTCACCCCCACGTGCTCGTGAAGCTCTCGGCTCTCTACGCCATCGACCCCGCGTATCCGCACCTCACAGCGATGGACGATGTTCGCGCCGCGGTCGACGCCTTCGGCCCGGACCGGATCATCTGGGGATCCGACTTCTCACCGGGACTCGACGTCGTCGACGAGGACGAGTTGTTCGCCCTGCCGCCTTGGGTCGAGGCGCTGTTCCCCGCACCGCACAGGGAACGCCTGCTGCGCACCACCCTGCTCCGCGCAATCGAGGAGGACTGAGATGCCGAGGTTCTGTTACACATTCGTGCTGCTCCCCGGAACGATCAAGCAGTACGAGCAGGAGCACGCCGAGATCTGGCCCGGCGTCGTTGCCGCCATGAGGCGCGTAGGCGTCACCGAGTTCTCACTCTTTCGCCGAGACCACACCGTCACCGCGTACGGCGAGTGCACTGAGCCGATCGACGCGACCTTCGCCGCACTCGATGCGGATCCGGAGAACGTTCGCTGGAGTGGGCACATCCGCTCGCTGATGCACGACCCGCTCGATGAGAACGGTGAGTTGCTCTTCGCACAGGAAATCTGGCGCATGCCGTGATCAGCTCCAACACCCTCCATCGTCCCCACACCCGACCGCACCACAACCAGGGATCACATATGTCGCTTATCGGGGCCGCTCCCCTGCTCGACGCGAGCAACTTTCTCAACCTCGGCGACGAGGCCTATCTGTACTGGGGCGCGCACTCGCCCGCCGTGAAGCGTGTCGAGGACGCCATCGTCCAGTCGTACCGCGCGAAGAGCCTGGGCGAGGGCGGTCGGGACTTCCTTTACGCCGCAGAAAGCCACACCCGTGCCGGCATCGCGCGCCTCACCGGCCGAGACGCGGCCGAGGTCGGCCTGCTCGGCGACGCGTCCACTGCCTGGAGTGCGATCGCCAACGGCTGGTCGTGGAAGCCCGGCGACAACATCGTGATCAATGAATACGAGCACCCCGCTGTCTTCGCGCCGTTCCTACGACTGCGCAGATACGGACTCGAGGTGCGCGTCGTGCCGCGCCAGGAGGACTGGGAGATGCCGGCTTCCTCCATCATCGAGGCCTGCGATGAGCGCACGGTCGCCATCGCCGTCAGCCACGTCGGCTACGTCAGCGGCCTCCGCCACGATCTCAATGAGCTCGGCGCCTTCGCCGAGCAGCAGGGTATCCCGTTCCTCGTCGACGTGTCCCACTCGCTCGGGGTCATCGACGTCGACGTCGAGTACGCGGCACTGACGGTGACCGCTTCCTACAAGTGGACACTCGGCCCCTACGGCGTCGGGGCGGTCGTCTGGAATCGCGATCGCCTGCCGGACTTCGAGCCGGGTTCGGTCGGATGGCGATCGCTGGAGAACATGTTCACCGACCGTCGATTCGACGAGATCAATTGGAACGCGGACGGAACGCGCTTCCAGATGGGCGCCCCCGCTCTCGCCGACATCGCTGGACTGGGCGCGGGCATCGACACGATTCTCGACCTCGGGATCGACCGGGTTGAGGCCCACTCCAGCGTCCTCGCCGGCGCGGCGATCGACGGGCTGGAGAGGCGGGGGCTCGAGGTCATCACCCCCCGCGACCCTGACCGACGTGCGGGCAACGTCGCGTTCCTGCATCCCGCCGGCGAACGCTTCGCCCGTGCGTTGGCGGACGAGGGCGTGCTCGTATGGGGCGGCGATGGGCGCGTGCGCGCCTCGTTCCACGTGCTCAACACTCACTCCGACGTCGAGCGATTGCTCGCAGGCGTCGACGCCGTACTCGAGACCTTCCCCCTGGAGAGGATCAGCGCATGACCACGCACACCACACCCGTCGATGTCCGCAGCATCGATGAGTTCCTCGACGCCCACGCCGACGAGCTGATCGATCTCGTACACGATCTCATCGCCATCAACAGCCAGATCCCGCCGTATGGCGACGAGCGCGAGATCGTTGCGTTTCTGCGTTCGACGCTCACCCGGATGGGCCTCGACGAGGACATCACAATCATCGGACCGACCGAGGACCGCCCGAGCATGATCGCCCGGATGCGTGGCACCGGCGGCGGTGCGAACCTCATGCTGAACGGTCACGTCGACACCAAGCCCATCGGAGAGGCCCGCGAACTGTGGCGCAAGCCGCCGCTTGAGGCGATTGTCGAGGACGGCATCCTGTATGGACTCGGGGCCACCGACATGAAAGGCGCCGTCGCCGCCATGATCTTCGCCGCCTACGCGCTGCGGGCGTCCGGAGCAGCGCTCGCCGGCGACCTCGTGCTCGGACTGATCGCCGATGAGGAGGCCGGTGCGCAACTCGGCGCCAAGTTCGTCGCCCCGCACGTCTCCGACGTCGACGCGATTCTCATCGGTGAGCCGAGCGGCTGGGAACACGACTGGCAGGGGATCCACCTCGTCTCCCGCGGCGTCTGCGGCTTCCGCGTGATCGTGCAGGGTACCCAGATGCACTCGAGCCTCTCGGATCGCATGCCGTCTGTGAATGCCTCCCTGAAACTCGCTGACCTCATGCTCCGCATCGGGGCGGAACTCGATCTGCCGTTCACGCCGCACCCGCTCGGTCAGGTGGGCCCGACGCTGAACACCGGTGTCATGATCGACGGCGGCACCTTCTTCGGCGTGGTCCCCGGTCGCGCCGAGTTCGCGTGCGACCTGCGCACGGTCCCCGGTCAGACGCGCGAGGAGGTCGCCGAGGCACTGGATCGCTGGCTGGACGCGTGCCGCACCGCGGACCCCGAACTCCAGGTCGAGTACCACTTCGAAGAGGGACTCGACTGGATCCCGTGGAGCGAGCTCGACGCGGAGCATCCACTCGTGGCCGCGACGCAGCGCGCAGCGGCCGACGTGCTCGGCGAAGCCCCACCGCTGTCGGTGTTTCCCGGGGGCACCGACGCGCCCTGGTACTCACAGCTGGGCATCCCGACGCTTCCTTCCTTCGGCCCCGGCGTTCTCACCTGCGCGCACGGCCCCAACGAGTACGTGAGCGTGGACAGCATTCACCAGGCGGCAAAGATGTATGCCCGCATCGCGCTCGACTTCTGCTCCAGCCCCATCGACACCGACAACTGAGAGGACCTCCCATGCAACTTCTTCACACCTCCGACGCCCCGGCCCCCGGCGGGCACTACTCCCAGGCCGTTCGGACCGGCGACTACATCCACACTGCGGGACAGGTCGGACTGAACGCCGCCACCGGAGTGACACCAAGCGACTTCCGCGAACAGACGCGGCAGGCTCTCGCCAATCTCAGGGCAGTCCTCGCCGAGGGTGGCGCCGAGATCACTGATGTCGTCCGCACCATGTGCCTGCTCACCGACATCGACAACTTCGCCATCTTCAACGAGGAATACGCGGCGTTCTTCGGCGATCACCGCCCCGCACGCAGCACCTTCGGCATCGCACTCGCGGGCGGATTCACCGTCGAGGTCGAGGCGATCGCGTACGTCGGCGACCGCTGACAAGAACCTCGGGCTCAGCTGACCCCGGCGGTGGCGCGGATGCCGGCGACGATCATCCGGAGGCCGGCATCGAACGATCCGCCGCGCTCATCGACCTGCCCCGGCGCGAGGTCGACCGAGGCATCAGCGGCGCCCACGACGGCCGCGTACAGCCGTTGCTGCTCGTGGAAGGTGTACCCGATCACGTAGTGCACCACGGTGTCGGCGGCGGTCTCGGCCGCCGCATCGTCCAGCCCGAGCTCGCGGCCCGCGCGCGCGAGGTCCACATGCGCCGGCAGCGAGAGAAGCCCGAGCGCGAGCGAGCTCGACACGATCTCCGCGCCGTCCCGGTGGGCGAGCAGCCGGTCGCGCAGCCGCGCGGCGACGACCTCGGCGTCGGCGGCCGCGATCCCCTCGGAACCCGAGGTCGCGTCCGCATCCCCGACGATCCGGTCGCTCACGGCGGCGAGAAGGGCCTGCTTGTTCGGGAAGTGCCAGTACAACGCGCTGACCTGCACATCGAGCTCATCGGCGATCCTGCGCATCGACAGGCCGGGCAAGCCGTTCTCGCTCAGCACGCGCATGGCGGCATCGACGACGGCGCTCTTGTCATTGCGGGCAGGTGCGGGCGCGGCGTTCATCCTGCTATCGTACAGAACGCTGTTCAGGTGAACAGTGTTCAGGATGCCAGGAGGAACCATGTCCGCCATCGCCACCCACCCCGACCGCTCACCGGTGCTCGCCGATCTCATCCCCGGCGCCGCGGCGCGCGACGTGCTCCTCACGTTGGCGGGCACGGCTTTCATCGCCGTCGCGGGATTCATCGTCATCCCCTTGCCCTTCACGCCGGTGCCGCTGTCGCTTGCGACCTTCGCCGTCCTGCTCACCGGCGCGACCCTCGGTCCGCTCCGCGGCACCGCGAGCGCCGGCCTCTACCTGGCACTCGGGGCGATCGGGGTCCCCCTGTTCGCCGGCGGCTCGTTCGGCTGGGCCTTCTCGTCGTTCGGCTACATCGTCGGATACGTCGCGGCCGCCGCCCTGGTCGGCACCCTCGCCCGTCGCCGCTCCGACCGCAACGCCTGGTCGACCATCGGCCTCGCCACGCTCGGTTCACTCACGATCTACGCATGCGGAGTGCCGTGGCTCGCCGGGTTCCTCGGCGTCGACCTCGCGACGGCACTCACCCTCGGCGTCCTGCCGTTCCTCATCGGCGACGCCCTCAAGATCCTCGCCATGTCCGCCCTTCTGCCGACGACGTGGCGGATCATCGACCGCGCCGGGCGGCGCTGACCCGCCCGTCGGTTCGGGGGCGCTGACCCGAGCCCGTCGGTTCAGAGCCCCTCGGCGCCGAACCGCTCGGCGGAGGCGACCTGCTGCGCCACCCGCCGCAGAGCCAGCAGCAACGGCTCCACGAGCGCCGAACCGAGAACGACGTACTGCACCGCCACCTCGGGCGATGAGCTCGGAACGCCGGCGATCTCCGCGTCCGCGATCGCGCGGACGCTCGCCAGGTACGTCGCCATGACGTCGCGCGGCACCTCGAACCCGGCCGACGACAGACCGTTCAATGCCCGTGCGACGGCACGCAGCACGGCCGGGTCGGTCATCCCCGGCTTCCATCCGAGTCCCGCCACCAGCTCCTCGGCTGCGGTGAGGTCGGGAGTGTCGTCCTCGGTCGGGGTGATCGCCGCGTGCGCGGCCCCGAGCAGTTCATGGGCGCTCTCGGGCGGACTGTCGAGCGTCGCCACGACGCGCCTGATCTCGGCGATACTGACGCCCGCCGCGATGAGCGCACGGATCACACCGAGGCGCTGCACGTGGGCGTCGTCATACGAGGCCTGCGTCGGTGCGCTGCGCTCACCCTCGGGCAGCAACCGCTCGCGCAGGTAGTACTTGATCGTCGGCACGGCGACGCCGCTCCTCGCCGACAGTTCTGAGATCTTCATGGCCACCTCTTGACTTCGATAGTACCGCTATCCATTATGGATAGTCCCACTATCCGATCGGAAGATACCATGACGAAGATCAACGCGGGCCGCATGACCCATCACCACGAAGGCGAGCTCGTCGTCTTCCACATCGGGATGCAGATCAACCGCTGGTGGCGCCCCGACCTGTGGCTCCCGGCGTTCTTCGCCATGCCCCGGATGCTGCGAGAGCTGTCCCGCGACGAGGATTCCGGCTTCCTCGGCTACGAGCTGCTGTTCGGCCGCGGCGGACCGTATGTCGTGCAGTACTGGTCGTCGGTCCCGAAGCTCTACGCCTACGCCTCCGCGCCGGCTCAGGAGCATCGGCCGGCGTGGACGGCGTTCAACAAGGCCGCCCGCAAGGCGCCGGGCGCCGTCGGCGTCTGGCACGAGACGTTCCTCGTCGAACGCGCCGAGAGCATCTACGTCGCCACGCGGGAGATGGGGCTCGCGAAGGCCACCGCGCTCGCGGACGCCGGCCGTCGCGGCGATCGGGCACAGGCCCGGTTCGAGCAGGGCCGAACGATCGCCGGGTGACGCCACCGTCTCATCGCGTCAGGTCACCCGCGCACGGACCGTCGCTCGCCATCGCCGCGTACAGCGCGTCAGCGTCGAACAGCTCGCCGACGCCGACCGATGCCGACGCGAGTGCGCTGCGCAGAGTCGCCTGCTCCGCGTCGGAGTACTCGGTGGTGAACACGTCGAACGGCGGCAGACGCACCTCGGCCTGGCCGTCGGCCGCATCGGTCTCGCGCGGCATCGCCTCGCGCAGTGCGACGGGATCGGCGAGTCGTCATCCGGTCCTCCTCGACTGTCGTGCGCCGAGTCTAGGCCAGGGCCCCGAGGCGCGATGCGGCGCGATGCCGCCGCCGCGATATATGCCGGAAACACAGCACCCCTATGGTGAGCGTGCGCACCACCCGCGCGGGTCACGAGCCCGTGCGCCGCGCCATGCCGACGTGACCCTGTCGCCTTCGCCCCCACGGACTACCCGAAAGCATTCATGACACGCCTACCCTCCTCCCCGCGCCGACGGCTGCTCGCGACCTCCCTGGTCTCGACGCTGGTCGCCGGCGCCCTCCTCGCCACCGCCGCCCCCGCCGTCGCGCACGGTGACCCGATCGACGGACCGCAAACGGCCGGCGACGCGGTGTTCCCGAACGTCGGCAACGGCGGATACGACGCACTCGACTACGACATCGACATCGCCTGGAGCCCGACGGGCGTCGCCGGCGGTGTCATCACCGGAGAGTTCGACGCGGCATCCATGACGATGACCGCTCGCGCCCTCACGCCTCTTCGTTCTTTCTCGCTCGACTTCGAGGGCCTGAACATCGACAGCGTCTTCGTCGACGGGCAGCCGGCGACGTGGACCCGCATCGTCGAGCCTACGGCGATCAAGTACAAGCTTGTCATCACCCCGGCGACGCCCGTGGAGGACGAGTTCACCGTCACGGTCAACTACAGCGGTGTCCCGCAGCACCACATCGACGCGGACGGCAGCCAGGAAGGCTGGAGCGGCACGAACGACGGCGCGATGCTGCTCGGGCAGCCGATCGGCATGATGACCGCCTTCCCCCACAACAACACCCCCGGCGACAAGGCCACCTACACGATCACCGTCGATGCGCCCAGCGTCCTCGCCGACGTGAACGGCGTCGAGGGGCCCGGAGCCGTAGCCAGCAACGGTGAGCTGGTCATGAAGGAGTCTTCCGCCGGCACGGGGCGCACCACGTGGACCTGGCGCCAGGACGAGCAGATGGCCTCGGAGCTCGTCGTCATCGGCATCGGCCGCTACGAAGTCGTCGAGGGATCCATCACCCTCACCGACGGCCGCGTCATCCCGTCGTGGTCGTTCATCGACTCCGGCCTGACCACCTCCGACAAGAACAGGGTCCGCGACCGCATCGCCCTGCTGGAGCCCATGACGCAGAACCTGGAGTCGATCTACGGTCCGTACCCTGGCAACAGCACCGGCGTGATCGTCAAGACCGTCCCCCGGGCCATCAACTACGCGCTCGAGACGCAGGACCGCTCGTTCTTCCCGAGCGTCAACTCCGTCGCCGGCAACACGCTCATCCACGAGCTCGCGCACCAGTGGTACGGCAACAACGTCGCCCCTTCCACCTGGACCGACATCTGGATGGGCGAGGGAATGGCGAGCTGGGCGCCGACCTACTACAACTCCGCTGAGGGCTTCGGCACCAGCGCCACCACGGTCGAGGAGTCGTACTTCAGCACGTGGAACCGCACCGCCGCGACCAGCGGCAACTGGGCGATCGCACCGGGCGCGCAGACCGACTCCGCCGACCTCTACGGCTACCAGACCTACACGCGCAGCGGCATGTTCTGGTCGGTTCTCCGCGTCGCCATGGGTGACGAGGCGTTCTTCGCCCTGATCGAGCAGTGGCAGATCGACAACGCCGGCCAGAGCCGTTCCGGTTCCGACCTGCTCGCCCTCGCCACGGAGATCTCCGGCCGCGACCTCGACGCACTGTGGACCGACTGGATCCTCGAGCCGGGCAAGCCCGCCTGGCCCGACAAGTCCCTCTTCGCCCTGACGTCGGATGCCTCTGCTCCCCTGAACGTGGGCGAGAGCGTGCAGTTCGATCTGACCGCGGAGAACACCGGCCGCGTGGCGCTCGCCTCGACGTCGGTCTCGGTCGATGTCGCACAGCTGCTCGAGAGCGCCGTGCTCGACGTCCCCGCCGAGGCGACGCTCGACGGCACGACCCTCACCTGGGTCGTGCCGCAGACCGCGGTCGGCGCGACTGCCACTCTGTCGTTCACCGCGACGATCACCGAGTCCGCCCCGGGCGGTACCGTCGCGGCGACCGCGTCGTCCACGAGCCCCGGAGCGAGCTGCGCTGACTGCGTCGCCGAACTGGATGTCGTGGAGAAGGTGCTCCCGTCGCAGGCGCCCGCCATCTCCGGTGACGCCGTCGTCGGCGAAACCCTCACCGTCTCCTCCGAGGGGTGGCCGGAGGGAACCAGCCTGTCCTACGAGTGGGCACTCGACGGCGTCGTCGTCGACCCCGCGGATGGGAACTCCGTGCAGCGCGCCGCCCGACCGGCAGGCTCCGACACCTTCGTCATCCCCGCGGATGCCGTCGGTGCACGCGTGAGCGTCACGGTCACCGGCTCGCTCGACGGCTACCGCGACGGCTCGGTCACGAGCGAGAGCACGGTCGCCGTCCGCGAGGCATCCGACAGCACCCCCGGCGGCGGCACGGGCGGCACGCCCGCTGACGGCGCCGGCTCCGGCAGCGACAGCGGCAGTGGCACGTCGACGCCCGACGAGCTGAGTCAGACCGGTGCGGAGCTGCCCACTGCGGCCGCTCTGCTCGGGTTCATGATGCTCGTCGCCGGTGGTCTCTTCGCCGCCGCGCGCCGTCGCCGCCGCATCGACGCCGAGGTCTGAGCGATCCTCTGACCACGAGCGAGAACGCCCGTCCCCTCACCACGGGGACGGGCGTTCTTCGCGTGCGTCGAACTCAGCCGATGACTGCGTCCGGGCGAGCCGCCCGCCGGGCACCCTCGCCGAGCGCCTCGAGCTTGGCCCAGGCGATGTCGGGGTGCACGCGGCCTCCGAGGCCGCAGTCGGTCGACGCGATCACGCGGTCCGCGCCGACGATGTCGGTGTAGCGGGCGATCCGCTGCGCGACGAGATCGGGGTGCTCGATGAGGTTCGTGGAGTGCCCGACGACGCCGGGGACGAGCACGAGGTCGTCGGGGATGAGGCCCTGAGCCGCGGCATCCGCCCAGTGCGCCCATTCGTGCTCGTGACGGGCGTTCGCCGCCTCGAAGGAGATCGAGCCGACCTTCGCCTGCAGGACGACGGGCAGGATGTGGCGCACCTCGATGTCGGTGGAGTGCGGTCCGTGCCACGATCCCCAACAGAGGTGGAGGCGGATCTGCTCCTTGGGCAGCCCCTCTATCGCCCGGTTGATGGCCTCGACGCGGATGCGGGTGAAGTCCTGATACTCCGCCACGGTCGGCTCGGGGTTGATCTGATCCCAGTTCTCGGCGAGGGACGGATCATCGA
Organism: Microbacterium ginsengiterrae; assembly: GCF_014205075.1. Taxonomy (NCBI): domain Bacteria; kingdom Bacillati; phylum Actinomycetota; class Actinomycetes; order Micrococcales; family Microbacteriaceae; genus Microbacterium; species Microbacterium ginsengiterrae. The sequence continues at coordinate 1,343,941 of NZ_JACHMU010000001.1, read as the reverse complement.
GCTGGAGCGTGAGCCCCGCGTCGACGATCGCGCGGTACTCCTCGCGCAGGGCATCCGCCCATGCGTCGATGTGCGCCTCATCGGACGGGTAGTACTCGTTGCGCACGCGGGCGGCGGACCCCGGCGCGATCGCCGTGAGGAACCCCTCCTCGCCCTCGCGCAGCGCGCCGCGCAGGTGCGCGATGTCGGCGGCGACGGCATCCTGACCCCGGTACGAGATCGGCGCCGTCGTCGTGGGGAACGCCGTCGCCGTCCGGCCGGTGCCGATACCGGCCTCGCGGTCGGCGTACGCGTCGGCGAACTCCTGCCGGTCGCGGCGGTCGAGGAAGCTCGTCAGGACGACCTTGCCGGGAGCGGACCGGCGCGGCGGTTCGTTGAACGCGTTGACCTCGGTGAGGGACAGTCCGTTCACGCGCTGAAACGAGTACCCCCACCACGCGCCGTAGTCCACGGGGCTCGACGAGGCCTTGCCGAACTCGCCGTCTCCCGGCTGCGTGATCCCGGCCCGGCGCTGACGCTCGACGACATCGGCGACCGCGGCACCGATGAGCTCCTCGTACTCCGGCGTGGACTGCAGCGTGAAGCCGTCATCGGCGAACGGGCGGGCCGCGTTCGCCTCCAGCAGGGCCTGCGTGCGGGGAAGGCTGCCGGCGGTGGTCGTCCGGATCTCGGTCATGGCGTACTCCTTACGGCGGAAGACCTCAATGTACGACTGCCCGCGCCCCGTCCGCACGTCATGTTTCCGCCGGTGACGACAGCGCGGATGCCGCGGCGCTCCCCCGCCACCGGGGTGCCGCGATGGGCGAAGATTCCACGGCGCCCCGCCGATAGACTGGGAGCGCCCGCCTCCCCCGTCTTCAGGAGTCTGCGTGACCACCCCCACAGCATCCGTTCATGTCCCCGACTCCGTCGCCAATGCCGCGGCGACCCCCGAGAAGGAGCAGCCGTACGGCGCCCTCGGGCTGAAGGACGACGAGTACGCGCGCATCCGCGAGATCCTCGGCCGTCGCCCCACTTCGGGTGAGCTGGCGATGTACTCCGTGATGTGGTCGGAGCACTGCTCCTACAAGTCGTCGAAGAACTACCTGCGCCGCTTCGGCCAGAAGGTCTCCGACGAGATGAAGAAGCGCCTCATGGTCGGCATGGGCCAGAACGCCGGCGTCATCGACGTCGGCGAGGGCTGGGCGGTCACCTTCAAGGCCGAGAGCCACAACCACCCGAGCTTCATCGAGCCGTTCCAGGGCGCGGCCACCGGCGTCGGCGGGATCGTCCGCGACATCATCTCGATGGGTGCGCGCCCGGTCGCCGTCATGGATGCCCTCCGCTTCGGCGCGATCGACCACCCGGACACCGCTCGCGTCGTGCACGGCGTCACGGCCGGCATCTCGTTCTACGGCAACTGCCTCGGTCTGCCGAACATCGGCGGCGAGACGGTGTTCGACTCCGTCTACCAGGCCAACCCGCTCGTCAACGCACTCGCGGTCGGCGTGCTCCGCCACGAGGACCTCAAGCTCGCCAACGCCACCGGCGTCGGCAACAAGGTCGTCCTGTTCGGTGCCCGCACGGGTGGCGACGGCATCGGCGGGGCGAGCATCCTCGCCTCGGACTCGTTCGACTCCACCGGTCCGACCAAGCGCCCGGCCGTCCAGGTCGGCGACCCGTTCGCCGAGAAGGTGCTCATCGAGTGCTGCCTCGAGCTGTACCGCGACGAGCTCGTCGAGGCGATCCAGGACCTCGGCGCCGCCGGCATCTCCTGCGCGACCAGCGAGCTCGCCGCCAACGGCAACTCCGGCATGCACGTCTCGCTCGACAACGTCCTGCTGCGCGACCCCACCCTGACCGCTGAGGAGATCCTCATGTCGGAGTCGCAGGAGCGCATGATGGCGATCGTCGCCCCCGAGAAGCTCGACGCGTTCCTCGCCGTCGTGAACAAGTGGGACGTGGAGACGAGCGTGCTCGGCGAGGTCACCGGCGACGGCCGCCTCGTCATCGACTGGCAGGGCGAGCGCATCGTCGACGTCGACCCGTCGACCGTCGCCGTCGACGGCCCGGTCTACGACCGTCCGGTCGCGTATCCGACGTGGATCGACGCGCTGCAGGCGGATGCCGCGGAGCTCCTGCCCCGCTCGAACGACCCCGAGGTGCTGCGCGAGCAGTTCCTCCGCCTCGTCGGCTCGCCGAACCTCGCCGACACCCGCTGGATCACCAACCAGTACGACTACTACGTGCTCGGCAACACCGCCCTGGCCTTCCCCGACGACGCCGGGATGATCCGCGTCGACGAGGAGTCCGGCCTCGGCTTCGCGATCTCCACGGACGCGAACGGCCGCTACTGCCAGCTCGACCCGTACGCGGGTGCGCAGCTCGCCCTGGCCGAGGCGTACCGCAACGTCGCCGTCACCGGCGCGGAGCCCACCGCCATCACCGACTGCCTGAACTTCGGCTCCCCCGAGAACCCCGAGGTCATGTGGCAGTTCGGCCAGACCGTCGACGGCCTCGCAGACGGATGCTTCGAGCTGGGCACCCCCGTCACCGGCGGCAACGTCTCGTTCTACAACCAGACCGGTGACACCCCGATCCACCCGACCCCGCTGGTCGGCGTCCTCGGGATCATCGACGACGTCTCGCGTCGTATCCCTTCGGGGTGGCAGGACGAGGGACAGAACATCTACCTGCTCGGCACCACCTCGACCGAGCTGTCGGGCTCGGCGTGGGCCGACGTCGTGCACGATCACCTCGGCGGCCTGCCGCCGAAGGTCGACCTCGCCGGCGAGAAGACCCTGGCCGGTCTCATCGCCGCCGCCCGCGACGAGTGGCTGATCTCGTCCGCCCACGACGTGTCCGAGGGCGGCCTGGCCCAGGCCCTCGCCGAGGGCGTCATGCGCTTCGGCGTCGGCGCCCGCGTCTGGCTGACCGAACTCATGGACCGCGACGGTGTGGATGCGGCATCCGCCCTGTTCTCGGAGTCGACCGGCCGCGTCATCGTCACCGTTCCCCGTGAGGACGACGTGAAGTTCCGCGGACTGTGCGAGGGGCGCGACTACCCGGTGCTGCGCATCGGCGTGACCGACACGGTCCCCGACCTCGAGGTGACCGGACTGTTCACCGTGTCGGCAGCCGAGCTGCGCGAGACGTCGCAGGCGACCCTGCCTGCGGCCTTCGGCCCGACGGTCGCCGAGCCCACCGCATGAGCGACGAGCTCAGCGAGGACTACGGCGACCTCGGCGAACGGCGCAACCGGCGCATCCGCGTGATCGCGTGGGTGACGATCGTCGCAATGATCCTCGTCGGTGGCGGCTCGACCGTGCTGAGCCTGCTGTTCGGCTGAGCCGCCTGGCGCGCTCGGCGCGACACCTGTCAGTCGATCTGCACGCCCGTCGGCCGAAGCACCCCCGTTTCCGCGATATGATCATTTCATCATGTCACTAAGTGAGGCCCATCGTCCGCTCTACGAGGTGAAGGCCAACCTCTTCAAGGGGCTCGCGCACCCTTTCCGCATCCGCATTCTCGAGCTCCTCTCGGACGCCGACGAGGTGAGCGTCGCCCGACTGGGCGAGGAGACCGGGCTGGAGGCATCACACCTCTCGCAGCACCTCTCCGTGCTGCGCCGGCATCGCCTGGTGACATCCGAACGCCGCGCCAGCCACGTCTACTACCGCCTGGCCGACCGGCGCACCGCAGAGATGCTCGCGGTCGCCCGCGCACTGCTGCTCGAGATCGTCCGAACCGACGGCGAGCGCATCGAACACGCCAACGCGCTGCCCGCGCTCACACAGGGCCCGCTGTGAGCACCTCAGCTCGCGTACGCGGCCTGATGCCGTCGCTCGACGATTACCGTGATCTCCGGCGCACCTGGAAGCGCGATGTAGTGGCGGGGCTGACCGTCGGAATCGTCGCGCTTCCCCTCGCGCTCGGGTTCGGAGTCAGCTCGGGCGTGAGCGCCGAGGCCGGACTCATCACCGCGATCATCGCGGGCGTCCTGGCCGCGATCTTCGGCGGTTCGAACGTGCAGATCTCCGGCCCGACCGGGGCGATGGTCGTCGTGCTGCTGCCGATCGTCGCCGAGCACGGAGTCGGCGCTGTCGCCCTCGTCAGCATCATGGCCGGCGTCATCGTGCTCGCCGCCGGTGCACTACGGCTGGGCAAGGCGGTGGGCGTGATCCCGTGGCCGGTGATCGAGGGGTTCACGCTCGGCATCGCCGCGATCATCTTCTTGCAGCAGGTGCCGTCGCTCACGGTCGGCGGGGAGGCGGATGCCGCGAGCCACAGCTCCAACGCACTCATCGCAGCTGTGCAGGCGATCTCCGAGGCCGACTGGACCTACGTCCCCTGGGCAGTGGGCGCCGCCCTCATCGTGATCGGATTCATGCTGCTCGCGCAGCGCCTGCACCCCGGCATCCCGGGCTCCCTCATCGGGATCGCGGTCGTGACGCTCCTCTGCCTGATGATCGACAGTCCGCTCGCCGTCATCGGTGCACTGCCCGCCGGCCTCCCGATGCCCGCCCTCCCGACCATCACCCTCAGCGGGACGGCCGCCCTGCTGGCCCCGGCGTTCACGATCGCCGCGCTGGCCGCCATCGAGTCGCTGCTCTCTGCGCGCGTGGCCGCCTCCCTCGGCGACACGGGTTCGTACGACCCGGACCGCGAGCTGGTCGGCCAGGGGATCGCGTCCATCGGCTCCGGCCTGTTCGGCGGGATGCCGGCGACCGGAGCGATCGCACGCACCGCCGTCAACGTGCGCTCGGGCGGTCGCACTCGCCTCGCGTCGATCGTGCACGCCGTCGTACTGCTGCTGTTCGTGCTCGTGCTGTCGGGGCCGGTCGGGATGATCCCGCTCGCGGGTCTCGCCGGCGTGCTCATGCTCACCGCCGTCCGCATGGTTCGCGCAGCGACGATGCGCTCGATCCTGAAGTCGGCGCGGTCGGATGCCGCGGCGTTCATCGTGACCGCGATCATCACCGTCTCGTTCGACCTCATCGTCGCCGTCGTCATCGGCATCGTGTTCGCCGGCGTCTTCGCGATCCGCAACCTCTCGCGCAGCACGGGCGTGCAGCGCGAGGAGATCGCCGGGCCGCCCCAGCCCGGCGATGAGCGCATCGCGGTCGTGCGGATCGACGGGCCGCTGATCTTCGCCTCGGCAGAGCGGGTGTTCGAGGAGATCACGCGGATGCAGGGTGCGACCGTCGTCGTCCTGCGCATGTCGAAGCTCGAGCACGTCGACGCGAGCGGGGCGCACGCTCTGCAGGACATCGTGCAGTCCCTCGAGCGGCGCGGCGTGACCGTGCTCATCAAGGGGGTGCAGCCGGTGCACGAGGACCTCTTCCGCACCGTCGGCGTGCTGAACTCCCTCCGCCACCACCGTCACCTCTTCACGTCCCTCGACGACGCCGTCAGCCATGCACGCAGCCATATCGCACGTGGATCCGGCCGACCGGCATCCGCTCTCGCCTGATCTTGCAGACACCGGACGGACGCCGTCGGGCCTAAGGTGTGGGCATGAGCGACAACGAGCTGCGTCCTCTTCTCGACGCCCTGCGGCGCGAGGCGAACGATCGCACCGAGGCACTGACGGCAACACTGAACCAGCTCACTCACGACCGCAGCAGCCAGAGCGACGATGACGAGCACGACCCGGAGGGCGTTCCCCTGTCGGCCGAGTGGTCGCGGCTCAGCGGGCTGCTCGAGGGCGCCCGCGAGGAACTGCGGCAGGTCGACGAGGCGCTGGCGCGCATGGATGTCGGCACCTACGGGGTCTGCGCGAACTGCGGTCGCGGCATCCCGGTCGCCCGCCTGCGCGTGCGTCCGTTCGCCGAACTGTGCGTGCCGTGTGCGGAGAAGCTCGGGCGCTGAGAACCTGGGAAGCTGGGACGCTGGGCGCACGGATTGTCAAGCCTCTGGCATCCGGTTCGGCGAACCATGATTCTTGACGGACCATGGCACTTCCATCGTTCGCGGCGTCGGACACGCATGAGTCGCCGCTCATGCCGGTTGCCGAAGCGCGTCTCCTCGAATGCGAGACGCTCGAAGATGCCGAACGGTACCACCGTGTTTTCGACGCCGGCTTCGGGCCGGAAGACTGATCCACCTAACAGAAGGAGCATGCCATGAGCGATCCGCGCACCGACGACCCGACCGAGTCCGGACTCGACAAGGGCACAGGCGACCCGAACGACGACCGCGCGTTCCTCGACGACTTGCCGCCGGCGCAGGTCGAGGATGATCTGGGCGAAGGCGCCGAAGACATCGATTCCGACGAGGCGGATGCCGACGCCTGAGCCCGGCGCCCCGCTCAAGCCGAGTCGGACTTGCGGCCCCCCGCCTCGAGCACGTCGCCGGCCGGAAGCTCCTTGTGCCCGCCGAACTGCAGTCGCATCGCCGAGAGCACCTGGTTGGCGAACTGGTCCTCGTCACGGGACGCGAACCGCTCGAACAGGGATGCCGCGAGCACGGGCACCGGCACCCCGACGTCGACCGCGGCCTTGACCGTCCAGCGACCCTCGCCGGAGTCCGAGACTCGGCCGGCGAGGCCGTCGAGCCTGGGGTTCTCGTGCAGCGCGGCCGCAGTGAGGTCGAGCAGCCACGACGAGATCACCGATCCGCGACGCCAGAGCTCTGAGACTGCAGCCGTGTCGATCGGGAACTGGTAGAACTCCGGCTCCTCCAGCGGGGCGATCTCGGCGGAGTGCTCTGCCTCGCGCACTCCGGCATCCGCGTTGTGCAACAGGTTGAGGCCCTCGGCGAGCGCGGCCATGATGCCGTACTCGATGCCGTTGTGCACCATCTTGACGAAGTGTCCTGCGCCCGACGGTCCGCAGTGCAGGAAACCCTGCTCCTCGGGAGTCAGGTCGCCGCTGCGACCCGGCGTGCGCTCCACCTCGCCGACACCGGGCGCAACCGTGCGGAGGATCGGCTCGATGTGCGCGAACGCGGAATCCGACCCGCCGACCATGAGGCAGTAGCCCCGCTCGAGTCCGAAGACTCCGCCGCTCGTGCCGATGTCGACGTACTCGATGCCGCGCTCGCGCAGCGTCTTCGCGCGTCGCACGTCGTCGCGGTAGTTCGAGTTGCCGCCGTCGATGAGGATGTCGCCCTCGTCGAGGACGGCGGCGACCTCCTCCGCCACGGAGCCGGTGAGCGATGCCGGCACCATCATCCACACGACCCTTGTGGGGGTGAGCTTCGCGGCGAGGTCGGCCATGCTCTCGGCGCCGGTGGCGCCCTCCGCGACGAGGGAGGCCACGGCATCCTGATTCACGTCGTAGACGACGCAGTCGTGGCCGTCGCGCATGAGGCGGCGCACGATGTTCGCGCCCATCCTGCCGAGTCCGATCATCGCCAGTTGCATGTCCGCTCCTCACATCGTCGCTCGTCGAGCCGAGTCGTGGTCATCCTGACACGGCAGCGGTCACGGCGCCACCCGGCCCACTGCACGAGACTGACCGTCGCGGACCGCCCCGCACTAGGCTGAACCGCATCATGGAACAGTTCATCCAGGGGTTCTGGGAGTTCGCCGGCCACTACTGGTGGCTCGTCTTCCCCATCATGGGGATGGCGGGCGGAGCCGCCAAGGCGTGGGAGCGTTCGTCCAAGCGTCGGCATGAGCGCCGCCTGGAGACGATCCGCGTGAAGGGCGAGATCAAGGCCGCCCAGCTCGCCGCGCGCGGGAGGGTGACGGCATCCACACCGAAGGATGCCCCCTCCGATGCTTCGCTCCCCTCGAACGAGCTGCTCGCCCGGCTGTTCGCCGAGCACGACGAGATCACCGCCCGCTGGCTGGACTACGAACTCGACGTGGCGAAGCTCATCGCGTACCCCGCCATGAGCGACGGCCGCCAACCCCTCACCGCCGCGTTCCTCCGCGCGAAGAAGACCGCGGACACCCTGCGCCCCTCGTCCCAGAACGCGAAGGTGTCGGAGCAGCAGGTCAGCGAGTACCTGGATGCCGTCGGCAACATGGCCGTCGCGTTCGAGATCGCCGAGAAGGAGGCCAGGCGGCTTCGGACGTCGACCTTCAGCGAGGCGGAGCGGAAGAAGCTCGACCGTGCGCAGCAGCTGCTCCGCGTCGCGGTGGACGAATCCGCCACCCAGGCCGAGCGCAACGTCGCGTACAAGCGCGTGCGTGAAGAGCTCGACGGGCTCATCGTGCTGAGCGATCAGGCCGTCCACAACCTCGAGAAACAGGTCGCCGGCGAGATCACGGCGAGCGCACGGCCCGAGTCCGCCCCGGAACCGCGGCCGGAATCACAGCGGATGCCGCAGCCGATGCCGGAGCCGATGCCCCGTCGCACGGATCGCCCCGTCACCGACGCCTGAGCCCGGCCGCCCGCCGTCTCGCGCGCCGTTCGCGGCGAGTCACCGCAGACCGACGGGACCCAGCACGATCCGCCGCCGCTCACGCACCCACACGTCCCCGGTGGCGCGCTTCTCCGCGCGGGTCGAGAAGCGGTAGCGGTACGACACGGCGCGCACCCAGCGCGGCCGCGCGCCGTCGAAGGGGTCCCGATGCAGCAGCGCGAGCGTCGGCGGGTCCGCCTCCAGCAGCCGGACGACGAACGCCGTGAACCAGTCGTCCAGCGAGCGGCCGAGCGGCAGGAACCACATCAGCCAGTCCAGCCGCAGGTGGTACGGCGCGAACTGCCGCGGCACGCGGCGTACGTCTCCGGGCTTTCCTTTGAAGGCGTACTCCCGCCAGTCCGCCGCATCCGGGTCCTCCTCCGTCGTCCCCTCCACGACGATCTCGATCCGCTCCTTGGTGACGGTGCCGAACGCGCCGTAGGCGTTCGCGAGCTGCCATCGGTTGAAGCTCGCGTTCATCAGCTGTCGGTGCGCGAACAGATTGCGCAGCGCCGGCCAGCTCAGAGCGACGTACAGGATGCCGACGAACGAGGTGATCACGACCCAGGGGATCGGCAGCTCGACGGGAACGGCGGATGCCGCCGGCACCCCGATCCCCGAGAAGGCGATGACGATCGTGGCCCAGTTCAGCCATGCGAAGTTTCCGGTCAGGACGAGCCACAGCTGCGTGGCGATGACGATCGCCGCCGCCACCGCGCCGACGACGGCGGGCACCGGCCCCGGCAGGAACAGCCCGAGGATCGGTGCGAACAGGAAGAACGGGACCACCAGCTGCGCGAAGTGGTTCCCCAGGACCTCGCCCTTGTGGAACCAGCGCGGCAAGAGGTGGGCCTGTCTGCTGAGCGGCCCCGGCATCGGCTGCGTCTCGTGATGATAAGTGAGGGCGGTGAGGTCTCGCCACTCCCGTCCACCGCGGATCTTGATCATCCCCGCGCCGAACTCCAGGCGGAACAGCAGCCACCAGAACAGCACGATGACCACGGTGGGCGGCGGCTGATCGTTCGAGCCGAGGAACGCCGCGAGGAACCCGGCCTCGAGCAGGAGCATCTCCCACCCGAAACCGTAGAAGGTCTGGCCGATGCTCGAGATCGACATGTAGCCCAGCCACAGCAACAGGAAGCAGGCCATCGGCACCCACGGTGGGGCGAGCTGCGGGATGCCGGCGATGAGTGCCGCGGAGACGATGATGCCCGCCCAGCAGAGGGCGACGAGGCGCCGGTCGGTGTAGCGGATCCGCGTGAACACGGTGGGGCGCAGCATCCGCCCCCGCGATGAGGAGGACGCAGCCCACTCGAGCAGCTCGAGTGCGGGGAGCAGGCCTCGCTCCCCCAGCAGCGGCCGGAACTGATTCAGGCTCGACACGAACGCGACGAGGAACAGCGCCGCGATGCCCCGCTGGAGCACCTCGCGCGCGAAGCCGAAGTCGACAGCTGCGAACCCGTCCATGGCATCCATGATCCCCCCGCGTCCGCGCGCACGCGACACCCGCAGGACGACGAAGGGGGCGCCGCGAGCCGCGACACCCCCTCATCAGCTGAGTGAGATCAGTCGGTGACGACCCAGTCGAACTGGTCGGCGTTGTCCTCGAGCCACTTGTCGATGGCCTCGGACTCCTGGCCCTCGCCGAACTCGTTCACGACGAGGTCTTCGAGCGAACCGTACTGGTCGTCGTCGAGCTTGATCTGCTTGACAAGCTCGGCCGCCTCGGGGAACTGCTCGGCGAAGCCCTTGTGACCGATGAAGTTCAGCGTCTCCGCGTCGCCCATGGCACCCTTCGGGTCCTCGAGGTCCTTCACGTCGTACGTGCTGTTGGCCCAGAACGGACGCCACAGCGTGACGACGACGTCCTCCTCCTTGTCGATGGCCTCACCGAGCACGGTGAGCATCGCGGCGGTCGACGAGGTCTCCAGCGTGTACTCGCCTTCGAGGTCGTACTCGGGGAGCATCGACTCCTGCGTCTGGCGGGTGAGACCGGCACCGGGCTCGATGCCGATGATCTTGCCGTCGAAGCGGTCTGCCGAGCCCTTGAGGTCCTCGATCGAGTCGATGTCCATGTAGCTGGGCACCGCGATGGTGAGCTTGGCGTTCTCGTAGTAGGCGCCGAGGTCCTCGAGGTCGTCGCCGTACTCCTCCATGTACTGCACGTGCGTGACCTCGGGCCATGCGGAGGGGTACATGTCGACGTCGCCCTGTGCGAGACCCGTGTACAGCGGGCCCGCCTCGGTGAGGGTCTGCATCTCGACCGTGTAGCCGAGCTTCTCGAACTGGTCCTGGAGCAGGTACGCCATGCTCAGGCCGTCGGTCCAGGAGGGGAGGAAGCCGAGGGTGATGGTGCCCTTGTCTCCGTCGCCGGCCTCGCTGTCGCCGCCTGCGGTGTCGTTGCCGGTCGCGCACCCCGCGAGGGCGAGGGATGCGGTGAGACCGAGGGCTGTGATGGCTGTGATGTGCCGGAACTTCTTCATGGTGCTTCCTTTCGTATGTTCTGCTGCGTTTCGTATGGGTTCGGGGATCAGTGCGCGGTCATTCGACGCGGAGTGGATGCCGTCTCGAGCTCGGCCTGCAGCTTCGCGTCCGCCGCGGCATCCGCCTTCTCGTCCCGCTGCGCCGCGCGCCGACGGGACAGCATCCCGAGCAGCGACGACGGGTACTCGCCCGGCGCGCCGAGCGCCGCGGTGACACGGTCGAGGAAGACCGCGAGCAGGACGACACCGAGGCCGGCCTCGACGCCCTTGCCGATGTTCACGGTCGAGATCGCCTCGACGACGAGCTTCCCGAGTCCGTCCGCACCGGCCATACCGGCGATGACGGCCATCGAGAGCGCGAGCATGATGACCTGGTTGACGCCGGCCATGATGGTCGGCATCGCGAGGGGGAGCTGGATGCCGCGCAGGATCTGCGACGGCGTCGCACCGAACGCCTGCCCCGCCTCGACCGTCTCCGAGTCGACACCGCGGATGCCGAGCTCGGTCATGCGGACGCCCGGGGGAAGGGCGAAGATGACCGTCGCGACGAGACCCGGCACGACGCCGATGCTGAAGAACACGATCGCGGGGATGAGGTACACGAACGCCGGCATCGTCTGCATGAAGTCGAGCACCGGCTTGAGGATCGCCCGGACGGTGTCACTGCGCGCGGACCAGATACCCAGCGGAATCGCGATGACGATGGCGACGAGCGCCGCGACGATCACGAGCGACAGCGTCTGCATAGCCGCGACCCACAGGCCCATGCTGAGGATCAGCACGAACGACACGACGGTGCCGATCGCCATCCAGATCGAGCGAACGGCCCACGCGATGAGCGCCGCGATGATGATCACGACGACGAGCGGCGTGCCGGTGAGGATGTCGGTCAGTCCGCCCACAAGGAAGCGGACGACGAAGGCGATGACGTCCAGCAGACCCTCGAGGTTGTCCTTGATCCAGTCGACGCCGGCCCCTACCCATTCGCCGAGGGGAAGTCGGAATCCGTCCATCAGCGCACCTCCCCTTCCGTCGTTCCTGCTGCCGTCGGCGCATCACCGGCAGCGGCGGTGGTGGCGGCATCCGCCTCGCTGAGCACCGCGTCGATCTCGGCCTGCGGCACCGGCTGGTGCGGCAGGGTGATCTCCTCGGTGGCGTTCGGGCCCGGGCCCAGCGCCGCGAGCAGGGTGACGCGCGGGATGACACCGGTGAGGCGTCCTTCCGCGTCGATGACGGCGAGGGGCAGCGGCGACTCGACGGCCGGGACGAACAGGTTCATCAGGACGTCGTCCTCGGAGACCGCCTGCGGCACCGGCCGGAGGATCGAACTCAGCGACGCCTCGCCCTTGCGGATGAGCTTCACGGCATCCCGATCCGTGACCATGCCGAGGAGCTTGCGATCGCGACCGGTGACGTACGCGGCGGACATGTACGCATCGCGCATCTGGCGCAGCGCCGTGCGCGGACCCGCCGTGTCGGCGACGACGGGTCGAGGGCGCTCCATGACATTGGATGCCGTGAGCACGCGGGCGCGGTCGACATCCTGCACGAACTGCGCGACGTAGTCGTTGGCGGGGTCGGTGAGGATGTCCTCCGGCGTGCCGATCTGCACGATCCGCCCGTCGCGCATGACCGCGATCCGGTCACCGAGGAACATCGCCTCGTTGAGGTCGTGGGTGATGAAGACGATGGTCTTCTGCAGCTTCTCCTGCAGCTCGACCAGCTGCTCCTGCATCTCGCGGCGGATGAGAGGGTCGAGCGCACTGAACGCCTCGTCCATGAGCAGGATCTCGGTGTCGGCGGCGAGCGCGCGGGCGATGCCGACGCGCTGCTGCATCCCGCCGGACAACTCGCTGGGCAGCTTGTCACCCCAGCCCTCGAGGCCCACCATGGCGAGGACCTCCTCGGCCTTCGCGAGGCGCTCGGCGCGGCCGACGCCCTTCAGCTCGAGCGGGTAGGCGACGTTCGCGGCCACCGTGCGGTGCGGCAGCAGTGCGAAGTGCTGGAACACCATCGACACGTTCTCGCGGCGGATCTCGCGCAGGCGCGCCGCCGGGATGCCGGTGATCTGGTCCCCGCCGATCACGACGGTGCCGTCGGTGATGTCGTGCAGGCCGTTCAGCATGCGGATGATCGTGGACTTGCCCGATCCGGACAGGCCCATGATGACGAAGATCTCGCCTTTGTTGACGGTGAAGCTCGCGTCGATGACGGCGGCGGTCCCGGCATCCTGCACCTCGGCGCGGGACGCGCCGGACTTCAGTCGCTGGACTGCCTGCTTCGGATTCCGTCCGAACACCTTGAAAAGATTGCGCGCTTCAAGAGCGGTTTCGGTCACGTTTCCCCCAGCACTCACCGTGATTCGGGCTCGGTGAGCCTGCTTCGGTTACGCCCGGGTGATGTTCGCAAGGCCGTATCGACACGCTGCTCAGCGGCACAGACGGCGGGTTTCGGACCCGCCGCAAGAACACCGACCATACGTCCACGCCTCTTCGCAGCCTGGTGCGTCGAATGAAGGACGTGGCCGCGGACTGGTCTCAGACCAAAGGTCTACATTTCAACGTAACAAAAGTCTGCGTACCTGTCGAATGTCGACAATGTGCGGATCGTCCTGCATTCAGCGCCGCACGCTGCGCGTCACCGTGAATTTCGGCGTGCGCAGCACCTGCTCGGTGGCGCCGATCGTCGCGCTCAGCTCGCGGCGGTAGCCGAGGGACGAGTTGAAGACCGTGAGCAGCTCCCCGCCCGGCCTCAGCATTCGTGCGGCGGCCGCGAACAGGCGGGAGGCCGCGCCGGTGTGGACGCTCGCGCCGAGGTGGAACGGCGGGTTTAGGAGGACGAGGTCGGCTGCGGCATCCGGGATCTCGGAGCCCGCGTCATCGTGAGTGACGGTGACGCGGTCGTCGACGCCGTTCGCCCGCATCGTCGCGCGGGCGGACGCGACGGCCGCGGCGGACCGATCCGTCGCGATGATGCGGGCGTCGGGGTGCGTCAGGGCGTAGGTCGCCGCAAGCACACCGGTGCCGCATCCGAGGTCGACCACGGTTCCCGGCGTCGTCGAGGCGGCGGTCGGTGAGGTCGAGGTGTGGCGCGGTGCGGTCGAGGCGCCGGGCACAACTCCGGAGGAATTGTGCGGATCGGCGTCGTTCCGGCGGGGCGAGGGCGGAATCTGCCCGTTTCTCCGGAGTTGCGACCCGAGGCCCGAGGTCCGTTCGGCCGCGAGAGCCTCGAGCAGGACACGGGTGCCGATGTCGAGCCGGGCTCCGGCGAAGGCGCCGCCGTGCGCGACGACGGTCAGCGGCTGCGAAAGCCCTGGCACCTCGACCTCCGCCGCCACGGGGAACGGCGGCTGTGCGGGAGCGTCACGGCGACCGGTCGCGACGATGAGCCGGGACTTCCGCTCCGCGCGCTGCGGCTGCACGACCTCGAAGGAGCGGCCGATCACCTCGTTCTGCGTCAGAGTCATGTGCTTGACGCGTCCACCGGCGATCAGCGTCACATCCGGCGCCGCCCACCGCGCCACCGCATCAACGATCTCCTCGAGTTCGGCGAGTGCCTTGGGCAGCTGCAGCAGGACGAGCCGGGCCCCGCCGAGCAGCGACGCATCGAGCTCGTGCGACGAGAACCCGCCCAGGCTGAGCGCGGCGGCATTGTGCGCGAGGGCCCGCCGTCCGGTCGCGAGATCCTGATGGACGCGGATGCCGCGGAGCCCGGCATCCGTCAGCGCCAGCGTGATGGCGCCGTACTCGTCCCCGATGACAGCGATCTCGTCGCCGCTGACGCCTGCCGCGAGCGCACGCTGCACGAGGAGCTCATCCGTGGCATCCCAGGCCTGCAGATTCGGCGCCTCCACATCGGGAAAGCGCCGCAGCGCCGAGAAGGAGAAGTCCACGCTCGCCAGGCTACTCACCCACGAGGATCTCCGCCTGCACGGGGAGGTGATCGGAGCCCCAGCCGCCGCCGTACCGGCGATCGTTGACGGCGGCCCTGGTGACCTGCACCCCGTCGGAGACGAGGATCCAGTCGATGCGGCGTCCGCCCTCGCGGGGCGGGCGGTAGTTCGACCACGTGCCCCACTGTGGTCCGCGTCGCGTGCGGGGATCGGCCGACGCATCGACGAGCAGGTCATCACGGAGCAGCGCGGCGACCGCCGCTCCGCTCACACCCTCATTGAGATCGCCCATCACGACCGCGGGGAGAGCGCGGGCGATGACCGCGCGGCGGATCGCCTCAGCGGAGCGCAGTCGGGACCGGCGGGAGAGGTGATCGAGATGGGTGTTGATGACGCAGAAGCGCCGGCTCGTCATCCGGTCCTGGAAGACCGCGACCACCATGATCCGGGGCAGAAGATTCCCCCAGGACCGGGACCCTGGAGCATCCGGCCGGTCGGACAGCGCCTCCTGCTGCGCCTCGACGAGGTCCAGCCGCTCCGCATCGTAGAAGATCGGGCATCCCTCGTCGCTCCCGTCGCGCGCTCGCCCTCGGCCGACGTGGCGATACCCACCGCCGAGTGCGTCTTCGATGACCTGCACCTGCGAGGGCAGGGCTTCCTGCACGCCGAGCGCGGTCGGGCGCTCGGCACGCAGCAGCGCGGCGAGGCGTGGCGCACGTCGCGTCCACCGGTCGGCGGCACGCAGCGTGAAGGGGAGCGGGCGCCGCACGTTCCACGTCATCAGATGCACACCCGGTGGAGCGGCGGGTCCGATGAGGGGGCCCTGGCCCGCCCCGTTCACCGTGTCTGCTTCCGCATACGGGAATCCTCCCTACTCCGTGCGGAAGTCGATCGCCTTGTGCGTCCCGTCGCAGTACGGCTTGATGGTGGAGACGCCGCAGCGGCACAACGCCACCGTCCTCCGCGTCCGAGGCACCGGGTTGCCGTCCTCGTCGAGGATCTCCATGTCGCCGCGCACGAGCAACGGCCCGTTCGCGCACGGGGTGATGGTCACCGGCGCGCCGCTCACAGGGCACCTCCGCCGGTGATGTCGCGCGCGATCCGCGACTCCCGAAGGGCGGAATCGCCCGCCTCCCACCGCTCGAGGGTCAGGTCGCTCGCCCATCCCTCCACCGCGAGGCACGCAGCGGCGCCGAAGACGATGTCATCCACGAGCGCGGGATCGTCTTCGGCGAGCGAACCGGCAAGGTCCCGTCCGGCGATCTGTTCGTGCACAGCGTCGGCCTCGACGTGCTCGTCGTAGTACGCCGCGACATCGTCATCGAACCTGAGGCGGCGCAGGCCCTCGGCGACGAGGCGGCAAGGGATCGATGAGGTCATCTCGAATGCGGCGAGGTGTCCCACCGATGCACCGCGCAGTCGTCGGTTCATCCCGAACATCGTCATGAGGTTGAACCCCGCGAGCGTGATCGCCGGCGCGGCATCCACGTAGCGCCCATAGGTGTCGTCGAGCCCTGCGGAGCGGAGCGTGCGCGCATACATCACCTGATGCACCCCGTGGTGCTCACCGCCGCCGTACTCGTCAGCCTGGATCTCGACGAGAGCGGCCTTCGCGCGCCCCGTCAGCCGAGGGATCGTCCATGAGTGCGCATCCGCCTCGCGCAGCGTGTAGATGCTGTGCAGCGCGAGATACTCGCGCGCCTGTGACTCATCGGCGCGCCGGGCGACGTAGCGCGACAGGCTCGGTCCCGGCGTCGGCTTGGTCATCTCGAACAGCGCTTCCGCAACGGCAGGGCCACGCGGGGCCGGCGACTCGATCGGTCCCACCTGACGGCGCACCTCCGCCTCGAACATCCGCTCCAGCGCCACCCGCGCCTCGATCAGCCGCGTGTCCCACTCCCACTGCGCCCCGATCTGGTCGAGTGAACCGTAGCTGACGGCGTAGATGAGGAACAGCGACAGCTGCACGTCATCGTCGCGGATCGCATCCTCGACGGCATCCATACTGCCGACGGTGGGGACGAGATCGTCGATGCGACGCTCGTCGCCGGACAGAAGGCCGAGGATCGCGTCGCTCAGCGGTCCGCGCGCCTCGATCGTCACATCTCCGATCTCGTATCCGACGGTGGGTGCCTGCGACATCACGTTCGTCACGGTCATCTCCTTCTCCGGGCGCGCCCCGCGGCGCCCCCGTCCGATCACGCTATGGGGCGGCGACGTATTGCGGAGGGGTCTTGACGCCGATCCCGCGGCATGCGTAGACGGATGCCCGGACGACACCTGCACGACGCGGCGACAGCTGCACGCTCGAATGCGCAGGAGCGTCGTGCATCCGTCGCTTGCCCGTGCAGGTGCCGCGCGCGGACGAGGGTTGACACCTGCCGAGTTCGGTGGTTAGTTAGTCAAGTAAGTAACCAACTGACCGACAACCCGGAGGCATCGTGATCGAAGAAGGCAAGGCGCTCTTCCTCCAGATCGCCGAGCAGATCGAGGACCAGATCCTCGACGGCTCACTGGAAGAGGAGTCCAAGGCGCCCTCGACGAACGAGCTCGCCGCCTTCTACCGGATCAACCCCGCCACCGCAGCCAAGGGAGTCGCCATGCTCACCGACAAGGGTGTGCTGTACAAGCAGCGCGGCATCGGAATGTTCGTCGCCGCAGGCGCCCGCGCCGCACTGCTCACGGAGCGGCGCTCCGCATTCGCCGACCGCTACATCGATCCGCTCCTCGCCGAGGCCCGCACACTCGGGCTCGGAGCCGAGGACCTCGCCGCCCTCCTGCGCGAACGCGCCGCCGCGGCATCCACCACCACGGAAGGGAACTCCGCATGACCGCCGTCATCGAGGTGCGCAACCTCACCAAGCACTACAAGGACAAGAACGCCCTGGACGACGTCTCGCTCACGATCGACGGAGGCGCGATCTACGGACTCCTCGGGCGCAACGGCGCAGGCAAGACCACGCTGATGTCGATCCTCACCGCACAGAACTTCGCCTCCTCCGGCGACGTGCGGGTCTTCGGAGAGCATCCATACGAGAACTCCAGGGTCCTGAGCCGGGTGTGCTTCGTCCGGGAGAGCCAGAAGTATCCGGATGACGCCACACCTCGCCACGCGCTCAAGGCGGCGAGCCTGTTCTTCGAGAACTGGGACCAGCCGCTCGCGGACCGTCTCATCGAGGACTTCCAACTCCCGATGAAGACGACGATCAAGAAGCTGTCCCGTGGACAGCTGTCGGCGGTCGGCGTCATCATCGGACTCGCCTCCCGCGCCGAGCTCACCTTCTTCGACGAGCCGTACCTCGGCCTCGACGCCGTGGCGCGGCAGATCTTCTACGACCGCCTCATCGAGGACTACGCGGAGCACCCGAGGACGATCATCCTGTCGTCGCACCTCATCGACGAGGTGTCGAACCTCATCGAGCGCGTCATCGTCATCGACAACGGCCGGATCCTCCTCGACGAGGACACGGATGCCGTGCGCGATCGCGCCGTCACCGTCGTCGGCGATGCGGCGAAGGTCGACGCCTGGGCCCAGGGGCGCGAGGTGCTGCACCGCGAATCCCTCGGTCGGGTGGCCTCGGTGACGGTGCTCGGAGCCCTGTCCCCCGACGAGCGCGCAGAGGTCGCCGCATCCGGCATGGACCTCGCCCCCGTATCCCTGCAGCAGCTCATCGTCCGCCTCACCCAGAAGGCCGGCGCCGTCGCCGGCGCGGAAAGCCAGGAGGTCCACTGATGTCCCGCACTCTCAACGTCATCCGTCTGCAACTGATCAACAAGCAGACCTTCATCTGGGTGCCGCTGATCGTCCTCGCCTCGGCCACGGTCGTGTCGATCCTCATCTACGCGATGATCCCGGGCGGAGGTCCGAACTACGGCGGCGGAGGACAGGCACCGCTGTGGGTGTTCTTCGCGGTCGGCCTGTCGGCCATGACCATGACATTCCCGTTCTCGCAGGCCATGAGCATCACCCGCCGCGAGTTCTTCACCGGAACACTCATCACCGCAGCCCTCGCCAGCGCGTTCATGGGTGTGCTGTTCCTCATCGGCGGTGGACTCGAGCTGCTCACGAACGGCTGGGGCGTGAACGGCTACGTCTTCCACCTGCCGTGGCTGTGGGAGTCGGGCCCCGGCGGCGCCTTCGTCGTCTACTTCACCCTCGCGCTGTTCTTCTTCGTCGTCGGCTTCACCGGCGCGACGATCTACAAGAGCTGGGGACCGGTGGTCATCACGCTCGTCAGCATCGCCCTCGCACTCGTCCTCGTCGGGCTGGCGTTCCTCGTCACCCGGCTGGAGCTGTGGGGGAACGTCGGCGCGACCATCATGGATCTCGGCGCCCTCGGCCTGGCTCTGTGGGGCCTGGTCGTGGTGGCGCTGCTCGCGCTGGTGTCGTTCCTCGCCTTCCGGAGAGCGAAGCCGTAGTCCGCACGCATCGCAGAGGCCTGCTCGCGCCTGCCGCACCGGCGGCGCGGGCAGGCCTCCGTCGTGCCGGGACGTCAGGCGTCCCGGATGGGCGGGCGATTCAGATCCGGTCGTCGGCGGCGACGATCTCGAAGGACCACGCACGGATGTCCGGGTCGTCGGGGTCCTGCGCGTCCTCGACCTCCTTGAGGACCTCCTGGATGCGCCGCTCGAGTTCGCGGAAGTTCGCCTCGGACAGCCGCAGGATCGCCTGACTGAAGGTCCCGTGCACCTCAGTGGTCCGCCCGGCGACGTACTCGGGCGCCCAGGTCATGACGCGACGCACGACCTCGATGTGGTCGTCGGCGAGGGCGGCCATGACGGCGTTGCCGAGCACCTCGTCGGCGATCGGATGCTCAGGAGAGCCGATGTTCCACGCGGCGGGAGAGGCCTTCCACACCCGGTCACGACGATCCCTCGCGTGCTCGGGCGCCTCCTCGATGAGGCCCGCGTCGGCAAGGACACGCAGGTGGAAGCTCACGCTGTTCGCCGGCACACCAAGATCGGCGGCGACGTCGGCGGCGCGAGCGAATCCCCGCGCGACCAGGACCTTCGCGATGCGGCGGCGCAACGGATGCGCGTACGCCTTGAGCATCTCGGTCGTCGCCGGCCGCGCGTCGTCGTGCACAGGTCGCCGTTCGTCCGCCATGCGCCGAGTCTAACCGCACGCATCCTTGCGCACGATTCATTGCGCAAGAACACTTGCGCAACTGTCCTTGCGTATTTATGCTCAGTGGCATGACCTCGACGACGACCCCCGCGCACAGCCTGGCCCACAACGGTCGCTACATCACCTGGCTGGTGAGCGACACGGCCAAAGGTCTCGCCAGCGCGCTGTTCTCGTTCGCGATCCCGCTCATCGCCCTGTTCGCCACCGACGACCCCGCGCAGGCAGGAGTGATCAGCGCGGTCGGCATGACGATCCGCACCCTGACGACGCTCTACGGCGGGGTCCTCGCCGATCGCCATGCGCGCATCCGCATGATGGTGACCGGATCGGTCGTCGGCGTCGCACTCTCCGTCGCCTTCACCGCGCTCGCACTCACCGACGCACTGACCTTCGTCGCCCTGCTCGTCATCGAGATCCTCCTCGCTGCGAGAACAGGGCTCTTCGACGTCGCCGGTGAGAGCGCCCTGAAGGAGATCGTCCCGGGAGACGCGATGGGCAGGGCGCAGGGCGCCAACCAGGGCCGTGACGCCGTGCTGCAGCTCGCCGGCGGACCGCTCGGCGGCGCGCTGCTCGCCGCCGGCGCGTGGGCGATCGGCGCCGCCATGGCCGTGTGCCACGTGGTGGCGGCCGCCACGGCGTGGATGCTGCAGCGCTCCGCCCCGCACGAGGCTGCCCCGTCGGCGGAGACGGAACCGGATGCCGCGATCCCCGAGACGGGTGTCGCCGCCGCGGCGACCACCGCCGCCACGCCGAACGCGCGCCGCGAGATCGCGGAGGGTTTCCGATGGCTGTTCTCGAGGGCCGATCTGCGCGGTGTGCTCTTCGTCGCGACCATCATCAACCTCGGCTTCAGCGCGGCCCTCACCACCGTCATGTACGCCCTGCAGCAGCAGGGCCACTCCCCCCTGACGATCGGGCTGCTCGGGACCGGCGCGGGCGTCGCCATGCTTCTCGGGGCTCTCGTCGCACCGCTACTCGTCTCCCGGATCAGGGCAGGGGCCGTCATCATCGGCGGACTCGCGGTCTCCACCATCGCGATCTTCGGCCTCATCCCCTTCCGCTCGCCCCTGCTGCTCGGGCTCATCCTCGCTGCCGCCGTGGTCTTCATCCCCGCCGTCAACGCCGCTCTCATGGGGTACTTCATGGTCGCGACACCCACCGAGATGCTCGGCAGGGCCAACAGCGCCGCCGCCGTGCTCGGCATGGGGGCGATGCCGTTGGCACCCCTCGTCGCCGGGATCGGCCTGTCGTTCATCGGCCGGGAGACCACCCTCGTGGTCGGTGCCGCCCTCTGCGCCATCGCCGTTCTGCTCGCCGTGTCGAACGCGGGCCTGCGCGCACTGCCGGCGGAGTCGGCCTGGGCCGCGCACGCCGCACAGTTCGCGCGTCGCTGAGCCGCCCCCGCACAGGCGACCGCCGGGACCGGCCCGCATAGGATCGAGGGCATGAGGATCCTCGTCATCGGAGCGACCGGAAAGATCGGCGGCATCGTCGCCTCGACCTTCGAATCCCGAGGTCACGAGGTGCTGCGCGCCTCACGGAGCAGCGAATGGTCCGTCGACCTCACCGACCCGGCATCCGTGCTCGCCCTGTTCGAACGCGTCGGCCAGGTGGATGCCGTGGTCATGGCGGCCGGCTCCGTGCCGTTCGCGCACCTCACCGAGCTCACGAGAGACGACTATCTCGCCGCATTCACGTCCAAGGCGCTCCCGCAGATGGACACCGCGCGCGTCGCACTCGACCATGTCACCGATGGCGGGTCGATCACCCTCACCACCGGCGTCCTCGCCCGGGAACCGATCGCCACCGGGGCGGCGGCCGCCGCCGCGAACGGCGCGGTGGAGTCGTTCGTGATCACCGCGGCGGCGGAGGCACCGCGCGGC
This sequence comes from Microbacterium ginsengiterrae, assembly GCF_014205075.1. Taxonomy (NCBI): domain Bacteria; kingdom Bacillati; phylum Actinomycetota; class Actinomycetes; order Micrococcales; family Microbacteriaceae; genus Microbacterium; species Microbacterium ginsengiterrae. The sequence goes on along the minus strand of NZ_JACHMU010000001.1, from coordinate 1,322,221 downwards.
ATCCGCATCAATGCCGTCTCACCGAACGTGCTGCAGAACTCGCCGACGCATCACGCGCTGTTCGCCGGCCAGCGTCCGGTCCAGGACGAGGAGATCGGCCGCGTCTACACGCTCGCCGTCGAGGGTCTCGTGCGCGGTCGGATCCTCACGGCCTGAGCGGACTCACCGCATCCCTGCCAGTGACCCGCTGAGCCGCGCGAGCGTCTCCGGCGACACCGCGACCCCGGCGGCCCGCAGGGCGAGGAGACCGGCGCCGACTGCACCGTCGACGACCGGACGCATGTCGAGGCCGTCCGCTGCCGCACCGAGGCGCCGGACGAACGCGTCGCGGACCGGGCTGTCGCGGCAGAGCACGCTGCCACCGAGCACGACGGGACCGGGGCCGTCCAGCACCGCGGCGAGGGTGTCGGCGAGGTGCGCACCCGCACGGTGCAGGATCCGCTCCGCGACGGCATCCGCTGCCGTGAACGCGAGCGGCGCGAGCGCGGCGAGTTCGATCGGGCGCAGGGCGTACAGCGCCTCGACGACCTGATCCAGGACCTGAAGACGTCCCTCCCTCCGCGCGGTCTCCGCGGTGATCCCGAGGTGTGCGAGCAGGGCGGGCGTCAGCGCCGTCCGCGGCCCGGCGTGATCGAGCTCTCGTACGACGGCCCTGGCGACACGGTGCCCGATCCAGTAACCGCTGCCCCGGTCGCCCAGCAACCACCCCAGCCCATCGGCGGTAGCGGCGATGCTCCCGTCCTCGATGCGCACCGCACAGGCGCCAGTCCCGGCGACGATCGCGTATCCGAACGGCTCGGCCGAGCCGGTGAAGTAGGTCGCCGCCAGGTCGGACTCGAAAACGAGTCGCCCGGCGAACCCCTCGGCCGACAGTCGGGCCATCAGCCACGCGCCCTCCTCGTCCCCGATCCGCTGACCGGCCATGGCGGTGGCGATGACCGACACGTCGGCCAGCGTCGCGGACGATGCGGCGAGCGCGGCCGCGATCGACGCCATCACCCCGTCGCCGGCGATCTCGACCCCGGAGGAGGTGGGGTTGCCGCGCCCGCCGACACCGAAGCCGACGCACTCCCCTGTCCCGGTCGTCAGCACGGCGCGCGTCGAGGTGCCACCGGCATCCAGACCGATCGTCAGCGTGTCGTAACCCATTTGTAACTCGTCCTTACTTGACCTTCTCGGGCCGTGAGAATAGTTTTCACCGCAACGGAGAATTCCCGAGTCGAGTTCTGGGGGCAATGGTGCCACGCAGTCCGAAGACCGGCAATGGCGCCATCGTCAGCCGGATCGCCGAACATCGCGACGCGATGCCGGTCGCGCTGTCGCGGATCGCCGACCACGTCATCTCGCACCCCGACACGCCGGTGGCATCGACCATCACCGAGCTCGCCGAACAGGCGGGCAGTTCTCCCGCCAGCGTGACCCGGTTCTGCCGCTGGCTCGGCTTCGCCGGATACACGCAGTTCCGCGTCGCGATCGCCACCGAGCTCGGCCACCTCGAAGCCGACCGCGCGTGGCGGATGGACATCGGCGCGGAGTTCGAGCCGAGCGATACGCCCGAGAAGGTCCTGCGGACGCTGCTGAACGTCCACGTGCGCGGGCTCGAGTCGACGAGGGAGGGCATCGACCTGGATGCCGTCGTCGAGGTCGCCCACGCGATCGCCACGAGCCACCACGTGGACATCTACGGCCTCGGCGGCAGCGGGGGCATCGCACAGGAGCTGCAGCGGCGCCTCCACCGCATCGGGATCAGCGCGCACGCATGGTCGGACGTGCACGACGGCCTCGCCAGTGCGGTCCTCCAGGACGAGCACTCCGTGGCCATCGGCGTCTCCAGCACCGGTCAGACCAACGAGACGGTGCAGATGCTCACGCAGGCGGCCGAGGTCGGCGCGCACACGGTCGCGATCACCCACGACGACGAGAGCTGGATCGCCACCGTCGCCGACGTGTCGATCACCACCGCAGCCCCGATCGGGTACCTGCGCCCCGACGACATGTCGGTCAAGCACTCGCAGCTGCTCGTGGTCGATCTGCTCTACCTGCTCGTGGCGCAGCAGATCTTCGACTCCGCCACGAAGCGCCTGGCCGCCACGGCGACAGCGGTGTCGAGCCATCGCCGACCACGGACGCCGCACGCGCGCCCGCAGCACACACAGGAGGCCCGCCGTTGACCGCAACACCATCGGATCTGTTCCGCGAAGCCAGCGAGCGTCTGGCCCGCCTCACCGCCGATGCGGAGGCGGGAGCGCTCGATGAGGCGATCGCGATGATCGTCGCGGCGCTGGATGCCGGCGGGGTGATCCATGCGTTCGGCACCGGCCATTCCGAGGCGTTCGCGATGGAGATCTCCGGCCGGGCCGGCGGTCTCATCCCCACAAACAAGTTCGCCCTGCGCGACCTCGTCCTCTACGGCGACCGTGAGGTGGACGTGCTCACCAGCGCCCTGGAGCGCGAGCCATGGCTCGTGGACGAACTGATGGCGACCGTCCCCGTCGGCGACGACGACATCTTCATGATCGCGTCGAACTCCGGCGTGAACGGCTCCATCGTCGGTGCGGCGCTGTGGGCGAAGGAGCGCGGCCACCGGGTGATCGCCGTGACGAGTCTCGAGCACACGATGCGCGTCGAGCCGAAGCATCCGTCCGGCAAGCGCCTCTCCGAGGTGGCCGACGTGACGATCGACAACCTCGCCCCGTACGGCGACACGACCCTCGAGATCGGGGACGGGATCGGGGCAGGGGCGATCTCGTCCATCACCGGCGCCTTCATCGCCCAACTCCTCACCCTCGGCGTCGCGCGCCGCATCGCCGAGCGCGGAGACACTCCGCCGATGTACATCTCCGCCAACATCCCCGGCGGCGACGAGCACAACTCCGCCCTCGAGGCCCGCTACCTCGGCCGCATGAGACGCGGAGACTGACCGGCTCTCCTCCCGCACGTACCCCGACACAGATCACAACGAAAGGTATGAAGATGGAACTCAAAGAAACCTCCATCACCCGCCGCAACCTGCTGCGAGGCGCGACAGCGACGGCGCTGCTGCTGCCGTTCGGCATGTCGCTGGCGTCCTGCGCCGCCCCGAGCGGCGGAGGAGGGGACGCCGGCCCGCAGGGCGAGGTCACCTCCGACAACCCCTTCGGTGTCGCCGCGAACGCGACCGTCGACGCGGTCATCTTCAACGGCGGTTACGGCGTCGACTACGTCGAGAACGCCGGGAAGATCATGGAGAAGAATCCCGGTCTCGAGGGCGTGACCGTCACGGTGTCCCCATCGACGAAGATCGCCACCGAGCTGCAGCCGCGGTTCGTCGGCGGTAACCCGCCGGACCTCGTCGACAACTCCGGAGCCAACTCGATCGGCTGGAACACGATCATCGACCAGCTCGAGGACCTGACCGAGGTCATCGACGCCGACAACCTCGAAGGCGTGAAGATCCGCGACACGCTCTTCGCCGGTGTCGAGGCCCCCGGAACGTTCGACGGCAAGTTCATCGCGCTGAACTACGTCATGACCGTCTACGGCATCTGGTACTCCTCGAGCCTGTTCGAGGAGAACGGCTGGGAGGTCCCCACCTCGTGGCAGGACCTCAAGGCGCTCGGCGAGGCCGCGAAGGCGCAGGGCAAGTACCTGTTCCTGTGGGGCAAGGAGGCGGCGACGTACTACCAGACGATGGTCGTCGACTCCGCTGTGATCCAGGGAGGCGACGAGGTGCGTCTGCCACTGGAGAACCTCGAGGAGGGCTGCTGGTCGAACCCCATCATCCAGGACATCCTCACGATCCTCCATGACCTCATCGCCTCCGGCTACGTCAAGCCGGGCGGCTCCGGCACGCAGTTCACGGAGGCGCAGGCGCAGTGGAGCAGCAAGCAGGAGGCGCTGCTCTACCCGTCGGGTTCCTGGATCGAGAACGAGATGAAGTCGCAGACCGCCGAGGGCTTCGACATGATGGGCATCGCCGAACTGCCGCTGAACGACGACCAGTCGACACCTGCGGGGTACATGCGGGCGGAAGCCGGTGAGCCGTTCATCGTGCCGAGTAAGGCGAAGAACCCTGCCGGTGGCAAGGAGCTCCTGCGCACCATGCTCTCGAAGGAGTCGGCTGTCGAGTTCGCCAAGACGAAGCTCGCCCCCACGATCGTCAAGGACACCGTCCCCGAGGACGGGTTCGGATCGACGGCGCTGCAGTCGCAGGGGAAGCTGCTCGCCGCGGCCGGCGACAACGTCTTCACGATCAAGTCGTTCAACCTGTACGGGATGAACAGCGACCAGTTGCCGATCTGGAACTCGTTCCTCGACGGCAAGATGAGCGTCGCCGACATCACCAAGCAGTTGCAGGATCTCACGGACAAGATCCGCAACGACGACTCCATCACCAAGATCGAGATCAAGTGACCACTGTCCGTTCCCGCGGCGAGGTGGACACCGCCACCGTCGCTCCCGGGGCGGGGCGGCGCCGGCCGCCTCGTCTCGGGAAGCGCCCGCTCACCTTCGACTACATCTCGTTCCTGCTGGTCTTCCTCGTCCTGCCCGTCGCGATCTTCCTGATCTTCGTGATCTCGCCGTTCGTGCAGGCGGTGTACTACTCGATGACCAACTGGACCGGGTTCTCGCCGGAGATGGACTTCGTCGGGCTGACGAACTTCGTCCGCCTGTTCACGGACGCGACCTTCCTCCAGGCGATGGGCAACAACATCGTCCTGGCGATCTTCGTGCCGCTCATCACCCTCACCATCGCACTCGTGTTCGCCAGCATGATCACCGTCGGCGGGCCGAGCACCGGACAGGTCAGGGGCCTGACCGGCTCGAGCTTCTACCGGGTGGTGTCGTTCTTCCCGTACGTGATCCCCGCGATCGTCATCGGCATCCTCTGGGCGTTGATCTACTCCCCGGAGGGTCTGCTCAACGGCATGCTCGACGCGGTCGGACTCGACGTGAACGGGTTCGCCTGGCTCGGTGACGAGCGCACGGCGATGGGCGCATCGATCTTCGTGATCGTCTGGGGCATGGTCGGGTTCTACATGGTGCTGTTCATCGCCGCCATCAAAGGTGTGCCGGCCGAGGTCTACGAGGCCGCCCGCATCGACGGCGCCGGTCGCTTCCGCACCACCGTCTCGATCACGCTGCCGCTGATCCGCGACAATGTGCAGACCGCCGTCATCTACATCGGCATCCTCGCCCTCGACGCGTTCGTGTACATGGCCGCGTTGAACGCGACGGGCGGGCCGGGGAACACCACCCTCGTGATGTCGCAGTACCTGTACCGCACCGCGTTCGAGAAGAGCCAGTTCGGTCTCGCGAGCGCGATGGGCGTCGTGCTCGCCGTGGTGACGCTGGTGTTCGCCGCGATCGTGTTCCTCGTGAACAGGTTCACCGGCGGCAAGGAAGACGGAGGCCGACTGTGAGCGACAAGACCGCGAACCTCATCACGATCGACCGCAGACGCGCGCGCAAGGATGCCGCTCGGCTGCGTCCGCGGCGCGGCACCACGAGCGATCGGGTGATCGGCACCACCTCGCACATCATCCTCGCGATCTGGTCGATCGTCGTGATCCTCCCGCTGCTGTGGACCCTGTTCAGCTCGTTCAAGACCACCGGCGAGATCTTCGATTCCCCGTTCACGCTGCCGGCCTCGTGGGCTCCGACGAACTACGTCAACGCCTGGACGAAGTACAACTTCGGGCAGATGTTCCTCAACACCGTCATCGTCGTCGGTGTCGCGCTGGTGCTGGTGATGCTGCTGGGCGCGATGTGCGCCTATGTGCTCGCGCGCTTCTCCGTCCCGGGGAGCAGGGTCATCTACTACCTCATGCTCGCGGGCCTCACCTTCCCGGTGTTCCTCGCGATCGTGCCGCTGTTCTTCATCCTGCAGGGCATCGGACTCCTCGGCACCCTGCCCGGCCTCATCATCACCTACGTGGCGTTCGCGCTGCCGTTCACGGTGTTCTTCCTGTACTCGTTCTTCAAATCCCTGCCCTACGAGATCCAGGAAGCGGCCTACGTGGACGGTGCGAGCGAATGGCGCACGTTCTTCCAGGTGATGCTCCCGATGGCCAAGCCGGGTCTCGCCGCGGTCGGGATCCTCAACTTCCTCGGCCTGTGGAACCAGTTCCTGCTGCCGGTGGCGTTGAACCCGAACGCCTCGCAGTACGTGCTCTCCCAGGGGATGGCGGCGTTCGCATCGGCGGCCGGATACGAAGTCGATCAGGGCGCGCTGTTCGCGGCGGTGATCATCACGATCGTCCCGGTGCTCATCGTGTACATCTTCTTCCAGCGGCAGCTGCAGGGGTCGGTGTCGCAGGGGACGTCGAGGTAGGGCGCACTCAGGACACGACGGAGGCGGCGCCCGCCTCGAGCGACCGGGCGATGGCCTCGATCACGAGCTGGGCGCGCAGGCCGTCCTCGATCGTGGGCGACTCCGCCGGGGGCGCTCCCCTGGCGGAGTCGACGAAGTCCCTGATCTCGTCGCCCGCCCCGTCGAGGATCGACGTCACCGGCACCGGTCGACGCCGCGTGCCGGAGGCGTCGCCGATGAGCACGTCCTCGTCGACGGAACTCGCCCTGATCCACCCCGTCTCCCCGTGCACCTCGACCGTGATGGACCCGGGTGCCCCGGTGTCGGGGGCGACGCGGCTGAGGGTGAGCGAGGCCGTCACCCCGCTCGCGGCCGTCACCTGCACGTCCGCGTCGTCGATGTTCGTCACCGCGCGGGCGGCCCCGCCTTCGGCATCCGCCCTGAACGGTATCGTCGTCCGCGCGAAGGCCGTGACCTCGCGGACGTCGCCCACGATCCAGCGCACGAGGTCGATCGCATGCGGGCCGAGATCCGAGACGACGCCGAGCGGCTCGGTCGCGGCGTCGAAGTGCCATCCCCAGGGCCGCGCTGTCGTGGCTCCACTGGACTGCAGGTACCGGATGCGCACGTGTCGCACCCTCCCCACCTCCCCGCCGCGGACGGCCCGGACGAGGGTGCGGAAGAGCGGATGCCACCGGAGCGTGAACCCCGTCATGCCGGGGCGATCCGAGAGAAGGTCGCGGATGCGCCGTGCGCCGTCGCCGTCCAGCGCGAGGGGCTTCTCGCACAGCACGGCGACGCGGTGTCGGGCGACCGCGCGAACGGCCGCCTCGTGTTCGTGCGGAGGCGAGGCGATGATCACCCCGTCGAGGCGCTCTGCCTCGAGCATCCGCTCGATCGACCCGTAGGCGCTCGGGATGCCGTGCTCCTGCGCGAACACCGACGCCCGCCCTGCGTCACGGCCGCACACGGCCACGACGTCGACGTCGCTCACCCACCGGGAACCGGGCAGGAAGTACGTCGACGCCCACCGGCCGTGACCGACGAGACCGAGCCGGAACCGGTCGTGAGCACCGCCGGCAGTGGTCATCTCCTCAGCGACCCTCTGCGGTCTCGGTGTGGTGGCGGATGACCTCGGCGACGACGAAGTTGAACCATTTCTCGGCGAACTCGGGGTCGAGGTGCGCCTCCTCGGCGAGCGCCCGCAGCCGCGCCACCTGCTGCTCCTCGCGTGCGGGGTCCGACGGGGGCATGGCGTGGTCGGCCTTGAGGACTCCGACCTGCTGCGTCGCCCGGAATCGCTCGGCGAGCATGAAGATCAGAGCGGCGTCGATGTTGTCGATCGTGCCGCGCAGGCGCTGCAGTTCAGCGCGGGCGTCCTCGGCGTCTGTCATGGCTCTCCTTGTTCGTGGGCGCTTAAGACGATATCGCGCGCGCGCACTCTAGAGTTGGCCCATGAGCATGGATCAGCCCGAGGCATCCGAGAATCCCCGCACCCCGAGCGATCAACGAGTGGACGCCGACGACTCCACCCCGACGCGCGCCTCTCGTGCGAAGTCCGAGACGACGGTGACGCACAAGACGAAGACGAAGCGGATCTCGAAGGCGAACACCGTCGAGCCTCCCCTCGAAGCGGTGACCCCGAAGCCGGTGATCGAACCCGAGCCCTCGTCGCGCTCCATCTGGACGCGCATCGAGCGCCCGTTCGTGTTCGGCTTCCTCGTCACCCTCGGGGCGCTGTCCGCGATCCTGCTCGGACTCGCCCTGTCGAACCTGTCGACGGTGATCATCTACATCGCGCTGGCACTGTTCGCGGCGCTCGGTCTCGACCCCGCGGTGCGGTTCCTCGGTCGACGGGGGATCGGACGGGGCTGGAGCGTGCTCATCGTCCTGTTCGGCCTCATCGCCGTGCTCGCCCTCGTGCTGTGGACCATCATCCCCGTCGTGGTCGAGCAGATCACGATGTTCGTCAAGAGCGTGCCGGATCTCATCCGCGACTTCATGTCGAGCGACATCTACAAGACGCTCGAGGCGCAGTTCGGCGACCAGTTCCAGGACCTCGTCGACGACGTGCAGAAATTCCTCACCGACCCGGGCAACATCGCCACGATCGGCGGCGGCGCCCTCCAGGTCGGTGCGGGCATCGCCAGCGCCATCTCCGGAATCGTCATCGTGCTCGTCCTCGTCATCTACTTCGTCGCGACGCTGCCCACGATCAAGAAGTCGCTGCTGCGCCTCGTCCCGGCGCGCGACCGCGCGAACACCGCGATCATCACGGAGCAGATCACCGACTCGGTCGGCGGCTACGTCATGGGCATGGTGACGCTCGCATTCATCAACGCGCTCGTCGTGCTGACCCTCTACACGGTGATGGGCCTGCCGTTCCCGCTGCTGCTCGCGGTCGTGGCCTTCCTCATCACGCTGATCCCGCTCGTCGGATCCCTCATCTTCTGGGTGATCGGAACCGGGATCGCGCTGTTCGTCGACCCGCTGTTCGCGCTGATCTTCGCCGTGGTCTACCTGGTGTACATGCAGATCGAGTCGTACTTCCTCACGCCCCGCGTGATGAACAAGGCGATCTCGATCCCCGGCTCCCTCGTCGTCATCGGCGCCCTCGTCGGCGGCACGCTGCTCGGGCTGCTCGGCGCCCTCGTCGCCGTCCCCGTCACGGCGTCCATCCTCATCATCATCAACCAGGTGTGGGTGCCCCGCCAGGACTCGCGGATCTAGCACCGGTGTACACATTGAGGAAGGCCCCCTCGACGCATCGAGGGGGCCTTCTTCATCGGGCTGGGATCAGATCAGGCCCTTGTCCTTGAGCCACTGCGCGGCGATGTCCTTCGACGACATCTGGTCCTCCGTGCTCTGGACGCCCAGGGCGACGAGGTCGTCGACGCCGAGCTCTGCACTGACGGCGTTGATCACGTCGGCGATTTCGTCCGCGACGTCACTGGAGGCGATCGGCACGACGTTCGAGGCGAGGATGAGACTCTCGGGGTCCTCGAGCGCGACGATGTCCTCGGTCTGGAAGCGCGGGTCGGCCGAGTAGATGTCGGCGATCTGGATCTCGCCGGCGAGCAGCGACTCGAAGGTGGTGTCGCCCGTGGCCGAGAATGCCAGGTCGAGCCCGTAGACCTCCTTCGCTCCGTTCGGGCCGTACGGGCGCTGCTCGAGCTCCGGCGCCCCGCCGAGGGTGACCGTGCCGTCGACGTTCGCGAGGTCGGCGATCGTGGTGAGGTCGTTCGCGTCGGCGAACTCCTGGGTCACCGTGTAGGTGTCCTGATCGCTGGCCTCCGCGTAGTCGAGCGCAGTGAGCCCGTCGGGGAGGGCGTCCTGCAGCGCGGAGTACACGTCTTCGGGGCTCGTCACGTCGGCCGTGTCGTCGAAGTACTGCAGCAGGTTGCCGGTGTACTCCGGGAAGAGGCTGATCGCACCGGACTCGACATCGGGCATGTACGCGTCGCGCTGACCGATGTTGAACTCGCGCTCGACGGTGAACCCGGCGTCCTCCAGCGCCTGTGCGTAGATCTCGGCGATGATCTCGTTCGAGTAGTAGGCCTGCGAGCCGATGACGATCGTGTCGGAACCGACGTCGCCGGAGGAGTCGTCGGTCGGCGCGTCCAGCGGGTTGCTGCTGGCGCAACCGGCGAGGACGACCGCTGCCGTCAGCGCGACACCGGCGGCGACGGCAAGACGTGATCTGCGTGGGGTGAACATGATGTTCCTCTCTGGTGGGGAGTCAGGCGGATGCTGTGGTCGTGGTGGCGGCGACCGCACGGCGCGCCGCTCTAGGCGAGACGGCGCCCGGCTGGGAGACGCGGATGCCGGCGGGCACTGCGGCGCGCTGGGCGAGGGCGAGCAGCAGATCGGCGACGAGTGCGAGGACGGCGACGAGGATCGCCCCGCCGAGCACCTGGTCGAAGCGGCGCAGCGGGATTCCCTGGATGATCGGCCAACCGAGCCCCCCGAGGTTGACGTAGGCGGCGATCGTGACCGTCGCGATCACCTGCAGCGTCGCCGAGCGAAGGCCGCCGATGAGGAGCGGAAGACCGAGGGGTACCTCGACCTTCCAGAACACCTGCCACTGCGTCATGCCCGTCGCGCGGGCCGCGTCGATGATGCGCCGGTCGATCGCCTCGAGCCCGGTGTAAGCGCCGGCCAGCAGTGACGGGATGGCGAGGAGGACGAACGTGAAGGTCGCCGCCTCGGGGATGTGCAGCACCCCCATCAGCAGCACGAGCAGCACGAGGAGTCCGAACGACGGCACCGCGCGGGCGGCACCGGAGACGGCGACGGCGATCTCGCGTCCGCGGCCGGTGTGCCCGATCAGCCACCCGATGGGCACGGCGATGACGGCGGCGATGAGGACGGAGATCACGGTGAAGAACAGGTGCTGACCGAGCAGCACAGGCAGCGCGTACTGACCCTCCAGCCGTTCCGGCGAGAACAACCAGGCGAGCGCCTCGGCGAACAGGTTCATGCGGCGGCCCTCACGGGGAGGGCGACGCGCCGGCTGCTGCCCACCGTCGCCGTCCGCGTCCACGGCATGACGAGGCGGCCGACCAGGACGAGCATCAGGTCGATGAGGAGGGCGATGACCACAACGGCCAGCACCCCGGCGAAGACCTCTTCGACGATCCGCCGCTGCAGTCCGTTGGTGAACAGGTAGCCGAGGTTCTGCACACCGACGAGGATGCCTACCGTCGCGAGGGAGATCGTGCTGACGGCGGCGACGCGGAGCCCCGCGAGGATGACGGGACCGGCCAGGGGCAGATCGACCGTCCAGAAGCGGCGGGCACCGCCGTACCCGACCGCGACGGCAGCCTGACGGATGTCCTGATCCACGGAGTCGAGTCCGTCGGCGACCGAGCGGACGAGGATCGCCACGGCGTAGATCGTCAGCCCGACGATGAGGTTCTCCTGGCTGCGGGCGGAGTAGCCGAGGACGGACGGCAGGAGGATCAGCAGGGCGAGTGAGGGGATCGTGTACAGCAATCCCGTGAGCACGATGATCGGCCCGCGGACCAGCCGGTACCGCCAGGCGAGCCAGCCCAGCGGGACGGAGAACACGAATCCGAGCACGATGGCGATCGCGCTCTGCCGCAGGTGCGTGAGCGTCAATTCGACGATGAGGCCGATGTTGTCGACGACCCAGGTCACGTCATCCGCCGTCCGGTCCGGTGCCGACCGATTCGCCGACGAGGGCACCCTGCGTCCGTCCTTCCGAGTCGACCACGACGGGCCCGCGCGGCGTCTGCTTGATCCGCAGGGCACGGCGCCCCCGCTCGGCGCCGATGAAGGCGGAGACGAAGTCGTTGGCCGGGTTCTCGATGATCTCGCTCGGACTGCCGACCTGGACGATGCGCGCGCCCCTGTCGAGGATCACGACCTGATCGCCGAGCAGGAACGCCTCATCGATGTCGTGCGTGACGAAGACCACCGTCTTGTCGAGATCGCGCTGCAGTCGGATGAGCTCCTGCTGCAGATCCGCCCTGACGATCGGGTCGACCGCGCCGAAGGGCTCGTCCATGAGAAGGATGTTGGGGTCGGCGGCCAGTCCTCGCGCGACGCCGACACGCTGCTGCTGCCCGCCCGAGAGCTGGCTGGGGTAGCGGTCGGCGAGCGCGCGGTCGAGTCCGACCGTGTCGAGCAGCACTCTCGCGCGCTCATGCGCCTGCTTCTTGGCCATGCCGTCGAGCCGGAGGACCGTGGAGACGTTGTCGATGACGGAGAAGTGCGGCATGAGCCCGGAGTTCTGCATGACGTACCCGATGCTGCGGCGCAGGGCCACCGGATTCTTCGACAGCACGCTCTCGCCGTCGATCTCGACGTCCCCACCGGTCGGTTCGACCATGCGATTGATCATGCGCAGCAGGGTGGTCTTGCCGCATCCGGACGATCCGACGAACACCGTCGTCTTCCTGGAGGGCAGCACGAGATTGAAGTCCTCGACCGCGAGCGTGCCGTCGGGGAAGACCTTCGACACCGATGTGAATTCGATCATGCGCGAGCGCTCCCTCGCCTCCGGCCTACGGCCCGACCTCGACGCTCGGCGCGAATGCGATGTGACCCGAGATGTCCTTGCCGACGCGCTCCTGCGCGCTCGGGTACGGGCGCGGGTAGCCCCACGCGGCGTCCTTGTACTGCTCACCGTCGACGACGGCGGAGTAGTACTGCGCCTCGCCCTTCCAGGGGCAGGTGTACGGAGTGGGGCTCTCGACCAGCACGCCGGGGGCGACAGAGGTCAACGGGAAGTACCAGTTGCCCTCGATGGAGATGAGATCGGCGTCGTCGGCTTCTGCGATGACGGTTCCTGCGAGTACAGCCTTCATTCGGCTCCTCCTCGTGTCGTTTTCGAGCGTATGGGATGGCACCGACATGCGGCGCGGATTCCCGGGGTGTTCGGAGCGACCCCGGGAACGGATGGGTCAGGCGGATTCGCGCCCGTAGGTCTCCAGCAGGCGGAGCCAGATCTCGCTCACCGTGGGGTAGGAGGGCACGGCGTGCCAGAGTCTGCTGATCGGCACCTCGCCGACGATCGCCACGGTCGCGGCGTGGAGCAGGTCGGCGAGGTCGGGGCCGACGAAGGTGACGCCGAGGATGACGTCGCGGTCCGTGTCTACGACCATGCGCGCCTGTCCGCTGTAGCCGTCCTCGCGGAGGCTCGCTCCCGCGACTCCGCCGAGGTCGTAGTCGACCACGCGGATCGAGTGTCCGGCATCCTCCGCCGCCTTCGCGGTGAGGCCGACAGAGGCGACCTCCGGCTCGCCGAACACGACCTGCGGGACGGCGGCGTGGTCCGCTGTCGCGACATGACGGCCCCACGCGGCGTCGTCGACGTCCTCACCGTTCGCGCGGGCGGCGATGACGTCCCCCGCGGCGCGGGCCTGGTACTTGCCCTCATGCGTCAGCAGCACGCGGCCGTTGATGTCGCCGACCGCGTACAACCAGTCGCTGCCGGGCACCCGCAACGTGTCATCGGTCGCGATGTAGCGACCGGGTTCGAGGCCGACCGTCTCCAGACCGATGTCGGCGCTGCGCGGGGTGCGGCCGGTCGCCGCCAGCACCTCGGCCGCGTGGATCTCCTCCCCGTCGCCGACGACGATCGTCACGCCGTCAGCGCCGCGGCTCACCTTCGTGGTGCTCACGCCGGTGCGCACGTCGACGCCCAGGTCGCGAAGCCCTGCCGCGACGCGTTCCCCGGCGAACGGCTCCATGCCGGTGAGCAGTTCGCCGCGGGCGATGAGCGTCACCGCCGCGCCGAGGCCGGCATAGGCCGTCGCCATCTCGACACCGACGACGCCCCCGCCGATGATCGCGAGGGACTCGGGGATCTCCTGCGCGCTCGTCGCGTCACGGCTCGTCCACGGCCGCGCGTCGGCGAGCCCGGGGATCGGCGCGATCGCGGCATCCGTACCCGTGCTGACCGCGACCGCGTGGCGGGCCGTGAGCACTCGCGTCGTGCCGTCGGCATCCGTCACGGTGACCTCGCGTTCTCCGCTGAGACGGCCGTGGCCGCGCACGAGGTCGATGCCGGCGGACTGCAGCCAGGCGACCTGGCCGTCGTCGGACCAGTCGCTGGTGAAGGAGTTGCGGCGGGCGAGCACGGCACGCACGTCCAGTGGTCCGGAGACCGCCTCGGCCGCACCGCCGACGTGCTGGGCTGCGCGCAGCGCCTGGGCGGACCGGAGCAGCGCCTTGGACGGCATGCACGCCCAGTACGAGCACTCACCGCCGACGAGTTCGCTCTCGACGATGATCGCGGACAGCCCGCCCTGCACGGCGCGGTCGGCGACGTTCTCGCCCACCGGTCCTCCGCCCAGCACGATGAGGTCGTATTCATCCTGCGTCATGGCCCTGCCTTCCCTGCGTCCGCGGTCGTCTCGCGGCTCCGCTCAGTCTCGTGCATGCGCAAACCGTTGTCACGGCCGTGTTGTTCCCGCCGGTTTCTGCTATAGGTCCCCGATCCGTTGCGTACCGCTCGGATGCCGGGGACGCATCACCGCACGGATGCAGGGGCCGCGCACGCCTGCAGGGCCGTTTCGGCTGATTCGTCCTGCATCCGTGCCTCGGCCCTGCATCCTTGCGGGTGGGTGGCGGGACAGGCGGGGCCGGCAGTCGGGCGACCCGGGTCAGCGGGCGAGGAGGATGCGGGTGGGTGCGGGTGCCGACGTGCGGTGGCGGATGCCGCGGGGCGCGCCCGTGCGCTCGTCGAGGTCGAGCACGCTGATCTCATCCGACCGCTGGCCGGCCACGAGCAGCGCCCCGTCGTGCACGAGGTGGTGCCGCGGCCATTCGACGCCCGACTCGGCGAGCGCGAACGACTCGACCTGCGAACCGTCCCCTCGGACGCGCAGGGCGGCGATCGTGTCGCTGCCGCGGACGCCGGCGTACAGCGTCTGCCCGTCCCGCGAGCGCGACAGCTCGGACGGGAAGTCCTCCCCGACCCGCACGGCCGGGCTCACGGTCGTCGCCGCAGCGAGCGTCCACCGTCCATCCGGGCCTGCGGCGAGCGTGAAGACCTCGCACGAGTACTCGGTGACCACATGCAGGTGGCCGCTCGGATGCACGACCATGTGCCGGGGCCCCACCCCTTGCGGCAGGACGACGCGGTGATCCTCGACGAGGCCGGTGCGCCCTGCGCGCCAGATCCGCACGAGGTCGAACCCGAGATCGGTGGTGGCGATGCGGCCATCAGGCAGGAATGCCGCCGCATGCGCGTGCGACGCGCGGGATGCCGAATCCTCCTCGACGGCGGGATCGGGAGCCTGCTCCGGAGCCGCGTTCAGCCCGAGCATCTCGTCGAACAGCAGCAGACCGGACCGCGGCGGCTCGGCGACCGGCTCGTCGAGCTTCTCCTCGTCGACGACCATGGAGCCGCGGCGCAGCATGGCGGCGGCGATCTCCTGCGCCGACGGACGCGCGGAGTCCTCGGCATCCTGTGCGTCGCGGTCATAGGGGTCGCTCGCCGAAGCGGCGACCGTGGCGGACGTCGGGGAGCCGTCGGCGGCGAGGTCGATCCGCACGACCCGGCCGTCCCCGTAACAGCTCGCGACGAGGTGCCCTCCGCTCGGGGCGACGGCGACGTGGCACACACCGGAACCCGCCTCGACAGGGCCACCCAGAGCGGTGAGCGACACCTCGCCGGTACGGCGGAAGGCCTGCACGGTCCCCTCGCCCTCCAGCGCGGCGTACACGACGTCGAGCGTCGGATGCGCGGCGAGCCAGGAGGGCGACGCGGCCGACGCGGCGCCGCCGCGGTACGCGAGGGTCGTCGGTTCGCGCCCCTCGTCTCCGGCGAGCACACCGATGCCCACGGCATCCCCGCCCATGTCGGCGCCGTAACCGCCGAGCCAGAACTGCGTCATCGGTTCCCCTCACCGCCCATCTGTCTGCGGCTCATGCTCGCTTCTCGGGCCTGAAAGTGCGCGTCCGGCAGAAACAGACGGGCAGAACAGACGGGACGGAGATCACACGAGGTCGTGACGGACGATGACCTGATCGCGCTCCGGACCGACGCCGATGACCGAGATGCGGGTCTTGCTCATCTTCTCCAGCGCGAGCACGTAGTCCTGTGCCGTCTGCGGCAGGTCCTCGAAGGTGCGGGCCGAGGAGATGTCCTCGCTCCACCCCGGGTAGTAGTCGTAGATCGGCTTCGCGTGGTGGAAGTCCGTCTGGTTGACCGGCACGTCGTCGAACCGGACCCCGTCGACGTCGTAGGCGACGCACACCGGGATCTGCTCGAGCCCGGTGAGGATGTCGAGCTTGGTGAGGACGAGGTCGGTGATGCCGTTGATGCGGGTCGCGTACCGGGTGATCGGTGCGTCGTACCAGCCGACGCGACGCGGACGCCCCGTCGTCGTGCCGAACTCGAAGCCGGCCGACCGCAGCCAGTCGCCCTTCTCGTCGAACAGTTCGGTGGGGAAGGGTCCGGAGCCCACGCGCGTGGTGTACGCCTTCACGATGCCGACGATGCGGTCGAGGCGCCCCGGCCCCACGCCGGAACCGGATGCCGCGCCGGCAGCGGTCGCGGTCGACGAGGTGACGAACGGGTAGGTGCCGTGGTCGATGTCGAGCATCGTCGCCTGGCCGCCCTCGAACACGACGACCTCGCCACGATCGAGCGCCTCGTCGAGCAGGTGCCCGGTGTCGGCGACCATCGGACGCAGCCGCTCCGCGTACGACAGCAGGTCCTCGACGACCTCGTCGACGGTCACGGCGCGGCGGTTGAACACCTTCACGAGCAGGTGGTTCTTCTGGTCGAGCGCACCCTCGACCTTCTGACGGAGGATGTTCTCGTCGAAGAGGTCCTGCACACGGATGCCGACGCGGTTGATCTTGTCCGCATACGCCGGACCGATGCCGCGGCCGGTGGTTCCGATGTTGCGCTTGCCGAGGAAGCGCTCGGTGACCTTGTCGAGCGTGCGGTGGTACTGCGTGATGATGTGCGCGTTGGCGCTCACGCGGAGCTTGGAGACGTCGATCCCGCGCGCCGAGAGCGCAGTCAGCTCGTCGAAGAGGACCTCGAGGTCGACGACGACGCCGTTGCCGATCACCGGCATGACACCGGGCGACAGGATGCCGGATGGCAGCAGGTGCAGTGCGTACTTCTCGTTGCCCACCACGACCGTGTGCCCGGCGTTGTTGCCGCCGTTGAACTTCACCACCCAGTCGGTGCGGTCCCCGAGCAGGTCGGTGGCCTTGCCCTTGCCCTCGTCGCCCCACTGGACGCCGACGATCACGATTCCTGGCATGGGTCTTCCCCCTGGATAGTGCTTCTCGCCGGGCTTGCACCGGCAGATGAGCTGGCCCGAACGGGCCCTTCCATCCTATCGAACGGCGTCCGCGCGCCCCCGGCAGGCGCTAATCTCGTGGAAACCGGGCGCCTGGACCGCCCGCGACACCGCAGAGACGGCCACGATGGAGCGACCGCGCAGAGCCGTCGCCGTGACCACGGAGGAACGATGAAGACCTGGTGGCCCTACCTCCGTCTGGCCGCTGCCGCCCTCGGCGCCGCGGCGATCGTCCGACAGCTCGCGCTCGCGATCACCAACGCGATGGCTGCGGAGACGCCGTGGGGATCCCATCTGCCCACCGTCATCGCGAACTTCTTCAGCTACTTCACGATCCTCTCGAACCTCCTCGCGGTCATCGCCCTCGTCATCGGCGGGGTGTGGATGCTGCGCACCCGCCGCTCGGCGACGGCGGAACCCGCGTGGATGGGAACGCTGCTCGCGTGCGCGTCGACGTACATGATCGTCACCGGCATCGTCTACAACCTGTTGCTGCGCGGCATCTCGATCGCGGGGATCTCGGATGTGTGGACGAACGAGACGCTGCACGTGGTGATCCCGCTCGTCATGCTGGCCGACGTCCTCCTCGCCCCGCGGCGGAGGGCGCTTCCGTGGGGTGCCCTGCTCGTCGCCGTCACCTTCCCGATCGTCTGGGCGGTCTACACGCTCCTGCGGGCGAACCTCATCACCGGGCCGGCGACGGGGAACCCGTGGTGGTATCCGTACCCGTTCCTCGATCCGCACCTGCAGGGCGGCTACCTCGGTGTCATCGGCTACATCGTCGGCATCGCCGCCGCGATCGTCGCGGTGGCCGCCGGCGTCGTGTGGGTGGGGCGCCGCCGCGGAGCCAGGGTGTACCGCAACACGGTCTGACCCGATGGGCAGTTCTTCCCACAGATCCCGACCGAGCGGACGGAGCACGACGATTACGCTGTGACGGGGGAATGCGCACCGCTGCCCCTGCGCACGCGAGGAGTCAGAGATGAACGAGTCGAACGCCGCACCCGCGGGGATGTTTGCCCCCCCGCCGCCACCGCGCCCGCCGGCTCCCCGCGCGCCGGCCGCACCGGCAGCCCCCGCATCCCGGCCGGCCGCCGCGACGACGGCGGGAAGCTCCGGTGCTCCGACGGATGCCGAGATGTCACACGCCTCGAACATCCTCACGGTCATCTCCGACGCCTATTCGGCCAAGATGGTCGGCCAGGAGCGCCTGCGCACGAGCCTGCTGGTGTCGCTGATCGCGGGCGGTCACATTCTGCTGGAATCCGTCCCCGGACTCGCGAAGACCACCGCGGCCTCCACACTCGCCGACACGGTCAAGGCGAGCTTCAAGCGCATCCAGTGCACGCCGGACCTGCTCCCCAGCGACATCACCGGCAACCAGATCTACGACGCCACCACCGGCTCGTTCCGCACCGTGCTTGGCCCCGTGCATGCGAACTTCGTCCTGCTCGACGAGATCAACCGCTCCAGCGCCAAGGCCCAGTCGGCGATGCTCGAGGCGATGCAGGAACATCAGACCACGATCGGCGGCGAGGTGCACCACCTCCCCCACCCGTTCCTCGTGATCGCGACCCAGAACCCCATCGAGCAGGAGGGCACGTACGAGCTCCCCGAGGCGCAGATGGACCGCTTCCTCCTCAAGGAGATCGTCGAGTATCCGAGCCCGGCCGACGAGTTCGAGATCCTGTCCCGCATCGACTCGGGCGTGCTCGACCCCGAACGGCACGTCGCCAGCGCCGTGACCCTCGACGACATCAGGGCCCTGCAGCAGACCGCATCCAAGATCTACGTGGACGCGACGATCCGCAACTACATCGTCTCGATCGCGTACGTCACGAGGAACCCCGGCCCGTACATCGGCGATGACCGTGCGCGGTACATCAAGTACGGGGCGAGCCCGCGGGCGAGCATCGCCTTCCTGCAGGCCTCGCGCGCGCTCGCGCTGCTCAACGGACGCAATCACGTGCTGCCGGAGGACATCCGCACGCTCCGTCACCTCGTGCTGCGTCACCGCGTGCTGCTCACCTTCGAGGCCGACGCCGAGGGGATCCGCAGCGAGGAGATCATCGACCAGATCTTCGCCTCGGTCCCGACCCCCTGACCGTGTCCAGCCTGATCACCCAGGTGAAGAGCAAGCTCTTCATCCACTCGTCGCAGAAGTCGATGCACGCGCTCGACGGCGCCTACGCGTCGCTGCTGCACGGGCGCAGCCTCGACTTCGAGGATCTGCGCAAGTACGAGTACGGCGATCAGGTGCGCGACATCGACTGGCGGGCGACGGCCCGCATGGGGACGCCACTGGTCAAGCGGCACAGGGCCAACCGCATGCACACCGTGCTGTTCGTCGTCGACACGGGGCTGTCGATGACCGCGCTCGCGCACGACGAGCGCCCGAAGAAGGACCTCGCGGTCCTCGCCACAGGGGCGCTGGGTGTCCTCGCCCTCCGGCACGGCGATGACTTCAGCGTGGTGCACGGAGACGCCGGCGGCATCCGTCGTCGCGCGCCAGGACGCAGCGAGGGAGCTCTCGAGCACGCGCTGCGGACGATCGACGGCGCCATCGCGACGGCCGGCGCTCCGAGCGACCGTGACGCACTGCTCGCCTATGTCGCTCGGACGATCGCCCGCCGCTGCATCGTGGTCATCATCACCGACGAGGCCCCGGTCACCGAACACACGGAACGGATGCTGCGGCGCCTGCGCGTGCAGCACGACGTCCTGTGGATCACGATCCGCGACGCCGACCCCGTGCTCGCATACGCGTCCCACGCCCAGCGGGCCGATGTGAGCACCCGATGGGCGATCCCGGACTTCGTGCACGGCGACGCCGAGGTGGTCCTCGAGGCAACAGCCCAGGCACAGGCCGACGCCGTCCGCCGTGACGACCTGCTCGACCGGCTGGAGATCAGCCGGGCCGCCCTCGAGACGCAGGATGCCGCAGTGGGAGAGCTGCTGCGCATGCTGAACCGGAGGGCGAATGTCCGGAACTGATGAACTTTATCCGCCGGCCCAGTACGGCTGGGGCTGGCTCGTCCTGGCGTTGGGAATCCTCGCCGCTCTCGCCCTCGCCGGCTGGCTGGTGGTCTTCCTCACCCGTCCGCGCCGCCGCATGACGGTCCAGGGCCAGGATTCGCAGAGCCCGAGCGGCACAAGCGACGTCCTGTCCATGCTTCGAACGGAATACTACGTCGCGATCGATCGGATCGAGTCCGAGCTGCGCGATGGCACGATCGATGCGCGCACGGCGAACGTCCGGCTCAGTCGCACGGTGCGCAGCTTCGTCAACGAGTACAGCGGACTCGAGGCGCCCGTCCTCGCCCTCGACGATCTCATCCGACTCGGCGTGCACCCGACCCTCATCGAGGCCGTGCACCGCCACTACTATCCGGGCATCTTCCGTCGGGACGCCGCCGCGAACCCCGACGACGGCATCGAGGCCGCCCGCAAGGTGGTGGCGATGTGGCACTAGAGAACGGGTGGATCGTCATCGCCGCCGTCGCGGTCGTCCTCGCGGCGATCGCGGTCGGGATCACGATCGGGCTGCGGCGCAGCGCGCGAGAGAGGGCGGCGGCCAGCGCGCCCATCGCGCGGGCCGAGCGTCTTCGTGCGCTGCCGTCCTTCCGCCGTGCGGTGAACCGACGGACGACCGCGCTCGCCGGCATCCTCGCGCTCGGACTCGCTGCGGCGGTCGTGAGCGGCATCGTCGCGGCCCGCCCCATGTCGTCCCAGACGATCCAGCCCGTCACCACGAGCCGGGACATCATGCTGTGCCTCGACGTCTCCGGTTCCATGAGCGACGTCGATGTCGAAGTCCTCACCGTGTTCGAGGAGCTCCTCGACGGCTTCAAGGGCGAGCGCATCGGGCTCACCATCTTCAACAGCTCCCCCGTGCAGGTCTTCCCCCTCACCGACGACTACGAGTTCATCCGCACGCACCTGGAGAGCATCCGCTCGAGCTTCGACTACCTCGACGACATCCCAGAGCACTGGGTGGGAACGCTCAACGGACCTGGGGCGTCCCTCATCGGCGACGGGCTCGCCTCGTGCGCCATGCGCTTCGACCACGTGGACGACGAACGCAGCCGCTCGATCATCCTCGCCACGGACAACGAGCTCGCCGGCGCATCGATCGTGACCCTCGAGGAGGCCGCCGCGTTCGCCGCTTCGGCGGGCATCCGCGTGTTCGCCCTCAACCCCGTGCAGGGCGTCGACACCGCGATCAGCGAAGAGCTCATCGCGGCGGCGCGGTCGACCGGCGGCGAGGCGTACGGACTGCGCGACACGACGACCGTCGGCGACATCATCGCCGACGTGCAGAAGCAGGACGCCACCGAGCTCCGCGGGCAGGCGCAGGTGGTGCGCACCGACGCACCGAACGTGTGGATCGCCGTGCTCCTCGTGCTCATCCTCGGGTTCGTCGCCCTGATGTGGAGGGTGCGACTGTGATCTTCCAACCCGTGCTGAACGTCTTCCTGCTCCTCCTGCTCTTCGCACCCTTCGCCGCCCTCGCGGTGTGGATGCTCGTCCGCGGCCGGGGCGCCCTGTGGGCGCTCCGGCTCGGCATGCTCCTGGCGTGCTTCCTCATGCTCCTGCGCCCCGGCATCCCCGGCGGCGCCACCCAGACGCTCGCGACGGACACCGACATCGTCATCCTGCTCGACACGACGGCGAGCATCGTGGCGGAGGACTGGAACGGCGATCAGCCGCGGCTCGACGGCGCGCGGTCGGACGTCGCGGCGATCGTCGACGAGTACCCCGGGGCACGCTTCGCGCTCATCACCTTCGACGCCTCCGCCGAGCAGCGGCTGCCACTGACCACGGATACGACCGCGTTGATGTCGTCGCTCGAGATCCTCAGGCCGGAGGTCACGTCCCAGTCGCGGGGCAGTTCCATCGGCATCGCCGCGACCATGCTGCGCGAGACGCTGGCCTCCGCGGCGGAGGCCTCCCCCGACCGCTCACGGATGGTGTTCTACCTCGGCGACGGGGAGCAGACCGCGTCGAGCGCCCCGGAGTCGTTCGCCGACAGCGCGGGATACGTCGACGGCGGTGCGGTGCTCGGCTACGGAACGACCGACGGCGGGCCGATGCGGATCACCTCCGGTGCGCTCGGCGGCGACGCCGCATCCGGCGAGTACATCGAGTATCAGGGGGAACCCGCTCTGTCCGTGATCGACGACACCAACCTGCAGGCGATCGCTGAAGAGCTCGGCGTCCCGTTCCAGCTGCGGGACGCCGAGCTGCCCGTCGATCTGCCCGAGGCGCCCATCACCACGACGAACTACGCCGAATCCGGCTCCGTCGGAAACGTCATCGAACTGTACTGGGTGTTCGCACTCGTGATCGTGCTCCTGCTCGCGGTCGAACTCGCCAGGGCCGCGATGCTCACCTCGCAGCTGCGCGGTCTGGCCCTGCGAGGAGGTGGATCATGACGCCGGAGAATGACGACGCGGATGCCGCGACCGCCCTGCTCGCCGCGAATCGCCGGCGCCGACGCGTCCGCCGTTGGATCACGATCGGTACATTGCCCCTCACGCTGGCGGCCCTGGTGCTCGCCGGGAAACTGTTGAGCATGTACGGCTTCGCCCACCAGGCGATCTCGACGTACGTCGTCGGGGACTACGCCGGGTCGACATCTGCGGCCTCGTGGCAGGAACCGCTGAACTGGTTCGAGCCGTTCCTCGCACCGTACAACGTCGGAACGGCTCTCGCGGGCGCCGAAGAGCTCGACGAGGCCCGTGCCGAACTCGAACAGGCCCTCCCGCTCGCCATCGGCCTCGAGGTCTGCGCCGTGCACGTCAATCTCGCGATCGTCATCGAACGCCAGGGCGACGCCGCCAGGACCGAGGGGGACGGCGAGACCGCGGCACAGCTCTACGGCGAGGCGCTGCTGGTCACCGCTCAGACGCCGGAGGAGTGCCGCAGCGATGAGGCCGATCAGCAGTCCCCTGACCCCGACCGCAGCATGAGCGACACGCTCGAGGATCTGGAGGATCGTCTGCAGGAGAAGCAGCAGCAGAGCGAGCCTCAGGAACCGGATGACTCCGAGACCGAGCAGGAGCCGCAGCAGCCGCAGCCGGATCAGGACAAGCTCGACCGGCTGCAGGAGAAGCTCGAGAAGGGTGCGGAGGAGCGGCAGCAGCAACAGGGCGAAGAGGACGGACCAGGCGGGGGAACGGACAGGCCATGGTAGATCCGCAGCGTGCCCGATACATCGCCGGCAGCGAAGGGGCGCCGCCGATCCCGCCACCGGGCGGGTACCACGGAGCGCGCAGGAGCCAGCAGGGGCCGGCCTCGCCGGCGACGCCGATCGTCAGCGCCGCCGAGCTCCCCGTCGAGAAGCAGCCGGCCGGTGTCCTCGGCTGGATCGCGCTCGTGACGGCCATCCTCTTCGCGCTGGTGCTGCTGGGCGCGCTGCTCGCCGGAGCCACCGATCTCCTGTACGGCGTGACCATGCTGACCCTGCAGCTCCTCGTGGTCGGCGTGGTCGTCGCCTCGCTGTTCTCGGCGCGAGGGCGAGCGCTCGGAGCGTCCGCCCTCATCATCACGCTGATGCTGAACGTCGCCACCGTCGGCGCGGCGAGCGCGCTGCAGACCTCGGCATCCGGCACCTATGACGGCCAGAAGAGCGACGAACAGAAGCACGCGGAGGCCTACCCCGGCATCAAGGGCGTCTCCCCGGCGGACATCCTCGCCCAGCCGTCGCTGGAGGAGATCCGCGCGCAGAGCGAGGCCGCGCTGGCCGAGATCCGACGGCGCCTCAGCGACCGGTACGGGTACACCTGGACGGAGGTCGGTCAGGAGAACCTGCGCCCTGAGCGCAACGGCTACGGCGGCGAGTCGATGCTCGTGCAGTACGTGTCCGTGCCGTGGATGACCAACGAGCCGATCCAGGACTACGACCGCAAACTCGCGGTGATGGGCGTCATCGAGGATGTGCTCGTCGAACGCGGGATGTACGGCATGTACGCGTTCAACGATCCGGCATCGACACTCGACGACACGATCCTGCAGAAGTTCTACGGCACGACCGATCCCCGCACGCAGCACACATGGGAGTGGTACACCGACGACTACCCCGACCCGCTGCGGTTCTACGCCGTGATGTTCGACCTGTCCAACGACCCGGCGGGGGAGCTGCGCACGGAACGAGAGGCGGAGGCGGCGAGCACCGGGGCACCGCTGGAGGGCCTGCAGATCTACTTCCTCGCCCCCGAGGTGCTCAGCGAGGCCGACGCCGAGGAGTTCGCACAGCGCATGCAGGAGTATCCCGGCTTCTGAGCGCGAACCCTCGGCGTGACCTCGCCGCCGTTCAGGGCTGCAGACCCGCGATGGCCGGCTTGAATCCGAGGCGCGGGTTCTCGCAGCATCCGCCGCGGCACACGTCGAACCAGGGCCCGATCTCCGTGGCGTTGAGGCGCTGCTCGACGGGGAGACCGGCGATCCGCTCCTTGACGAGGTCGACCAGCGCGCTGACGAACGCCGGGTGCGTGCCGGGGGTCGCGGTCCTGGTGAACCACATCCCGCGCTCCTGCGCGGTCTCGCGCGCCTCGGTGTCGAGGTCCCACATGACCTCCATGTGGTCGCTCACGAACCCGAGCGGGACGACGATGACCGCGGTGCGCTCCTCGAGCGCCTCGATCGCGTCGTTGATGTCGGGCTCGAGCCACGGCTGGGAGGCGGGGCCGGAACGCGACTGGAACACCAGCTGCCACGAGATCCCCGGGGCGGTCTTGGCGATGACCTCACGGGCGACGGCGAGGTGCTCTGCGACATACCCGCCGCCCTCGACGCCGTCGAAGGTCTTCCCGCCGGATCGTGCGGCATCCGCCGTCGGGATGCTGTGCGTGGAGAACAGCACCTCGATCTGCGCATCCCGGTGGCCGGCCTGACGGGCGGCGTCGAGCCCGTCGCGCAGTCCGTCGACGAACGGGCGGATGAACCCGGGGTGCGAGAAGTACTGCCGGACCTTGTCCACCTGCAGCGTCTTCTGCAGGTCCGCCGCCTCGAGCGCATCGGCCCAGTCCTCGCGGTACTGACGGCACGACGAGTACGAGGAGTAGGCGCTCGTCGGGATCGCGATCATCGTGCGCACGCCGTCCTGTGCGGCCTGCGCCATGGCCTCGTCGAGGTACGGCGCCCAGTTGCGGTTGCCCCAGTAGACGGGCAGGTCGAGACCCGCCTCTCCCAGAGCCCTGCGCAGCGCGGCGAGCAGTTCGCGGTTCTGATCGTTGATGGGGCTCACCCCGTCGAAGTGCCGGTAGTGGTGCGCCACCTCCTCCAGCCGCTCATCGGGGATGCCGCGGCCGCGGGTGACGTTCCGGAGGAACGGCAGCACGTCGTCCTGACCCTCGGGGCCGCCGAAGCCGGACAGGAGGATCGCGTCGTACGCCATCGGCTGCGTGGCGTGCTCGGCCCCGTCGCGCGTGGCCTCGGTCGCCGATGGGACGGCGGCGCCGTCCTCCAGGTACACGCCGGTGGCCGCCGGCGGCTTGGTCTGCCGCTGTGGGGTGTCCGTGCTCATCGTGATCGCTCCTCTTTCTCGCTGTGGTTCGCGCCGCGCTCGTTCTGCTCCGCCTCGCGCAGGATGCTGGCGGCCATGCCGTTGAAAATGATGCCGTGGAAGGGCAGCAGCACGAGCCAGTACATCCTGCCACTGAGACCTTTGGGGAAGTAGACAGCCCGTTGGCGGTACCTGCTTCCATCATCTGCCGGTTCCACACCGAGTTCCAGCCAGCCGCGCCCCGGCATCCGCATCTCGGCACGCAGGCGCAGCATCCGCCCCCGGTCGATCGACTCCACGCGCCAGACGTCGATGACGTCGCCGCTGTTCACGCGAGACGGGTGACGGCGGCCGCGGCGCATGCCGACCCCGCCGACGAGCCGGTCGATCCATCCCCGCGCGGCCCACGCGAGGGGGAAGGAGTGCCACCCCTTCTCGCCGCCGATCGCCTCGATCACTTCCCACACCGACCGGGGGCTCGCGGTGCTGCGGCGTTCCCGGACATCGGTGAAGACCGTGTGGCCCGCCCACTCGGGGTCGCTCGGCAGGGGGTCGCTCGGCGCCCCTGGGACGGTCGCGCTCTGCCAGCTGGTCTCGACCTCGCCGTCCGCCTCCCGGCGCAGGGCGAGGCGCACCGCGGTGCGGTAGGGCACCAGGCCCTCCGCGGGTGCGGGGATGTACCGGTCGATGTCGCTCTCCCTGACGACGCAGTCGTTCTGGAGAGAGGCGATGATCGGCACGGCGATCTGGCGGGGGATGGGACTGACCAGACTCACCCATTGCGATGCCAGCCACGGCGTGAGCACGGGCAGCGCGGCGATGCGGCGCTGGGGCAGCCCTGCCTCCACGGCGTAGCCGTTCATCATCTGGCCATAGCGGAGGACGTCGGGCCCTCCGATGTCGAACGCCCGGTTGAGGTCCTCCTCGACGTCGACCGACGTCACGAGGTAGTGCAGGACGTCGCGAACGGCGATGGGCTGCACGTGGTTGCGCACCCACCGCGGCGCCGGCATGTACGGCAGCACCTCGGTGAGGTGCCGGATCATCTCGAAGGACGCGGAACCCGAGCCGATGACGATTCCGGCCTGGAACACGATGCTCGGGACGGGACAGTCGAGGAACACCTGCCCGACCGCCGCCCGCGAGGCGAGATGCTCGGACAGGTTCCCGGTGTCGGGGTGCAACCCGCCGAGGTAGACGATGCGCCGCACGCCCGTCGCGGTCGCGGCAGCGGCGAAGGTCTCCGCTGTGGCCGCCTCCGCCGTTCGGAAGTCCCCGCCGGCGCTCATGGAGTGGACGAGGTAGAACGCCGTGTCCACGCCGTTCATCGCCCTGCGGGTCGCGACGGGGTCGGACAGATCCCCGGAGAACACCTTCACCCGGCTCCGCCACGGCACGTCGCGCAGCTTCCACGCGGAGCGCACATAGACGCTGACCTCATGACCCGCATCCAGCAGTTGCGGGACGAGCCGTCCGCCGATGTACCCGGTGGCCCCGGTCACCAGCACCCGCGTCATGAGAACAGCCCCATGGCGGCGCAGAGGATGAGCAGCATCGTCACGGCGAACCCGACGACGTAGTTGATCGCGAGGAACCGGCGCCACGCGCGGTTGGCATCCGCCGAGTGCGCGTCGTCGACGTTGAGATACGGCGCGACACTGACGATGTAGGGGAGCGCGGCCAGTGCGGCGAGGTTCGCCGGCCACGGCGCGAACAGCATGAGCACGCCGGCGAGCGCCCAGAGACCCGCCGCGAGGCGCACCGTTGCGGCAGCCCCGAACACCGTGGCGATCGACCCGATGCCCGCCTCCCGGTCCGGCACGATGTCCTGCACGGCGCCGAAGGCGTGGCTGGCCATCCCCCAGCAGAAGAAGGCGATCATCGTCAGGGTGATCGCGGGGGTCACGGTGGTGCCTGCGAGGGCGATCGCGTACAGCGCCGGACTGACGAAATGGAAGCTCGAGGTGATCGAGTCGAGGATCGGGATCTCTTTGAACCTCAGCCCCTTGGCCGAGTAGGCGAGGACCGCGAACAGGCTGGCGGCGAGGACGAGCCACGACGACGGGCGATCCGCTCCGAGGACCACCAGCGCGATCACGAAGGGCGCGGAGAGGGCGGCGGCGACGACGAGGGTCGTCCGGTGCAGCGCGGGCGGCAGCTTCGCGCCCTCTGCTCCGCCCTTGCGCGGATTGGCGAGGTCGGACTCGTAGTCGTAGACGTCGTTGACGCCGTACATCGCGAGGTTGTACGGCACGAGGAAGAACAGCGTGCCGACGACGAGCGCGACATCGATCGTCCCGACCGTGAGGAAGTAGACCGCCGCGAACGGGAAGGCGGTGTTGATCCAGCTCAGCGGCCGAGAAGCGAGCAGGAGGGTGCGGATCGTCGAGCGGTTCTCCGTCATCGTCATTCGCCGCCCTCTCTCGTCGCGCCACTGCTGCCGATCCGCTCGGCACGCACCGGCTCACCGCCGAGCAGTTGCCACAGGCCCGCCAGCAGAAGACCGCCGGCGAGCGGGTAGAGCAGGTCCTCGATCGGGATGAGACCGAGCCGGACGCCGGAGATCTGCTCCGTGCCGTAGTCGAAGAACTCCGCCGCCATCATCACATTGTCGAACACGACCGTCAGCACGAGCAGCGCGACCGTGGCCGCAGCCCAGGCGGTCAGGTAGCCGCGCAGATCGCTCTGCCGACGGGCGCGCAACGCACCGACGCCGAACACCACGAGGCCGACGACGAGGAAGGGCAGGGAGAACACCAGATAGGTCATCGCGGACTCCTGACCTCTCTCCACCGCCGCCACCCGCTGAGCAGGATGAGCGTGAGATAGCAGAGGAAGGCGAGGAACAGCAGCTCCTCGATGGGGAACTCCGGCGCGAGCAGGATCCCGCTGGCCCATCGCGAGTCGACGTGGCGGAACACCCCGAGGGCGATCCCTGCCGCATCCCACACGATGAAGAACGCGAGACCGATCACGAGCGCGATCGCCGCGACGAGGGGCCGACGGCGGAACACGAGGCGGAACCGCACGTCGAGGAGGACCAGGCAGCCGGTGCTGACGAGGAGGGCTGCGGCGTAGACACCGCTCACGAGATCTCCGACGGGCCGGGCGAGTGGTCGCCCCGTACGTGCTTGAGCACGAGTTCCGCGCTGATCAGGCACATCGGCAGGCCGACGCCCGGGACGGTCGTCGCGCCGGCGTAGAACAGTCCCTTCACGCGGCGGGAGCGGGTCACGCCGCGCATGAACGCACTCTGGCGGAGCGTGTGGGCGGGCCCGAGCACGCTCCCCCGGAAGGTGTGGAAGTCGGTCTCGAAGTCCTCGGGGCCCACGGTGCGGCGGACGACGATGCGGTCCGTGAGATCGGGGATGCCCGCCCAGTCCGCGATCTGCGCGATGGCGCGATCGGCGATGGCCTCCACCTGCGGCGAACCGGCGGAATCCACCCCGCCGTGTCCGACCGAGACGTCGGAGGGGATGGGGATGAGGACGAAGAGGTTCTCCCGTCCGGCCGGCGCCACGTCGTCGTCCGTCGCGCTCGGCTTGCAGATGTACAGCGACGGGGCATCCGGGATCCGCGTCGGGGTGCCGAAGATCGCGTCGAAGTTGTCGTGCCAGTCCTCTGAGAACAGCAGCGTGTGGTGGAGCAGCTCGGGCAGCTCGCCGTCGACGCCGAGCATGACCAGCACGGCACCAGGTCCGGTGATCTGCGTGTCCCAGCGCTTCGGTCGATAGGTCCGGTCGGCCGGCGCCAGCAGCGCGGTCTCGGCGTGATGTTCGTCGATGGCGGAGACGACGATGTCGGCCTCCAGCCGGTGGACGCGTCCCGCCGTGCGGTACTCGACCGCCTGTACGGCGCCCCCGGCGCTGGAGATCCCGACGACCTCACTGTCGGTGCGGATGTCGACACCGGCATCCCGCGCGATGTCGACGAGCGTCGTGACGAAGCGGCGGAACCCGCCCCGCGGGTAGGTCACACCCTCGACGAGGTCCATGTGGCTCATGAGCTGGTACAGCGCCGGCGCGTCGAACGGCGACGTGCCGAGGAACACCGCGGGGTAGCCGAGGATCTGCCGCAGACGCGTGTCGGCGAAGCGGCGGGCGATGTACGACCACAGGGAGCGGACCAGAAGCGGGACGACCGCGGGCACCGCAGCGAGGACCTTCGGGGACGTGAAGGCGCGCCACGAGGAGAACGGGTTGTAGAGGAAGGCCCCGACAGCCGCGTGGTACGCCTTCGTCGCCGAGGCGAGATAGGTGCGGATCCGCTTTCCGGCGCCCTTCTCCCGGCTCTCGAACAGGGCGGATGCCTCGTCCACCCCTGCGCGGACGTCGATGGGCGCGTGCTCGCCGTGGCCGGGTTCTCCGTAGACGCGGTAGCCCGGCTGCAGCGGGACGAGGTCGAGCTGCTCCGCGGTAGAGGTGCCCATCATCCGGTAGAAGTGATCGAACACCTCGGGCATGAGGTACCAGGAGGGGCCGGTGTCGAAGACGAAACCGTCCTGCTCCCATGAGCCGGCGCGTCCCCCGAGCTGATCGTTCTTCTCGAGGAGCGTGACCTCGTGTCCGTCCCGCGCCAGGAGGGCGGCGGTGGCGAGGCCGCTCACGCCGCCGCCGATGACGACCGCCCGCGACCGCGTCACCTGGCGGCCTTCATTCCGACGGCGCGGGCGAGGATGGCGGCCTTGACCGGGGTGGGAACGCTGACGCGCTCGCGCATGAGCGTGGTCACCGGAGTCCTCTCGATGCGGTCGGTGAGTGCGCCGAAGATCGCTCTGGCGGCCCACACCGCCGGCCGTGCGCCGGGGTGGAGAAGGGGGATGGAGAGGTCCGCGATACGCAGATCCTCACGGATGGATTCGACGACGTCCTCCTTGGATGCCTCGGTGAGCGCGATCTCGGTGCCGGGGAAGTAGGCCCGGCCGAGGTCGTCGTGATCGTCGGCGAAGTCCCGCAGGAAGTTCACCTTCTGGAAAGCCGCTCCCAGGTGTCGAGCGCCGTCCTCGACGCGCGTCTTCTCGTCAGCCGTTCGCGTCATGCCGGATTCGAAGACGGCGAGGCACATGAGCCCGACCACCTCGGCTGAGCCGTGGATGTACTCCCCCAGCTGCGCCTCGTCGAACGTCCCCGGCGAGAGGTCCCGGCGCATGGAGGCGAAGAAGGGACGGCACAGGTCCATGCCGATCCCGTGTTCACGGGCGGTCAGGGCGAAGGCGTGCACGATGAGGTTGGTGCTGAAGCCGCGGGAGATGGCGCGCGCGGTCTCCTGCTCGAGCTCGTCGAGAAGGGTCCCCCGCTCCGCAGCGTCGACGCCAGCCTTCTCCGCCGGACCGTCCACGAGTTCGTCCGCCACGCGCACCAGCGCATAGATGTTCGCGATGTGCGGACGCATCGACCGGGTCAGCAGTGCGCTCGCGCGGCCGAAAGACGTGGAGTACCGACCGATGACGACGGCAGCACTGGCCGTGGCGGTCGCGTTGTACAGGTCGAGGTCGTCGGTGTTCATGAAACCCTGGTGCGGCAAGTGACGGTCAGTTCGGTGAGCTGGGTGTGCAGTGACGGCGGAAGCGAGGCGGCACGGATGGCCTCGTCGATGGCGGTGCAGCGCTCGGCGATGACGGACTCGACGAACACCAGCGCGCCGGATTCCTCGATCACGCGACGGAGGCGGGCGCCGTCGGCCGCGGTGAGCGACGGGTCGCCAAACAGGTGCTCGACACCGGTCCACGCGACGTCGGATCGCGCGTAGGTGACCAGCAGCGTCTCCTTGCCCTCGCGGAGGTCGCTGAGGGTGGACTTCCCGGTCTGGTGCTCATCGCCGAACAGGCCGAGCACGTCGTCACGGAGCTGATACACGACGCCGATCTGGCGGGCGATGCTCTCCAGCTCGGTGATCAGCGCCGTCGTCGCCCCAGCGAGGACCGCTGCGGTGACCAGTGGCGCGCGGAACGAATAGGCGGCGGTCTTCTGATCGACCATCGCCAGGACGTCCTCGGGCGAGGACTGCTCGAGGCGCATGCTGAGCCAGACGTCGTGGTGCTCGCCCGCCGCGCTTTCGAAGACGGTGTCGTCGAAGACGTCCAGGACCGCCTGGCGCCGATCCTCCGGCACCTCGAGACGGGCGAGGAGGGAGTGCGAGAGCGTGAGGACGAGGTCCCCGGCGAGGAGGGAGGATGCCTCTCCCCACGCCGTCGCCTCGCTCCGACCGGCGCCGCGGACCATCGCCTCCGACGCGAACGAGCCGGTGATGTTCATCTCCCCCCGACGCGTCACGTCCTTGTCGATGACGTCGTCGTGGATGACGAGGGCGAGGTGCAGCAACTCCATGGCGCACGCCGCGTCGATCGCCGAGCGTTCGTCGATGCCTCCGAGCGCCTCATAGGCACCCAGCAGGAGCCGTGGCCGGATCTTCTTGCCCCCCGTGGCCATGCGCTCCACGGTCTCCCACAGCTGGGAGTACGGAGCGGGAAAGGCGTACGCACGCTCGCGCATGCGGGTGAGGACCTCGCCGAGGCGGGTCTCGAACGCATCGGTCGACGTGCCGGTGCGGGGCAGGGCGGCGTCAGACACCACTCGCTCCCTCGTGCGCGACGTGCCGGGGGAAGTGCTCGACGAGTTCGGGGAGGTGGAGCGTGAGCCACGGGCTGAACGCCCACGGCGCGGCATCCGTCGCCGCCCTCAGGTCGGCGATCGTCGCCCACCTCGTCTCGGAGACCTCATCAGGGTTGGGTTCCGGGACGGACGCTGCGGTGGCGATGAACACCGGGCAGTACTCGTTCTCCTCGACGCCTGAGGCGTCGCGTGCGGTGTAACCGAAGTCCGGGAGGGCGCAGGTGATCTCGTCCAGCTCCATGCCGAGCTCGAACGCGGCACGGCGACGCACGGCATCCTCGAGGGATTCCCCCGGAGCGGGGTGTCCGCAGAAGGAGTTCGTCCACACGCCGGGCCATGTCTTCTTGGCGAGCGCGCGACGCGTCATGAGCACCCGGCCCTGCGCATCCAGCACGTGGCAGGAGAACGCGAGATGGCGCGGGGTCGTCTCGCCGTGGACGGTCGCCTTGCTCTGCTCCCCCACGGGGCGGCCGAGGTCGTCGACGAGGACGACCATCTCTGTGGCGTCTGCCGTCTTCATCGCGAGCTCCTCGTCTTCACCCGGTGGGAGGACGGTTTCTCCGATTTCCCTAGCCGGGCGAGATTTCACGTTAGCATAAGAAAAGTTCACTGTCAGGGCAAGAATCTCACACGACGAGGGTGCTATTGTGCGCTACTTCACGATCGACTCCGATCTCATCGACCGCTCCGCGCTGTCGGATGAGGAGTTCGCCCAGTGCGCCAGGGTCATGGGCGCACTGCAGCAGTGGCAGCGCGCCTCGCGCGCCCTCTCCGACGCCTCCCGCCGGTACATGCACCTCAACGAGAGCGACATGCGCGCCATCCGCATGATCCTCCGTGCGCAGCGGGACGGTCAGGTCGTCACCCCCAAGGACATCGCGCACGAAGTGGGCATCTCCAGCGCGTCGACGACCAAGCTCGTCGACCGCCTCGAGGCGGCGGGACATCTCGTCAGGGTGCCTCACCCCACCGACCGGCGCACGACGTGCATCGAGGTGACCGAGAGCACCCGGCGCTCCGCACGCGACACGATCGGCCGCCAGCACGCACGCCGCTTCGATGTCGTCGCCGCCATGAGCCCCCGCGAGCGCGAGGTCGCGATCCGGTTCCTCTCCGCCCTCGCCGACGCCGACGTCCCGCAGGGCGAGCTCGGGGACCCGGAGGACGAACTCGACGAGCCACAGGGCGACACGCCGCGCCGATAGACTGGAGGCATGTCCAAGGTCCTCCAGTCCCTCCCCGTCGGCGAGCGCGTCGGCATCGCCTTCTCCGGAGGTCTCGACACCTCCGTCGCCGTCGCCTGGATGCGCGCCAAGGGCGCGGTGCCCTACACCTACACGGGCGACCTGGGTCAGTACGACGAGGACGACATCGAGTCGATCCCCGGGCGCGCACTCGAGTACGGCGCCGAGGCCTCGCGACTCGTCGACGCGAAGACCGCTCTGGTGGAGGAGGGATTCGTCGCCCTGCAGTGCGGCGCGTTCCACATCCGCTCCGGTGGCAAGACCTACTTCAACACCACTCCGCTCGGCAGGGCCGTGACCGGCACCATGCTCGTGCGGGCCATGAAGGAGGACGGCGTCGACATCTGGGGCGACGGCTCCACCTACAAGGGCAACGACATCGAGCGGTTCTACCGCTACGGCCTGCTCGCCAACCCGCGCCTTCGCGTCTACAAGCCGTGGCTCGACGCCGACTTCGTCACCGAACTCGGCGGGCGCCAGGAGATGAGCGAATGGCTCGTCGCGCACGGATTCCCGTACCGCGACTCCGCCGAGAAGGCGTACTCGACCGACGCCAACATCTGGGGAGCCACGCACGAGGCGAAGACCCTCGAGCACCTGGACGTCTCGCTCGAGACGGTCGACCCGATCATGGGCGTGAAGTTCTGGGACCCGTCCGTGTCGATCGAGTCCGAGGACATCACCGTCACATTCGAGGCCGGCCGTCCCGTCGCCATCGACGGCGTGGAGTACAGCGACCCGGTGGCGCTCGTGAAGGCCGCCAACACGATCGGCGGTCGCCACGGCCTCGGCATGAGCGACCAGATCGAGAACCGCATCATCGAGGCGAAGTCCCGCGGCATCTACGAGGCCCCCGGTATGGCGCTGCTGTTCATCGCCTACGAGCGGCTCGTCAACGGCATCCTCAACGAGGACACCCTCGCGACGTACCACGAGCAGGGGCGCCGCCTCGGTCGACTGATGTACGAGGGCCGCTGGCTCGAGCCGCAGTCGCTCATGCTCCGCGAGTCCATCCAGCGCTGGGTCGGATCGACCATCTCCGGCTCGGTCACCATCCGCCTCCGCCGGGGCGACGACTGGACCATCCTCGACACGGTCAGCCCGAACCTCTCCTACGGCCCGGAGAAGCTGTCGATGGAGCGGGTGGGCGACGCCGCGTTCGGCCCCGTCGACCGCATCGGCCAGCTCACCATGCGCAACCTCGACATCGCCGATTCGCGTGCACGCCTCGAGCAGTACGCATCCCTCGGCCTCGTCGGCGGTGCGACGGGCGAGCTCGTCGGCCGCGTGACTGCAGGCGAGGCATCCGAGATCACCGATCGCGTCGAGGGGTCCGTGTCGGACGCCGACGAGAAGTACTCGGAGGCCATGGACCTCGCCTCGGAGCGCGCGGCGTTCGACTCCGGCACGGACTGACCCCTTTGCAGCACGCCCCGATGGCCCGTCCTCCCCGTCGGACACGGGCCATCGGTTAGGCTTCCAGAGCGCGTACCCGACACGCGCTCTGGGGATCGGTGAGACCGAGTCCCACTGTCGATCCCTGAGAGATGCCGATGACGCCCGAGACTCACGAACCCGCACCGCGCCGACTGGCCACCAGGATCTGGCGGATCGCCTTCCTCGTCGTGGCCGGCCTCATGGTCATCGCGGTCGCCGCCGCGTTCTTCGTCGTCTGGACGATCCAGCGATCGTTCCCGCAGACGTCCGGCGAGCTCACCGCCGCCGGATTGCAGAGCGAGGTCACCGTCCAGCGCGACGCCCTCGGAGTCCCCACCATCACCGCCGACTCCTCCCACGATCTGTTCTACGCGCAGGGATACGTCCACGCGCAGGACCGCTTCTTCGAGATGGACTTCCGCCGCCACGTGACCAGTGGCCGGGTCGCGGAGATGTTCGGTGAGTCGCAGGCCGGCACGGACATGTTCCTGCGCACCCTCGGTTGGCGCGACGTCGCGGAGCAGGAGGTCGAAGCGCTCGACGACACGAGCAGGTCGTACTACGAGGCGTACGCCGACGGCGTCAACGCCTACCTCGCGGAGAATGACGGCGCCGCCGCGTCCTTGGAATATGCCGTCCTGGGTATACAGAATCCCGACTACGAGATCGAACCGTGGGAGCCGGCGGATTCCGTGGCCTGGCTGAAGGCGATGGCCTGGGATCTGCGCAGCAACCTCGAGGATGAGACCGAGCGCGCCCTCCTCATCGCCGACACCGGCGATGAGGACGCCCCGCAGGACAGCCTGGACCTGCTCGAGCAGCTCTACCCCGCCTACCCGTTCGACGAGAACCCGGTGATCGTCCCGAAGATCTCCACTGTGCCGCCGATCGACTCGGACACCGATGCCGCCACCGCGTCGACGGGCACCACCGGCGCGACCGACGTCCGCGAGGCGATCACGACCGTCGAGTGGGAGTCCGCCGACAGCGTCATCGAAGCGGTCGGCATCCTCGTCGGAGACACCGGTGAGGGGATCGGCTCGAACTCCTGGGTGGTCTCCGGCGCCCTCACCGCCAGCGGCGCCCCGCTCCTCGCCAACGACCCGCACCTCGGCGCTGCCCTTCCCAGTGTCTGGTACCAGGTGCAGCTGCGCTGCTCGACGGTCAGCGACGAGTGCCCGTTCGATGTGGGCGGCTTCTCGTTCTCCGGACTCCCCGGCGTCGTCATCGGACACAACGACACCGTCGCATGGGGGTTCACCAACCTCACCACCGACGTCGCAGACCTGTACATCGAGAAGATCGACGGCGACGAGTACTGGCGCGACGGCGCACTCGAACCGCTCGAGGTGCGGGAGGAGACGATCAGGGTCGCCGACGGCGACGACATCGCGCTGACCATCCGCTCCACGGCGCACGGCCCGATCATCTCCGGCCTCACCGACGACTTCACCGCCGTCGCCGACGGACTCGTGATGGCGGACGGCGACGCCCTCAGCCAGGGCGAGACGGATGCCGACGACGGCATGTCGGGCGAGTACGCCGTGAGTCTGCGGTGGACGGCGCTGGACCCCGGCACGACGGGGCAGGCCCTGTTCGCCCTGAACACCGCCCGCGACTTCGAGAGCTTCCGCTACGCGGCCTCCCTCTTCGACGTACCCGCGCAGAACCTCGTCTACGCCGACACCGACGGAAACATCGGCTACCAGGCGCCGGGGCGTCTGCCCATCCGCGGCGCGGGCGACGGATGGCTGCCGCAGCCGGGATGGGACAGCTCCTACGACTGGAGCGGGTTCATCCCGTTCGAGGACCTGCCGGTGTCGTACAACCCGTCGTCCGGGTACATCGTGACGGCGAACAACGCCATCGTGACCGATGACTACGACTACTTCCTCTCGCGCGACTGGGACTACGGGTACCGCGCCGCGCGGATCGCCCACCTCATCGAGCGCAAGGCGGCAGCGGGACCGCTCACTCCGCAGGACATGCGCGACATCCAGAACGACAACGAGATGTGGATCGGCAAGAAGCTCGCCACGGTGATGGGTCAGGTCGACGTCGAGGGGGCGGGGACGCAGGATGCCGTGGCCCTGCTGCGCACCTGGGACGCGCAGAACAACGCCGGATCCGGTGCCGCCGCGTACGCGAACGTGCTGTGGTCGAACCTCGTGCTGAACATCTTCGACAATCGCGCAGAGCCCCTGCCGCACGGCGGGCAGGGACGACTGTTCACCGTCGTGGACGCGATGCTGGACGATCCGTCCGACCCGCTGTGGGTCAACGAGCAACTCGGCGTCGACACGATGGAGGACATGCTCGCGCTCTCGGCCGAGCAGGCGTACGAGGAGATCGTCGCCCTGCAGGGCGACGTGCCGGCGCGGTGGAACTGGGGCGGCCTGCACGCCATCACGCTCCGCAGCGACACGCTCGGCTCCTCGGGGATCGCCCCCATCGAAGCGCTGTTCAACCGCGGACCGTATCCGGTCGGCGGCGGCGCGTCCGTCGTCAACGCGACGGGCTGGATGCTCGGGGAGTCCTACGCCACGACCACCGTGCCGTCCATGCGGATGGTGATCGACCTCGCCGACTTCGACGGATCCTCCTGGAACCATCTCACCGGCGCCTCAGGCCACGCCTTCCACCCGAACTACGTCGACCAGACGGAGAACTGGGCGAGGGGCGTGCAGACGCCGTGGATGTTCTCGAAGGATGCCGTCGACGAGACGACGCTCGACACCCTTGTGCTCGTCCCGGCGGAGTGACGCTCAGCTCTCGTCGGTGAACTCGATCGGCGTCATCGTCGGGATCGCCTCGGTCACGGGGCGCTCGACGGTGTCGACGTCGGCGTCCTGCCCGGTGAGCCGGGCCACCGCCTCGGCGAACTGGCGCTCGAGGGCGGCGAAGGCCGACGCGGTGTCGCCCGCGGCGAGCGCGTCGAGCAGCTGACGGTAGGTCTCGGAGATCGAGCGCCGCACGGTGTACCCGTTCGGGTCGCTGAAGCTGGCGATGCGCGTCTCGATCGCGAGGGTCGCCATGTAGTGGGACAGACGGCGGCTGCCGGCGGAGTCCACGAGCAGCCGGTGGAACGCGATGTCCGCGTCGCCGATCGCGACCGCATCCTCCTGCTCGCTCGCCGCGACGAGGTCGGCGTACGCGCGCTCGAGGATCTCGAGGATCGGCGCGGCCCCCGCCTTGATGATCAGGCGCGCAGCCTGCGCCTCGACCGCGAGACGGGCGTCGTAGACGTCGGCGACATGCTCCGGTCCGATCACGCTCACGCGCATGCCGCGACCGGGGGATGCCGTGAGCAGCCCTTCCTGGACGAGGCGCTGCGTCGACTCCCGCAGGGGGCTGCGGGAGACCCCGAGCTGCGACGACATCTCGACCTCTCCGATCGGACTGCCGACCGGCAGTGCACCGGTGAAGATCGCCTTGCGCAACTCGGCGGTGATGAGGTCGACGGTCGACGGACGCGCCACGCGAACCATCGAGATCGGCGACACCGAACGCGGAGTGTGTGCGGCCATGTTCATCCCTTCAGCCCGTCGCGACAACCGCGAACATCTCATTGTCGATCCTCCGCGAGCAGATGCGAAGTCCGATCGGCAACTCAGTCTGCCGCAAGATCACGGTTTTGCATACTTGTCGACAATCTGCGCGTCTGACTGTACATCCGCCGACACATTCCTTAGTCTGGGGCACGGTCAACGGCCGCCTTCCGTGCGCCCGCGAACCACACCCGATACGGAACCAGAGGACATCATGACGAAGAGAACGACACGAATCGGCGTCGCCGCCGCGACGATCGGCACCCTGGCCGTCGGCCTGCTCGCGGGCTGCAGCGCGAACGACGGCGCGGACACCGAGGGCATGAGCACACTCGAGAAGGCGCAGGAGCAGGGCTCGATCACTCTGGCGATCGCGTCGGAGCAGCCGTACTCCTGGGTCGAGGACGGCGAGGCGACCGGTGCGACCATCGCCATGCACGAGCAGATCTTCACGAACCTCGGCATCGACGAGATCAAGATCGAGGAAGTCGACTGGAACTCCCTCATCCCCGGCCTCAACGCCGGTCGGTGGGATGCCGTGAGCGCGGGGATGTCGATCCTCCCCGAGCGCTGCGCCGAGGCCGCCTTCAGCGACCCGGAGATCATGTACACGACCGCACTGGTCGTCCCCAAGGGCAATCCCAAGAACCTCAGCGACCTCGACGCCGTCGCCGCCTCCGACGACGTGACGCTCGCGGTGCAGTCCGGTGCCATCGAAGAGGGATACGCGACCGAGCTCGGCATCTCGAACACCATCCAGGTCGACAGCGCCACGGCCGGCATCGAGATCGTGCAGTCCGGTCGCGCCGACGCCTTCGCCCTCACCGCCGTCTCCATGAACTGGATGACCGAGGGGATGGACGACGTCGAGACCACCGGCGCGTTCGTGCAGGAGATCGACGGTGTCGAGCAGATCGGCGCCGGCGCGACCGTGTTCCGCCAGGAGGACACCGACCTCCTGGAGGCCTACAACGAGGAACTCGCCAAGATCACTGCCGACGAGAGCACTTACCTCTCGCTCGTCGAGCCGTTCGGCTTCACCGCGGAGAACCTGCCGCCGTCCGACCTGACCACCGAGCAGCTGTGCTCGGGTGAGCTCGGCTGAGGCGCCAGCACACTCTGACGTGACTGAGAATTTCGAGGCGCTTTGGAGGGCGCTGCCCTATCTCGCCGACGGGGTGCTGATCACCCTGGAGTTGACAGCGGGCGGCGCCCTCCTCGCCATCATCGTCGCCATCGGTCTCGGACTGCTGGCGCGGTTCGAGAACATCATCCTCCGCGGCATCGCACGCACGATCATCGAACTGTTCCGCGGGACCTCGCTCCTCGTGCAGCTGTTCTTCTTCTTCTTCGTGCTGCCGCTGCCGCCGTTCAACCTCGAACTGTCGCCCCTCGTGACCGGCATCCTCGCCCTCGGCCTGAACTACGGCGCCTACGGCGCCGAGGTCGTGCGCGGGTCCATCAACGCCGTCGCACCCGGTCAGTGGGAGGCCACCACCGCCCTGAGCATGTCGCGCACGCAGCGCATGTGGCGGATCATCTTCCCGCAGGCGTGGGCGCTCATGCTCCCCTCCCTGAACAACCTGCTGATCCAGCTGCTCAAGGGAACCGCGGTGGTGTATCTGATCACGATCGTCGACTTCACTGCGGAGTTGAACAGGCTCCGCGTGCAGACCGACGTCTTCTTCGCCTACTCACTGGGACTGCTCATCTACTTCGGCATCGCCTACCTGCTCACCCTCGGCATGAACGCCCTGGAGACCCGCGCCAAGCACCGCCTCGGATACGGGGGCAAGTGGTCGGAGGCCATCACGGCCGCGCCGGTTCCTGACGCGAAGGGGGCGGGCCAGTTCGGATGAACGATTTCTGGAGTTGGGACCACGCCACAGCGGTCCTCCCCGATCTGCTGATCAAGTTCTTCACGGTCACGCTCGTCGTGACGATCATCGGCAGCGCCATCGCCGCAGTCCTCGGACTGATCATCGCGCTCGGCCGGCGCTCCGCGCCGCGTCCCATCGCCGCCGTGATCTCCCTGCTGATGAACTTCATCCGCATGACGCCGCTGGTCGTCCAGCTGCTGTTCGCCTACTACGTGTTCACCTCGGTGCCGCCGATCGTGCTGGGGACGATCATCATCGGCATCCACTACGCCACCTACATGGCCGAGGTGTATCGCGCGGGGATCGACGCGGTGCCACCGGGCCAGTGGGAGGCGACGACCGCGCTGTCGATGTCGCCGCGGCGCACCTGGACGGCCGTCATCATCCCCCAGGCGTTGCGATCCACGCTGCCGTCCCTGGCGAACTACGTGATCTCCATGTTCAAGGACACCCCGTTCCTCATGGTGATCACCGTCACCGAGCTCGTCCGTCAGGCGCAGCTGTACGGCGGCAAGAACTTCCGTTACGTCGAGGCGATCATCCTCGCCGGGCTCATCTACCTGGTCGCGAGCTATCTGAGCTCCCTGCTGGCCAGGCGATTGGAGAAACGTCTTGAATACACCACCGCTTGACACCCACACCGGCGCCATCGCGCTGCAGGACGGTGCCATTCCCGCCATCCGGTTCGACAAGGTCGAGAAGCGCTTCGGCGACCACGTCGTCCTGCACGATCTCGACTTCACCGTGCGCCGCGGCGACCGCGTGACCCTCATCGGACCCAGCGGCTCGGGGAAGACGACGATCCTTCGTCTGGTGATGACCCTCGAGGAGGCCGACGAGGGATATATCCTCATCGACGGCAACCCGCTCACCCACTACGAACGGGACGGCAAGCGGGTCGAGCTCAAGGAGAAGCACAAGAACGAGATGCGCAAGCGGATCGGGATGGTCTTCCAGCAGTTCAACCTGTTCCCGAACATGACGGTGATCGAGAACATCATCGAGGCGCCCGTGCACGTCCTCGGACTGTCCAAGAAGGTCGCGATGGAGCGGGGACGCGCGCTGCTCGAGAAGGTCGGGCTGCCCGACAAGGAGAACGCGCATCCGACCCAGCTCTCCGGCGGTCAGCAGCAGCGCGTCGCGATCGCACGCGCGCTCGCGATGGAGCCGGAGATCCTGTTGCTCGACGAGGTCACCAGCGCCCTGGACCCCGAGGTCGTCGGCGAGGTGCTGAACATCCTCCGCGACATCGCGAGGGAGACCGACGTGACGATGCTCATCGTCACGCACGAGATGCAGTTCGCGCGCGATGTGTCCAACCGCGTGCTCATGTTCGACAACGGACGCATCGTCGAGGAGGGCACGCCGGAGGACATCTTCAGCAACCCGCAGGAGCAGCGGACGAGGGACTTCCTCTCGGCCGTGCTGTGACGCGCACCGGGGCGAGGTGGGGCGCCGGGGCGGGGTGCGGCGCCGGCCCGGGATAGGCTCGAAGGGTGCCGGAACGACTCCTCGCCCCAGAAGGTGCCGCGGCATCGGTCACCGAGTTCACCTATGGCGGAGCGACACTCGTCGCCGAGGATCTGGGCTCCGGCCCGCATCCGTATGTGCTCATCCACGGGATCGGCATGGGGCGCAGCGTGTACGTCGACCTCGTCGAGCGGCTCCCCGGCCGGGTCATCGGCCTCGACCTCCCCGGCTTCGGCGAGGCACCGGAGCCCGAGCGCACACTGACGATGGCGCGGCATGCCGACCTCATCGCCGCGTTCCTGCGCGGCCGCGACATCTCCGACGCGGTCCTCATCGGTCATTCGATGGGGAGCCAGATCGCCGCGGAGCTCGCCTCACGGCATCCACAGCTCGTCGACGGGATCGTGCTCGCGGGCCCCACGGTCAACAGCGCGGCGCGCAGCGTCTGGGAACAGGCGCGCTACCTGCTGATCGACCTCATCGGAGAGCGTCCGACCGTGATCCTGCGCGGTGCCCGCGAGTACCTGCGGGGCGGGCCGCACCTCATCAGGAAGATTCGGGCGACGGTCGTGCACGAGCCGGAGAAGGCCTACGCGAAGGTGCAATGCCCCGTGCTGGTGCTCCGCGGAGAGGACGATCCCCTCGCACCGCAGTCCTGGTGCCGCGAGATCGTGTCGCTCATCCCCGGCCGCGCCGAGATGCACGAGATCCCCGACCACGGGCACGGCACGCTGATCAGTCACGCCGAGCCCGCGGCGAAGCTCATCACGGAGTTCACCGCGTCCCTCTGACGGGTGGTCAACCCGGCGCCCTGCCCAGGGCATAACTCCGGAACTTCTGCGCCGATCGCCGGAATCTGGCCGCACCACTTGCCCGGTTGCGCGATTTCTCCGGAGTTATGACCGCCGACGGCGACGCCCCCGACGGCCGAAGGCACCGATGATGTCGACGATCTGCTCCCGAACGCCGGCCGAGTCGAAAAGGATGTCCGACGCGAGAGGTCTGATCGTGGTGTACCCGAGTCGCGCCGCCGCGATGTCGCGCGCCCGATCCGCCGCCTGGGCGGTCCAGCCTTCATGGAACTTCCTGCTGTCACACTCGATGATGAGCCACCCCTCGACGACGAAATCGACCCGCCCGACGCCGGAGACGGCGACCTGCGTCTGAAAGCGAACGCCGAGCGTGCGAAGGATCAGCCGCATGTAGGTCTCGGGCCCTGATTCGGCCGAACCGTCCACCAGCCGCAGTATCGGGTGCAGTCGGCGTGGAAGCTCGGCGAACAGCTCCTCGAGTTGCGCGCACGTGACGAGGCGGAGGTGCAGGAGGCTGTCGAGGGTGGCGATGACGGCCCTCGGCTCCTGACAGGTCACGGACTGGCGCACCGCTTCCCGCAAGGACACGATGTGCCGCGCGGTCGCCTCGCCTGCGCGACTCGTCCAGTGCATGACCGTCGTG
Organism: Microbacterium ginsengiterrae; assembly: GCF_014205075.1. NCBI lineage: Bacteria > Bacillati > Actinomycetota > Actinomycetes > Micrococcales > Microbacteriaceae > Microbacterium > Microbacterium ginsengiterrae. The sequence goes on along the minus strand of NZ_JACHMU010000001.1, from coordinate 1,278,985 downwards.
GGCGCCAGCCGAGGACGGATTCGGGACATGTGCGGGTGCAGGTGCATGTGGATCCCCGCAGCCCTCAGCACGAACACCCCGAGCATCTGCAGGACGGTGACGCACGCCACGCGTCCCCCCACGCGCACGGCCTCCGCCACCGCCGGGTCGATGTCGGGATGCGCGTAGTGGTCTCGCCGCAGCCGCACGAGCGCACCGGCGCGCACGGCCCGAGTGATGTCGCGTGTGGAGCTCCCGTTCTCCAGCAACTCCGCTCGGCTATGCACCACGGGAGCGTAGGTGGCCGCGATCCGCTCTGCCATCGCCTGTGTGTCCATCCACCGCATGGTGGCCGCGCGTCCAGCGCGGCTCGGCGCGGATGCCGTGAACCGTGGACAACCGGCGGCTTCTGCCCGGAGTGCAGAAGCATCAGCCGCCGGCGCCGCCCGGGCATAACTCCGGAGTTTTTCGCAGGAACCCCGTGATCCCGGCTACACCTGACGCACTCAGGCCGGATTCTCCGGAGTTATGACCCGTGGGCTCGGGGAGGGGCGGGCGCCGGGCTCAGCCGCGCGGGTCAGCCGGCGCCGGGCGGGGTCTGCGTGGAGTCGGCGAGCTCGTCGACGACGAGCGTGCGCTCCTCCGAGGTGCCGTTGCGGTAGGCCTGGCGCCCCACGATGTGCGCGGAGAGCGGCGCCGTCGCGAACTGCATCAGCACGACGGGGGCCACGAGCGCCAGCCCCAACAGCACGCCGGTGACCGACCGCTGCGACAGCGCGATCGCCAGGCAGATGAAGATGAGCCCGAGCACCTGCGGCTTGGTGGCCGCGTGGAGCCGCGACGGCACGGCGCGGAAGCGCAGCAGTCCCACCGAGGCGGACAGGCAGAGGATCGCTCCGAGCAGGATGAGCACGAGCACGGCGACGTCGATCACGGCGTCGGGGATGACGAAATCGAACACGTTCATGATGTCGTGTTGTCCCTTCGTGCGACGTACCGCGCCACGGAGATCGACCCGAACACCCCGACCGCGGCGATGATGAGGAGCACCGGGATGCTGCGGGTGTGGCCGTTGATCGCCATCTCCGCGCCGAGCACGCACATCACCTCGGTGAGGAGGACGTCGGATGCCACGGCCCTGTCGAGGATGGACGGTCCGCGGATGATGCGGACCACTGCGAGCACGGCGGCGATGCTGAACACCGCGATGATGATCATGAGGAGGACGTTCATCGCGCTCCTCCCGCCCGCTGGTTGGCCTTGAGTGCACGATACTGCGCCGGCGTGCCGAGCGCGCGGACGATCCGCCGCTCCCACTGCAGCACGCCCTGTCGCTGCTTCTCGACGTCGTCCATGTTCCTGACTCCGATGATGTGCAGGTACAGGATGCCGCGGTCGCGGTCGGCCTCGACGACGAGCGACCCGGGGATCAGTGACGACGTGACGGCGACGTGGGTCATGATCAGGTCGTCCGGGTACTGCAGCGGCACCGCGATGATGGCGGCGCCGGGCTGCCGGCGGAAGTCGAACACCTGCGCGGAGACGGCCACGGCGCCGCGCACGACGGCCCAGAGGAACCGGATGATGAACGTGGCCAGGTACCAGAGGTTGATGCGGGCGGTCAGTTCGATCGTCGGCAGGCGGAAGACGCGGGTGACGAACACCGCGACGATGAGGCCCGTGATCGCCGACAGCAGTGTGAACTGGTTCCACACCAGCATCCACAGCACGATGAGCCAGGCGAGGAAGGGCAGTTGCAGCGCGATGTCGCGCAGCACGATCTTGCGGGTCTCGGCTCTCACGGTCCCACCTCCTCTTCCAGCTGGATGAGGTTGACCGGTTCGAGGAGGGACTCACCGATGCTCGTGCACAGTGCGTACAGCGGTCCGGCGAAGACGGTCAGAGCGAGGGTGATGGTGACCATGCCCCCGGTGGCGACGGTCATGATCTTCGGGATCCGGCGACGCTCCTGGTACTCGTCGGCCGCCGGCGCGTTGCCGAGGTAGGAGACGCGTCCGTCCGTCTCGGTGGAGTCCTCCTCCTCGCGCCAGAAGGCGAGGTTCCATGCGCGCATCAGCGCGTACAGGGTCAGCAGGGATGTGAGGATGCCGCCGAAGATCAGCACCATCATGATCGGGGTTCCGACGGATGCCGCCGCCTCGAACAGCGCGTACTTCCCGATGAACCCGGAGAAAGGTGGCAGGCCGCCGAGGTTGATGGCAGGGACGAAGTAGAGCACCGCGAGGAGAGGTGCGGCTTTCAGCAGCCCCTTCACCCGGAGGATGGAGGTGCTGCCGGCTCTGCGCTCGATCAACCCGACCGCGAGGAACAGGGTCGTCTGCACGACGATGTGGTGGACGATGTAGTACACGGTGGCGCCGATGGCCGCCGGTGTCGCGATCGCGAGACCGAAGATCATGTAACCAACGTGACTGACGAGGGTGAACGACAGGATCCGTTTGAGCTCGGCCTGCGCCACGGCGCCGAGCACGCCGACGATCATGGTCGCCAGGGCGATGATCAGCAGGAGCAGGTTGATGTCATTGCTCGCGAAGAGCTGCGTCTCGGTGCGGATGAGCGCGTAGACGCCGACCTTCGTGAGCAGACCGGCGAACACCGCCGTGACCGGTGCCGGCGCGGTCGGGTAGGAGTCCGGGAGCCAGAACGAGACGGGGAAGATCGCCGCTTTGATGCCGAACGCCGCCACGAGCATGAGGTGGAGGACGAGCTGCGTGTCCTGCGGCAGCTCGCTCATCCGCTCGGCGATCTGGGCCATGTTCACGGTGCCCAGCGCCCCGTAGATCATGGCGATCGCGGCGAGGAACAGGATCGACGAGACCAGGGAGACGACGATGTACACGGCCCCGGTGCGGATGCGGGATTCCGTGCTGCCCAGCGTGATCAGCACGTACGACGCCACGAGCAGGATCTCGAACCCGACGTAGAGGTTGAACAGGTCGCCGGCGATGAACGCGTTGAAGATTCCGGCGGCGAGGATGAGGTACGACGGGTTGAAGATCGAGATCGGCGTCTCGTCCGTGCCGTCTGCGGCACCCTGACCGATCGAGAAGAGGAGGACGGCGACGAGCACGATGCTCGAGATGAGCACGAGCAGGGCGGCCAGGCGATCGACGTAGAGGATGATGCCGAACGGCACCGGCCATCCACCGACCGACACGGCGATGGGCGTTCCCCCGTCGACGACGACGAGCAGCACGGCCGCGATGATGGCGACCGCGGTGAGAGTGGCGACCGTCACGAAGACCTGCAGACGCGGGCTGCGACCGAACACCAGCGTGATCGCGGCGCCCAGCAGCGGGAGGGCGACGAGAAGCGGGACGAGCGCGCTCACGAGCGGCCCTCGCCCTCATCGGAACCGCGACCGGTCTCTCCGGTGGAGTCGGGGTCTGCGGGTCCGGCGGCCGCGGGGTTGGTGCCCCATGCCCGGTCGGTCGGGGCGTCGTCGTGTATCGAGGGGTGATCCTTCATGTGCAGAACGGTGATCGGAGCGGTGCGCACGTCGACGAAGTCGGTCGTCGCATCCTCGTCGCCGGCGTCGTCCTCGTCGTCCATGACGTCCTCATCGGCATCCGTGCGCTCGCGCAGGGCGATGTCGGCCTCGTCGTCCTCGACGGTGTCGGCCTGGCCGAGCTGCCAGGAGCGGTAGATGAGGGCGAGCAGGAACGCCGTGACGGCGAACGTGATGACGATGGCGGTCAGGGTGAGCGCCTGAGGCAGCGGATCGCTGACATCGCTGTACCCGAAGAAGGGAGCGTTGCCTGGCACGCCCATGACGATGAGCAGCAGGAGGTTGGTCGCGTTGCCGAGCAGCATGAACCCGATGAGGACGCGCGTGAGGCTGCGTTCGAGCATCGCGTAGACGCCGGCGGCGAAGAGCACGGCCATGACGATGATGAGGGTCAGGGAGACATCCATCAGATGCTCACCCCCCTGGCGTGCATCTGCTGAGCCTGCCGGTCGACCTCGGCGCCGAGGCTGCGCAGCACGTCGAGCACGAGGCCGATCACGACGAGGTACACGCCGATGTCGAAGATGGTCGAGGTGACGAACTCGATGTGGCCGATACCGGGGATCTCCCACTCCCAGAATGCGCTGGTCAGCGGTGCGAGCCCGAACAGCAGCGGGACGACCGCCGTGCCTGCGGCGAGGATGAGACCGGCACCGAGCAGGCGACCGGCATCCGCCGGTGCTGCGGCCCCCAGCTCCCAGCGGCCGCCGGCGATGTAGCGCATGACCAGTGCCATGCCGGCGACGAGGCCGCCGGCGAAACCGCCGCCCGGTTGGTTGTGACCGGCGAACAGGAGGTAGATCGACACGACGATGATCGTGTGGAAGAGGATGCGCACGATGACCTCGAGCAGGATCGAGCGGTCCTCCGGCTTCATCCGCTGGCCTCCGACGAGCCAGGCGATCGGGTTGCTGCTGTTCTCCGCCGTCTGGAACCGCACGCCGTCGGTGGTCTCGACCAGGGGTGCGATGCGCGCCTTGCGGCGGATGCGCTTGGGAAGCGCCGGACGCTGGGCGAGCATGTCGGAGCGGTGCGTGACGAAGACGAGGGAGGCGACACCGGTCGCGGCGAGCACGAGGACGGAGAGCTCGCCCATCGTGTCCCATCCGCGCAGGTCGACCAGTGCCACGTTCACCACGTTCTGGCCGTGGCCGAGCTTGTATGCCAGATCGGGGAAGGCGACGGAGATCGGCTCCGCGACCCTCGCCTGAGTGGCGACGATCACGACGAAGGCCATCGTCAGCCCCGTGCCGATCGCCAGCAGAGCGCGCGGGATGCGCGAGACGGAGGCATTGTGCTCGCCCATGCGAGCCGGGAGGCGACGGAGCACGAGGGCGAAGGTCACGAGCGTGACGGTCTCGACGAGGATCTGCGTGAGGGCGAGGTCGGGCGCACCGCTGGTCGCGAACAGCGCGACCATGCCGATTCCGGTGACCGAGACGAGCACGACGCCCGTGTACCGCTTGCGCGCCTGCACGGCATACACCGCGGCGATCGCCATGATGGGCGCCACGGCGATCTGGGTGGGCGTGTGCCAAGCCGAGAGGTTCAGGCGGTCGACGTCGCTGGCGAGCAGCGCGGTGACCTCGGCGGCGACGACGACGACGAAGATCGTCCCGACGTAGACCGGCAGTGAACCACGCTGCGTCAGCGTCGTGGTGAGGACGGACAGGCGGTCGACACCGCGCATGACGAGCGCGTAGACATCGGCGGCCGTGAATGGGAGCAGACGCGGTCGCGCGTCCCAGCCGGTGCGGCGGGTGAGGAGGAACAGCCCGATGCCGAGCAGGATCGACAGGATCGAGATCCCCAGCGCCGGCTCGAATCCGTGCCACAGCGCCAGGTGTCCCGGGCCCTCGAGCGGCAGGCCTTCCGGGTCGAGGCCGGGGACGGCCGTGATCGCGTACCCGTGCAGCGCGACATCCAGCGCCGGGGCACCGAGGCCGGCGGCGAGCGTGAGCCCGGCGAGGATGATGGGGGCGGAGAGGAAGCCGACCGGCGGGTCAGGCCACTCGGTCTCCGGAAGCCTCTCTCCCGCGGCATCCTTCTTGCGCCAGAACGCGCCCCACACGAACCGCACGCCGTATGCCGTGGTGAGCATGGAGCCGAGGATGACGCCGATCAGGGCGACGAGGCCCCATGCGGATCCACCGATCGCGTCGTCGAGGAGTGCGGTGAGCGCCGACTCCTTGCCGACGAATCCGAGGGTGGGGGCGACGCCGGCCATGGATGCGACGGCGATGAACGCCGCAGTCGCCATGACGGGAGCCTGCCTGCCGACTCCGGAGAGCTCTCGGATGTCTCGTGTGGAGAGCTGACGGTCGATGACGCCGACGATGAGGAACAGCGCCGACTTGAACAGCGCGTGCGCGAGCACGAGTGCGACACCCGCCAACGCGGCGGCCTGCGTGCCGTAGCCGACCATGACGGTGAAGAAGCCGAGCTGGCTCACCGTGCCGAAGGCGAGCACACGCTTGAGGTCGGTCTCGCGCAGCGCCTGGATCCCACCGAGCAGCATCGTGAAGACACCGAGCGAGACGACGATGGGCCGCCACGGCTCGGACAGGGCGAACACGGGGGCGAAGCGGGCGATGAGGTAGATGCCCGCCTTGACCATGGCCGCGGCGTGCAGGTAGGCGCTGACCGGCGTCGGAGCCGCCATGGCGCCTGGCAGCCAGAAGTGGAACGGGAAGATCGCGGACTTGCTGATCGCGCCGATAAGCAGCATGACGACGGCGGCGTTCACGATCGGACCGGACGGTGCCAGAGCGAGGATCTCGACGATGCTCGTCGTGCCTGCCGCCACGGCCAGCAGCACGACCCCGACGAACATCACCAGGCCGCCGAGCGTGGTCACCAGGAGCGCCTGCAGGGCGGCACGACGGCTGGCGGCGCGGCGTCGGTAGTGGCCGATGAGGAGGTAGGAGAGGATGCTCGTGACTTCCCAGAACATCACGAGCATGATGATGTCGTCGGTGAGGACGAGTCCGTACATCGCACCGGCGAAGCCGAGCAGCACGCCGGCGAACTGACCGAGGCCCGTCGTCTCGTCGTAGAAGTACCACCGGCAGTACAGCAGGACGAGCGCGCCGACCCCCGTGACGATGAGCGTGAGCAGCCACCCGAGCACGTCCATGCGCATCGAGAGATTCAGTCCGAGCTGAGGAATCCAGGAGATGGACTCGAACGGCGCCGGATCATCCGCCAGGACCATCGGGGTCATCATCAGCGCGTGGACGAATGCCGCAGCGGGAATGAGTGCGGCGATCGCGAACGCCTGCGCTCCCAGCCAACGTACCAACGCAGGAAGGATGAGGGCCCCTGCGAGGAACACAGCAAGGAGCACTATCATCGGCGGCTCCTCGGATGGCTCGTCGTCCGTACAGGCACAGGCGGGCAGGCTTTCGGACAGTTTACCCGCCAGGCGGGACGGTCGTCGCCGTGAACGCCGTCGGATCCCGCACTCGTGCGAGAGTGGAGCGATGCGAGGAACCTGGTGGCGCGAGGCCGGCGGCTGGGCGCTCGCGGCGCTCATCGCCGCCGTCACGACGGCCCAGCTCGCCTCCACCGCTCGTTCCGAGCTGCTGCTGCGCGACGGCGACTCGCTCGTGGTGGCGCTGCTCGTGCGCTCGGTCGGGGACGGCGAGCCGTTCGATTGGGCGATGTCCACCGTGCTCTTCATCCCGGAGATCGTCGTCTTCGCGGTGCTCTGGCTCGTCGGCACCGCGCTCTCCCTCGAGGTGAACGCCCTCCTCGTCCTGAACGGGATCGTCAACATCGTCGCCCTGTACGGCGCGATCCGCTTCGCCGCGGGACGGCGACGTACCGGCCGCGCGCCGGTCGGGTGGTCCGTCGTCGCGCTCCTGGCGATCTGTCTGATCGCGACGACCGAGACCTCGGCGTCGCGCGATGCGCTCGAGCTCGCATCTCTCATCACCACCACCACGTATTACGCGGGGACTGTGATCGCCGTCCTCCTCAGCGCCGGCCTGGTGCGCCGTGCATTCGACCACGACTCGGCGGGCCGTCGCCTGCCGATCTGGCTCGGCATCGTCGCGCTGGTCTCGGTGCTGTCCAATCCGCTCTACATCGGCTGGGCGGCGGTGCCCCTGGGCGCGATCCTGCTCGTCGCCGCCGTGTACCCCGGAGCGCGGCGTCGCGCCCTGCCCCTGCTGTGGGCGCTCTCGGCCGGTTCCGTGCTCGGGCTCCTCGCTCGCATTCCGCTTTCGGCATGGATCGCGAACGACGGCACAGGGTACGCGCAGCCGGCGATGTGGCCGGAGTCCGTGCGTTACTACGGCGACCTCCTCGCCCTGAGGCTCTCGACACCGCTCGGCTGGGCGGGCTGCCTCCTGCTGGTGGCGCTGTTCGTGTTCGCGGTCCTCCGGTCGGTGCGCGCTGACGACGCCGGTGCCCGGGTCCTGGCGATCTCGGCGTGGGTCGTCCCCCTCGTCGTCGTCATCGGGATGGTCGTGCTCGGCACCCATGCCGCCCGCTATCTGCAGCCCGTCGTCTTCCTGCCCGCCCTCGCGCTCGTCGCATCGCCCCGTGCCCTGCGTGTCCCGCGCCGAGCCGCGCTGTGGGCGACCGCCGCGGCATCCGTCGCCCTCGTCGTCGCCGCGGGACTCAGCGTGCCGCGGATGGTGCCCGCCACACGTCCCAGCGCTGACCTGCGCTGCGTGGACGACTGGGTGAGCGCATCCGGTCGCGTCGGCGCCGGGCAGTTCTGGACGGTCCGCCTTCCGAAGCTCCACCTCTCCGATGCATCGCAGCTCGTCCAGGTCGACCATCAGCTGAACGCGTACGCGTGGTTGACGAACCGCGCGGACTTCCGCACCCGCGAGGTCACGTTCCTCATCGAGGACGCTCAGAGCACGCCCTGGTCGCTGGGTGTGGACGATCTCCCGATCGATGCGATCGCGTGCGGGCAGTACACGATCCACGACTTCGGCACCCGGGCGCTGCCGCTGGGCCCGCCACGCAGCTGACCCTCCTCCGACGCCCGCCGGGCTCAGGCGATGGGCGCCGTCGTCGTCCCGGCGCGGAACCGGCAGGTGAGGTGCAGGGACGTCGGCGTCTCGCCGCGCAGCATCCGGGCCACCTGCTCCCCCGCCGCGCGTCCCTTCTCCTCCGCCGGTTGGACCATGGTCGTCAGGACGTGGTCGCCGATGCCGTCGACGCGGACTCCGTCGAACCCGGCGACGCTGAGATCCTCCGGCACGCGAAGACCGAGCTCCTCCGCCGCGCGGATCACGCCGACGGCGAGAAGGTCGCTCTGCGCGAGCACCGCTGTCGGCCTGTTCACCTCATCGGCGAGCAGAGCCCGCCCTGCGATGAGCCCCTCGTCGATGGAACTCGCCGCCGCGGAGACGGCTCGCGCGCCGGGGTAGACCGAGCGGACCCCGCTGAGCCGGTCGACGGTGACCTCGACGGTCGCTGCGGCAAGGCGCTCCTGCGTGACCTCGCCGCGTTCGCGGAGGGAGTCCGGCGGCAGGGTGACCGAGACGACATCGGTGTGGCCGAGCGCGCGGACGTGACGGGCGAGTTCGGCGGCCGCCTCCCTGTTGTCGAGCGTGATCTGCGGGATGCCCTCGCCGGCGTCGCCTTCGATGACGACGACCGGCAGCCCTCGGCTGCGCAGGACCTCCAGGGACGCGCGCGTGCGTCCCGAGCAGCCGACGAGCACTGCCGCATCGACCGGCGCCGTCGTCAGTGGCGAGACGCCGCCTTCCCCCGGCTCGTCACGCAGGAGCAGGAGGCCGGCGCCGAGTGAGGCGATGCCGTCGGTCAGTCCGTCCATCATCGGGATGGTGGCCGGGTCGAGGAAGGCCGCGCGCAGCTGTCCCTCGAGGACGACGGCGATGATGCCGCTCCGCCCCCGCCGCAGCGATGCGGCCATCGGATCAGGACCGGTGTACCCCAGGTCTGCCGCGGCGGCGAGGACGCGCTCGCGCGTGCTGTCGGAGACCTTCGTCTTGCCGCTGAAGACGACGGATGCCGTCGATATCGCCACGCCGGCTTCCCGAGCGACGTCGGCGAGCGTCGCTCGGTGCGACTCGGGAACGGCGGCCATGATCCGAGGATAGCCGCTCCGTGTTTCCCAAGATCGAATCGATTCGATACGCTGTTCGCATGGATTCCCCCCTCACACGCGCGCAGTACGTCCGCTGGCGCAACGCGGTCTTCGCGATCTTCCTCGCCAGCGGCGTCTCGATCGCGACGTGGGCCGCACGCGTCCCGGACATCAAACTCGCCCTCGACATCCACAACGCGCAGATCGGGCTGCTGCTGCTCGGCATGGGGATCGCGTCGATCATCGGCATCTCGACGGGCCCTGCGGTCATGGCCCGCACGGGTGCGCGCCGCGGGATGCTGACGATGATGATCACTCTGGCGGTCGGGCTCGCCCTCATCGGAGTGGGAACGACGCTGCTCGCATCGTTCCCGGTCGTCGTCATCGGGCTCGTGCTGTTCGGGCTCGGCAACGGCAGCCTCGACGTCATGATGAACGTCGAGGCCACGGCCATCGAGCAGGAGGCCGGCCGGACGATCCTGCCGCTGTTCCACGCATTCTTCAGCTTCGGCACCGTGATCGGCGCCGGCGTCGGCTGGGCGGCGACCACCTGGCACGTGTCCGTCGTCCTCCACACGTCGGTGATGGCACTCGCGATCCTCATCGCCGCCTTCGTGTGCATCGCGAACGTGCCCGATCGCGAGGCCGTCCTCGACCCCGAGGCGTCGGGGGAGAAGCCGCACTGGCGCGAGCGGATGCACGTCGCCCTGTCCGCCTGGCGGGAGCCGCGGACCTATGCGCTCGGCGTCGTGATGCTCGGCATGGCCTTCGCCGAGGGCGGAGCCAATGACTGGTTGGCCCTCGGCACCGCGGAGGACCATGGCGGTGGCACGGCCATGGGCGCCGCCGCACTGACGGTGTTCTCCGTGTGCATGACGGCGGTGCGCATCTTCGGAGGCCCGCTCGTCGATCGTTTCGGCCGCGTCGTCGTGCTGCGCGTGCTCGCGGCGGCCGCCGCATCGGGAATCCTGCTGTTCATCCTCGCGCCGAGCCTGCCCTTCGTGTTCGTCGGAGCCGCCCTCTGGGGGATCGGCGCGTCGCTGGGCTTCCCGCTGGGCATGTCCGCCGCAGCAGACGACCCGACCAAGGCGGCGGCGCGGGTGAGCGCCGCCGCGACGATCGGCTACGTCGCCTTCCTCGGCGGTCCCCCGATCCTCGGCGTCATCAGCGAGCAGATCGGCCTGCTCAACACCCTGTTCATCCTCGTCGCCCTCGTCGTCGCATCCGGGCTCTTCTCGGGAGCCGCGCGACCGCTGAAGGAGGAGCCGGAGACCGTCGCGACGAAGTAGGCTCGTCGGGTGCGTCTCGTCATCGCCCGCTGCTCCGTGGACTACACCGGACGGCTCAACGCCCACCTGCCCCTCGCCACCCGCCTGCTCGTCCACAAGGGCGACGGCAGTCTTCTGGTGCACTCCGACGGCGGCAGCTACAAGCCGCTGAACTGGATGAGCCCGCCGTGCACCCTCGTCACCGAGGAGCCGGGCGAGGAGGAGGCGAGCGCCGGTGTCATCGACGTGTGGCGCGTGACGCACAAGAAGACCGGCGACGCGCTGCGCGTGCAGATCTACGAGGTGCTGCACGACTCGTCCCACGAACTCGGCATCGACCCCGGTCTGCAGAAGGACGGCGTCGAAGCGGATCTGCAGCGTCTGCTCGCCGAGCAGGTCTCGCTCGTCGCCGAGGGGGCGACGCTCGTGCGTCGCGAGTACCCGACGGCCATCGGGCCCGTCGACCTCCTCGTGCGGGACGCGTCCGGTGCGGCGATCGCGGTCGAGATCAAGCGCCGCGGTGACATCGACGGCGTCGAACAGCTCACGCGCTACCTCGAGCTCCTCGGACGGGATCCGCACCTCGCGCCCGTTCAGGGCGTCTTCGCCGCCCAGGAGATCAAGCCGCAGGCGCGCGTGCTCGCCGAGGATCGCGGCATCCGCTGCCTCGTCCTGGACTACGACGAGATGAAGGGCATCGAGTCGGGGATCCCTCGGCTGTTCTGACGGCCACCGGACCCGGGCACGTCGGAAGCGGCCATAGGCTGGAGCCATGCCCCACTCCCCTTATACCTGCGTGCTGTGGGACGTCGACGGCACGATCGCGGATGCCACACCGGGAATCTTCCCGCGACTGATCGAGGTTCTCGCCTCCTTCGACCTGCCCGCTCCTGACCCCGCATCCATGGGACGCTGGGTCGGCCCCCCGATGTACGAGTCCTTCCAGCAGCTGGCCGGGCTCTCCCCCGACGACGCCGCCGAGGCGCTCACCCGTTACCGCGCACTCGCCGCTCGTGACGGATACGCGGCATCCGTCGACATCTATCCGGGCGTCCCGGACGTGATCCGTGCCGTGGCCGCAGCCGGCATCCCCCAGGCGACGGCGAGCACCAAGCCGGAGAACCAGGTGCGGGCCATCCTCGAGCACAACGGCCTCGTCGACCTCTTCACCGCACTCTCCGGTGCGCGCACCGGCGCGATCGGCCGCAGCGACAGCAAGTCGGACGTCATCGGCTGGGCGCTGGAGCGCCTCGAAGCCGCGGGGGTCGACACGTCCCGGCCGGTCCTGATCGGCGACCGTCACCACGATGTGGACGGGGCTGCGGAATTCGGCATCCCTGTCATCTTCTCGGAATGGGGATTCGGGGAGGATGCCGAAGGCGATCCCGCGACGTTCCGCGCCGCCGACGCCGCCGCCCTGCAGGCGCTGCTCCTTCAGGACGACGCCGCCTGACCCGCGCCTCAACGCACAGCACTCCCCGCCGGAGGACACGCGGGTGAGGTGCCTCCGGGCGAGGAGTGCGGCGGATCAGCCCTCAGATGGGGCGGATGTTCTCGGCCTGCAGGCCCTTGGGGCCCTGCGCCACATCGAACTCGACGCGCTGATTCTCGTCGAGCGAGCGGTAGCCGCTTGCGTCGATGGCGGAGTAGTGCGCGAAGACGTCGGCGCCGCCGTCATCGGGGGAGATGAAGCCGAAGCCCTTCTCCGAGTTGAACCACTTGACCGTGCCTTGGGTACTCATGTACTGCCGTTCTGCTGGACCATCGCCGACGCAGGTGCCCCGGCGATGCCCACATTATCCATGCACGCGGGGAGCGGAACAGCTCCGGCCAGATGTTAATCCAAATGTTGCACGGGCCGCGAAATGTGAGCGGCCCTCACCGCGGGGGGGAAGCGGTGAGGGCCTAGACGACCGGAGGGTACGTCCGTTACAGCCTATCCCGACAATCGCGTCCTTGTCCCCCATTTGGGGGACAAGGGCCGTCGCAACCTCGAATTATTACGCGCCTAACTCTCCGGTCGGCAATCGTCAACCCCATCGTTCGATCGGACCGCTCGTGGGAGCGTTGTCCATGGATCGACTGATCCCCGACGAAAGGAACGGATCATGGCTATCGGAGACAAGGCAAAGCACACCGCCGAGGACGTGGCTGGCCACATGAAGGAAGCCGCGGGCAAGGCGACCGACAACGAGAAGCTCGAGGCCGAGGGCAAGACCGATCAGGTCAAGGCCGACTTCAAGAAGGCCGGCGACGACGTCAAGGACGCCTTCGACAAGTGACGTCGACCCGTCCCCTCATCCGAGACGAGCATCGTGACGCGTTTCGGCATGGAGGAGGAGTTCCAGCTCCTCGATGAGGACACACTCATCCCCATCCCGCTGGGCGCCGCCGCATCTGCGGCACTGCCCGGCGGGATGGGTCGTGTCACGACGGAGTTCCTGACCTCACAGGTCGAGTTCTCCACTTCTCCCGCCGCGACTCTCGCGGACGCGGCGGTCGAGATCGGCGCGATGCGCACAGATCTGCAGGCGTTCGCCCAGCGCCACCGTTCGGTGGCCGCCGCGACCGGGACGCCGTTCGGGCCGGGCCCGGCGGCATCCGTCGTGTCGACCGCACGTTACGCCGCGATCGCCGGCTGGCTCGGCCACATCGTCGACGGCCACCACGTCAACGGGCTGCACCTGCATGTCGAGATCATCGATGTGGAGGAGCGCGTCCGCGCCCTCAACGCGGTACGCCCCTGGCTTGCGACCCTGCTGGCGCTGAGCGGCAACTCGCCGTTCGCCGACGGGCAGGACACCGGTCACCACAGCTGGCGGACCATCCTTCTTCGTCGCCTCCCGCTCGCGGGGTGCCCTCCGCACTTCCACGACAGCACGCACTACCACCAGGTCATTGGCGCGCTCGTCGAGCAGGACATCCTCCCCGACGTCGCTTCGGTCTCGTGGGCGGCGCGGATGTCGGACCTGTACCCCACGCTCGAGCTGCGGATCTTCGATGCGCAGCTCACCGCGGAAGACGCGCTCCTGTGCGCGGCGATCGGGAGGGCGCTCGCCCTGTCCGCACCACCCGCCGGCGTGCTCGACGATGCGGCTCTCCAGGCGTCCGTGTGGGCCGCCGCACGCAGTGGCCTCGACGCGATGCTGCTGCATCCGGACTCCGGTGAACCCGCCCCTGCGAGAGCCATGGTCGGCCTGTTGCGTGAACGCATCACGGAAGCGCTCGAGGAGAGCGGCGATGCGGCGTTCGTCGAGGAGGGACTCGACCGCGTGCTGCGTGAGGGAACAGGCGCGAGCAGGCAACGCGCCGCGTACGCCGAGGGCGGGACGGCCGCTCTCAGCGCGCTGTACCGCTCGGCGTCAGGCGGCGAAGCGCACGATGCCGGTGATGAACAGTGAGAACAGCGTCGTCCACCCGGTGATCGCGACGAGTTGCCAGATCAGGATGCGCGCCTTGCCGACGCCGACCGCCGCGAGCATGGTCGCGGTGAACTGGGTGGGCAGCAGGAGGGGTCCGAGGAGGCTGACACCCGGCACGCCGTAGCGCTCGAATGCCCGCTGGAACTTCTGCCGACGCGCAGTGCTGCGATCATCGTCCTCTGCGGGGCGGGCGGTGCCGGCGGCGATGCCGTCGATCGTCCGTCCGTCCGTGTCGACGAACGCCTTCGCACGCCGGCGGTTCACGACCGCGCTGCGGGCCGTCGCCCCGATGAGCACGACGAGGACGACGCAGAGGAAGTTGCCCGCGATCGCGGCGATGGCGACGATGACGGGATGGATGCCGCCGAGGATGCCGATCGTGGCCGCACCCTCGCCCTCGATGAACGGGACGGCTGCGGCCAGCGCCACGATGAGCGGCTGGACGAGTTCAGGCACCTGTGCGACGAGGTTCTGGAATGTCTCGATGAGGTTCATGATGACAGTCCAGCCGAGGACGCAGGGCGCGAGAAGTGTCCTGCCGTCATCGTCCACCGGGCGCTGTGCACGGCCGAGGGGTGACATCTGTCACGCCCCTAGGCTGAGGGCATGATCACGACCCCGCCAGATGCACTGCCCGACGCGGTCGGGTCACGCCGACTGGTGCAGAACGTCATCGCCACATGGTGGTACACGGTCTCGGGCGTGCTCGCCCTCGAAGTGATGGTCGTGTTCCTCTGGTTGACGGCCTTCATCGGCCTCGGTGCGAGCACGTGGGTGACGACGGCCGCCGCCGTCGGTGGGCTCGCGTGGTGCGCGACGAGCCTGGTCCTGTTGCTGCAATACCGGCACCGCGACGACACCGCCGGCCCGATGGTGGGTTGGCGGCACCTCCTGCTGCCGCTCGCCACGGCCGTCGTCTTCGGCATCTTCTCCGGGGTCGTGAGCGGCATCTGGGTGATCGGTGCTCTCCCGATCGTGCAGTCGCTGATGCTGTTGAACTGGCCCGCCGGCGTCCACCTGCGCATGATGCTCACCTCGATGGCGCTTCTCGCCGGCCTGTGGTTCATCGACTGGCGAGTGGTGTTCACCGATCAGGACGCGGATGCCAGCCGCAGCTGGTGGGTGTTCGGCTTCTTCACCGTGGCGCTTCCCGCCATGACGGTGATGTCGCTGTGGTGGTGGGACGTGCTCATGACGCTGGATCGCGCACGAGCCGCCGAAGCCCGGCTCGGCGCCACACAGGAGAGGCTGCGCGTCGCAACGGACGTGCACGACCTGCAGGGACATCACCTTCAGGTGATCGCGCTGCAGCTGGAGCTCGCCGAGCGGCTGCTCGCGAACGATCCCGAGGCCGCACGGGATCAGCTGCGTCTGGCGAGGACGAGCGTCGCCGAGGCGCGGCAGGGCACGCGCGACCTCGCGATGCGCTTTCGCGGCGTCCCCCTGCCGGACGAGATCGCCAACGCGGTCGATCTGCTCCGCGCATCCGGGACGACCGCCGACGCCTCCCTGTCCTCCGGTGCGGATCAGGCACCCGCATCGGTGTTGGGGCCCGTCATCCGTGAGACCACGACGAACGTGCTCCGCCACGGCGGCGGCAAGTGGGCGCGGCTATCCCTCGTCGAGGAGACCGCGGCCTGGCGATACGAGATCGCGAACGACCGATCGGCCGATCCATCCGACGAGGACCAGGGCTCCGGCCTCGACGGGATCGTCCGTCGCGTGGAGGAGGCAGGCGGAGACGTGCGCATCGAGCGCGGAAAGGGCGAGTTCCACGTGATCGTCACCGTTCCGAAGGGTTCCTCATGATCCGCGTCCTTCTCGCCGACGACGAGGCGATGATCCGTTCCGCGCTCGCGGCGCTGCTGCGCCTCGAGGATGACATCGACGTCGTCGCCGAATGCGCCGACGGCCTGCAGGCGGTGGAGGTCGCACAGCAGCTGCAGCCCGACATCTGCCTGCTCGATCTGGAGATGCCCGGTCTGGACGGTGTCGAGGTGGCCGAGCGTCTGAACAGGTCGATCTCGACGCGGTGCATCGTGGTGACGCGGCACGCGCGCCCCGGTGTCCTGCGGCGAGCGCTCGCCTCCGGCGTCGCCGGGTTCCTACCGAAGTCCCGCAGCGCGGACGAGGTGGCCGCGGTCATCCGCCGAGTGGCGGCTGGCGCACGGTACGTCGACCCCGAGATCGCCGCCGACGCGCTCAGCGACGAGCGCAGTCCTCTCACCGATCGTGAGCTCGACGTCCTGCGCGCCGGACGTCGAGGGGAGACGACGGGCCAGATCGCCAAGTCCCTGTCGCTCGCACCGGGGACGGTGCGCAATCATGTCTCGGTCGTGCTGTCGAAGCTGCACGTGTCCACACGGCAGCAGGCGGTGATGATGGCCGAGGAGCGCGGCTGGATCTGACGATCAGAGCGGCGGCTCTTCGAGGTGCTCGCGGCGACGGCGTCCACTGAGCCCGAGGAGCACGAGCGCGACGACGATCGGGAGGTACACGAACGTGTCGACGACCGTGAGGACTTCCCCGAGCAGGAGCGACGCGCCGAGCACGAGCACCGGCTCCAGATACGACAGCAGCCCGAACAACGACAGCGGCAGCAGTCGGGACGCGAGGATGTAGCAGATCATCGCGACCGCGCTGAGGGCCGCCATGACCAGCAGCGCCGGCCAGGTCGCAGGGATGCCGCGTGAGGGGTCGGCCGCGTACGGGACGATGATGACGATGATCGCCGGGACGACGAGCAGGGCGATCTCGATGAGGAACACCTGTATGGAGTCGATCCCCGCCCACCGACGCAGCGCGAAGTACACCGGGTAGAGGCCGGCGATGATGAGCACCGGCCAGTTCACTCCCCCGGCGATGAGCGCCTGGGCGCCGACGCCGACGGCGGCAGCGGCCACGGCGCCCCACTGCAGCATCTGCAGGCGGTCGCGGAAGAACACCCGCCCGACGACGACCATGACGAGCGGGAGCAGGAAGTAACCGAAGGCGATGTCCTGCGCGTGGCCGTTCGCCGGACCCCACATGAACACCCACAGCTGCACCCACATGATCGCCGTGTTCACGAGGACGATGACGATCAGACGAGGGCTCCGCGCGATGCGCACGACCACTGCGATGAGGGCTGCGCGGCGCGGCCCAGAGGCATGCAGAGCGCCGAGGGCGGCGAGGATGAACAGCACGCGCCAGGCGGTCGTCTCCTCCGAGGTGAAGCCGTCGAGATGACCGCCGAGCAGGCTGATCGCTCCGAAGAGGACGGATGCCAGGATGGATGCCGCGACGCCGCGCCCGGCGGTCGATGACAAGGCAGAAGTTCCGATGGGTTCAATCTACCGCCGAACCACCGCCGCCCCCGTCGGTGACCCCGCCGCTGTCGGTAGCATCTGAACGTGACGCACGACAGCGGACCCGTTCCCGCCTCTCCTGAACCGGACGACGACCGACGGCGTTCGCGCCGCAGTTTCCTCCGCGCGTCGAGCGTCGGCGCCCTCGGCGTCGCGGCCGGAGCGATCGGGGCGGCCGCGATCAGCGCCGGCATCCGGGACCAGGACGACCCGGATGCGACCTACGGGTTCACGCCGCTGCCCGCCCGCCCGGAGCCGGGATTCGACCACGTCGTGGTGCTCATGTTCGAGAACCGCAGCTTCGACCACATCCTCGGCAGGCTCTACACGAGGGACACCGTACCCGCGGGGCAGAGGTTCGAGGGGGTGCAGTCCGGCGACCACAGCAACACCGCCCCCGACGGCACGGTCATCCCCGCTCACGTGTACGAGGGATCCACCGACGAGATCATGAGTCAGCCCGACCCGGACCCCGGCGAGTTCTACTCGCATGTGAACACCCAGCTGTTCGGCGTCGTCGACCCCGCCACCAACGCCGACCTCGCCGCCAACGAGCTCTCCGCGCCATGGAACGCCCCGAAGAAGGGGCAGAAGCCGGACATGAGCGGCTTCGTGCGCGACTACATCATCAACTACCGCCTCGAACGCGGCACCGACCCCACGCCCGCGGAATACGCCAGGGTCATGGGCGGATTCGACCCGGAGATGCTGCCGGTGCTGTCCACCCTCGCCCGCGGATTCGGTGTGTACGACCACTGGTTCTGCGCCGTCCCGTCGCAGACGTTCTGCAACCGTTCGTTCTTCCACGCCAGCACCTCGCACGGATTCGTCACGAACGTCCGCAACGGCGGACTGGACAAGTGGTTGAACGCCCCCGCCGTCCCGACGATCTTCAACCGGCTCGAGGAGGCCGGCAAGACCTGGCGCGTCTACTACGACGCCGACCAGGTGGTGTCCCTGACGGGGATGCTGCATGCGCCCTCGATCGAGAAGTACTGGAAGACGAACTTCCGCAGCATGGAGCAGTTCCACGACGACGCCGCGAACGGCAACCTCCCCGACTACGCGTTCATCGAGCCGCGCATGGTCTTCGATCACAACGACATGCACCCTCCCGTGAGCAGACCGAAGGTCGTGCACGAGGCGGACGGGTCGACGTACGACAGCGCCGTCTCTGACATCCGCGCCGCCGAGGCGCTTCTCGCCGAGGTGTACACGTCGATCCGCGGCGGGACGAGCGCCAAGGGGTCGAACGCCATGAACACGATGGCGTTGGTCGTGTTCGACGAGCACGGCGGGATCTACGATCACGTGCCGCCTCCGGCAGCGACGCCGCCCACGGAGGGCGCTGAACCGGGGGAGATGGACTTCACCTTCGACCGTCTGGGGGCGCGCGTGCCGGCGATCGTCATCTCGGCGCACACCGCGGCCGGCAGCGTGATCAACGACGAGATGCACCACGGGTCCGTCATCAAGACCCTCTGCGAGCAGCACGGGTTGACCCCGCTCACGCGACGGGATGCCGACGCGCCGAGCCTGCACAACGCCGTGACGACCCGGACACCGCGCCAACCCGCGCTCTGGCCGGACGTGCACAAGCCGTTCGTGCCGAAGAACCCGGAATCCGGTCGCAAGAAGCCCGACGAGAAGAGCGGCAAGCGCCCTCTGACCGCACCGGCGCTCGGGCTCATCGGCATCCTGCTGGCCCGCTACGAACCGGACGCGAAGATGCCGGAGACGTATGCCGACGCGTACGAAGTGCTGACCACGCACGGGAAGGGCCTGTTCGGCGTGAGGGACTGAGATCCGACCCGATCGGACCGGAACTGTCGGGTGTTCGGCGCGCGAAGACCGCAGGGTGGAGAGCGAAGGGAGATCACCGTGATCGCAGAGCTCAACCGGTTGATCGACGCTGTCGAGGCCCGACTGACCGAGGACGTCGACATCGCCGGGCTCGCGGCGGCGGCCGGGACGACCGAGTACCACCTGCGCCGGATGTTCTCGTCGCTCGCCGGTATGCCGCTGTCGGAATACATCCGCAGGCGACGCATGACTGTCGCCGCGGCGGATGTCGCCGGCGAGGACAGGATGCTGGACATCGCGGTGCGCCACGGATACGGCTCGACCGAGGCGTTCGGCCGGGCGTTCCGTGCGGTGCACGGGTCGAGCCCGGCGGACGTCCGCGCACACGGCGGTCCCCTTCGATCGCAACCGAAACTCAGGTTCCGCCTGACCGTCGAAGGGAACACGTCCATGGACACCCGCATCACACACCGCCCCGAATTCCGGCTCATCGGCCACGCCGCCCGCGTGCCGCTCATCCACCGCGGCGTAAACCCGCACATCCA
Source organism: Microbacterium ginsengiterrae (assembly GCF_014205075.1). Taxonomy (NCBI): domain Bacteria; kingdom Bacillati; phylum Actinomycetota; class Actinomycetes; order Micrococcales; family Microbacteriaceae; genus Microbacterium; species Microbacterium ginsengiterrae. The sequence continues at coordinate 1,259,019 of NZ_JACHMU010000001.1, read as the reverse complement.
GGCCCACATCGCTTCGATCCCGGCCGCTGAGCACGAGCGGTTGAAGGCACTGTCGAACACGGAACCGTCCGGGCTTCTGCAGGTGAGCGCCGATGTCGACCCCGACGCCGTCGAGGGCACTGAGCTCACCTATATGCACGGCGTCGCCGTGGATGCGCAGTCCCCCGTACCGGAGGGACTCGACGCGATCGAGGTGCCGGAGGGGGACTGGGTCGTCTTCCGCACGTCGGGGGACCATCCGACCGCGCTGCAGGAGGCCTATGCGGCGTCGGCGACGGACTGGTTCCCGTCGAACCCGTGGCGTCTGCGCCCCGGCCCGTCGATCGTCGCCGTGCTCGAGCGCGCCGGAGACTTCCGCACTGCGACCTGCGAGCTGTGGATGCCGATCGAACGCGCATGAGCCGGTGTGGCGGCACCGACGACGGGTGATTGCGCCGTCGGAGGCCGTCGAACCATTACAGTGAGGGTGCGCCGCACCCGAGCGGCGCGTGGATCGATTCATCCGCGGCACTGGCGCCGCGAAGAAGGAGCCCCGTGAGCACGCTCGCGCCTGCCCTGCCCCGCACGTCCGATCGACGTCTGCTGACGTGGCTGTTCGTCATGAACGCTGCGCTGCTCACCTGCTACGCGGGATTCATGGTCATCTTCATCCCCGATCAGGTGCAGCAGATCGACCCGGTCAACAAGGTCGGGAACCTCGCGATCGTGATGACCGCGTCCTCCGTCGGCGCGATCATCATCCACCCTCTGATCGGGGCGTTCTCCGACCGGACCCGCAGCCGGTTCGGGCGCCGCGCGCCCTGGATGGTCATCAGCGCTGCCACCGCGGCCCTGTTCATGGTGCTGCTCTCCGGAGCCGCCGAACTGTGGTCCTTGGGCGTCTACTGGGTGCTGGTGATGCTCGCCCTGAACGCGGTGGGCACCGCGCAGGCGGCGATCGTGCCCGACCGGATCCCCCGGCAGCGGTTCGGCGTGGCATCCGGGGTGCTCGCCATGGGCACCTTCCTCGGCATGGGTCTCGGCGTCGCCGGCGCGGGCTTCTTCGCCGACAGCATCGGAATCGGCTACGCCACCTTCGGCGGGATCATCCTCGTGGCCAGCCTGCTGTTCACTATCTTCAACCGCGACTTCTCCTCGCGCGACATGGCAGTGAAGCCCTTCCGCTGGCGTACCTTCTTCGCGAGCTTCTGGGTGAGCCCGCGGGCCTTCCCCGACTTCTGGTGGGCGTTCGCAGGGCGCTTCATGCTGATCCTGGCCTACCAGAGCGTGCAGTCCTATCTGCTGTACATCCTGCGCGACTACGTGGGAGTGTCGGATGCCGAGTCCACGGCGCTGAGCACCCCGTTGACCGCGGTGATGCTCGTCGGCGCCCTGGCGACGGCGTTCGCGGTCGGCAAGCTCAGCGACCGAGCCGGCAAGCGGAAGATCTTCGTGATCGTCGCCTCGCTCATCATGGGCGCCTCGCTGGCGATACCGCTGGTGTCTCCGACGATCGGCGGGATGTTCGCCCTCGCCGTGACCTTCGGCCTCGGCTACGGCATCTACATGAGCGTGGATGCCGCCCTCATGACCGAGGTGCTCCCCACGGCGGAAGCGGCCGCGAAGGATCTCGGCATCCTCAACATCGCCACGACGCTCCCGCAGGCCCTCACCCCGGTGATCGTCTGGGCGCTGATCGCGCTCACCGGCAGCTACACCGCCGTCTTCACCGCCGGCATCGTGTTCGCGATCGTCGGCGCACTGTCGGTGCTGCCCATTCGGAGTGTGCGATGACGGCCAGGGAGATCACCGCGCCGGTGCGCCTGGTCGGCCCGGACGGACGCCTCGACCCGGCATCCATCGGGTGGGCGCGACGCCAGCTGCACGACACCGACCGCATCGGACGCGGCTGGTACGGCTGGGGGCGCAACAAGCGCTGGGAGTACTGGGGCATCGTCACCCCGACGCACATCATCGCCCTGACGATCGGTGCGCTCGACTTCGCCAACGTCCGCCAGCTGTGGGTGCTCGACCGCGCCACTCTCACAGACATCGACACCTTCGAGATCTCGCCGGGCAATCGCGGCGTGGTCCTCACCGGCACGCACGGCACCGGAGTGAACGCGTCGCGCGGGAAGCGGTTGCACCTGCGATTCGAGGACACGGATGCCGGTACCCGTCTGCGGGCGCGGAGTGATCGCGTCCGTGTGGATCTCCTCGCCGAGACCTGGCCGGGGCACGAGGCGATGGGCATCGCCTCTCCGCACTCGCGTCGACTCGTCGATTACACGGTGAAGGACGTCGACCGGCCCACCCGCGGCATCCTCACGATCGACGGGGTCGAGCACGAGATCGCCGGCTTCGGCGTGCTCGACCATGCTCGATCCCGTGGTCGGTACCGCACCGACTGGAACTGGGGCGCGGCCGTGGGAGAGGTGGACGGGCGCCGCGTCGGCGTCAATCTGGGCGGCGGTGGCGCCGACGGCATCCGCAACGGCATCTCGCACACCGGGTTCACGGTGGACGGACGCGTGCACAAGATCCCCACTGCGCTGGAATGGGACTTCGACCCGTCCGACTGGATGAAGCCGTGGCGGATGTCCACCGATCGCGTCGAACTGGAGTTCACCCCGTTCTACGACCGCTATGCGCACACGGACTTCCTCATCATCCGATCGACCACGCACCAGTGCTTCGGCACGTTCTCCGGGCGAGTGCAGACCGACGAGGGCGAATGGATCCGTGTCGACGGGCTGGAGGGATGGGCGGAGGACGTCCACAACCGCTGGTGACCAGCAGGTCCCTGAAAGAAGAAGAGCCGGTCAGATGTGATTCTGACCGGCTCTATCATCTACGCACAGCGTGTCCTGAGGACATTCTGTGCGCGAGGGGGGACTTGAACCCCCACGTCCATAAGGACACTGGCACCTGAAGCCAGCGCGTCTACCATTCCGCCACTCGCGCGAGCGTCTCGTTCCGAAGAACTCAACTTCACGAGGATATCACGCAGTTCGGACGACTCAGAACGCGCGTCGAAGCCCCGCCAGCGGGGGTTATTCAGAACACCTGGCTACGATGTTGCTACCGCCGCCATGCCAGAGGAGCCCAGTGGGACTACTTGACAGCTTTGAGAAAGGTCTGGAGCGCGCCGTCAACGGCGCGTTCGCCAAGACCTTCCGCAGCGGCATCCAGCCGGTGGAGATCGCCTCGGCGATCCGCCGTGAAGCCGACATCAAAGCCGCCGTCGTCAGCCGTGATCGCATCATCGCGCCCAACAGCTACGTCGTGCGGCTGAGCGTCGACGACCACGACCGGATGCGCGCGCTCGGCGGCGCCCTCACGGACGAGCTGCACGCCCTGCTCACGGCGCATGCCACCGCGCAGGGGTACAGCTTCGCCGGTCCGCTCTTCATCGCCCTGGAGTCCGACGAGAAGGTCGCCACCGGCACGGTCCGGGTGAACTCGGGCACGATCGAGGGCAGGGTCAGCTGGCAGGCCGTCGTCGATGTCGACGGCCGCCGTCATCCGATCACGCGTGCGCGCACCGTGATCGGTCGCGGAAGCGATGCCGACATCACCATCGGGGATGCCGGCTCCAGCCGCAAGCACGTCGAGATCCTCTGGGACGGCGAGCGCGCGATGATGCGCGACCTCGGTTCCACCAACGGCACGAAGGTGAACGGCGAGAAGGTGCGCGAATCGCCGCTGCCGACGGACACCACGATCACGATCGGACGCACCGACCTCGTGTTCCGCGTGGTCCCGATCGCCGCGGAGAACCCGAGCGGAGTGCACAGATGAGTGAACTGGTCCTCCTGCTGCTGCGCATCGGCTTCCTCGTGCTGCTGTGGTTCTTCGTGTTCGGCGTCGTGTACTCCCTGCGCGCCGACCTGTTCGGCGTGAAGGTGCGCAAGCTCCCCGCCGAGGCCGCCACCGGTGCACCGGCCGCCGCGCCGGCCCCCGCGCCGAAGGCCGCTCCCCGCAGCGGCCAGAGCGGCGGTGCGGCCACCACCCGCTCCGTGTCGAAGCTCGTCATCACCTCGGGCCCCAAGGCCGGCCTCGAGCTGCCGCTGGGCACCGAACCGATGACGATCGGCCGCTCGAGCGAGTCCGGCCTCGTCATCCGCGACGACTACACCTCCAGCCACCACGCCCGGCTGCTGCTGCGCGGCGACACCTGGGCGATCCAGGACCTCGACTCGACGAACGGGACCTTCCTGTCCGGCAAGCGCCTCGGCACGTCCCCCGTCTCGATCGGCATCGGCGACACCGTCAAGGTCGGCGCCACGACATTCGAGCTGCGAGCCTGACCCCGGCATGGTGTTCGAAGGCTCCAGCGCCGCGATCTCCCATACGGGAAAGGTCCGGTCCAACAACCAGGACTCCGGCTACGCCGGGGCGAATCTCTTCGCCGTGGCCGACGGCATGGGCGGACACGCAGGAGGCGACGTCGCCTCCACGCTCGCCATCCAACAGCTCGAGCAGCTCGACCAGGTCTACTCGTCCACCGACGACGCGCAGGCCTCCCTGCAGGCGGCGACGACCACGGCGGCGGGCGACCTCATCCGCGCGGCCAAGGAGCGCCCGGAGCTCGCCGGTCTCGGCACCACGGTCAGCGCGATCATCATGGTCGACGATCACGCCGTCATCGGCCACATCGGCGACTCGCGCATCTACCTGTTCCGCGACGACGAACTGACCCAGATCACGGCGGATCACACCTTCGTGCAGCGGCTCGTCGACTCCGGCCGCATCACGCCGGAAGAGGCCAGGTACCATCCGAGGCGCTCCGTCCTCATGCGCGTGCTCAGCGACATGGACAACGATCCGGAGCTCGACATGTTCGTCATGCCGACGCTCCCAGGGGACCGTTGGCTGCTGTGCTCCGACGGCCTCTCCGGCGTCGTCGACGAGCCCCACATCCTCAAGGCCATGCGCCTCGGACTCCCGCCAGGGCGCACAGCGGACAACCTGCTCAAGCAGGCGCTCGACGGCGGCGCCCCGGACAACGTCACCATCGTCCTCGTGGACGTCGGCGGGCAGCATCCGCTCTCCTCCGGCACCCCCACCATCGTCGGCGCGGCCTCCACGCCCTCCGGCGTGCTCATCCCCGCCGCCCGCGTGAACCGTCCGAGCTGGCTGCACCCCGTCCGCCAGGCCGCGAACGAGCCGTCGCACTTCGAGCCGGCAGCCGACTACCTCGAAGAGCTCATCGAGGAGGATCGCCGCCGCGCCAGGCGCCGCCGGATCGGCTGGATCGCTGCACTCGTCATCGTCATCCTCGCCCTCACCGGCGGAGGTTTCCTCGCATACAGCTGGACGCAGACCCGCTACTTCGTCGGCGCCGACGAGGACAGCGTCGTGATCTTCCAGGGCGTGCAGCAGAGCATCGGACCGATCACGCTGTCCACCGAGATCGAGGACACCGGCATCCTGCTGGCGAACCTGCCGCCGTACCAGCGCTCCTCCGTCGAACGCACGATCAACGCCCGTTCCCTCGCAGACGCCATGGCGATCGTCGATCGGCTCCGCGCGGGCGAGCAGGCCGTGACCGGGGAGACCCCGCCGCCGACGATCGCACCGACACCCACTCCGACGAGCACCCCTGAGGGCGCCGCGCACACGACGGACAGCGAGGTGATCGGATGAGCACCGACGTCGCCGCCGACACTTCCGTCATCAAGGCCCTCAAGCGGATGCGCCTGCCGCAGACGCAGCGCAACCGCGAGTTCTGGCTGCTGCTGTTCGCCTGCGCGATCAGCGGTGCCGCCCTCGCCCTCGTGCAGCTCGGGGCGCTCGGGCTCATCGACCCGTTCATCCTCTTCATCGGCGGCGGCCTGGCGATCCTCGCCTTCGCGCTCCACTTCGTGCTGCGCGTCGTCGCCTCGGATGCCGACCCCTTCGTCCTGCCCATCGCGACCCTCCTCACCGGACTCGGCATCGCGATGATCTACCGGATCGACATCGCCAACGGATACACGGGCTGGGCCGCGTTCTCGACGAAGCAGCTCGCCTGGACGGCCATCTCGCTGGCCGGCGCGATCGCCGTCGTCATCCTGCTGCGCAACTACCGCGTCCTCTTCCGGTACACCTACCTGTTCGGCCTCGCGGGAATCGTCCTGCTGCTGCTGCCGTTCATCCCCGGCCTCGGCGCCACGGGCGCCAACGCCGACGTCTGGGTGTCGATCGGCGGGATCTTCTCCTTCCAGCCGGGCGAGATCGCGAAGATCTGCCTCGCGATCTTCTTCGCCGGGTACCTCGTCCGCACGAGGGAGAGCCTCACCTCGGTCGGCAAGCGCTTCCTGTGGATGACATGGCCCCGGATGCGCGAGCTCGGTCCCGTCATCGTCGTCTGGCTGATCTCGCTGGGAATCATCGTCATCCAGCGCGACCTCGGCACCGGAATGCTCATCTTCGGTCTGTTCATCGCGATGCTCTACGTCGCCACCGGCAAGACGAGCTGGGTGCTCATCGGACTGGCGATGGTCGCCGTCGGCGTCTTCGCCGCCACCCAGGTGCTCGCCTACGTCCGCGGCCGCTTCACCAACTGGCTGTTCGCGTTCGACTTCGACGTCGTCGACCCGCTGGATGCCGGTCACCAGCTCGTGCAGGGCATCTTCGGCCTCGCCCACGGCGGGCTGATCGGCACCGGTCTCGGCCAGGGACGCCCGCAGATCACCCCGCTCGCGCAGAGCGACTACATCATCCCCAGCCTCGGCGAGGAGCTCGGCCTCATCGGCCTGTTCGCGATTCTCTGCCTGTACATGGTCTTCGTCAGCCGCGGCATCCGGATCGGCATCACCGGGCAGGATGACTTCGGCAAGCTCCTCGCGACAGGGCTGTCCTTCACGATCGCCCTGCAGGTGTTCATCATGGTCGGCGGTGTGACGCGGGTGATCCCGCTCACCGGCCTCACCACGCCCTTCCTCGCCGCCGGCGGCTCCTCCCTCGTGGCGAACTGGCTGATCGTCGCGCTGCTGCTGCGCATATCCGACGGCGTCCGCCGTCAGCCGAGGGTGGTGATCGGCTGATGACCAAGGAGATCCGCCGGCTCAGCATCGTGATGCTGTTCATGTTCCTGTCCCTGCTGGTGGCCACCAGCTGGATCCAGGTGGTCCAGGCCGATCAGCTCGCGCAGACCGACCACAACACGCGATCCCTCATGGACAGCTACGAGATCCAGCGCGGCGCGATCATCGCCGGCGGCACACCGATCGCGTCATCCGTCGCCGCGGATGACGAGTTCCGCTACCAGCGCGTGTACGAGGACTCGCCCATGTGGTCCGACATCACCGGGTTCTTCAACCCCGCGCTGCAGTCGTCCACCGGCATCGAGAACGCCCTGAACGCCGACCTGTCCGGCACCGGCGCCAGTGCCTTCCTCTCAGAGATCGAGCGCATCGTCTCCGGGCAGCCGCAGCGCGGTTTCAGCGTCGAGGTGACGGTGGATCCGGTCGCGCAGCGAGCCGCGTACGAGGCACTGGACGGCCTCGAAGGCGCGGTGGTCGCGCTCGAGCCGTCCACCGGTCGCATCCTCGCGATGGTCGCGACCCCCGGCTACGACGCCAACGCCATCGCCGTCCACAGCGCGACCCAGGCCGAGGAGGCGTACAACGCCTTCGACGCGCAGAAGCCGAACCCGCTCATCAACGCCGCCACGAACGAGATCCACCCCCCTGGTTCGACGTTCAAGATCCTCGTCGCGGCCGCGGCGTACGCCAGCGGCGACTGGACCCCGCAGTCGACGCTCCCGAACCCCGCGCGGTACACACTTCCCGGTTCATCGGCGCAGATCTCCAACGCCTCCGGCGGCACATGCGGACCGGGGGCCACGGTCACGATCGCCGACGCGGTCAAGCTCAGCTGCAACATCCCGATGGCGGAGCTCGCCGTCGAACTCGGCAGCCAGACCATCTTCGAGATGGCCGAGAAGTTCGGCTTCAACCAGGAGTTCACGACGCCCCTGGCGGTCACCGCGTCCAGCTACCCCCGAGCCCTCGACGACGCGCAGACCGCGCTGACCGGGTTCGGCCAGGGACAGGTCACCGCGACGGCCATGCAGGTCGCGATGATCTCGGCCGGACTCGCCAACGACGGCATCGTGATGAAGCCCCGTCTGGTGGATGCCGTGATCGGAAACGACCTGTCGACGGTCCGCGAGTACGCGGACGAGGAGCTGGGTCGCGCGGTCGAGGCCGAGGACGCCGACGACGTGACCGCCGCCATGGTCGCGAGCGTCGCGGACGGCGCAGCGCAGGGTGCAAGAATAGACGGAGTCGCCGTTGCCGGTAAGACGGGAACGGCGGAGAACGACGGCGACGAACCGTACACACTGTGGTTCACCGGCTTCGCGCCGGCGGACGATCCGCAGATCGCTGTGGCGGTCGTCGTCGACAACGGCGGCGGTATTGGACAGTCGGGATCCGGTGACACGCTCGCCGCCCCGATCGCGAAGAAGATCATTGAGGCGGTGCTTAACAGATGAGGCCGACGCAGGGTGTGTCGTTCGGTGGGCGATACGAGCTTCAGTCGCGGATCGCGATCGGTGGCATGGGTGAGGTCTGGGAGGCCACAGACCATGTCATCGGGCGGACCGTCGCGATCAAGATCCTCAAAGACGAGTACATGGGCGACCCCGGGTTCCTCGAGCGCTTCCGCGCAGAGGCCCGTCACGCCGCACTCGTCAACCACGAGGGCATCGCCAGCGTGTTCGACTACGGCGAGGAGAACGGCAGCGCCTTCCTCGTCATGGAACTCGTCCCCGGCGAGGCGCTGTCGACGATCCTCGAGCGCGACGGCGCGCTGAGCTCCGACAAGACGCTCGACATCGTCGCTCAGACGGCGTCCGCACTGCAGGCGGCACACGCCGCCGGTCTCGTGCACCGCGACATCAAGCCGGGCAACCTTCTCATCACCCCCGACGGCCGGGTGAAGATCACCGACTTCGGCATCGCCCGCATCGCCGACCAGGTGCCGCTGACGGCCACCGGTCAGGTCATGGGCACGGTGCAGTACCTCTCCCCCGAGCAGGCCTCGGGGCACCCGGCATCGCCGGCGACCGACACCTACTCGCTGGGAATCGTCGCGTACGAGAGCCTCGCGGGCAAGCGCCCCTTCACCGGCGAGTCCCAGGTCGCGATCGCCATGGCGCAGATCAACGAGCAGCCCCCTCCGCTGCCGCCCACCGTGCCGATCCCGGTGCAGAACCTCGTCATGGCGATGATCGCGAAGAAGCCGGCCGACCGGCCGTCATCCTCGGCGACCGTCGCCCGCGCCGCGCAGGCGCTGCGCCGCGGCGACCTGAACTCCGCCGCGATCGCGGTGCCGGCCATCGCGACCGGCGGTGTCGCCGGTGATGACGCCACGCGCATCCTCACCACGGGCGACGACGGTACGACGCGCATCCTGCCGACCACCGCGCAGGTGCCGACCGAAGAGCCCGTCGAGGGCGAGGCGGCCAAGAAGAAGCGCAGCCCGTGGACGTGGCCGCTCATCGCCCTGATCGCTCTCCTCGTCATCGTGCTCGGTGGCACCCTGTTCACACTGCTGAACCCGGGTGAGCCCGAGCCTGCTCCGACCACGGCGAGCGCGACGCCGACACCGACGCCGACGCCCACGCCCGAGCCGACTCCCGAGCCGACGCGCATCAGCGTCGACTCCCTCGGTCTCGTCGGCCTGAGCTGCGATGACGCCATGGCCAGGGCGACCGAGGCCGGGCTCTCGCCCGTGTGCCAGACCGGTTCGACCGCCGCCCCCTCCGATGAGCAGGTCGGCACCGTCGAGTCCGTCAACCCGCGCGGCGACCTCGAGCAGGGTGCATCGATCACGCTGACCCTGTACGCCGACCGCGTGCAGATCGGCGCCCCACAGAACGCTCCGACCATCACCGGCGACCCCGTCACCGGAACGACCGTCACGCTGAACTGGACGAACTTCACCTGCCCGAGCGGCACGGGGAACCTCAGCGGCTACAACGTGAACATCACGAACGCGACCTTCAGCGACGGCAGCACGACCCGGACCTTCGACCCCGGCACCCGCAGCGCGGACATCACGCTGGGCGGCGAGGGCCTCACGGCGACGGCGACGTACACCGCGATGTGCTCCGGCGGCGGCAGCGACCAGCGCGAGTCCGGCCCGTCTCCGCAGATGTCCGTGCCGATCGTCGCGGCCGAGAACCAGGACGAGACCCCGCCGGAGGACGGCGAGGGCTGAAGTAGCCTTGACCACAGCCGCACCGTAGCCGAATCAGAGGGATCAAGAAGTGACATCAGAGCCGCGCATCATCGCTGAGCGATACCGCGTGGACGACCTCATCGGCCACGGTGGCATGGCCAAGGTGTACCGCGGCTACGACCTCACCCTCGGACGCGACGTCGCCATCAAGATCCTCGATCCCGACCTCGCCCGCGACACCGCATTCCGCACCCGGTTCCGCCTCGAGGCACAGTCGGCCTCGCGCATGTCGCATCCTTCGATCGTGCGCGTGTTCGACGCGGGTGACCCGGCCTCCACGGAGGCAGGGCCCGGCGGTGCGCGCGAACCGTACATCGTCATGGAGCTCGTCACAGGGCGCGTGCTCAAGGACATCATCGCCGAGGGCCCTGTGCCGGTGGACGACGCGATCCGCTACGTCGACGGCATCCTCGAGGCACTCGACTACTCGCACCGGGCCGGTGTCGTGCACAGGGACATCAAACCCGGCAACGTCATGATCACCGACAAGGGCCAGGTCAAGGTCATGGATTTCGGGATCGCGCGCGCGGTGTCGGACTCCTCGTCGACGGTCGCCGAGACGACGCAGATCCTCGGAACGGCCGCGTACTTCTCGCCGGAGCAGGCCAAGGGCGAACCGGTCGACGCCAGAGCCGACCTGTACTCCACGGGTGTGGTGCTCTACGAACTGCTCACCGGGCGTCAGCCGTTCCGCGGCGAGTCGCCCGTCGCGGTGGCCTACCAGCACGTCAGCGAGGCACCGGTCGCGCCGACCGAGGTGAACGAGAACGCCCCCGGTGCTCTGGACCCCGTCGTGCTGCGTGCGCTGGCGAAGGACCCGTATCAGCGGTACCCGGATGCCGCGAGCTTCCGCCTCGCGCTCGACACCGCCGTCTCCGGCAAGGCACCGACCAAGAGACAGCTGGGTGCGCTGACGAGCGAGTTGTACGGGGCGAGCCCCCGTCAGGCGCAGGAGACGGCGCGGTCGCTGCGCCAGCTCAGCACGGACACGACCATGACCCGCACGCAGGCCGGCCCACCGGTGGCCTGGATCTGGGCGGGTGTGGCGCTCCTCGCCGTCCTGCTGATCTCCGTGCTGCTGTGGGTGATCCTCATGCCGCGTGGCGAACAGGCACCGGCATCCGCCCGTGAGGTCCCCGACCTCGTGGACGTGTCGTACGAACGCGCCCAGGCCGACCTGCTGGAACTCGATCTGCAGTCGACGATCGTGTACGAGTCCAGCGCCGACATCACCGAGGACAACGTCATCCGCACCGACCCCGAGGCCGGACAGTCTGTGAAGGTCGGCGAGCGGGTCACGTTGTACGTGTCGACCGGTGCGGAGACCGTCGCCGTCCCCGATCTCGTCGGTCTCTCCCAGTCCGCCGCGAAGGACGCGCTCAACGCCGTCGGGTTGGAACTGGGCAGCGTGATCCAGCGCAACGACCCTGACAGCGCCGCCGACACGGTCCTCGAGGTCTCCAACGTCCGCGAGGGCGATGAGGTCGCCCCCAAGACCGTGGTGAACGTCGTGGTCGCCAGCGGACGGGTGACGCTGCCCGACGTCACCGGCTGGACGCTGGATGCCGCGATGGCGAAGCTCGACGAGCTCGGCCTGAACGGGATCCAGACGGAGACCGCCGACTGCCCGGCCACCACGCCGGCGACCGTCTCGTCGATGTCCGCGGCTCCCGGCGATGTCGGCGTGCACTCCGACGTCGAGCTGCGTTACTGCACGGGCGAATAGCCGCCCTCAGCCGGCACATCGAGGGGATGACGCCCCGCGGCCGCTGCCACCGCACGCTCGTCGCCGACGCCGGCGAGCCAGTTCGCCAGGAGGCGGTAGCCGTGCGGCGTCAGCACGCTCTCCGGATGGAACTGCACGCCGTGGATCGGAAGCGAACGATGCGCGATCGCCATGACCGTCCCTGATTCCGTGCGCGCCGTGACCCCGACCTCCTCCGGGAGATCCGACTCCGCCAGCGCGAGGGAGTGATAGCGCCCGACCTCGAACCGGGAGGGGATGCCGTCGAACAGGGCCGATCCGTCATGTTCGACCACCGACACCATCCCGTGCATGAGCTCCGGCGCCTCGGAGACCTCGGCCCCGAACGCGGCGCCGATGGCCTGATGCCCGAGGCAGACTCCCAGCAGCGGTGTGCCGAGTTCGGCGCACAGCAAGGCGACGTCCACGGATGCCCCGGCATCCCTCGGCCGTCCAGGGCCGGGGGAGAGCATGACCGCGTCGTGTGCCGGGATCATCCGGCCCAAGCCCGCCGCGTCCGCGGCATCGGCCTCGATCAGCTCCACCCGCGCCCCGAGCTCCCGGAGGTACCCGGTCAGCGTGTGCACGAAGCTGTCGTGGTTGTCGACCACGAGCACGCGCGTGCTCACTCCAGGTCGACCTCGTCCGGCGTGATGATCGGGCTGATCCACGGGAAGACGTAGAAGAACAGCCCGTAGAGGATCGCGGCCACGGCGATGAGCAGGATCAACGTCCGCAGCCACCACGGGCCGGGAAGGATGCGCCACAGCGCTGCGTACATGAGGACTCCTACCAGGACGGGGAAGCGACGTCGTCGACGGGGGCGAGGGACTCCGGCGGGCCTTCGGCGCGGGGCTGGAAGCCCTCGAACACCGAGTACCCGACGATACGCTCTGCGAGCGAGTACAGCGGCGAGCAGGCGGTGAGGGTCATGTAGCGCTCCCCGGTTGCGGCCCCCGGCACCTGCGGCACGTCGAGCAGCACGTCGACGGAGTCCGGTGTGACGTACTCGAGGGTCCGGAACCGATACGTGTACCAGCCCTCAGGGGTCTCCACGACGATCGCGTCGTTCAGCCGCAGCTTGTCGATGCGGTTGAGCGGGAAGCCCCACGTGGTGCGGTGGCCGGCCATGGAGAAGTTGCCCACCTGACCCGGCATGACGGACTGGTCGTAGACGCCGATCCAGCCGTTGTCGAGCGTGGCGGGGCGGGTCGTGCCACCGGCGATGGCGACGTTGTAGTCGGAGCCGAAGCGGGGGATGAGCATCTGCGCGAACTTCATGCCGTTCTCCGGATGCTCGAGGAGCGGCGGCTCGTACCAGACCACTCCGTCCTCCTCTTCGACGGCGGGCGGCGGCGGGGGCGCGGGAAGCTGCGCCCACTCCCTGGACACCGCCTGACCCTCGCTGTTGCTCTGCGCGCTGATGATGATGTCGCCGATCCACATCTGCCACGCCACGAACAGCATGACCAGCACGCCGGCGGTCAGCAGGAGCTCTCCGAGCACGCTGAAGAACGTCGCTCGGGAACGGGGGCGCCGGCGACGTTCGCGCCGGGTCGGCTGCGTGGCGGATGCAGTCATATGCGCGATCCTATCCGGCGCACTTCACGGTGAGCCGAGAAATGAAGGGAACAGAGCCCTCATGGGTAGAATGACGGCATGGCACGAGACCGTAAGAGCGAAGAGCCCCTCGTCGAACGCGCAGAGGGCGAAGCGGCCCCGAACCCGGTGTGGTTCAAGCCGGTCATGCTCGGCTTCATGCTCCTGGGTCTCGTGTGGATCCTCGTCTTCTACATCTCCGGTATGCAGTTCCCGATCCCCGGCATCGAGTCGTGGAACCTCGCCATCGGTCTCGGCATCGCGCTCATCGGCTTCCTCATGACGACGCGCTGGCGTTAGACACCGGGCGCTCACGTCCTCGAAGGCTCCTCGCTCAGCGAGGGGCCTTCTTTGTTATCCACAGGCTTGTCCACAGGGTGGGGAGAATTACACCGGTGTTATTCACAGGGGTGGAGAACCCTGTTAACAAGTCCTGACCGGGTGATCAGGCGAGCAGCAGGAGCGGCGGCACCACGAAGGCCGCGGTGAGCAGGACCGCGGCGAGCGCGACGAGGAGGAGGATCTGCCATGTGCGGCGGGACCGCCCGCGGGTCCGGAGGATGATGAGTCCGACCAGGGCACCGACAGCGGCACCGCCGATGTGCGCCTGCCACGCGATGTTGAAGCCGGGGATGAACCCGACGACGAGGTTGACGCCCAGCAGGACGAACAGGCCCGTCATGTTGGCGCCCATGTGCAGGCCGATCACCAGCAGGGCACCGAAGAGCCCGAACACGGCACCGGAGGCCCCCACCGTGGGGGTGCCGGGGGAGATGATCGCCACCGCCACCGAGCCCCCGACCGCACCGAACAGGTACAGCGCGAGGAAGCGCCAGCGGCCGAGCATCGGTTCGAGGCTTCTGCCCAGCATCCACAGGGCGAGCATGTTCAGACCGAGATGCCAGATGCCGCCGTGGACGAGCGCCGCGGTGAGCAGGCGCCACGGCTGGAACGGCAACCCTGACAGGTCGGGGAACAGGTACGCCGCGGCGAACAGGAACATCCGTGTGATGTCGAGACCGGGGACGAGCTGCAACAGGCCGACGAATCCGGTGACGGCCATGATGCCGTAGGTGACCACGGGCTTACCGGACTGCACGGGTGCGGCGACCGCGGTGGAGCGGCGACCCCATCGGCGCTCGGCCCGCTTCTGCGCGGGGGTGCGGTTCTTGCGCTCCGCCGCCATGCACTCGGGGCAGATGACGCCGACCGCGGCCTGGGTCTGGCACTCGGGGCAGATGGTGCGCATGCACCGTTGACAGAGCACGAAGCTCTGCCGATCCGGATGGCGATAGCAGAAGTTGTCGCGGTTGCTCGCGAACTCAGGAGACGTCATCCGGATCGGCGAGGCGCGTCAGACGGCGGCGATGTCGACCGAGTGCAGGATCACGGGGTCGATCGGGCGGTCGCCGGCTCCGGTGGGAACGGCGCCGATCTCGTCGACGACCTTCTTCGAGGCGTCATCGGCGACGACACCGAAGATGGTGTGCTTGCCCATGAGCCACGGCGTCGGGTCGGTGGTGATGAAGAACTGCGAACCGTTGGTGCCCTCGGCCTGGCCGGTGATCGCGTTGCGGCGCAGACCGGCGTTGGCCATCGCGAGCACGTAGGGCTCGTTGAAGTTCAGCTCGGGGTGGATCTCGTCGTTGAAGTTGTAACCGGGACCGCCGACGCCCTGACCGAGCGGGTCGCCGCCCTGGATCATGAAGTTGGGGATGATGCGGTGGAAGATGACGTCGGAGTAGAGCGCGCCCTCGCCGGGCTTTCCGGTGGCGGGGTCGGTCCACGCCTTGGAGCCGTCGGAGAGACCGACGAAGTTCTCCACCGTCTTGGGGGCGTGGTCGCCGAAGAGGTTGACGACGATGTCGCCGTGGTTGGTGTGCAGGGTCGCGACATGAGAGTGCTGAGGCATACACCTATTCTCGCAGAGCCTGACGCCGCCGGCCTGGAAGCGGCATCCGCACGGTAGCGGCCAAGTCGCCCGATGACAAGGGTCAGTGCAATCAGTGCCGCGATCCAGGCTCGTCTGGCAAGATGGGGAACCCGTACTCCACTTCGACAGGAGAACAATCGTGAGCCTCACCCGCAAGCGCAAGAAAGAACTGCGCCGTCTGCAGAACGACGCCACCGAGCTCTGGGAGCACCAGCAGCAGCTCGTCGGTCATGCCGCCGGCATCGCTCGTGAGGCGAGCCGCCAGCTCGGCAACGTCGGGCGCGAGCAGGTCCTTCCTGTGGTGCAGGACGCGTACGAGCGCAACGTCGCCCCGACCGTGAACCGTGGTCTGAAGTTCGGCCGCCACGTCGTGGACGACAAGGTCGTCCCGATCGTCGGCGGTGTCGTCGGCAGTGCACTGACCGCCTGGGACGTGGCGAACGCCAAGCGTCAGGGCCTGACGGTCTCCAACGGGCGCATCGTGAAGAAGAAGCAGGGCCCCGGTCTCGGCTCGATCGTCGCGATCATCCTCGGCGCAGCGGCAGCAGCCGGTGTCCTCTACGCCGCATGGCAGGCGCTGCGCACGGACGACGAGCTCTGGGTCGCGGACGACCCGCTGGCCGCGCCCGACGCGTGAGCGATCCGCTCGATCGGGTCCGGGAGGCTGCCGCCTCCCGCGGCCTGTCCGTCGAGCTCCGTGAGCGCCCTGCGGCGCGCAGCCTTCACGAGGCCGCGGAGAAACTCGGCATCCCGGCATCAGGGATCGTGAAGACGCTCGTCGTCAAGCGCTCGGACGACACCTATCTGTTCGCGCTCATCCCGGGCGGTCGGTCCATCTCCTGGCCGAAGCTGCGCGCGGTCGTCGGCGTGAACCGGCTCCGCTTGCCCGAGGCCGAGCTCGCCCTTGCCGCGACGGGCTACGAACGCGGGACGATCGTGCCGATCGGGAGCACAACGGACTGGCCCGTATACGCCGATGAGTCGATCGTCGGTCAGCGCATCGCGATGGGCGCCGGTGCGCACGGATACAGCCTCTTCGTCGACGCCGACGACCTCATCGCGGCCTATGGTGCGACGGTCGCCGACATCTCCGTGCCTGAGGCCTGACCGCCGTCCGGGTCTGGCGTCAGATGATCTTCGCCATGCGCAGCGCGATGTCGACGAGTTTGACCCGTTGCAGTTCGGCCGCATCGCCGATCGTGAACCAGCCGGCCATGTCGGTGGAGCCGTTCTCCTCGAAGCGGAGCCTGCCGCCGGTGATCTCGGCGCGATAGAGGATGCGCAGCGTGTGCAGCGGCGCGTCCGCGTGGTGTGTGCGCCGGGTCGCCGGGATCACACGGGAGTGGATGCCGAGCAGCTCTCCGACGCGGACGACGTAACCGGTCTCCTCGCGGACCTCCCTGCGCACCGCGTCCTCCGGGTCCTCCCCCGCCTCGAGGCCGCCGCCGGGCATCGTCCATGCGGCGCGTCGGCCCTCGGTCCAGCGCGCCAACAGCACCCGGTCGTCTTCATCGGTGATGACCGCGTACGCCGCGACCCGCAGATCCATGCCTTCACCTTACTGGGCGGGTTCGGGCCGGAGTTCTCCGGCGGATCCGTCAGAAATCGAGAAGCACCGCGCGCCGATGCGTTCGTACGCTGTGAGGACGAGGAAGGAATCCCCATGTCAGACAAGAATTTCACGGCAGAAGAGCGCGAGGCGATGAAGGCCAAGCTCACCGAGAGCAGGACGAGCCGCTCACGGGCGAAGAAGAGCCCCGAGCAGGCGCGCGCAGAGGGTGAGGCCGAGGTGAACGGCAAGATCGCCGAGATGCCGGATGACGATCGGGCGCTCGCGGAGAGGATCGCCGCGATGGTCACCGAGAACGCCCCTCAGCTCATGCCACGCACGTACTACGGCATGCCGGCATGGGCGAACGAGGCGGGAAAGGTCGTGTGCTTCTTCAAGCCGAAGTCCAAGTTCAAGGTGCGGTACGCGACCTTCGAGTTCGAAGCCCCCGCGGCCCTCGACGACGGGAACGTGTGGCCGGTGTCCTACGCCGTCGCCGCGCTCACCGAGGCAGACCTCGCCTTCCTCGCAGAGCGCGTACGTCGCTCCGTCACATGACGCCCGGTGCTCCGGCGATGCGGTATGGTCGATCCCATGACATCCCGTTGGTATGCGTATTTCGAGTCGGCTCTGGAGGGGCCGGCGCCGATCTAGCGCGTACCGACACCTTCAGAGCCGACAAGCCAGAGCATTCGCTCTGGCTTTCGCCGTTTCGGCGGGCTCTGCATCCGGGGTCCGCCCTCACCCAGGACAGGACCCATGAGCACCATCACCGCAGCAGAGACCACCGCCGACCTGCACGTCGCACGGTTCACCACGCTCCCCTCCCCCGGCGACGTCGCCGCTGAGCTTCCGATCGGTGACGAGCGCGCCGCACTCGTCGCCCGCACAAGGGACGAGGTGCGGACGATCATGGCCGGCGAGGACGACCGACTGCTCGTCGTCGTCGGACCGTGCTCGATCCACGACACCGCGGCCGGTCTGGAGTACGCCGGACGCCTCGTGCGCGAGGCCCAGGTGCACCGGGACGACCTGCTGGTCGTCATGCGCACGTACTTCGAGAAGCCGCGAACGACCGTCGGATGGAAGGGCCTCATCAACGATCCGCACCTCGACGGCAGCCACGACATCGAGACCGGACTGCGCCGAGCACGCGGCTTCCTCCGCGACGTCACCGCTCTCGGGATGCCGTGCGCGACCGAATTCCTGGAGCCCATCAGCCCGCAGTACACCGCCGACCTCATCACCTGGGGCGCGATCGGTGCACGGACGACGGAGAGCCAGATCCACCGGCAGCTCGCCTCCGGGCTGTCGATGCCGATCGGCTTCAAGAACGGCACGGACGGCGGTCTGCAGGTCGCCCTCGACGCCGTCGCGGCGTCGTCGGCACCGCAGGCATTCCTCGGCATCGGAACCGACGGTCGCGCCAGCCTCGTGACCACCACCGGGAACCCCGACACCTCGATCATCCTCCGCGGCGGCGCTGACGGTCCGAACTACGGCCCGTCGCACGTCCGCGACGCCGCGCAGCGCCTGGATGCCGCCATGCTCACCCCCCGCGTGATCCTCGACGCCAGCCACGCCAACAGCGGCAAGGATCATGTGCGACAGGCAGAGGTCGCGGCCGAGATCGGTGCGCAGATCGCAGAGGACGGGGCGGCGATCGCGGGTGTGATGCTGGAGAGCAACCTCGAGGCCGGTGCGCAGAAGCTCGATGTGAGCGTCCGCACCCGCCTCGTCTACGGACAGAGCGTGACGGACGCGTGCATGGGCTGGGACGCGACGACGGCGGCTCTCGAGGCACTCGCGCAGGGCGTGCGCGCCCGCCGAGCCTGAGGCGACGGCCGTTACAGCTATTGCAGTGATGACTGTAATAGCTGTAACGTCGCGGCATGTCCCGATCTCCGGACGCGGCCGCCGACCTCGGTCGATCCGTCCTCATCCCTCAGCCAGAGGGTGCGCTGCGGGTCATCACCCGCGGCGAGAAGGGCACGCCGGTCCTCCTCCTCAGCGGCGCAGGCGATGACAACGTCTCGCTGAGCTGGCGACGGGCCATCCCGGTGCTGGCCGAGGAGCATCGCGTGTTCGCGCTCGACTGGCCGAAGCAGGGCGCGAGCACGCCATGGGACGGCGTCGCCGACCATGAGCGGATGCTCGCATGCATCGATGCCGTGCTCGATCACTTCTCGCTCGAGGCCGCTTCGATCGTCGGGCTCTCCCAGGGCGGCGCGCTGGCGCTGGCGTACGCGATCGAGCGGCCGGAGCGCGTGGAGCGGCTGGTCGCGCTGGCTCCTGCCGGCATCCTGTCGTTCCCGCCGGTCATCCACCAGATGCTCTGGCTGACGGCGAAGTCGCGTCTGCTCAACAGGACGCTGCCGTCGTGGATCTTCCGAAGCCGAGCCGCGTGCGCGTGGGTGGCGCGCAATTCGCTGTTCGGCGGACCGGTCGACGACTTCGACGAGATCGTGGACGAATACCACGCGGACGTCGTCGCCCACGGCTCCGGCTCATCGGACTGGCAGAACGCCTCGATCGGCTTCCTGCGGATGCGTGTGGACCTGCGCCCTCGCCTTTCCGAGATCCGGCATCCGACCCTCATCATCCAGGGCAGTGCCGACAAGGCGGTGCCGCCCGCGCAGTCCCGTGCAGCGGCGGCACTGATCCCCGGGGCACGGTTCGAGCTGATCGAGGGAGGAGGGCACTGGTCGAACAGGCAGTGTCCCCAGCGCGTCAACGATCTCATCGCCGACTTCCTGCGTCCGGCGGACTCGTCACGTGAAGGAGAAGGATGACAGTTCCCGATGAGAGCGAACTCGACTACGTCGACGAGATCGCCGCCTTCTTCGCTGCGGAGGGCATGCCCCTCATCCCTGGACGCGTGATCGGGTGGCTGCTCATCAGCGATCCGCCCGAGCAGAGCGCGGCCGACCTCGCGAGGGTGCTCGACGTCAGCCGGAGCTCGATCAGCTCGGCGGTGCGCCTGCTCATTCCCAGCGGCCTCGTCGAGACGGTGCGTCGGCGCGGCGAGCGGCAGGAGTATCTGCGCATCCATCCGGACGGCTGGAGCCGCATGCTCGCCGGGCGGTACGCCAAGACCACGGCGTTCCGCCGGATCACGGAGCGCGGGCTCGAACTCCTCGACGACACGGACCCCGCACGACGCACGCGCCTCGAGCACGTCACCGAGCTGTATCGGTTCCTCGAGGCGGAGCTTCCGGCGATGTGGGCTCGGTGGGAGCAGCGCATCGCCGAACGCTGAGGCGCGACGGCGCCTCCGTCATGCCGCGGTCAGCGGCTGATCGTCGGGTCGTTCAGCGCGGACCCGAGCACCTGGCGCACGTACTGGACGTTCTCGGCGACCACCCCGAGCGAATCAGAGCCGTAGTGCTCGCAGCAGAACGGACCGTCGTACCCGAGCTCGACTGCTCGGCGGATGACCTTGCGGTAGTTGACGTAGCCGTACTTCAGCGGCATGGGGGCGGTGGCGTACGCCCCGGTGGCCGGATCGAAGTCGCGCGTGTAGTTCTTGATGTGCCAGAAGTTCGCGTGCGGGAGCACCTTCTCGAACATGTCCTCCCACGGCTCGATCTCCCGATGGAGCCGGATGAGGTTCCCGATGTCGGGGTTCAGTCCGACGCTCGCGTGGTCGACGTCCTGGAGGAACGCCACGGCCTCGTCCGCCGTTCCCACATAGGTGTCCTCGTACATCTCGAGGCTCACCTGGATCCCCAGCCGGGCGGCATGGTCGCCGAGCTCACGGATGCGGTCGATCGCGAGGTCGCGCAGGGCCGGGTCATCGCGGTGGCCCTCCGCCAACCAGAACCATGTCGCCGTGGCCTGCTCCGGGGTGAGGTCCTGCATGAAGCCGGTGTTCACGACCCCGACGCCGAAACTCGGAGCGATGTCGATGAAGCGGTGCGCATCGCGGAGGTTCTCCTCGCCCCGCCCGCGATCGACCACGGAATTGCGCGTGAGGGAGATCGACGACAGGCTCATGCCCTCACCGTCGAGGACGCCGCGGAACTCCTCGAGCCGGTCGTCCGAGAGCTTGGCCAGGCACAGCCAGGCGTCGGTCGGATCGACCTGATCGACGCCGAGCTCCTTCACCTGCCGCAGCTGCGCCGCCCACACGAGTGAGGAGGCGTCCACCAGAGGGGAACCGTCCGGCGCTCGGTTTCCGAACGCCAGCATGTTCGCGCCGACCGGCCAGGTCTCGGCGGTGAGGGTTGTGGACATCATTGCTCCATATCACTCGACTGGCCGCGAAGGCCTCTAGTCGTAGATCCTATAGGAAGATGGAGATCAGGCGCTCGACGTCTGACCCGATAATCTGAACGCACCCGACGTCTGAGGATCGCCCAAGTGAACAGTCTCACCTTCAACACCACGACCATCGCGCGGCGCGGGCTGCGCGACGATGTCCACGACAGCATCCTCGAGCTGCTCCTGCGCGGCGACCCGGAACCGGGGACACGACTGTCGATCGACACGATCGCACGACAGCTCGGAGTGTCCCCGACGCCGGTCCGTGAAGCGCTCGTGCAGTTGGAGCGCACGGGGCTCGTGACGCGTGAGGCGTTGAAGGGTTATCGTGTGGCCCCTCCGCTCGGTGCGGAGCAGATCACCGAACTCGTCCGCGCCAGAGAGATGCTCGAGGGCACGGCGGCGCTCCTCGCCGGCTCATCGACCACCGAGCTGTTGCCGGAGCTGCGCGCCGCGCATGAAAGACATCGCGCCGCCGGCGAGGCCATCATGTCCGCCATGGACGACGACCATGACGACGTCGCGCTGTCGGCGGAATACTATGCGCGCGACCAGGACTTCCACCGGGTGATCTTCCGTCACTGCGGGAACCGGTACCTCTCGGAGATGAAGGACAACCTCGGCGCGCAGTTGCACCGCCTCCGCCAGATCGTGAACCGCGGTGTCACGGACGTGCAGGAGGCGATCGGCGAGCACGAGGCGATCATCGCAGCCTTCGAGACCGGCGATCCGCAGCAGGCGCAGCGCGCGATGGAGCAGCACATCCGGAACGTGCTCGTCCGGTCCCTACGCGACGAGCAGTGACCGCCGGGGAATCCGGAGACGAGAAAGCCCCGCACGAGGCGGGGCTTTCTCGAACTGTCTCAACACAGTGTGGAGCCTAGGAGATTCGAACTCCTGACATCCTGCTTGCAAAGCAGGCGCTCTACCAACTGAGCTAAGGCCCCTGACGGGTGATCCCTCGAGGAGGGATGTGTGGGGCTACCAGGACTTGAACCTGGGACCTCTTCATTATCAGTGAAGCGCTCTAACCGCCTGAGCTATAGCCCCGTCAACCTCCGAAACTTTACCTGAGATTTGCGGAAAATCCGAATCGGCGCCGTTCAGTCCCGGCTGCGGAGGACGACCTCCCCCGCAGAGACGGATGCGACGATCTTGAACCTCGAATCGTTCGACGTGTCGAGACGGTTCTCGAGGTCCCCGGCGCTGACGTCCTGGGACAGATCGTAGGTCTCATCGGGGAGTGTGAGATCCAGCGATCCCGCACTGACGTCGATCATGACCGAGCTCGGCGCGGCGTCGGTGAGGGTGGCGACGAGCTTGCCCGCCGCGACGCGGAAGTCGGCCTCCGACACGTTCTGCAGCGCGAGGTCGGCGCGACCGGCACTGACATCCGCGTCGACCGACGTGGCGGCGCCGTCCATCCGGAGCGCGCCGGCTCCGACGTCGAGGTCGACCTCCCCGTACACGCCCTCGATGTCGAGGCTTCCCGCGCTGAGCGCGAAGTCCGCATCCAGGCGCCCGCCGTCGAGGCTGTCCGGCAGCGTGAGGACGGCCTTCTCGTCATCCCCGAACCAGTCACCTCCGAACCAGTCGCCTCCGAACCACCATCCGAAGGAGCGCTCCGGGCTGCGGACGACGAGCTCGTCATCGTCCCGTTCGAGCGTCCAGTTGCGGGAGCGGTCACCGGTGACGACGAGGGTCGCCTCGTCGACGTCACCGAACCGCAGCGTCACCTCGCTGGCTGCCACATCAACCGTGAGACTCTCGAGTCCGGCCGCACTCACGGTCTGGGTCTCACCACGCCCCGTGTTCGAGGCGGCGGCGACGTCATGTGCAGCAGCGAACGCGGCGTTGCCGCCGGCGCCCAGCAGCACGACTCCGCCGAACGCCGCGATCGCGATGGCCGCTCCCTTGCCCGGTCGACGGCGCGGCCCGCTCGAGGTCGGACCGGACGGGGCTTCGGGTGCGGAACCGAGCTTCTGCGGTGCGGGCGGGGGAGTGGTGGGGACGCCGCCTGTGCTCCCCTGGTCGTGCGTCTCGCTGTTCATCGCGTTTCTCCTGTCATCGCTTTCAAGACTCATGGCTGGTTTCCGAGCGGTGTCTGACCGCCGGTGTTCTCGATGTGGGCGAGCGCGGCCAGCACTCGCCGGTTGCCGGATTCGTCCTGCTCGAAGCCCAGCTTCTGGAAGATGGAGGTGATGTTCTTCTCCACACTGGCGGGGGAGAGGAACAGCAGCCCGGCGATCGCCTGGTTCGACTTGCCCTCGGCGATCAGGGCGAGCACCGTGCGCTCGCGTTCTGTGAGCTGCAGCATCCGATCGTCACGGTTCCGCCGGGTGAGCAGCTGGGCGACGACCTCGGGGTCGAGCACCGAGCCGCCCTCAGCGATCCGCGTCACCGAGGCGAGGAAGTCGGAGACATCCGCGACCCGGTCCTTCAGCAGGTAGCCGAGCGGGCCGCCCTGCGCGGCGATGAGGTCGCTGGCGTAGCGCTCCTCGACGTACTGGGACAGCACGAGCAGCGGCAGGGAGGGGTGCGTCCTGCGCAACCCGAGCGCCGCCCGGATCCCCTCGTCCGTGAACGTCGGCGGCAGCCGGACGTCCAGGATGCACAGCTCGGGGTCCGTGTTCTCGACGGTGTCGGTGAGGCCCTCGGTGTCGGCGAGCGCGGCGACCACTTCGTGGCCGGCGTCCTCGAGCAGACGGATCAGGCCCTCGCGCAGCAGGACGGAGTCCTCACAGATCAGGATGCGCACGGCACGCTCGCCTCCAGCGATGTCGGCCCGCCCTGCGGGCTGTCGATGCGGAACGTTCCTCCGGCCGCGAGCACCCGGTTCGAGATGCCGTCGAGCCCGCCGCCGGGCTGCACCTGCGCGCCCCCGATGCCGTTGTCCTCGACTCTGGCCCACAGAGTGCCACCGTCGCGCACCCTGACGACGACCCGGCATTCGCTGGCGCGGGAGTGCTTGGCGGCGTTGGTGAGCGACTCGGCGATCGAGAAGTACACGGCGGCCTCCGCATCCCGGCTGCACCTGCCGTTCATCCGCACATCGAGATGGACGGGGATGTGCGACCTGCTCGCCAGAGCGGACAGTGCCGCGTCGAGTCCGCGGTCGTCGAGCACAGAGGCGTGGATGCCGCGGGCGAGCTGTCGCAGCTCGGTGATGGCCGCCTTCGTGGAGGTGTGCGCCTCGGAGATCAGCTCCTTGGCGGCGGCGGGGTCGTCGTCGATCTTCTGCTGGGCGAGCCCGAGGGTCATGCCGACTGACACCAGTCGCGGCTGGACGCCGTCGTGCAGGTCGCGCTCGATCCGCGTACGCTCCACGTCGGCTGCTCGGACGGCGCCCTCGCGCTGCGCCGAGGTGGTCCGCACCTTCTCGGTGAGCTCCGCCGCGCGGCTGGGGACGATGAGACCGCGGGCGATGACGCGGTGCAGGAGCGCGAGTCCGATCATCCCGGCCAGCGATGCCGCGACTCCGACGATGCCGAGGACGGGAGCCCACCCCGCCGCGATCGTGGTGCCGAACGGCGCATCGATCTCACCGGAGGTGAACAGGGGAGTGAACGCGTAGATCGCCGAGCGCACCAGGCCCCAGAAGAGCCGGATGACGACGGCACCGAGCACGCAGGCGATCGCGAAATTCGCGAGGGCGCGCCACATGCGCCCGTCGATGCTCTGCCGCCCGATCTGACGGATCCAGCCACCGAACCCCGGCGCGAGCCGGCGGCGCAGCGTGAGGTCGGGGACGTCGAGGTCGTACAGCCCGCGGACGCGGACGACCTCGAACCATGCGATCCCGAACAGCGCGTAGACGAGGCCGACGAGGAACACCACGCCGATACCGAACGCGAACAGGAGGCCGACGCCGGTCCCGAACAGGGCCGCGACGACACCGATCACCAGTGCGCCGATCACTCCGAGTGCCGCGAGGTGGAGGATCGTCAGGAACACCCTCGGTCGGGTCGCGGTGCGTGCGACGCTCGGTGGCGGGGAGGCAGTCTGAGTGGTCATGCCTCAACGGTAGGCCGACCCCGCCCGCGTCGACACCGAGTCATCCGGAGAGCTCTGTTCGGGTTTTCCCTACCCGCTGCGATGGCCCGCCGGAACGACGAAGGGCGGATGCCGAAGCATCCGCCCTTCGTCAGCAGATCGTCAGTTCGACATGAAGCCGACCAGCAGCCCGCCGGTCACCTTCACGGCGAGGTTGTAGATACCCGCCACGACCGCACCGAGCACCGTGAAGACGATGAGGTTGAGGATCGAGACGACGGCGGCGAACGCCATCACCTGCGGCAGTCCGAGCAGCGAGGCCAGCGAGACCCCGCCGTCGGTGACGTTGCCGACGAACTCGTCCGCCTGCGCGATGAGGTTGGTCGCCTGCAGCACGAGGTAGATGAGGAAGAACGACACCATCGTCACGATGGCCATCGCCACTGCTGCCAGGAAGGACAGCTTCACGGCCGACCAGAAGTCGATGTACACCAGGCGCAGCCGGACCTGCTTGCCGCCGGTCTTGCGCGTGGACTTCTTCGCCAGCTTGTCGGCTACTGTGCTCATGCGTCTGTTTCCTCAGGGCTCGGGTCAGTTTCGGGGGCCGGTGCCGATTCGGGTGCGGCTCCGTCGGATGCCGTCTCCGCCTCGACCTCGTCGAGGCCCCGCTCTCCGTTGCGGGCGATTGCGAGGATGCGATCCTTCTCGGACGTCCGGGCGAACACCACTCCCATGGTGTCTCGACCCTTCGCAGGCACCTCGGCCACGGCAGAGCGTACCACCTTGCCGCTGGACAGAACCACCAAGACCTCGTCGTCCTCACTGACGATCAGACCGCCTGCGAGGACGCCCCTGTCGTCGTTGAGCTTGGCGACCTTGATGCCGATGCCGCCGCGTCCCTGCACCCGATATTCGCTGATCGCGGTGCGCTTGGCGTAGCCGCCGTCGGTCACGACGAACACGTACCCGTCCTCGTCGGCGACGGATGCCGAAAGGAGCGTGTCCTCACCGCGGAAGCTCATGCCCTTCACACCGGCGGTCGCGCGTCCCATCGGACGCAGCGCCTCGTCGGTCGCATTGAAGCGCAGGGACATGCCGTGCCGGGAGATGAGGAGGATGTCGTCGGTGGCGTCGACGATCATCGCGCTGACGAGTTCGTCGTCCTCACGGAGGCGGATGGCGATCACGCCGCCCTGACGATTGGTGTCGTACTCGCTCAGACGCGTCTTCTTCACCAGTCCGTCGCGGGTGGCGAGCACGAGGTACTCCGCCTCGTCGTAGTCCGCCAGCGCGAGGATCTGCGCGATGTTCTCGTCCGGCTGCAGGGCGAGGAGATTCGCGACGTGACTGCCCTTGGCGTCACGGCCGGCCTCGGGGATCTCGTAGGTCTTCGTCCGGTAGACGCGACCCTTGTCCGTGAACACCAGCAGCCAGTGGTGCGTGGTGGTGACGAAGAAGTGCTCGACGATGTCGTCGGCGCGCAGCTGCGCACCCTTGACTCCCTTGCCGCCGCGGTGCTGCGACCGGTAGTTGTCGCTGCGCGTGCGCTTGATGTAACCGTCGCGAGTGACGGTGACGACCATCTCCTCCTCGGCGATGAGGTCTTCCATCGACACGTCGCCGTCGAAGCCGTGCAGGATGTGCGTGCGGCGCTCGTCGCCGAAGCGTTCGACGATCTCCGTGAGCTCCTCGCGGATGATCGCACGCTGACGGGCCTCGTCGGCGAGGATCGCCTTGAAGTCGGCGATCTTGGCCTCGAGCTCGGTTGCCTCGTCGACGATCTTCTGGCGCTCGAGGGCGGCCAGGCGACGCAGCTGCATCGCGAGGATGGCATCCGCCTGGATGTCGTCGATCTCGAGGAGTCGCTGCAGACCTTCGTTCGCCTCCTGCGGCGTGGGGGAGCGGCGGATCAACGCGATGACCTCGTCGAGCGCGTCGAGCGCCTTCAGGTAGGCGCGCAGGATGTGCATCCGCTCCTCGGCCTTGCGAAGGCGGAAGATCGTGCGCCGGACGATCACGTCGATCTGGTGGGTGATCCAGTTCGCGATGAAGCCGTCGAGCGCGAGCGTGCGCGGCACGCCTTCGACGATCGCCAGCATGTTCGCGCCGAAGTTGTCCTGCAGCTGCGTGTGCTTGTACAGGTTGTTCAGCACGACCTTGGCGACGGCATCCCGCTTGAGGACGACGACGAGTCGCTGGCCGGTACGGTCACTGGTCTCATCGCGGATGTCCGCGATGCCCGTCACCTTGCCGTCGCGGGCGAGGTCGCCGATCTTGACGGCGAGGTTGTCGGGGTTGACCTGGTAGGGGAGCTCGGTGATCACGAGGCAGGTGCGGCCCTGGATCTCCTCGACGTCCACGACTGCGCGCATCGTGATGGATCCGCGGCCGGTCCGGTAGGCCTCCTGGATGCCCTTGGTGCCGAGGATCTGCGCACCCGTCGGGAAGTCGGGACCGGGGATCCGCTTGATCAGCCCTTCCAGGAGCTCCTCGCGCGGAAGCTCCGGGTTCTCCAGCGCCCACAGCGCGGCATCGGCCACCTCGCGGAGGTTGTGCGGCGGGATGTTCGTGGCCATGCCGACCGCGATGCCGACCGAGCCGTTGACGAGCAGGTTCGGGAAGCGCGACGGCAGGACGACGGGCTCCTGGGTCTGGCCGTCGTAGTTGTCCTGGAAGTCGACGGTCTCCTCTTCGATGTCGCGCACCATCTCGAGCGCGAGCGGAGCCATCTTCGTCTCGGTGTACCGGGGGGCGGCCGCGCCCATGTTGCCGGGGGAGCCGAAGTTCCCCTGGCCGAGAGCCAGCGGGTAACGCAGCGCCCACGGCTGCACGAGTCGGACGAGGGTGTCGTAGATCGCGGTGTCACCGTGCGGGTGATACTGACCCATCACCTCGCCGACGACGCGGGCGCACTTGGAGAACGACTTGTCGGGGCGGTATCCGCCGTCGTACATGCCGTAGATCACGCGGCGGTGGACGGGCTTGAGTCCGTCCCGCACGTCGGGCAGGGCGCGCCCGACGATGACGGCCATCGCGTAGTCGAGGTAGCTGCGCTGCATCTCCGACTGCAGGTCGACCTGGTCGATCTTGCCGTGTTCGTGCGCCTCGTTGATGTCAGGGCGTTCTTCGTCAGTCATGTGCTTCTCTCAGATCCGGATGCGCGTCAGATGTCCAGGAACCGGACGTCCTTGGCGTTGCGCTGGATGAACGTGCGGCGGGACTCGACGTCCTCGCCCATCAGCACGCTGAAGATCTCGTCGGCGCTGGCGGCATCCTCGATCGTCACCTGGCGCAGGGTGCGGGTGGTGTGGTCCATCGTGGTCTCCCACAGCTCCTTGGCGTTCATCTCGCCGAGACCCTTGTAGCGCTGCACGCCGGAGTCCTTGGGGATGCGCTTGCCGTTGTCGAGTCCGTGCTTGAGCAGGGCATCGCGCTCGGCGTCGGAGTACACGTACTCGTGCGGAGAGTTCGACCACTTCAGCCGGTACAGCGGCGGCATCGCGAGGTAGACGAAACCGGCCTCGATCAGACCGCGCATGTAGCGGAACAGCAGCGTCAGCAGCAGCGTCGTGATGTGCTGGCCGTCGACGTCGGCATCCGCCATGAGCACGATCTTGTGATAGCGCGCCTTCTCGATCGAGAAGTCCTCGCCGATGCCGGTGCCGAAGGCCTGGATCATGGCCTGGACCTCTTTGTTCGCGAGCGCCTTGTCGAGGCGGGCCCGCTCGACGTTGAGGATCTTGCCGCGGAGGGCGAGGATCGCCTGCGTGTGCGGGTCACGACCCTGCACCGCGGAGCCGCCGGCGGAGTCTCCCTCGACGAGGAAGATCTCACTGATCGACGGGTCCTTGCTCGTGCAGTCCTTGAGCTTGTCGGGCATCGCCGCAGACTCGAAGACGCTCTTGCGCCGAGCGGTCTCGCGCGCCTTCCGAGCCGCCATCCGAGCGGTCGCGGCATCGATCGCCTTGCGGATGACGTTCTTCGCCTGGGCGGGGTTGCGCTCGAACCAGTCCCCGAGCTGGTCGCCGACGATCTTCTGGACGAACGCCTTCGCCTCGGTGTTGCCGAGCTTGGTCTTCGTCTGACCCTCGAACTGCGGCTCGCCGAGCTTGATCGAGATCACGGCGGTCAGACCTTCGCGCACGTCATCACCGGAGAGGTTGTCGTCCTTCTCCTTGAGGAGGTTGTTGGCGCGGGCGTAGCGGTTCACGAGGGTGGTCAGTGCCGCGCGGAAACCCTCCTCGTGCGTGCCGCCCTCGTGGGTGTTGATCGTGTTCGCGTACGTGTAGACGTTCTCGGAGTATCCGGTCGTCCACTGCATCGCGATCTCGAGCGAGATCTTCCGATCGGTGTCCTCGGCCTCGAAGTCGATGATCTCCTCGGTCACCGCCTCGGCGTGGCGCACCTTGTTCAGATACTCGACGTAGTCGACGAGGCCGCGCTCGTAGAGGAACACGTCCTCTCGGCGCTTCGTGACCGTCGTGCCCTCCTCCTCGACCTCATAGGTCGAGTTCTCGCGCTCATCGTGCAGCTCGATGCGCAGTCCCTTGTTGAGGAACGCCATCTGCTGGAAACGGGTGCGCAGCACGTCGTAATCGAACTCCACCGACTCCGTGAAGATCTCAGGGTCCGGCCAGAACGTGATGTCGGTGCCGGTCTCATCGCTCGGCTCACCCTTGACGAGCTGCTGCTGGGGAGCGCCGCCGTTCGCGAAGCTGTGATGCCACGCGAAGCCCTTCTGCTTGACAGTGACGTCGAACCGTGTCGAAAGGGCGTTCACGACGGACGATCCGACGCCGTGCAGACCACCGGAGACGGCGTAGGCTCCGCCGCCGAACTTTCCGCCCGCGTGCAGGATCGTGAGGACGACCTCGACGGTGGACTTCGTCGGATCGGAGGAGTGCGGGTCGACAGGGATGCCTCGGCCGTTGTCGACGACGCGCACACCGCCGTCGGCGAGGAGCGTCACGACGATCGTGTCGGCGTAGCCGGCGAGAGCTTCGTCGACGGAGTTGTCGACGATCTCGTACACCAGGTGGTGCAGACCGCGGGGACCTGTCGATCCGATGTACATGCCCGGACGCTTGCGCACGGCCTCGAGACCCTCGAGGATCTGAATCTGGTCTGCGCCGTAATCCAACGATGGCTTCTTCGCCGGCGTGTCACCGGATGTGGATTCAGGCTCGTCAACAGGATTTTCAGGCGTCATCAGAGGGGATTCTCCACATCGATATCTCGAATGTCCAGTCTAGCCTCCTCCGGAGGTGATTCCGTCGCTGAACGCCCGTGTGTGGCCCTGAAATCGATCCGGACCCCTTTCGTGGTGTCCTACCCGTAGGTATCGCGCGGACCCCGCCCTGGGACGGCTCTGGGCCCCCATTTCCAAGAAGGGACGTCCGGTCCGATGAAGCGGAGGTTCTCCACACCGGCATGCGGGTAGCGCCGCCCGATCTCGGTGAGAATGGTCGCTCGCATGAACTGCAGGTTCTTCGCCCATGCCGTCGAATCGCACTTCACCGTCAGCATCCCGTTCTCGAGAGAGACCGGCTCGGAGTGCTTCGCCGTGTCGTGACCGGCGAGTTCCGCCCACTGTCTGACGAGATCCTCGCGGGCGAGCGTGATCTCCCAGCCCGCCTCGCGGCTGAGCGAATCGAGGATGGATCCGAGCGCACCGGGGTCGCGTCCTGGCGTGAACGGTGCATTGTCGTCATCATCGACGATGCGGCGCCGACGCTTCCAGCTCTTCGAGCTCGGCTTCAGCCCGCGCAGGCGCAGGTACGTCGCGACGGTCTCAGGGGCGTCCGCGTCGGTCACGGCTGCTCCTCCTGATCGTCGGATTCTTCCGGTGCATCGTTCTCGGCAGGCGTCGCGGCCTCTCCGGATGTCTCCGTCTGTGCCGGGCCCCGCTCATCGCTGATCGTACCCGCGTGGATCCGGACGACGTGACGGTGAAGGGGCTCCGGGATGTCCTCCTCGACGGCCGCCGTGACGATGACCTGCTCGTATCCGGCGGTGAGCGACGCGAGGCGCTGACGTCGATCCGCGTCGAGCTCCGCGAACACGTCGTCGAGGATGAGGACGGGGTCGCCGGCGGGGGACTCGGCACGCAGCAGTTCCGCCGAGGCCAGTCGCAGCGCCAGCGCGACGGACCAGGATTCGCCGTGCGATGCGTAGCCCTTGACGGGAAGATCGCGCACCCGGAGAAGAAGGTCGTCCCGGTGCGGTCCGACGAGGGTGAGCCCTCGGTCGATCTCCTGCGTGCGCTTGGCGAGAAGGGCGGTCCGGAACATGTCGGCCAGTGCACCACGCGAATCAGTGGGGGAGAGGTCGCCCTCCTCCGGGTCGCCACCGGTCACCGACAGCGCCCATTCCAGCTGCGGTCGGTGGTCTGCGCCGGCGATCGCGGTGTAAGCCGCGGCCAGCGGCTGCTGCATGTCGGTCGCGAGCCGCATCCGGGCGTCGATGATCTCGGATCCGAGCGCGACGAGCTTGTCATCCCACACGTCCAGCGTGCTGAGTCCTTCGCCGCGGACACCGCGGGCCCTCGCCGATTTCAACAGGGCGGTGCGCTGTTTCAGCACGCGATCGTAGTCAGCGAGGACTCCGGCCATGCGCGGTGTGCGCTGAATGAGCAGTTGATCGGCAAAGCGACGTCGCGATGACGGATCGCCGCGGACGATCTGCAGATCCTCCGGTGCGAAGAGGACGACATGGGCGTACCTCGGCAGCTCGCTCGTCTTCGACGGCGACCCGTTGATGCGCGCCTTGTTCGACCCCTGGCGATTGATCTGCACCTCGGTGAGCACCCGCCGTTCGCCGACGGACAGCCGTGCACGGACGACGGCGAAATCCTTTCCGTCCCGCACCATCGGCGCATCCGCCGACACCCGGTGCGAGCCGAGCGTGGCGAGGAAGACGACGGCCTCTGCGAGGTTGGTCTTGCCCTGCCCGTTCCGGCCGACCAGGACGTTCGGCCCAGGGAGGAGCTGCAGGTCGGCGGCCTCGTAGTTGCGGAAGTCGACCAGGTTCAGGTGCTCCACGATCACGACGTCACCCTATCCTCGGGCGCTGACACCGGCGGGGCCGGCTCATCCGGCGCCCGCCGGTCAACGCAGGAGCAGATTGGGCTGCAGCAGGTACTTGAACGAGTCGGAACCTGCCTGGTCGACCGACGTCTGGCTCGTGATGAGAACAGGGCTGAGCTTGTTGGCGTTGTCGCTCGAGGTGAACGTCACCCGCACGAACTCGCTCTTGACCGCACTCAGCGCCTCGGTGAGGTACTGCGGGTTGAGCCCGAGCGTGACATCGGCGCCGCCGGAGAGGTGCGCGTCGACGGATTCGGATGCCCTGGCCTGCTCGCTCCCCGACGCGTCCATCGTGACACTGTCCGACGTGAAGGTGAACCGCAGCGGTGCGGCGCGATCGAGCACGAGCGCGACGCGGCGCACGGCTTCGATGAGGTCGGCGGTGTTGACGACCGCGTAGTGGTCGGTCTGCTCGGGGAACAGGCGCCGGACGGGAGGGAAGTTTCCCTTGATGAGCAGCGACGTGACGGTCTTGTTGCCCGCGGTGAAGGCGATGATCTCACGATCGCCGCTGCCGGAGAACGCGACCTGGATGGTACCGGCGTGACCGAACGTCTTCCCGACCTCGGTCAGAGTCCTGGCTGGTACGAGCGCCGTCTGCTCGGACGCCTCGCCGTCCCACGGGACGTCTCGGAGCGAGACGCGGTAGCGGTCGGTGGCGACGAGGCTGAGGTTCTGGCCGGACACCTCGAGCTGCACACCCGTGAGCACGGGGGTCACATCGTCGCGGGATGCGGCGAACCCGACCTGTGCGATCGCGGTGCCGAAGTCATCGGCCGGCACGACGCCGGACGACCCTGTGACCTCGGGGATCGACGGATATTCCTCCACCGGCATGGCTGCGAGCGTGAATCGAGCCGATCCGCAGGTGACGGCGATGCCACCGTCCTCCTCGACGGCGATCTCGATCGGCGCGTTCGGAAGGCGGCTGGCGATGTCGGAGAGCAGTCGACCGTGGACGAGGATCGTGCCAGGAGTGTCCACCGTGGCATCGATGGTCGTCCGTGCGGATGCCTCGTAGTCGAAGGCGGAGAGCGTCAGTCCGTCATCGCCGGCTTCGATCAGCACACCGGCCAGGATCGGCTGGGGGTTGCGCTGCGGAAGCAGCTTGACGACGAACGACACTGCTTCGCTGAAGACATCGCGGTTGACCTGGAACCTCACTGGCGCTCCCTCGTCGTGAATTACAAGACCTGCGTGGGTTCGGCCACCTCAGGGGGTTCCCATCGTATCCCCACAGCGACAGTGCGCCATACGCCGGGTTTCCGCACCTTCGAGGTGATCGGATCGCGCTTCCAGAGGATTAACTTCTTAACGGTGTTAACACCTGTGGATACTGTGGATAACTCGGTGGATAGCAAGCGGCCGTAAGGAACTACACGGGTGTGACATGTGGAATCGATGAGGAATCCGCGTGAAAACAGGGTGCCGCTGAAATCCGCTCTCCCCGGAGTTATCCACAGTATGCCGGGATTCGCACACATTCGTCCCGAGGAACTTCGGATTCATCCACAAGTTATCCACATGTGCAAAGCCGCATCTAACGGGATGCGGCGTACCGCTGTCAACTCCGGATCCGGCGTGTTCAGCGACGGCCGAGCTGAGTGGTGATCTCGGTGACCTGGTTGTAGATGGAGCGGCGCTCCTTCATGAGGTCGCTGATCTTCTTGTACGCGTACATGACGGTGGTGTGGTCGCGGTTGCCGAACAGCTGGCCGATCTTCGGCAGCGACAGGTTGGTCCGCTCACGGCAGAGGTACATGGCGATCTGTCGGGCCGTGGCGATCTGCTGAGAACGGCTCGATCCGTACAGGTCGTCGACCGTGAGCTTGAAGTATTGGGCGGTGGCCGTGATGATGTCGGTCGGCGAGATGATGTTGTCCTCGGCCGTGTCGACGATGTCGCGCAGCACGGACTGGGCGAGGGAGATGTCCAGCGGGGAGCGGTTCAGGCTCGCGAACGCCGAGACGCGGATGAGCGCACCCTCCAGCTCACGGATGTTCGACGAGACGATGGTCGCGATGTACTCGAGGACCTCGTCGGGGATGTGCAGAGCCTCGCTCTGTGCCTTCTTACGGAGGATCGCGATGCGCGTCTCGAGGTCGGGCGCCTGCACGTCGGTGATGAGACCCCATTCGAAGCGGCTGCGCATGCGGTCCTCGAAACCGGTGAGGTGCTTGGGAGCGACGTCACTCGTGATCACGATCTGCTTGTTGTGATCGTGGAGCGTGTTGAACGTGTGGAAGAACGTCTCCTGGGTCTCGGCGCGACCCTGCAGGAACTGGATGTCGTCGATGAGAAGGATGTCGACATCGCGGTACCGCGCCTGGAACGCCGAGCCGCGGTTGTTCGCGATCGAGTTGATGAAGTCGTTCGTGAACTCCTCGCTCGAGACGTAACGGACCTTGACTCCGGTGTAGAGCGACTGCGCGTAGTCGCCGATGGCGTGCAGGAGGTGCGTCTTGCCGAGACCGGAGTCGCCGTAGATGAACAGCGGGTTGTACGCCTTCGCCGGCGCTTCCGCGACAGCGACCGCCGCGGCGTGGGCGAATCGGTTGGACTGGCCGATGACGAAGTTGTCGAAGGTGTACTTCGGGTTCAGGCGTGACTCGTGCCGAGCCGGCTGCTCGAGGGGGAGGTCTGTGCGAGGTGCCTCCGGACGTCCGAAGTCCGCCACCGCGATGGGCGTGGTCTGCTGCTCGGCGAGCTCGTGGTTCACGACCACCCGGAACGAGGTGACCTCCTGCCCGAGCCGGGCGAGACCTTCCATCAGGGGAACGCGCAGACGCTTGTTGATCTGCGCTGCGGTGAGATCGTTCGGCACATCGAGATAGAGCGTCCCGCTCATGACGCCGGCGGGCACGGCGAGGCTGAGGAAGCCCTGCAGCTGTGGGGTGACGCGGTCGTCCTGCTCCAGCAGGTCCAGCACCTGGGCCCAGATCGGTACGTCGGGCTGGGCGGAAGAGGACATCTGGGCTCCGGACGGGTTGTGGAGGAACGGGCTCGTGGCCCCGGCTTCTCCCTGTGGATAACTTCGTCTGCAACGGTAGTCATCCGCGCTGTTCTGGGCAAGCTGCCTGTGGAGAACCCGGGGTGTGTCCCGCGCACGGTCCATGGCCTCCCTGTGGATAATTGATCAGTACCTCGACGGGGTCGGGATGCGCCGGCGCGGGCAATTTGCTCTCCGCGCCGCCAAGACGTACCCTTAATCGGTTGACTTATGCCCGGTTCTGGGCAGTTCCCTATGTCTCCGGTCGTACTCATCCGGTGACAACATTTCCGGAGTGATTCCATGAGCAAGCGCACGTTCCAGCCCAACAACCGTCGTCGCGCCAAGAAGCACGGCTTCCGCGCCCGCATGCGCACCCGCGCCGGCCGCGGCATCCTGTCGGCCCGCCGCGCGAAGGGCCGCACCGAGCTCTCGGCGTAAGCCTCGTGCTCGCCCGTCCGTTCCGACTGACGCGAGGCACTGACTACAGGTCGGTCGTCCGTCGCGGTGTCCGGTGCGGGGGCGGCCGTGTCGTCACCTCGATGTTGACGACCGGCGAAGCGCGCGAACCCCGATTCGGGTTCATCATCAGCAAGCAGGTGGGTACAGCTGTGATCCGCAACACCGTGCGTCGGCGACTGAAAGCCGTGTGCGCGGAGGCGATCGCAGACGTCCCAGAGGGCACGGATGTCGTCATCCGTGCCCTTCCTGCATCTGCGACCGCGACATTCGGTGAGCTCAAGGCCGACGTCACGCGGTGTCTCGCCAGGCTCGATCGAGCGGCGACCCGCTCATGAGCGCCCTGCCTTCCTATGCGATGGGCACAGGGCACCTGCATGCCACTGACCTCGTGCGCAGCATCCCGCTGATCCCTCGCAACCTCGTCCTGGCGTTCCTCACCGCATATCGCGCGGTGATCTCCCCGATCTACGGGGACGTGTGCGCGTACTACCCCTCCTGCTCGGCTTACGCTGTAGGAGCGGTGCAGCAGCACGGTGCCATCAAGGGAGCGGCCCTCTCCGGATGGCGCATCCTGCGGTGCAACCCCTGGACTCAGGGCGGCGTCGACGACGTCCGTCCGCACGACCATTTCCGATACGACCTGACCGCACGAGGTTTCGTCGTCCCCTCTCGAAAGGACTGAACAGTGGGTCTTGACCTTCTGCTCGCGTCTGCGACGCCCGCTCCGGATTCCGGCGGAGGTGGTTTCGATCTGCTCGGCACGATCCTGTGGCCGCTGAAGTGGGCCGTCGAGCTCATCCTCGTGGCATGGCATTGGCTGTTCACCGCGGTGGGTCTGCCCGCGGCATCCGGCATCACCTGGATCCTGTCGATCGTCGGTCTGGTCATCGTCGTCCGTGCTTCGGTATTTCCCCTGTTCGTGCGGCAGATCAAGAGCCAGCGCAAGATGATGGAGATCGCGCCGGAGATGAAGAAGATCCAGGCGAAGTACAAGGGCAAGAAGGACCAGCTCTCTCGCGAGGCGATGAGCCGCGAGACCATGGCGCTGTACAAGAAGCACGGCACGTCGCCGATGTCGAGCTGTCTGCCGCTCATCGTGCAGATGCCGATCTTCTTCGCGCTGTTCAGTGTGCTCAACGACGTCACCAAGCACGCGCAGGCGGGGCTCGGTGGAGTCGGCTTCCTCAGCGCCGAGCTCACGCAGGAGTTCTACGACGCGACGATCTTCGGAACCGTCTCACTGCACGGCACGCTCGGCAACGCCGTCGAGACGCAGAACACCGTCGCGATCGTCCTGCTGGTGATCCTCGTCGTGCTCATGATCGCGTCGCAGTTCTTCACGCAGCTGCAGATCATCTCGAAGAACCTCTCGCCCGAGGCGAAGACCGGCCAGGCCTACCAGATGCAGAAGATCATGCTCTACGTGCTGCCGCTGGGCTTCATCTTCTCCGGTGTCTTCTTCCCGCTCGGTGTCGTCGTCTACTGGTTCATCTCGAACCTGTGGACCATGGCTCAGCAGTTCCTCGTCATCCGTGAGATGCCCACCCCCGGTTCTGAGGCGGCGAAGGCTCGCGAGGAGCGCCTGGCTCGCAAGGGCAAGGCGATCGATTCCTCGGGCAAGGTCGTTCCGATGGCTGCGTACGAGGCCGAGCAGCGCCGTCTGCTGGAAGAAGCGGAGAAGGCCAAGCAGGCCGCCCCGAAGCGTCAGCAGCCGGTGAGCAAGAAGCGTGCGAAGAAGAAGGGGTCGAACTGATGGCCGCAGAGAACACTGTCGAGCGTGCTGAGCCGACCGTCGAGCAGTTGGAGCTCGAGGGTGATGTGGCCGCCGACTTCATCGAGGAGTTGCTCGACATCGCCGACATCGACGGTGATCTGAACCTCGACGTCCGTCAGGGACGTGCGTACGTCTCCGTGGAGTCCGAGGATCAGAGCATCGCCGTGCTGTCGGAGCCCGACACCGTGCAGGCGCTGCAGGAGATCACGCGTCTGGCCGTGCAGAGCAAGACCGGTTCGTTCTCGCGCCTGATCCTCGACGTCGGCGGGTCGCGCGATGCGCGCCGCCGCCAGCTGGAGAAGCTCGTGGATGCTGCGGTGCTGAAGCTCGACGAGGGGGCATCTCAGGCCTCGCTTCCGTCGATGTCCAGCTACGAGCGCAAGCTCGTGCACGACATCGTCGCCGACCGGAACCTCGTCTCCGAGTCGTACGGCGAGGGTGCGGATCGCCACACCGTCATCCGTCGTCGGTGATGTTTCACGTGAAACATGGTGCGGTGTGACCGTCGAAGCTGAGCCGGCAGTCGCCGCGGGACTCTTCGGAGACCGGATTGATGTTGCCCGTGCATTCACGGCCAGCCTTGCCGCTCAGGGTGAGGAGCGGGGCCTGATCGGCCCACTCGAGCTTCCGCGCCTGTGGACGCGACACGTGCTGAACAGCGCGATCGCAGCGCCGCTGTTCCACGGTTCCGCGGCCGATGTCGGCTCAGGTGCGGGGCTCCCCGGGCTCGTGCTCGCGATCGCCCGCCCGGATGTGACGTGGACGCTCATCGAACCGATGGAGCGTCGGGTGGCCTGGCTCTCCGAGCAGGTCGATGAACTCGGACTCGACAACGTCACCGTGCTGCGCTCCCGCGCCGAAGATGTCGAACGGGCCCAGTTCGACGTCGTCACCGCCCGAGCCGTCAGCGCGCTGCGTACGCTGCTGCCGTTCACCGCCCCGCTCGTGCGCGATGGGGGAGAGCTCGCTCTACTCAAGGGCAAGAACGCGGAGCTCGAGATCGATGCGGCCGCGAAGCAGCTCAAGAAGTACCGCGTCGCGGATGTCCGCGTCGAAGTCCTCGGCGAGGGCGTGCTGATGGAGACGACTCGCGTCGTACGGGCCACAGTTCGGGGCTGAGCAGCCGTCGAACGCGATGTTTCACGTGCAACATGACGACAGGACAGCGTAGCCATGCGTCGTCTGTAACCGTCGCTGCTGGCGGTAGGTCCCGCCGCAGACCGCGCTCTTCCGCGCCACGGCACCGATGAGACCTCGCGGCGGTCAGTCTGTTGGTGGCGGTGATTCCTTCATATCCGCCGCGAGTTGGGCGTGCCGTGTCCCGTTGCAGCGTTCCTGCACCCGAGCCCTGAGCGAGTACGGTCTCGGCGGTGGTGGCCGGGGTGTGGTCGTCCGAACTGGTTCCGAGCGACCATGGTTGCCGGCCGGCGACACAGTCTTTTCCGCAGCTGGACCCCAGGGCGTACGGCGGTGTGTTGGACTACGCGTGCACGGTATGGCGCGTAACGGAGGTAGCTTGCGCGCCGGTCCGGACCGCTCGCGGGCGGGACGCGGGCCTCTCAGAGGATCGGGTCTGACCGAGACAGCTCAGCGATCACCGGTGGGCACCTCTCGTCGTCGCGGGACGTGGCTGTTTGAGCCGCCCTCACCCCTGCTACAGCGCAGTGCTCTTTGTACGATCAATGTTTCACGTGAAACATGCACAAGGAACGGGTGTCTGCGCGACTGCGCTGCAACGTTCCACGTTTGTACAACAGGAGGAGACCGCCCATTGCACGGCGGCGAGACGTGGTCCTGCAGCTGATGTTTCACGTGAAACGTCCGCGGATGGACCCTCAAGCACAACTATGGAGAAGGTCCCGAGCGGGAGCCCCTCGGATCTCACTGGTCGCTGACGTGGGAGCAGTACTCGGACGGATTCACTGAATGCGCACGCTGAGGAGTTCATCGGTGAGAGTGATGCGCGGATGCGGCGCATGAATGCGCGCGATGACCGTGAGCGTTAGGTGCTGCTTCGCGCAGACCCTCACCGTCTTGCCGCCGCACGATCCGGCAGAGGCGAGCGCAAAACACGATGTTTCACGTGAAACACTCCCGCAGAGCGAGCTGTATGGACCGCAGATGGCAAGGAGGCTCAGCGAGGGGTGTGCCAGCCGGGCGTGAGACGGATCGCGCCAGCATCCGCGCGAGTAGCTACGGTGGGGAGTAGGACCCGGCACGGCACTCAGCGTGATGGGCGGCACCAGCGGTCGCAGCGCAATCGGGCGAAGAGCCGATCCATGAAAAGGGTGGTACAACGTGACGCAGTTCATTCGTACCGCTGCCCGACGTCGTTTCTGTGGAAGGAGAGCGATCGCCGACGACATCTGAGACATTGTCGGGGGTCCCGCCCGAGTTCAGCGGCCGCGACGACCCCGTTCTACTCTGCCGGATCGCTCGCCGGCACCTCGCGAAGCTCCGCCCATCGATCCCGTCGGCACGAGAAAGCAGCCGACCGCCGCTCCGTGACAGGAACGTCGGTACGAGCGATTAGAGTGGAACGCGGCCATCGAGAGGAGTGGATGTTTCACGTGAAACAGTCCGAGAAGACATCGCCGAACGAGGCTTTCGGGATTGACACCCCTCTGGCTCGCGAGATCGCAGATCTGAGCGCCCGCCGTCGCCAATTGGAACGCGTGGAACTCCAGTTCAGCGGACAGACCCGGGTGCTCACCGTGTCGAATCAGAAGGGCGGCGTCGGCAAGACGACCAGCGCGGTGAACATCGCCTCCGCTCTCGCGTCGTTCGGTGCCAAGGTGCTCGTGATCGACCTCGACCCGCAGGGCAACGCGTCCACCGCGCTCGGTGTGCCGCACAATGCGGAGACCCAGAGCATCTACGACGTCCTCATCGATGATGTCCCGCTGGCCGATGTCGTGCAGCAGAGCCCCGAGTCGGAGAACCTCCTCTGCGCCCCGAGCACGATCCACCTCGCCGGAGCCGAGATCGAGCTCGTCTCGCAGGTGGCACGCGAACACCGTCTCCGTCGCTCCGTGGATCAGTACCTCGCCGACCACGTCGTCGACTTCGTGATCATCGACTGCCCTCCCTCGCTCGGTCTGCTGACGATCAACGCATTCACCGCGGCATCCGAGGTCTTCATCCCGATCCAGTGCGAGTACTACGCGCTGGAAGGGCTGAGCCAACTCCTCGGCAGCATCCAGATGATCCAGAAGCATCTGAACCCCGATCTCCACCTCTCGACGATCCTCCTGACGATGTACGACGGCCGTACCCGTCTCGCGCAGCAGGTCGCCGATGAGGTGCGCAATCACTTCCCCGGACAGGTGCTGAACGCCGTCATCCCGCGTTCAGTCCGTGTCTCGGAGGCCCCCAGCTTCGGCCAGACGGTCATCGCATACGACGGATCTTCCGCCGGAGCGATCGCGTACCGCGAGGCCGCTGTCGAGATCGCGTCTCAGAAGACGCAGAGCAAGGAGAAGTGATGGCGAAGCGCGCTGGACTGGGCCGAGGAATCGGTGCCCTGATACCCACAGCAGACCAGGCGGAGCGTCCGGTTGACGTGTTCTTCCCTGGAGCGTCGATCCGGCCGGCAGTGCAGGATGCGGCACCGGCGGCCGAGGACGCGGCTGAGCAGGAGCTCGCAGCGGTTCCCGGCATCCACCTGATCCAGATCGATCCGAACAAGATCGTCCCGAACCCGCGGCAGCCCCGCACGCACTTCGATCCCAGCGACCTCGCCGAGCTCGTCCACAGCGTGCGCGAGTTCGGTGTGCTCCAGCCGGTCGTCGTGCGCAAGAACTCCGATGGTGACTACGAACTGATCATGGGGGAGCGGCGTACCCGCGCCGCCCGTGAGGCCAAGCTCGAGTCGATCCCCGCCATCGTGCGCGACACGGCTGATGAGGATCTGCTTCGCGACGCACTCCTCGAAAACCTGCACCGATCCGAGCTCAACCCGCTGGAAGAGGCATCCGCCTACCAGCAGCTGCTGGACGACTTCGGTATCACACAGGAGGAGCTCGCCACCCGTATCGGCCGCTCCCGCCCGCAGATCAGCAACACGATCCGCCTGTTGAAGCTTCCCGTCCCCGTGCAGCAGCGCGTCGCCGCCGGTGTGCTCTCCGCCGGTCACGCCCGTGCCCTGCTGTCTCTCGACGATCCTGCGCAGATGCAGAAGCTCGCAGACAAGGTCGTCAACGAGGATCTCTCGGTGCGAGCCACGGAGGAGGCTGCGAAGTCGACTCCCGCCGCGGGCGGGAAGAGCCCGAAGCCCCAGCCCGGGGCGCGCCGCGCCTACCTCGACGAGGTCGCCGGCTCCCTCGGGGACCGCCTCAACACCCGGGTGAAGATCACCCTCGGCGCACGAAAAGGCCAGGTCGCGATTGAATTCTCCTCCATCCAGGACCTCAATCGCATCCTTGCCGAGCTCGGCGAAGAGAAGTACGGATCGTGATTCACTGAACGTTTCTGTGGCCCCAGGGCCGTCCGGAATCTAGAGTGACACGAACAGGGGAGAGCACATGTCTCAGAACAAGAGCACGGCCGGACGCTTCAACGCCCGGGTCATCGGCATCAGCATCGCGGCCGCACTCGGAGGATTCCTCTTCGGTTTCGACACCGCCGTCATCAACGGCGCGGTCGACGCGCTGGCGGGGGCCTTCGATCTCGGGTCAGGGCTGCAGGGCTTCGCGGTCTCCTCGGCACTGCTCGGCTGCGCCGTCGGTGCATGGTTCGCCGGGAGCCTCGCGAACAAGCTGGGCCGCATCCCGGTCATGGTCATCGCCGCGGTCCTCTTCCTCGTCTCCGCGATCGGGTCGGGTCTTGCCTTCGGCGTGATCGACCTCATCGTCTGGCGTGTGATCGGCGGACTCGGTGTCGGTGCGGCATCCGTCATCGCACCGGCGTACATCGCCGAGGTGTCGCCGGCCAAGGTCCGCGGACGACTCGGGTCTCTCCAGCAGTTGGCGATCGTCACCGGTATCTTCACCGCCCTCCTCTCGAACGCTCTGCT
This sequence comes from Microbacterium ginsengiterrae, assembly GCF_014205075.1. Lineage (NCBI taxonomy): Bacteria > Bacillati > Actinomycetota > Actinomycetes > Micrococcales > Microbacteriaceae > Microbacterium > Microbacterium ginsengiterrae. Next base: position 1,216,399 of record NZ_JACHMU010000001.1, on the reverse strand, counting down.
GGCCAATATCGCGGGTTCCGCCGCCAACGTGCTGTGGTTCGGCATCGAGGCGTGGCGCTGGATGTTCATGGTCGAGGCGATCCCCGCCATCATCTACGGGCTCATGTCGCTCCGCCTGCCGGAGTCCCCGCGATTCCTCGTCGCCAGAGGCAAGATCGACAAGGCGTCGCAGGTGCTCCTGGACTTCACCGGCGAGACGGACGTGAACCTCAAGATCGAGGAGATCCGCAAGACCCTGAACGCCGAGCAGAAGGAGTCCCTCAAGGACCTGCGGGGTGACCGATTCGGTCTGAAGCCGATCGTCTGGGTAGGGATCCTGCTCAGCGTCTTCCAGCAGTTCGTCGGCATCAACGTCATCTTCTATTACTCCACGACGCTCTGGCTCTCGGTCGGTTTCGACGAATCCAGTGCTCTGCTGACGTCCGTGATCACCTCGATCACCAACATCGTCGTCACGATCGTCGCGATCCTGCTCGTGGACAAGGTCGGGCGCCGTCCGATGCTGCTGATCGGGTCCGTCGGCATGGCCGTCACCCTCGGCATGATGGCGCTGGCGTTCTCGTTCGGCACGCTCGAGGGCGACGCTGTCACACTCCCGCAGCCGTGGTCGCTCATCGCTCTCATCTGCGCGAACGGTTTCGTGGTGTTCTTCGGCGCCACGTGGGGTCCGCTGGTCTGGGTCCTCCTTGGTGAGATGTTCCCCAACAGCATCCGTGCCGGCGCCCTCGCGGTCGCTGCGGCCGCCCAGTGGATCGCGAACTTCTTCATCTCCACGACGTTCCCGTCCTTCGCCGACATCGGGCTCACGTTCGCGTACGGTTTCTACGCCTTCTTCGCGCTCCTGTCGTTCTTCTTCGTGTTCTTCCAGGTGCCCGAGACGAAGGGTAGGGAACTCGAGACGATGACGGATGTCGTCGAGCTGCCGCGCCGCGGGGGGAAGAAGCGCGCGTAGGCTGGATGCATGTCAGAAGCCGTCCCGCGTCGCGCGAGTCTCGAGCTGCTGCGCGCAGAGGCGGCAGATGAATTGGCCGTCCTCATCCAGGAGCGTCTGCTCAGTGGAGAGGATCCGTGGGAGTTCATGGAGGACCTGCCGAGCGTCGATGAGCTCGTGGTGTTCCTTCTGCGAGCGGACAACATCGCCGCGAACGACGGCGTGCGCCCCAACAAGGCACGCAACTACCGAGTGATGCGTCAGATCGCCCTCGAGTATCCGGAGCTCACTCCGGCGGTCTGGGGGCTGCTCGGCGAGGGGCCGCGACACCGTCGCTGGGACGCCACGATCGCCGCCGACGCATCCTGACCCGCGCGGAGGAGTCGTGACCGGCTCCGCAAGGCCGACATAGACGAAGAAGCCCGCCCTTCCGCAAGGAAGGACGGGCTCTCGGTGTCTGAGGGGATCAGCCGATGAAAGCGGCCAGATCCTTCTCGAGCGCGGGCTTCGGCTTCGCGCCGATGATCGTCGTCTTGACCTCGCCGCCCTGGAAGACCTTCATCGCCGGGATCGACGTGATCTGGTACTTCATGGCCAGCTCGGGGTTCTCGTCGACATTGAGCTTGACGATCGTGATCTTGTCCGGGTTCTCCGCCTGGATCTGGTCGAGCACGGGGGCGACCATACGACACGGTCCGCACCACTCGGCCCAGAAGTCGACGAGCACGGGACCGTCGGCCTGGAGCACGTCCTGCTCGAACGTGGCCTGGCTCGTTACCTTGGCAGTCATCTGTTCTCCTTGATTGAGGTTCACTCTCTGCAACAGCAGAGGCGTCGGAAGTGTTCCCGTCAGGCGATGATCTCGGCGGCCTCGGCAGCCGGGACCTCGACCGAGGCGTCATCGAGATCCGCGAGGAAGTGCTCGGCGTCGAGGGCTGCCACCGTCCCCGAGCCGGCGGCGGTGATCGCCTGGCGGTAGGTCGGGTCGATGACGTCGCCGGCGGCGAACACGCCGGGCACCGAGGTCTTCGACGAACGGCCGTCGACCCAGATGGTGCCCTCAGGGGTGAGGGTGAGCTTGTCGTGCACGAGGTGGGTGCGGGGGTCGTTGCCGATGGCGATGAACAGACCGTCCAACGCGAGCTCGCTCGTGGAGCCGTCGACCGTCGACCGCAGCGTGACGCCGTTCACGGCATCCCCACCGTTGATCTCGGTGACCTCGCTGTTCCAGATGAACTCGATCTTCTCGTTCGCGTAGGCGCGCTCCTGCATGATCTTCGATGCCCGCAGGGTGTCCTTGCGGTGGATCACGTAGACCTTGTCGGCGAAGCGCGTGAGGAAGGTGGCCTCCTCCATCGCGGAGTCGCCGCCGCCGACGACGGCGATCGTCTTCTCGCGGAAGAAGAACCCGTCGCACGTGGCGCACCAGGAGACACCGTACCCGGAGAGGCGCTCTTCGCCCTCGATCCCGAGCTTCCGGTACGCCGAACCCGTCGCGTAGATGAGCGCCTGCGCCGCGTGGACGGCCCCGCTGCCGAGCGTGACCTTCTTGACGGTGCCGTCGAGATCGAGCGAGGTGACGTCGTCGTAGACGACCTCGGTGCCGAAGCGCTCGGCCTGGGCCTGGAACTTCGCCATGAGCTCGGGTCCCTGGATGCCCTCGGGGAACCCGGGGAAGTTCTCCACCTCGGTGGTGTTCATCAGCTCTCCGCCGACCTCGACGGAGCTCGCGATGAGAAGCGGCTCCAGGTTCGCGCGGGCCGCGTAGATGGCGGCGGTGAATCCGGCAGGGCCGGAGCCGATGATGATGACCTTGCGCATGTGCTCTCTCTTCTTCGCGTGCAGATCCGCGTGCGGACGCGTCCCTGGGTGAAACCCATCGTAACCGCGCGGCATTCCCGCGCGGAGGTTCATGTGCCGGTGCTGTGACCCTCGTCCGCTGAGGCGGTCGCCGCCTCGTCCGTCGCGCGTTCCTTGCGGCGTCGGATGACGGTCCTGACGACACCGAGCACCAGCAGGAGACCGATGATCCCGCCGAGGATGCCGAGGCCGATGCCCTCCCATTCCGCGCGGACGGTGACGGTCGCCGTCTGGTCGGTGCCGATGTGCACGCCGGTGGGCGAGGTCAGCGCGAAGCGCACGTCGAGGACGCCGCTGCCGACGCGGGCCTCGACCGGAACCTTCACGCGGGTGTTGCTCGCCGGCTGCGCCTCGACCTCGGTGTGCGGCCGGACGTCCAGACGGGCGTCGGACGGCCGGGAGGTGAGCGTGACGTTCACCGGCCACGGGAGGTCGTTGCGCACCCACACCGGAAGGGGGGCGGCCGAGGTGAACAGCTGGATGGGGCTGGGCTGCTGCACGCTCACGGCGTTCAGGGTCGCCGCGGTGTCGGTGCCGTGTGCGGCTGCTCCCGCCGCGAGCTCCTCGGCGGTGCCGACGCCCATGAGACGCATGATCTCGATGCGCTCGGGTGACAGCAGGGCGAGAGGGTCGTCGAGGATCGACGAGAACTCGGTGAGCTGCTCCTCACCCTTCAGGAGGGTGCGCAGCATGTCGGCGCGCGCTTCGGAGGTCTCACCGAGCAGCGTGCCGGAGACCGCGTCGGCCTCCTCGAGCACGGACAGGGGTGTGAGGTCCCCGATCGTGGACAGGGAGGTGATCGTCTCTCTCAGCGCCTGTGCCGATCGGGTCTCGTCACGCTCCAGCCCGATCACGAGAGACGGCATCGCATCGGCGAACGCGAGTTGGGCGATCCCCGTGGTGATCACCTGCTCCCTCAGCGCGCTGTCGTCGGACGCGGCGGCGGCGGACAGCGTCGCCGACGCGTCAGCGGCCACGGCCAGCACCCGGTGTCCGTCGACGTCGACGACGGACGAACCCAGAGCGGAGAACGAGGTGGAGGGCAGGATGGTCGTCGCGTCCGTGGCCAGATAGTCGTCGAACACCGACAGATCGGCGGTCTGCACATCACCGAGCGGCCACAGGATGCCGGTCTCGCTGTTGCGGATCTCGGTGAGCTCCTCGAGCGAGGGGATCTCCGGCTCCACCGCGGTCGGCGCGGGGGAGGGTGTCGGCGTCGCCGTCGGGTCGGCGAAGTTCGCCGGGATGAGGAACGGCGTGAGCGGAAGCGGTTCGAGCAGGCGGGGGAGGCCGGCGCGTGCCTGCACCGTGGCGTCCGCGTCACCGGCCTGCAGCGCGAAACGCTCGTTGGAGAGGGACTCGAGCCGGTTCAACCAGCTGAGGGCCGCCTCCGGTGCGGTGGTGCCGAGGGCGCGGATCGCGGCGGGGATGAGAGGGTCGACGGCGAGCACGGCCGACGACCCGGCGACGCCGTCGAGCTGCTCGGTGAGCGCGCCGTCGGGCGCGGTGAGGACGGCGAGTTCATCGGCCGTGAGCAGCCCGCCATCGGCGGGGGTCGCGGTGATCGGGACGAGCACGGTGACCGGACGATCGCTGTCCGCTTTCACGATCAGCACGCTGGAGGCGTCGAGGACGGCCGATCCCGCCTCCGTCGACAACCGGCTCCTGATCGGGTAGACGCCGGGATCGACGTCGTCCAGCGCCGTGGCCGGCGCACTGACGGATGTCGTGGCGGACCCCGATCCGGCGACCTCGTCGGACTCCTCCGAACCGATGGCGGTGAACGTCCCCGCCGCGTCGCCGGTGTCCAGCCAGGTGGTGAGCGCGTCGACGTCGGCGAGCGGGGTCCTGTTGATCTCGACCGTGACCTGTCCGGCGGGCACGGGTTCTCCGCTGTCGTTGTCGATCGTGACCGTGGCGATCATGGAGCTGTCAGGGCTGACGACGCCGTGGCGACCGGCGCTGAGCGTGAGCCGAGCCGCCCCCTCGTCGTCCGGGGCGGCCACATCGGCGACTGCTGGAGGAGCCGCCGACACGTCAGCGCCGGCGAAGAACCCGAGGGCGAGGGCCGACGCGAGAGCACCGCAGGTGATGCGGTGCGCGCGGGCGCGCGTGCCGGTTCGGGGGCTGATCAACGTCTCCGGTCTTCCTCGGGCGATGGGGACACCCGTGAGCTCTGACCAGGCAATTCTAGGCGGGTGCGTTCTGGGAACGCTGAAGGCGCGTAGAGTGACGGCCGTGTCCGACGCCCTTCCGCCTGTGCCCGATCCCGCTCTCGTCTCGGCGCTGGCCGCTGATCTGGATGCCGTGGACTTCCGTTCCGAGCCCCTCCGGCGCCTGTGGGGTGAGGAAGCGGACGACGCCCTCGGACGCGGTCTGAGCGAGCCGCTGCTGCGCGCGATCGCGGGCGATGACGGGCCCCTCGCGACGCTGGGGCGTCTGTTCGTGCTCGGGATGCCGCAGCCGGTCGCCCCTGTCGCCGGCGCCCTGCCTCGGCTCGGTGTCGAGGGTCTCGAGGCTCTGGGACTCGCGCGTGTGGACGCGGACCTCGTCAGCCCCGAGGTGCTCGTGCGACCGCAGTCGTTCGTGGACGCGGACGGCGTCGGGGAATGGTGGATCGCCAGCGACCTCGACGAGACGGCGCTCGGCAGCGCACTGCCGGCGGATCACGTGCTCGGTGTGGGCGGGGCATCCCGGACGCTCGCCGAACTCGTCGTGCCGATGTCGGTGGGACGGGCACTCGATCTCGGCACCGGGTGCGGCATCCAGGCCCTGCTGGTGTCCCGCCACGCGGGGGAGGTCGTGGCGACCGACGTCTCCGCGAGGGCACTCGCCTTCGCCGCGCTGAACGCGCGGCTGAACGGTGTGGGGAACATCACGTTCCGGCAGGGCAGCATGTTCGAACCCGTCGCCGGTGAGGCCTTCGATCTCATCGTCTCGAACCCCCCGTTCGTCATCACCCCTCGCGTCGACGGCGTCACGGCGTACGAGTACCGCGACGGGGGCCTCGTCGGCGACGCGCTCGTGGAGCAGTTCGTGCGCGACGCACCGGCGCATCTCCGCCCCGGCGGCATCGCACAGTTGCTCGGCAACTGGGAGTCGCGTCGTTCCGGTGGCGCGGTGACCGCCGGCCTCCGCCGCCTCGAGGGCTGGATCGACCCCGCGCTGGACGCGTGGGTCATCGAGCGCGAGGAGCTCACTCCGCTCGAATACGCGGAACTGTGGATCAGGGACGGCGGGACGACCCCTCGCGATCCGGCGTTCGAGCGGATGCTGCGCGCCTGGCTGGACGACTTCGGCGTGCGCGGCGTCACCGCTGTCGGCTTCGGTTACGTGCTGCTTCGTCGTCCGGATGCCGGGAGCGACCCGATGCGGCGGTTCGAGCGGCTGTCGCAGTCGCTGCCCGCCCCTGGCCGGGCCCTCCGCGACGGGTTGGCCGCACACGACGTGCTCCGCGGCGGCATCCCGCAGACCCTCATCACCGCGCCGGATGTCACCGAGGCGCGGCACTACATGCCGGGCAACGACGATCCCAGCGTCATCGAGCTGCGGCAGGGCAGCGGGTTCGGCCGGACGGTGTCCGTGGACCCCGCGCTCGCCGGATTCGTCGGCGCCTGCGACGGAGAGCTCACCGTCGCGCAGATCGCCGGCGCGCTCGCCGACCTGTTCGAGGTCCCGTTGGACGAGCTGTGGGGTGAGCTCGAGCCGCGCATCCGTGAACTCGTGCGCGACGGAATCCTCGTCGCAGCGGAATAGCCACCGGCATCCATTCGTTCGAATACAGCATGAAGGCTTTCGGATTCCTCTCGTTCGGCCACTACGCGCCGGTTCCCGGGTCGGGCACGCGTACCGCCGGTGACATGCTGCACCAGACGATCGACCTCGCCGTCGGCGCGGACGAGATCGGTGTCAACGGCGCCTACGTCCGGGTGCACCACTTCGCGCCGCAGGCCGCATCGCCCATGCCGCTGCTGGCCGCGATGGCCGCCAAGACGCAGCGCATCGAGGTCGGCACCGGGGTCATCGACATGCGCTACGAGAACCCGCTGCAGTTCGCTGAGGAGGCGGCCTCGCTGGATCTCATCGCCCGAGGACGCATCGCGCTCGGTGTCAGCCGCGGTTCACCCGAGACGGCACTGCGCGGCTACGAGGCGTTCGGTTACGTCGGGTCACAGGACCCGCGCGGTGGCGACCTCGCCCGTGACAAGTTCGACTTCTTCCTCGAGGCCATCGACGGCGCGGGCGTCGTGCAGGGCGACCCCGCACAGGTCGGCGAGGGGCGCTACCTGGCGATCGAACCCCGATCCGCGACGCTGCGCGACCACATCTGGTGGGGCTCCGGGTCACGGGCGACGGCCGAGGAGACCGGCCGCAAGGGCCTGAACCTCATGAGCTCGACTCTGCTCACCGAGGCCCCCGGCGTGCCGTTCCACGAGCTGCAGCGTGAGCAGATCGATCAGTACCGCGCCGCGTACAAGGCGGCAGGCCACACCGGGACGCCGCGCGTGTCCGTCAGTCGCAGCATCTTCCCCCTCGTCAACGACATGGATCGGGCGTACTTCGGTCTGCGGAGCGAGGACAGCGGCGACCAGATCGGCGTGATCGACGGCTTCCGCTCCACCTTCGGCAAGACCTATGCGGCCGAGCCGGACGTGCTGATCTCGCAGCTGAAGCAGGACTCGGCGGTCATGGCCGCCGACACCGTCATGCTCACGATCCCGAACCAGTTGGGTGTCGACTACAACCTGCACGTGCTGCAGGCCTTCGCCGAGCACGTCGCGCCGGCGCTGGGGTGGAAGCCGAACACGGAGGGACCCGTCGAGGGCTACCCGCTCTGAGCCGGGTTCGTCCGCGGTCGCCTCGCCCGCGTGGCCGGCTGACCGTCGGTGTGAGTAACCTTCCGGGATGAGCTATTCGCTGAACTCCAGTTCGAACGACCCCCGCGTGGACGAGTTGCAGCGACGGCACAGGCAGCGCCAGAGCCGTTTCATCATGGTGTTCGCCCTCATCGAGGGGCTGGTGATCGTCGCCGCCCTCCTCGCGGTCTACGTGCTCCGCCTCGTGGACCCGGACATGGGGATCTGGATCATCGTCGCCATCGCGGTGATCGGAGGCGGCATCCTCAGCGCGAGCCTCGTCTCGTCCAACACCCGGCATGCCAGGGACCTCCGCGACATCACCGGTCACTGACCGACAGCACGATGCCCCGCCGAATCCGAGGATCCGGCGGGGCATCGGTGTGCACGGCGGCCGTGCGCGCTCAGTCGTGCGTGCGCAGTCGGCGACGCATCGCGAACAGGCCGAGTCCGAGCGCCAGCAGCACGAGGGCGCCGGTGATGAGCGCGGTGCTGTCGGCGCCCGTGATGGCGAGATCGCCCTCGGCGACCGAACCGCCGGAGCCTGCGCCGTCCGCTGCCCCGCCGTCGGCGCCGCCGCCCTGGCCCGGGCCGGCGTTCTCGTCCGCCGCGGTCACGGTGATCTCTGCGGTCACCTCCGAACCGTCCGGCAGAATGACCGCCAGCGTGTGCGCGCCGGTCACGGTGTCCGCAGGGATCGTGACCGCCTGCGCGAACGCGCCGTCCTCATCCACGGTGACCGAGCCGAGCGAGACCGGCGTGGAACGCAGCTCGAGGGCGAGTTCCGCTCCCGCAGGGAACCCCGAGCCGGACACCATGAGCTCGCCGCCCACGGCGATCGTGCGTGCGCTGAGCGCGATCTCACCGGGGCTCTCGGGCTCGGGGTCGGTGGGCGGCGTGATCCCCGCCTCGGTGACCCACTTGCGACCGGCGTCGTCCTTCGTGACGGTGAACTCGTCGTACACCGCTCCGACCGGAAGCTCGGTCGTCGCATCCGCCGTCTTCTCCGCCAGGTAGGAGCGGTAGACGAGCTGATCCTCGGACACGTCGATGACCTGGTACGTCGTCACCCCCGCGCCGCGGATGACCTGCGTGGCGCCGTTGTTCGTCCAGACGTTCTTCTCGTCGCTCTCGAGCTCGTAGTGCTTGGCGCCGGAGTTCGACACGACGTAGACCGGCCCGGTGGTGATGCCGGCGGTCTCGGTGGCGTCCGTGTCCACGTAGCCGCGCGCATAGGTGTGGTCGTGTCCCATGAGCACGAGGTCGATGTCGTTGTCCTGGAACACCGGGACCCACTCTGCGCGGAGGATCGGTTCATCCCGGCCCGCCGAGGTGGAGAAGACCGGCTGGTGGAAGGTGACGACGTTCCACTTCGACGGGCTGTTCTCGAGTACGCCGTCGAGCCACGCCGCCTGGAACTTCGTCCACAGCTCGGCGACCCGCGCTGAGGGGCATTCGTCGCCGGAGCAGCCCGGCAGACCGTTCGGGGTGAGGAACGTGGTGTCGCGGGTCGCGTTGAGCGTGATGAACCGCACGTCCTGGTAGTCCGTGTAGTAGACGGTCTCGGTGGCGAACTCGGCCCAGTGCGCGAAGTACGCGGCGTATTGGCGAGCGACGTCCGACTCTCCCTTCGCGAGGTCGGCGAGCTCGCCGATCGACTCCACCGAGGGGTTGTTGCGCGGGTACTCGAAGTTCGCCTTCCACGTGGAGAGCGTCTTGTCACCGGAGTACTCGTGGTTGCCCGGCGCCGCCATCACATTCGTGCTGACCGCGGAGCCCTGCATGCCGAGGAACCAGTTCATCCACTCGGTGTCGTTCCCGGAGGTGTTGATGAGATCGCCTGCATGCACAGAGCCGATGGATCGCGGGGCGGTGGCCTCGGCCTGGGCCACCACGCTCGGCCACGTCGAGTCGAGTCCGATCTGCGCGTCGCCGTAGTAGACGAACTGGAAGTCGGTCGCGTTCGGATCCTCGGTGCGGAACGTGAACCAGTCGCTCCAACTGCCCTCCAGCCCGACGCGATAGTCGTATTCGGTCGCCGGCGCGAGCGCGTCGACCGTCGCCGAGAAGTGCTGGTTCGGGTTGCTCCCGGCCACGCCGGCCGAATACGCGTCCACCGTGCGCGTCTCGCCACCGGACGACGGGACGATCTGCACCTGTCCCGTCGTGTGCGAGGCGTCACCCGCCAGCCAGGAGAACGACTGCGAGGTCGACGGCGTCTCGGTGGGCGTCAGCACGATCCGGGTCGGGGGCGCGACCACCGGCTGCCCTGGTTCGGATGCCGGGATGAGGGCGAGCGAGGACATGTCGAAGTAGATGTCCGAGCTGTTGTCACGGTCCTGGTGGAGCGCGACCGCGACGGTGTTGCGGCCGTCGCGCAGGACATCCGCATCGGCCGAGAACGTGCTGCTGACCGGATCCCCGTTGCTGTCACCGGCGTACTCGACATTCGTCGTCTCGGAGATGCGACCGTCGACGTAGCTGGCGACCTTGACTCCGTTCACCCAGACGACGATCGCGTCGTCGTATGTGATGGTGCTGCGCAGCGACGCGACCTGATCGGCCACGCCCTCGGCGAGATCGAAGCTCGTGCGGAAGAAGTAGGTCGGAACGGTCGGAGCGCTCACACCGTCCAGGTAATGATTCAGCAGGGTCGTGGGCGTGTGCGGGCCGACCCTGTCGAGACGGCCGTTCTTCGCGCCGAAGCTGCCTGGTGCGCTCGGCCACGCCGAGTCGTCGAACTCCGGCGCGGTCCAGTCGCGGATGCCGGCGGGGGCAGGGGACGGGTCGCTCCCGTCGTCCAAGTAGTGCCAGGTCGACGTGGTCGTGATGAGCGGCTCGACGGGCACCTCCGGTGCGGGCGGAGCGGCCACGGCCGGCGCGGCCATCGAGCCGCCGAGGACGGCCAGCAGCGCAGCGGACGCGAGTCCGGCACGCCGCCGTCTGAGGGCGGGGGACTGGGTTGTCATGAGTGTCCTTCGGATGGTGGGGGTGCGTGCGGCTGCACGGACCACGACCACCAGACCGGAGCCAGGTGGCCGCCGGTGGTCGCTTCGGAGACGCCCCGGTAAACGCGGGGTTGCCGGTTGCGGTCCGGCACACGCCGCCGACGCCGAGGCTCTTCCCACAGAGAGCGGCGACGCCGCCCGGTACGCTGGAACCCATGCTGAACATGGCCGAAGGGCTCGCACGACTGCGCGCGCTCGCTGAGGGATCGGTCGTCTCGGCGGTCGCGGAGGCGTTCGCTGACGCCGGATTCGAACTCGCCGTCGTCGGCGGACCGGTGCGCGACGCGCTGCTGGGCCGCGAGGTGAACGACCTCGACTTCACGACCAACGCGTCGCCCGATGAGATCCTGCGCATCGTCACGCCGATCTCCTCCGCCCAGTGGGACATCGGCCGGGCGTTCGGGACCATCGGCGCACGCGTCCGCGGCGAGCAGGTCGAGATCACGACCTACCGCGCCGACAGCTACGACGGCGTCACCCGCAAGCCCACCGTCGAGTTCGGCGACACGATCGACGGCGACCTCGTCCGCCGCGACTTCCGGGTGAACGCCATGGCGCTGCAGGTGCCGGAGATCAAGCTCGTGGACCCGACCGGCGGCGTCGAGGATCTCGTCGCCGGGATCCTGCGCACTCCGACCGACCCCGGCGTCAGCTTCGGCGACGACCCGCTGCGGATGCTCCGCGCGGCGCGCTTCAGTGCGCAGCTGGGTTTCGAGATCTCGGAGGACACGCGCGACGCCATCACGCGGCTGCGTGAGACCGTCGAGATCGTCAGCCCAGAGCGGATCCAGGGTGAGCTCGTGCGCCTCATGCAGACGGACGACCCCGTGCGCGGCATCCGTGTCCTCGTCGACACCGGGCTCGTCGAGGAGTTCCTGCCGGAGGTGAGCGCCCTCCGCCTGGAGGTGGACGAGCACCACCACCACAAGGACGTCTACGAGCACTCGCTCACCGTGCTGCGGCAGGCGATCGAGCTCGAGCACTCCCGGCACCCCGGCGAGGCTCCCGATGTGCCGCTGCGCATCGCCGCGCTGCTGCATGACATCGGCAAGCCGCGCACCCGCAAGCTCGAACCAGGTGGCGCGGTGACGTTCCATCACCACGACGTGGTCGGGTCGCGCATGGCGCGCAAGCGCCTGCAGGCGCTGCGCTTCGACGGTGAGACGACGGATGCCGTGACCACGCTGATCGAGCTCCATCTGCGCTTCTTCGGCTACGCGGAGGGGACGTGGACCGACGCCGCCGTCCGCCGGTACGTCCGCGACGCCGGCGATCTGCTCGAGCGCCTGCACATCCTCACCCGCGCCGATGTCACCACGCGCAACCGTCGCAAGGCCCAGCGTCTCGCGTCGGCGTACGACGACATCGAGAAGCGCATCGCCGACCTCCGTGAGCAGGAGGAGCTCGATGCCATGCGGCCGGAGCTCGACGGAAACCGGATCCAGGAGATACTCGGCATCTCTCCCGGTCGAGAGGTCGGCGAGGCGTACCGATTCCTTCTCGACCTGCGCCTCGACGAGGGTGTGCTCGGCCCCGATGTCGCCGAGCAGCGCCTGCGCGACTGGTGGGCCGCCCGGGGCTGAGACGGCGCTTCGTCGGCCTCACCCCTTGCCGAGCTCCTCGGCGACGGCGTCCCGCAGCCAGCGTCCGTAGCGCGCGGGGGACCATCCGGACTGCGCGACCAATTGCTGGTACGCCTCGGGTGAGAGCAGGAAGGACAGCACCGCGGCGCGCCCCTCCACGTCGGCGGTCGGCGCGGCGATGCCGCGGTCGACCAGTACGGTCACGAGCTGGGTGAGGTCCGCCGCGCGCCGCTGCAGCATCCCCTGGAGAGCGTCGTCGACGACGGCATCCGACAGCGCCGCACCGAGGAGCACGGTCCACAGTGCGTGCGCGCGCGCATTGGCCGCGGCGACCTGGGTCAACACCGTGTCGAGGAACGTATCGTCCGGCAGGTCGAGAACGCCGGCGATGACCTCGGTCTCCGTGAGGGACGCGGCGCCCTCGGACCCCGAGAACGTCACTTCGAAGGCGGAGATGAGCAGCTCGGCCTTGGACGCCGCCGCCTTCACGGTCTCGGCGGAGACCCCGGCGCTGCGAGCGATCGCGGCGATCGTCGTCGCCTGGTACCCCTTCGTCGCGAACAGCGCGGCGGATGCCTCGATGATCCGTCGACGCGTGCCCTGAGCCTGCTGTGCGCGGAGTTCGGAACGATAGGTGCGGGTCGAGACAGAACTCATTGACTTTCCTTACGGGGTGATGAATACTTCACGAGTACATCCAACTCTACGGAAAGCGGCGTCCATGTCCACTTACGTCATCACCTGCACCCCGGCGCACGGACACGTCCTGCCCCTCCTGCAGATCGCTCGGCACCTCGTCGACCGCGGCGACGAGGTGCGCTTCCTGACCAGTCCTCGGTATGCGGAGCGCGTCGAGGCGTCGGGGGCGCAGTTCGTGCCGCTCCCGGCGGACGCGGACGTCGATCTCGACCATGCGGATGCCGCGTTCCCGGACCGGGCCGGCCTCACCGGCCCCGCCGCCCTCCGCTTCGACATGAGCAATCTCTTCATCCGGCCTGGTGCCGCGCAGCTCGAGGCCGTTCGTGCGGAGCTCGCCGACCGTCATATCGACGCCATCCTGTCGGAGCCGCTGTTCGTCGGATGCGCTCTGCTGCAGCGCGTGCCGACGAACGAGCGGCCGCCGATCGTGGTGCTGGGGATCTTCCCGCTGGGGGCGCGCAGTCGCGACACCGCACCGTTCGGCCTCGGTGTCACGCCGCTGTCCGGACCGGTGGGGCGGCTGCGCAACGCGGTCCTGCGCACGGTCGCCGAACGGGTGATCTTCGGGAGCGTCCAGAAGGAGGCCGACGCGCTCGCGCGGCGCACGACGGGGCGGGCCCTCGGCGGGTTCGTGCTGGACTGGGCGGGTCTCGCCGACGCGTATGTGCAGTTCACTGTTCCGGAGTTCGAGTATCCGCGTTCGGACCTCCCGGCGAGCGTGCGATTCGCCGGGCCCCTCACGCCCGCGGCGAGCGATCCGGCTCTTCCGGAGTGGTGGTCGGATCTGGACGGCTCGCGTCCGGTCGTCCATGTCACACAGGGGACCATCGCGAACGCGGACGTCTCGCAACTGGTCGAACCGACCATCGCTGCGCTCGCCGGGTCCGACGTGCTGCTGGTCGTCTCGACGGGCGGACGTCCCGTGGACTCGTTGCCGGCCGACCTGCCCGCCAACGTGCGAGTCAGTCCATACCTGCCCTACGACCGGCTGCTGCCGCTCACCGACGTGCTCGTCACCAACGGCGGCTACGGAGGAGTGCAGCAGGCACTCGCGCACGGAGTGCCGATCGTGGTCGCAGGACAGACGGAGGACAAGGTCGAAGTGTCGGCGCGGGTCGGGTGGTCGGGGGCCGGGATCAATCTCCGGGCGACGACCGTTCCGCCCGAGCGCGTGCGGCGCGCGGTCGAGGAGGTCCTCCGGGACGGCCGCTACCGCGGGAACGCCGAGCGGATCGGCGCCGCGATGCGTCGAGCGGATGCGAAGACCGCGCTGACGAGTTTGCTCGACGAACTCACGCAGGGGTGGGCGCGGGTCAGCTGAGCTCTGCCGCACACCGAGTTCAGTTCCACCGCTCCCACACGAGCAGTATCAAGATCACCACGGTGATCACGACCGCGACCCATGAGCCGTTGCGCTTCAGCCGCCTTCCCTGCCTGGCGACGCCGGGAGGAGGAGTGAGCATGCCCGCCGGGGCCGCGAAGGGAAGGTCGTGCGAGCCGGGCACGGGGTGACCGAGGCTCCGGGCGGACGACACCCCCGCGAGTCGGTCATCCCGCCACCTGGCCCACTGGTCGAGCTTGGTGATGAGTGCGCCCACGACGCCGAACAGCCACGCCCAGGTGGCGGGGTCCAGGGAGGAGACCGGCCGGCGGGTGTAGAGCAGCAGCCAGTCGTCCACGATCTCCACGTCGAGCTCGGCGGCGTTGTCGATGAAGCGCGCCATGATGTCCGGCGTGAACAGGTACAGGGCGTCCTGCTCGTAGCCATCGGGGCAGTACAGCGTGAAGTGGCGGTCGAAGTCACCCTCCAGCGACAACTGCTGATCCTTGCGGAACGACGTCGGCAGGTTCGACCCGAACACCGAGTTGTTCCCCTTCGCGTCCAGAACGATGTGAGGGAGCGGGACGTCGAGCCGGATCGCGACGTAGCCCCACCGGTACGTGGTCGAGTTCTTCCCGGTCTTCACGGTGTACTGGTAGTTGCCGAATTCGACGAAGCGCGGGCTGCTCCCGCGGACCAGGTCCGTGGACAGACGCGAGTTGCCGATCCGGAAGATCATCCCGGGGAGGGGCGGATTCTCGACCCGGTCGAGATAGTCCATGTGGTTCGCGGCGGCGAACCTGCTCAGTCGATAGCGCCTCTCCTTCGCGCGGCGCACGCCGGTGACGATGAGGAATGCGATGAGTGCCACCAGGGCCAGGATGCCGCCGAGCACGAGCAGTGTCACCGGGGTCGGCGCATGAGAGAGCGCCGTCACCAGAAGCGGGCCGAAGAACGACACGGCGATCACGAGGGCGAACCCGCCGATGATCCACGCGAGCACCGTGCTGGCCGAGGTCTTCCGACCAGCGGTGAGCTCCTGCGCGAACGCGCGGACGGCGCGCGGATCCACCGGATCCGTGAGGGCACTCGCGTCGAAAGAGGGCGGCAGCGTTCCGGGGGTGGGCGTCGTCACTCCTCCACGTTGCCATAATCGGACGTGTGAACTCGCAGACCGCGCTGCCGTCGTTGGACGGACGTACCTTCCGGATGACCTCCTCCACGACCTCGGTCGTCGACCCCGACGCCCCGAGCGTCTTCCACTACTTCGAGCAGGACGGCGCCGTGTGGGGCGACTACTCCGGCGACACCGTGACCTTCGGCCGGTTCATCGGCACGCGCAGCGGTGACACCATCAGCATCCACTTCGTGCACGTCCTCGCCGACGGCGGCGCCGTCGTCACGGGATCCGGGGACAGCGAGATCGAGCAGGACGAGAACGGTCTCCGCCTCGTGGAGCACTACGAGATGCACGGGGCTCCGCAGCTCAGCGTGTGCGTGGAGGTCGTCGACTGATCTTCGCGCTTCCTCCCCGGTGAGTCACCGAGGAGGAAGCGGCTCCCGTGCACCCGGCGCCGGCGTCCAGCGGGTCATGCCGATGGCATCCGCCGGTGCACGATGGGGCACGTCCGTCGGCAGGATGAAGGGTCGGCGGACGACCTCGTCGAGGATCACGACGCTGACCACGGTGCGCACCTCGGGCAGTTGCGCGATCACCCCCGTCGAGAAGTGGTGCACCCCGCCGACGTCGGTCGCGCGGATCATGAGCATCGCGTCGTGCTCGCCCGTCGTGACGGCGCAGTACTCGACCTCTGGCATCTCGATGACGCGCTCGCGGAACGACGGCCAGGACTGCGGGTGCACGGTGACGAACACATGCGCCCCGATGGAGAGACCGGCTCGCGCGGGGTCGACGGATGCGCTGAACCCGGTGATCACGCCACTCGACACCAGGGCCTCCACGCGGGAGTACGCCCCGGCGCGCGAGATGCCGACGCGCTCGGCCAGCGCCGCCATGGAGAGACGCCCGTTCTCACGCAGCGCGGCGAGGATGCGGTAGCCGACATCGTCGAGCGTGGGAGCACTTCGTCCAGCGGATGCCGAATCAGTCGATGCATCCTTGGACGAATTGGTAGCCATGC